>NZ_JBEPOY010000003.1:0-416563 GCF_040547045.1 Janibacter sp. UYMM211 | reverse complement strand
GGAAGCTAAGCCCTTCAGCGCCGATGGTACTGCACTGGTGACGGTGTGGGAGAGTAGGACGCAGCCGGACAACCATTCACCACCCCCATTGCGGGGTGGACAAGAAACGCCCCGCGAGACCCCTTCTTCTTCACGAAGAAGCGATGGTCTTGCCGGGCGTTTCTTGCATGTCCGGGCCACGGCTAGTCTGAGGGCCCCCGGTAGACGAAGGAGTGAGCTGGTGAGCGATCAGCGGCGTGAAGGCGGTCCCGAGCGAGGTCGAGGCGATCGGGACGGCGGGCCGCGCGGAGCCGGCGGCGGTCGACCCAGCAGCGGCCGACCCGGAGGCGGGCGACCTGGCAGCGGTCGACCCAGCAGTGGTCATCCCGGAATCGACCGACCGGGCTCGGATCGTCGCGGACGCGACGACCAGGGCCGGGGTCGTGACAGCCGCACGGGCGCAGACCGCCCGGGTGGCCGTGACGCCCAGCGTGATCGCGACGGTCGTCCCTCTCGCGGAGGGGCGGACCGCGACGCACGGGAGAGCGGCCCTCGTCTGGTGCCCAAGCAGGGGCGCAGGCCCGAGCCGGCGATCGACGACGACGTCACCGGTGGCGAGCTCGACCGCTCCGTGCGCGGTCAGCTCCGCACCCTGAGCAAGGAGAACGCCGAAGGGGTGGCCCAGCACCTCGTCATGGTGGCCCGTCGCCTCGAGGAGGAGGACTACGTCGGAGCTCTCGCGCACGCCGAGACGGTCGTGCGTCGTGCCGGCCGGGTGCCCGCGGCTCGTGAGGCCCTCGGCTTCGTCGCGTACCGCTCCGGCGACTACGCCCGTGCGCTCACCGAGTTCCGCACGGTGCGCCGGCTCAGCGGGTCCTCCCACCTCCTGCCCCTCATGGTCGACTGCGAGCGTGGTCTCGGACGGCCCGAGCGAGCCCTGGAGCTGCTCCGCTCCCCGGAGGCTCGTGCGCTCGGCCCGGAGGACCAGGTCGAGATGCTCATCATCGGCTCCGGCATCCGTCGCGACATGGGCGCGCCCCAGGCTGCGGTGCTCGCCCTCCAGGGCAAGCTCGCCGGACCGCCCCGCCCGTGGTCGGCCCGTCTCTACTACGCCTACGCGGACGCCCTGCTCGACGCCGGCCGTCGTGACGAGGCTCGTGAGTGGTTCGGCAAGGCAGCCGTCGCCGACGCCGACGGCGAGACCGACGCCGCGGAGCGCCTCGACGAGCTCGACGGCATCCAGGTCATCGAGGACGGTGTCGAGGCCGGCGTCGAGGTCGACGAGGACAGCTCGCCGGCATGACCGACTCGCGTCCCCTCGTCGAGCGGTACGACGCACTCATCTGCGACCTCGACGGGGTGGTCTACAAGGGCGCGGTCGCCGTGCCGCACGCGGTGGACGTCCTCGAGTCGCTGCGCCAGCCGGTCGTCTACGCGACGAACAACGCCTCGCGCACACCGGCTGACGTCGCGGCGCACCTGCGGGAGCTAGGGCTCAGCGCTCTGGACGACGCCGTCGTCACGAGCTCCACCGCCGCCGCGGGAGTGCTGGCCGTAGAGCTCGATCCGGGAGCCCTGGTGCTCGCGGTCGGGGGTCCTGGGGTCGCGGACGCGCTGACCGCTGCCGGGCTCGTCCCCGTGGCGCCGTCGGCTCGTGCAGGACGGCACGTCGCCGCGGTCGTGCAGGGCTACGGTCCCGATGTCACGGCCGCGGACCTCGCCGAGGCTGCCTACGCGATCCAGGACGGCGCACGCTGGGTCGCGACGAACGTCGACCGGACGCTGCCCACCGATCGCGGTGTCGCCCCGGGCAACGGCTCGCTCGTCGGTGCCGTCCGTCTGGCCGTCGACGTCGAGCCCGAGGTGATGGGCAAGCCCGCCGCCCCGATGTACACGATCGCTGCCCGGTCCCTCGAGATCTCGCCCGACCGGGTGCTCGCTGTCGGCGACCGGCTCGAGACAGATCTCGGCGGGGCCGTGGCTGCTGGTACGGCTGGTCTGCTCGTCCTCACCGGTGTCCATGGGTGGGCCGATGCCGCTGCAGCCGGGCCGTCCACCCGGCCGGACCACGTCGTCGAGGACCTGCGAGGCCTGCTCGAGCCCTACCCCTACGGACGCGTGGAGGACGGCCGGCATCACCGGGGCTCGGCCGTGGCTGCCGTCCACGGCGGCGAGCTGCACGTCGAGGACGACGGGGTCGACGCGCTCCGCGCCGCGCTCGACGCGATCTGGGCCGCTCGAGACGCAGGAGCGAGCGAGCAGTGGTGCCGGGACTCCATGGCCGAGCTCGTCGGTACCGCGGGGTAGCGTGATCGCACGACGTGCCCGCCCGGGTGCCGCGACCGACGAAGGAGATGACCGATGGATCCCGCTCGACAGCTCGTACACCTCTCGCTGACGGTGGCGGACGGGGTGCTCTCCCGCACCCTCGACGTCGTCCGACTCGTCGACGGCCTGCTCGTCTCGGGCGCCCAGGCCAACGCCGCCTCGTCCCGGGAGCAGTCCGTGCGACGCTGGCCGGAAGAGGAGCAGGGCGACCTCGCGGGGGCGTCGGCGGCGCTGCGGACCCGCATCGAGCCCTCCTCTGCCAGTGCCGACGGGTCGGCGCGACCGGCCCGACCGGTCCGCACCCCGGCGCGGCGCGCCGCCACGACGACGAGCTCGAGCACCCCCCGGCGGGCTCGGGCGGCGGCGACGACCCCGGCGAAGACGACGACGCCGAAGACGACGACGCCGAAGAAGAGCACGGCCAGGAAGAGCACGGCCCAGAAGAGCGCTGCGACGACGACCAGCCCGGCCACGCCGTCGACGAAGAGCACCGCGAAGAAGAGCTCTGCCACGAAGAGCACTGCGAAGAAGGCTCCGGCGTCGGCGACCACCGCCTCGAAGTCCACCGCCTCGAAGTCCACCGCCTCGAAGTCCACCGCCTCGAAGTCCACCCCGGCGAAGTCCACCCCGGCGAAGTCCACCCCGGCGAAGTCCACCCCGGCGAAGTCCACCCCGGCCAAGCGCTCCGCCTCGAAGGCGTCGGCGACGACGTCCACGGCGAACCGTCCCGCGAAGAAGGCTCCGGCGACCAAGGCCGCCTCGACGAAGGCCACCTCCTCGAAGGCGTCGACGTCGACGGCCCCCACCACGAAGACCGGGGCGGGCGCGCCCCCTTCGTCCGCCGCCGCGACGGCCGCCTCCGCACCCAGCACCCCCAGCACGTCCACCCCCAGCACCTCCACGACCACGACCTCGTCGGCCGCCCCGTCGACGGGTGCCGACAGCCAGGCATGAGCTCGCACCCGGTGCCGGGGCCGCCGACGCCACGGCCGCCCGGCGTGCCGAGCCCGGCCGACGTCGCCCCGCCCGGCGAGGGAGACGCCGCCGTCGACGCGGCGCTGGCCGAGCTCGACGCCGCCGACCCGGCCGATCTCGACGCGGTGCTCTCGAGCGCCGAGTCGGTGCTCGCGACCCTGCAGCACCGGCTGCGCGACATCGGTGACTGAGCCGACGAGCCCCGCCGACGCGCGGCTCGACGTCGCGCTCGTCGCCCGGGGGCTGGCCCGATCCCGCGGTCAGGCGGCTGATCTCGTCGCCCGCGGCGCCGTGACCGTCGCCGGTCGGCCCGCCTCGAAGGTCTCCCTGCGGGTCCGCGCCGACGAGGAGATCCTCGTCGAGGGCGACGACGCGCGCCTCGTGAGCCGAGCCGCGCACAAGCTGCAGGGCGCCTTCACCACCTTCGGGCCGCAGGGCTGGCAGGTGACCTCGGCCCGCTGCCTCGACCTCGGGGCGTGCACCGGGGGCTTCACCCAGGTGCTCCTCGAGCAGGGTGCCACCGAGGTCCTCGCGCTCGACGTCGGGCACGACCAGCTCGACCCCGAGATCGCCGCGGACCCCCGGGTCGTCGACCTCAGCGGGACCACCGTGCGCGGCCTCGTCCCCACGGACATCGACGGACGGGTCGACCGGGTCGTCGCCGATCTCAGCTTCATCTCCCTACGCCTGGCCCTGCCCGCCGTCCGTGACTGCCTCGACGGCGCGGGCGAGGCGATGCTCCTCGTCAAGCCGCAGTTCGAGGTCGGACGCGCCCGGCTCGGCAAGCAAGGGGTCGTCACCGACCCGCGAGCACGGGCCGACGCCCTGCACGGCGTCCTCACCGACGCCGCGGAGCTCGGCCTGGGCGTCCTCGGCATCGCGCAGAGCCCGATCGCCGGGGGAGTGGGCAACGTCGAGTACCTGCTGTGGCTGAGCGCGCGGGCCGACGTCGGCATGCCGTGGCAGGCTCAGCTCGAGCAGGTCGCCGCCCTCACCGGCACCCGTACCCGCACCGACACGAAGGGAGCCCGATGAGCACGCGCCGCATCCTCCTCGTCGCCCACCCCGGCCGGCCGGAGGCGCTCGAGATCGCCGGCCAGGTCATCGACCGCCTGCGCGAGGCGGGCATCGAGGTGGCCCTGCCCACGGGAGAGCTCCTCGACGGACCCCTCGGCCGTGACCACGACGTCGTGCCAGCCGATGCCGACCAGCCCGGGGGCTGCGCGGCCGGCGTCGAGCTCGTCGTCGTCCTCGGCGGCGACGGCACGATCCTGCGCGGCGCCGAGATCGCCCGGGGGAGCGAGGCGCCCCTGCTCGGGGTCAACCTCGGCCACGTGGGCTTCCTCGCCGAGGCCGAGCGCGACGACCTCGAGGCGACCGTCGAGCACATCGTGCGACGGGCCTACACCGTCGAGGAGCGGATGGCCCTCGAGGTCACCGGGACCCTCGACGGCGAGCTGCTGTGCAGCAGCTGGGCGCTCAACGAGGTGACGGTCGAGAAGGCGTCGCGCGAGCGGATGCTCACCCTCACGGTCGAGATCGACGGTCGTCCGCTGTCGACCTGGGGCTGCGACGGCGTCGTCATGGCGACCCCCACGGGCTCGACCGCCTACGCCTTCAGCGCCGGCGGTCCGGTCGTGTGGCCCGGCGTCGAGGCCGTCCTCGTCGTGCCGATCAGCGCCCACGCCCTCTTCGCCCGGCCGCTCGTCCTCGCCCCGCAGGCCCACCTCGCCGTCGACCTCGTCGCCGGCACCGAGGGCCACGGGGTGCTGTGGTGCGACGGTCGTCGGGCCGTCGACCTGCCCCCGGGCGCTCGGGTCGAGGTGACCCGCTCCAGCGTGCCGGTGCGTCTCGCCCGCCTCACGAGCTCGCCCTTCACCGACCGGCTCGTGGCGAAGTTCGACCTCAGCGTCGCCGGCTGGCGAGGACGGCAGAGCGCGCAGTGATCGAGGAGATCCGCATCCGTGACCTCGGGGTCATCGAGGAGGCGACGGTCTCGCTCCACCCGGGGCTCACCGTGCTCACCGGTGAGACCGGGGCCGGCAAGACGATGCTCGTCTCGAGCATCGAGCTGCTCCTCGGCTCGCGCGCCGACGCGGCCCTCGTGCGCACCGGGGCGCAGGAGGCCGCGATCGACGCGGTCCTCGAGGTCGCCGACCCCGAGCTGGCGCGCGCCGCGGACGACGCCGGCGCCTCGGTCGAGGACGGCGAGCTCACCGTGAGCCGTGTCCTGCGCTCGACCGGACGCAGTCGGGCCTACGCCGGCGGGCGGACCGTGCCCGTCGGCACGCTCGGCGAGATCACCCAGGGCCTCGTCGCCCTGCACGGCCAGGCCGACCAGTGGCGGCTGCGCCAGAGCGCCCAGCACCGCGAGGTGCTCGACGCCTACGGCGGCGACCCGGTGCGGGAGGCAGCGACCGCCTTCGCGAAGGCGCGGCGGGCCTGGGTCGACGCGCGCCGTGAGCTCGACGAGCTGACGACGAGTGAGCAGGCCCGGGCGCAGGAGCTCGACGCCCTCACCTACCAGCTCGAGCAGGTCGACGCCGTCGACCCCCGCCCGGGCGAGGACCTCGAGCTGCGCGCCGAGAGCGAGCGCCTGGCCCACGCCGACGACCTGCGTCTGGGCTCCGCCCGGGCCCACGCCGCCCTCGCCGACGGCGAGCTGCCGGAGCGACCCGACACCCTCGCCCTGCTCGCCACCGCGGAGCAGTCGCTCGGCCCGCTCGTCGACGCCGACCCCGGGCTGGCCCCCTTGCGCGACCGTCTCGTCGAGCTGCGCGCGCTCGTCGCCGACGTCGCCGCTGATCTCAGCTCCTACTCGGCCTCCATCGAGGTCGACCCCGCCCGGCTCGACGCCGTGCACACCCGCCGGGCCGCCCTCACCGAGCTCACCCGGCGCTACGGGGGCGACGTCGACGCGGTGCTCGCCCGTCGTGACCGCTCCCGCGCCCGCGTCCTCGAGCTGCAGCAGGCCGACGACCGTCTCGGTGGCATGGCCGAGCAGGTCGAGTCCGCGGCCGCCGAGGTCGCCCGCCGCGCTGCCCACCTCACCGCGGCTCGCACGGCCGCGGCCGAGCGGCTCGGCGCCCGCGTGCAGGAGGAGCTGCGCCGCCTCGGCATGCCCCAGGCGGTCGTCGAGGTCTCGGTGACGCCGACGACGGGCGACGGGCCGGACAGCGTCCCGGCCGCCGATCTCGAGCCGGGGGATCGGGTCGTCGTCGGCGCCCACGGCGTCGACGTCGTCGAGATCCGCCTCTCCGCCAACCCCGGCAGCCCGGCCCGCCCAGTCACCCAGGCCGCGTCGGGCGGAGAGCTCTCCCGGATCATGCTCGCCCTCGAGGTCGCCGTCGCCGACGCGGGCGCCAGCGTGCCCACCTTCGTCTTCGACGAGGTCGACGCCGGCGTCGGCGGCAAGGCCGGGATCGACGTCGGCGCCCGCCTGCAGGCCCTGGCCCGCAACGCCCAGGTCCTCGTCGTCACCCACCTCGCCCAGGTCGCCGCCCACGCCGACCGCCATCTCGTCGTGCGCAAGTCGACCGACGGCGAGGTGACGTCGAGCGACGTCAGCGAGGTGAGCGGCGAGGACCGCCTCGCCGAGCTCGCGCGGATGATGGGCGGGGCCGGCACCTCCGCCGGTCTGCGCCACGCCGAGGAGCTGCTCGACGCCTGCCGCCGTCCCGCAGGGTGAGGCCGCACACCCTCGCCCCGCGCGCGCGAGCCTGGACGGGCACGGTCCCCCTTCGTGGGACGATGCCCGGGATGACGCTGCGCCCGAACCGATCTCGCTCCCGTGACGTGGACCCCTCCGGTCTGCACGGCACGGTGCGGGTCGACCGCCGCACGAAGAACCTCACGAAGCGGCTGCGCCCCGGCGACATCGCCGTCATCGACCACGAGGACATCGACCGCGTGAGCGGCGAGGCCCTCGTCGCGTGCCGACCGGCAGCCGTCGTCAACGCCTCGCCGTCGATCACCGGGCGCTACCCGAACCTCGGTCCCCAGGTCATCGTCGACGCCGGCATCCCGCTGCTCGACGACGTCGGCAGCGACGTGCTCGACCGGGTGAGCGAGGGCGAGGAGGGCCAGGTCGTCGACGGGGTGCTGCGCTGCGGTGACGTCGAGATCCCCGGCACGCTCCTCACGAGCGGCGGGGTGGCCGACGCGATGGTCGCGGCGCGCGCCGGCCTCACCACCCAGCTCGAGGCCTTCGCCGAGAACACGATGGAGTACATGCTCAAGGAGCGTGACCTCCTCTTCGACGGCGTCGGCATCCCCGACGTGCGCACGGACTTCACCGACCGGCACGCGCTCGTCGTCGTCCGCGGCTACCACTACAAGGAAGACCTGCAGGCGCTGCGCCACTACATCCGCGAGTACAAGCCGGTGCTCATCGGCGTCGACGGCGGCGCCGACGCGCTCCTCGAGCTCGGGCTGCGCCCCGACATGATCGTCGGCGACATGGACTCGGTCTCCGACGCGACGCTCACGTGCGGCGCCGAGGTCGTCGTCCACGCCTACCGCGACGGCCGCGCGCCCGGCGTCGAGCGGGTCGAGCAGCTCGGCGTCGAGGACTTCGTCGTCTTCCCCGCGACCGGCACGAGCGAGGACATCGCGATGCTCCTCGCCGACGACTGCGGGGCCAGCCTCATCGTGGCCGTCGGCACCCACGCCACCCTCGTCGAGTTCCTCGACAAGGGGCGGGCGGGGATGTCGAGCACCTTCCTCACCCGGCTGCGGGTGGGCGGCAAGCTCATCGACGCGAAGGGGGTGAGCCGGCTCTACCGGAGCAGGATCTCCGCCTGGTCGATCGTCGGGCTCGCACTCGTCGGGCTGCTCGCGGTGCTCGTCGCGATGTCCGCCACGCCCACTGGGCGTGCTCTGCTCCAGATCATCGGTGCCTGGTGGGACGACCTCTGGGCCGCACTCTCGGGGATCGTCACATGATCGACTTCCGCTACCACATGGTCTCGCTCGCGGCCGTGCTCATCGCGCTGTCCATGGGCGTCGTGCTCGGCGCCGGGCCGCTCAACGACGACATCGGCAACACCTTGACCAACGAGGTCACGCGGCTGCGCCAGGACAAGGACGACCTGCGTCGTCAGCTGACCCAGGAGCAGCGCACGGGGGAGGCCCAGGAGTCCTTCGGCGAGGAGGTCCTGCCCCAGCTCGTCTCCGGTGTGCTCGACGGCACGTCCGTCGCCGTCGTGCGCCTGCCCGAGTCCGACGACACCGAGGTCGCCGAGCTGCGCGAGACCCTCGAGCTCTCCGGGGCCAGCGTCGAGCCGACGGTCTCCGTCGCCGCCTCCTGGGTCGCCGGCGGAGAGGATGCCCAGGCCTCGCGAGAGCGCGCCGCCTCCGAGGCGCTCTCCGCGCTCGGGCGCAGCGACGCCGACGGCGCGGGGCTGGACGAGGCGCTCGGCGCCGTGCTCGGCGGTCGCGGCGAGGACGGGATGCCCGCACCGACCGACAGCCAGCGCACCGACGCCTTCGAGCGGCTCTCCGACGCCGGTCTCGTGAGCGGCGACGCCCCGACCTCGGCCGCCGACGTCGTCCTCGTCGTCGCCGGTCCGGTGGCGGGCGACCCCCAGGACTCCCCGGCCGACGCCGATCCCGCAGCCACCGCCTCGGCGACCCGGTGGGTCGAGCTCGCTGCAGCGCTCGACGCCCGCTCCGCGGGGGCGGTCCTCACGTCCGGTCCGGTGACCTACGGCTCCGGCGACGCCTCGCCGGTCACCGTCGCACGCGCCGACAGCGGTCTCAGCGAGGGGCTGAGCACCGTCGACACCCCGGAGAGCGCCGTGGGTCGCGCCGACGTCGTCCTCGGCCTCGACGAGCAGACCCGCGGCGACGCGGGCCACTACGGCCTCGCCGACGACGCCAGCGCCGCCATCCCGGAGGCCCCGTGACCGACCTGTGCTCCCTGGCCCTGCCCGCCGGGGCGGCGGTGCTGGGGGTGCACGGGATGCTGCGCGCGGTCGAGCGCGGTCCGGCCCGAGTGCGACGCGCGCTCGGCCGCACGAACTTCGCGGGTGACCCGGTCACCCTGGCGCAGGGCCCCGCGTGGGTCGGCGGGGTCGCCCTCGGCGCCCTCCTCGCCGCCGACCCGGTGGCCGCGGCCGCCGTCGCCGTGCCCGGTGCGGTGGGCCTGGTCGACGACCTCATGGGCGACCGCTCGACGAAGGGGATCCGAGGTCACCTCGGCGCGCTGCGGCGCGGCCGGGTCACGAGCGGTGCGGTCAAGGTCGCCGTCCTCGGCGCGACCGCCCTCGTCGTCGCGGTCGTCGAGCACGACCACGACGCCCCGCTCACCTCGCGGCTGCCGGCTCTCGTCGTCGACGCCGGCGTCGTCGCGGGCACCGCGAACCTCCTCAACCTCTTCGACCTGCGCCCCGGCCGGGCGCTCAAGGTCGCGGCGCTGATCGGGGCGCCGCTGCTCGTCGCCGCTCCGGGCCGTGCCCGGCCCGCCCTCGTCGCCGGTCTCGCCGCGACGGCCGCAGCGCTGCCGGGGGACCTCGCGGGTCGCTCGATGCTCGGTGACTGCGGCGCGAACGCCGCCGGCGCCCTCGTCGGCCAGGGTCTCGTGCGCTCGCTGCCGCTCGCCGGACGCGCCGGTGTGCTCGCCGCGGTGACGGCGCTCACCCTGGCCTCGGAGCGGGTGAGCTTCAGCCGGGTCATCGACCGCACGCCCGCGCTGCGGGCGCTCGACGCGTGGGGGCGCCCCACCCCTGCACCGGTCACACCGGTCACGCCGTGACCGAGGTGAGGACCGCCCCGGGGCTGCGGCGCACCGCCTCGCAGGTCGCCCTCGTCACCGTCGCCGCTCGCGTGGCCGGCCTGCTGCGCTGGGTGGCCTTCGCCCTGGCCGTCGGGGCCTCCGGCGTCGGCACCGTCTACCAGAGCGTCAACGCCGTGCCGAACCTCGTCTACGAGGTCGTCGCCGGGGGCGTCCTCGCCGCGGTCGTCGTGCCGCTCGTCGCCTCCGCCCGACGCACCGGTCGGGCCGACGAGGTCGGCTCGAGCCTGCTGACGCTCGCCGTCGTGCTGCTCCTGCCCGTCACGCTCGTCCTCGCGCTCGGCGCGCCGTGGCTGAGCAGGGTCCTGCTCGACGGGGTCGAGGCGCCCGGGGCCGCCGAGCTCGGCACCCGGCTGCTCGTCCTCTTCAGCCCCCAGGTCGTGCTCTACGGCATCGGCGTCGTCGTCGCCGGTGTGCTCCAGGCGCACGAGCGCCTCCTCGCCGCCGCGCTCGCGCCGCTGCTGTCCAGCCTCGTCGTCATCGGGACCTATCTCGCCTACGCCTGGGGTGTCGAGAGCACCCCGGCGGACACCGCGGTCCTGCCCACTGCCGGATGGCTGGTCCTCGGCATCGGGACGACCCTCGGCGTGGTCGCCCTGTCGCTGCCGCTGCTCGTCGTCGCCGCCCGCGCCGGGATCAGGCTGCGGCCGCGCTGGGCGCTCACCCCGCAGGACCGCACGCGGGCCCGCCAGCTCGCCGGTGCCGGGCTCGTCGGGCTCGTCGCCCAGCAGCTCGCCCTCCTCGCCGTCCTGCGCGTCGCGAACCGCTCGGGCGGTGACGGCACCTTCGTCGTGCACCAGTACGCGCAGACCGTCTACCTCCTGCCCTACGCCGTGCTCGCCGTGCCGGTCGCCACCACGGCCTTCGCCCGTCTCGCCGGCGACCCGGAGGGCGAGGGGGCGGCGCGCACGCTCAACCGCGCGCTGCGCGTCGTCCTCGCGCTGTCCGGGGCCGCCGCGGCCGCGCTCGTCGCCGGCGCCCCCGGGGTCGGCACGGTCTTCGGCATGCTCGACCGCAGCGCCGGCCGGGGCGAGCCGGGTCGCGCGCCGCTCGAGGCGATGCCCCAGGCCCTCGCGACGACCGCGGTCGGTCTCGTCGGCTTCAGCCTCGTCGCGCTCGCCCTGCGGGCCCTCCTCGTGCGCGGCAGCGCCCGGCGCGCCGGCTGGTCGGTCGCCGCCGGGTGGGCCGTGCTCGCCGTCGTGCCCGCGCTGTGGCTCAGCCGTGCCGACGGACCGGCCGAGACCCTCACCGTCATCGGCGCGTCGTCTGCCGTCGGCATGACCCTGTCGGCCGCGCTGCTCCTCCACGGGGTACGGCGGGCGTGGGGCGAGGAGAGCACGAGCGGCCTGCTGCGGCTGACCGGTGCCGTCGCCGCCGGTGTCGTGCTCGGCGGCGTGTGCGCGCTGGCGCTCGTGCGAGCGGACCTGACCGGCGCCGCCCAGGTCGGGGCCGCGGCGGGCCTGGGCGTCGTCTGCGCCGCCGTGTGCGCGGCGCTGGCCCTCGCGGTCGACCCCACGCTGCGCGAGGCCGTGAGGAGGCGCCCGTGAGCCGGGTCGTCCTCGTGCTCGGCCGCAGCGCCGGGGGCATCGGGGCGCACGTGCGCTCGCTCGCCGCCGAGCTCCTCGCCCTGGGCGATGACGTGCGGGTCGTGGCTCCCGGAAGCACCCACGCGGCCTTCGAGCTGCCCGGTGCCGTGCCGTGGTGGCCCGGCCGGACGGGCGCGGGCCCCACCGTCGAGAGCACGACGGCCGTGCGCCGGCTGCTCGCAGGTGCCGACGCCGTCCATGCCCACGGCCACCAGGCGGGCGTCGTCGCGGCCGCACTGCTCGCGGGGGTCGGCCGTGCCAGGCCGCGGCTGGCCACGAGCCTGCACAACGAGCTGCGGGGCGACCCGCGCTCCGCCCGGCACCGGCTCGGCACCCTGGCGGTACGGACCGCTCTCTCACGCGCCGACCTCGTCACCGGGGCGTCCACCGACCTCGTCGACCTCGCCGAGCAGCTCGGCGCCCGGCGTGCCGCGATCGACGAGGTGCCCTCGCCTCTCGTGCCGGGCCTCCTCGCCACCGACCGAGAGCAGTGGCGGGCCGCCCGTCGTGACGCGTTCCTGCGTGCCCACGACCTTCCTGTCGACCGACCCGTCGTGCTCACCGTCGCCCGCGTCGCGCCGCAGAAGCGGCTCGAGGACGTCCTCGCCGTCGCCGACCTCGTCGCGCTCGGGTCCGGGGAGGGGAGAGGGTCCCCCTTCGTCGTCGTCGGAGGGGGCGACGACGACCTGCGCCGTCGCCTCGTGTCCACGGCCGGACCCGACGTCCACCTCCTCGGGCCGAGCGACTCCGTCGTCGGCTGGCTGCTCGCCGCCGACCTCTTCCTCCTCACGAGCGAGTGGGAGGCGCGGGCGCTCGTCGTGCAGGAGGCGATGGCGGCCGGTCTGCCCGTCGTCGCCACCCGGACCGGGGGGCTGCCCGGTCTCGTCGAGGGGGTCGGTGCGCTCGCCCCCGTCGGCGACGTCGACGCGCTCGCCGCCCGCGTCCGGGACCTGCTGCGAGACACGCAGGCCCGGCGTGAGGCCGGGGAGCGGGGACGCGAGCGGGCGCGCACGTGGCCGAGCACGCACGAGCGGGCGGCCCGCTGGCACACCTGGTACGAGGGCGGCCCGGACGTGCCGTAAGGTGGAAGCCCGTGGCGGCACTCACCAAGCACATCTTCGTGACCGGAGGCGTAGCCTCCTCCCTCGGCAAGGGTCTGACGGCGTCAAGCCTGGGACATCTGCTCCGCGCTCGCGGTCTGAGCGTGACGATGCAGAAGCTCGACCCCTACCTCAACGTGGACCCGGGGACGATGAACCCCTTCCAGCACGGCGAGGTCTTCGTCACCGAGGACGGTGCGGAGTGCGACCTCGACATCGGCCACTACGAGCGCTTCCTCGGCGTCGACCTGCTCGGCAGCGCCAACGTCACGACGGGGCAGGTCTACAACCGCGTCATCGCCCGTGAGCGTCGCGGCGAGTACCTCGGTGACACCGTGCAGGTCATCCCGCACATCACCAACGAGATCAAGGACCGGATGCGGGCCGCGGCGGCCGGCAGCCCGGGGATCTCCGACGTCGACGCGCCCGACATCATCATCACCGAGATCGGCGGCACCGTCGGCGACATCGAGTCGTTGCCCTTCCTCGAGGCCGCGCGCCAGGTGCGCCACGAGATCGGGCGCGACAACTCCTTCTTCCTCCACGTCTCGCTCGTGCCCTACCTCGCGCCGAGCGGCGAGCTGAAGACCAAGCCCACCCAGCACTCCGTCGCCGCGCTGCGCCAGGTCGGCGTCCAGCCGGACGCCCTCGTGCTGCGCGCCGACCGCGAGATCCCCGCCGACATCAAGCGCAAGATCTCGCTCATGTGCGACGTCGACACCGATGCCGTCGCCGCGTGCATCGACGCGCCGAGCATCTACGACATCCCGAAGGTCCTGCACGCGGAGCAGCTCGACACCTACGTCATCCGCCGGCTCAGCCTGCCCTTCAAGGACGTCGACTGGGCGTCGTGGGACCTGCTCCTGCGCCGCGTCCACGAGCCCGAGCACGAGGTCGAGGTCGCCCTCGTC
Source organism: Janibacter sp. UYMM211 (assembly GCF_040547045.1). Classification (NCBI taxonomy): domain Bacteria; kingdom Bacillati; phylum Actinomycetota; class Actinomycetes; order Micrococcales; family Intrasporangiaceae; genus Janibacter; species Janibacter sp. UYMM211. Next base: position 402,891 of record NZ_JBEPOY010000003.1, on the reverse strand, counting down.
GGCAAGTACGTCGACCTGCCCGACGCCTACCTGTCGGTGACCGAGGCGCTGCGCGCCGGCGGCTTCCACCACGACGCGCGGGTCTCGATCCGCTGGGTCGCCTCCGACACCTGCCAGACGCCGGCGGGTGCCCAGCAGGCGCTCGGCGGGGTCGACGCCGTCCTCGTGCCCGGCGGCTTCGGCGTGCGCGGCATCGAGGGCAAGCTCGGCGCACTGCGCTGGGCCCGCGAGCAGCAGGTGCCCACGCTCGGCATCTGCCTGGGCCTGCAGTGCATGGTCATCGAGTACGCCCGCGACGTCGCCGGCATCGAGGGCGCGAGCTCGACGGAGTTCGACCCCGGCACCCCGGCTCCCGTCGTGTCGACGATGGAGGAGCAGAAGAGCTTCGTCGAGGGCGCGGGCGACCTCGGCGGCACGATGCGCCTGGGCTCCTACCCGGCGCAGCTGCTCGAGGGCTCGGTCGCGGCGACCGCCTACGGCGCCACGTCGGTCACCGAGCGCCACCGTCACCGCTACGAGGTCAACAACGAGTACGTCGACCAGCTGACGCAGGCCGGTCTCGTCGTCAGCGGCACGCACCCCGAGCTCGGTCTCGTCGAGTTCGTCGAGCTGCCGACCTCGGTGCACCCGTACTACGTCGCGACCCAGGCGCACCCCGAGTTCAAGTCCCGTCCCGACGCCGCGCACCCGCTCTTCGCCGGGCTCGTCGGCGCCGCCGTCCAGGCGCAGCGCGACGCGCGCCTCGTCGAGGTCGAGCGCCCCCGTCGCGACGAGGACGCCACCCGCGAGGACGACGTCGAGGTCACCCCCGCGTGAGCACGGACGGCGCGGGCCCCGGCCTGCACGACGAGCTCGTCACGCCCGACGTCCGGCGCAGCGAGGTGCTGCACGACGGCGCCGTGTGGGACGTGCGGGCCGACACCTTCGTCTACGAGGGCCAGGAGCTGACCCGGGAGGTCGTCGACCACCCGGGCGCGGTCGCCGTGCTCGCCCTCGACGACGACGACCAGGTCGTCCTCATCCGTCAGTACCGCCACCCCGTCGCCGCGCTGGACTGGGAGATCCCCGCCGGGCTGCTCGACGTCGCCGACGAGGACCCCGTCGTCGGCGCGCGCCGAGAGCTCGCCGAGGAGGTCGACCTCGTCGCCGACGAGTGGGCGGTGCTCACCGACCTGTGGACCTCGCCCGGCGGCATGAGCGAGGCGATCCGCATCTACCTCGCGCGCGGTCTGCGACCGGTGCCCGAGGCCGAGCGCTTCGAGCGCGAGCACGAGGAGGCCCACCTCGTCGTGCGCCGCGTCGACCTCGACGAGGTCCACGCCGCGGTCCTCGCGGGCACGGTGCACAACTCGACCCTCATGATCGCCGTCCTCGCGGCCCATGCGCAGCGGGCCCAGGGCTGGAGCGGGCTGCGCCCGGCCGACAGCCCGTGGCCGGAGCACCCGGGCCGCCGATGACCCCGGCCGCGGACCAGGCCCAGGCCTGCCCGTGCGGGGCGGGCACCCCCTTCGTCGAGCACTGCGGCCCCGTCCTCGACGGGACGCCCGCGGACACCGCCGAGGCGCTCATGCGCTCGCGTTACACCGCCTACGCCCTGCTGCAGCAGGGTGACCAGCGGGCCGGCGACCACCTGTGGCGGACCTGGCACCCCCGGACCCGCCCCGAGGTCGTCGAGCCCGGTCCTGGTCTGCGCTGGGTCGGCCTCGAGGTGACGCAGACCGAGGACGGCGGGGCGCAGGACGACCGCGGGGTCGTCGCCTTCGTCGCCCGGTGGACGACCGGCGAGGGGGAGCACCGCCAGGACGGCGAGCTCGTCGAGCGCTCGGACTTCGCCCGCCGTGGCGGGCGATGGGTGTACGTCGGGGCGCTCTCGGACGAGGTCTGACAGCTCCCTCGTCACGGGTCGTCTCGACTTCGTCCAAACCCCCGTCCGGAGGGGATCACCCGTCCTAGGCTGACGGCGTGGAGAAGGTCTCGACCGCGGGATACCTCGTCCTGGGTCTGATCGACCGACTGGGCGAGGCGACCCCCTATGACGTCAAGCAGGCGGCGCAGCACACCAATGCGTTCTTCGCCCTGCCGCACACGCAGATCTACGTGCAGTGCACGCGGCTCGTGTCCGTGGGCTACCTCGACGAGCAGCAGGAGGAGCACGGCCGCCGCCGCCGGCTGCTCACCGTGACGCCCGAGGGGCAGGCGGCGCTGCGCGACTGGGCGGACAGCGGCGTCGACACCCAGGTCGAGGCGCGCGACATCGCGCTGCTCAAGCTGTACTTCGAGGCCGACCCGGAGCGTCTGGCCCGCCAGCAGCTCACCGCCCACGAGGAGCTGCTCGCCCGGTACGAGGAGATCGCCGGCCAGGCCGAGGGGCTCGACCCCGGGCCGCGTCGCACGCTGCGCTTCGGGCTGGCCTTCGAGCGGATGCAGGTCGACTTCTGGAGCGGGCTCATCGCCGACGCGTGAGCACGCGTCAGGAGTCGAGCGGGCCTACTGGTACGACACGAAGCGGGGGCGCGGTCGCACGTCGAGCATCGTCTGCCGCGGGGTGAAGGTCGGGGTGTCCTCGTCGATGAAGTTCTTCCACCCCAGCTCGACCCCGTCGGGCAGGTCGGCCCGCACGGCGTCCCACGTCTGCTGCTTGAGCTCGGGGGTGCCGTGCCCGTCGGCGTGCACGACGGTGACGAGCTCCGGGCGGTCGGTGCGCAGCTGGTCGCGGTCGCGCAGCATCTGCAGCTGGAACTGGTGGAGCATGAAGACCTTCTGCGGCAGGTCGTGCTCGCGCACGAGCTCGGCCAGCCAGTCGGCGACCTCCTCGACCTCGTCGACCTCGACGTGCCCGATCTGCTCGAGCGGGCGCTGCCCGGGCTCGAGGCGCCACTCGGGGTCGAGGGCGAGACCGACGTGCGGCTCGAGGAGCAGCTCCTCGTAGCGCTTCGCCTGGCTGAGGAAGTCGGCCCGCCCGCTCTGGAGGTCGAGCAGGACGTAGACCCCGTCGTCGTGAGCCGCGTCGACCCAGGGCCGGTAGGTCGACGGGTCGCCCTCGGAGGAGTAGTCGCCGTCGGCACCGGGGGAGGAGTCGGCGATCGTCGCGATGATCTCGAAGGCCGGCAGGAAGGTGTCGCCCGTCGTCTGGGCGTACTCCTCGACGAGGTCCGTGACCCGCTCGACCGAGGCGTCGACGTCCTGCTCGCCGAGCAGCCCGAGGCCGGGGACGCCGGGGTGGCCGTACAGCGCGATCATCCGGCGGTCGCCGCCGAGCGGCAGCACCCCGCCGGTCGGCAGCTCGGTGGCGCGGGCCGCCATCGCCGCGGCGACGACGAGCGCGTCGCCGCCGAGGTGGTCGCCCTCCCCGAGGACGACGAGGGGGGTGTCGTCGAGGCGTCGCAGAGTGGTCATGACCTCGTCCTCGCGCGGGTCGGCGGCCTCGAGGACCTCGCTGTCCTCGTGCTGGCCGAGCACCGCGCGCACGGTGGCGAGCGCAGCGGCGTGGCCGGGCTCGTCGGGCGTCGTCACGACGACGCGCAGCGGGGCGTCACGGGTCACCGGGGGCAGGTCGTCGACGCTCTCCCGGGACGACACGGCCGGCCCGAAGGGGGTCCCTCCCGTCTCCTCGTCCGGCGCACCCATCCGCAGGACCGACTCGACGCCGAGCCGGTCGAGCTCGGCCCCGAGGTCGGGGCCGTCGACGAGGCAGGGGACCCCGGCGGCGACCGCTGCCGCGGCTGCGTCGGTGACGGCCTGCTCAGGTGCGTCCGGATGGAGGACGACGGCGGCGGGGGAGGAGTCGACGAGCGCCGCGGACACCGCGATCGCGCTCGCGGCCCCGTCGCCGGCGGCGACGACGGGCCACGTCGGGTCGGGGACGGGCACCGCTCCCGCGGCGGCCTCGTCGTCGGGCGAGCCACCGGGCAGGTCGACCGAGGTGCAGCCGGCGAGGCCGACAGCGCCGACCGCGCCGGCACCGGCGACCCAGCCGAGCACGGCTCGTCGGGTCGGCCGGGCGGACGGGGATGCGGTGTCGGGCCAGGTCACGGGCCCACGCTAACGACGCGGCCGGGGCCTGGCGTCGGCGCCCCGCCGCAGCGGGACGGCCCCGTGCGGTGGGCGGTCGGGCGTGGCCGAAAACCCCTTCGCGCTGTCCGTAGACTGGCCGGTGCTGCCCGCGACCGCGGTCAGGACCCTCCGCCTCGACAAGGACGACATGCTTCGCACCCACCAGGCCGGCACGCTGCGCGCCGAGCACACCGGGACCACCGTCACCCTCACCGGATGGGTGGCCCGGCGCCGCGATCACGGCGGCGTCGCCTTCGTCGACCTGCGTGACGCGAGCGGTGTCGTGCAGGTCGTCGCCCGTGACGAGGTGCTCACCGGTGCGGCTCACGGGCTGCGCGGCGAGTACTGCATCAAGGTCGTCGGCGAGGTCACCCCGCGCGAGCCCAAGGACGTCAACCCCGGTCTGCCGACCGGCGAGGTCGACGTCGTCGCGAGCACCATCGAGGTCCTCTCGGCCAGCGAGCCCCTGCCCTTCCAGATCGACGAGCGCGTCACCGTCGGCGAGGAGGCGCGCCTCAAGCACCGCTACCTCGACCTGCGCCGCCCGGGCGCGACCTCGGCCGGCGCCGGTCTGCGCCTGCGCAGCAAGGTCAACGCCGCGGCTCGCTCGGTCCTCGCCGAGCGTGACTTCGTCGAGATCGAGACCCCGACGCTCACCCGCTCCACGCCCGAGGGCGCCCGCGACTTCCTCGTCCCCGCGCGCCTCGCGCCCGGCGAGTGGTACGCGCTGCCCCAGAGCCCGCAGCTCTTCAAGCAGCTGCTCATGGTCGCCGGGATGGAGCGCTACTACCAGATCGCACGCTGCTACCGCGACGAGGACTTCCGCGCCGACCGCCAGCCGGAGTTCACCCAGCTCGACATCGAGATGAGCTTCGTCGAGCAGGACGACGTCCTCGAGCTCGGCGAGGCCGTGGCGAAGGCGGTCTGGGCGACGATCGGGGTCGAGCTGAGCACCCCCTTCGCCCGGATGACCTACGCCGACGCGATGGCGCGCTACGGCAGCGACAAGCCCGACCTGCGCTTCGGCCAGGAGCTCACGGACTGCACCGAGTACTTCGCCGGCACGCCCTTCCGGGTCTTCCAGGCCGAGTACGTCGGTGCCGTCGTCATGCCCGGCGGCGCGAGCCAGCCCCGTCGTCAGTTCGACGCGTGGCAGGAGTGGGCCAAGCAGCGCGGCGCGAAGGGGCTCGCCTACGTCACCGTCGGCGAGGACGGCGAGCTCGGCGGTCCCGTCGCCAAGAACATCTCCGAGGAGGAGAAGGCCGGTCTCGCGGCGCACGTCGGTGCGGCCCCGGGCGACGCGATCTTCTTCGGCGCCGGTGCCCCGAAGAGCAGCCGCGCCCTGCTCGGCGCCGCCCGGGTCGAGATCGGCAAGCGCTGCGGCCTCATCGACGAGTCGGCGTGGGCCTTCGTGTGGGTGCTCGACGCGCCGCTCTTCGAGCCTGCGAGCGAGGCCGTGGCCGCCGGTGACGTCGCCGTCGGCGGGGGTGCCTGGACCGCGGTCCACCACGCCTTCACCAGCCCGAAGGCGGAGTACCTCGACACCTTCGACACCAACCCCGGTGAGGCGCTCGCCTACGCCTACGACATGGTGTGCAATGGCAACGAGATCGGCGGCGGGTCCATCCGTATCCACCGCCGCGACGTCCAGGAGCGCGTCTTCTCCGTCATGGGCCTGGACGCGGAGTCGGCCCAGGAGAAGTTCGGCTTCCTCCTCGAGGCCTTCAAGTTCGGCGCCCCTCCGCACGGCGGCATCGCCTTCGGGTGGGACCGGATCTGCATGCTGCTCCTCGGGGCCGACTCGATCCGCGACGTCATCGCCTTCCCGAAGTCGGGCGGCGGCTACGACCCGCTGACCGACGCGCCCGCCCCGATCACGCCGGAGCAGCGCGCCGAGGCCGGCATCGACGCCACCCCCGAGAGCGACGAGGCCGCGCTCGGTGCGCCCGAGGTGTCGCCGACGCAGTCGTGATCTCGGTCCTGCTATGGGACTGCGACGGGGTCCTGCAGCACACGGCCCGTGACTGGGGCGCCGCGCTCGACGAGCGCGGCGGCCCCGGTCTTGCACGCCGGGTCTTCGCGGCGGAGGGGCCCGCGCTGCGCGGGGAGACCACCCTCGCCGCCGCGCTCGAGGTCGCCCTCGTCGAGCACGAGGCCACGACCGGGTCGCGCCCGGTCGAGGTGCCCGAGCTGCTCGCCATGTGGGAGAGCGTCGAGCTCGACCCGGACGCCGTCGAGGTGCTCGGTCAGGTGCGCTCGCTCGGCGTGAGCTGCCACCTGGCGACCAACCAGCAGGACCACCGCGTGCGCCACATGCGCGAGGTCATGGGCTACGACGCGCTCGTCGACGGCTCCTTCTACTCCTCGCTGCTCGGGGTAACCAAGCCGGACCCGGTCTTCTTCGAGCGCGTGCTCGACGCGCTCGGCGTGCCCGCCCACGACGTCGGCTTCGTCGACGACGTCGTGGCGAACGTCGAGGCGGCGGCCGCGCTCGGCATCCGCGCCGTGCACCACGACCCCGCGACCGGGGCCGCCGGGCTGCGACGCGACCTCGAGCCCCTCGTGCCGGGGCTGGTCGCGGTGGGAGCATGAGCCGGTGGAGATCGACCTCGACTTCTGGCGCCAGGCGTGGGTCGAGGGCCGCACGGCCTTCGACCAGCCGCGCCCGAACGACCTGCTCGTCGAGCACCTGCCGGCCCTCGGCCTCGCGCCGGGCTCGCGGGTCCTCGTGCCTCTGTGCGGTCGCAGCGTCGACCTCGACCACCTGCTCGCGGCCGGCCACGAGGTCGTCGGCACCGAGCTGAGCGAGATCGCCGTCGGCTCCTTCTTCGCCGCACGCGGCCTCGAGCCCCGGGTCGCGCGGGCGGGGGAGCGGCGGGTCTACGAGGCGCCCGGGATCACGATCTACCAGGGCGACCACTTCGAGCTCACCTCGCACGACGTCGAGGGCGTCGCCGCCGTCTACGACCGGGCCAGCCTCGTCGCGCTGCCGGAGACGCTGCGCGACCGGTACGCCGAGCACCTGCGCTCGGTGCTGCCCGCCCCGGTGCCGATGCTCGTCATCACCTTCGAGTATGACGAGGGGTCCTTCGAGGGCCCGCCGCTCAGCGTGCCCGTCGAGGAGGTCGAGCGGCTCTTCGGCACGACCCATGACGTCGAGGTCCTCGAGCGGGTCGACCTCGCCGCCCGCGGCGGCTCCTCCCGCCTCGTCGAGGCGGGGGTGCGCGGTGTCGAGGAGGTCGCGACCGCCCTTCGCCCCCGGCGGGGCTGACACGCGTCAGCGCGAGAGGAAGTCCACGAGGACGCGGTTGAGCTCGTCGGCGTGCGAGACGTTGATGCCGTGCGGCCCGCCGCTGATGACGTGCAGCTCGCTGTGGGGGATCGCCGTGTGGGTGCGGGCGCCGGAGCCCTCGAAGGGGACGGTGCCGTCGCCGTCGCCATGGACGACGAGGGTCGGCACCGTGACCTTGGGCAGGTCCTCGCGGAAGTCGCTGATGCCGAAGGACTGCATCGCCTCGAGCGCGGCGATCTTGCCGGCCTGCTGGCACAGGGTGATCGCCTCCTGGCGCTGCTCCTCGGTGACCTTGAGCTCGCCGTCGACCGAGAAGAAGTCGGTGGTGAACTGGTCGAAGAAGGCGTCCTTGTCAGCCGTGAGCGCGGCGGTCATCTTCGCCGCCTCGGCGGGCTCGAGCGGCCCGTCGGGGTTGCCCGGGGTCTTCATCATCATCGGGGGCACCGCCGCCGCGAAGACGACGCTGCGCAGCCGCTCCTCGCCGTGGTTGGCGACGTAGCGGGCGACCTCGCCACCGCCCATGGAGAAGCCGACGAGGGTGACGTCACGCAGGTCCAGCTCGGTGAGCAGCGCGTCGAGGTCGCCCGCGAGCGTGTCGTAGTCGTAGCCGGTCTTGGGCTTGTCGGCCTGCCCGAAGCCGCGGCGGTCGTAGGTGATGACGCGGTACCCGGCCGAGGTGAGCGCGGGGACCTGCTCCGACCAGGAGGCTCCGGAGAGGGGCCAGCCGTGGATGAGGACGACGGGCCGGCCGGTCCCTCCGGTGTCCTCGACGTGCACGGAGACGTCGGGGCGGATCGTGCGCTTGTCGACGGTGATGTCGGGCATGCAGGTGCTCCTAGGCAGGGGGTGCGGGGCTGTGCTCTGACGACGCTAGTTCGGCGCCGACCCTGCCCGTGGATGGGCGGGCCCCCTGTCCAGGGTCGCGTCTGCCCAGGTCAGGGCCTCGCGCCCGAGGTCCAGGCCGCGGTCTGCCCGTAGCCCAGATCGGTGTAGAGATGGCGCGCCACCGCGTTGTCGCTGTAGAGCTCGAGGGTGCACACGGGCGCCTCCGAGAGCCCGAGGCGGGTGAGCGCCCCGGTGAGCTCGCGACCCAGGCCTTGCCCGCGCGCGTCGGCCCGCACGACGATGCCGGTGAGGAGCGGGTGGCCGGCTCCGGTGTGCGCGCGGCACCCCGCGGCGAGCAGCTCGCCGGCGGCGTCGCGCACCCCGAGCCATCGCTGCCCGGGCCAGGCGAAGGGTCGGCCGTCGGTGCGTGGGTTCTCGCGCAGGATGAAGTCGGTGATCTCTGCGGCGTGCTCCTCGGGCAGGTCGACGACCCGCGCCCTCGGCGCCGGGGGCACCTCGGTGGTGACCATCCACTCCCACTGCACGAAGTCGCGGAGGTCGCCCCCGAGCGCGGCGACGACCGCCGCGGCCCGCTCGCTCTGGATCGTCACACCGGTGCAGCCCGTGCGGTCGAGCCACCGGCTCGTCGCCGGGTCGGTCATGACCTCGACGGCGAGCTCGTCGCAGCTCGCCACGAGGTTCATCGCCGTGCCGTGGGCGTGGGTCGGCCGCACGAAGGCTGCCGCCCACCCGGCCGGCGCACGCACCCCCTTCGCCTCCACGCGCGGGTCGGTGTCCCAGCGCACGTAGGGCAGGTCGTCGGTGAGCGCGAGCAGCTCGGACTTCGAGCCGATGTCCTGCACCCGGCTCACTCGGTGATCCCGACGCGCTCGTGCAGGCCCTTCATCCACCGCGGCGCCCACCAGTTCCACTCGCCGAGCACCGACATCGTCGCGGGCACGAGGAGCATCCGCACGAGCGTCGCGTCGATGACGATGGCGAGCACGAGGGCGACGCCGGTCTGCTTGACGGCGAGCACCTGCGCGAGGACGAAGCCGGAGAAGACGACGACCATGAGCAGCGCGGCGCTCGTGATGATGCGCCCGGAGCGCTGCAGGCCCAGCCGCACCGCCTCGTCCGTCGGGTGCCCCTGCTCGTGCAGCTCGACGACGCGCGAGAGCAGGAAGACCTCGTAGTCCATCGACAGCCCGAAGCCGAAGGCGAGGGCGAGGATCGGGATCGAGGCCTCCACCCCGCCCGTCGAGCTGAAGCCGAGGAGCCCCTCGAGGTGGCCGTCCTGGAAGACCCACACGAGCGCGCCGAGCGAGGCGCCGAGGGAGACGACGTTCATGACGAGCGCCTTGAGCGGCACGACGAGCGAGCCGGTCATGAGGAAGAGGAGCAAGAAGGTCGCGAGCACCACGGTGAGGACCGCGTAGGGCGCCCGCTCGGCGATGACGTCGGTGAAGTCGTGCAGCCCCGAGGCCTGGCCGCCGATGTGCCCGGCGAAGGGGGGGCGCTGCTCGTGCAGGGCGTCGACGAGGTCGCGGCTCGCGTCGCCCAGCCCGCCGTCGCCGGTGCGCAGCTCGACGACGCGCACCTGGGTGCCGGAGCCCGCCTCGCCGACGGTCTCGACGACCGGGTCGGTGACGAGACCGGGCAGCTCGCTCGCCGCCCCCTTCGCCCACCGGGTGACCTCCGACTCGGGGGCTGTCGTCACGTAGGTGACGTCGGCGCCGGCGAGGTCGGGGTAGTCCTCGCGGAAGGTCTCGAAGAAGGTCCGCTCGGGCGCCCCCTTCGGCAGCATCTCCGGGCCCGAGGAGGTGAGGTGCAGGCGCAGGGCCGGCAGGGCGAGGGTGACGAGGAGGGCGAGGACGACGGCGATGACCGCCCACGGCGCCCGCTGCACCCCGCTCGCCAGACGAGAGAAGACACCCGCGTCGGGGGCCTGCTCGGTGCCGCGGCGCAGCAGACGGCGCGCGGAGAGCGCGCACAGCGCCGGGATGAGGCTGACCCCGACGAGCAGCGCGAGGACGACGATGGAGACGCCGGCGGCGCCCGACGCGCGCATGAAGACGACGGGGAAGAAGAGCAGCCCGGTGAGAGAGATCGCCACGGTGACCGCGGAGAAGATCACGGTCCGTCCGGCACGGTCGAGGGTGAGCCCGGTGATGTGGGCGACGTCGGCGGGCGTGAGGGTGTCGGCGGGGGCGCCGTCGAGGACCCCGCGCGCCTCCTCGCGGAAGCGCGAGACGACGAGCAGCCCGTAGTCGATGCACAGACCGAGGCCGAGGACGGTGACGATGTTGACGACCGTCGCGTCGAGGTCGATGACGTGGGCGAAGCCGAAGAGGGTGGCGAGCGCGCCGCCGATCGAGGCGACCGCGCCGAGGATCGGCAGCCCGGCGGCGAGGAAGCCGCCGAAGACGACGACCATGATCGCGAAGGAGACGGGCAGGGCCAGACCCTCGCCGGTCTTCATGTCCGAGCCGACCTGGCCGATGATCGCGTCGACGAGGGCCTGGACGCTGCCGCGCTGGCTGTCGGTGGCCCGCGACGCGCTGACGACCTCGTCGAGCTGGGTGCTCACCTCGGCGCGGGCCGCCTCGAGCTCGGCGTCGCCGAGCCCGTCGTCGTAGGTGACGACCGTCGCGAAGCCGTCGGGGTCGTCGGCCGGGCCGGTGACGAAGGGGGCGGCCGCCGGGTCGCGCGGGCCCTGCTCGAAGACGAAGGGGTTGACGACGGAGGCGACGCCGTCGACGTCGGCGATGGCCTGCACCGCGTCGGCGTTGCCGCGGGCGACCTCACGGTCGTCGAGGTCGGCGACGCCCTCGACGAGGAGGGTGTCGGTCGTGAAGCCGCCCCCGCCCGCGCTGTCGAGGAGGGCGCTCGCCCGGTCGGCCTCGCCGGGGGCGACGATGTCGCCGGAGTGCAGCCGGTCGAAGAGGCCCTCGCCCGTCACCGCGCCGAGCGCGGTGGCGAAGGAGAGGACGACGAGGACCAGCCAGGTCGTCACGACCGCCCAGGGGCGGCGGCCGGTGAGGACGCCCCACCGGTAGAGCGCCGAGCGGCGGGTGGGGGTGCGCGTCACCGGGACATCGTGCCAGGTGGGCGGGGGTCGCCCGGCGCGGGTGGCTCGGCGCGGGTGGCTCGGCGCTGGTGGCTCAGCGCGGGAGCCGGTCGAGGAAGTCGGTCTGTGCCGCGACGAGGCACTCGCGGGCGGCGTAGAGGTCGAGCCACTGCGCGGTGTCGACCTCGGGGAAGGACCGGCGTCGACCGGAGCGGGGCGGCCACTCCATCTCGAAGGTCTCGCTCGCGACGAAGGCGAGCTCGGCGCCCGCCTCGACTGCCCAGACGTGCACGCGCTTGCCGCCGGACTGACGGACCTCGCCGAGGTCGGTGCGGGGACCGGGTGGTGCGTCGACGCCCACCTCCTCGCGGAACTCGCGCTCGGCGGCGGCCAACGGCTCCTCGTCGGCGCCGTGCTCGCCCTTGACGACGCTCCAGGCACGCTCTCGGCGGGCCCACAGCGGTCCGCCCATCCGGGCGACGAAGACGAGCGTGCGCTCGCCGTCGTGACGGTAGGGGAGGAGTCCGGCGCTCGTGCGGGGCATGCGGCGACGCTACGCCCGAGGTCCGACGACGCCAGGGCGAAGGGGCGGCCCGCCCGGGGCGAAAGGGGGGCGTTGCCCGCGCGAAGGTGGCGGCCCGCCCGGGCCGTCGGTCGTGGCGGCTAGCCTGCGGGACGTGCCAGACGACCTCTTCGCCGCCGCCGCGGACGACACCGGTGGCCGCAGCGACCTGCGCGCCCCGCTCGCCGTGCGCATGCGGCCGCGCTCCATCGACGAGGTCCGTGGCCAGGCCGAGGTGCTGCGTCCCGGGTCCCCCCTTCGCCGTCTCATCGAGGGCGCGTCCGGGTCGGCCGGCCCCATCTCCGCGATCCTCTGGGGGCCTCCGGGGACGGGCAAGACGACCCTCGCCCACCTCGTCGCGACCGCCGCCGACCGCGACTTCGTCGAGCTGTCCGCGGTGACCGCGGGCGTGAAGGACGTCCGCAAGGTCATGGAGGACGCGGCGGTGTCGCGTTCCCTCTACGGGCGGGCGACGGTCCTCTTCCTCGACGAGATCCACCGCTTCACCAAGGCGCAGCAGGACGCGCTCCTGCCGGGCGTCGAGAACCGCGACGTCATCCTCGTCGCCGCGACGACCGAGAACCCGTCCTTCTCCGTCATCGCCCCCCTGCTCTCGCGCTCGATCCTCGTCACCCTCGAGTCGCTCACCCGCGAGGAGGTTGCCGAGGTGCTCGACTCCGCGGTGGCCGACGAGCGTGGGCTCGAGGGCGAGTACGTCCTGCAGGACGACGCCCGCGACCACCTCGTCGCCGTCGCCGGGGGCGACGCACGCCGCGCGCTGACGAGCCTCGAGGCCGCGGCCGGGGTGGCCCTCGACGACGCCGGGGTGCGCCTCGACACCTCGACCGCGCTGCCGATCACGCTCGCCCACGTCGAGCAGGCCGTCGCGCGGGCGGCGGTGCGCTACGACCGCACCGGCGACCAGCACTACGACGTCGCCTCTGCCTTCATCAAGTCGATGCGCGGGTCTGACGTCGACGCCGCGCTGCACTACCTCGCGCGCCAGCTCGAGGCCGGCGAGGACCCCCGATTCATCGCGCGGCGGGTCGTCATCTCCGCGAGCGAGGACGTCGGTCTCGGTGACCCGACGGCGCTGCAGACCGCCGTCGCCGCGATGCACGCCGTCGCCCAGATCGGCATGCCCGAGGCGCGGATCATCCTCGCCCAGGCGGTCGTGCACAACGCCCTCGCGCCGAAGTCCAACGCCGCCTACACCGGCATCAACGAGGCGATCGCCGACGTGCGCGCCGGCAAGGTCGGCGCGGTCCCGCCGCACCTGCGGGGGAGCGGGTACACCCAGGCGTCGGACCGGGCGAAGGGGGCGAGCGGCGGCCAGAAGGTCGCCGGCTACGTCTACTCGCACGACGAGCCCGACGGCGTCGCATCGCAGCAGTACCTGCCCGAGGAGCTCCACGCCGAGCTCGCCGACCGCTCGTACTACCGGCCGACCGACCGGGGCTTCGAGGCCCGGCTGCAGGAGCGGTGGAGCTGGCTGCGGGGACGGCTGCGGGGGCGCTAGGGGCGCCAGGCGCCCCGGCTCAGCCGTCGAGACGCGAGGTGGTCATCTCGCGGTGGCCGTCCGCGTCGTCGACGACGAGGGTGCGTGCGCCCAGCATCTCCGCCTGCACCACGGCGCCGGCGATCAGAGCGTCACGCGTGCCCTCCGGCGCGTCGGGGGTCGTCTCGAGCAGGAGCACGTGCACGACGCCGTCGCGCACCGTGCCGAGGAGCACGTGCCCTGCCCACCCGGCGTGCTCGTCGTCGGGCGTCGCCTGCAGCCAGGCACCCAGCTCACCCTCCTCCCGAAGCCGGCGGGCGGCCGCCGCGTCGAGACCGGCCTCGGCGAGGTGGGCTCCGTCGGTGAGGCCGTCACCGGGCTCTGCGGTCGCATCGCCCATCCACGCGATCGTCACCGGCCCCTCCACCCCGGACTCGACCATCTGGGCCCACCGCTGGAGGACCTCGGGCGGGACCGCGGGGGAGTACTGGGGGACGGGCGAGATGTCGAGGCCCGTCGTCGGCCGAAGAGGGAGGTCGACGCGCGGCTCGGGAGGCAGCAGCTCGACCCGATCGCCGTCCGGTCGTCGGCGGGCACGCGCGGCGTACCCCGTGTCGAGCTCTTCCATGAGCCAGAAGCGCGTGTCGAGCGCCCACGCCTCTGGCCATCCGGGCTCCTCGACGCTCGTCTCAGGGGTCCACACCCCGTAGACCCCGTCATCAGCCGCCAGCCGGATGACGAAGGGGTGGGGTGCGTCGTGCCAGCGGAAGACGATCGCCACCCGGTCGCCCTCGGCGTGCACCTCCTCGACGACGCAGCCGTCCGTCGGCGGGCTGCTCACGAGGTCCTGCGCGGCCTCGGCGCACCGTCGCGCGAGGTCGGTGGTGTCGTCGGTGCCCATCTCGTCGCTCATGGACCCGATCCTGCCCGGGCTGTCACCCCTTCGCCCTAAGGTCGGCAGATGATCGACCACCTCGGGATCACCTGCGCGGACCTCCCGGCCGCGGCCGCCTTCTACGACGAGGTCCTCGCGGTCCTCGGTCACCGCCGGCTCATGGACCACGGCGTCGCCATCGGGTACGGCACCCACCAGCCGACCTTCTGGGTCGCTCGGGCCGAGGGCGACGGGCCGGGCCATGAGGTGCACGTCGCCTTCTCGGCGCCCGACGCGGCGACGGTGCGCGCCTTCCACGACGCGGCCCTGCGGCACGGCGCCGAGAGCCTCCACGCGCCACGGATGTGGCCCGAGTACCACGATCATTACTACGGCACCTTCGTGCGCGACCCCGACGGCAACAACGTCGAGGCGGTCTGCCACACCGCCACGGACGGGGACTGACGAGGTGGTGCGGCCCTAGAGTGCGCTGATGGTGACCATCGAGCAGGTCGTCGGCATCGCGCTGGCGAGCGTCGTCCTCATCGCCGTCCCGGGGCCCTCCGTGATGTTCGTCGTCGGTCGCGCGCTGAGCCACGGCCGTGGCAACGCCCTGGCGAGCGTCGTGGGCAACACGGCCGGCTGCTACCTGGCCGGGATCGCCATCGCTGTCGGTCTGGGGCCCCTGCTGGAGCGCTCCGAGCTGCTCTTCCAGGCGATCAAGTGGGTGGGCATCGCCTACCTGCTCTACATCGGCGTGCAGGCGATCCGCCACGCCGGGCCGCTGACGGAGGACGACGGGCGCGCGGTCCGCCCCCGTGACCGCAGCGCCTGGGGCGCCGTGCGCACCGGCGTCGTCGTCGGGGTGACCAACCCCAAGACCTTCGTCCTCTTCACCGCGGTCGTACCCCAGTTCGTCGACCCCGCTGCAGGTGGCACGACGGTCCAGATGCTTGTGCTGGGCGTCGTCCCGATGCTCATCGGCCTCGTCACCGACACGACGTGGGCGCTCGCAGCCGGCCGTGCTCGGATGTGGTTGGCGAGCTCGCCGCGCCGGATGACGACCGTGGGTCGAGCCGGCGGCGCCTGCATCATCGGGGTGGGTCTCTCCGTCGCCGGTTCAGGCGACCACCGCTGACCGGGCGCAGCAGCGCCGGCGCCATCTGTCTGACACCGCTGATCGCGCCATCTGTCTGACACCGCTGATCGCGCCGCGCAGCGTTGTCGGTGGTCATCAGTAGCGTCGTGACATGGACCTGATGGAGAGGGTGCCGGTGGCGACGCAGCCACCGCTCGACGCGACCGACGTGGCGTCGTGGTGCCAGGCGCTGCGCGCTCTCGGCGGGCCCGTCCCCGAGGACGAGGCGATCGAGCAGGTCGCCGCGCTCGAACGCCTGAAGTCCGCGGCGGCGGCCGCCCAGGCGCGGGTCAGCGCGACCCTCTGGCAGGCGCGGGTCGCCCGTGAGACCGACGCCGGGGTGCCGGCCGACCAGCGCGGCCGGGGTCTGGCCGACGAGATCGCCCTGGCCCGGCGCGAGCACCCGAGCCGGGGCTCGCGTCATCTCGGCCTCGCACGGGCCCTCGTCGAGGAGCTGCCGCGCACCCTCGACCACCTCGCCACCGGCACCACGAGCGAGTGGACGGCGACCGTCATGGCCCGCGAGACGGCCGTGCTCGAGCCCGACGACCGACGCCAGGTCGACGCCGAGCTCGCCGGTCGTCTGTCCGAGATGACCCCGCGGCAGGTCGAGCGGGCCGCTCGTGCCAGGGCGCAGGCGCTCGACGCGGCGGCAGTGGTCCGCCGACGCGCTCGCGCGGTCGCCGAGCGGAGGGTCTCCCTTCGGCCGCAGCCGGACGCCATGGCCTCGCTCACCGGGCTCGTCCCGATGGAGCAGGGGGTCGCCGCCTGGGCGGTGCTGCGGCGCGACGCCGAGGCCCGCAAGGCAGCGGGCGACGCCCGTGGCATCGGCCAGCTCATGGCCGACCTCCTCGTCGAGCGGGTGACCGGGCAGGGCACGGCCGACGCCGTCCCCGTCGAGGTGCAGCTCGTCATGACCCCGGGAACCCTGCTCGGCCTCTCCGACGCCCCCGCCGATCTGCCGGGGCACGGCCTGCTCCCGGCGGAGGTGGCCCGGGTCCTCGTGCTCGGCGGCGACGTGCCCCCAGGCACTCACGCAGGTACCCGCCCGGGGAGAGCAGGTACCCACGCGGGGGGAGACGCAGGCACTCGCGCGGGGAGAGACGCAGGCACTCGCGCGGGGAGAGCAGGTACCCGCGCGGGGAGAGATGCAGGCACCGACGCTGGCCCCCGCGCAGACATCGACGCGGAGCCAGACGCAGACGCAGACACAGACGCGGCTGACCCTGGCGAGGTCTGGGGCGGACGTCCTGCAGCCAGGGTCTGGTTGCGGCGGGTCTTCACGGACGAGATGGGTCGGGTCTGCGACGTCGACAGCCGCCGACGGCTCTTCCCCGCCGCGGTGCAGCGCCTGCTCCGGGTGCGTGACGGCGTCTGCCGCTTCCCCTTCTGCGACGCACCGGTCCGCCACGCCGACCATGTCGTCGGTGTCGTGCTCGGCGGGTCGACCTCTGCCGCCAACGGCCAGGGCCTGTGCGCCCGCCACAACCTCGTCAAGGCGCTCCCGGGCTGGGCCGCGGTGGTGTCCACGTCGGGCACCGAGGCCGTCGTCGTGACGACGACCCCGACGGGACATCGCTACCGCAGCCCGGTGCCCCCGGTCACGGAGCTGGCGCAGTGGCGTGGGGGCCGGCAGCAGGACGACGACCTCCGGCGCGGCGAGGCTTCGTGGAGGGACGAGGAGTCCCGGGCGCGTGAGGGGGATGAGCTGGGCGCGGAGCCCCACGTCTGGCAGGACGAGTGGAGCGACGACTGGTGGCAGGACACCGGCTGACCCAGGTCGGGCCGGTGGTGCCCGAATGGGCAACCGCCCGGCCGAGCACGCCGAGTACCCTGTCGTGGATGACTGTGCACCCCGGTGCGGCGAGCGCCGCGCGAGCTATGACGGGGGTCGCCGGACCCGGATCGGTCCGCTGACCCCCCTTCGCCCCTGCTCGCACCCTCACCGAACCCCCCACCGCCTGCACCAGACAAGGACTGAAACCCGAGATGGAAACTGCCGAGATCCGGCGTCGTTGGCTCGCCTTCTTCGAGAGCAAGGGGCACACGGTCGTGCCGTCCGCCCCGCTCATCCACGAGGACCCGAACCTCCTCTTCGTCAACGCCGGCATGGTGCCCTTCAAGCCCTACTTCCTCGGGCAGGAGACGCCCGCCTGGCAGCGCGCCACGAGCGTGCAGAAGTGCGTGCGCACCGGTGACATCGAGGAGGTCGGCAAGACCTCGCGTCACGGCACGTTCTTCCAGATGAACGGCAACTTCTCCTTCGGCGACTACTTCAAGCGCGACGCCATCACCTTCGCGTGGGAGCTGCTCACCTCGAGCCTCGAGGACGGCGGCTACGGGCTGGACCCCGAGCGCCTGTGGGCGACCGTGTACCAGGACGACGACGAGGCGGCGGCGCTGTGGCTCGAGCACACGTCGATCCCCGCCGAGCGCGTCGTGCGCCGGGGCAAGAAGGACAACTACTGGCACATGGGTGTGCCCGGCCCCGGCGGGCCGTGCTCGGAGATCTTCTACGACCGCGGGCCGGAGTACGGCCAGGAGGGCGGTCCGGAGGTCGACGAGGACCGCTACATGGAGATCTGGAACCTCGTCTTCATGCAGTACGAGCTGTCCGCGGTCCGCGCGAAGGACGACTTCGACGTCGCGGGCCCGCTCCCGGCGCAGAACGTCGACACCGGGATGGGTCTGGAGCGCATCGCGAGCATCCTCCAGGGCGTCGACAACCTCTACGACATCGACGAGGTGCGGCCGGTCCTGGCCAAGGCGGCCGAGATGACCGGCAAGACCTATGGCGCGACCGGCGCGAAGACGGCTGGCGAGTCGCACCCCGACGACGTGCGCCTGCGCGTCGTCGCCGACCACGTCCGCTCCTCGCTCATGCTCATCGGTGACGGAGTCACCCCGGGCAACGAGGGCCGCGGCTACGTCCTGCGCCGCATGCTGCGCCGTGCGGTCCGCTCGATGCGCCTGCTCGGCTACGACGAGCCGGCGCTGCCGCACCTGCTGCCCCTCTCGATGGAGCGGATGAGCGCGTCCTACCCCGAGCTGCGCACCGGCTTCGACCGGATCGCGCAGATCGCCTACGCCGAGGAGGAGGCTTTCCGGCGCACCCTCGCGCAGGGCACCCAGATCCTCGACACGGCGGTCGAGAGCACGAAGGGGGGCGGCGGCGACACCCTGTCCGGCGGCGAGGCCTTCCGACTGCACGACACCTACGGGTTCCCCATCGACCTCACCCTCGAGATGGCGGCCGAGCAGGGGCTGTCCGTCGACCGCGAGGGCTTCGTCGCCCTCATGGACGAGCAGCGCCAGCGCGCCAAGGCCGACGCCCGCGCCAAGAAGGGCGGTCACGCGAACACCGAGGTGTGGAAGCAGCTGCGCGCCGCCGGCGAGACCGACTGGCGCGCGTACGAGGAGCTGAGCTCCGAGGCCCGCGTCGTCGGCCTGGTGCGCGACGGCGAGAGCGTCGAGGAGCTGCTGCCGGGCGAGTCCGGCCAGGTCGTCCTCGACCGCACCCCCTTCTACGCCGAGTCCGGCGGCCAGGTCGCTGACGCAGGAGTCATCGGCGGCGACGGCAGCCACCTCGTCGTCAAGGACGTCCAGCGCCCGGTCAAGGGCCTCGTCGCGCACACCGTCGAGGTCGTCACCGGCCCGCTGCGCGTCGGCGGCCAGGTGCTCGCCGAGGTCGACCCGCAGTGGCGCGTCGACGCGTGCCAGGCGCACTCGGGCACCCACGTCGTCCACGCGGCGCTGCGCCAGGTGCTCGGCCCCACGGCCCTGCAGTCCGGCTCGTACAACAAGCCCGGCTACCTGCGGCTCGACTTCGCGTGGGGCCAGGCGCTGTCCGCCGACGCCCGCGCCGAGATCGAGCACGTCGCCAACCTCGCGGTGCGCGACGACCTGCCCGTCTCCGCGGCCTACATGACCCTCCCCGAGGCCCGCGAGCAGGGTGCGCTCGCCCTCTTCGGCGAGACCTACGGCGAGAAGGTCCGCGTCGTCGAGATCGGCGGCCCGTGGTCGCGCGAGCTGTGCGGTGGCACGCACGTGCGCCGGTCCGCCCAGATCGGGGCTATCACCCTCACCGGTGAGTCCTCCGTGGGCTCCGGGGTGCGCCGCGTCGAGGCCTTCGTCGGCATGAACGCGCTGTCCTACCTCGCGACCGAGCGCGCGCTCGTCGCCGAGCTCTCCGAGATCGTCAAGGCCCCCGGGCCGCAGCTGCCCGAGCGGGTCGCCGAGCTCGTCGCGCGGCTTCGCGAGACCGAGCGCGAGCTCGAGCGCATGCGTCGTGACCAGGTGAGCGCGGCCGCGGGCTCGCTCACCGACGACGCGAAGGACATCTCCGGCGTCACCGTCGTCGCGGCCCATGTCGCCGGGGGCGGCGCCGACGACGTGCGCCGCATGGTGCTCGACACGCGCGGCAAGCTCGGCGAGGAGCGTCCGGTCGTCGTCGCCCTCACGGGTGACGGCGGCGCGAAGCCCGTCGTCGTCGTCGCGACGAACGAGTCGGCCCGGGGCCGGGGGATCAAGGCCGGCGCGCTCGTGCGCGTCGCCGCCCAGACCCTCGGCGGCGGCGGTGGCGGCAAGGACGACATCGCCCAGGGCGGTGGCGCGGACCCGGCGAAGGTCGGGGACGCGCTCGCCGCCGTCGAGCGCGAGATCGGGGCGCTCTCCTGAGCGCCGCCTGGCGACCGGGGACCCGGGTCGGCGTCGACGTCGGCGCCGCTCGGGTCGGTGTCGCCGCGTGCGACCGGGACGGCGTGCTCGCCACCCCGGTCGCCACCCTGGCCCGCGACATGGAGAGCGGGTCCGACGTGCGCGAGCTCGTCGAGATCGTCCGCGAGCGCGAGGCGATCGAGGTCGTCGTCGGCCTGCCCCGCTCCCTCGACGGGAGCGAGGGACCGGCCGCCGAGCACGTCCGGGCGTGGTGCGCACAGCTGCACCAGGCCCTCTCCGGGCCGGGCGGCATCCCGGACACGCCGGTCCGCCTGGTGGACGAGCGCCTGACGACGGTGGATGCTCACCGTGGTTTGCACGCCAGCGGATTGCCGGGGCGCGCGCACCGCCGGGTCGTCGACCAGGCGGCTGCCGTCCTCATCCTCCAGGCCGCGATCGATCGCGAGCGCAGCCTGGGCGAGCCCCTCGGGGAGCTCTTCGCCGGACCCCCTGCTCGCAAGCCGCGACGTAAGGAACGACGAGCATGAACGCCCATCTCGAGGACGACATCTTCGACGACGACCGGCACCACCACTCCCACCGCAGCCGTCGCGACGCATCCCGCGCCCGCCGGCCGAAGCGGCGCGGACGGACCGCCGTCGCGCTGCTCCTGGCGGTCGCCGTCATCGCCGGTGGCGGCTACCTCGCCTTCGGCTCGCTGCGCGGCATCGTCCCCTCCTTCGGCTCCGACGCCGTCGAGGACTTCGCGGGCCCGGGCGCCGGGCAGGTCGAGATCACCGTCGAGGAGGGTGCCACCGGCTCCGACATCGGCTCGGCGCTCGAGGAGGCCGGGGTCGTCAAGTCCTCCGGCGCCTTCGTCCAGGCCGCCGCGGCCGAGCCCGACAAGGCCGCGAAGATCCAGCCCGGCACCTACGAGCTGAAGAAGGAGATGAAGGCCTCCGACGCCTTCACCTGGCTCGCCGACAACGCCAACCGCGTCGCCCAGGGCGTGACGATCCCCGAGGGTCTGTGGGCGATCGAGATCTACGAGCGCCTGTCCAAGGCGACGAAGATCCCCGTCGCCCGCTACGAGGCCGCGGCGACGTCGGAGCAGCTGAAGCTCCCCACGGAGGCCGGCGGCTCGATCGAGGGCTGGCTCTTCCCCTCGACCTACGAGTTCCCCAAGGACTCCACCCCCGTCCAGCAGCTCGACACGATGATCGCCAAGACCCAGGAGGAGCTGCAGAAGGCCGATGTGCCGCGCGCCCGCTGGGAGCGCACGCTCACCGTCGCCTCGATCGTCGAGGGCGAGTCCGGTGCCGCGGACCGCGGCAAGGTCGCCCGCGTCGTCGAGAACCGTCTGGCCGACCCCACCGGGCCGACCGTCGGGATGCTCCAGATGGACAGCACCATCCACTACCTGCTGAAGAAGCGCGGCACGATCACGACGTCGGACAAGGAGCGCGAGTCCGACAGCCCGTACAACACGTACAAGAACAAGGGCCTGCCCCCCGGCCCGATCAACAACCCGGGCGCCGCGGCCATCGAGGCCGCCGCCGACCCGGAGCCGGGGAAGTGGATCTTCTTCGTCACCGTCGACCCCGACACGGGCGAGACGAAGTTCGCCACGACGACCGCGCAGCACGAGCGCAACGTCCAGGAGTTCTGCCGCAACACGGGCAGCTGCGAGTGACGCAGCCGGTGACGCGGCGCGCGGCGGTCCTCGGCTCGCCGGTCTCGCACTCGCTCTCACCGGCGCTGCACCACGCGGCCTACGCGGCGCTCGGCCTCGACGACTGGGCCTACGAGCGGCACGAGGTCGACGAAGGGGGGCTCGCCCCCTTCGTCGCGAGCCTCGACCCGTCGTGGGCCGGGCTGAGCCTGACGATGCCGCTCAAGGTCGCGGCCTTCGACGTCGCGACCGAGGTGAGCCCGCTCGCCCGGGCCACCGGCGCGATCAACACACTCCTGCGCACGCAGTCCGGGTGGTCCGGTGACAACACCGACGTGCACGGCGTCGTCGCCGCGCTGCGCGAAGGGGGAGCCGAAGGCGCACGCAGGGCCCGGGTCCTCGGCGCCGGGGCCACCGCTCGCTCGGCCCTCGTCGCGCTCCAGGAGCTCGGCGTGCAGCAGGTCATGGTCGCCGCCCGCGACGAGATGAAGGCCGCCCGTCTCGTCCGCAGCATGGACCTCGACGTGCTCGTCGAGATCCGCGGCCTCGACACCTGGGTCTACGACTGGCCACCGGCCGATGTCGTCGTGAGCACGCTTCCCGGGGGGCCGGCGAACGAGGCGGCCGCGTCGGTCGTCACGGGGGCCGGCGCGGACCACGTGCGCCGCGGCCGGGTCAGCGAGATCGCCGACGGCGTCCTCCTCGACGTCGTCTACGCCGACTGGCCGACCCCCCTCGCCCGGGCGGCGGCGCGGGGAGGAGCCACGGTCGTGCCCGGCACCCGCATGCTCCTGCACCAGGCCGCCCGCCAGGTCGAGCTCATGACCGGCCGGTCGGTCGACGACGACGTCCTCGCCGCGATGTCGGCCGCGCTGCCCCCGCTGCCCCCCACCTGACGGACACGTGCGCGGAGCACCCCGCACCGGGTGCGAGGATTGGCCCCATGCTGCGTTGGTTGACCGCTGGTGAGTCGCACGGGCAGGCGCTCGTCGCGACCCTCGAAGGACTGCCCGCCGGCGTCGAGGTGACCACCTCCGACGTCGCCGGCGCGCTCGCCCGTCGACGCCTGGGCTACGGCCGGGGCGCGCGGATGAAGTTCGAGCAGGACGAGGTGACCTTCCTCGGCGGCGTGCGCCACGGGTCGAGCATCGGCTCCCCGGTCGCCGTGATGATCGGCAACACCGAGTGGCCCAAGTGGCAGACGGTGATGAGCGCCGACCCGGTCGCGGCCGACGCCCTCGCCGCCTCCGACGACATCGGTGCCGAGAAGGAGATCGCGCGCAACAAGCCGCTGACGCGTCCCCGGCCCGGCCACGCCGACCTCGTCGGGATGCAGAAGTACGGCGTCGACGACGCCCGCACGATCCTCGAGCGCGCCTCCGCCCGCGAGACGGCCGCACGCGTCGCCCTCGGCGAGATCGCCGAGCGCTTCCTCGAGCAGGCCTACGGCATCCGTCTCGTCGCGCACACCGTCGCCATCGGCGAGGCGTCCGTGCCCCAGGACGCCGACCTGCCGACCCCCGACGACACGGCCGCGCTCGACGCGAGCCCGGTCCGCTCGCTCTCGCGCCCCGGCACCGACGCGATGGTCGCAGAGATCGAGGCGGCCAAGAAGGACGGCGACACGCTCGGCGGTGTCGTCGAGGTCCTCGCCTACGGCCTGCCGCCGGGCCTGGGCAGCCACGTCCACTGGGACCGCCGTCTCGACGCCCGGCTGGCCTCCGCCCTCATGGGCATCCAGGCGATCAAGGGCGTCGAGGTCGGCGACGGCTTCACGACCGCGCGTCGCCGCGGCTCGGCCGCGCACGACGAGATCGTGCGCGGCGAGGACGGCGTCATCCGTCGCCGCACCGGCCGCGCCGGCGGGACCGAAGGGGGCATGAGCACCGGCGAAGAGCTGCGCGTGCGAGCCGCGATGAAGCCGATCAGCACCGTGCCCCGCGCGCTGCAGACCGTCGACGTCACCTCCGGCGACTCCGCGACGGCGATCCACCAGCGCTCCGACGTGTGCGCCGTGCCGGCCGCCGGCGTCGTCGCCCAGGCGATGGTCGCCCTCGTCCTCGCCCAGGCCTGCCTGGAGAAGTTCGGCGGCGACTCGCTCGCCGAGACCTCGCGCAACCACCGCGCCTACCTCGACTCGATCCCCGAGCTCATGCGCTCGTGGGACGAGCAGGACGCGCTGTGAGCGCCGTGAGCACGGCCCCGCTCGTCGTCCTCGTCGGCCCCCCCGGGGTCGGCAAGTCCACCGTCGCCGCGCTCCTCGCCGAGCGCGTCGGCGCCCCGCTGCGCGACAGCGACTCCGACGTCGAGGCGGCCGCTGGCCGCCCGATCGCCGACATCTTCGTCGAGGAGGGCGAGGAGTACTTCCGCGGTCTCGAGACCGCCGCGGCCGCGGCGGCCCTCGCAGAGCCCGGGGCTGTCGTCTGCCTCGGGGGAGGGGCGGTCATGACCCCGGCGGTCGACGAGGCCGTCGCCGCCGCCGCGTCGGCCGGTGCGCGGGTCGTCATGCTCGACGTCGGCATCGCCGACGCCGCGCGGCGGATCGGCCTCAACCAGTCGCGTCCGCTCCTCGCCATCAACCCCCGCGCCTCCTGGATCGCCATGATGGAGACGCGTCGCCCGACGTACGAGCGGCTCGCGACCGATGTCGTCGACACGGCCGGCCGCGACCTCGACAGCGTCGTCGCCGAGGTCGAGGCCCTCGTGCGAGACGCGTCGTGAGCGTCACGACTATCCCCGTCGGCCAGGACTACGAGGTCCTCGTCGGCCACGGCGTGAGCGACCAGGTCGCCGGCCTCGTGCCGAAGGGGGCGCAGCGCGCCCTCGTCGTCCACCCGGAGCCGCTCGCCGAGCTCGCCGGACCGGTGATCTCCTCCCTTCGCTCCCTCGGGCTCGAGGTGCTTCCCGCCGCCGTCCCGGACGCGGAGGCGGCCAAGGACATCTCCGTGGCGGCCCGGCTGTGGTCGCTCATGGGCGAGGCCGAGATGACCCGGACCGACGTCGTCGTCGGCGTCGGCGGCGGCAGCGTCACCGACCTCGCCGGCTTCGTCGCCGCCACGTGGCTGCGCGGCGTGCCGGTGATCCACGTGCCGACGACGGTGCTGGGGATGGTCGACGCCGCCGTCGGCGGCAAGACCGGGGTCAACACCCCGGAGGGCAAGAACCTCGTCGGCGCCTTCCACCTGCCCGTGGGGGTCCTGTGCGACCTCGACACCCTGCGCACCCTGCCGCCGGCCGACCTGCGGGCCGGTCTGGCCGAGGCGGTCAAGGGCGGATTCATCGCCGACCCTCGCATCCTCGAGCTCGTCGAGGCCGACCCGGCCGACCTCGTCGACCCGAGCTCGGCGCGCCTGCGCGAGGTCGTCGAGCGCAAGATCGCGGTCAAGGCGCAGGTCGTCGCCGCGGACCTGCGGGAGTCGCACCTGCGCGAGATCCTCAACTACGGGCACACCCTCGGCCACGCGATCGAGCACCACGAGCACTACCGGATGCGCCACGGCGAGGCCGTGGCCGTCGGCATGGTCTTCGCCGCCGAGCTCGCGCACCGCAGCGGGCTCCTCGACGCCGCGGTGCTCGCTCGGCACCGCGACGTGCTCACCTCGCTCGACCTGCCGACCGGGTACGACGGGGCGACCTTCGACGAGCTGCACGCGGCGATGCGTCGTGACAAGAAGACGCGGGGAGCGACCCTGCGCTTCGTCGTGCTCGACGCGCTCGCGAGCCCGACGCGTCTCGAGGGGCCCTCGGAGCAGCTGCTGCGCGAGGCCTACGCCGCGATCTCCGGCTGACCTCAGACCCCGTCCTCAGGCCTGCGCGTCGCGGACGACGAGCGCGACCTGCACGCGGTTCTCGACGTCGAGCTTGGTGAAGATCCGCCCGACGTGCGACTTCACGGTGGGCACGGAGAGGTAGAGCTGCTGCGAGATCTCGGTGTTCGACAGTCCCCGCGCGACTGCGCGGGCCACGTCGAGCTCACGCTCGGTGAGCCGGCCCAGCTGCTCGCGGGCCCGGTCGCGCACCGGGCCCTGCCCCTCGCCGTCGGTCACCGCCGCGATGAGCTGGGCCGTGACCGTGGGCGAGAGGGTGGGCTCGCCCCGCGCGACGGAGTGGATCGCGGCGACGAGGGCATCGGGGCGGGTGTCCTTGAGTAGGAAGCCGGCCGCCCCGACCTGCAGGGCCCGCAGGACGAGCTCGTCGGCGTCGAAGGTCGTGAGGACGAGCACCCGCGGCGGACGGGGTCGGGCGAGCAGGGCCTGCGTCGCCGCGATGCCGTCCATGCGCGGCATGCGGATGTCCATGAGCACGACGTCGGGCTCGTGGCGGGGCACGACCTCGAGGGCCTCGAGCCCGTCGGCGGCCTCGGCGACGACCTCGACGCCCTGGCTGCCCCCGACCATGAGGGTGAGACCGGCGCGCACCAGCGGGTCGTCGTCGACGACGACGACGCGGACGACCTCGCCGCTCATGCCGGCCACGGCAGGCGGACCTCGAGGGCGAAGCCCCCGCCAGGACGGGCGCCCGCGCGGGCGCTGCCGCCGAGCAGCTCGGCCCGCTCGCGGATGCCGAGCAGGCCCAGGCCCGAGGGGGTGCCGGACGGGGGAGGGCTCGCCGGGGCGATGTTGACGACGCTCACGAGGACATCCTCCCCGGGCGTGACGTCGACGCGCGCGACGGTCGGCGCGCCGGGGGCGTGCTTGCGCACGTTCGTCAGCCCCTCCTGCACGACGCGGTAGGCGGCCCGGGAGACCTCCTCGGGCACCTGGGCGACGAGGGTGTCGTCGTGCGCCCGTCCGCCGAGGGGGAGCACGAGGTCGACCGGGCCGTGCTCGCGCGCGTCGGCGACGAGCGCGTCGAGGACGGCGAGGGTCGGCTGCGGCGGCTCCTTCTCGGCGGCCCCGACGCCGGGGTCCCCGTCGCGGAGCACCCCGAGCACCGATCGCAGGTCGCGCATCGCCGCGCGCGAGCCGTCCTCGATGACACGGGCGGCCTCCCTCACCTGGTCGGGGGTGAGGTCGGTGCGCGAGGCGAGGGCGCCGGCGTGCATCGTCACGACGGAGATGCGGTGGGCGAGCACGTCGTGCATCTCGCGGGCGATCCGGTTGCGCTCGCCCGTGCGGGCCTGCTCCTCGCGGG
Source organism: Janibacter sp. UYMM211 (assembly GCF_040547045.1). Lineage (NCBI taxonomy): Bacteria > Bacillati > Actinomycetota > Actinomycetes > Micrococcales > Intrasporangiaceae > Janibacter > Janibacter sp. UYMM211. The sequence goes on along the minus strand of NZ_JBEPOY010000003.1, from coordinate 376,118 downwards.
CCTGCTGGGCACGCTCGGCGGCCTCGGCCCGGGCGAGCAGCGAGCCGACGAGCTCGCGGCGGGCGCCGATGTAGTAGCCGATGGCGACGAAGAGCGCGGTGATGACGAGGCTGAGCGCCACGTAGACGAGGAGCGGCATGCCGAGCTCGGTGACGCTGAAGAAGGACTCGTAGACGGCGGTCGCGACCACCGTCGGCACGAGGACGACGGCCACCTCGCGCCACCGACGCCGGGTCGCCAGCGACATGAGCGCGAGCATCGCGGGACCGGCGGCGACGGTGGAGAAGACCGAGACGACGGAGAGCGCGAGCGCGACGGCGACAGGCCAGCGCCGGCGGAAGAGGACGAGCGGGGCGGTGAGGACGCCGACGACGAGATCGAGCCAGAGCCGGGCGTCGTGAGCCGGGTCCCACGCCCAGCTGCCGTCGGGCAGGGTGCGCCCGAGCTCGCTCACCTGCACGGAGAAGAGGACGAGCGAGCTGAGGGCGACGACGCCCAGGCGCCACGTGTGACCCCACCACGAGATGCGGGGCTGGGAGGCAGGCGCGGGTCTGAGCACATCCACCACAGTAGGCAGCCCGTGGGCCCACCGGCAGGGACCCAGGGCTCGGCGCGGGCCGTGCGGGCCATACCCAGGTATGACACAGGGTCATCCGTCCGGCCGATGCGCCGGGGGAGGACGGCGGGCGAGGGTGGAGCCATGATCCAGATCGAGCACCTCACGAAGCGCTACGGCTCCTTCACCGCCGTCGACGACGTCTCCTTCACCGTCGAGCCCGGCAGGGTCGTCGGCTTCCTCGGCCCGAACGGCGCGGGCAAGTCCACGGCGATGCGCATGCTCGTCGGGCTCACGCCCGCCACCTCGGGCCGGGCGCTCGTCCACGGCCGGCCCTACCGGCTGCTCGAGCAGCCCGGACGCCACGTCGGCGTCATGCTCGACGCCTCCGCCCAGCACCCCGGCCGCACCGGCCGCGAGGTCATCCGTCTCGCCGCGATCCAGATGGGTGCGCGCCGCGGACGGGTCGACGAGGTGCTCGACCTCGTCGGGCTCACACCGAAGGAGTCCTCGCGCCGGGTGCGCAACTACTCGCTCGGGATGCGTCAGCGTCTCGGGCTGGCCGCGGCCCTCGTCGGCGAGCCCGAGGTGCTCGTCCTCGACGAGCCGGCCAACGGCCTGGATCCGCAGGGCATCCACTGGATGCGCACGCTGCTGCGCGACTTCGCCGACGACGGCGGGACCGTGCTGCTCTCCTCGCACCTGCTGCACGAGGTGCAGGTCATCGCCGACGAGCTCGTGATGATCGGCCACGGCCGGGTCGTCGCCCAGGGCTCGGTCGAGGACCTGCTCAGCGGGCGCGGGAGCCGGGTCCGCTCGGCCGACGACGACGCTCTCGCCGCGGCCCTGCGCGAGCAGGGTCTCGAGGTCACCGCAGCCGCAGGGGGGCTGCAGGTGGCCGGCGAGAGCGAGGTCGTCGGACGGGTGGCCCTGGCGGCCGGGGTGCCGCTCGTGTCCCTGGCCGCGGCGAGCGAAGGGGCGCTCGAGGAGATCTTCCTCGAGCTCACCTCGGCGCAGGCCCGCTCCGGGCACGACCAGGCGGCCCAGGACCGGGCGGAGGTGGCGGCATGAGCGCCCTCGCCACGACCACCTACGTCGAGCTGCGCAAGATGGTCGACACCCGGGCGGGCCGCTGGCTGCTCGTCGTCATGGCCGCGGTCGGCGGGGCGGCCGTCGCCGCCGTCGCGATCTGGGGCGATGCGCAGGAGCAGAGCCTGCAGACCTACCTCTCCTTCGCCGCCCTGCCGCTCGCCCTCCTCCTGCCCGTCCTCGGCATCATGTCGGCGACCCAGGAGTGGACGCAGCGCACGGGTCTGGTGACCTTCACCCTCGAGCCGCGGCGCGGTCGGGTCGTCCTCGCGAAGTCGCTCGCCGCTCTCGTCCTCGGCGTCGTCGTCCTCGCCGCCGCCGCGCTCGCCTGCGCGATCGCGACGCTCTTCTCGACCAGCCCCCAGGCGTGGGACCTGCCGGGCGCGATGGCCGGCGGGGTCGTCCTGGCCATGGGGATCTACCTGCTGCAGGGGCTCGCCTTCGGCATGGTCTTCCTCAGCACGCCCCTGGCGATCGTCGCCTCCTTCGTCCTGCCGACCGTGTGGACGATCGTCTCGACGCTCAACGAGCGCTTCGAGACCGCGGCGAGCTGGCTCGACCTCAGCCGGGTCACCGAGCCGCTGCTCGCCGGGCAGATGGCCGGCGACGACTGGGGGCGTCTGGCCACCTCGAGCCTGCTGTGGCTGGGGCTGCCGATGGCGCTCGGCACGTGGCGGGTCCTCACCCGCGAGGTGAAGTAGGAGCCGGCCCGGCGCATCGAACCACCCGTGCGCCCGTCGTCCACAGGGGGACGGCGGGCGCACGGGTCTGCCGACGGGGGTCTGCGCGGGGTGGCCCGCCGCGGGGCCAGGTCAGGAGGTGGGTGCGTCCTGGGGCCGGCGCTCCTCGGGCTCGACGAGGCCGCGCATGAGGTCGACGACCTCGTCGGCCAAGCCCGGCCCGAGCGATCCCCACCCGGGCTGGTAGCCGTAGATCTCGCGCAGCGGCACACCCGTGCGCGCCTCGCTGACGAGCTCGATGTCGTCGGCGTCGACGAGCCCCGGGTGCCACACCCCGACGGCCTCGGAGACCTTGAGCAGGTCGCGGCGCAGGGTGTTGAGATAGCTCGCGAGACGCACGGCCTTGAGCTGCGGGTCGAGGCCGTGGGCCAGCCACGGCGACTGGGTCGCCACCCCGGTGGGGCAGTGGTCGGTGTGGCACTTCTGCGCCTGGATGCACCCGATCGACAGCATCGCCTCCCGCGCGACGTGGAGCACGTCGCACCCCATCGCCATCGCGACCATCGCGTTGTCGGGCAGCCCGAGCTTGCCGGCGCCGACGAAGGTCACGTCGTCGGCGAGCCCGGCCCGCGCGAAGGTCGCGTAGACGCGGGCGAAGCCGAGGCGGAAGGGCAGGGCGACGCTGTCGGTGAAGATGAGCGGGGCCGCGCCGGTCCCCCCTTCGCCCCCGTCGACGGTGACGAAGTCGACACCGCGCTGCCGGTCGACCATCGCCTCGGCGAGCTGCTCCCAGAAGACGAGGTCGCCGACGGCGGACTTGATGCCGACGGGCAGCCCGGTGCGCTCGGCGATCTGCTCGACGACATCGAGCATCGAGTCGACGTCGGTGAAGGCGGTGTGCCGCGACGGGCTCGCGCAGTCCTGCCCGAGGGGGATGCCGCGGATCTGCGAGATCTCCGGCGTGATCTTCGCCGCGGGCAGCATGCCGCCCAGCCCCGGCTTGGCGCCCTGGCTCAGCTTGATCTCGACGGCGCGCACGGGAGCCGAGGCGCACAGCTCGACGAGCCGCTCGATGTCGAAGCGGCCGTGCTCGTCACGGCACCCGAAGTACGCGGTGCCGACCTGGAACATGAGGTCGCCGCCCTGGCGGTGGTGGTCCGACAGGCCCCCCTCGCCGGTGTTCTGGTAGGCGCCAGCGAGGGCGACGCCGTGGTTGAGGGCCTGAATCGCGGGACCGGACAGGGAGCCGAAGCTCATCCCCGAGACGTTGACGACCGACTCCGGGCGGAAGGCGTGCCGCCGGCCCCGCGGCCGGCCGATGACCTTGGCGGCCGGGAGACGGACGAGGTCGTCGTGCTCTCCCTTCGCCCCGTGCGCGAGCGCGGAGGAGGGGGCGACGTCGGAGAAGGTCCGGTGCTTGATGATGACGTAGGACTCGCCGCGCTCGACGTCGTTGTCGGTCCCGAAGCCGGTGTAGTTGTTCTCGAGCTTGCTGCTCGCGTAGACCCACGAGCGCTGGTCGCGGCTGAAGGGCCGCTCCTCGTCGTTGCTCGTGACGATGTACTGGCGCAGCTCGGGGCCGACGCGCTCGAGGGCGTAGCGCAGGTTGCCCACGACGGGGTAGTTGCGCCGGATCGCATGGGTGCGCTGGGTGAGGTCGCGGGCGGCGACCGCGGCCACCGCGCCCAGACCGCCGAGACCGGCCCACAGGGGAGTGCGTGACATGCCCGCAGTCTGCCCCCGCGCAGGTGCGCGTGGGACGATGCGCCGGTCCATCTCCACGACGAGAGGCAGCCGACGGTGAGCCCGACCCCCGATCGTCCTGCGCGCACCCGCGTCCTGCTCGCGGCGCTGCTCGCCGTGGCCCTGCTCGCGGGCGCCGCCGGCTGGTGGGTCGCGCGCGACGACGGCTCTGCCGCCGACGTCGCGGCCGGGCTCTCGGGAGCACCGGCCGGCGCGGACTTCTACCGCGCCGACGCGCAGGAGATCCGCGACGGCGAGCACGGCAGCCTCATCTGGTCGCGGGAGGAGACCGGGACCGGCCTCGAGGGGGCCCGCACCCACCTCGTCCTCTACCGCTCGGTGGGGGCGAAGGGGGAGCCCGTCGCGGTCTCCGGGACCGTCACCCTGCCGCCCGGCGAGCCGCCGGAGGGCGGCTGGCCGGTCATCTCGTGGGGGCACGGCACGACGGGGACGGCCGACACGTGCGCGCCCTCGCTCACCACGCTGCAGGGCCAGGCCCGCTTCTACACGAGCCTGACGCAGCGGGTGCTCGACACCTACCTCCAGCGCGGATACGTCGTCGTCGCCAGCGACTACGAGGGGCTGGGCACGCCCGGCCCTCACCCCTACCTGCTCGGCGAGAGCGCGGGTCGGGCGATGACCGACATCGTCAGCGCCGCGCGCGAGCTCGACGACCGGGTCTCCGGCACGTGGCTGGCGGCCGGGCACTCGCAGGGCGGCCAGGCCGCGCTCTTCACCGCGCAGTCCGTCGACGGGTACGCCCCGGACCTCGACCTGCAGGGCATCGCGGCGATCGCTCCGCCCTCGCAGCTGCGCCGGGCCCTCACGACCTCGATCCGGGACGACCTCGACCGCTCGACCTTCCTCGGCCCGCTGCTCTCCTCCGCCGCCGCGGTCGCGGGGGTGCCGCGCGACCGGGTCTTCAGCGCCCGGGGCGTCGCCCTGCTGCCCCAGCTCGAGGACCGGTGCCTCGAGGGGCTGTCCGCGCAGGACTCCTTCGGGGGCGTGCGCACGGGCGACCTCGTCCGACCGGGCGTCGGTCTCACCGAGGTCGAGAGGGTCGTCGCCGACAACGACGCGAGCGCGCTCACCCCCGAGGTGCCCGTCCTCGTCGTCCAGGGCACGGCCGACACGACGGTGCCGGTGATCCTCACCGACGCCCTCGCCCGGCAGTGGCGCGCAGACGACGTCGACCTCACCTACCGGCGCGTCGCCGGCAAGGGGCACGTCGACGTGCTCGAGGACGCCCGCACCTCCGTCGACCGCTGGCTGCAGCAGACGGCCCCCGCCCTGCCCTGACCCCCGCACGTCTCGCCCGTCCCTCGCCCCACGCGGTCGGGGCCCGGGCCCGCAGCCGATAGGATGCACGACGTCCCGTGCGCGGGGGCTCCTCCCGCGCGACCCCCGAGCACGAAGGCGCATCCCCACGTGGCTAGCACGAACGACCTGAAGAACGGCATGGTCCTCCGCATCGACAACCAGCTCTGGTCGGTGGTGGAGTTCCAGCACGTCAAGCCCGGCAAGGGCCCGGCCTTCGTCCGCACGAAGCTGAAGTCCGTCACGACCGGCAAGGTCGTCGACAAGACCTTCAACGCCGGCACGAAGGTCGAGACGGCCAACGTCGACAAGCGCACGATGCAGTACCTGTACAACGACGGCACCGACTACGTCTTCATGGACCCGGACACCTACGACCAGATCCCGGTCCCGCCCGAGACCGTCGGCGACGCCGCGAAGTACATGCTCGAGAACCAGGAGGCGGTCGTCGCCCGCCACGACGGCTCGGTGCTCTTCATCGAGCTGCCCGCCTCGGTCGTCCTCGAGATCACCTACACCGAGCCGGGCCTGCAGGGCGACCGCTCCACCGGTGGCACCAAGCCGGCGACCGTCGAGACCGGCGCCGAGATCGCGGTCCCGCTCTTCGTCGAGCAGGGCACGAAGATCAAGGTCGACACCCGCGACGGCAGCTACCTCGGCCGCGTGAGCTGAGTGGCGGCTCGCACCAAGGCCCGCAAGCGCGCGCTCGACCTCCTCTTCGAGGCCGAGTCGCGTGGCCTCAACGTCTCGACCCTGCTCTCGCAGCGGGTCGAGGCGCCGGTGACCGAGCACCCGCTGCCCGACTACACCCGTGAGCTCGTCGAGGGCGTCGTCGCGCACTGGAAGGACATCGACGAGCTGCTGTCGACGTACAGCCAGGGCTGGAGCGTCGAGCGCATGCCCGACGTCGACCGCGCGATCCTTCGCATCGGCACCTTCGAGGTGCTGTGGTCCGCGGACGTCCCGGAGTCGGTGGCGATCGCCGAGGCCAAGGCGCTCGCGACCGAGCTGAGCACCGACGAGTCCCCGCGCTTCGTGCACGGCCTGCTCGCCCGGATCGCCGAGGTCAAGCCGACCCTCATCTGAGGCGGGGGACCCCTCACGGGGGTCCCGACGCCCCTGCCGCAGGCCGCGCCCGACGATCCGGGCGCGGCCTGCCGCGCGTCGCGGCTCCGCGCTGGCGCATGCTGGACCCACCGACCCGACGAGGAGCACGCATGGGAGCCCACCGGGCCACCGAGCACGACGGTGACGACGTCACCGAGACCGCGCACGACGACGAGACCCGCCGCAACCCGGGGGCGCCCGACCTCGCCGCCGACACCGCGGTCGCGGCGACGGCGGGGGAGCGGACCCGCTCGATGGCCGCGCCCGGCACCGAGCGCCCGCCCCTGCCGGGCATGGAGGACACGACCAACCGCGGCGTCGACCGCGGGGTGATCATCGGCCAGGGGCTCGCAGCCCTCGCCCGCTGGTCCGTGCGCGGCATCGTCGTCGTCCTCGCGCTCGCCGGCTTCCTCTACCTGCTCGGCCGGGTGTGGGTGGGGGTCTTCCCGCTCGTCCTCGCGCTGCTCGTCACGACCGTCCTGTGGCCCCCGACCGCCTGGTTGCGCCGGCACGGGGTGCCGGCGGCGCTGTCGGCCATCATCGTGCTGCTCGGCTCGCTGGCGGTCTTCGCCGGCGTCATCGCGGCCATCGCGCCCTCGCTCGTCGACCAGTCCGGCGAGGTCGCGAGCGCCGCGAGCGGCGGGCTCACCGAGCTGCAGGACCGGCTCGGCGCCCCGCCCTTCAACGTCGACAGCACGACGGTCGACGAGCTGGTCTCGCAGGCCCAGGAGTGGCTGCGGGCGCGCTCGGGCGACATCGCGTCCGGCGTCTTCACCGGGGTGAGCGTCGTCGGCAACGCCCTCGTCACCCTGGCCCTCGTCCTCGTCCTCGTCTTCTTCTTCCTCAAGGACGGGCCGAACTTCCTCCCCTTCGTGCGCCGCGTCTCCGGCCGCACCGCCGGTCGCCACCTCACCGAGGTCTCGGTCCGGTCCTGGTACACGTTGAGCGGCTTCATCCGCACCCAGGCGATCGTCTCGGCGGTCGACGCCGTGCTCATCGGCACCGGTCTCGTCGTCATGCAGGTGCCGCTCGCCTTCGCGCTGGCCGTCCTCACCTTCTTCGGCGGCTTCGTGCCGATCATCGGTGCGGTGACCGCGGGCGCGCTCGCCGTGCTCGTTGCGCTCGTCTCGCAGGGCCTGACGACCGCGCTCGTCGTGCTCGCCATCGTCCTGGCCGTCCAGCAGCTCGAGGGCAACGTCCTGCAGCCGCTGCTCCAGGGGCGCTCGATGCAGCTGCACGCCGGCGTCATCCTCCTCGCCGTCGCCGCGGGCAGCACCCTCTTCGGCATCGTCGGGGCCTTCCTCGCCGTGCCCGTCATCGCGACCGTCGCGGTCGTCATGCGCTACATCAGCGAGCAGGTCGACCTGCGCACCGGCGACCTCCATGCCGACGAGGTGCCCGTGGCGACCAAGGACGGAGAGATCTCCGCCCGTCAGGGCGAGCTGGCCGCCGCGGGATACGTCGACCAGCCCGACGCGACGACCCTCGCCGAGGAGCTCACGGCAGCGCGTGAGGCACAGGACGAGGGTCGTCGGGGTCGGTCGGGCGTCGGCTCGCGGCTGGCCCGCACCGTGCGCTCGGCCCGCCAGGCCTGGCGCGAGGACGAGAGCCGCGCGGGGTCCGGCGCGAGCAGCTAGCGGCTGAGCAGGCCGGAGCTCAGCAGGCCGGGAGCTCAGTAGGCCGGGAGCACCGAGCCGTCGGACCAGGTGTCCTCGATGTACTTCTTCACCTCGGGGGAGTGCAGGAGGGTGTCGAGCTCCTTGAGGGCCGGGTTGTCCTCCTGGCCGGCCTGCACGGTGAGGAAGTTCGCGTAGACGTTGCCCTCGGCCTTCTCGACGAGCAGGGCGTCCTTCGTCGGGCTGAGTTCGGCCTCGATGGCGTAGTTGCCGTTGATGACCGAGGCGTCGAGGTCGTCGAGCGAGCGCACGAGCTGGGCCGGGTCGGTCTGCTTGAACTCGAGGTTCTTCGGGTTCTCGTCGACGTCGTAGAGCGTGGCCGACGTCGCGTCGACCCCGTCCTTGAGCGTGATGAGGTCGGCGTCGGCGAGCAGCTGGAGCGCGCGGCCCTGGTTCGACGGGTCGTTGTTGATGCCGATCTGGGCGCCGTCGGGCAGGTCCTTCACGTCCTCGACCGAGGTGCTGTACAGCGCGAAGGGCTCGTAGTGGATGCCCTCGAAGTGCGCGAAGTCGTAGCCGCGGTCCTTGACCTGCGCCTCGTAGTACGGCAGGTGCTGGAAGTAGTTCGCGTCGAGCGTGCCCTCGGAGAGCTGGACGTTGGGCTGGACGTAGTCGTCGAAGACGGTGATGTCGAGGTCGAGCTTCGCGTCGGGGGCGAGCTCCTCGTCGACGTACTCGAGGATCTTCGCGTGCGGGGTCGAGCTCGCGCCGACGGTGAGCGTCGTGACGCCGTCGGAGCCGGCGGCCGGGCCCTCGGCGTCGTCGCTGCCCGCGCCGCAGGCGCTGAGCGCCAGGGCGGCGCCAGCGGTCAGGGCGAGCAGGCGGGTGGTGCGGGAGGCGGTCATCGTCGTGCCTTTCGAGGAGATGGGTGTGGCGAAGGGGTGGACGCGGCGCTGCGTCCCGGGAGCCCGGCCCGGGGGCCGGGGCAGGTCAGCGGTGGTCGACCCGGCGGGCGAGCGCGTCGCCGAGCATCTGGACGAGCTGGACGAGCACGAGGAGCAGGACGACGCAGGCGATCATCACGTCGGACTCGAAGCGGTTGTAGCCGTACGTCATGGCGACGGCGCCGAGTCCACCGGCGCCGATCGCGCCGGCCATCGCGGTGTAGCCGATGAGCGCGATGACGGTCGTCGTCATGCCGGCGACGAGCCCGGGGCGGGCCTCGGCGAGGAGCACCTTGCGGGTGAGCTCCCAGCGGGTGGCGCCCATCATCGTCGCGGCCTCGACGGTCCCGCCGCTCACCTCGCGCAGAGAGGTCTCGACGAGCCGGGCGTAGAAGGGGATGGCCCCGATCGTCAGCGGCACGCACGCGGCCTGCCAGCCCACGGTCGTCCCGACGAGGAGCCGGGTGAGCGGGATGATCGAGATCATGAGGATGAGGAAGGGCAACGAGCGGCCGACGTTGACGACCGCGCCGACGGCCCGGTGGACCGCGGGGCTCGGGCTGATCCCGCCCGGCGAGGTCTGGTGGAGCAGCACGCCGACGGGGATGCCGACGAGCGCGGTGAGCAGCGCGGCGACACCGGTCATCGCGAGGGTCTCCCACGTCGCGGTGAGCAGCCCCTCGCGGATGACGGGGTTGTCGAGCCAGCGGCCGTCCTCGAGCGGGACGAGGGCGAGAGCAGGGGTCATGCCCGGGCCTCCTGCAGGGTGCGCTCGGCGAGGTCGCGGTCGCTGCCGACGGGCAGCAGCAGGCGAGCCCGGCCGAGGGTGACGTCGTCGATCGTCTCGATCGTCGCGGCGTGGACGCGCGCGGGCATGCCCGCGGCACGCAGGGTGGTGAGGGCCTGCTCGAGCTCGTCGGGCCCGCCGTGCCCGAGGGTGACCTCGACGACGCGGTCGGCCTCGTCGGCCGCGGGCACTGGCAGGGGCAGCAGGTCGCGGTGGACCTGCGTGGCGGGGTCGGCGGCGAGCGCGGCGATGGGACCGCTCTCGGTGACCCGGCCGTCCTGGAGCACGGTGACGACGTCGCAGATCTCGCGCACGACGGAGGGCTCGTGGGTGATGACGACGACGGTGATGCCGAGCTCGTCGCGCAGGTCGGACAGCAGCGCGAGCACCGAGCGGGTGGTCGCGGAGTCGAGCGCCGAGGTCGGCTCGTCGCAGATGAGGATGTCGGGCCGGGTGGCGAGCGCGCGGGCGATGCCGACGCGCTGCTGCTGCCCGCCGGAGAGCTGCGCTGGGTAGCTGTCGCCGCGGCCCGCGAGCCCGACGAGCTCGAGCAGCTCGGCGACCCGCGTGGCCCGCTCGGCCGCCGGACGCCCGGCGATCTCGAGCGGGAGGGCGATGTTCTGCGCCGCGGTGCGCGAGGAGAGCAGGTTCGCGTGCTGGAAGACCATGCCGAAGCGCCGGCGGAAGGCGCGCAGCTCACCGCCCCGCAGCCCGGCGACGTCCGTGCCGTCGAGGTCGACGTGACCAGAGGTCGGCGTCTCCAGACCGGTGATCGTGCGGATGAGGGTGGACTTGCCGGCGCCGGAGCGGCCGATGATCCCGTGGATGGAGCCGCGGTCGACGGTGAGGTCGATGTCGTCGAGCGCCCGGACCTCCCCGGCCCGGGTGCTGAAGCTCTTGCTCAGGGACCGCAGCCGCAGCAGCGGCGTCGGGCTCGGCGTGGGTGTCTCGATCACGAGAGACATAATGCGGCGTTATGGGTTCCAGAACCAAATCGGGGGTTGACACGCCCGCTCGTCCGTGGGTGTAGGTCGGGAGGTGCCCGCCGCGCGGCGCCGCGGAGGTGGTGCTCAGGCGGGCAGCCGGCCCCGGCGGTTCCTCGCCCGCAGTCGTACGGGTGGCAGCGGGGGTGCCGGGATGCGCGTGCGCTCGCCGTCGTACCCCGGGACGGTGCCGAACTGCTCCGAGCCCGCCTCGTAGGCCTCGCGGTAGGCGACGACCTCGTCGTGGGTGCGCCCGACGAAGTTCCACCACATGACGACCTCCTCCTCGAAGGGGGTGCCGCCGATGAGGACGAGCCGGGCACCGCTGTCGCCGGCGACGAGACGCACCGAGCGGGGGCCCGGGTCGAGGCAGGCCAGGTCGGCGGGCGAGAGCGCGACCCCGTCGACGCCCACCTCGCCCTCGTCGAGGAGCACGCCGTGCTCGAAGGCGGTGTCTACGGCGAGGTCGAGCGCGGCACCCGGGGCGAGGTCGAGCTGGGCGCCGAGCAGCGGGGTGCTCGTGCGCACGGGGGAGACGTCGACGCCGGGCAGGGTGCCGAGGAAGACGAGCGCCGTGCCGGCGCCGCCGGGCAGCGGGACCGCCTCCGGGGCGTGGTGCTCGAAGCCGCGCCCGCCGTGCCGGTCGGCGTCGGGCAGGGCGACCCAGAGCTGGACGCCGTGGAGGCGCTCCGACTCGTCGGTGCTCACCTCGGAGTGGGCGATGCCGGACCCGGCGGTCATGAGGTTGACCTCGCCGGGCAGGACCCGGGCGCTCACACCGGCGCTGTCGTCGTGCTGCACGACGCCCTCGAAGAGCCAGGACACGGTCTGCAGGCCGGTGTGCGGGTGCGGGGGCACGTCCATGACGCGCTCCCCGGGCCCGACGGGGACCGGGCCGTAGTGGTCGACGAAGCACCACGCCCCGACGAAGGAGCGGTCGCGGTGGGGGAGCGTGCGGCGCACGGTGAGGGCGCGCTGGCCGCCCAGGGGGACCTCGCGGCCCGCGAGCACCTGGACGTGCCCCGTCTCGTCCTCGCCTGCCATGTCCTCAGGGTAGGCCCCGGGCCCGGGCGTCCCTCGATCCGGACCAGGTCGTGGGCAGGGCGCCGGACGTCCTAGAGTGGCTCGCGACCGACATCCTTTAACCGCTGTCCTGTGAGGCAGGCAAGGAGGTCTGAGGCACTGATGTGTCCTGACACCGCACGACCCGGTCCGGCGAGCGACCCCGGACCCCCCGACGGCCGCGAGGTCCTCTCCGAGGACGACGTCGCCCGGGCCCTCAAGCGCATCGCGCACGAGATCATCGAGCACAACCGCGGGGCCGAGGGTCTCGTCCTGCTCGGCATCCCCAGCCGCGGCGTCGAGCTGGCCCGCCGGCTCGCCGCGCTCGTCACCGAGGTCGAGGGCAGCCCCGTGGCCTGCGGCTCGCTGGACGTGACGATGTACCGCGACGACCTGCGCGCCCAGCCGACCCGCGCCCCGGCCCAGACCCAGATCCCCGCCGGCGGCATCGACGGGCGCACCGTCGTGCTCGTCGACGACGTCCTGTACTCGGGGCGCACCGTGCGTGCGGCGCTCGACGCGCTCGCCGACTACGGCCGGCCGCGCACCGTGCGTCTCGCCGCGCTCGTCGACCGCGGCCACCGCGAGCTGCCGATCCGGGCCGACCACGTCGGCAAGAACCTGCCGACCTCGCACACCGAGCGCGTCGCCGTCCGGCTGCGCGGGTACGACGGCGTCGCCGACTCCGTGACGATCCGAGGAGGAGCCCGATGACCCGTCACCTGCTGTCCGTCGCCGACCTCGACACCGCGGGCGTGCGAGAGCTGCTCGACACGGCCGCCGAGATGCACCTGGTGCAGCGCCGCGAGGTCAAGAAGATCCCGACCCTGCGCGGCCGGACCGTCATCAACCTCTTCTTCGAGGACAGCACCCGGACCCGCTCCTCCTTCGAGATCGCGGGCAAGTGGATGTCGGCCGACACGATCAACATCACCGGCAAGGGCTCCTCGACGAGCAAGGGCGAGTCGCTGCGCGACACGACGATGACCATCGCCTCGATGGGCGTCGACGCCATCGTCATGCGCCACCACGCCTCCGGGGCGGCCCACCAGGTCGCCCGCTGGCTCGACGAGCTCGGCACCGGGACGAGCGTCATCAACGCCGGCGACGGCACGCACGAGCACCCGACCCAGGCACTGCTCGACGCGTACACGGTCGAGCAGCGGCTCGGCTCGCTCGAGGGGCGCCACGTCGCGATCGTCGGCGACGTCACCCACAGCCGGGTCTTCCGCTCCAACCTCGTGAGCCTGCGCCTGCTCGGCGCCCGCGTCACCGTCGTCGCCCCGCCGACGCTCATGCCGAGCGGTGCCCGGGCATGGGCCGAGCGCGACGGCTTCGCGCTGAGCCACGACCTCGACGCGGTGCTCGCCGGGACGCACGCCCCCGTGCCCGACGTGCTCATGATGCTGCGCGTGCAGCACGAGCGGATGAGCGGCGGGTACTTCCCGACACCGCGCGAGTACACCGTCGGCTACGGCCTGACCCGCGACCGCCTCGCGACCTTCACCGCGGCCAGCCCGGAGGGCGTCATCTGCCACCCGGGTCCGATGAACCGCGGTCTGGAGATCGCGGCCGACGCCGCCGACGCGGCGAGCTCGCTCGTCCTCGACCAGGTGAGCGCCGGCGTCGCGGTGCGGATGAGCGTCCTGTACCACCTGCTGGCCTCGGGAGAGGGCGATGTCCTGAGGCGCGAGGGACGAGCCTCGAAGGGAGCTGCGGCATGAGCCTGCTCGTCACAGGGGCCCGCCTGCTCGACGGCCCCGCCCAGGACCTCTTCGTCGAGGACGGCCGCATCGCCGCCCTCGGAGCCCGGGCCGGTGAGGCCGCGCGGGCCGCGGAGGACGTCGAGGTGCTCGACGCCGACGGCCTGCACGTCCTGCCGGGCCTGGTCGACCTGCACACCCACCTGCGCGAGCCGGGACGCGAGGACGCCGAGACGATCGCGACCGGGTCCGCCGCGGCGGCCGCGGGCGGCTTCACGGCGATCCTCGCCATGGCCAACACCTCGCCGGTCACCGACACCGCCGAGGCCGCCGAGCGCGTCCTCGACCTCGGCCGCGCGGCCGGTCTCGTCGACGTCCAGCCGATCGGCGCGGTGACGAAGGGGCTCGACGGCCACGAGCTCGCCGAGCTCGGCCTGATGCACCGCTCCCGCGCCGGTGTCACCGTCTTCTCCGACGACGGGCGGTGCGTCGCCGACGCCCGCGTCATGCGTCGCGCGCTCGAGTACGTCCGCGCCTTCGACGGCGTCGTCTCGCAGCACAGCCAGGACCCGGAGCTCGCCGGGGCGTCGGCGTGCTGCCACGAGGGCGAGCTGTCCGGACGGCTCGGGCTGCCCGGCTGGCCGGCGGCGGCCGAGGCGAGCATCATCGCCCGCGACGCCCAGCTCGCGCTCCTCACCGGCAGCCGGGTGCACGTCGCCCACGTCTCGACCGCCGAGGGCCTCGAGGTCGTGCGCTGGGCCAAGGCCCGCGGCGCCCGGATGACCGCCGAGGTCACGCCGCACCACCTGCTGCTGACGACCGACCTGCTGAGCGGCTACGACCCCGTGTACAAGGTCAACCCGCCGCTGCGCCCCGACGAGGACGTCGCGGCGCTGCGCGAGGGCCTGGCCGACGGCACGATCGACGCCGTGGCCACCGACCACGCCCCGCACGCCCGGCACGACAAGGAGCACGCCTTCGTCGACGCCGCCTTCGGGATGACCGGGCTGGAGACCGCCTTCGCGGTCGTCCACGACGTCATGGTGCGCCAGGGGAGCATGGACCTCGCGGGCCTGGCCCGCGTCATGTCGAGCGCACCGGCCCGCATCGCCGGTCTCGCCGAGCACGGCGGCGAGCTCGTCGTCGGGGCGCCGGCGCACCTCGCGCTCGTCGACCCGGGCGCCACGGTCACCGTCGACCGTGCCGCGACGGCCTCGCTCTCGCGCAACACGCCCTTCCACGGGCGCACCCTCACCGGCTCCGTCGTCGCGACGGTGCTGCGCGGTGCGCTCACCCGCACCAGTCCCGACCGCACGACCACGAAGGTGACCGCATGACGACCCGTACCGACCGGCAGCCCGCCCTCCTCGTCCTCGAGGACGGCCGCACCTTCGCCGGCGACGCCTACGGCGCGGTGGGCGAGACCGTCGGCGAGGCCGTCTTCTCCACCGGCATGACCGGCTACCAGGAGACCCTCACCGACCCGAGCTACCACCGCCAGGTCGTCGTCATGACGGCCCCGCACGTCGGCAACACCGGCTGGAACGACGAGGACGACGAGTCCACCCGGATCTGGGTGAGCGGCTACGTCGTGCGCGACCCCGCGATCCGCCCGAGCAGCTGGCGCAGCCGCCGCAGCCTCGGCGACGAGCTCGCGACGCAGGGCGTCGTCGGCATCAGCGGCATCGACACCCGCGCCCTGACCCGGCACCTGCGCGAGCGCGGCGCGATGCGCGTCGGCATCTTCTCCGGCGAGTCCCTCGCCGGCACCGAGGAGCTGCTGCAGCGCGTCCAGGACGCGCCGCAGATGACCGGCGCGGCCCTGGCCGCCGAGGTCGCGACCGCCGAGCCCTACGTCGTCGAGGCGAAGGGGGAGAAGCGCTTCACCGTCGCGGCCATCGACCTCGGCATCAAGTCGATGACCCCCGAGCTCATGGCGCAGCGCGGCATGGAGGTCCACGTCCTGCCCGCGACGACCCCCTTCGAGCGGGTCCGTGAGATCGCGCCCGACGGGGTCTTCTTCTCCAACGGACCCGGCGACCCCGCCGCGGCCACCCATGAGATCGAGCTGCTCCGCGAGGTGCTCGACGCGGGGATCCCGTACTTCGGCATCTGCTTCGGCAACCAGCTCTTCGGCCGGGCGCTGGGCTTCGGCACCTACAAGCTCAAGTACGGCCACCGCGGCATCAACCAGCCGGTCATGGACCGCTCGACCGGCAAGGTCGAGGTGACGGCGCACAACCACGGCTTCGCCGTCGACGCCCCCCTCGACGGGGCGACGGACACCCCCTTCGGCTCGGCCACCGTGAGCCACGTCTGCCTCAACGACGACGTCGTCGAGGGCTTAGAGCTACGCAGTGCTGCGGGCCGGTTGCTCGCCTTCTCCGTCCAGTACCACCCCGAGGCGGCCGCCGGCCCGCACGACGCGGCCTACCTCTTCGACCGCTTCGTCGACCTGCTGAGCTCGAGCAGCGACGCCACCCCCACCACCGACCAGGAGACCCACGCCTGATGCCCAAGCGCGACGACATCCGCAGCGTCCTCGTCATCGGCTCCGGCCCGATCGTCATCGGTCAGGCCTGCGAGTTCGACTACTCCGGCACCCAGGCCTGCCGCGTCCTGCGCGAGGAGGGCATCCGCGTCATCCTCGTCAACTCCAACCCGGCGACGATCATGACCGACCCGGAGTTCGCCGACGCGACCTACGTCGAGCCGATCACGCCCGAGGTCGTCGAGGCGATCATCGAGCGCGAGCGCCCCGACGCGGTCCTGGCCACCCTCGGCGGCCAGACCGCCCTCAACACCGCGATCGCCCTGCACGACGCGGGCGTCCTCGAGCGCTACGGCTGCCCGCTCATCGGCGCCAACGTCGAGGCCATCGAGCTCGGCGAGGACCGCGAGCGCTTCAAGGGCGTCGTCGAGCGCGTCGGCGGCGAGTCCGCCCGCTCGCAGATCTGCCACACGATGGACGAGTGCCTCGCGGCCGTCGACGGCCTCGGCGGCTACCCCGTCGTCGTGCGCCCGTCCTTCACCATGGGCGGGCTCGGCTCCGGCTTCGCCTACGACGAGACCGACCTGCGCCGCATCGCCGGTGCCGGTCTGCAGTACAGCCCGGTCACCGAGGTCCTCCTCGAGGAGTCGATCCTCGGCTGGAAGGAGTACGAGCTCGAGGTCATGCGCGACCACGCCGACAACGTCGTCGTCGTGTGCTCGATCGAGAACCTCGACCCCATGGGCGTGCACACCGGTGACTCCATCACCGTCGCGCCCGCGCTCACCCTCACCGACCGCGAGTACCAGCGCCTGCGCGACATCGGCATCGCCGTCATCCGCGAGGTCGGCGTCGAGACCGGTGGCTGCAACATCCAGTTCGCCGTCAACCCCGCCGACGGCCGGATCATCGTCATCGAGATGAACCCCCGCGTCTCGCGCTCCTCGGCGCTGGCGAGCAAGGCGACCGGCTTCCCGATCGCCAAGATCGCGGCGAAGATGGCCATCGGCTACACCCTCGACGAGGTCCCCAACGACATCACCGCCGAGACGCCGGCCTCCTTCGAGCCCTCGCTCGACTACGTCGTCGTCAAGGTGCCGCGCTTCGCCTTCGAGAAGTTCCCGGCCGCCGACCCCACGCTGACGACGACGATGAAGTCCGTCGGCGAGGCGATGTCGATCGGGCGCTGCTTCACCGAGGCGCTGCAGAAGGCGCTGCGCTCGATGGAGCGCTCGGGCGCCGCCTTCCACTGGGACGGCGACCAGCCCAGCCTCGAGCGCGGGCGCGAGATGCTCGACGAGGCGCGCACGCCCACCGACGGCCGTCTCGTCCTCGTCCAGCAGGCGATGCGCGCCGGCTGCGGCGTCGAGGAGGTCCACGACGCGACGAAGATCGACCCGTGGTTCCTCGACCAGATCGCCCTCATCAACGAGGTCGCGCAGGAGGTCCACGACGCCGACCAGCTGACCGCCGAGGTGCTCGCCGAGGCCAAGCGCCACGGCTTCTCCGACGGCCAGGTCGCCCGCCTGCGCCGGATGCCCGAGCAGGTCGTGCGCGGCGTGCGCCACGCCCTCGGCGTGCGCCCGGTCTACAAGACGGTCGACACGTGCGCGGCGGAGTTCGCCGCCCGCACGCCGTACTACTACTCCGCCTACGACGAGGAGGACGAGGTCGAGCCCCGCGAGCGCGAGGCCGTCATCATCCTCGGCTCGGGGCCGAACCGGATCGGCCAGGGCGTCGAGTTCGACTACTCCTGCGTCCACGCGAGCTTCGCCCTGCGCGAGGCCGGCTACGACACGGTGATGGTCAACTGCAACCCCGAGACGGTCTCGACCGACTACGACACGAGCAGCCGGCTGTACTTCGAGCCCCTGACCCTCGAGGACGTCCTCGAGGTCATCCACGCGGAGACCCAGGCCGGGCCCGTCGCCGGCGTCATCGTCCAGCTCGGCGGGCAGACCCCGCTCGG
The DNA here is from genome assembly GCF_040547045.1 of Janibacter sp. UYMM211. Taxonomy (NCBI): domain Bacteria; kingdom Bacillati; phylum Actinomycetota; class Actinomycetes; order Micrococcales; family Intrasporangiaceae; genus Janibacter; species Janibacter sp. UYMM211. The sequence continues at coordinate 358,071 of NZ_JBEPOY010000003.1, read as the reverse complement.
CCTGGCGCAGGCGCTCAAGGACGAGGGCGTGCCGGTCGTCGGCACCTCGCCGGAGGCCATCGACCTCGCCGAGGACCGGGGCCACTTCGGCCGCGTGCTCGCCGAGGCCGGGCTCAACGCCCCCAAGCACGGCACCGCCTTCAGCGCCGACGAGGCCGTGACGATCGCCGACGAGATCGGCTACCCGGTCCTCGTGCGCCCGAGCTACGTCCTCGGCGGGCGCGGCATGGAGATCGTCTACGACGACGAGACCCTCTCGGAGTACGTCACCCGCGCGGCGATCGCCAGCCCGGAGCACCCGATCCTCGTCGACCGCTTCCTCGACGACGCCATCGAGATCGACGTCGACGCCCTCTACGACGGCGAGGAGATGTACCTCGGCGGGATCATGGAGCACATCGAGGAGGCCGGGATCCACTCCGGCGACTCCAGCTGCACCCTGCCGCCGGCGACCCTCGGCGAGAGCGAGCTGCGCCGCGTGCGCGAGGCGACCCTCGCCCTGGCGAAGGGGATCGGGGTGCGCGGCCTGATGAACGTCCAGTTCGCGCTCGCCCAGGACGTCCTCTACGTCCTCGAGGCCAACCCGCGGGCCAGCCGCACCGTCCCCTTCGTCGCCAAGGCCACCGGTGTCCCGGTCGCCAAGGCCGCGGCCCGCGTCATGCTCGGCGCGAGCATCGCGCAGCTGCGCGACGAGGGCATGCTGCCCCGGCACACCGACGGCGGCTCGATGCCGGCCCACGCGCCGATGTCGGTCAAGGAGGCGGTCCTGCCCTTCAAGCGCTTCCGCACCCGTGAGGGCGACGTCGTCGACAGCCTGCTCGGCCCGGAGATGCGCTCGACCGGCGAGGTCATGGGCATCGACACCGACTTCGGCGCCGCCTTCATGAAGAGCCAGCTCGGCTCGCTGAGCACGGGGCTGCCCACCTCGGGCCGGGTCTTCGTCTCCGTCGCCAACCGCGACAAGCGGGCGATGATCTTCCCCGTCAAGCGCCTGCGCGACCTCGGCTTCACCATCGTCGCGACGGCGGGCACCGCCGAGGTGCTGCGCCGCAACGGCCTCGAGGCCGAGGTGGCCCGCAAGCACAGCGAGCGCACCGAGGGCGAGCCCGGCATCGTCGAGCAGATCCTCGCCGGCGAGATCGAGATGGTCTTCAACACCCCTTCGGGCCAGGACGCGCGGGCCGACGGCTACGCGATCCGTGCGGCGACCACCGCGATGGACAAGCCGATCGTCACGACCGTGCAGCAGCTCGGCGCCGCGGTCCAGGCCATCGAGGCGCGCATCCACGGCGAGCTGCGGGTCAAGCCGCTGCAGGAGCACGCGGCCGACCTCGACCTCTACGGGGCGAAGGGATGAGCACCGGCTCGATCGGCGCCGAGGCGGCCCGTCCGGGCGCCGGGGTGGTGCAGGTCGAGGCCGAGGTCATCGCCAACCAGCGGGTCGGGGCGTACCACCACCTCACGGTGGTGGCGCCCGGGCTGCCCGAGCTGGCCCGGCCGGGGCACTTCGTCGCGCTCGCGGTCGGGGGCACGCACTCGTCGATGCTGCTGCGCCGCAGCTTCTCCATCCACCGGGTGAGCCCGCGCGGCACGTACGGCCCGACCGTCGAGGTCGTCGTCGCCGCGCACGGGCCCGGCACCGAGGAGATCGTCGGGCTGCCGGTCGGGGCGCACGTCAACGTCATCGGCCCGCTCGGCCGGCCCTTCCCGGTGCCCAGCACCCCGGTCGCCTGCGTGCTCGTCGGCGGCGGGTACGGCTCGGCCCCGCTCTTCTGGCTCGCCGAGGTGCTCCGCGAGCGCGGCTGCCACGTCGAGGTCGTCCTCGGCGCGGCGAGCGCGGACCGGCTCTTCGGGGTCGTCCAGGCCCGCCGGGTCGCCGACGGCGTGAGCGTCACGACCGACGATGGCTCCGCCGGGACGAAGGGGTGGGTGAGCGACGTCCTGCCCGAGATCATCACGCGCACGGGCGCCTCGGTCGTCTACGGCTGCGGCCCCATGGGCATGCTGCGCTCGCTGCACGAGATCGCGCAGGAGCACGGCGCCGTCGCCCAGGTGGCGGTGGAGGAGGCCATGGCGTGCGGCATCGGCATCTGCATGACGTGCGTCATGCCGGTGCGCGACGACGACGGGGTCACCTCGATGGTCCGCTCGTGCGTCGAGGGCCCGGTCTTCCGCGGCGACCGGGTGCGGTGGGACGCCTTCGTCGACGGGCGCTGCCTCGTGCCGTCCGACGCCGTCGGCGCCCCGCAGGAGGTGGTGCGCTGATGGGTCACGACATCCACGAGGACGCTCAGGAGGAGCTCGCGCCGGTCGCGACGGCGCGCCCCGGTGCCTCCGTCGACATGTCCGTCGACCTCGCGGGGGTGCGGCTGCCGAGCCCGATGATGACGGCCTCCGGCTGCGCGGCCAACGGCCGGGAGATGCACCGCTTCGTCGACGTCGCCGAGCTCGGCGCCTTCGTGACGAAGTCGGTCAAGCTCGGTGCCGTCAGCGGGCGCGGGACGCCCCGCATGGCCGAGACCGACTCGGGCATGCTCAACAGCATCGGGCTCCAGGGCCCGGGGGTGCAGGCCTTCGTCGAGCGCGACCTCGCCTGGCTGCACTCGGTCGGGGCGCGGGTCGTCGTCTCGGTCGCCGGGTCGACGGCGAGCGAGTTCGCCGCCGTCGCTCGCACGGTGTGCCGCTCGCCCTACGCCTCGGCGGTCGCGGCGATCGAGGTCAACATCTCCTGCCCGAACGTCGCCAACCGCGGGCTCGTCTTCGCGTGCGACCCGGTGAGCTCGCACAAGGTGCTCACCCTCGTGCGCGAGGAGGTGCCGCGCGGCATCCCCATGCTCGCCAAGCTCAGCCCCGACGTCACCGACATCACCGAGATCGCGGCGGCCGTGCTGCGGGCCGGTGCCCACGGGCTGACGATGATCAACACCCTGCTCGGGGTCGTCATCGACCCGGTCCGGCTGCGCCCCCACCTCGCGGGCACGACCGGCGGCCTGTCCGGGCCGGCGATCCGTCCCGTCGCGGTCCGCGCGATCTGGCAGGTCACCGCCGCGATGCGCGACGGGCGCATCCCCACGGTGCCGGTCGTCGGCGCCGGTGGGGTGCGCACCGGGGCGGACGCCCTCGAGCTCGTCGCCGCCGGCGCGAGCGGGATCCAGGTCGGCACCGCCGCCTTCAACGACCCGACCGCCCCGGTGCGCGTCGGGCACGAGCTCGCCGCCGACCTCGAGCGGCGCGGGATCACCCGCCTCGCCGACGTCGTCGGCATCGCCCACGACGGAGGACTGGGATGAGCGAGACGGCGACCACGGCCTTCGGGGTGCGGCTGCAGGCCGCGATGGCGGAGCACGGACCGTTGTGCGCGGGGATCGACCCGCACCGCTCGCTCGTCGAGTCGTGGGGGCTCACCTACGACTACGCCGGCGTCGAGCGCTTCGCCCTCACCTGCGTCGAGGCCTTCGGGGGAGCGGTGGCGGCGGTCAAGCCGCAGTCGGCCTTCTTCGAGGTCTTCGGCAGCCGGGGCGTCGCCCTGCTCGAGCGCGTGCTCGACGAGCTGCGCGCCGCGGGCACGCTGAGCGTCCTCGACGTCAAGCGCGGCGACATCGGCACGACGGTCGACGCCTACGGCGAGGCCTTCCTCGGCACGCACGCCCCCTCGCCGGCCGACGCGATCACCCTCAGCCCCTACCTCGGCTACGAGTCGCTGCGCCCCGCGATCGACCTCGCCGTGCAGACCGGCCGCGGGGTCTTCGTCCTCGCGCTCACCTCCAACCCCGAGGGCGCGAGCGTGCAGCACGCCCGCGACGCGGCCGGTCGCTCCGTCGCGGCCGGTGTCGCGCAGGGCGCGGCCGGGGACAACGCCGCCGCGCGCTCACGGGGTGAGCTGGGCAGCGTCGGCCTCGTCGTCGGCGCCACCGTCGGCGACGCCGTGCGCGAGCTGGGGGTCGACCTGCCCGGGTCCGGCGCGCCGCTGCTGGCACCCGGTCTGGGGGCCCAGGGCGCGACCGCCGCGGACGTGCGGCGGGTCTTCGCCGGTGCCCTCGGGCAGGTGCTCGCGTCGAGCAGCCGCGACGTGCTCTCGGCCGGCCCGGACGTCGCCTCCCTTCGTGCCCGCGCCCGCTCGGTGGCTGCCTCGGTGGCCGAGGTCGTCGCCGATGACGAGGTGGCCGACGGCGTCCTGGGCGCGGGCGGCGAGTAGCATCCGACCCATCCCTCGTCCGTCAGCCGTGAATCGGAGTCTCGCCGTGGCCGTCCCACCCCTCACCCCGGAGCAGCGTGCCGAGGCCCTCGCGAAGGCGGCCGCGGCCCGTCGCGAGCGCGCCGCGATCCGTCTGCGGCTCAAGACCTCCGGCGGGTCGATCCGCGAGGTCATCGAGGACCGGCGGGGCAACGAGGCCGTGGCGAAGATGCGCGTGCTCGCGCTCGTCGAGTCGATGCCCGGCATCGGCCGGGTCAAGGCCGAGCGGATCATGGACGAGCTCGGCATCGCCCGCTCGCGTCGCGTGCGCGGCCTCGGCCAGCACCAGGTCGCCGCCCTCGTCGCCCGGTTCGAAGGCTCGTGACCGCCCGCCTGACCGTCCTGGCCGGTCCGACGGCCGTCGGCAAGGGGACCGTCGCCGCCTACATCCGCGAGCACCACCCCGAGGTCTGGCTCTCCGTCTCGGCGACGACGCGCCCGGCGCGACCCGGTGAGGTCGACGGCGTCCACTACCACTTCGTGCCCGGCGAGACCTTCGCCGAGATGGTCGCGACCGGCGAGATGCTCGAGTGGGCCGTCGTCCACGGCCGCGCCTCGTACGGCACGCCGCGCGGCCCGGTCGAGCAGGCGCTGGCCGACGGCCTGCTCCCGCTGCTCGAGATCGACCTCCAGGGCGCCCGCCAGGTGCGCGCGTCGATGCCCGAGGCCCAGTTCGTCTTCCTCGCGCCCCCGTCCTGGGACGACCTCGTCTCTCGCCTCGTCGGCCGGGGCACCGAGACGGAGGAGGAGCGGGCCGTGCGTCTCGAGACCGCGAAGGTCGAGCTGGCCGCCCAGAGCGAGTTCGACGCAGTCATCGTCAACGACGACGTTCGGCGTGCGGCCGAGGAACTCGTATCATTGATGAGATCCCCGTCGCGCGAGGCCTCTGCCGGCCTGCGCGCGGGACCGAAGGACCACCACCCCGAGCAGTGAGGACACCCGTGTCTGGCACCCAGGCCAACCCCATCGGCATCACCAACCCGCCGATCGACGACCTCCTGACGAAGGCTGACAGCAAGTACGCCCTCGTCCTCTACGGCGCGAAGCGCGCGCGTCAGATCAACGCCTACTACAGCCAGCTCCAGGAGGGGCTGCTCGAGTACATCGGCCCGCTCGTCGACGCCCAGGTGCACGAGAAGCCGCTGTCGATCGCCCTTCGCGAGATCAACGAGGGTCTGCTCACCAACGAGCCGACCCCCGAGCAGGACGAGTCCGGCGCCGCCGTGGCGGACGCCCCGGCGCTCGAGACCCCCGCCGACAGCGCTCCTACCAGCAGCGCTCCCGCCGACCAGGCCTGAGCGGGCTGACGTGCGCGTCGTCCTCGGCGTGACCGGGGGCATCGCCGCCTACAAGGCGGCGCTGCTCCTGCGTCTGCTCACCGAGTCCGGCCACGAGGTCACCGTCGTGCCCACCGAGGCGGCGCTGCGCTTCGTCGGCGCCCCGACGTGGGAGGCGCTCTCGGGACGCGCGGTCCAGACCGACGTCTGGACGGGCATCACCGACGTCCCGCACGTGCGGATCGGCCAGGAGGCCGACCTCGTCGTCGTCGCCCCGGCGACGGCCGACCTGCTGGCGCGGGCCGCGCACGGCCTCGCGGGCGACCTGCTGACGAACGTCCTGCTCACGGCGCGCTGCCCCGTCGTCATGGCCCCGGCCATGCACACGGAGATGTGGCAGCATGCCGCGACCCAGGCCAACGTCGCGACCCTGCGCGAGCGCGGGGTCGTCGTCGTCGAGCCCGACTCGGGACGTCTCACCGGCGCCGACACCGGACCCGGGCGGCTGCCCGAGCCGGAGGCGATCCACGCCGCGGCGATGGCCGCGGTCGAGGCGCGACGTGTCGACGGGCCCGCCCAGGACCTGCTCGGCCGCCGAGTGCTCGTGAGCGCCGGTGGCACCCGCGAGGCGCTCGACCCGGTGCGCTACCTCGGCAACCGCTCCTCGGGCAAGCAGGGCGTGGCGCTCGCCCGCGCCGCCGCGCAGCGTGGGGCGCACGTCACCCTCGTCGCCGCCTCGGTCGAGGTGCCCCTGCCCACGGCCGCCGAGGGCGTCGACGTCGTGCGCGTCGAGAGCGCCCTCGAGCTCGAGGCCGCCGTGCACGAGCGCGCGCCCGAGCACGACGCCGTCGTCATGGCCGCGGCCGTCGCCGACTTCCGCCCTGCGAGCTATGCCGGCAGCAAGATCAAGAAGTCGCACGACGGGCCGCAGGACGACTCGGCGCCGAGCATCACCCTCGTGCGCAACCCCGATGTCCTCGCCGGTCTCGTCGCGTCGCGGGCGGCCTCTGCCGACCCCACGTCGCCGGTCGTCGTCGGCTTCGCCGCGGAGACCGGGGACGACGAGGGTTCGGTCCTCGAGCACGGCCGGGCCAAGCTCGCCCGCAAGGGGTGCGACGCGCTCGTCGTCAACGAGGTCGGGGTCGGCGTGACCTTCGGCCAGGACACGAGCACCGTCCACCTGCTGCGGCCCGGTCACCCCGAGCGCACGGTCGGACCCGCGGACAAGGGCGTCCTCGCCCACGCCGTGCTGGACCTCCTGCTCGAGCTCCTGCCCGCCACCTAGACTGACCGCGCCCCGCACGACGCCGCGCGTCGTCGGGGCCTGCACTGCCCGCAGTGCGTCTCACCCCCGTACCTCGACACCCTGTCCGACACACACGCCCAACACACACCAGGAGCACCGCGTGGCTGGTCGCCTCTTCACCTCCGAGTCCGTCACCGAGGGTCACCCCGACAAGATCTGCGACCAGATCTCGGACACGATCCTCGACGCGATGCTCGAGCAGGACCCGCACAGCCGGGTCGCCGTCGAGACGATGGTGACGACCGGTCTCGTGCACATCTCCGGCGAGGTGACGACCGAGGGCTACGTCGAGATCCCCAAGCTCGTGCGCTCGCTCGTCGCCGAGGGCGTCGGCTACGACTCCTCCGAGAAGGGCTTCGACGGCCGCTCGTGCGGGGTCTCGGTCTCCATCGGGCAGCAGAGCCCCGACATCGCGCAGGGCGTCGACACCGCCTTCGAGAACCGCACCGGCGGGATCGACCCCAAGGACAAGCAGGGCGCCGGCGACCAGGGGCTGATGTTCGGCTACGCGTGCGACGACACCCCTGAGCTCATGCCGCTCCCGATCTTCCTGGCCCACCGCCTCAGCCAGCGCCTCACCGAGGTGCGCAAGACCGGTGTCCTGGACTACCTGCGCCCCGACGGCAAGACCCAGGTGACGATCGACTACGACGGCGACCGTGCCGTACGGCTGGACACCGTCGTGCTGTCGACCCAGCACAGCGCCGAGGTCGACCACGAGCGCCAGCTGCCGGCCGACATCCAGGAGCACGTCATCGGCCCGGTGATGGACGCCCTGCTCGACTCCGGTGTCGACCTCGACGTCTCGGCCTACCGCACCCTCATCAACCCCACCGGCAAGTTCGTCATCGGCGGTCCGATGGGCGACGCGGGCCTCACCGGCCGCAAGATCATCGTCGACACCTACGGCGGCATGGCCCGTCACGGCGGCGGCGCCTTCTCCGGCAAGGACCCGAGCAAGGTCGACCGCTCCGCCGCGTACGCGATGCGCTGGGTGGCGAAGAACGTCGTCGCCGCCGGTCTGGCGACCCGCTGCGAGGTCCAGGTCGCCTACGCGATCGGCGCCGCGCAGCCCGTCGGCCTCTACGTCGAGACCTTCGGCACCGAGACCGTGCCGGTGGAGAAGATCCAGGCGGCCGTGACCGCGGTCTTCGACCTGCGCCCGCTCGCCATCGTCGAGGAGCTCGACCTGCTCCGCCCGATCTACCGCCCGACGGCCGCCTACGGCCACTTCGGCCGCACGCAGGCCGACGGCTACGAGGACGCCTTCACCTGGGAGCGCACGACGAAGGTCGAGGCCCTCCAGGCAGCCGTCCGGGGCTGACCTCGCCGGGCGGCCGGCTGTCGGGGCCGGCCGCTAGGTTGACGCACGTGCTGGAGATCGAGATGCCGGCCGGGCCGGTGGATCAGGACCCAGGAGCGCGCCCCGCGCTGCCGGTGGCCCGTGTGCTCGTCGACACCGGGCTGGCGCACCTCGACCGCCCCTTCGAGTACACGGTGCCCGTCGAGCTCGACGAGCGCGCCGTGCCCGGCGCCCGGGTCAAGGTCCGCTTCGCCGGGCAGGACCTCGGCGGCTACCTCGTCGAGCGTGTGCCGGCGGCCGAGCACGAGGGGCGGCTCGCCCCCCTTCGCACCGTCGTCAGCGACGAGGCCGTCCTCGTCCCGCACGTGCTGCAGACCGCGCAGCGGCTCGCCCGCGAGCAGGCCGGCACGGTGATGGACGTGCTCCGCCTCGCCGTGCCACCGCGGCACGCCCGTGCCGAGCGCTCCCTCACCGAGCGCGCCCCCGAGGCCGTGGGCCCGCCCGACGCCCCGGACGCGCCACCCGTGTCGTGGACCCGCTACCGGGCCGGGGCGGCGCTGTGGAGCCGACTGAGCACCGGGCAGTCGCCGCGGGCCGCGCTCCTCACGACCCCCTCGCACGACCCGCTCGCCGACTGGCCCCGCACCCTGGCCGACGCCGCCCTGGCCACCGCCGCATCGGGGCGGGGGAGCGTCCTCGTCGTGCCCGACCGCCGTGACCTCGACCGGGTCGACGCCGCGCTCCTGGCCGCCCTGGGTCCCGACCGCCACGTCGTGCTCCACGCCGACCAGGGGCCCCAGGCCCGCTACACCGCATGGCTGAAGGTGCTGCGCGGTCACGTGCGGGTCGTCGTGGGGACCCGCGCTGCCGCCTTCGCCCCCGTGCACGACCTCGGTCTCGTCGCGTGGTGGGACGACGGCGACGACCTGCACGTCGAGCCGCGGGCTCCCTACCACCACGTGCGGCAGGTCCTGCTCGCGCGGGCCGAGCTCGCCGGGGCCGCGGCGCTCGTCGCGGGCCCGAGCGTGAGCACCGACGTCGTCGACCTCGTCGAGCGCGGCGAGCTCGTGGCCGTCGGCGGTCTCGGCGAGCGCACGTCGGCCGCTCGCGTGCGGGTCGCGGGCGAGGGACACGACGCCGAGCGCGACGGGCCCGCCGCCCGGGCGCACATCCCCTCCGCCGCGTGGCGTGCGGCCCGGGCCGCGCTCGACCACGGCCCCGTCCTCGTCCAGGTGCCCCGGCGCGGCTACGTGCCCGCCACCCGGTGCGCGACCTGCCGGGCCCCGGCGCGCTGCGCGACCTGCCACGGCCCGCTGTCCCTGCCCGGGTCCGGCGGTCAGCCCGTGTGCGGCTGGTGCCACCGTCGAGACGAGTCCTGGAGCTGCCCCGAGTGCGACGGGCGCACCCTGCGGGCGAGCGTCGTCGGCGCGCGGCGCACGTCCGAGGAGATCGGCCGCGCCTTCCCCGGGGTGCCGGTCGTGCGGTCGGGCGCCCCGGACGTCGTCGCGTCGGTGCCCGCCCGGCCCGCGATCGTCGTGGCGACCCCGGGTGCGGAGCCGGTCGCCGAGGGGGGCTACGCCGCGGCCCTGCTGCTCGACGCCTGGGCGCTGCTCGACCGCCCCTCGTTGCGCGCCTCCGAGGAGAGCGTGCGGCGCTGGCTCGGCGCCGCGGCTCTCGTGCGGTCGTGGGCCGACGGGGGAGAGGTCGTCCTGGCCGGCGCCCCGGAGCACGCCGTCATCCCGGCGGTCGAGGCCCTCGTGCGGTGGGATCCGGCCTGGTTCGCCGCCCGCGAGCTCGTCGAGCGGGCCGAGCTCGACCTGCCCCCGGCCGCGTGGGCGGCGCAGGTGCTCGGCAGCCGCGACCACCTGCGCGAGGTGCGCGACGGGCTGCTCGCCCTCGGGGCCGAGGTGAGCGGGCCTGCGCCGACGAGCGGCGCCGGGGCGCACGGCACCGCGCCGACGGCCCCCGCCCGCGAGGAGCACCTCGTCGTCCGGGTGCCGCGCTCGGCCGACCCGGGGCTCGTCGAGCAGGTCCGTGCCCATCTCGCCGTGCTGCGGGCCACCGAGTCGGGGCGCAAGGTCGCCGACCCGGTCCGCGTCCGCGTCGGGCCGCACGTGCTCGACTGACGAGGGCACCTAGACTGCCGCGGGTGCGCGTGATCTTTGCCGGGACCCCTGACGTGGCCGTGCCCTCCCTGCGTCTGCTCCTCGACAGCCCGCACGAGGTCGTCGCGGTCCTCACCCGACCCGACGCCCGCTCCGGCCGGGGCCGCACCCTCACCCCCTCGCCCGTGAGCGTCGTGGCGCAGGAGGCGGGCGTGCCCGTGCTCGCCCCGCGCAGCCTGCGCGACGAGGGGGTCGCCGAGCAGCTGGCGGCGCTGGAGGCCGACGTCGTCGCCGTCGTCGCCTACGGCGCGCTCGTCCCGGCCGCGCTGCTCGCCGTGCCGACCCACGGCTGGGTCAACCTCCACCTCTCCCTCCTGCCCGCCTGGCGCGGCGCCGCCCCGGTGCAGCGGGCGATCATGGCCGGCGACGAGGTGAGCGGGGCGACGACCTTCGTCATCGAGGAGGGCCTCGACACGGGGCCCGTGCTCGGCACGATGGCCGAGCAGGTCCGTCCCGACGACACCTCCGGCAGCCTGCTCGCGCGTCTCGGCAGCGCGGGGGCACCGCTCCTGCTCGCCAGCCTCGAGGGTCTCGTCAGCGGCGAGATCACCCCGCAGCCGCAGGGCGCCGACGGCGTGAGCCACGCGCCGAAGCTCACCGTCGAGGAGGCCGAGGTGCGATGGGCCGACCCCGGATTCGCCGTCGACCGGCACGTGCGCGGGTGCACCCCGGACCCGGGCGCGTGGACGACCTTCCGAGGTGACCGGCTGCGAGTCGGCCCCCTCGACCGGTCGGCCGACCGGCTGCCCGATCCTCGACCCGAGCTCGCCCCCGGCGAGCTCGCCGTCGGCAAGTCCTGGGTGCTCGTCGGCACGGCCGACGGGCCGGTCCGGCTCGGCGAGGTGACCCCTGTCGGCAAGCGGCCGATGGCGGCGGCGGACTGGGCGCGCGGCGCCCGGGTCCAGGCAGGAGAGAGGCTCGCAGATGGCTGACCAGCACGAGCGACGGCGCGGCCCCCGGCAGCGCTCCCGCAACGCCCCCGCGCAGCGAGCCCGTCAGGGCGACCCGGCCCGGCTGGCCGCCTACACGGTCCTGCGCGCGGTCGCCGAGGGCGCCTACGCCAACCTCGAGCTGCCGCACGAGCTGCGCCGCCGCCGGCTGTCGGGCCGCGACGCGGGCTTCGCGACCGAGCTGACCTACGGCACCCTGCGGATGCAGGGGCTCTACGACCCGATCATTGCCGTCGCCGCCGACCGGCCGGTAAGCCGCCTCGACGGGGGAGTGCTCGACGTCCTGCGCCTGGGCACCCACCAGCTGCTGAGCATGCGCGTGCCCCAGCACGCCGCCGCCGACCAGAGCGTCGCCCTGGCCCGCCAGGTCAACGGCGCCGGCGCCGCGGGGCTCGTCAACGCCGTCATGCGCCGCGTGAGCGAGCGCACCGTGCAGGAGTGGCGCGAGGCGGTCGTGCCCGCCGAGCCGACGAGCACCCGTCTGGCCGTGTCGACGTCTCACCCCGAGTGGGTCGTCAAGGCGTTGCGCCAGGCCCTCGTCGGTCACGGGGCGAGCGACGCCGCCCACGTCGACGCCGATCTCGAGCGCCTGCTCGAGGCGCACAACGCCGCCGCCCCCGTCGCCCTCGTCGCGCGGCCGGGTCTGTCCGACGTCGAGGAGCTGCTCACCGCCGAGCACCTCGAGACCGCCCCGGGCGACCACTCTCCCTTCGCCGTCCTCCTCCTCGGGGGCGACCCGGCGGGCATCCCCGCCGTCCGCGACGGCCGGGCGGCCGTGCAGGACGAGGGCAGCCAGCTGCTCGCCCTGGCCCTCGCGGGGGCGCCGGTCACCACCCCGGCCGGGCGCCGTGAGCGCTGGCTCGACCTGTGCGCCGGACCCGGCGGCAAGGCGGGCCTGCTCGCCGCCCTCGCCCGCGAGCACGGCGCCGACCTCGTGGCCAACGAGATCTCCGAGCACCGCAGCGACCTCGTGCGCGCCACCCTGCGCCCCTCGCTCGAGGCCGCGCGCGAGGCCGGGCTCGAGCTGACCGTGCGCACCGCCGACGGTCGTGAGGCAGGGGCAGACGAGCCCGGGCGGTACGACCGGGTGCTCGTCGACGCGCCGTGCACGGGTCTGGGGGCCCTGCGACGCCGGCCCGAGGCCCGCTGGCGCCGCACCCCGGCCGATCTCGCCGGTCTCGGCCCGCTCCAGCGCGACCTGCTCGCGAGCGGGCTCGACGCCCTGGCGCCCGGGGGCGTGCTCGCCTACGCGACGTGCAGCCCGCACCTGTCCGAGACCTCCTTCGTCGTGCGGGACGTGACCCGCCGACGTGACGACGTCGAGGCGCTCGACGCCCCGGCCGTCCTGCGCGAGGTCGCGAGCAGCGAGCTCGCCGGTCTCGGCGACGGGCCGGCGGCGCAGATGTGGCCCCACTTGCACGGCACGGACGGCATGTACCTGCACCTGCTGCGCAAGCGGGCCTGATGCACGTCCTCGTCACCGGCGTGCACGTCGACGACCCCGCCCGGGCGTACGCCTTCTACACCGAGGTCCTCGGCTTCCGCGACGTGCTCGTCGTGCCCGGCAGCGACCTGTACATCCTCGGCCCGAGCACCGGGTGGGAGCTCGGCGCGCAGATCAACCTCGAGCCGATCACCGACCCGCTGACCCGCGCCTACCAGCAGCACTGCCTGCGCGAGGCGCGCCCGGTGCTCATGCTCGGGGTCCCCGACGCCGAGCTCGAGTACCGCCGGCTCAAGGAGCGCGAAGACCTCGTCTTCCGCCTCGAGCTCACCCGCGACGCCATCGGTCTGCACTTCCAGATCGAGGACACCGTCGGCAACGTCCTGTCCATCCACGAAGCCTGAGGACACCAGACCCCGTGCAGATCTCCCCGAGCATCCTCTCCGCCGACTTCGCCCACCTCGCGGACGAGCTCGACGCCATCGCGACCGCCGATTGGGCGCACGTCGACGTCATGGACGCGCACTTCGTCCCCAACCTCACCCTCGGCCTGCCGGTCGTCGAGTCGCTGCTCGCCGTGAGCCCGATCCCCATCGACTGCCACCTCATGATCGAGGACCCCGACCGCTGGGCCCCGCCGTACGCCGAGGCGGGCGCGCAGTCGGTGACCTTCCACGTCGAGGCGGCGAAGGACCCGGTGCGCCTCGCGCGCGACCTGCGGGCGGCCGGCGCCCGGGCGAGCATGGCGATCAAGCCGGGCACCGACTTCGCGCCCTACGAGGACCTGCTGCCCGAGCTCGACATGGTCCTCGTCATGACCGTCGAGCCCGGCTTCGGCGGGCAGTCCTTCATGGCCGACCAGATGCCGAAGGTGCGCCAGGTGCGCGAGGCCGTGCGTCGCCACGGCGGCGAGATCTGGGTGCAGGTCGACGGCGGCGTCTCCGCGCGGACCATCGAGCAGTGCGCCGAGGCGGGCGCCGACGTCTTCGTCGCCGGGTCGGCCGTGTACGGCGCGGAGTCCGCGGCCGACGCGGTGGCCGAGCTGCGCGAGCTCGCGCAGCGGCACGCCCACGCCTGACCCGTCCCCCTTCGCCCTCGTCGCGTCCCGCGTGGGTGCGGCATCGGCGAGATCACACGCCGCGGGTTTTGCCCCGGGTGCCCGGGCGCGCGACGATGGCCCGAGCACGTGCCTCGTGACTCGGTGAAACTCCGAACCGGCGGTGAGAGCCCGCGACCCGGCCATGGTGGTCGGTGAACTCTGGTGAGACCCCCAGGGCCGACGGTCATAGTCCGGACGAGAGAGGCGCTGCGGGAGGACAGTCATGCCTGCAGAGGGTCAGAACCTCTTCCAGGAGATCATCGCCGCGCACCTGCAGATCGGGCCCTACGCCCTGTACTGGCTCGAGGCGGTCGGGATCCTCATCGGCGTCGTCAGCGCCTACCTCGGGATGAAGCGGTGGGTGTGGGCCTGGCCGGTCGGCATCAGCGCCAACATCATGCTCTTCGCGGTCTACCTCGGCGCGCTCTTCGGCGCCGACGAGCGGATCCCGCTCTTCGGGCAGGCCGGGCGTCAGGTCTTCTTCATCGTCACGAGCATCTACGGCTGGTGGCGCTGGACCCAGATCAAGCGCGAGCGCACGGCGGCGGAGCCGGGCGCGGTCGGCAGCGAAGGGGGAGCCGCGATCGTCCCGCGGTGGGCGACCTCGCGCGAGCGTCTCGTCGTCGCCGGCGTGTGGCTCGGTGGCACGGTCGTCGCGCACCAGGCCTTCGTCACGCTGTGGGCCGCGGCGCCGAACCCGTACTGGCAGCCCCAGTGGTGGTACTTCTGGAGCGACTCGTGGATCTTCGTCGGGTCGATGCTCGCGACGTACATGATGGCGCGCGGGTGGAACGAGTTCTGGCTCGCCTGGATCGCCGTCGACCTCGTCGGGGTCCCGCTCGGCTTCGCCACGGGGTACGTGCCCACCGCCGTCATGTACATCGGTTACGGCGCCTTCGTCCTCTACGGCTTCACCCAGTGGGTGGCGGCCACCCGGCGCGCGGCCGCGACCCCGACCGGGTCAGGGGAGCGCGTCGGCGCCGCCTAGACTGGGCGCCTGTGAAGACCTTCGACTCCCTCTTCGCCGAGCTCACGGCGACCGCGCAGACCCGGCCCGAGGGCTCGGGCACCGTCGCAGCGCTGGACGCCGGCACCCATGCCATCGGCAAGAAGGTCGTCGAGGAGGCCGCCGAGGTGTGGATGGCCGCCGAGCACGAGGGCAAGGAGCGCCTCGCCGAGGAGATCAGCCAGCTGCTCTACCACCTCCAGGTGCTCATGCTCGCCAACGACCTCGAGCTCGACGACGTCTACACCCACCTCTGATCAGGCAGGACCTCCGTGCGCATCGCCGTCCCCAACAAGGGCTCGCTGTCCGAGCCGTCCGTCGCCATGCTCCGAGAGGCCGGCTACCGCGTGCGCCGGGACTCCAAGGAGCTCGTCGTCGCCGACCCCGACAACGGGGTCGAGTTCTTCTACCTGCGCCCGCGTGACGTCGCCGTCTACGTCGGGCAGGGCCAGGTCGACGCCGGCATCACCGGCCGCGACCTGCTCCTCGACTCCGGCTCGGCCGCCGTCGAGATCATGTCGCTCGGCTTCGGCGGCTCGACCTTCCGCTTCGCCGGCCGGGCCGGCACGGCGAGCGGCGTCGGCGACCTCCAGGGCCGCCGCGTCGCGACGTCCTACGCCGGGCTCGTCGCCGCGCACCTCGCCGACCACGGCGTGCAGGCCGAGGTCGTGCGGCTCGACGGAGCGGTCGAGACGGCGATCACCCTCGGCGTCGCCGACGCGATCGCCGACGTCGTCGAGACCGGCACCACCCTGCGCAACCAGGGCCTCGAGGTCTTCGGCGAGCCGATCCTGCGCAGCGAGGCCGTCCTCGTGCGCCGGGCCGATGCCGCCGAGTCCGCGGTCGAGGTCCTGCACCGCCGGCTCATGGGCGTCGTCACGGCGCGCCACTACGTCATGCTCGACTACGACTGCCCGACGACGATCGTCGAGCAGGCGGTGACCCTCACCCCGGGCCTGGAGTCGCCGACGATCTCGCCGATGCACGACAAGGACTGGGTCGCCGTGCGGGCCATGGTCCCGCGCGGACGGACCAACGCGATCATGGACGAGCTCTACGACATCGGGGCCCGCGCGATCCTCGTCACCGAGATCACCGCGTGCCGGCTGTGAGCGGCGCAGGACGTCCCGGCGACGGGACGAATGCCCCCTTCGTCCCCCGGCGCGGGCGCCTCGTGGCGAGCGTCCTCGCCGTCCTCACCCTCGTCATCTTCCTGCTCGTCGCGATCTTCGTGCCCGAGCGCTTCCACCTCGTCGACCGGCTCGGCTTCTTCCTCATCGGGCTCGGCGTCGCCGGGCTGCTCAGCCGGTACATGACGATCCGGGCGGTGCCGCGGGCCGACGGCCTGCTCGTGCGCAACCTCGGGCCGCAGCAGGTCGTGCCGTGGGAGGACATCGAGGCGGTGCGCTTCTCCGACGGCATGCCGTGGGTGCGGCTCGACCTCGCCGACGGCGACGACATGGCGGTCATGGCGATCCAGCGGGCCGACGGCTCCGGCTCGCTCGCCCAGGCCCAGCGGCTCAGCGACCTCGTCGGCGCCCACCAGCGCTGATCACTCTGCGCGCTGCTCCGCGCGCACGAGCGCCGCTACTCCGCGCGCACGAGCGCCGCTACTCCGCGCGCACGAGCGCGACGGCGTCGGCGTACTCGAGGCCGGTGACCATGAGCAGGTCGACGACCATCGAGCGCACCTGCGCCCGGATGAGCTCGGCCGACAGGGTCGCCCCGGGCTCGCCCCGACCCGCGGCGCGCCCCACCCGCACGAGCTGCTCGCGCACCTCGATGCCCAGCCGCCCCTGGTCGAGCTCGCGGGCGAGCTCCTCGACGACGACCGCGAGACGGTCGACGACCCGCAGGTAGGGCTCGGGCACGGCCTCGCCGACCCTGACGGCGACACCCGTGCGGCGGGCGAGCACGCGCATGTTGCGCACGCACCGGTCGAGCGGGTTGATCGCCGAGGAGATGAGGCGCACCTCGGCGCGATGGCGCGCGTGCAGCGGTGAGATCGCGGCGATCTCGTTGGCCGCACCGGCCCCGTCGCGCAGGGAGGCGATCATCGCCTCGGTGCCCCGCGCCCGGCGCAGGACGTCGTCGGCGGCCTCGACGTCGCGCTCGCGCACGGCCGACGTGCACTCGTGCAGGACCGCCCCGATCTCCTCGGCGAGGTCGACGATGTCGCGGCGCGGTCTCGTCACGGGGGCGGCCGGCGCGATCATCGCGAGGGTGAGGGCGACGACACCTCCGAGCACCGCGTCGAGCCAGCGCGAGAAGGCCTGGTCGGGAGCGGCGACGAGGGTGGTGATGATGATCGACTGCACCCCGGCCTGGCTGGTGAGCAGCAGCCCGGCGCCGAGGAAGGTCGCGATGGTCATCGCGAGGGTCGCGACGACGGCGAGCTGCCACACCCCGCTGCCGAAGAGGTAGACGAAGAGGTCGCCGACGAGCACCCCGACGGCGACGCCGACGACGAGCTCGCTGACCCGCCGCAGCCGCTGGCCGTAGCTGAGCCCGAGCGTGACGACGACGGTGACGGGGGCGAAGAAGGGCTGCGGGTGACCGAGCAGGTCGCGGGCCAGCCACCACGCGAGGGCCGCGCCGAAGGCCGCGGTGAGGATGCGCACGCCGCGCTCCTGCACGCGGCGCACGCGGCTGCGCAGGCCCGCCCGGGGCCGCAGCGAGCGCATCTCGGCACGGATGCTCATCCGAGTCCGCTCGTGTCGAGGACGAGGTCGGCGCGCTCGGCCACGCCGCGCAGGACCTCGGCCTCCTGCGCGGCCCACCGCTCCCAGTGCGGGGCGAAGGTCTGCCCGTCGCGCGAGAGGGCTCGCTCGCGGCGCAGCCCCTCGGGGGCCTCGAGCCAGACGAGGAGGTCGACGAGCCCGCCCGCGGGCGGCGCGCCGGTGCCGCAGCCCTCGACGAGGACGTGCGGGGTCCACGGCAGGTGGGCGGTCGGGCCGGGAGCACCGGCGACCCAGTCCCACGTCGGCCAGGAGGCGTCGCGCCCGTCGCGAAGGGGGAGGAGCACGTCCCTCGCGAGGACGTCGGGGGCGGTGGCCAGACCGTCCCAGCCCGGGTAGATCTCGTCGAGCCGCACGACCGGCCAGCGAAGCGTCGCGGCGAGCTCGTCGGCCAGGCGGGTCTTGCCCGACCCGCTGCGGCCGTCGAGGCCGACGACGACGGTGCGGGTCGAGGGCGGGAGCGCCCGGACCCGTCGCAGGACCTCGTGCGCGGGCGCGACGTCCGGGGGCTGGGCTCTCACGACGGGCGAGCCTAGCCGGGGCACTACCCTGACCGACGTGTCCGTCGCCGTCCGTGTCATCCCCTGCCTCGACGTCGACGCCGGGCGCGTCGTCAAGGGCGTCAACTTCGCCGAGCTGAGAGACGCGGGCGACCCCGTCGAGCTGGCCCGCCGCTACGGCGCCGAGGGCGCCGACGAGCTGACCTTCCTCGACGTCACCGCGAGCAGCGGCGACCGGGCGACGACCTACGACGTCGTGAGCCGCACCGCCGAGGAGGTCTTCATCCCGCTGACCGTCGGCGGCGGGGTGCGCACGGTCGACGACGTCGACCGGCTGCTGCGCGTCGGTGCCGACAAGGTCGGGGTCAACACCGCGGCGATCGCCCGCCCTGAGCTCATCAGCGAGGTCGCCGACCGCTTCGGCGCCCAGGTGCTCGTCCTGTCCGCCGACGTGCGCCGTCGCCGGGGCGAGGACGGGGCGCTCGTCGGGGGCTTCGAGGTGACGACCCACGGCGGCCGTCGGGGGACCGGCATCGACGCGATCTGGTGGTGCGCGCGAGCCGCCGAGCTCGGCGCCGGCGAGATCCTGCTCAACTCGATGGACGCCGACGGCACGAAGGCCGGCTTCGACATCGAGCTGCTCGCCGCGGTCCGGGCCGAGGTCGGCGTGCCGGTCATCGCGAGCGGGGGAGCGGGCAGCGCCGAGCACTTCGTGCCCGCGGTGGCCGCCGGGGCCGACGCCACGCTGGCCGCGAGCATCTTCCACTTCGGCGAGGTCGGCATCGGCGAGGTCAAGGACGCCCTCGAGGGCGCCGGCTACCCGGTGCGCCGGGGCCGCGCACTCTGAGCGGCCCCGCCGACCTCACATCCCGAGGTCGGCCTCGGTGAGGGTGGCGACCGCAGCCTTCTCGCCGACGAACTCGACCTGGGCGACGCCCTTGCGCCCCGAGAGGAAGAGCAGGATCTCGCCCGGGTGACCGTGCACCTCGACGACGGGGTGGCCGGTGCCGACCCGCTTGCGGTGCTTGGCCGTGACGAGCTCGACGTCGACCCCCTTCGCCCCGCGCAGGAGGAGGGGGGCCATCTTCGCGAGCTGCTTGCCGAGGGCGGTCGTCAGCTCCTGGGGCAGGTGGCGGGGGTTGGCGTCGGCGGTGCCGCGACGCACGTCCTCGTGGTGAATGAACATCTCGACGAGGTTGGCCGCCTCGTCGACCCGGGCGACGCGGGTGGGGTGCCAGGCCGGCGGCCCGGTGCGCACGCGCTCGACGAGGGTGGCGAAGGGGGTGCGCGCGGCCAGCGACCGGGTCGCGGCGTCCGTGCGCCCGGCGAGGGCCGGGACGACGATGCCCGCGGCGAGGTCGAGACGGGCGCTCTCGCGGATGACGAGGTGCGCGGCGAGGTCGGCGACGCCCCACGTCCCGCACAGCGTCGGGGCGTCGGGACCGGCTGCGAGCATCGTGTCGCAGAGCGCTCCGCGCTCGTCGTGGGCGAGTCGGCTCATGGGTCTACCTCACTGGGGTGGTCCGGTGTGTGTCCTGCGCTGTCGTCCTGACGTGGGAGGGTATCCCGGCGGAGCAGGCGGAAGGGGTCTGGGATGGGTGAGGTCGCGGTGGAGCAGCAGCTCCGGCGGCGCGGACAGCTCGCGACGATCCTGCGCGCGCTGCGCATCATCGGGTGGGGCGTGCGGGTGACCCCCGGCACCTTCGCCCTCGCGGTCGTCGGCAGCGTGATCTTCGGCGTGGCCACCGCGGGCATGGCCTGGGCCGTCGGCTGGGTCACCGAGCACCACGTGACGCCCGCCGTCACCGCCGGCGAGGTCGACGGGGGCCGCCTGGCGATCATCTTCGGCGCGATCGCGGCCGTCGTCGCCGCGACGACGGTCGGCGTGCTCGGGCGGCGCATCTTCGGCGCGATGGTCATGTACGGCATCGCGGCCGACTACCGACGCCGCGTCACGCGCCAGTACCTGCGTCTGCCCCTCACGTGGCACCACCGCCACCCCTCCGGCCAGCTCCTGTCGAACGCGAACGCCGACGTCGAGGCGACGTGGTTCGTCTTCATGCCGCTGCCCATGGCGCTCGGCGTGCTCGTCATGCTCGCCTTCGGGCTGGTCCAGATGGCTCTCGTCGACCCGGTGATGATGCTCGTCGGGCTCACCTGCTTCCCGCTGCTCATGATCGCCAACGGCGTCTACCAGCGCCGGATGACGCCGCTGGCGACGACCGCCCAGCAGCTGCGCGCCGAGGTGAGCGAGGTCGCCCACGAGTCGCTCGAGGCGGCGCTCGTCGTGAAGTCGATGGGCGCCGAGGAGCGCGAGACGCGCCGTTTCGCCGAGGTCACCGGCCGGCTGCGCCAGGCCAACATCGCCGTCGGTCGCACCCGCGGCACCTTCGACCCCGTCATCGAGGCCATCCCGCAGCTCGCCACGCTCGTCGTCCTCGCCGCCGGCACCGCACGGGTGGGCAGCGGGGCGATGACCCCCGCCGAGGTCGTCCAGGTCGCCTACCTCATCGCCGTCCTCGCCTTCCCCGTGCGTGCCTTCGGCTGGGTGCTCGGCGAGCTGCCGCGCACCGTCGTCGCCTACGAGCGGGTCGAGCGCGTCCTGCTCGAGAGCGGGCACACGACCCACGGGCCGCGGCGCCTCGACGGCCGCGGGCCGGTCGAGCTCGCCCTGGAGGGCGTCTCCTTCCGCTACGAGAGCGCCGAGCGCACCGATCTCGCCGAGCGCGACGAGGACGAGGTCGCCGCGTCCGTCGGCGTCCCCGACCGCCCGCTGGCCGTCGACGGCGTCGACCTGCGCATCGCGCCCGGGCGCACCGTGGCGCTCGTCGGCCCGACCGGGTCGGGCAAGTCGACCCTCGCCGCGCTCACCACCCGTCTGCTCGAGACCACCGCCGGCACCGTGCGCTACGACGGCGTCGACCTCACCGAGCTCGCCGCCGGCGAGGTCAGCCGGGCGGCGGCCCTCGTGCCGCAGGGCACCTTCCTCTTCGACGACACCGTCCGGGGCAACATCACCCTCGGCGAGGAGATCGACGACGACGCGGTCGAGCGCGCCCTGCGCCTGGCGCAGGCGTGGGACTTCGTCGACCGGCTGCCGCACGGGCTCGACACCGAGGTCGGCGAGCGCGGCGCGTCGCTGTCCGGCGGGCAGCGCCAACGGCTCGCGCTCGCCCGGGCGGTCGTGCGAGAGCCCCGGCTGCTCGTCCTCGACGACGCCACCTCGGCGGTCGACCCCTCCGTGGAGCTGGCGATCCTCCACGGCCTGCAGGAGCGCAGCGGGGGCTCCACGGTGCTGCTCGTCGCCTACCGGCTCTCGACGATCGCGCTCGCCGACGAGGTCGTCCACCTCGAGGGCGGCCGGGTCGTCGACCGGGGGACCCATGCCGAGCTGCTCGGTCGGGACGCCTCCTACGCCCACCTCGTCACCGCGTACGCGCGCCAGGCCGAAGAACGCGCCGAGCGCGCCGAGCGCGCGGAGGCGAGCGCATGAGCACCGACACCCGTCCCGCGCAGGACGAGGCGCTGCCCGGTCTCGTCAGCTCGCAGGGGTCGACGTGGTCGACCTTGCGCCGCGGTCTCGCGCTCTCGCCCGAGCTGACCCGCGGCATCTGGGTGACGCTCGCGCTCGCCGGGCTCATGACGCTCGGCCGGGTGGTCATCCCGGTCGCGGTCCAGCAGGTCACCGACCACGGCTTCGGCGCGCCCGGCGGGGTCGACACCGGCTACGTCTGGCGGCTCGTCGCGGTGTGCGCCGTCGTCGTGCTCCTCACCGCGTGGTGCGGCTACCTCGTCAACGTCCGCCTCTTCACGGCCTCGGAGTCGGGGCTGGCGACGCTGCGCACGACGGCCTTCCGGCACATCCACGACCTGTCGATGCTCACCCAGAGCTCCCAGCGCCGCGGGTCGATGACCTCACGGGTGACCTCCGACGTCGACACGATCAGCCAGTTCGCCCAGTTCGGCGGCATCATCCTCGTCGTCAGCACCGGTCAGATCCTCGTCTCGCTGCTCCTCATGGCCTTCTACAGCCCGGTGCTGCTCCTCGTCGTGCTCGTGAGCTTCGTGCCGCTCTTCGTCGCCGTGACGCGGCTGCAGCGGGTCCTCGGCCGGGCCTACCTCGCGGTGCGCGAGCGCGTCGGCGACATGCTCGCCGCGATCTCCGAGTCGATCGGGGGCGCCGAGACGATCCGGGCCCACCACGTCCAGGACCGCACGGCAGCCCGGATCGACGGTGCGGTCGAGGCCCACCGCTCCGCCGCCGTGCGGGCCCACGTCCGCTCCTCGCTCGCCTTCGGCGTCGGGCAGTTCTTCACCGGCCTGACCCTGGGCACCGTGCTCGCGGTCGGCACGTGGCTCGCCGTGCACGGTCACCTCACCCTCGGCGAGCTGCTCGCCTTCCTCTTCCTCGTCAACCTCTTCACCCAGCCGGTGCAGCAGGCCACCGAGATCCTCAACGAGCTGCAGAACGCCGTCGCCGGGTGGCGCCGGGTCCTCGACGTCGTCGAGACCCCGGCCGACATCGCCGACCCGGGCGAGGACGGCGAGGTGCTCCCGCGCGGTCCCGTGGCCGTCGAGCTGAGCGACGTCGGCTTCGCCTACCCGGGCGGACCGCCGGTGCTCACCGACGTCAGCTGGCGGGTCGAGCCGCGCAGCCGCGTGGCCGTCGTCGGCGAGACCGGGTCGGGCAAGTCGACGCTGGCCAAGCTGCTCACCCGCCTCGTCGACCCCTCGTCGGGCGAGGTGCGCCTCGACGGCGTCGAGCTGTCGCGGGTGCGCTTCTCCAGCCTGCGCGAGCGCGTCGTCCTCGTGCCGCAGGAGGGCTTCCTCTTCGACGCCGACCTCGCGACGAACATCCGGCTCGGCGCGCCCGACGCGAGCGACGCGCGGATCCAGGCCGCCGTCGACGACCTCGGGCTCGGCCCGTGGCTGTCCGGCCTGCCGGCCGGGCTCGCCTCGCAGGTCGGCCCGCGCGGCGAGTCGCTCTCGGCGGGCGAGCGCCAGCTCGTCGCCATCGTCCGCGCCTACCTCGCCGACCCCGACCTCCTCGTCCTCGACGAGGCGACGAGCGCGGTCGACCCGGCGACGGAGGTGCGCATCCAGGACGCCCTCGACCGGCTGCTCGAGGGCCGCACCTCGGTGACGATCGCCCACCGCCTCTCCACTGCGGAGGCGGCCGACGAGGTCGTCGTCGTCGACGCGGGCCGCATCGTCGAGCGCGGGCCGCACCGCGACCTCGTCGGTGCCGGTGGCACCTACTCGGCGCTGCACGCGTCCTGGGCGGCCCAGCAGCAGCACTGAGGGTCGGTCAGGGCCCAAGGGTCAGGGTGGCCCGGGTGACGGGCGAGTTGTCGGGCGCGGGTGTCGCTGAGGCACGATGTGCGGGTGCCCGAGACCACCCCTTCGCCCCTGCCCGCCGAGATCGCCGACCGGCTCTCGCGCGACCCCGCCGGCCTCGTCGCCGCGGTGATCCAGCAGCACGACACCCGTGAGGTGCTCATGCTCGGGTGGATGGACGACGAGGCCCTGCACCGCACGCTGACGACCGGGCGGGTGACCTTCTGGTCGCGCAGCCGCGGCGAGTACTGGCGCAAGGGCGACACCTCGGGCCACGCCCAGCACGTGCGCTCCGTCGCGCTCGACTGCGACGGGGACGCGCTCCTCGTCCAGGTCGAGCAGGTCGGCGCGGCCTGCCACACCGGGGACCGCACGTGCTTCGACGCGGGCCGGCTCGACGCCGCCGTCGGCGACGGGGGAGCGGCATGACCGCGCTGCCCGAGCTCGGCTACGGACGCACGTGGCCCGATGCCGACACCTTCGGCGTCCTCGCCCGCGACCGGCGCGTCATCCCCGTCGTGCGCCGGCTCATGGCCGACGCCGAGACCCCGCTCTCGGTCTACCGCAAGCTGGCGAAGGGGGAGCCCGGCACCTTCCTGCTCGAGTCCGCCGAGCAGGGCGTGTGGTCGCGCTGGTCGATCATCGGGGCCCGCAGCCGCGCCACCCTCACCGAGCGCGACGGCGAGGCGCTGTGGATCGGCCAGCCGCCGGCCGGGGTGCCGACGACCGGCTCGCCGGTCGAGGTCCTGCGGGCCACCCTCGAGGCCCTGCGCACCGAGCCGGTCGAGGGCCTGCCGCCGCTGACGTCCGGGATGGTCGGCGCGATCTCCTACGACGCGGTCCGGCGCTGGGAGCGGGTCCCGGCGACCCTGCCCGACGTGCTCGGCGTCCCCGAGGTCGGCATGGTGCTCGCCACCGACGTCGCCGTCCTCGACCACTCCGACGGCTCGCTGCTCCTCATCGCCAACGCGATCAACTACGACGACACCGACGAGCGGGTCGACCAGGCCTACGACGACGCGGTGGCCCGTCTCGACGAGATGGTGCTCGCCCTCGCCGAGCCGGCGCCCAGCACGGTCGCCACCGTCGACCCCGACGTCGTCGCCGACGCCATGGCCTCGGTGACGAGCGACGTCACCCCCGAGCGCTACCAGGAGATCGTCGAGGAGGCGAAGGAGGACATCCGCGCCGGCGAGGTCTTCCAGGTCGTCCTCTCGCAGCGCTTCTCCATGGACTGCCCGGCCGACCCGACGGAGGTCTACCGCGCGCTGCGGGCGGCCAACCCGAGCCCGTACATGTACTTCTTCCGCCTGCCGCGCGCCGACGGCAGCACCTACGACGTCGTCGGCGGCTCGCCCGAGGCGCTCGTCACCGTCACCGGCCGCGAGGCGCTGACCCACCCGATCGCCGGCACCCGGCCCCGGGGCAAGACCCTCGAGGAGGACATCGCCCTCGCCGAGGAGCTGCTCGCCGACCCCAAGGAGCGTTCCGAGCACGTCATGCTCGTCGACCTCGGGCGCAACGACCTCCAGCGGGTGTGCGAGGCGGGCACCGTCGACTGCCTCGAGCTCATGGACGTCCGGCGCTACAGCCACGTCACCCACCTCGAGTCCACGGTCGTCGGCCGGATGCGCCCCGAGGTCAGCGCCTACGACGTCCTCGTCTCGACCTTCCCCGCCGGCACCCTGTCGGGGGCGCCCAAGCCCCGTGCCCTCGCCCTCATCGAGCACTACGAGCGCAGTCGCCGCGGCGTCTACGGCGGGGTCGTCGGCTACCTCGACTTCCACGGCGACATGGACATGGCCATCGCCATCCGCACCGCGCTCGTCGTCGACGGGCGGGCGCACGTCCAGGCCGGCGCCGGCATCGTCGCCGACTCCGTGCCCCACCTCGAGCACGCCGAGTGCGTGGCCAAGGCCGGGGCCGCCCTGCGGGCAGTCGCGACGGCCGGGGCGATGCGCACGGTGGGCCCCGCCCGGCCGTCCGACGGGGGCAGGGCATGAGGTCCGTGCTCACCCGCAAGCTCGTCGTCCTGCTCCTCGCCCTGCTCGGCGCGCTCGTCGCCCTCGCCGCCACCCGCGGGGTGTGGGTGAGCGGCACCGTCACCGACGTCGCCGGGGCCACCCCCGCCGAGGCGACCGGGGGAGAGGCAGCCCCGGGCCTGGCCGGTGTCGCCCTCGTCGGCGCGGCGGCCGCCGTCGCGGCCCTCACGAGCGGTCGGATCGGTCGCGTCGTCTCCGCGCTGGCCCTCATCGGCGTCCTCGTCGTCGTCGTCGTGCTCGTCGTACGGGTCCTGCTCGACCCCGCGGCGGTGCTCGGCTCGGTCGCCGGGGGCCGCTCCGGCACCACGGCGACCCTGCCGGCCGAGGCGTCCGTGACGGCCTGGCCGTGGGTCGCCGTGGCGAGCGTCGTCCCCTTCGCCCTGGCCGCCCTCGGCGTCCTCCTCGCCGGCGGCCGGTGGAGCGCGCTCGGCGCTGACTCCTCGGGAGGGCGCTCCGCGACCGTGGCCGGCGGCACCGGCACGGGTGCCCCGCGCTCGGACTGGGACCGCCTCAGCGAGGGCGAGGACCCCACGACGTGAGGCAGCGTGCCGGGGGCCCAGCCGCGGAGACTAACCTGGCCCCATGCCCAGCGTCCTGACCCAGATCATCGACGGCGTGCGCGAGGACCTCGCCGCCCGGGAGCTCGATCTCCCGCTGCGCGACGTGCAGCGACGGGCCGAGGAGGCCCCCGCCCCGCGCGACGCGTGGTCGCGGCTGCGCGCCCCCGAGCTGAGCGTCATCTCCGAGGTCAAGCGCTCGAGCCCGAGCAAGGGCCCCCTCGCCGAGATCCCCGACCCCGCAGCCCTGGCGAGCCAGTACGCGCAGGGCGGGGCGGCCGCGATCTCCGTGCTCACCGAGCAGCGCCGCTTCGGCGGCTCGCTCGCCGACCTCGACGCCGTGCGCGCCGCGGTCGACGTGCCCGTGCTGCGCAAGGACTTCGTCGTCACGCCCTACCAGGTGTGGGAGGCCCGGGCCCACGGCGCCGACATCGTCCTGCTCATCGTCGCCGCCCTCGACGACCTCCAGCTCGCCGAGCTGCTCGCCCTCACCGGCCGGCTCGGCATGACCGCGCTCGTCGAGGTGCACGACGAGGCGGAGACCGTCCGCGCCGTCGACTCCGGCGCCTCGGTCATCGGCGTCAACAACCGCAATCTCAAGACCCTGGAGGTCGACATCTCCACCTTCGCCAGGCTCGCCCCGCTCGTCCCCGACGGGTGCGTCAAGGTCGCCGAGTCCGGCGTCCGCGACGTCGCCGACGCCGCTACCTTCGCCGCTGCCGGCGCCGACGCGATCCTCGTCGGCGAGGCCCTCGTCACCGGCGGCGACCCGGCCGCCGCGGTCGCCGCGATGCGAGGCGTGCGATGAGCGCCCCCGTCCAGGCCGGCCGCTTCGGCCGCTTCGGCGGCCGGTACGTGCCCGAGGCCCTCATCCCCGCGCTCGAGGAGCTCGACGAGGCCCGCCAGAAGGCCGTCCTCGACCCCGACTTCACCGACGAGCTCGACCGGCTGCACCGCACGTACACCGGTCGTCCGAGCATCATCACCGAGGTGCCGCGCTTCGCCGCGCACGCCGGCGGGGTGCGGATGATCCTCAAGCGCGAGGACCTCAACCACACCGGCTCGCACAAGATCAACAACGTCCTCGCGCAGTGCCTGCTCGCCCAGCGGATGGGCAAGCGCCGCGTCATCGCCGAGACCGGCGCCGGCCAGCACGGCGTCGCGACGGCGACCGCCGCCGCGCTCATGGGTCTCGAGTGCACCGTCTACATGGGCCGGGTCGACACCGAGCGCCAGGCGCTCAACGTCGCCCGCATGCGCATCCTCGGGGCCGAGGTCGTCGCCGTCGAGCACGGCAGCGCGACGCTCAAGGACGCCATCAACGAGGCCCTGCGCGACTGGGTGACCAACGTCGGGCACACCCACTACGTGCTCGGCACGGTGACCGGGCCGCACCCCTTCCCCGAGATGGTCCGCGACTTCCACAAGATCATCGGCGAGGAGGCGCGCGACCAGGTGCTCGGGCTCACCGGTCGTCTGCCCGACGCCGTCGTCGCCTGCGTCGGCGGGGGGTCCAACGCGATGGGGATCTTTCACCGCTTCGTCGAGGACACCGACGTGCGCCTCGTCGGGATCGAGGCCGCGGGTGCCGGGGTGACGACGGGCCGGCACGCCGCCCGCTTCGCCACCGCCGACCCCGGCGTGCTCCACGGCGCGATGAGCTACCTCATGCAGGACCGCGAGGGTCAGACCCTCGAGACCCACTCGATCTCCGCCGGCCTGGACTACCCGAGCGTCGGCCCCGAGCACGCCCACCTGCGCGACACCGGTCGGGCCGAGTACCGGTACGCCACGGACGACGAGGCCATGGAGGCCTTCCGCCTGCTGTGCCGCACCGAGGGCATCATCCCGGCCATCGAGTCGGCCCACGCCCTCGCGGGCGCCCTCGTGCTCGGGCGCGAGCTCGGCCCCGACGGGCTCGTCCTCGTCAACCTCTCCGGTCGCGGCGACAAGGACATGCACACCGCCGCCCAGTACTTCGGGCTCGTCGACGGCGAGCTGCCGCCGCCGAGCGAGGAGGCGACCGCCGACGGCGGCGCCGAGAGCGTCACGCCCGTGCAGGACGACGGGGGAGTGCAGGAGTGAGCGTGCAGACCACGGACCTCGGTGTCGGCGAGGTCCTCGCCCGGTGCCGTGCCGAGGGGCGCGCCGCGCTCGTCGGCTACCTGCCCGTCGGCTACCCCGACGTCCCGACCTCGATCCGCGCGATGGAGGTCATGTGCGCCGCCGGGGTCGACGTCGTCGAGGTCGGCATGCCCTACAGCGACCCCCTCATGGACGGGCCGGTCATCCAGCGCGCGGCCACCGAGGCCCTCGAGCGCGGCGTCCACGTCGACGACGTCTTCGCCGCGACGGCCGCGGTGCGGGCCACCGGCACGCCGCCGCTCGTCATGTCGTACTGGAACCTCGTCCTGCGGCGCGGGGTGGCGCAGTACGCCGCCGACCTCGCCGCCGCCGGGGGAGCGGGTCTCATCACCCCCGACCTCGTGCCCGACGAGGCCCAGGACTGGGTCGAGGCCTCCGACGAGCACGGTCTCGACCGGGTCTTCCTCGTCGCCCCGAGCTCGACCCCGGAGCGGCTCGAGCGGGTCACCGCGGCCTGCCGCGGCTTCGTCTACGCCGCGTCGACGATGGGCGTCACCGGCGCCCGGACGAGCGTCGGCGACACCGCGGGCGAGCTCGTCGCCCGGGTGCGCGAGCACACCGACACCCCGGTCTGCGTCGGTCTCGGCGTGTCGACCCGCGAGCAGGCGGCACAGATCGCCCGATTCGCCGACGGGGTCATCGTCGGGTCCGCACTCGTCGCCACCCTCCAGGACGTCCCGGCGCAGGAGGGCCTGGAGCGCCTCGACGCGCTGACCCGCGAGCTCGCCGCCGGCGTGCGCGAGGGCCGGTGATGACCGGGACGACGACGACCGCGGACGCGACGACGACGTCGCGCCGCCCGCTCGTCCTCGACGTCCTCGGGCTGCTCGCCCGGCTCGTCCTCGGCGGGGCGCTCCTGCTCGCCGGCGGGCTGAAGATCGGCAACCCCTCCGGCTCGGCCCGTGCCGTGCAGGCCTACGACGTCCTCCCCTTCGAGGTGGCCCGGGTCGTCGGCTACGGGCTGCCCTACGTCGAGGTGATCCTCGGCCTGCTCCTCGTCCTCGGGCTCTTCACCCGGGCGAGCGCGGTGCTCGGGGGTCTGCTCATGGTGGTCTTCGTCGTCGGCATCGCCCAGGCCTGGGCCCGCGGCCTGACCATCGACTGCGGCTGCTTCGGCGGCGGCGGCCAGGTCGCCGCCGACCAGACCGAGTACGGCACCGAGATCCTGCGCGACCTCGGCCTGGCCCTGTGCGGCGCCTACCTCGTCGTGCGACCGCGCACCCTCGCCGGTCTCGACCGCGCCCTCCTCGGGCGCTGACCCCCCTTCGTCCCCACCCGACCAGACGCACAGCAAGGCAGGCACGTGATGAGCCAGGACAGGCAGGCCAAGATCCAGGCCGCGGCGAAGGGGCAGCGCACCGGCGCCAACCCCCTCCTCGTCGGCGGCATCGTGCTGATCGTCGCGGTGGTCGTCGTCGTCGCCGGCGTCGTGTGGTCGAGCCAGAAGGACGCCGTCCAGACCGGAGGCCCGCCGCCCGGGACCCAGATGGGACAGCCCTTCGACCCCTACCGGGACGCCCCGACCGTCGAGGGCGCCCCGACGCTCGACGTCTACGAGGACTTCCGGTGCCCGGCGTGCAAGCTCTTCGAGCAGGCCTTCGGCCAGACAGTCGGCGACCTCGCCCAGGAGGGCAAGATCGAGCTGCGGGTCCACCTCAAGACGGTCATCGACTCGAACTTCGGCCAGGAGGGATCCTCGATCGCCGCGAGCAGCGCGTTGTGCGCGGCCGACCAGGGCGGCTGGACCGGCATGCACCAGTGGCTCTTCGCCAACCAGCCGACGGAGCCCGGCGAGTTCACGACGGACCAGCTCGAGCAGGGCGCGAAGGCCGGGGGCCTGTCCGGTGACCAGCTCGACGCGTGGCAGGAGTGCAGCGACGCGGGCGTCTACCGGGCGTACGTGCGCAGTGTCGACGACCAGTCGGTCAAGGACCAGATCACCTCGACCCCGACGATCGTCGTCGACGGCACCCAGCTGAGCTGGGGCGCCCTCGTGCCCGACGGCCGGCCCGACGTCGACGCATTCACCCGGATCGTCACCACCGGTGAGGTCCCGAAGGACATGGTGGCCTCCTGATGAGCCTCGCACCCCTGACCGTCGCCGTCCCGGCCGCGCTGCCCAGCCCCGAGGTCGGGGCGTGGAGCATCGGCCCGCTGACGATCCACGCCTACGCGCTGTGCATCCTCGCCGGCATCATGGCCGCCGTCTGGATCGCCCAGAAGCGGATCGAGACCCGTGGCGGGCGTGAGGGCGTCGTCCTCGACATCGCCCTGTGGGCGGTGCCCGCCGGCATCATCGGCGCGCGGGTCTACCACGTCATCACCACCCCGGAGCCCTACTTCGGGCCCGGCGGCTCGCTCGTCGCCGCGCTGCAGATCTGGAACGGCGGGCTCGGCATCTGGGGCGCCGTCGCCGGGGGAGCGGTCGGCGCGTGGATCGCGGCCCGCCGCTACGACGTGCCGATCGGGGCCCTCGCCGACTCGGTCGCGCCCGCGCTGCCCGTCGCCCAGGCGATCGGGCGCTGGGGCAACTGGTTCAACAACGAGCTCTACGGGCGCGAGACAGACGTGCCGTGGGCGCTGGAGATCCACCGCTGGGACAGCTCCACGGGACGGGCCGTCCTCGACGCCTCCGGCCAGGCCGAGGTCATCGGGACCTTCCACCCGATCTTCCTCTACGAGTCGATCTTCTGCCTGCTCCTCGCCCTCGCCCTGCTCCTGCTCGACCGGCGCCGCTCGCTGCACCCGGGGCAGCTCTTCGGGGCCTACGTCATGGGCTACCCGCTCGGCCGGGTCGTGCTGGAGACGATGCGCACCGACGAGGCGCAGATCGTCCTCGGGCAGCGCCTCAACGTGTGGACCAGCCTCGTCGTCGTCGTCATCGGCGCGGTGATCTGGGTGCTCGCCGGACGGCGGGCGAAGGGCGCGACCGGCGCCCCGGACGCGCCGGAGGACCGGGTCGAGACGCCCTCGACGACCACCGGCTGAGCGGCGTCTCGCCATTCGAGATCGGACGGTCACCAGGTAAGACGCTGTCCTGCTACTCTCGCCGCGTGGCCGCTGCCGTCCACGCCGCCCGCACGCCTCGGGCCCGCCTGCACGTCTCTTCGCTGCGGCGACGCCAGGGCGTCCCCCTCGAGAGATAAGGACGGTGATCGTCGGTGACGACCTCGCCCTTCCACCGCTTCTCAGCGCACCCGGCCGACACGGGGCTCTACCGCCGTGAGGCCGAGCACGACGCCTGCGGCGTCGCCATGGTCGCCACCATGCGGGGGCACGCAGGCCGCGACATCGTCGACCACGCGCTGCTCGCGCTCATCAACCTCGACCACCGCGGCGCGACGGGGGCCGACCCGCTCGTGGGCGACGGCGCCGGCATCCTCACCCAGGTCCCCGACCGATTCCTGCGCGAGGTCGTCGACTTCGAGCTGCCCGCTGCCGGCGCGTACGCCGTGGGCACAGCCTTCGTCCCGCGCGAGGACGACCAGCGCGCCGAGGTCGTCGCCGCGATCGAGACGATCGTGCGCGAGGAGGGACTCGTCGTCCTCGGGTGGCGCGACGTGCCCGTCGAGCGCGACATCGTCGGCGACATGGCCCGCGAGGTCATGCCGCTCTTCCGCCAGCTCTTCGTGGCCGCCCCGGAGGGCGAGATCACCGGCATGACCCTGGAGCGCCTCGCCTACTGCGTGCGCAAGCGCGCCGAGCGCGAGGCCGACGTCTACTTCGCCTCGCTCAGCTCGCGCACCATGGTCTACAAGGGCATGCTGACGACCACCCAGCTCGAGCCCTTCTACCCCGACCTGCGCGACGAGCGCTTCGAGACCGAGCTCGCGCTCGTGCACTCGCGCTTCTCGACGAACACCTTCCCGAGCTGGCCGCTGAGCCACCCGATGCGCTTCATCGCCCACAACGGCGAGATCAACACGGTCAAGGGCAACCGCAACTGGATGCACGCCCGGGAGTCGCAGCTGACCTCCCCGCTCATCCCCGGCGACATCTCTCGCCTCTTCCCCATCTGCACCCCGGGCGCCTCGGACTCGGCCTCCTTCGACGAGGTCCTCGAGCTGCTCCACCTCAGCGGGCGCTCCCTGCCGCACGCCGTGCTCATGATGATCCCGGAGGCCTGGGAGAACCACGAGAGCATGGACCCGGCTCGCAAGGCCTTCTACGAGTTCCACTCGATGTTCATGGAGCCGTGGGACGGCCCGGCCTGCGTGACCTTCACCGACGGCCGCCTCGCCGGCGCCGTCCTCGACCGCAACGGGCTGCGCCCCGGCCGCTACTGGGTGACCGACGACGGTCTCGTCGTCCTCGCCTCGGAGTCCGGCGTCCTCGACCTCGAGCCCGAGCGGGTCGTGCGCAAGGGCCGGCTCATGCCCGGCAAGATGTTCCTCGTCGACACCCAGGAGGGGCGGATCGTCGAGGACGAGGAGATCAAGTCCCGGCTCGCCGAGGCCAACCCCTATGAGGACTGGCTGCACGCCGGCCGCATCATGCTCGCCGACCTGCCGCCGCGCGAGCACGTCATGCACACGCCGGCCTCCGTGCGCCGCCGCCAGCAGACCTTCGGCTACACCGAGGAGGAGCTGTCGATCCTCCTCACGCCGATGGCCAAGCAGGGTGGCGAGGCGCTCGGCTCGATGGGCACCGACACCCCCATCGCCGTGCTGTCGAGCAAGCCGCGCCTCATCTTCGACTACTTCAACCAGATGTTCGCGCAGGTGACCAACCCCCCGCTCGACGCCATCCGTGAGGAGCTCGTCACCGCCCTCGGCACGGCGATCGGCCCGGAGGGCAACGCGCTGACCGCCGAGCCCGCGCACGCGCGCCAGGTGATCCTGCCCTTCCCCGTCATCGACAACGACGAGCTCGCGAAGATCGTCCACATCAACGCCGACGGCGACCTGCCCGGCTACGCGACCCTCGTCGTGCGCGGCCTGTACGACGTCAGCGGCGGCGAGGCCGCCCTGCGCGCCCGGCTCACGGAGATCTGCGCGGAGGTCTCCGCCGCGATCGAGCAGGGCGCCCGCTTCATCGTCCTGTCCGACCGCGACTCGGGGCGCGACCTCGCCCCGATCCCCTCGCTGCTGCTCACCTCGGCGGTGCACCACCACCTCATCCGCGAGAAGACCCGCACCCAGGTGGGTCTGCTCGTCGAGGCCGGCGACGTCCGCGAGGTCCATCACGTCGCCCTGCTCATCGGCTACGGCGCCGCCGTCGTCAACCCCTACCTCGCCATGGAGTCCGTCGAGGACATGGTCCGTCGCGGCGTCATCGAGGGGGTGAGCGAGGAGCAGGCCGTGAAGAACCTCATCAAGGCCCTCGGCAAGGGCGTGCTCAAGGTGATGTCGAAGATGGGCATCTCGACGGTCGCGAGCTACCGCGGCGCGCAGGTCTTCGAGGCGCTCGGCCTCTCGCAGGAGCTCGTCGACGAGTTCTTCACCGGCACGGTCAGCCAGCTCGGCGGCGTCGGTCTCGACGTCGTCGCCGCGGAGACCGCCGCCCGTCACTCGACGGCCTACCCGCCGGACGGGATGGCCCTGCCGCACCGTCACCTCGCCACCGGCGGCGAGTACAAGTGGCGCCGCGAGGGCGAGCCGCACCTCTTCGACCCCGACACCGTCTTCCGCCTCCAGCACTCGACGCGGGCCCGGCGCTACGACATCTTCAAGCAGTACACCCAGCGCGTCGACGACCAGTCCGAGCGCCTCATGACCCTGCGCGGGCTCTTCGAGCTCGGCGGCGGCGAGCGGCGCGAGCCGATCGGCGTCGACGAGGTCGAGCCGGTGAGCGAGATCGTCAAGCGCTTCAACACCGGCGCGATGAGCTATGGCTCGATCAGCCAGGAGGCGCACGAGACCCTCGCCGTCGCGATGAACCGGCTCGGCGGCCGGTCCAACACCGGCGAGGGCGGCGAGGACCTCGAGCGTCTCGTCGACCCGGAGCGCCGCAGCGCGATCAAGCAGGTGGCCTCGGGCCGCTTCGGCGTGACGAGCGCGTACCTGACGAACGCCGACGACATCCAGATCAAGATGGCGCAGGGCGCCAAGCCGGGCGAAGGGGGACAGCTGCCGGGCCACAAGGTCTACCCGTGGGTGGCCAAGACCCGTCACTCGACCCCCGGCGTGGGTCTCATCAGCCCGCCGCCGCACCACGACATCTACTCGATCGAGGACCTCGCCCAGCTCATCCACGACCTCAAGAACGCCAACCCGGCGGCGCGCATCCACGTCAAGCTCGTCTCCGAGGTCGGCGTCGGCACTGTCGCGGCGGGCGTGAGCAAGGCCCACGCCGACGTCGTGCTCATCTCGGGCAACGACGGCGGCACCGGCGCCTCCCCGCTCACCTCGCTCAAGCACGCGGGCGGCCCCTGGGAGCTCGGGCTCGCCGAGACCCAGCAGACGCTCGTGCTCAACGGGCTGCGCGACCGGATCGTCGTGCAGGTCGACGGGCAGATCAAGACCGGCCGCGACGTCGTCATCGCCGCGCTGCTCGGCGCGGAGGAGTTCGGCTTCGCGACCGCGCCGCTCGTCGTCAGCGGCTGCATCATGATGCGCGTCTGCCACCTCGACACCTGCCCCGTGGGCATCGCGACGCAGAACCCCGAGCTGCGGGCGCGCTACTCCGGTCAGCCCGAGTTCGTCGAGACCTTCTTCGAGTACATCGCCCAGGAGGTGCGCGAGCACCTCGCCGCCCTCGGCCTGCGCTCCGTCGAGGAGGCCATCGGCCAGATCGGCATGCTCGACACGCGTCGGGCCGTCGAGCACTGGAAGGCCGCCGGGCTCGACCTCGCGCCGGTCCTGGCGAAGGTCGAGGCCTTCGACGGCTCCGGCATCCGCCACACGAAGGCGCAGGACCACGGCCTCGAGCGCGCGCTGGACCACCGCCTCGTCGAGATCGCCCGGCCGACACTGCAGGACGGCGCGCCGTCCCGCGGCGAGGTCGAGATCCGCAACGTCAACCGCACGGTCGGCACGATGCTCGGCCACGAGCTGACCAAGCGCTACCCCGAGGGCCTGCCCGAGGGCACCGTCGACATCACCGCGCGCGGCAGCGCCGGCCAGTCCTTCGGCGCCTTCCTGCCGAAGGGGGTCGCGCTGCGGCTCGTCGGCGACGCCAACGACTACGTGGCGAAGGGGTTGTCCGGCGGCCGCGTCGTCGTCACCCCGCCGGAGGACTCGGCCCTCGTCGCAGAGGACAACGTCATCGCCGGCAACGTCATCGGCTACGGCGCGACCTCGGGCGAGATCTACCTGCGTGGTGTCGTCGGCGAGCGCTTCTGCGTGCGCAACTCCGGGGCGACCGCGGTCGTCGAAGGGGTCGGCGACCACGGCTGCGAGTACATGACCGGTGGCACGGTCCTCGTCCTCGGCGCCACGGGCCGCAACTTCGCCGCCGGGATGTCCGGCGGGCAGGCCTACGTCCTCGACCTCGACGACGCGCTCGTCAACACCGAGCTCGTCGACGTCACCCCGCTGCGCACCGGTGACGAGCCGGTCGTGCGCCGGCTGCTGCAGGCCCACGTCGAGCACACCGGCTCGGTCGTGGCCCAGCGGCTCCTCGACGAGGGGGAGGCGGGTCTGGCCCGCTTCTCGCTCGTCCTCCCTCGCGACTACCAGCGCGTCCTCGACGTGCGGGCCGAGGCCGAGGCCGAGGGCCTCGACGCCGACGGCGCGCAGGTCTGGGACCGGATCATGGAGGCTTCCCGTGGCTGACCCCCAGGGCTTTCTCACCACCCGCGAGCGGGAGCTGCCCAAGCGGCGGCCCGTCGAGGTCCGGATCAAGGACTGGAAGGAGGTGTACGAGGAGCAGGAGCTCGCGCAGCTCGAGCGCCAGGCCGGCCGCTGCATGGACTGCGGCATCCCCTTCTGCCACTCCGGGTGCCCGCTGGGCAACCTCATCCCCGAGTGGAACACCCTCGCGTGGAAGGGCGAGTGGCACGACGCGATCGAGCGGCTGCACGCGACGAACAACTTCCCGGAGTTCACCGGGCGGCTGTGCCCCGCGCCGTGCGAGACCGCGTGCGTCCTCGGCATCAACCAGCCCGCGGTGACGATCAAGCAGGTCGAGGTGACGACGATCGAGGAGGCCTTCGGCCGCGGCGACGTCGCCCCGCAGATCCCCGACCGGCTCACCGGCAAGACCGTCGCCGTCGTCGGCTCGGGCCCGGCCGGCCTCGCCGCCGCCCAGCAGCTGACCCGCGCCGGTCACACCGTCGCGGTGTACGAGCGGGCCGACAAGCCCGGCGGGCTGCTGCGCTACGGCATCCCCGAGTTCAAGATGGAGAAGCGGGTCGTCGACCGCCGTCTGGCGCAGATGCGCTCGGAGGGCACCCGCTTCCGCTCCGGCGTCGACGTCGGCGTCGAGATCACCGGCCAGCAGCTGCGCGACCGCTACGACGCCGTCGTCCTGGCCGTCGGGGCGACCGTCCCGCGCGACCTGCCCGTCCCCGGTCGCGAGCTCGAGGGCGTCATGCAGGCGATGGACTTCCTGCCCGACGCCAACCGGGTCGCCGTCGGCGAGGAGGCGCCCGGCCAGGTCACCGCCGAGGGCAAGGACGTCGTCATCATCGGCGGCGGCGACACCGGCGCGGACTGCCTCGGCACGTCGATCCGCCAGGGCGCCCGCTCGGTGACGAGCCTGGAGATCATGCCGCAGCCCGAGCAGGAGCGGGTCGCCGGGCAGCCCTGGCCGACCTACCCCTCGCTCTTCCGGGTCGCCTCGGCCCACGAGGAGGGCGGCGAGCGTCTCTACGCGGTGTCGACCACCGAGATCGTCGGCGACGAGCAGGGCCGCGTCAGCGGGCTGCGTCTCACCGAGGTCGAGCGCGGGGCCGACGGCTTCACCCCGGTGCCCGGCAGCGAGCGCGAGCTGCCCGCGCAACTCGTGCTCCTCGCGATGGGCTTCCTGGGGCCGCAGGCCCAGGGGCTCGTCGAGCAGCTCGGCGTCGACCTCGACGAGCGCTCCAACGTCGTGCGCGACGCCCAGTACATGAGCACCGTGCCCGGCGTCTTCGTCGCCGGCGACGCGGGCCGGGGCCAGTCGCTCATCGTGTGGGCGATCGCCGAGGGCCGCGCCGCCGCGCACGGGGTCGACCGCTACCTCATGGGCAGCTCGAAGCTCCCGCGCCCGGTCAACCCGACCGACCGCCCGCTCATGGCCTGAGCAGGCCGGGGCGACCCCCCCTTCGCACGACCGCTGGCCCGCACCACGCCCTGTGGTGCGGGTCACGTGCGTCCTGCCCCCGGTCGTAGGATGAGGATCATGCGTCGCGCGAAGATCGTCTGCACCCTCGGCCCCTCGACCTCCACCCCGCAGAAGATCCAGGAGCTCGTCGCTGCGGGCATGGACCTCGCCCGGCTCAACCTCTCGCACGGCGACCACGCCGTCCACGAGGCGAACTACCGCGCCGTGCGCGCCGCGGGCGACGCGGCCGGGCGCGCCGTCGGCACGCTCGCCGACCTCCAGGGGCCCAAGATCCGCACCGGGCGCTTCGCCGACGGGCCGATCATCCTCACGCCCGGCGAGCACTTCACCATCACCACCCGCGACGTGCCGGGCGACCAGCAGGTCGTCGGCACCACGTACGCGGGCCTGCCCGGCGACGTCAGCGCGGGAGACCGCATCCTCGTCGACGACGGCAAGATCTCGCTGACCGTCGAGGAGGTCACCGACACCGACGTGCGCTGCGTCGTCGTCTACGGCGGGCCGCTGTCGAACAACAAGGGGATCAACCTGCCCGGCGTCGCGGTCTCCGTGCCCGCGCTGTCGGAGAAGGACGAGGACGACCTGCGCTGGGCCGTGCGGCTCGGGGTCGACTTCGTCGCGCTGAGCTTCGTGCGCAGCGCCCGCGACATCGACCGGGTGCACGAGATCATGGACGAGGAGGGCGCCCGCCTGCCCGTCATCGCCAAGATCGAGAAGCCCCAGGCCGTCGACGACCTCGACGCGATCGTCGACGCCTTCGACGGGATCATGGTCGCCCGTGGCGACCTCGGCGTCGAGATGCCGCTCGAGGAGGTCCCGCTCGTGCAGAAGCGCGCGGTCGACATGGCCCGCCGCAAGGCCAAGCCCGTCATCGTCGCCACCCAGGTGCTCGAGTCGATGATGGAGAGCAGCCGGCCGACGCGGGCCGAGGCCTCCGACGCCGCGAACGCCGTCCTCGACGGCGCCGACGCACTCATGCTCTCCGGGGAGACCGCCGCGGGGGCGTTCCCCATCGAGGCCGTCACCGTCATGGCCCGGATCATCGAGAGCACCGAGGACAACGGGCTCGAGCGCATCGACCACCTCTCCGGCATGGGCTCCGCCCAGGGCGCGGTCATCACCCGTGCGGCGGCGGAGATCGGCACCGAGCTCGACGTCAAGTACCTCATCGCCTTCACCCAGACCGGTGGCTGCGCGCGCCGGCTGGCCCAGCTGCGGCCAGCCCTGCCGACGCTCGCCTTCAGCCCCACCCAGAGCGTGCGCTCCCAGCTCGCCCTCGTGTGGGGGATCGAGACCTTCCTGACGCCTCCCGTGACGAGCACCGACCAGTACGCGATGATGGTCGACGAGATCCTCCTCGACGCGGGCCGGGTCGAGGAGGGCGACAAGGTGGTCATCGTCGCCGGCTCCCCGCCCGGCATCCCGGGCTCGACGAACGCCGTGCGCGTCCACCGCATCGGCGACGCCCGCAACGGCGTCGCGAGCGCCTACCGCATGATGTGACCCGTCGGGCGCCCCGGTAGGCTGCCAACCGCCCCCCGCCGGGGTGGTGGAATGGCAGACACGAGGCACTCAAAATGCTTTGCCCGTAAGGGCGTGCGGGTTCAAGTCCCGCTCCCGGCACCCGCTCCACCCCGTCCCCGAGTCCGTCGAGACACGACGAGTGAGGTCACCATGAGCTCCACCGAGACCAGCGCCACCGGCTCCTCCGCCCTGCGGATCCTCATCGCCGAGGACGAGGCGTTGATCCGTACCGACCTCGCCGAGATGCTCACCGAGCAGGGCTACGAGGTCGTGGGCCAGGCGAGCGACGGCCAGCAGGCCGTCTCGCTCGCCGAGCAGCTGAAGCCGGACCTCGCGATCTTCGACATCAAGATGCCCGTCATGGACGGTCTCGCCGCGGCCGAGGCCGTCGGCGGACAGCGCATCTGCCCGGTCATCATGCTCACCGCCTTCAGCCAGAAGGAGCTCGTCGAGCGCGCCCGTGACGCCGGTGTCATGGCCTACGTCGTCAAGCCCTTCAGCGCCTCCGACGTCCTGCCGGCCATCGAGGTCGCCAGCTCGCGCTGGTCCGAGCTCAAGGCGCTCGAGTCCGAGGTCGCCGACCTCGGCGAGCGTCTCGAGACCCGCAAGGCCGTCGAGAAGGCCAAGGGCGTGCTCATGAAGAAGCTGAAGATCTCCGAGGCCGAGGCCTTCCGCTGGATCCAGAAGACCGCGATGGACCGCCGCATGGGCATGCGCGAGGTCTCCGACGCCGTCGTCGCCGGGATGGACAAGGCCTGAGCGAAGGGGGATCCCCTCGGGTCCCCCTTCGTGCGTCCGCCCGCAGCCTCAGCGCAGCACGACGACGAGCTGGGTGAGCAGGGGCGCGACGAGGAGCGCGGGCAGCATGTCGCCCACGGGGATCTCGCGGATGCGCAGCAGGCGCAGGGCGATGCCGACGAGGACGAGCCCGCCGGTCGCGGTGAGCGCGAGGATGTGCGGCTCGGGCAGCACCGAGCCGAGGAGCACCCCGGCGAGCGTGAGGGCGCCCTGCACGACGAGGACGCTCACCGCCGAGAAGAGCACCCCGACGCCGAAGGTCGAGGCGAAGGCGAGGGCGGCGAAGCCGTCGAGCACCGACTTGAGCGCGAGCTTGTCGATGCCACGGCCGAGCCCGTCGTCGAGGCTGCCGAGGATGGTGAGCGGCCCGACGCAGAAGAGCAGGCTCGCGGTGAGCCACCCCTCGACGAAGCGCTCCCTCGACTCGTGGCTCGTGCCCCCGCGCCCCACGGCCCGCTGCACGGTGCCGGCGAGGCGCTCGAGACGCTCCTCGATGCGCAGCAGCGAGCCGATGATGCTGCCGACGAGCAGCGAGCCGAGGACGACGAGCACGGGGGCGCCCGAGCCGAGGGCGCCGCGCAGCACCGGTGAGGTCACCTCGACCGCGGACAGGCCCGCCATGAGGAGGGTGACGAGCCCGAGGCTGTCGGTGACGACGTCCCGGGTGCGCTCGGGCAGGCGGCCGCCGACGAGCATGCCGAGCCCCCCGCCGACGAGTACGGTGAGCACGTTGAGCGCGGTGCCGAGACCGACGAAGGTCACGATCCCTCCTTCGCCTCGGGACTGCTGCCGGGCACACGATAGAGGGTCAGCATTCGACCCTTCTCACCGATTTCGACCCGCCCCATCATCTGTGCGTTCGTCGGGATCCCGTCGTTGAAATCGGGCTCCGAGCTGTCCACGATGATGATTTTTTCCGTTGGAGCTGGGTCGGAGTCCAGCCAGAGGTGTTCGGCGTCCTCGGGGAAGGGCCACGGGAGCAGGTAATGGGGCTCCCACCCGTTCCTCTGCAGCTCGAAGGCAACTGCAGGCGCAGTCCCAAGGAGGGGGACGAAGCCCAGCCCGTGGATTCGGACCGACCTTCCCCGCCCATCGCCGAGGTTGTCTACGGCAATGGCCGCAGCTGTTGTGTTGGACGAACCGTTCTCGAGAGCGGGCCTCGCACCGGCGGTCTGCAAGACCACCGACACCGCAGCTACGCCAAGGCCGATTCGCGCAACTGGCCACGACGGCAGTGCAGGTGAAATCCGTTCCCATCTGGCGGCACCGCCCATTGCGACCGCTGACCAGGTAAAGGTGGCCACAGGGATCCAGTGCGCCAGCCAGTACGGTGCGTTCGGGTACCGAGGCATCAGGGCGGCGGTTGCCACGAGTGCGATGTTGGCCACCACGGCGATCTGCGCTGGGATGCGCGCGGCATGACGGCCCGGAAATTTTCCGGGTGCGAACGCGACGAATGTCAACGCAAGTAGCACCAGCCCGCCGATGGCCCTCGCGAGAGGTGACCCCGCCGTCAAGAAGTCGAAAGAGTAGCCTCGAAAACCGCCCGGCGCGGGGGCGAGGATCGCGACGTGCCGGATGGCTTCCCTCAGTCCTGTCCGAGTGTTGGTACCGGCGCCAGACTGTACCCAGGCCACGAGCTGCTGGACGTTGTTCGGGTTGTTTCGAATCAGCTCGACGATGACCGGCAACCAGAGAAGGCACCCGAGGCCAGCCGCGATCCAGATTGATCGGGCGCGCAGGGCGTCTCGCAGGTGAGTTCGTTTGCTCGTCGCGCGGAGGAGGCCAACGAGCCAAGTGATCAAGATGAACACGACCATGGACGCCACTAAAGGGACGAAGGCGAGATTGGCCTGCGCCGCCACTGAGGTGGCAGCGACCCACATCGGCCACGCGCGTCGGTGGCCCTGCACGACAGCCCACGTAGTCACCAAGCTGAGAAGCACAGGGAGCATTCCGAAGAATGGGTTCAGCGGGCGGTAGAGGAGCTGGGTGCTCATAGCCCACTGGGTGACGACTGTCGCTGCACCAAACAGAAGCACCCCTAGCTCGCCGGCCAGGCGCCTCGTCCATGTGAGGACCGCGGTCGAGCACAGGGCGGCGCTTGCGGTGCATCCCAAGGCGATGCCGAACGAGCCTCCCCCTGATAGCGCTAGGGGGAGGGACAAGATGTAGAACTCGATCGGTCCCAGGTGATGCGCTGCCAGAGCCGGGTCGTCTGCGCCGCTGGTGCTACGCATTCCAGACACGGGCCATGCACCATCGAGGACGCTTGCAGCCCGAATCGCGATGGTCGCGTCGTCACCCTGCGGCGTCCAGCCCTTGGCCAAGGCTTCCACTAGTGCGACCACGGGGGCGGCAGTGACGGCCAAGACCATCAGAGCAAACAGCCAGTCGCTCTCGTCCCAGGTTCTCGGATGCAGTCGTGAGATGGATCGGACGACTGAACCGGGTTTCCGGCGCTTTGAGCTCTTCCCAGAGCCGCTGCCTCGGGGGAGACCAGCCCGAAGTGTTCGCATGTCTCCTCGATCAGGCGCCGGGAGGGGCGTCTCGCAGCATGCAGGTGATGCGGGCGGTGCACACGCGACGGTGCTCGTCGTCGGTGATGACGACCTCCCAGGCGGCGACGGAGCGACCGAGCGAGAGCGGGGTCGCAACACCGACGACGTGGCCGGAGCGGGCGGCGCGGTGGTGCGTCGCGTTGATGTCGAGCCCGACGGCGATGCGTCCCTCGCCGGCGTGCAGCGCCGAGCCGATCGACCCGAGGGTCTCGGCGAGGACGACGGAGGCGCCGCCGTGGAGCAGGCCGTAGGGCTGGGTGTTGCCGAGGACCGGCATGCGCCCGACGACGCGCTCCGCCGAGGCCTGGAGCAGCTCGATGTCCATCCGCTCGACGAGCGTGCCGCGGCCGGTGGCGGCGAGCTGCTCGCGCTCCTCGTCGGTGAGCGGGGGGAGGTCGGCGAGGGGGTTCTCGGGCACGGTCGGGCTCCTTGGGCGGCGGTGCGGCAACGGGTCGGACCGGCTCAGACTACGACCGGGGCCGTCGCGACCCGGACACCCTGGGGTGTCACCTCCACCACCTAGGGTGGTGGCCGTGAGCCGACTTCTCCTCCTCGACGGGCACTCCCTGGCCTACCGCGCGTTCTTCGCCCTGCCGGTGGAGAACTTCTCCACGAGCACCGGGCAGCACACCAACGCGGTGTACGGCTTCACGGCGATGCTCATCAACGTCCTGCGCGACGAGCAGCCGACCCACGTCGCCGTCGCCTTCGACATCTCGCGCCAGACCTTCCGCAGCGAGCAGTACGCGGAGTACAAGGCGACGCGCTCGGCGACCCCGGGCGAGTTCCAGGGCCAGGTCGCGCTCGTGCGCGAGATCCTCGACGCCCTGCGCATCCGGCACGTGGGCATCGAGGGCTTCGAGGCCGACGACGTCATCGCCACGCTGACGACGATGGCACGAGCGCAGGACATGGACGTCGTCATCTGCACCGGCGACCGCGACGCCTTCCAGCTCGTGAGCCCCCACGTCTCCCTCCTCTACCCCGTGCGCGGCGTCTCCGAGGTCTGGCGGATGGACCCCGCGGCCGTCGAGACGAAGTACCTCGTGCCGCCCGAGCGCTACAGCGACCTTGCAGCCCTCGTCGGCGAGACGAGCGACAACCTGCCCGGCGTGCCGGGCGTCGGCCCGAAGACCGCGGCGAAGTGGCTCGGCCTGTACGGCGACCTCGAGGGCGTCGTCGCCCATGCCGACGAGATCAAGGGCAAGGCCGGCGAGTCCTTGCGGACCCACCTGCCCGACGTCCTGCGCAACCGGCGGCTCAACCACCTCCTGCGCGACCTCGAGCTGCCGGTCGAGATCGCCGACCTCGAGCGGGCGTCGTGGGACCGCGAGGAGGTCCACCGGGTCTTCGACAGCCTCGAGTTCCGCGTGCTGCGCGACCGGCTCTTCGAGACCTTCGAGACGACGACCGACGAGGTGAGCGGCGGTCTCGAGGTCCAGGGCTCCGTCCTCGCCGGGGGCGAGCTGGCCCCGTGGCTGCAGGAGCACGCGAGCACCGACGCGCTCGTCGGTCTCGACGTCGTCGGGTCCTGGGGGCGGGGGAGCGGTGAGGTGAGCGCGCTCGGGCTGTCCACCGGCGAGGGCGAGGCGGCCTGGGTCGACGTCGTCGACCTCGACCCGCGCGACGACGCCGCCATCGCGGCCTGGCTGGCCGACCCGGCCCGGCCGAAGGCGATGCACGACGCGAAGGGGCCGATCCACGCCTTGCGAGCCCGCGGGTGGGTCGTCGACGGGCTGACCGTCGACACCGCCCTCGCGGCCTACCTCGTGCGGCCCGACCAGCGCTCCTACGACCTCGGCGACCTCGTCGTGCGCCATCTCGGCCGTGAGCTGCGCGTCGAGGACAGCGGCGACGCCGACCAGGGCCAGCTCGACTTCTCCGCGGACGACGACGAGGCCGCCCAGGCCTCGATGGTCCGGGCCCGGGCGGTCGTCGACCTCGCCGCGGTGCTCGTCGACCAGGTCGAGCAGACCGGTGGCACCGAGCTCTTGCACGGTGTCGAGCTCCCCCTCGTGCACGTGCTCGCGGCGATGGAGCAGGCCGGCATCGCCGCCGACCGCGAGGCGCTGACCACCCTCGAGGCCGACTTCGCCGACAAGGTCTCGCAGGCACAGCAGGACGCGTGGGAGGCGATCGGCGACGAGCAGATCAACCTCGGCTCGCCCAAGCAGCTCCAGGTCGTCCTCTTCGACACCCTCGGCCTGCCCAAGACTCGCCGGACGAAGACCGGGTACACGACCGACGCCGAGGCGCTGGCCGACCTCTACGTCAAGACCGAGCACCCCTTCCTCGAGGCGCTGCTGCGTCATCGTGACGCCGCCCGGCTGCGGATCACCGTCGAGGGGCTCATCAAGTCCGTCGCCGACGACGGGCGGATCCACACGACCTACCAGCAGACGATCGCCGCGACCGGCCGGCTGTCCTCGACCGACCCCAACCTGCAGAACATCCCGATCCGCACCGAGGAGGGCCGGCGCATCCGCGAGGTCTTCGTCGTCGGGCCCGAGGCCGAGTGCCTGCTCTCGGCCGACTACAGCCAGATCGAGATGCGGATCATGGCCCACCTCTCCGGCGACGAGGGGCTCATCGAGGCCTTCCAGTCCGGCGAGGACCTCCACCGCTTCGTCGGGTCGCGGGTCTTCGGGGTCGAGCCCCAGGACGTCACCTCCGA
This sequence comes from Janibacter sp. UYMM211, assembly GCF_040547045.1. Classification (NCBI taxonomy): domain Bacteria; kingdom Bacillati; phylum Actinomycetota; class Actinomycetes; order Micrococcales; family Intrasporangiaceae; genus Janibacter; species Janibacter sp. UYMM211. The sequence goes on along the minus strand of NZ_JBEPOY010000003.1, from coordinate 313,204 downwards.
GATGCGCAGCAAGGTCAAGGCGATGAGCTACGGCCTCGCCTACGGGCTGTCCGCCTTCGGCCTCTCTCGCCAGCTGACGATCAGCGCCGGCGAGGCCAAGGGCCTTATGGACGAGTACTTCGAGCGCTTCGGCGGGGTGCGTGACTACCTCCAGGAGGTCGTCGTCCAGGCCCGCGCCACCGGCTACACCGAGACGATGCTCGGCCGCCGTCGCTACCTGCCCGATCTCACGAGCTCGAACAGGCAGCGTCGCGAGATGGCGGAGCGGATGGCGCTCAACGCGCCGATCCAGGGGTCGGCGGCCGATGTCGTCAAGGTCGCGATGCTCGGCGTCGACACCGCGCTGCGCGAGCAGCAGCTGAGGTCACGGGTGCTCCTGCAGGTCCACGACGAGCTCGTCGTGGAGGTCGCCCACGGCGAGCGCGACCAGGTCGAGGCCCTCCTGCGCGAGCAGATGGGCAGCGCGGTGCCGATGGACGTCCCGCTCGAGGTGAGCATCGGCTCCGGACGCTCCTGGCACGACGCCGCGCACTAGGCGCTCCTAGCCCGTCAGCTTGTGCCCGTCGGCCCGTCGACGAGGGCGTCGGCGAGGCGGGCCCGCTCGTCGGCGCGCGCCCCGGCGCCGAGCGCGCACCGGGTCAGTCGGGCACCGGCTGCGACGACCGCGCCCGGGCCGAGCGCGCTGCGCTCGACCTCGGCACCGTCCTCGACCACCGCGCCGGCCATGACGACGCTGCCCGTCACGACCGCGCCCGGGCCGATCCGCGCGCCGGTGTGCACGGTGCTCCCCGCCCCGACCTGCGCACGAGGGTCGACGTGCGCCTGCGGGTGCACCCATGCGGTCGCACCGGTCGGTCGCTCGGCGCGGGGGCTGCCGCGCAGCACGGCGTCCGCCGACGCGGCGACGAGGGCGGCGGGGGACCCGACGTCGACGAAGTACGCGTCCTCGACGTGCGCGCGCACCGTGCGCCGCGCGACGAGCCCGGGCAGCACGTCGCGCTCCAGCGAGAGCGGTGCGCCACCTCTCGCGCCGAGGTCTCGCCCCAGCCGCCGCCGCACGACGTAGGTGCCGGCGTTGACGAGCCGGGACGGGGGAGCGTCGGACTTCTCGACGAAGGCGGTGACCACCCCTTCGCCCTCGACGACGACGCTGCCGTACGCGCGGGCGTCGGCAACCTCGCGGACGTGGAGGACCACCTCGACCTCCCGCGGGGAGCGCGCGAGCACGGCGAGTTGGGCGGCGAGGTCGTGACCGGTGAGCAGGTCGCCGTTGAGCACGACGACCGGGTCGTCCGGCTCGCCGGGGGGCAGCGCACCGAGCGCCGCCCCGAGCGCACCGCCGGTGCCGAGCGGCTCCTCCTCGACCGAGCAGCGCAGCTGCAGCCCGATGTCCTCGGCGACCGGGTCGAGGACGGCGAAGTCCGCAGCACGGTAGGAGGTCGCGACGACGACCTCGCGCACGCCGATCTCGGCGAGCATGCGCAGCTGGTGCACGACGACCGGCTCGCCACCGACCGGCAGGAGGGGCTTCGGGGTGCTCGCGGTGAGCGGTCGCATCCGGGTGCCGAGCCCGCCGGCGAGCACGACGCCGGCGGCGGGGGAGACGCTCACGACCCGGCGCGGGTCGTCAGCGGGCGGTCCTCGCCGACGGCCTGCAGCTGCGGCGCCAGCCAGGTCCAGAAGGTCTCGCCGGAGTCCTGCGTGAAGTGGATCCCGTCGCCGTACAGCTCGTCACCATTGAGGACGGCTCGATAACCACCGCTGCAGAGAAGGCCGAACTGATCCATAACGGGGATGTCATGAGATTCCGCCCAGGCGCGGACGAGGGCGTTCAGCTCTTCCGTGTATTTGTCGTTGTTGATGCGCTTGATCTCTTCGTTGCCGAGATCAGGCATGCGATGGCACGCCAGGTCGACGAGCACGACTTTCGCTCCACCAGTTGAGAGGTCTTGAACCATTCCTCGCAGTTGCTGCCGGATGTAAGCGGAGTGCTCGGGGCTGCCGAAAGGACGGACCTGCCCGTCGATGAGGCGGTCGACGAGGAACGTGTGAGGCACGAACAGTGCGACGACGTCCGCCTTCCCGTCTGCGACCGCAGAGCCCCAGTCATCCCGCCAGCCCATACATTCAGGAGTCGTCTCGACGGCTTCGCCGTCTGCGACCTTGGCTGCGGGCGTCAGGTCGCACCCGACATTCGTCATGCTGGTCAAGGAGATGTCGGGGTATGACGCAGGTTCGAAGGCGTCCGCAACGCTAGCGGGGACAGAGTTGCCGACGAGATAGATGTTCAGCACTTCGGGGCCAGGTCTGTATGGACTGGCTCGCACGGTGACCACGTCGTCAGGACTCGTGCTCACTGGCCGTAGCAGCGCCCCGATCGCAGGCAGGGACAGCGATGCGGTGATGAGAGCAGGGACGGCAGCAAAGGCTATAGCGCGACCCAGCCACGGGGCTGATGGAACGAGGGCCCGGGCGCCGTGGTGGCGTACCGGCTGCTCGACCCACCGGTAGGAGGCGGCGGCGAGCGCGAGGCTGAGGACGACCTGGAGCGCGAAGGTCGCGAGCTCGGGCAGCCCGGTGCGCGCGGGGGTGAGGAAGATCATCACCGGCCAGTGCCAGAGGTAGAGCCCGTAGGAGACGAGGCCGACCCGGCGCAGCGGCTCCAGGGCGAGCAGACGCTGGGTCGGCGACGGGGTGCTGCTCGCCGCGGCGAGGACGACCACGGCCACCGCGAGGCACATCGGCAGCAGGAGCCCGCCGAGCAGGGCGTCCTGGGCGGCCGTGGCCCACCAGAAGCAGGACAGGACGAGGAGCAGGGCCGGCAGCGCCGCGACCCGGGCCGCCTGGTCGACGCGGCGGGCGACGGCGGCCGGCAGGGCCCCGGGTCCGCGGGCCACGAGCGCGGCGACCATCGCGCCGGCCAGCAGCTCGTGGGCCCGGGTGTCGGTGCCGTAGTAGACCCGGCTCACGTCCGCGCCCGGGGTGTGCAGACCGGCCATGAGAGCGGCCGAGACGAGGGCGAGCCCGCCGAGGACGAGGGCGATCCGCACCCGGCGCCGGGTCCAGACGAGCAGGAGCGAGAGCACGAGGGGGAAGAGGAGGTAGAACTGCTCCTCGACCGCGAGCGACCACGTGTGGCGAAGGGGGGAGGGCACCGCGATCTGGGCGAAGTAGGCCTCGTCGCCGAGCAGGAAGCGCCAGTTGGCGACGTAGCCGAGCGTCGCGAGGACGTCGGTGCCGACGGAGGCCCGCTGGCCGACGGGGGAGAGGAGGGCGGTGAGCGCGACGACGGCGAGCAGGACGAGGAAGAGGGCCGGCAGCAGGCGGCGCATCCGCGCGAGCCAGAAGCCGGCGAGGTGGATCGACCCCCAGCGCCGGTGCTCGGCGAGCAGCAGCGAGGTGATGAGGAAGCCGGAGATGACGAAGAAGACGTCGACGCCGAACCACCCGCCCGGCAGCGCGCGCTCCACCCCGTGGTAGACGACGACCGCGAGGACGGCGAGCGCCCGCAGGCCGTCCACGGCGGGACGGTAGGTCAGGGACCGGTGCGGGTGAGGGGTGCGCGCTGGTGAGGCCGAGGTCATGCTCCCTGCTTCGGGTCAGTGGCCGACAGTATGACGCAACCGATGGGTAGCATTCGCGCCATGTCGGAGAACCCAGAAGCAAACGGCGCGATCTCTATCCCGGACAGCACGAAGTGGTCGGTCATCCTCGGCCTGCCCTTCCTCATGCTCGCGGGATACTTCTACCTCACGCCTGTATCCCTGCCGCAGGGTGGTGGGGGCCTCTTCTTCTGCGGATCGGCAGCTAGTCCCAACGTGGAGGCGCAAGCCACGTGCGACGGCCCGGAGACCTCCAACCGCTACAAGGCGGCCGCGGCTCTCGGCGCCGGGCTGGGCGTGCCGGTGCTCGGCCTCGTCCTCTTCGGCACGACCCGCCGCACGCAGTCGGCGCGCGACATCGACCTCCGGCACGACGACGACCTCGACGAGGACCGTGACGGCCTGCGCCGCGACGAGCGTGAGGCCCGCCACGAGCGGCGGGGCCGGCGCTCCCCGTTCGACGACGAGCGTCGGCGCGACGAGCCGGCGCGCGGGCGCACCGCGCGGCGACGCGACGAGGAGGACGACGTCGACTCGCTCGACCTCGACGACGAGCCCCGTCGGGCGCGTCGTCGCTCCGACGACGACTGGGACCGCTGATGGACCTCGCCCGCTTCCTCGACGGGGTCGAGGAGGCCTTCGCCGGCGACCCGCAGGACAACGAGCCGGTCGACGCCCGCTACGGGCAGCTCGTGCAGGACGTCGCGGGGTACACCTCGGCGGCCGAGCTGGCCGTGCTCAACGTCGCCGCCCGGCTGCTGCCGCCCGACGAGTGCTACCTCGAGGTCGGCTCCTACAAGGGGCGCTCGATGTGCGGGGCGGTGCAGGGCGTCGACGACCGCGTCTTCTACGTCCTCGAGAACTACCTCGAGTTCGGCATGCAGGGGGAGCAGGCCCGCCAGGAGCTGCACGACAACCTCGCGCGCCACGCCGCGCACGCCGACGTCCGGCTGCTCGAGGGCAACTGCTTCGAGCTGCTGCGCCGTCCGGGGCTGCTCGACCGCCCGGTCGGGGTCTACTTCTACGACGGCGAGCACACGGCGACCTCGCACTACCTCGCCCTGGGCATGATCGAGCCGTGGCTGGCCGACGAGGCGCTCGTGCTCGTCGACGACGCGACCTACCCGATGGTGAGCGACGCCCACGACGCGTACATCGCGCGGCACCCGCAGTGGCGGGTCGAGCGCCGCTGGGATGCGCGGTCCAACGACGACCCGCTGTGGGCCAACGGCCTGCACGCCCTGAGCTTCCGCCGCGACGCGGCGAGCGCCCGGGGCAGCGCGGAGACCTTCGACGTGCGCTGGCGCCGTCTCGCGTACGCCGGTGCCCTCGGCCCGGGGCAGAAGGCCGCGTGGAAGGCGATCCACACCTACCCCGGTCTCGTGCCCCTCGCCAAGAAGCTCTACCCGAGCAAGAAGGCCAGCACGATCGACTGAGCGGCTACTCGCTCGTCGCGTGGAGGGCCTCGGCCGTCTCGGGGCTGTCCGGGCCCGGGGTCTGCTCGTCGCGGGGCACGAGGAGCGCCCCGACGACGGCGACGACGCCCGCACCCAGTCCGGCGACGAGGAGGACCTGGCCCGGGCTGTCGTGCCAGACGAACCAGATCGCGGCGACCTCGACGACGACGACGGCGAGCGTGAGCCAGCCCAGGGCGCTGCGCCCGGCGCCGATCTCGGCGAAGAGCCACAGCTGGACGAGCGCCCACATCGTGCCGACGACGGCGAACCACACGAGCAGCGGCTCGGCGTCGGCGTACTGCGCACCGCCCGTCACCCGCACGAGCAGGCCCGGCACGACGGCGCACACGAGGGCGACGAGCAGACCGAGGACGACGACGACCGCACCCGCACCCCGGACCGTGCGCTGCCGGCCGGCGCCGCTGCCGGCGGCGACGGGCACGACGCTCAGCGCGACGAACTGGGTGCCCCAGAAGACGACCCTGCCGAAGAGTGCGGCGAGGGCGTAGGCCCCCGACTCCTCGCGGGTCAGCAGGTGGCGGGCGAGGAGCAGGTCGAGGCTCGTGAGGGCCATGAGCGCGGCGAGCGCGGCGTTGGAGCGCACGAGCTCGGCGAGCACCTCGCGAGCACCCGCCCCGGACGGGGTGGCCAGACCGCGCAGGAGGAGCGTCCCCGCCGCCCAGGTGAGGACCGCCGCGGTGCAGGTGGCGGCGAAGACCTCGTGGACGGCGAGATCCGCGACCACCGCGACGGCGCCCGCGACGACCCGGGTGCCGGCGGTGACGAGGTAGAGCACGGACAGCCGGCCGAGGCGGCCCTGCCCGAGCAGGACGCCCTGCTGGGCCCCGGTGATCGTCATCGGGACGAGCGTGAGCCCCAGCCACACCGCGGAGGCCGCGCTCTCGAGGTGGAAGGCGTCGCGCAGGGCGGGTGCGAGGAGCACGACGGCGGTCGCGAGGACGAGACCGACGACGGCGGCCAGCGCGGCACCGGAGGTCGCCCGCCCGTCGCGGCGGGCGGACTCGCCCTGACGCCGGGCGACGACGAGCTGCATCGCCCCGGCGGGCATCGCGCAGAGGATCCCCACGGTGTTGAGCGCCGAGAAGCCGCCGAAGTCGGCCGGCCCGAGCGTCGAGGAGAGCAGCGCGACGAAGAGATAGCTCATGACGTTCGCCGCACCCATGGCGACGCCGAGCAGGGCGCTCGCCGCACGGGTCGACCGCGCGGGCAGGATCCGTGTCACGACCCCTCCTCCCGGGCTGCGTGGGCTGCTGACGGGCGAGGCTACTCGCCAGTACCCCTCCCGGGGACGTCGGTTATGCTCGCACGGTTCGTCCGAGCCCCGACAGCCCGTGGAGTCCATCAGTGCGCCGAGCTGTGACCGGCTACCGCCTGACCGTGGCGCTCCTCCTGGCCCTCCTCTCGACGGTCGTGCTCGCGAACAGCTGGGGGGTCTTCCAGACCGACATCAAGCCCGAGGTGTACCTCGCGCCCGGCGAGATGCTGCGTCACTACCTCTCGTCGTGGACGAGCTCGCCCTACCTCGGCTCCCCGAACTTCAACGTCGGGCTCGTCCCGGTGCTCCTCGTGACGACGGCTCTCGGGGCGCTCGGCCTCGACCCCGAGCTCTCCTTCAAGCTCTTCCACCTCGGGCTCTGGGTGCTCGCCGCCTGGGGCGCGTCACGTCTGCTGCGCACCCTCGTGCCGAGCGCCTCGCGCTGGGCCGGTCTCGTCACCGGCGTCGCGTACGTCGCCAACCCCTACACCGTGACGGCCGGGTCGACCCTGGCGATCGCGTTGCCGCTGGCCCTCCTGCCCCTCCTGCTCGTCGCCTACGTGCGCGCCCTGCGCGCCCCCCGCTCGTGGGGCTGGCCGGCGGCCTTCGCCCTCGTCTTCGCCGCGATGAGCGGGATGAACGTCGCGATCGTGCCGGTGCTCCAGCTCCTCCTGCTGCTGCCGCTGGCGATCACCGTCCGGCACGAGCAGGGGCTGCGCTGGCGCCAGGTGCTCGCCGTCACCGCTCGCTGCGGGCTGCTCGTCGTGCTGCTCTCGCTCTACTGGCTGGTGCCGGCCGCCGCCGCCCTGACCACCGGTGGGCAGATCGTCGAGAGCTCGGAGACCCTCGAGGGCATCGCGAAGGTGTCCTCGCTCACCGAGGTCCTGCGCGGGCTGGGCCTGTGGGCGATCTACGGCCGGGACGCGAGCGGTCCGTGGGTGCCCCAGTACGCCGCCTACGTCGCCCAGCCCGTCTTCGTCCTGCTCACCGCCCTGTGGCCGGCGGCCGCCCTGGCCTCGCTGCGGTGGGTGCCGCGGCGCATGGAGCGGCTCATCGCCGTGACGACCGGTCTCGTCGCGGTCGTCATGGTCGGTCTCTTCCCCGCGTCGGGCAGCTCCCCCTTCGCCTGGCTGCTCGCCCGCTCCTTCGACCTCGTGCCGGCGCTCCTCGCCTTCCGCACGACGAACAAGATCGGCGCGGGCCTGGCCCTCTTCTTCGCCCTCGCGCTCGGCCTGGCCGCCGTCCAGGTCGTGCCCCGCGTGCTGCGCACGCCCGGTCTCGCACCGGTCGCCGTCTCGGGCACGCTCGTCGCGCTCTTCGCGTGGACCGCACCGGCCTTCACCGGCAACCTCTACATCTCGCCCCTCGACGTCCCGGGCTACTGGCACGACGCCGCCCGGCAGGTCGACGCCGGCGACGACCGCGGGCGGGTGCTCGTGCTGCCGGGGCAGACCCGCAGCGCCTACCGCTGGAGCCTGGAGCGCCCCGACGACCTGCCGAACTCCCTCTTCACCCGTGACGCCGTCATCCCCGAGACGACGCCGAACACCTCCGCGCCCGGTGCGAACTTCCTCGCCGCCCTCGACGACACCCTCCAGTCCGGGACCGAGCCGCGCCACGAGACCTCGGTCTACGCGCGCTACCTCGGGGCCGACCAGGTCCTCCTGCGCCACGACGTGCGCTGGGAGCCGTGGGGCGGGGCCCGGCCGGGGCAGACGGCGGACGCGCTGTCCGGGGACCCCGGGCTGAGCGGCGTGGCGAACTTCGGCCGCCCCGGCGAGAACACCCTCGCGCCCGGGTCGACCCCGGCCAGCCAGGCCGAGGCGCTGCTGCCCCCGCTGCAGCTGTACGGCGTCCAGGACGCCCGTCCGGTCGTGCGCGCGACGGCCCTCGACGGGCAGTACCTCGTCGCCGGTGACGGGTGGGCCGTCGCGTCGATGGCCGCCGCCGGTCTGCTCGACGAGAACCCGGGCTTCCGCTACGCGCAGGACGTGAGCGTCGACGAGCTGCGCTCGACCCTGCAGCAGGAGCGCTCGCGCCTCGTGCTCACCGACACCAACCAGCGGCGTGACGCGATCCCCAACCGGCTCACCGCCGGGCAGGGTGCCCCGCTCCCCGCCGACGTGCCCCTGGGCATCAGCCGCACCCTCGGCGACGACCCGGCCGACCAGAGCGTCCTCGTGACGAGCGGGGTGCAGGTGAGCGCGACCTCGCAGGGCGGGGCCTTCTTCGACCTGCCCTACGGCGTCCCGCAGAACGCCGTGGACGGCGACCCGAGCACCTCCTGGCTCTTCGGCGACTTCCGCCGGGCAGAGGGGACCTCTCTCACCGCGAGCCTGCCGCAGGCCCGCGAGATCGGCCGGGTCCGGATCACCCCGACGGCCCTCGGCGACGTGCGGATCAGCGAGCTCGAGGTCTCCGCGGGCGGCACGACCCGTCGGGTGCCGGTCGAGGGCACCCGCCCGGTGAGCGTCGACCTCGGGGGAGTGGAGGCCGACGAGGTGCGCGTCGAGGTCACGGGGATCACCGGCGACGGCTTCAGCCTCGTCGGGATCTCCGAGATCGACCTCGGCGACGACCTCGTCGCCGAGCGCACCGTCCGCACGCCGCAGACCTTCGACCGGCTGTACGGCGAGCTGAGCAGCGCGGAGCGAGCGGAGTTCGCGCAGATGCCGCTCGACGTGCTGCTGCGCCGGGTGACGGGCTCCGCGTCGGCCAGCGACGACACCGAGAGGTTCCTCGTCCGGGACCTCTCCGTGCCCGACGACCGCGAGTACCGCGCGAGCGCGCACGTGCGGGTCGACGGGGACGTGGAGCCGGTCTACGACGAGCTCCTCGACGACACCCGCGGGTGGACGATGACGTCGAGCGCCTACGACTTCTACAACCCCCTCGTGCGGGCGTCCCGGGCCGCCGACGGCGACGCCGGCACCGCCTGGGTCCCCTCGCAGGACATGCAGGACGCGTGGTGGCAGGTCTCCGGGCCCTCCCGCGCGGTCGACCGCGTGGTCATCAGGCAGGAGGCCGACGCCGAGGGCGAGGGCGAGACGCAGTACGCGTCGCAGGTCGAGGTGAGCGTCGACGGCGAGAGCGTCGGGCGCTACGACGTCGGGCGCGGACGGACCCGTCTCGACCTGCCCGAGGGCACGCGGGGCCGGACCGTGCGGGTGACGATCACCCGGGTCGACGGCCGCCTCGCGGGTCGCCCCGCCCGTTTCACGACGATCGACACGGGCCGCGACGTCCGGGTCGAGCCCGGTGACGGCTCCGCCTCGTGCGTGAGCGTCGCGACCCTCGACGGCGAGCCGGTGCGGATGCGCCCGAGCGACCCGGCAGCCCCGCTCGCCGGCCCCGGCTCGGACGGCACGACGTGGCGCGCGTGCGAGCGGGTCGAGCTCTCCGCCGGTGAGCACCAGCTGCGTCCGGTCGAGGGCTGGCAGCTCGACGACCTCACCCTGCGCGACGTCCAGGGCCGCACGGTGGCCCGACCCACGCCCCCTCCGGTGACCCAGGTCCACGACGACCTCGACCTCGGCACGACCGTCGAGGTCGGCCCCGCCTTCGGCCCCTACGTCCTGAGCACCGGGCAGGGCTTCGACCCGCGGTGGCGTGCGAGCATCGACGGCGAGGACCTCGGCGACCCCGTCGTCGTCGACGGCTACGCGGTCGGCTGGGTCGTCGAGGACAACGCCGCCCACACGGTGCACATCGACTTCGCGCCGCAGCGCTGGGCCAACGTCGCGCTCGGCGTGAGCCTGCTCACCCTGCTCGTCTGCCTCGTCCTCCTCTACCGCGCCGTCGTGCCGCGCGCCGTGCGACCGGGCCGCGAGGGGTCCCCCTTCGCCCGGTGGCGCCGACGCGACGACCAGGCCCCCGCGCTCGCGGGGGTGACGCGCGAGCACCACGACGTCTTCGAGGACCCGGACGCGGGGGAGCGGGTCGACCCAGCGCCGGACGACACGCCCTCGACCGGCGCCGTCGTGGACGCGCCGCCCGGTGCGACGGCCTCGCACCGGCGCCTGCCGGCCGCGCTGCGGACCCGGGTCGCGGCGGAGCTCGCGGTCGTCCTCGTGGGTGGGTTCTTCCTCGGTGTCGGCGGTCTGCTCGGCGGGCTCGCCGCCGTCGCCCTCGCCCGGCACCCCCGGGCCCGGTCGGGCATGCTGATCCTCGGCGGCGTCGCCCTCGTGCTCGCCGGGGTCGTGCTCTACGTCGTCCTCGGCCGCGACGTGTGGCCGACCGTGAGCGCCGACGTCGTCGCCCGCTCGCTCGTGCCCCACCACGTCGTGGCCGCCGGCCTCGTGTGGGCCGTCACCGGCGCCCTGTGGCGCTCCGTCGAGAAGGAGGACAGCGATGAGCCCGTCGAGCTCTGAGCGACCGCTCGTCACCGTGGTCGTGCCGACCCGGGACAACGAGCGCACGATCCGCGCCTGCCTGAGCTCCGTCGTCGCGCAGACCTACGAGCACGTCGAGCTCGTCGTCGTCGACAACCACAGCAGCGACGCGACCCCGCGCATCGCGCAGGAGCTCGCCGGCACCGTCGTCGTCGCCGGGCCCGAGCGCAGCGCGCAGCGCAACACCGGGATCGCGGCGGCCCGCGGCGAGTGGGTGCTCTGGCTCGACAGCGACATGGTCCTGCCGGCGCGCACGATCGACATCGCCGTCGACACCGCCCTGGCGACCGGTGCGTCGGCCGTCGCGCTGCCCGAGCGCACCGTCGGCGAGGGCTTCTGGACGGCCTGCCGCGCGCTGGAGCGCGAGTGCTACCTCGACGACCCGTGGCTGCACAACCCGCGTCTCGTGCGTCGCGAGCTGCTCCTCGGCGACGCGGGCTTCGACCTGTCGATGTCCGGCCCGGAGGACGCCGACCTGCGGATGCGGCTGCGCGACGCAGGTCGCCACATCGAGCTCGCCCCGGTGATCATCGACCACGACGAGGGGCGGCTGACGATCGCCGACGTCCTGCGCAAGCGCTACTACTACGGCCGCAGCATCCCCGCCTTCGCCGCGCAGCACGAGGGCGCGGTCTCGGCGCAGGGCCGCGCCGTCCTGCGCTCGTACGCCCGCAACCACCGCCGGCTGCTGCGCGACCCCGGGCACGCCGCCGGGATGGTCGCGATGCGATCGCTCGAGGTCGTCGGATACGCCCTCGGCGCCCGCCGCGGGCGGGCCGACCGGGCGCGGGGGACGAAGGGGTGACCCGTCGCCTCCTGTGGGTCTCGCTGCCCGACCAGCGGGCCCGGCGCGAGCTGTACTGGATGTCGCGCATGCCCGGCACGCACGTCACCGCGCTCGCCCAGCAGGAGCCGGTCGGCGACATCACCTGGGTGCCGAGCACCTACGTGCGCCCGGTGCGCCGCTTCGTCGAGGCCGGCGCGCTCGCCTGGGTCCGCGGGCTCGACGAGCAGCGCGCCGAGGACCACGACTGGGTGACCTCGCTCGAGCTGTGCTCGCTCGTCACCGGCCAGGCCTCGGCGTGGCGTCGGCGGGCCCGGGCCCGCGGGGCCCACCCCCTCCAGGCCGTCATCACGTGGGAGAACCTGCCCGACCAGCCGTTGTACCGGGTGCCGCCCTACCGGCAGGCCCTCGAGAGCTGTCGTGACGCCGACCTGCTCCTGTGCATGGTCGACGCGGCGCGAGACCACCTCCTCGCGCGCGGCTTCGACGACGAGCTCATCCGGGTGGTCAAGCCCGGCGTCGACACCGACCTCTTCGTGCCCGCCGAGCAGCCCGTGAGCGAGCCCATCGTCGTCTTCGCCTCGCCGCTCGCGGCGAACAAGGGCATCGACCGGGTGCTCGAGGCGATGCGGGTCGTGCGGGCGCGGGTGCCCGACGCCCGGCTCCTCGTCGCCGGCCGCGGCCCGCTCGAGCACCTCGTCCACCAGGCGGCCGCGCGACCCGGCTCGGGGGTCGAGCACATGGGCACCCTGGACGCGCCTGGCGTCGCGGCCCTGCTGCGCTCGGCCGCGGTCTTCGTCACCGCACCGCGCCCGACGTGGAAGTGGACCGAGCAGCTCGGGCTGGCCTACCTCGAGGCCCAGGCGAGCGGGCTGCCCGTCGTCACGACGGCGTGCGGCACGAACGACGAGGCGGTCCACGCCCCGAACTCGCTCGTCGAGGACTCCGTCGAGGCGATCGCCGACGCGCTCGTCGGATGGCTCGAGGACCCCGCCCGGCGAGCCGAGGTCGGGGCGCTCAACCGCGCCCGGATGCTCGCCGAGCACGACCTGCCGACCCAGTGCGCGGCGATGGGCGAGGCCTTCGCCGAGGTCGAGGCGCTGCACCGCTCGTGAGCACGCTGCGCGGCGCCCGCCTCGGGGCCCTCGTCGGCCTCGTCCTCGGGGTGCTGGCGCTCGGGCCGGCCCTGGCCCCCGGGTACACGCTGCACTACGACATGGTCTTCACCCCGCAGCTGCCGCTGTCGGCGCGCACGCTGGGGGTGGACGGCTCGGTCCCGCGCGCGGTCCCGAGCGATCTCGTCGTCGCGCTCGTCTCGACGCTCGTGCCCGGCTGGGTGGTGCAGAAGGTCGTCCTGCTCGGGTCCTTCGTCGTCGCCGGCGCCGGTGCGGGGCGTCTCGCGACGACCCGGCCGGGCAGCGTCGCCGCCGCCGCGCTCATGACGTGGAACCCGTGGGTGGCCGAGCGGCTGGCCATCGGGCACTGGGTCTACGTCGCCGGCCTCGCCCTGCTCCCGTGGGTGCTGGGCGCAGCCGTGGCCCACGTGCGGGCCCGCGCGGACGGCCCGGCGCGCGAGCGCTGGGCGCTGCCCGTCCTCCTCGTGCTCGCCGGGCTCGGCGGGTCGACCACCACCCTGCTCGCCGCGCTCGTCGCGGCGGTCGCCGTCGTCGCGGCCGGCACCGGACGACGAGACCGGGCGCGCGGCCTCGCCGTCGTCGCGGTGGTGAGCCTCGTGGTCTCCGCCGCGTGGTGGTGGCCCTTCCTCACCGCGGCCCCGTGGAGCGCCGACCCCTCCGGGGTCGAGGCCTTCGCGACGGCCGCCGACACCCCCTTCGGTCTCCTCGGCTCAGCCCTGCTCGGCGGCGGCATCTGGCACGAGCCGTCGTGGCCGGTCGAGCGCACCGAGGTGCTCGTCTCCGGGGTCGCCCTCCTGCTCACCCTCGCCGTGCTCGTCGCCGCCCTCGCGCGGCGGTCGTGGTGGGCCGACCCCCGCCGTCGCTCGGCGGCCCTCGTCGGCCTGCTCGCGCTGGTCCTCGCCGTGGTCCCGGCCACCGGGCCCGGTGCCGCCCTGACGACGGCGCTCGTCGAGCACGTGCCCGGCGCCGGCCTGCTCCGCGACTCGCAGAAGCTCCTCGCCCCCGCCGTCCTGCTCCTGGCCGTCGCCGCGGGCGCCGTCGTCGACGGCCTCGTGCGAGCACGGGCCGGCGTCGTCCTCGTCGTCGCCGCGGTCGTGTGGCCGGTCGCGACGCTGCCGGGTCTCGCCCTCGGGAGCGCGGGCGCCTGGGGGAGCGTCGACTACCCGGCCGCGTACGTCTCGGCCGCGGCCGCCGTCGACGACGCACCCGGGCAGGGCGCCGTCCTCGTCCTGCCGTGGAGCACCTACCGGGCCTACCCCTGGGACGCAGGTCGGGTCGTGCTCGACCCGTGGGACCGGCTCGTGCGGCGGGACGTCGTGCGCAGCGACGACCTGCCCGTGTCCGGGAGACGGGTGGTCGGGGAGGACCCGCGGGCGGCCGAGGTCGGCGAGCTGCTCCGCGGCGACGCCCCCGCGGCCGAGCAGCGCGAGCGGCTGCGTGCGCTCGGCGTGCGCTACGTCCTGCTCGACGCGAGCCAGCCCGGCGACCCCACGACGAGCACCGACCTCGGCGGAGCCGTCGTCGTGCGCGAGGGCGGGCTCACCCTCACCGATCTCGGGCCGACCCCGGTCGCGCCGCGACGTGATGCGCCGGTCGGCCTCGCCCTGGCCGGTCTCGGGTCGCTCGTCGTCCTCGTCGGCGCGGCCCGGGCGCACCGGCGGGTGCCCGCACGGCGTCGCGCGGACGACGCGACGCGCGGGTAACATCGTGACGAGCATCGCCCTCGCGGGCGCGACGCCACGGCTACACTGACGCCGGAACCCACGAGAGGACGTGCAGTGAACAACGACAACAAGGTCGCCTACAACGTCGCCGGCGCTGTCATCGGCGCGTTGCTCGCCGCCGTCGCGATCTTCTCGATCGTCCAGGTCCAGAGCAGCGCCCAGACGCCGCAGGAGCACACCCGGCTGATCTCGTACGACAGCTGAGCCCCACGCATCACGAAGGGGGAGGACCGGGCCGGTCCTCCCCCTTCGTCGTGCCCGGCGGTCAGGCCCGCAGCGGCTCCGGCTCGGGCAGACGGTGCTCCAGCGCCGCGTCACGGGGCGCGAGGAGGGCGTCGAGGTCGATGACGTCGTCCTGGTGGCGCGGGGCCAGCCCGAGGACCGAGGCGATGACGTGCTCGAGGCGCAGCCCGGTGCGGTGCCAGTCGAAGGACGCGGCGTAGGTGCGCGCCGCCCGACCGAGGTCCTCGCGCAGGCACGGGTCGTCGAGCAGGGTGCGCACGTGCTCCTCGAGCTGGGCCCGGTTGTCCGCGAGCAGGCCGGTGCGGCCGTGGACCATCGACTCGCTCGGCCCGCCGGCGAAGGAGTACGCGACCGCGGGCGTGCCGTGCAGCCCGGCCTCGACGATCGTCAGGCCCCAGCCCTCCTTGTGCGAGGGCATGACGACGACCCAGGAGGTCGCGAGCAGCCGGTGCTTGTCCTCCTCGCTGACGAAGCCGTGCATCCGCACCCGGTCGGCGACCCCGCGCTCTCGGGCGTGCGCGACGATCTCGTCGGCCCAGTAGCCGTCGCCGACGACGTGGAGCACGAGACCGGGGTGGTCGACCTCGAGCTCGGCGAGGAGGTCGACGGCCTGCTCGACGTGCTTGTGCGGCACGAGGCGGCCGAGGAAGAGCAGGCTCGGCTCCGGGGTGCGGGGGAGCGCGGCGTAGGTGTCGAGGTCCGCGGGTCGGTCGTTGCCCGAGTACACGAGGTCGACCCGCTCGCGGTCGACGCCGAGACCGACGAGCTCGTCACGGGTCGAGCGCGAGACGGTGACGTAGCGGCTGCGCCGGTAGACCCGGGGGGCCAGGCGAGACTCGAGCGCCCAGCCGAGCCGGGCCAGCCGGGGGCCGAAGACCGCCGACCACTGGTCCTTGTGGACGTGGTGGACGACGTCGATGACCGGGACGGGCGAGACGAGCGGTGACCAGAAGGGCACGCCGTTCTGCACGTCGAGGACGACGTCGTACTCGTGACCGTGGCGCAGGACGTGCCACAGCCCGTGGAGGTAGCAGGTGAAACGGCCCCCGCGGCGGCGCACGACGACGTCGCCGTGGCGGTCCTCGCGTCGGGCCCCGGGGAAGCGAGCGGTGTGGATGACGACCTCGTGGCCCTGCGCCGTGAGGACCTCGGAGGTGCGCTCGGTGAATGTCTCCGCGCCCCCGGCCTCGGGGTTCTCCCGGTCGCGCCACGACAGGTAGAGGATGCGCAGCGCCCCGTCGGCGCGGCTCGTCGTCGAGCTCCGTCGTGCCACCTGGCCCTCGTCCTCCCGTTCGGCCACCGGGGCGCCCCCGGTGCGACGGTTAGGGTAACCCCGTGGGTTACCGGACGGTAGGCGAAGGGCGGTCGCGGGCGTGTGAGATCTGCCGCTCGTGGAGCCGGGGCTGGGCGATCGGCCGCGACCAGGTCCTGTGGCGGTGCGAGGAGTGCGGTCATCTCGAGCGCGACCTCGAGCACTGCCCGGCGACCCACCGCGATCTGGCCTACGGCGGGGAGGCCACCCTCGACCGGGTCCGTCTCGACCTCACCTACCGGCTGCTCGTGCGCGGCGGCGTCCCCGCGTCGGTCTTCGAGATCGGCCACGGCGCCGGGCACCTGCTGCGCCGCTTCCTCGACGACGGCGCCCAGGTCGCCGGCGTCGACCCCG
This sequence comes from Janibacter sp. UYMM211, assembly GCF_040547045.1. Classification (NCBI taxonomy): domain Bacteria; kingdom Bacillati; phylum Actinomycetota; class Actinomycetes; order Micrococcales; family Intrasporangiaceae; genus Janibacter; species Janibacter sp. UYMM211. Next base: position 296,925 of record NZ_JBEPOY010000003.1, on the reverse strand, counting down.
ACCAGCTGGGGGTCGACGTCGACCCGGAGGTGGCGCGCCGCGGACGCCTGCACCGCGGCGGTGTCGAGGATCTCGTCGGCGAGGACCTCGGCCGGCACGACCTCGTCTACGGCATCCATGTCGTCGAGCACGTCGCCGACCCGGCGGCGACCTTCGCCACGGCCCGCGCCCTGCTGCGACCCGGCGGCACGCTCAGCCTCATCACCCCTGCCGGCGACTCGAGCGGTCTGCGCCTGCACGGCGAGCACTGGTGGATGCTCGAGGACCCCACCCACGTCCGCTTCTTCACGGCGCGCTCGCTCGCCCGGGCCGCTCATGACGCCGGCCTCGTCGACGTCGAGGTGCGCCGCCCGGTCCTCGACAGCCTGAGCGTCGACGTCGCGAGCCTGGCCCGACGCCGGGGGCGGCCGGCGCCCGGTGGCGTCCTGGCCTCGCGCCCGGTGCTCGCGGCGTCGGTGGCGAGCGTGCCGGCCGTCGTCGTCGCCCGGCTGGCGCGCCCGGCGCTGCGCCCGACCCTGCAGCTCGTGGCACACGCGCCTGCGTGATGATGGCGCCGTGAGCGACGACGTGCGGCGACCCGTGCCCCGGCGCGGCCTGCGCCGCTCGGTGCGGCTCTTCCGCGTCTTCCTGCTCGAGCAGAGCGAGCCCGACGCCTTCTACTCCGCTCTCGCGCACGACTCGCGCGACCTGCTCGCCGAGTGGGTCGACCTCGACGGCGCGAGCCTCGTCGACGTCGGCGCGGGCCCGGCCGACTTCGCGCGGGTCTTCCGCGAGGCGGGCGCCCGCTACGTCCCGCTCGACCACGACCCGACGGTGGCCTCGGTGCGCGACGGGGGCGTCGTGGGCGACGCGTCCCGGCTGCCGCTCGCCGACGGCAGCGTCGACGTCGTCTTCTCCTCCAACGTCTGGGAGCACGTGCGCGACCCGCGCGGGGTGGCCGACGAGATGCTGCGGGTCACCCGGCCGGGCGGGGTGGTCCTCCTCAGCTACACGAACTGGCTGTCCCCGTGGGGCGGTCACGAGACCTCGCCGTGGCACTGGCTCGGCGGGGAGCGCGCCGTCCGCCGCTACGCCCGGCGCCACGGCCACCCGCCGAAGAACAGGGTGGGCGAGACCCTGCACCGGGTGAGCGTCGCCGACGGACTGCGGTGGGCGCGCGCGAGCGGCGCCGAGGTCCTCGTGGCCCGCCCGCGCTACCTGCCCGACGCGGCCCGTCACCTCCTGCGCGTCCCGGGGCTGCGCGAGGTGCTCACGTGGAACCTCCTGCTCGTCCTGCGCCGGCGATGAGCGCCGCCCACGACGAGCGCGTCGCGGTGCTGCGCGCCCGGTGGCAGCGCCTGCTCGTCGTCGCCGGGCTCGCGCTCCTGCCGTGGCTCGTCGCCCCGGGGCGGGTGCAACCGGACACGAAGCTCGATCTCACCGTCTCGCCGTGGCGCTACCTCGAGCGCTCCACCCACGCGTGGAGCACCCACAACGGCGTCGGCGAGCTGCAGAACCAGGCGTACGGCTACCTCTTCCCCATGGGGCCGGTGCACGGGGTGCTCACGAGCCTGGGGATGCCCGCCTGGGGGGTGCAACGGGTGTGGTGGGCGCTCGTGCTCGTCGTCGCCGTCCTCGGCGCCGAGCGCCTGCTGCGTCGCCTCGGCGTCCCCGGCACGGTGCCGGCCCTGCTCGGGGGTGCGCTCTACGCGCTCTCGCCCCGGGTGCTCACCATGCTCTCGGAGAGCTCGGTCGAGCTGTGGCCCTACGCGCTCGCCCCCTGGCTGGTCCTCGTCGTGCTGCCCCTCGCCGACCCGGCCGCGGGGTGGCCCGAGCTGCGTCGCTCGGCGGTGCTCACCTCGGCGCTCACGGTCTGCCTCGGCGGGGTCAACGCGACGGTCGACCTCTTCGCCCTCGCCCCGGCAGCGCTGTGGGTCCTCGCCGCCGCGCGAGGTCGCACCCGGCGGCGGGCCGTCGGGCTGTGGCTGCTCGCCGTGCTCGTCGGGTCCGCCTGGTGGCTCGCCCCGCTGCTCGTGCTCGGCCGGTACTCCTACCCCTTCCTGGACTACATCGAGCTCGCGGCGACGACGACCGGGGTGACCGGCGTCGTCAACGTGCTGCGCGGAGCGGACCACTGGCTGGCCTACATCCTCACCGACGCCGACCACCCGGTGTGGCAGTCGGGCTGGGTCCTCGCGCAGAGCGCCGTGGCCGTCGTCGCCACGTGCGTGCTCGCCGGGCTCGCGCTCGCCGGGCTGCTCGCCCACCGGGCCGCGCCGGACGTCGGACGCGAGGCAGACCGCGACGTCGCGCCGGACCGCGACCCCGTCGCCGCTGCCTCGCGTCGGTGGGCGCTCGTGTGCCTGCTCCTCGGCGTCGTCGTCATGGCGATCGGTCGCACGGGCACCGCCTCGGGACCCCTCGCGCCGCTCGTGCAGGACCTGCTCGACGGACCGGCGGCGCCGCTGCGCAACGTCCACAAGGCCGACCTGCTCGTCCGCCTCCCGCTCGCGCTCGGCGCGGCGCTCCTCGCCGCCCGGGTCGGCTCGCCGGTCCCGGGCCGGCGGGTCCTGCGCCAGGCCGGCGCGGTCGCGCTCACCCTGGCCGTCGTCGGGTCGGTGCTGCCGGTGTGGCAGGGGCGGGTGGCCGACGCCTGGGGGTACGAGCGCATCCCGCTCGAGGTGCGCCAGACGGCGGGCGACCTCGACCGCGCCGCGCAGCGCGACGGGGGGAGCACCCTCGTCCTGCCCTCGGCCCGGATGGCCCACCTGTCCTGGGGACGCACGAACGACGAGCCGCTCAGCGCGCTCGCCGAGAGCCCGGTCCTCGTCCGGGCGGCCGCGCCGCTCGGCCACCCCGGGTCGACCCGCCTCGTCGACCGGGTCGACCGCCTCGCGTCCTCCGGGCGGGCCCAGCCCGAGCTCGCGTCGGCGCTGCGCCGGCTCGGGGTGAGCCGGGTCGTCCTGCGCTACGACGGCGCACCCGACGAGCCGACGTCCGACCCCTTCGCCATGGAGGCCGCGCTCGTCGCGAGCCCGGGGATCGAGCACGTGCGCACCCGAGGGGCCGGTCGCACCGCCCTCACCCAGTGGGCGGTCGACCCCGACCCGGCGGTGACGGAGGGGGTGCGCAGCGACCCCGTGGGCGCGGTCACCGTGGCCGCCGCCTCGCCCGAGGGCGTGCTCGACCTCGAGGCCACCGGCGTCGTCCGCCCCGGTGCGCCGGTCGTGCTCGCTGGCGACGCCGGGCCGCTGGGCCGGGACCCGCAGGTGGTCACCGACACCCTGCGGTGGCAGCTCTACAACGCCGGGCGACCCGTGGCCTCCGCGACCTCCCCGACCGTCGCCCAGGACGACCCCCGGCCGGGGACGACCGGGGCCCGGGCCCTGCCCCCCGGCGACGTCCTCGGCCGGGCGACGACGCGGACCTGGCCCGGGTACCGCTCCGTCGAGGTCAGCTCGACGGGCGCCGACCCCTTCGCCGGGGCCCGCGCCCCGGCCTCGGCGGGCCCGGGAGCCCTCGTCGACGGCGACCTCACGACGACCTGGGTCAGCGACCCGGACGACCCCGACCCCCGCGTCGTGCTCGAGCCCGACCGCCCTCTCGACGGGGGCGCGACCCCCGTCGTCGTCACGGTGCCCGACGGCCCCGCGCGGCCCGCACGGCTCGCGGTGAGCATCACCGGCGGGAGCGCTGCGGGCTACCGCGACGACGTGGCCGTGCCCGCGACCGGCCGGCGGGTCACCCTCACGGTGCCCTCCGGCGGGCAGCGCGTCGAGATCGCGCCGCAGCGAGCCGCGGGCAGCTCCGTCGTCGGGCTGAGCGAGGTCGACCTCGGTGCGACGCCCACCTACCCGTGGACCCGGCGCGCGGGGACCGCGCTCACCCTGCCCGCCGCGCCCGGGGCCGAGGCCGCGCTGCTCACCCGGGACCCTCGGGCAGACGCGTCGACCGCCCAGGGCGAGGACCCGGCGAGCCTGCGGCGCAGCGTCTCCGGCCTCGACGGCGATCTCGCGGTGACGGCCTGGCTGCGCCCGCGCCCCGGTGCGGCCCTCGAGCACCTCCTCGACCGCGGGTGGGACCTCGCGGGCAGCACGCGCGGCGACCAGGACGACGTCGGCGCGTCGCTGCGCTCCAGGCCGGGGGCGGCACTCGACGGCGACCCGCAGACGCGGTGGCAGCCCGACCCGGGTGAGGACCGGCCCCGCCTGGTCGTCGACCTCGGCTCGGCCCAGCCGGTGAGCCAGATCAGGCTCGGAGCACGTCTGGGCGGCCTCGTGCGTGTCACCACCGACACCGGCGCGTGGCTCGTGCCCGCGCAGGCCGGGGCTCTCGACGTGCCGGCGGGCACGACGCGGCGCGTCGAGCTCGTCTTCGAGCGGTCCGGCGAGTGGGTGGCGCCGGAGGTCGAGCTCGTCGGTCCGGCCCGCACCGCGGCGGGACCGGTGACGACGGCGTGCGGGCAGGCCGGTCGCGTGCGCGTGGACGGCGCGGCCGTCGACCTCGAGGTGACGGCGAGCCCGGACCAGCTGATCGCCGGGACGGTCCTGCCCGCCCGGACCTGCACGGCAGCGGCGCCCGTCGCGCGCCCGGAGGGCATCGCCCTCGAGGCCGTCGCCGGCGAGGCCTTCGTGCCCGAGCGGGTGCTCCTGCGCACCCCCGGGGCCCAGCCCGGCACCACGCCGACGCCGGGCCGCGCCGTCGAGGGCGTGAGCGGCGAGGCCGAGGACCGGACGATCACCCTCGGCGCAGGCGGTGACAGCGTCCTGACGACCGACCAGGGCGCCAACCGAGGGTGGCGAGCGACCGACGCCGAGGGGCGGGTGCTGCGCCCGGTGACGGTGGACGGGTGGCGCCAGGGCTTCGTCGTGCCGGCAGGGGAGGCCGGCGCCGTCCGGGTGGACTTCGTGCCGTCGACGACCCACCGGGCCGGGCTCGCGGTCGGCGGGCTGCTCGCGGTCGTCGCGCTCCTCGCCGGGGCGGCGAGCCTGCTCGGCGGGCGTCGCCGGTCCGTCTCGGCCGCGGCGGCGCCCGTCTCGGTCGCCGGGCCCGACACGGGCCGACGCGTAGCCGACGAGCCCATCACCGCGGGACCCGCGCCGGTGTGGGCGGCACCGCTGCTCGCCGCCCTCGTCGGGCTCCTCGTCGCCGGGCCTCTCGGACTGCTCGCGGCGGCGGCCGCCTCGCTCGTGCCCGCGCGGACGCGCAGCGCCGCCGTCGTCACCCTCCTCGGCGTCGCGGGGGTGGCCCTGGCCGTGCTCGGGGTCGCCGAGCGGCAGTCCCTCGGCGCGCTCGCCGCCCAGCTCCTCGGCAGCGCCGTGCTCGGGCTCGTCAGCGCGGGGCTGCTGCGCCCGCGGACGACCCGACCGGCTCCTGCCGCAGACGCCGCAGGGCCGGACGCTCCACCCCCACCCAGGTGAGCGCGGCGAGCCCGAGGCTGATGACGAGCACCGCGACGAGCAACCACCCCGCGGGGACGGCGAAGAGCGGCAGCGAGAGCGTGGTGAAGAGCACCTGCAGCACGAGGACGTGCCACAGGAAGACGCCGTACGACAGGTCGCCGGCCCAGCGGGCGGCCCCGGCTGCGGGGGACGCGCGGACGCGCTCGTCGACGCCCCTCGCGAGCGCGGCCGCGAGGAGCAGCGCGGCGAGCACCGCGTAGAGCAGCTCCTTGGCCACCGCCTCGGCCGGCGACGGCGCGACGAGGTCACGGGGACCGGCGAGCGGGGTGCACGCGACGAGCAGGACGAGACCGGCCGTGAGCAGGAGCGTGCCGGGGCTCGTCGCGACCGTCTCGCGCAGCGCGCCCCAGCGGGCGGGCAGGGCTGCGGCGTCGAGCGAGACGACCGCGGCCACCAGCCCGACGGCGAACCACGCCGCGTGCCCGACGACCGACGTCGCGAGCGGCCCGGACCACCCGGCGCCGGGGGCCGAGGCGGCCAGGGCCTGGACGGCGAGGCCGACGAGGGCGAGGACGAGGACGCCGCAGAGGACGGCCCGCCCGCGCGCCGCGGCGGGCAGGCGGCGCAGGAGGACGCCGAGGGCGCCCGCCGCGAGGGGGAGGAGCACGTAGAAGCACACCTCGGTCGTCAACGACCACGTCTGGGTGAAGGACTGGAGGGTCGGGCCGAGGAGGCCCTGCCCGACGACGAGGTGCACGAGCACCGTGCGCACCGACACCGGGTCGGCGGCACGACCGCCGATGACGAGCGCGGCGAGGACCACGGCCGCGAGGACGAGCAGGTAGGCCGGCAGGATCCGCACGGCCCGGTGGCGGGCGTAGCGCGCGATCCGAGCGGGGGGCGGGTCGTCGGCCAGCGCCCGGGCGAGCGCGGGGCGCCCCAGGAGGTAGGCGGAGATCGCGAAGAAGAGCGCGACCCCGCTGTCGCCGCGGGCGGCGAGCGCCCCGAGCACGCCGTCGCGGGACGCGCCCGACCAGAAGCCCACGTGCGAGACGAGGACGAGCAGGGCGCCGACGCCGCGCAGCGCGTCCAAGGTCACCACCCGATGCCGCTGCACGTGTCCCACCACCCCGTCGTCCTCACCTACTCTTCGGTAGTCACGAGCCAGTGTGGACTACGAGAGAGGGACGTCATGGATGCGGTCCGGCCGGTGCTGCGCGCCCGCGCCCCCCTTCGCGTCTCCTTCGCCGGAGGCGGCACCGACGTCTCCCCCTTCCCCGAGCGCGAAGGGGGAGCGGTCCTCTCCGCGACGATCAGCAGCTATGCCTACGCGACGCTGCGGCCGCGATCGGACGGCCGGATCACCGTCGAGTCCCACGACTACGGCACCTCCATCGGCTACGAGGTCGGCGGGCCGGTGGTCTTCGACGGGCAGCTCGACCTGCCCAAGGCCGCGATCAGCCGGATCATGGCCTTCGACGGGGCGATGGAGTCCCAGGGCTTCGACCTCTTCCTGCACACGAACGCCCCGCCCGGCTCCGGTCTGGGGAGCTCGAGCGCGGTCATGGTCGCCGTGATCGACCTCGTCGCGCGCCACTGCGGCATCCACCTCGACCCCTACGAGATCGCCGCCCTGGCCTACCGGCTCGAGCGCGACGACCTCGGCATCCCCGGGGGCTACCAGGACCAGTACGCGGCAGCCTTCGGCGGCTTCAACTTCATGGAGTTCCGCGGCGAGGGCGACGTCGTCGTCAACCCGCTGCGCGTCCAGGCCGACACGGTGCACGAGCTCGAGCACAACATGCTCCTCGCCTACACGGGTCGCACCCGCGTGAGCGACCACATCATCGAGGACCAGGTGACGCGCTACGAGAGCGGCGAGCACGAGGCGGTCGCCGGGCTGCGCGCCCAGCGCGACCTCGCCGACGCGATGAAGATCGCCCTGCTGCGCGGCCGGGTCGACGAGGTGGGCCGCCTCCTCGGCGAGGCCTGGCGCGAGAAGCAGCGGATGTCGACGCGCATCGCGACGCCTCTCATCTCCGAGGCGGTCGAGAGGGCGCTCGAGGTCGGCGCGCTCGGCGGCAAGGTGACCGGCGCCGGCGGGGGTGGGCACATGATCTTCATCTGCGAGTTCGAGCGGCGGCACATCGTCGCCGACACCCTCATCGGCATGGGGCTCTCGGTCTCGGAGTTCACCTTCACCCAGCACGGCGTGACGACGTGGCGGGGCCGGCGATGAGCGCCGACGTCGTCGCCGCCCGGCTGCGGGCCGGGACGCTCGCCTGGTCCCGCCTCGCCCGAGACCTCGCCGAGCCCGCGCTCGTCGCCCAGGTCGAGGCGGCCGGCTCGGTCGTCGTCGAGGCGCTGCACGAGGGCCGGACCCTCCTCGTCGCCGGCAACGGCGGCTCGGCGGCCATCGCCAGCCACGTCGCCGCGGAGTTCCTCGGCAAGTGCGTCCACGACCGCCACCCGCTCCCGGCGATCTCGCTCGCCGAGTCGCACAGCTCGCTCACCGCGATCGGCAACGACTACGGCTTCGAGCAAGTCTTCCTGCGCGGGGTGCAGGCCTTCGGCCGCGAGGGCGACGTGCTGCTCGCGATGTCGACCTCGGGAGCGAGCCCGAACGTCCTGCTCGCCGTCGAGGAGGCCCACGCCCGCGGCCTGCGCACGGTCCTCATGGTCGGGGAGCGGGGCGAGGGCCGCCGCGGGCTGGCCGAGCACACGCTCGTCGTGCCCTCGGACGAGACCCCGCGCATCCAGGAGGTCCACATGCTGTGGGCCCACGCGTGGTGCGAGGCGGTCGACGAGGTCCTCGCCGACGAGGCGGGGACGCGCTGTCCGTGACCGGCCCGCACCCGGCCGACGGGCCGCCGATCCCGCCGGCGGGGGAGGGCGCCCCCTTCGACCTCGTGCTCCTCGACCGTGACGGGACGCTCAACGTCCAGGTCGTCGACGACTACGTGAGGGAGCCCGGCGGGCTGCGCCTGCTGCCCGGCGCGGCGGCGGCCGTGGGGCGGCTGCGTGCCGCGGGCTGCCGGGTCGTCGTGGTCACCAACCAGCGCGGCGTCTCGCGCGGGCTGATGACGCTCGCCGACCTCGACGCCGTCCACGGGCGTCTCGAGAATGGGCTGGCCGCGGAGGGCGCCGCGCTCGACGCCGTCCTGTCGTGCGTGCACGCGGCGGGGGAGTGCGGGTGCCGCAAGCCCGCGCCGGGTCTGCTCGACGAGGCCTTCCGGCGCGCCCCGTGGGCCGCGCGCGAGCGCAGCGTCCTCGTCGGCGACAGCTGCTCCGACCTCGCCGCGGCGCGCGCCGCCGGCGTCCCGGCCCGTCGGGTCGGGCCGGGAGGCGCGGCCCCGTCGCTGCTCGACGTCGTCACCGACCTCCTCGGCGGGCGCGACGGCTGATCCCGCGGGCGGCGCACCGCGCCGACGACCGGTGCGGCGGTGTGACGTCCCCTACGCTGTGCGCAGGTTCCGGGCCGCGCGATCTCAGTGCTACTGTCCGGTAGGTTTTGCTGGCGGACCAAGGAGGGTTCACACGTGCGCAAGGTTCTTCCGGCAGTGGTCATCGGGCTCGGTGCATTCCTGCTGACGATGGGTCTGCTGCTCAAGTTCGTGGCCTACCCGCGCCTGGCCGTCGTCCCCCTCGACATGAACACGCAGGCCGTCGTCGTCGACGACGACGCGAGCTTCTTCGACGCCGACAACGTCAAGCCCGCCACGGGCAAGCTGACGACGATCTCCACCGTCATCGGCGACCCGCAGGCCTCCGAGGACGCCTCGGAGCAGACCGGGCGCAAGGTCGCGGTGTGGGAGCTCGGGCAGAAGTCGGACAACAACGACGACAACTACCCGATGTCCGCGAGCACGGAGCGCGTCGCCTTCGACCGGACCACCGGCGAGGCGATCAACTGCTGCGAGGAGAACGTCGACGGCACCCAGGTGACCCACGAGGGCCTCGTCGTGAAGTTCCCCTTCGACACCCAGCCGGTCGACACCTACCGCTGGTGGGACGGCAACACCAAGGCGGCCTACCCCGTGAAGTACGAGGGCGAGGACGAGGTGCAGGGCATGGGCGTCTACAAGTTCACGACCGACGTGCCGCTGACGAAGTACGCCACCCGCGAGCTGCCCGACTACGCGCTGGGCCTCAAGGACGCCGGCCCGATCCAGGCCGACCGCTACTACTCGAACAAGCGCACCTTCTACGTCCAGCCCGCGACCGGCGTCATCATCGACCGCGTCGAGGAGCAGCACCAGGAGTTCCGCGCCCCGGGTGCCGAGACGCTCGACGCGCTCGACACGACGTCGCGCTTCACCCAGGAGACGGTCGACGCCAACGTCGAGGAGTACAAGTCCAAGGGCGCGCTCCTCGCCGCCGTCAACGGCCCGGCGTCCTACGCGATGATCGTCCTCGGGGTGCTGCTGCTCCTCGCCGGCGTGCTCCTCTCGCTCGTCCTCGGACGTCGCCGCCGCGAGGACGCCGCCCATGCGCAGCCCGCCTACGCCGGCACCCCGGCCTACTACGACAGCCCGGCCCACGGGGACGCCCCCGCGCCGGTCGACCCCGACCAGGACACCGTGCGGCGCTCGGACCTGCGGCGCGACGGCTGACGTGCGGGTCGTCGTCACGGGTGGCGCCGGGTTCCTCGGCTCCCACCTGTGCGAGCGGCTGCTCGCACGCGGTGACTCGGTCGTCTGCCTCGACAACTTCGTCACGGGGTCGGCGGCCAACCTCGCCCACCTCGCGCACGACCCGCGCCTCGAGGTCGTCGAGGTCGACGTCACCGACGACATCGACGTGGCCGGCGAGGTCGACCTCGTCCTGCACTTCGCGTCGCCGGCAAGCCCGGTCGACTACCTCAAGCTGCCGATCGAGACGCTCACGGTGGGCTCGATCGGGACGCTCCACGCGCTTGACCTCGCCCAGCGCACCGGCGCCCGCTTCGTGCTCGCGTCGACCTCCGAGGTCTACGGCGACCCGGCGGTGCACCCCCAGCCGGAGAGCTACTGGGGCAACGTCAACCCCGTCGGGCCCCGCGGGGTGTACGACGAGGCCAAGCGCTTCGCCGAGGCGATCACGCTCGCGTACCGCACGACCCACGGGGTCGACACGGGGATCGTGCGGATCTTCAACACCTTCGGTCCCCGGATGCGGCCCAACGACGGTCGGGCCATCCCCAACTTCATCCGTCAGGCCCTCGCCGGCGAGCCGGTGACCGTCGCCGGGGACGGCAGCCAGACCCGCTCCATCTGCTACGTCGACGACCTCGTCGACGGCATCCTCGCGATGGCGGACTCAGGGCATGCCGGTCCGGTCAACATCGGCAACCCGCACGAAATCTCGATGCTCGCCCTGGCGCGCTGGGTCATCGAGCTCACCGGCTCGAGCTCGAGCGTCGAGCACATCGCCCGACCCGTCGACGACCCCACCGTGCGCCAGCCCGACACGACCCTCGCTGTCGAGCTCCTCGGCTGGCAGCCGCGGGTCGAGATCGAGGACGCGCTGCAGCGCACCATCGAGTGGTTCCGCCAGGAGGCCGCCCACGGCCTCGACCTGCCGCCGCTCACGCCCGACGACACCGAGCACATCCTCTCGGGCCACTGACCCGGTCGGTCCTAGAGCGGCTTGTCGGCGACGACGACGAGCGTGCCCGGCAGGTGCTCGCCGCGCAGGGGCGACCAGCCGCCCCACGTCTGCGTGTTGCGCGCCGGCCACTCCGGCTCGACGAGGTCGACGAGGGTCAGCCCGGCGCTGATGACCTCACGGACGCGGTCGCCGACGGTGCGGTGGTGCTCGACGTAGCTCACCTCGCCGAGGTCGTCGCTCTCGACGTACGGCGTGCGGTCGAAGTAGGAGCCGTGCGCGACCAGCCCCTCCGGGCCGGGGACGTCGGGGAAGGCCCACCGCACGGGGTGGCTCGTGGAGAAGGCCAGCCGGCCGCCGGGGCGCAGGACCCGCGCGAGCTCGTCGACGAGGGCTTGGCTGTCGGCGACGAAGGGGGTCGCGCCGTACGCGCTGAGGACGACGTCGAAGGACTCGTCGGCGAAGGGGAGGCGCTCCGCCGGGCACTGGACGAGGAGGGGGCGGGGTCGGTCGGGCGACGCCGCGTCGATGAGCGCCGCCGTGCGCAGCATCCCCATCGACAGGTCGGTGGACACGACGCGCGCCCCCTGGTCGGCGGCCCAGCGCCCGCCCTGCGCTCCGCCGCAGCCGAACTCGAGGACGTCGAGACCGTCGAGGTCGCGCTCGATGCAGCCGAGCTCGTGCTCGTGCCAGCCCTCGGGGCCCCACACGAGGTCGCGGTCGCCGAGGAAGGCGCCGTGCTCGAGGTAGTAGTCGAGGGCCTCGGCGTCCCACCACCCGCGGTTGGCGACGGAGGTCTCGTCGGGGTCGGACGGGCGACGGTCGACGCCGTGGGTCATCGCTCTCCTCGTGCGCTCGGGCGGCTTTTGGTGGTGGGTCCTCGTGTGGCTAGGATGGAGGGGTCTTTCCTGTGCTCCGCCCCGATCCTCCTCGGACCGCCGGCGCAGCCCACGGGGACATCGCAACTGTGGCACACGCACCACCTGCCGCAGGCGCACCCCGCACCACCTGTCCGCACAACGAACCTGTCCGCAACGGAGCTCCTACTACATGACTGCCACCACGGTCCCCGCGACCGCCCCCGAGATCGCTGTCAACGACATCGGATCTCAGGAAGACCTCCTCGCTGCCATCGACGCCACGATCAAGGACTTCAACGATGGCGACATCGTCGAGGGCCACATCGTCAAGGTGGACCGCGACGAGGTGCTGCTCGACATCGGCTACAAGACCGAGGGCGTCATCCCCTCGCGCGAGCTGAGCATCAAGCACGACGTCGACCCCGGCGAGGTCGTCGCCGTCGGTGACGCCGTCGAGGCCCTGGTCCTCCAGAAGGAGGACAAGGAGGGTCGTCTCATCCTGTCCAAGAAGCGTGCGCAGTACGAGCGCGCCTGGGGCACGATCGAGAAGATCAAGGAGGAGGACGGCGTCGTCACCGGCTCCGTCATCGAGGTCGTCAAGGGTGGTCTCATCCTCGACATCGGCCTGCGTGGCTTCCTCCCCGCCTCCCTCGTCGAGATGCGTCGCGTCCGCGACCTCCAGCCGTACGTCGGCAAGGAGATCGAGGCCAAGATCATCGAGCTCGACAAGAACCGCAACAACGTCGTGCTCTCGCGTCGTGCGTGGCTCGAGCAGACCCAGTCCGAGGTGCGCACCACCTTCCTCAAGGAGCTGCAGAAGGGCCAGGTCCGCACGGGCGTCGTCTCCTCGATCGTCAACTTCGGTGCCTTCGTGGACCTCGGTGGCGTCGACGGTCTCGTCCACGTCTCCGAGCTGTCCTGGAAGCACATCGACCACCCTGGCGAGGTCGTCGAGGTCGGCGACGAGGTCACCGTCGAGGTGCTCGACGTCGACATGGACCGCGAGCGTGTCTCCCTGTCGCTCAAGGCGACGCAGGAGGACCCGTGGCAGCACTTCGCCCGGACCCACGCGATCGGTCAGGTCGTCCCGGGCAAGGTCACCAAGCTCGTCCCCTTCGGTGCGTTCGTGCGCGTCGAGGACGGCATCGAGGGCCTCGTGCACATCTCCGAGCTGGCCGAGCGCCACGTGGAGCTGCCGGAGCAGGTCGTCCAGGTCGGCGCCGAGATCTTCGTCAAGGTCATCGACATCGACCTCGAGCGTCGCCGCATCTCGCTGAGCCTCAAGCAGGCCAACGAGGACGGCGCGAACCTCACCGAGTTCGACCCGACGCTCTACGGCATGGCCGCCGAGTACGACGAGCAGGGCAACTACAAGTACCCCGAGGGCTTCGACTCGGAGACCAACGAGTGGCTCGAGGGCTACGAGACGCAGCGCGAGGCCTGGGAGAAGCAGTACGCCGAGGCGCACGCCCGTTGGGAGGCGCACCGCGCCCAGGTCGAGAAGTCGGCCGCCGACGACGCGGCTGCCGCCGAGTCGGGCGAGTCGACGAGCTCGTACTCCTCGGACAGCGCCCCGTCCACGAGCAGCCAGGCCGCCCCGGCGTCCTCCGGTGGCTCCGCCGGGGGCACCCTCGCCTCCGACGAGGCGCTCGCGGCTCTGCGCGAGAAGCTCACCGGCAACTGACCTCAGGTCACCCCGTGCGAAGGGGGCCGCGCACCGCTCGGTGCGTGGCCCCCTTCGTCGTCTCCGCGGGCCCGCCTACAGTGGCGGCCATGCTGCACGTGGGACTCACCGGTGGGATCGGGTCGGGCAAGTCGAGCGTCGCGCGACGGCTCGCGGAGCTCGGCGCGGTCGTCGTCGACGCGGACCAGGTGGCCCGCGACGTCGTGGCGAAGGGGGAGCCCGCCCTCGCCGCGGTCGTCGAGCGCTTCGGCCCGCAGGTCCTGCGACCCGACGGCGAGCTCGACCGGCCGGCGCTCGGACGGGTCGTCTTCGCCGATCCGGAGGCGCTGCGCGCGCTCGAGGGCATCACCCACCCCGCCGTGTGGGAGCGCACCGCACGGCTGCGCGAGGAGGCCGCGGGCGCGGGCGCCGCGGTGCTCGTCCACGACATGCCGTTGCTCGTCGAGAAGCAGATGTCGCCCGAGTACCACCTCGTCGTCGTCGTCGACACCCCCGTGGAGACGCGCGTGCGCCGGCTCGTCGAGCACCGGGGGATGCCCGAGGAGGACGCGCGCGCCCGGATGCGCTCGCAGGCCGGCGACGAGGCCCGCCGCGCCGCCGCCGACGTCGTGCTCGACAACGACGGCACCCCGCAGGAGCTCGTCGAGCAGGTCGACCGCCTCTGGCGCGAGCGGCTCGCCCCCTTCGCCGAGAACCTGCGCACAGGGACCCCGGCCGCGCGGGACGACCAGCCGGCGCACGACGGCCCCGACGAGCACCGCGGTGCCCGGCTCGCCGCTCGCGTCGCGCACGTTCTGGGGGAGCGGTCCGCGCAGGTCGTGCCGGTGCCGTCGACCAGGGGCGTCGAGCTCGAGGCCGCCCTGCGGCCAGGGGGCGCCGAGGGCGACCTCGTCGGCCTGCTGGCCGCCGCGGGATACGTGCGCGACGACACCTCGGCGGAGGAGCACGTCTACCTCGGGTGCGACCCCGGTCAGACGGTGCGGCTGCGGCTCGTCCCCTAGCCGCGGCCGGGCAGGCCGTAGCCGACGAGACCGGGCTGGGTGAGCGAGAGGTGACGGACCTTGATGGCGTCGCCCTCGTTGCCGCCGACGGTGACGACGTCGTGCCCGCGCCGGGTGACGAGGAAGTGGACGTGCTCGCCGGGCATCGACCCCTTCGCCCAGACGAGCAGGTCACCGGGGACGGGCACGTACCCGCTCCCGGCCTCGCGGAAGCGCCCGGTGCCGCGCAGGTGATCGGTGAGGGTGAGGACGCCCGGGATGCGCCAGCCGCCCGACGCGGGGTTGCGCAGCGGGACCCCGGCCTCGCGCAGGACCCACGAGGCGAAGTCGGCGCACCACGGCTCGACGACGCCCTCGGCGTACCTCGTGCCGGGCCCCTGGTCGGCGTGCTCGGCCCGTGCCGTCGCAAGGACGCGGCGACGCGTGGGCGGCAGACCACGGGGGATCGCCGGGAAGTCCGGGTCGACCTGGCCGAGGGTGGGTCTAGCCGGCCGCTGCGTCGCGGCGACCGGTGCGCAGGCCGCGAGCAGGCCGAGCGGTGCGGCGGCGAGCAGCGCCCGCCGACCGGGTCCGCGTCCGTCCCCCCGTGCCATGGACGTGATCGTAGACCTCCGGCGTCGTCGGCCCGCTCGCCTACGCTGCGGCCATGCCGTCCTACCGGGTCGCGATCGACGTCCACGAGACCCACCCGGGTGTCTCCCCGCCGAGCCTGCTCCCGCTCGCCGAAGAGCTGCTCGCGCGCACCCACCGCGTCGAGGACCGGTCGGTAGAGCTCGTCCGGATGCAGCCGCAGGTGCACCTGCGCTTCCTCGTCGAGACGAGCACGGACCGGCAGGAGGACGACGAGGCCGAGGACGCCGTGCGCCGTCTCGTCGCCGATCTCACGGCGTCGGCCGTGCTCGGACGGTGGGTCCTGCGCCGGGGACCCGGCGGGCTCTGGCGGGTCGTGCGCGAGGGGGTCGCCCCGGAGCCGCCGGACGTGCCCGTCGACTTCTGATCAGGCCTGCGCGACGCGCCCGGTGGTGGACTCGCGGGCCACGAGAGTCCACGGCACCGCGACCTCCTGGCTGGGAGAGGTGTCGCCGTCGATGCGCGAGACGAGCATCTCCAGCGCCCGGCGCGCGAGATGGGTGAGGTCGGGGGAGATCGTCGAGATCGAGGGGTTCGCGTACCGCGTCTCGGCGATGCCGTCGAAGCCGATGACCGCGACGTCCTCGGGCACCCGTACGCCGGCCTCGGCGCACGCGCGCACCGCGCCGACCGCCATGAGGTCGTTGAAGCAGAAGACGGCGTCCGGGGGCGAGGGCAGGGCGAGGAGCTGCTGCATCCCCGCGTACCCGTCGCCCCGCTCGAAGTGGGGCACCCCGACGACGAGCTCGGGGTCGTAGGCGAGACCGGCCGCGCGCAGCGCCTGCCCGTAGCCGCGCAGGCGCTCCGACGCGGTGCCGCGCACGGTCTCCCGGCCGATCGCCGCGACGCGCCGCCGGCCGAGCGTCAGGAGGTGCCTGGTGGCCGCGCGGCCCGCCGCGACCGAGTCGACGGCGATGTGGTCGTAGCCGGTGGGGGTCGGCCGCTCGCCGAGCAGGACCATCGGCAGGTCGTCGTCGCGACCGGCGATCTCGTCGGCCGAGAGCGCGAGCGGCGAGAAGATCACCCCGTCGATGACGTGCGAGCGCATCCCCTCGAGGACGACGCGCTCCGCGTGCTCGTCGCCCCCGGTGGCGTCGAGCAGCACGATGAAGCCCATCGCGGCCGCCTCGCTCGTCACCTTCGCGGCGAGCTCGGCGAAGTACGGCGAGTCCATCGCCGGCACGGCGAGGGCGAGGAAGCCGGCACGGCGAGGGCGAGGAAGCCGGCACGCCCGTGCTTGAGGTTGCGGGCCGAGAGGTTGGGCCGGTAGCGCAGCTCCTCGATGGCCGCGGAGACCTTCGCCCTGGTCGCCTCGGTGACGTGGGGGTGGTTGTTGACGACGTTCGAGACCGTCTTGACCGACACCCCAGCCCGCTCCGCGACGTCCCGCAACCGTGCTGCCACGCCCGACCTCCTCCGCGGCACGTGGTCGTGCCGTCCTCACTCGTACCGCATCACTCGTACCGGATCACGGTTGGGCCCGCACCCTCGGGACCGGCGCACCCCGTCGGGTGCATTTTCGTCCCGACCTCTGGACAAGCATGTTATCCGTTGTAAAGCTGGCGCCCAGCACCCGCGTTTCCACCGTTGCAAAGGCGACGGTGACAGCGTCGGTGCAGGTCACGGCAATGTCGCCGAACGGTCGAGGAGGACGTCGACAACGTCGTCGTGACCCCGGCGGCGCAGGACGCCCGTGAGCTCGCTCCGGTGCCCCGGGCGGGGGCTCTCATCACGGGCGAGGAGTTCGACGACGCCTCGACCCCGGCGCTGACCTGGGTGCGTGAGAACCCCCAGGCCCGCGTCGAGGACGGGCAGCTGCGCTGGCCGGTCGAGGGCACCGACCTCACCGGCGGGGGCAACCAGGCCGGGCTGCTGCTCCACGACGCGCCCGACGACGGCGACTGGATCGCGCAGACGAAGGTCCACCTCGACCTCGGCACCGACGAGATCCGCAACTACCAGCAGGCGGGCCTCGTCGCGCACGCCACCGACGACGACTTCGCCCGGCTCGGCACCGTCGCGATCTGGAACACCCGGCAGACGGAGTTCGGTCGTGAGGTCGCCGCGGCTCCCGACGGCCGGACGTCGTACGGCGGTGCACTCGTGGGGACCGCCGCCCCCACCATGTGGCTGCGCCTGGCGCACCACCGCACGGCGGAGGGGGAGCACCTCTACCGCGCGGGGACGAGCCGGGACGGCCGGACGTGGACGTGGGGCGCGACCTGGGCGCTCGGCGCCGGCACCGAGCCGAGGATCGGGCTCTACTCGCACGGCGGGGCGTCCCCGGCCGCCGTGGCCTCCTTCGACCACCTGCGCTTCTACCGCACCCGGTGGCCCTCCGACCCCGGCGCCGGGTGAGCCGGTCAGGGGTGCGACGGGCTCGCTCGCGAGGACGGCGCACGGCCGCCGTCCTCGCGGGCGCGGCCCTCGCCCTCAGCGCGTGCCAGTCCCCGACACCCGACGCCGCCCCGCGGCAGGAGAGCGAGAGCATGACCGGCTTCACCAACCCCGTGTGGGCGAGCAACTTCCCCGACCCGCAGGTGCTCGACGCGGACGGCTCGTACGTCGCGATCGCGACGAACGGCAACGGGATGAACGTCCAGACCCTGACGAGCACCGATCTCGTCGACTGGAGCCAGGGATCGGACGCGATGCCCGAGCTCGCGAGCTGGACGTCGCCGGGCAAGGTGTGGGCGCCCGAGGCCGTGCAGATCGGCGACCAGTGGGTCATGTACTACACGACCCGCGCCCCGGACCCCGAGATCCAGTGCATCGGCGTCGCCGTCTCCGCGCAGCCGGAGGGGCCCTACGTCGACGACAGCGACGGACCCCTCGTGTGCGAGGAGGACGCGGGCGGGTCGATCGACGCCCACCCCTTCGTCGACACGGACGGCCAGGCCTACCTGTACTGGAAGAACGACGGCAACGCCGTCGGGGTCGACACGTGGATCTCGGTGCAGCGCCTCGGCCCGGACGGGACGACGCTGCTCGGCGAGCCCGAGCGGGTCATCCGCCAGGACCTCGCGTGGGAGGGCGACCTCGTCGAGGGGCCCTTCGTGCGGGAGGAGGACGGGGTCTACCACCTCTTCTACTCCGCCAACGACTTCGGCTCGGACCGGTACGCGGTGGGGCACGCGACCGCGGACGCGCCGACGGGCCCCTTCGTCAAGGACGACGAGCCGGTCCTCGTGAGCAACGAGGTGGCCGCCGGCCCGGGGCACAACTCCCTCGTCGAGCGGGACGGCCGGGTGTGGATGGTCTACCACGCGTGGGCACCGGACGCGGTGGGCTCCGAGGTGCCCGGACGCACGATGTGGCCCAGCGAGGTGACCTTCGACGGGCGCTCGGTGAGCGTCGACCCGCCGGCGTCGGAGGTGCCGACGCGACCCTGACCCCGGCGTCCCGGAATACGTTGTCGGTGCGTGCGCTTAGGTTGTCCATATGCGTCCCGTGACCGATCTGCAGCGCACGGTGGCCCCCTTCCAGGTGGTCTCCGAGTTCGAGCCCGCCGGCGACCAGCCCGCAGCCATCGCCGAGCTGGCCCGCCGGGTCAACGCGGGGGAGCAGGACGTCGTCCTCCTCGGCGCCACCGGCACCGGCAAGTCGGCGACGACGGCCTGGCTCATCGAGCAGATCCAGCGCCCGACCCTCGTCATGGCGCCGAACAAGACGCTCGCCGCCCAGCTGGCCAACGAGTTCCGCGAGCTGCTGCCCAACAACGCCGTCGAGTACTTCGTCAGCTACTACGACTACTTCCAGCCCGAGGCCTACGTCCCGCAGTCGGACACGTACATCGAGAAGGACAGCTCGATCAACGAGGAGGTCGAGCGGCTGCGTCACTCGGCGACCAACAGCCTGCTCACCCGGCGTGACGTCGTCGTCGTCGCGTCGGTCTCGTGCATCTACGGCCTCGGCACCCCGCAGGAGTACGTCGACCGCATGGTCCGCCTGTCCGTCGGCGACCAGGTCGACCGCGACACCCTGCTGCGCCAGTTCGTCACGATGCAGTACACCCGCAACGACCTCGCCTTCACCCGCGGCACCTTCCGGGTGCGCGGGGACACCATCGAGATCATCCCGGTCTACGAGGAGCACGCGATCCGCATCGAGCTCTTCGGCGACGAGGTGGAGCGCGTCTACACCCTCCACCCGCTGACCGGCGAGGTGATCCGCGAGGAGCAGGAGATGTACGTCTTCCCGGCGACCCACTACGTCGCCGGGCCCGAGCGCATGGAGCGCGCGATCGTCGGCATCGAGCACGAGCTCGAGGAGCAGCTCAAGGTCTTCGAGAGCCAGGGCAAGATGCTCGAGGCGCAGCGGTTGCGCATGCGCACGACGTACGACATCGAGATGATGCGCCAGGTCGGCAGCTGCTCGGGCATCGAGAACTACTCGATGCACATCGACGGCCGCCAGCCCGGGTCCGCGCCGAACTGCCTGCTCGACTACTTCCCCGAGGACTTCGCGCTCGTCATCGACGAGTCGCACGTCACCGTGCCCCAGATCGGCGCGATGTACGAGGGTGACGCCTCGCGCAAGCGCACCCTCGTCGACCACGGCTTCCGGCTGCCGAGCGCCATGGACAACCGACCGCTGACGTGGGAGGAGTTCCTCGAGCGCACCGGTCAGACCGTCTACCTCTCGGCGACCCCCGGCGACTACGAGATGGCCAAGAGCGACGGCGTCGTCGAGCAGATCATCCGCCCGACCGGGCTCGTCGACCCCGAGATCGTCCTCAAGCCGACGAAGGGTCAGATCGACGACCTCCTCGACGAGATCCGCACCCGCACCGAGCGCGACGAGCGCGTCCTCGTCACGACGCTGACGAAGAAGATGGCCGAGGACCTCACCGACTACCTCCTCGACAAGGGCGTGCGGGTCCGCTACCTGCACTCCGACATCGACACCCTGCGCCGCGTCGAGCTGCTGCGCGAGCTGCGGCTCGGCGAGTACGACGTCCTCGTCGGCATCAACCTCCTGCGCGAGGGTCTCGACCTGCCCGAGGTCTCGCTCGTCGCCATCCTCGACGCCGACAAGGAGGGCTTCCTGCGCAGCAGCCGCTCGCTCATCCAGACGATCGGCCGTGCGGCGCGCAACGTCTCCGGTCAGGTGCACATGTACGCCGACAACATCACCGACTCGATGCAGCACGCGATCGACGAGACCCACCGGCGGCGCGAGAAGCAGATCGCCTACAACACCGAGCGCGGCATCGACCCGCAGCCGCTGCGCAAGAAGATCGCCGACATCACCGACATCCTGGGCCGCGAGGACGCCGACACCGACGCCCTCATCGGCTCGGGTCGCACCCAGTCGCGCGGCAAGACCTCGCGCAGCGCGAAGGGGGCGCCCGCCGGCGGCAACCGCGGCAAGGACCTGCCCAGCGGCGAGCTCGCCAGCCTCATCCAGGACCTCACCGACCAGATGCACCAGGCGGCGACCGACCTGCACTTCGAGCTCGCGGCGCGTCTGCGCGACGAGATCTCCGACCTCAAGAAGGAGCTGCGTCAGATGACGCAGGCGACCGGCTGAGGGGTCTTCGCACAGCTGGGCGAGGAGCGGCCGCCGGGCCCACGGGGTGGTCTCCGGTCGTCACGGGCCCGACGCATCTGCGACGATGGTCTGCGCGGAGGGGAGTATCCCCACGCGGTGTCCTCGTCAGCACGGCACCTCGGCCCCCTTCGGCCGGGAGGCCCGGGGTACCGGCCCCTGGGTGGGAGAGACCTCCGGACATGACCGAACCCTGTCCGGAAGGCGACCCCACCACGTGACATCGATCCCCGCCAGCATCCCTGGCATCGCACCGAGCATCATCAGCGGCGGCACCATGGACGTGCCGACCTGGGTCTGGCTCCTCACCCTCGGCGTGGCCGCGGCGGTGCTGATCTTCGACGTCGTCCTCATCGCTCGCCGGCCGCACGTGCCGTCGAACAAGGAGGTCGGCACGACCCTCGCCATCTACGTCTCGGCCGCCATCCTCTTCGGCCTGGGCATCTGGTGGGCCGAGGGCAGCACCCGCGCGGGTGAGTTCTACGCCGGCTGGCTCACCGAGTACTCGTTGTCGATCGACAACCTCTTCATCTTCCTCATCATCATGGCGAGCTTCCAGGTGCCGGCGAAGTACCAGCAGATCGCCCTCATGTGGGGCATCATCATCGCCATCGTGCTGCGCACGATCTTCATCTTCGTCGGCGCCGCGGCGATCAACCGCTTCTCCTGGGTCTTCTACATCTTCGGCGCCTTCCTCATCTACACGGCGATCAAGCTCGCGGTGCAGAAGGACGACGACGACGAGGAGTTCGAGGAGAACCGCTTCCTCAAGTACATGGAGAAGACGATCCCCTCCACCAAGGAGTGGAGCGCGAAGGTCTTCACCAAGGAGAACGGCAAGCGGGTCGCCACCCCGATCTTCTTCGTCATCCTCGCGCTGGGCATGACCGACCTGCTCTTCGCGCTGGACTCGATCCCGGCGATCTACGGCCTGACCAAGGAGCCGTACATCGTCCTCACGGCCAACCTCTTCGCCCTCATGGGTCTGCGGCAGCTGTACTTCCTCATCGGTGGTCTGCTGAAGAAGCTCGTCTACCTGAGCATCGGCCTGGCCGTGCTGCTCGCCTTCATCGGCGTCAAGCTCATCCTCCACGCCCTGCACGAGAACGAGCTGCCCTTCATCAACGGCGGCGAGCACATCCCGGTCCCCGAGATCCCCATCTCGGTCTCTCTGGGCGCCATCGTCGTCATCCTCGGCATCACCACCATCGCCAGCCTGTGGAAGACCCGCAAGGACGAGCGTCAGGGCGTCGAGAGCTGACCCGCCCCACCCGTCACCAGTTTCTCGGGTGACCCGATAAACCCCGGCTCAGCATGGGTAAGAAGCTCGTGCTGAGCCGGGGTTTGTCATGTCGAGCGCGCGAGGAGGTGGGCGCGGATGCACGACGCTGGAGCCCACCCGCCGGTGAGCCTCACCCGTCACCAGTTTCTCGGGTGACCCGATAAACCCCGGCTCGGCAAGAGAAAGAAACTCGTGCTGAGCCGGGGTTTGTCATGTCGAGCGGGCGAAGGGGGAGGGGCCGACCTGGCCGGGCAAAGGGGGGGCGAGCTCACCTGTCCGGCCGAATCGGGAGGCGAACCCACCGGGCGGGGCGACGGGCACCCCCTTCGCCCCGGGACGGCTAGGCGCCGGTCTCGGTGAGGTGGGCGGGGGTCTCGCCCTCGGAGCGCTCCCGAGGTCGGCCGAGGACGAGGACGCTGGCGACGACGACGAGCGACATGCCGACGAGCTGTGGCCCCGAGAGGACCTGGCCGAGGACGACGAGGCCCGCGAGGGCCGCGACCGCCGGCTCGAGGCTGAGCAGGATCCCGAAGACCGTCGCGCTCATCCGACGCAGCGCGAGCAGCTCGAGCGAGTACGGGAGCACCGAGCTGAGCAGCGCCAGGCCCAGCCCCTTGAGCAGGTGCTCCGCGGTGACCGTGTGCCACCCGAGCGCGCCCGCGGGCAGCACGACGACCATGGCGACGACCATCGCCAGGCTCAACCCGTCGAGCCGGTCGAAGACCGCGCCGGTCCGCGAGGAGCACACGATGTAGGCCGCCCAGAAGGCTCCCGCGAGCAGGGCGAGACCGATGCCCCGCCAGCTGAGCTCGGACAGCGGCAGGTGGGTGACCTCGGAGACGAGCACGACGCCGACCGCGGCGACCGCGACGGCACCGAGGTCACGCACACGGCGCGACCCGGCAGCGGCGAGGAGCAGCGGGCCGACGAACTCGAAGGTCACGGCGACCCCGATCGGCAGGTAGGCCAGGGAGGCGTAGAAGGCCCAGTTCATCCCGCCCAGGGCGACACCGAAGAGCAGCACGGTGCGCCAGGCTGCGGGGGAGTGGCCGAGCAGGCGGGGCCGGGCGAGGACGAGCATGATCGCCGCGGCGAAGACGAGGCGCAGGAGCACGGACGTGCTCGCGCCGACCTCGGGGACGAGGGTCGCGGCGAGGGCCCCGCCGAACTGGACGGACAGGACCCCGCCGAGGACGAGGAGAGGTGCCGGGACGGCGTCGGCGCGGCTCACCAGCCCCGCTCGCGCCACTCGTCGAGGTGGGGCCGCTCGGCACCGATCGTCGAGTCGGCACCGTGCCCGGGGTAGAAGTGCGTGTCGTCGTCGTAGACCCCGAAGAGCCGCTCGACGACGTCGCCGTAGAGCAGCTCGAAGCTCTGCCCCTCCATCTTCGTGTTGCCCACCCCGCCGGGGAAGAGCGTGTCGCCGGTGAAGAGATGGGTCGACCCCTGCGGGTCGCGGTAGGCCAGGGCGACCGAGCCGGGCGTGTGCCCGCGCAGGTGCGAGACCTCGAGCACGACGTCACCGAAGCGCACCTCGTCACCCTGGCGCAGCAGGTGGTCGGGAGCCACGGGCAGCCCGACGGCGTCGTCGACGCCGGCGTAGGTCTCGGCGCCGGTCTCGCGGGCCACCTCGGGCAGAGCCCGGTGGTGGTCCCAGTGCTGGTGCGTCGTCACGAGGTGCCCGAGCGAGCCCCCGCCGAGCGCGACGAGCGCGAGGCAGCGCTCGGCCTCGTCGGCGGCGTCGACGAGCAGCTGCTCGCCGGTCGAGCGGCAGGTGAGCAGGTAGACGTTGTTGTGCATCTGCGACACCGACATCTTGCGGATCGTCAGCGCCGGCAGCTCGCGCACGTGCACGGGCCCGCCCGGGGTGACCTCGCCGGTGTACTCGTGGGTCTCGGTCAGCGTCTCGCTCATGGCGGCACGCTACCGCCGCCCGCCCGGCCGTGGGACCGGGCGTCCGGCGCCCGCCCTGCCGGGCCGAGGACCCGGGCGAAGGGGGAGCCTCAGGCGGTCGCGGTGGCCCGGGCCTTCGCGTCGGCGAGGTGGTAGGCCGCGCCGATGAGGGTGAGGTGCGAGAAGGCCTGGGGGAAGTTGCCCGCCTGCCGGTCGTGCTCGGTGTCGTACTCCTCGGCGACGAGCCCGACGTCGTTGAGCAGCCCGACGAGCCGGTCCATGAGCTCCTCGGCTCGCGCCACCTGGCCGGTCACCGCGAGCGCGCTGACGAGCCACCACGAGCAGGCGAGGAAGGGGTGCTCGTCGCCGGCGAGCCCGTCGACACCGCTCTCCGTGCGGTAGCGCAGGAGGAAGCCGCCGCGCATGAGGTCGTGCTCGACGGCCGCGATCGTGCCGTGCACCCGCGGGTCGTCCGGCGGCAGGAACCCGACGAGCGGGATGAGCAGCAGCGAGGCGTCGACCTCGTCGGTGTCGTAGTGCTGGGTGAAGGTCTGGCGCTCCTCGCTCCACCCGCGGTCGCACACCTCGGCGTGCACGCGGTCGCGCAGCGTCCGCCAGGTCTCGACGTCGCCGCTCAGCCCGTGCTCCTCGACGGCGCGGATGGCGCGGTCGAAGGCGGCCCAGACCATGACCCGGCTGTGGGTGAAGTGCCGCAGCGGGCCGCGGATCTCCCACAGCCCGTTGTCCGGCTCGTCCCAGTGGGTGGCGAGGGTGTCGACGAGGGCCCGCTGGATGGCCCAGGACTGGTGCGACTCCTCGAGCCCGAGCTCGCGGGCGTCCTCCAGGGCGATCATCACCTCGCCGAGGACGTCGGTCTGCTTCTGGTCGACGGCCCCGTTGCCGATGCGCACCGGCCGGCTGCCCGCGTACCCGGGCAGGTGGTCGAGCTCGCGCTCGGGGAGCTCGCGGCCTCCGTCGACCGCGTACATGATCTGCATGTCCTCGGGGTCGCCGGCGACGGCGCGCACGAGCCAGTCGCGCCACAGCTTCGCCGTGCCGACGTAGCCCGACTGCAGGAGCGCCTCGAGGGTGAGCGAGGCATCACGCAGCCAGCAGTAGCGGTAGTCCCAGTTGCGCACCCCGCCGAAGTCCTCGGGCAGGCTCGTGGTCGGCGCCGCGACGATGCCGCCGCGACGGGTGTCGGTGAGCAGGCGCAGCACGAGCAGCGAGCGGACGACGGCCTCGCGGTGCGGCCCTTCGTAGGTGCACCGGCTCGCCCACTCGCTCGATCGCGCGACGGTCGCCTCGACCCGGCCGCCGACGTCGAGCGCCGGGGGCACCTGCTTCCACGACGAGAACCACGTGAGGGTGAAGTCGAGCGTCTCGCCCGCGCGCACCTCGAAGCGGTCGCGGTGGTGGTGGTCGTCGGGGTGCGGCAGCCGGCTGCCCCGCAGGACGAGCATGTCGGGCCCGGCGATCGCGGTGAGGAGGTCGTCACCGTGGTGCGTCGTGTGGGTCACCCACGGGGTGACCTTGCCGTAGCCGAAGCGCACGACCCACTCGTGCTCCATCTCGACGGTGCCGGACACCCCTTCGACCCGGCGGATGATGTCGGCCCGGTTGTCGCCGAGCGGCATGAGATCGGTCACCCGGACCGTCCCGGACGCGGTCTCGTGGAGCGTCTCGAGGACGAAGGAGTCGCCGCGATAGCTGCGGGTGGAGCGCGCCTCGCCGACCGGTCCGATGAGCCAGCGGCCGTGCTCGGGGGTGCCGAGCAGCGCGGTGAAGCACGACGGCGAGTCGAAGCGGGGGAAGCAGAGCCAGTCGATCGACCCCCCGCGGCTGACGAGGGCGACGGTCTCGGTGTCGCCGATGACGGCGTACTCCTCGATCGGTGTGCTCATCCGCTCACCCTACGGGGGGCCGCCGAGGGGGCCGCAGGCGCAACGCTGTCGGTGGCGAGACATAAAGTTGTGGCCGTGACTTCCGCACCCCACGCCCGGCACGGCTCTGCCCTGCACGACCAGCTCGTCGTGCGAGGCGCCCGCGAGCACAACCTCAAGGACGTCTCGATCGAGATCCCGCGGGACAGCCTCGTCGTCTTCACCGGTCTGTCCGGGTCGGGCAAGTCCTCGATGGCCTTCGACACGATCTTCGCCGAGGGCCAGCGCCGCTACGTCGAGTCCCTGTCCGCCTACGCCCGTCAGTTCCTCGGCCAGATGGACAAGCCCGACGTCGACTTCATCGAGGGCCTGTCCCCGGCGGTCTCGATCGACCAGAAGTCGACGAACCGCAACCCCCGCTCCACCGTCGGCACGATCACCGAGGTCTACGACTACCTGCGCCTGCTCTTCGCCCGCGCCGGCCGCCCGCACTGCCCCCGCTGCGGCGAGCCGATCACCCGGCAGAGCCCGCAGCAGATCGTCGACCGCCTCCTCGAGCTGCCCGAGGGCACCCGCTTCCAGGTCCTCGCGCCCGTCGTCCGCGCGCGCAAGGGCGAGTTCGTCGACCTCTTCTCCGAGCTGCAGACGAAGGGGTACAGCCGCGCCCGCGTCGACGGCACCGTCGTCAGCCTCACCGACCCGCCGAAGCTCGAGAAGCAGGTCAAGCACACCATCGAGGTCGTCGTCGACCGCCTCGTGGCGAAGGGGGCGGAGCGCACCGCCCAGCGTCGCCTCACCGACTCCGTCGAGACCGCGCTGCGCCTCGCCGACGGCATCGTCGTCGTCGAGTTCGTCGACGCGCCGGTCGACGCCGACGAGCCGGGGGAGCGGCCCGCGCCGCTCGACGCGCAGGGCGAGCCGCTGCCGCGTGAGCGTCGCTACTCCGAGCGGATGGCCTGCCCGAACGACCACCCCATCGAGATGGACGAGGTCGAGCCGCGCTCCTTCTCCTTCAACTCCCCCTTCGGCGCCTGCCCGCACTGCACCGGCATCGGCACCGAGCTCGAGGTCGACCCCGAGCTCGTCGTCCCCGACGAGGACCTCACCCTCGAGGAGGGCGCGATCGCCCCGTGGGCGGCCGGCACCCAGTCCGCCCAGTACTTCCAGCGCACGATGAGCGCCCTCGGCGACGACCTCGGCTTCGACATGAGCACGCCGTGGCGGGCCCTGCCGGAGCGGGCGCGCACCGCGCTGCTCCACGGCCAGAACCACAAGGTGCACGTGCGCTACCGCAACCGCTTCGGCCGCGAGCGCTCGTACTCGACGGGCTTCGAGGGGGCGATCTCCTTCATCCGGCGCCGCCACGGCGAGACCGAGTCCGAGTGGAGCCGCGAGAAGTACCAGGGCTACATGCGCGAGATCCCCTGCCCGCACTGCCGCGGCACGCGCCTGAAGCCCGAGGCCCTCGCGGTCCTCGTCGGCGGTCGCAGCATCGCCGAGGTGTCCTCGCTCTCGATCGCCCAGGCGGCGACCTTCCTCCACGACGTCGACTTCACCCAGCGCGAGCGGGCCATCGCCGAGCAGGTCATCAAGGAGATCAACGCCCGGCTGGGCTTCCTGCTCGACGTCGGCCTGGACTACCTCTCGCTCTCCCGGGCCGCGGCGACGCTCTCCGGCGGCGAGGCCCAGCGGATCCGGCTCGCGACGCAGATCGGGTCCGGTCTCGTCGGCGTGCTCTACGTCCTCGACGAGCCGAGCATCGGGCTGCACCAGCGCGACAACCACCGGCTCATCGAGACCCTCACCCGCCTGCGCGACCTCGGCAACACCCTCATCGTCGTCGAGCACGACGAGGACACCATCGAGGTCGCCGACTGGGTCGTCGACATCGGCCCCGGTGCCGGCGAGCACGGCGGTCGCGTCGTCCACAGCGGCGAGGTCGCCGGGCTGCTCGAGAGCGAGGAGTCGCTCACGGGCAAGTACCTCTCCGGCCGCCTGCAGATCCCCGTGCCGGACGTGCGCCGGCCCCAGCAGCCGGGCCGCGAGGTCACCGTGCGCGGCGCCCGCGAGAACAACCTCCAGGGCGTCGACGTCACCTTCCCCCTCGGCAACCTCATCGCCGTCACGGGTGTGTCGGGCTCGGGCAAGTCGACCCTCGTCAACGACATCCTCTACACGGTCATGGCCAACAAGCTCAACGGTGCCCGCCGCGTGCCGGGCCGGCACAAGACCGTCACCGGGCTCCTCGAGAACCTCGACAAGGTGGTCCACGTCGACCAGAGCCCCATCGGTCGCACCCCGCGCTCGAACCCCGCGACGTACACGGGCGTCTTCGACAACGTCCGCAAGCTCTTCGCCGACACCGAGGAGGCGAAGGTCCGCGGCTACCAGCCCGGTCGCTTCTCCTTCAACGTCAAGGGCGGGCGCTGCGACGCGTGCTCGGGCGACGGCACGATCAAGATCGAGATGAACTTCCTGCCCGACGTCTACGTGCCGTGCGAGGTGTGCAACGGCGGGCGCTACAACCGCGAGACCCTCGAGGTCCACTTCAAGGGCAAGACGATCGCCGACGTGCTCGACATGCCGATCGAGGAGGCCGAGGACTTCTTCGCCGCGGTCCCGGCCATCGCCCGGCACATGAAGACCCTCAACTCCGTGGGTCTGGGCTACGTGCGCCTCGGCCAGCCGGCGACGACCCTGTCCGGCGGCGAGGCGCAGCGCGTCAAGCTCGCCTCGGAGCTGCAGAAGCGCTCCAACGGGCGCACGGTCTACGTCCTCGACGAGCCGACGACCGGTCTGCACTTCGAGGACATCCGCAAGCTGCTCCTCGTCCTGCAGGGCCTCGTCGACAAGGGCAACACCGTCATCGTCATCGAGCACAACCTCGACGTCATCAAGAACGCCGACTGGGTCATCGACATGGGTCCCGAGGGCGGCGACGGCGGCGGGCAGGTCGTCGCGACCGGCACGCCGGAGAGCGTCGCGGCGCAGCACGAGCGCACCGGGTCGCACACCGGCCGCTTCCTCGCCAAGGTCCTCGCCCGGCACGACGTCGTCGAGGTCGGCGAGCTCCCCGAGCCGGTCGAGACGACGCCGGCGAAGGGGGCGAAGAAGACCGCGACGAAGAAGGCGGCCACGAAGAAGGCGACGGCCACGAAGACCGCCCCGAAGAAGGCGACGGCCCCGAAGAAGGCGACTGCGAAGACCGCCGCGACGAAGGCGGCGACGACGGCCACCCCGGCCCCGGCGGAGATCTCCGGCCGGGCCCAGGCCGCGGCCCGTCGCGCCCGCAAGGCCGGCTGACCCGCCTCGTCGCGACCGCCCTGACCCGACCGCCGGGCACGACGACGGGGCCCCACCGGATGATCCGGTGGGGCCCCGTCGTCAGCGGTGCGGGTGCTCAGTCCTCGCCGAGGTAGGCCTTGCGCACCTCGTCGCTCGTCAGCAGCTCCTCGCCGGTGCCCTCGGTGACGATCTTGCCGACCTCGAGCACGTAGCCCTTCGTCGCGATCTTCAGGGCGGCCCGGGCGTTCTGCTCGACGAGCAGGATCGTCGTGCCCTGCTCCTGCAGGGTCGTCACCGTGCTCATGATGCGCTTCATCATCAGCGGGGACAGACCCATCGAGGGCTCGTCGAGCATGAGCAGCTTGGGGCGGCTCATCATCGCCCGGCCCATGGCGAGCATCTGCTGCTCGCCGCCGGAGAAGGTGCCCGCCGGCTGCTTCGAACGCTCCCCGAGGATGGGGAAGAGCTCGTAGGCGGCCTTGAGGTCCTTGCGGATGCCGTCGTCCTTGCGCCCGTAGGCACCGAGGAGGAGGTTCTCCTCGACGCTCATCCGGGGGAAGATCCGCCGGCCCTCGGGGGAGTGGGCCAGGCCCAGACCCACGATGTCGTGCGCGGGCACGGTGGAGATGTCCTGACCCTGGTAGAGGATCTGGCCGGCCACCGGGCGCAGCAAGCCCGAGATCGTGCGCAGCGTCGTCGTCTTGCCGGCACCGTTGGTGCCGATGAGCGAGACGACGTCGCCCTCGTCGACGGTGAAGGAGATGCCCTTGACCGCCTGGATCTTGCCGTAGGCGACCTTGAGGTCCTTGACCTCGAGCATGGGGCTCATCGCCGCTCCTCCTCGGGCTCGTGCCCCTCGTTCTGCTCGGGCAGCTCGCCCTCGGCGCGCAGCACCTCGATCTCCTCGTCGGTGAGGTCGGACGTGTCGATCTCGTCGTCGTCCGCACCGCCGATGTAGGCCTCGATGACGCGCGGGTCGGACTGGACCTCACCGGGGGAGCCCTCGATGAGGGTCTCGCCCCGGACCAGGCAAAGCACCCGGTCGCAGAGGTTGAAGATGAACCGCATGTCGTGCTCGATGACGACGACGGCCATGCCGAGGTCGCGGATCCGGAAGATGAGGTGCATCGCCTCTTCCGTCTCCTTGGGGTTCATGCCCGCCGTCGGCTCGTCGAGCAGGATGACCTGCGGGTCGGTCGCCAGGGCGCGCGCGATCTCGAGCTTGCGCTGCTCGCCGTAGGGCAGGTTGCGCGCGAGGCTCTCCGCCTTGTGGTCGAGCCCGACGAAGTCGAGCAGCTCGTGCGCGCGACGCAGGCTCTCCGCCTCCTCCTTGCGGAACTTCGGTCCCCGGATGATCGACGTGAAGGCCATCGAGGTCGTGCGGCAGTACCGCCCGACCATGACGTTCTCGAGCGCCGTCATGTTGTTGAAGAGCCGGATGTTCTGGAAGGTGCGCGCCATGCCGGCGGTGACGACCTCACGGGGTCGCGGCGGGAGCCGCTTGCCCTGGAGGGTCACCTCGCCCGAGGTGGGCTTGTACATGCCGGTGAGGCAGTTGAAGAAGGTCGTCTTGCCGGCACCGTTGGGTCCGATGAGACCGACGATCTCGCCCTCGTGGACGGTGAAGGAGACGTTGTTCACGGCCGTGAGACCGCCGAACCTCATGACGATGTCGCGCGCCTCGAGCACGACCTCGCCGGTCTCGGCGGGGGTGCGCTGCGGGGTGTCGCTCACGGTGGTGCTCATCGGGTCTCCTCCTCGATCGCGAGATTGCGGTCCTCGAGGACCTCGGCCAGCTCCTCGTCGTCCTCGTGGAACTCGAGCTGGCGGCGCCTGCTCGCGACGAGGCCCTCGGGGCGGAAGCGCATCATGAGCACGAGCAGCAGCCCGAAGAGCAGCAGCCGGTACTCGCTGAAGAAGCGCAGCTTCTCCGGCATGAGCTTGAGGACCACCGCGCCGAGGATGACGCCGGCGATCGTGCCCATGCCGCCGAGCACGACCGCGGCGAGCAGGAAGGCCGACTCGAGGAACTGGTACTGGTCGGGCGTCACCGAGGTGTCGTAGTGCGCCTTGACCGTGCCCGCGATGCCGGCGAGGAAGGCACCGCCGGCGAAGGCGAGCAGCTTGAGGCCGAAGACGTTGACGCCCATGGCCTCCGCCGCGCGCTCGTCCTCGCGGATGGCGACCCAGCCGCGCCCGATCCGGCTGTTGTTCATCCGCGCGAAGACGAGGATGAAGATGCCGGTGAGCAGGAGCATGAGCAGGTAGTAGTTCGCCGCCCGGCTCAGCTCGATGCCCGCGACGGTGTGGGTCGCCCCGAAGTCGAACCCGAAGATCTTCAGGTTCGGGATCGCGGTGACGCCGTTGGGCCCGTTCGTGAGGTCGGGGCCGTTGTTGCCGTCGAGGTTGAACATCGTCAGACGGAAGATCTCGCCGAACGCCAGGGTGACGATGGCGAGGTAGTCGCCGCTGACCCGCAGCGTCGGCGAGCCGACGATGAGGCCGAGGAAGGCCGAGAAGAGCCCGCCGATGAGCGCGGTGACGATGAAGGGCGGGTGCCAGTCGATCTGCGAGGACGCCGCGCCGGACAGGATCGCGCCGACGTAGGCACCGGCGCCGAGGAAGGCGATGTACCCGAGGTCGAGCAGACCGGCGAGGCCGACGACGATGTTGAGGCCGATGGCGGTCGTGGCGAAGATGAGCACGCCCGTCGCGATCGACATGTTGATCTCGGACCCGTCCTGGGTGAACGGGAAGAGGAAGGCCGCGGCGAAGGCGCCCAGGGTGAGGACGTGGCGGTGACGCTGCGCGGCCGCCCCGACGTACCCGAAAAAGCCGGCCTTGGCCAGACCCGTCCCGATGACCCCGACGGTGACGAGGAAGAGGACGAAGACCCACGCGTCGTCGCGCCCGAGGGCGTACGCGGCGATGGCCAGGGCCACCGCGCAGATGATCGCGATGAGCGCGATCTCGACCGTGCTCGGCGCCTTGACCGTGAAGGCGTCGCGGGTGGCGACGAGCGGACGGGCGAGGACGCCACCGGCGAGGGTGAGCAGCGCGCCGAGGAGGGCGACGTACACCCCTTCGTTGGCGTTGATGAGACCGCCCGCCTGGACCGCGACCCCGACGAGGGAGAGCGCGGCGAAGGCCGTCGACCCGATGCCGAGCGCCAGCAGCGCCGGCCCGGCCGAGAACCAGCCGATGACGGGGGCGAGCAGGCTGCGCGAGAGCGCGACGACGAGCACGGTGATGCCGAGCAGCATCGCGAAGATCTGCAGGCTCACCGGCCAGAAGCGGATGCTGATGTCGCCGAAGATCGGCTCGTAGGACCAGGACAGCAGACCCGAGACGAGCAGCAGGGCGCCGCCGACGAGACCGAGGATCACCCCGAGGCCGGAGCGGTCCGCCGGGGCCGAGGCCTCGGCGTGCTGGGGGTGCTGAGGAGCTGTGGTTGCGGTGCTCATGCGCGGTCGACCACCTTTGCGCCGAGGAGGCCCTGCGGCCGGAAGACGAGGATGAGGATGAGCAGGGCGAAGGCCCACACGTCCTTCCAGCTGGAGCCGCCGAACTGGTCGAGGCCGAAGGGCAGGAGGGTCGTGTACTGGGTCACGAGGGTCTCGACGACGCCGAGCACGAGCCCGCCGACGATCGCGCCCCAGATGTTGCCGATGCCGCCGAGGACCGCGGCCGTGAAGGCCTTGAGACCGGCGATGAAGCCCATCTTGAAGTTGATGTTCGTGTTGAGCAGGCCCTGCGAGACGCCGGCGATGGCGGCGAGCGCGGCGCCGATGGCGAAGGCCACGACGATGGTGCGGTCGACGTTGATGCCCATGAGGCGGGCGGTGTCGGGGTCCTGCGAGACGGCCTGCATGCCACGACCCGTGCGGGTCTTGGTGACGAAGTAGTAGAGCAGGGCGCCGCAGATGACGAGGCAGGCGATGGTGAAGATCGCCGCGCGCTGGATCGTCACGCCGAAGATCTCGAAGGCCGGGCCGGTGACGACGTCGATCTGCGGGAAGGGGATCTTCTGCTTCGCGCTCGGGAAGTCGAGCGGGTTGGCCTCGGAGACGATGAACGGCCGGTTGTAGAAGAGCCGGACGAACTCCTGGAGGAAGACCGAGATGCCGATGGCCGTGATGAGCGGGGCGAGACGCGGGGCGCCGCGCAGCGGCCGGTAGGCGACGCGCTCGGTGAGGACGGCGACGCCGACCGAGGCGATGATCGCGCCGATGACCATGACCGGCAGGATCCACAGGGCGGTCTGGCCCTGGAAGAGGATGAGGTAGGTGCTCAGCGCGCCGAAGGCGCCGATCATGAAGATCTCGCCGTGAGCGAAGTTGATGAGCTGGACGATGCCGTAGACGACGGTGTACCCGACGGCGATCAGCGCGTAGAGCGAGCCGATCGTCAGCCCGTTCACGAGCTGCTGCAGGAACAGGTCCACGAGGCCTCCTGGGTGTGGGGAGGGACGGGGGAGGGGGCGAGGGTGGCCCCGCGAGGTCGCCGTGGCGACCCGGGGACGGGGCGAGGGCTGTGCGCCCCCGCCCCGTCACCTGCTCGACGGCGAGATGCCGTCGCGCGGGATCACTTCTCGGTGAACTCCTCGGTGGAGACGTCGGTCCACTTGCCGTCCTTGACCTCGTAGGCCGTGAGGACGCGGGTCGTCGTGTCGCCGAACTCGTCGAAGGCGACCTTGCCGGTCGCGCCGTCGAAGGAGACGTCCTTCATCGCGTCGATCGTGGCCTGGCGAGCGCCCTCGACGTCGTCGGCGTCCTTGAGGGAGACCTTCATCGCCTCGATGATCGCGTTGGCCGCGTCGTAGGACTGGGCGCCGTAGGCCTCGTAGGGGTCGGAGTAGCCACCGGCCTCGTAGGCGTCGACGAAGGCCTTCGCCGAGTCGAGCTTCTCGGTCGGGGCGCCGATCGAGGTCGCGAGGTCGCCGTTGCTGTTCTTGCCGGCGAGCTTGACGAACTCGGGGCTGAAGATGCCGTCGCCACCCATGAGCGGGACGTCGAGGCCCTGGGCCTTCATCTGCTGGCTCAGCGGGCCGGCCTGCGGGTACTCGCCGCCGTAGTACACGGCCTTGGGGTTCTTGGCCTTGACCGAGGTGACGACGGCGTCGTACTTGTCGTCGTCGGGGTTGATCGTCTCGGCCGCCACGACCTTCCCGCCGAGCTTCTCGAACTCGGAGGTGAAGGACTCGACGAGACCCTGGCCGTAGGCCTTCTTGTCGTGGATCGTCGCGACCTCCTTGATGCCTGCCTTCTCGAAGAGGTAGCGCGCGGCGAAGGGGCCCTGGACGGCGTCGGTGGTGCAGGTGCGGAAGTAGTTCGCGTACGGCCGCTGCGGGTTGTCGGGGTCCTCGCCCTTGGTGAGGGAGACACCGGTGTTCGCCGGGGAGACCTCGACGATCTTCGCGGTGTTGAGGACCGGGGCGACCGTGCCGGCGACGGAGGAGTTGAGCGTGCCGACGACGCCGATGACGTCCTTGTCGCCCGCGAGCTTGGAGGCGGCGTTCTTGCCGACGTCGGGGTTGGCCTGGTCGTCCTCGGCCGCGACCTCGATCTTCCAGCCCTCGAGCTCACCGGACTCGTTGGCCTCCTTGACCGCGAGGTCGACGGAGTTCTCGATGCCCTTGCCGAGGGCGGACAGGTCGCCCGACAGGGGCGCGATGACACCGATCTTGACGACCTTCTCGTCGCCACCGCCGCCGCTGCCCGCGCCGTCGCCGCCACCGTCGCCACCGCGGGTCCCGCAGGCGGACAGTGCCATCGACATCGCGAGGAGCGTGGCCCCTGCTGAGATGACGGATCGCTTGGTCACGTTTCCTCCAGATGAAGAGATGCCGGGTCGTGCCCGGTGATCCACGACTGGCTCGTGGGCTGGCGTCAAGGTAGTGCGGTTCGTCGTCGGGCTGACCTCCCCATGCACGCACCGTGTCCGACCTGTTACCAGCGACGTCCTCCCAGGACCTGCACAGGCCGTTCGGGGCTCGTCCCTTGACAGCACTGCCAGGGTGGCGGCGTGAGCATTCACGAGCAGCCCCTGACCCGTCGTGCCGCCCTCGTCGTGCCCGCCGGCGGCGTCCTCGCCCTCTCCGCGTGCGGGGGTGACGGCGGGGGCTCGGGCGAGAGCACGAGCTCCTCGGCCGGCTCCGGTGACGCGGCCGCCGCCGGCGGGGTCTCCGTGCCGACGGCGGACGTCCCCGTCGGCGGCGGTGTCGTCCAGGACCGGGTCGTCGTCACCCAGCCCACCGAGGGCGAGTTCAAGGCCTTCGACGCGACCTGCCCCCACCAGGGCTGCGCCGTGGCGAAGGTCGAGTCCGGCACGATCACCTGCCCGTGCCACGGCAGCACCTTCGACGCCAGCACGGGCGACGTCACGGGCGGGCCCGCGCAGAAGGGCCTCACCGCGAAGGAGGCCACGGTCGACGGGGACACCGTCACCGTCGCCTGAGGGTCACCCCCTTCGCTGTCAGCCCGCCCGCCTAGGGTGAGCGGGTGGCCGACCCAGCGACCTACCGCCCTGCCCCGGGGTCGATCCCGACCGACCCCGGCGTCTACCGGTTCCGTGACGCCCACGGCCGGGTCATCTACGTCGGCAAGGCGAAGTCGCTGCGCTCGCGGCTGTCGTCCTACTTCCAGGACATCTCCGGGCTGCACCCCCGCACCGCGCGGATGGTGCGCACCGGCGCCTCCGTCGAGTGGACCGTCGTGTCGACCGAGGTCGAGGCGCTCCAGCTCGAGTACGCGTGGATCAAGGAGTTCGACCCGCGCTTCAACGTCAAGTACCGCGACGACAAGTCCTACCCCTACCTCGCGGTGACGATGTCCGAGGAGTTCCCGCGGGCGATGGTCATGCGGGGGAGCAAGCGCAAGGGGACCCGCTACTTCGGGCCGTACACCCACGCCTGGGCGATCCGCGAGACCCTCGACCTGCTCCTGCGCGTCTTCCCGGTGCGCACGTGCAGCAACGGCGTCTTCCGGCGCGCCCAGCAGGTCGGGCGTCCCTGCCTGCTCGGCTACATCGACAAGTGCTCGGCGCCGTGCGTCGGCCGGGTCGACCCCGACGAGCACCGCGCCATCGCCGAGGAGCTGTGCGACTTCATGGCCGGCAGCTCCGACCGCTTCGTGCGCCGGCTCCAGGCCCGGATGCGCGAGGCCTCCGCCGAGCTCGACTTCGAGGCCGCCGCACGGCTGCGCGACGACATCGGTGCGCTCACCAAGGCCCTCGAGAAGTCCGCGGTCGTCCTGCCCGACGGCACCGACGCCGACGTCTTCGCCCTCGCCGACGACGAGCTCGAGGTCGCCATCCAGGTCTTCCACGTCCGCGGCGGTCGCATCCGCGGCCAACGGGGCTGGGTCGCGGAGAAGGACGCCGAGACCCTCCCCGAGGTCGTCGCGCACCTCCTGCAGCGCGTCTACGGCGAGGAGGAGGTGCCGCGCGAGGTCCTCGTCCCGGTGCTGCCGGACGACCCCGACGCGATGACGCAGTGGCTGCGGACCCGGCGCGGCTCGCACGCCGACCTGCGCGTCCCGCAGCGCGGCGACAAGCGCGCGCTCATGGAGACCGTCGAGCGCAACGCCACCCAGGCGCTCGCGCGGCACAAGGTCGCCCGTGCCGGCGACCTCACGGCGCGCAGCCAGGCCCTCCACGACGTCCAGGAGGCGCTCGGCCTCGACGACGCGCCCCTGCGCATCGAGTGCTTCGACATCTCGCACATCCAGGGCCAGGAGGTCGTCGGGTCGATGGTCGTCTTCGAGGACGGCCTGCCCCGCAAGTCCGAGTACCGCCGCTTCGTCGTGCGCGGCGACGTCGACGGGCGCACCGACGACACCGCGGCGATGCACGAGGTGCTCACACGGCGCCTGCGCCATCTCGTCTCCGTCGACGAGCACGGCGGCGACCGCCCGGGCATCGACGACGAGACCGGCCGTCCTCGGCGCTTCGCCTACCCGCCGAACCTCGTCGTCGTCGACGGCGGCGCGCCGCAGGTGGCCGCCGCCCAGGCGGTCGTCGATCGGCTCGGCATCGAGGACGTCGCCCTCGTCGGCCTGGCCAAGCGGCTCGAGGAGCTGTGGCTGCCCGGCGAGGAGCACCCGGTGATCCTGCCGCGCAGCTCCGAGGGGCTCTACCTCCTCCAGCGGGTGCGCGACGAGGCGCACCGCTTCGCCATCACCTTCCACCGTCAGCGCCGCAGCAAGGCGATGACCGTCTCCGCCCTCGACTCGGTCCCGGGGCTGGGGCAGACGCGCAAGGCCGCGCTGCTCGGGCGCTTCGGCTCGGTCAAGCGGATCCGGGCGGCGAGCGTCGAGGAGCTCGCCGAGGTGCCCGGCATCGGCCCGGCGACCGCAGCCCGGATTGCGGCAGAGTTGGGCGCGCAGGCCCCCGAGCCGGCCGTCGACCCCCGCACCGGCGAGGTGCTCGACGACGCGCCCGCCCCGGTGGCGGGCGCCGACGCCGGGGCCGCAGCAGAGCAGGTCCCCATCCCAGAGCAGGAGGACGCACGATGAGCAGCGACGGTCCGCAGGAGCAGGGCCAGGGCGCCGACGAGCTGCCCGAGGTCTTCGTCGTCACCGGCATGAGCGGCGCGGGTCGCTCGACGGTCGCCAACGTCATGGAGGACCTCGGCTGGTACGTCATCGACAACCTGCCGACGATCATGCTGCCCCAGCTCGTCGAGCTGGCCACCGAGGCCGACGACGGCCGCGCGCAGGGCCTGCGCCCGCGCAAGGTCGCCATCGTCCTCGACATCCGGGCGCGAGGTTTCGCCGACCTCCACGAGTCGGTGGAGAAGCTGCGGGCGAGCGGCTGGACCCTGCGGCTGCTCTTCCTCGACGCCACCGACGAGGCGCTCGTGCGCCGCTTCGAGTCGGTGCGGCGCCCGCACCCGCTCCAGGGCACGGGCCGGCTGCTCGACGGGATCCAGCAGGAGCGCGCGCGCCTGGCGGACCTGCGCTCGTCGGCCGACCTCGTCATCGACACCTCGGGCCTTAACGTCCACCAGCTGTCGCGCAAGATCCACCCGCTCTTCACGACGACGGCCGGTCACAAGGTGCGCCTCGCGCTCATGTCCTTCGGCTTCAAGTACGGCGTCCCGCTCGATGCCGACTACGTCTTCGACATGCGCTTCCTGCCCAACCCCTACTGGGTCCCCGAGCTGCGATCGCACACCGGCCGCGAGGCCCCGGTCGCCGAGTACGTCCTGCGTCAGGAGGGAGCCGGCGACTTCCTCGACTCCGTCGAGCGGCTCCTCGAGCCGGTGATCGCCGGCTACCTGCGCGAGAACCGCAAGTACGTGACCCTCGCCGTCGGGTGCACCGGCGGCAAGCACCGCAGCGTCGCCGTCGCCGAGGAGCTGGCCTCCCGGCTCGCCGGCGAGGACGTCGAGACCTTCGTCGTCCACCGCGACCTCGGGCAGGAGTGAGATGACGGCCGCATTCACCCTCCCCGCGTCCATCACCCCCGAGCGTCACCTCGAGGTCGTCGCCCTCGGCGGCGGCCACGGCCTGGCTGCCTCGCTCACCGCGCTGCGCCACATCAGCGACGCCGTGACCGCCGTCGTCACCGTCGCCGACGACGGCGGCTCGAGCGGGCGGCTGCGCGAGGACTTCTCCGTGCTGCCCCCGGGCGACCTGCGGATGGCTCTCACCGCGCTGTGCGACGACAGCGACTGGGGCCACATGTGGTCGGCGGTCCTGCAGCACCGCTTCGACGGCGACGGCGACCTCGGTGGCCACGCCCTGGGCAACCTCCTCATCGTCTCGCTCTGGCAGCTCATCGACGACCCGGTCGCCGGTCTCGACCTCGTCGGACGACTGCTCCAGGCCCGGGGGCGGGTGCTGCCGATGTCGGCCGTCCCGCTCGAGCTCATGGCCCAGGTGCGCGGCGTCGACCCGGCCGACCCCGACGACCGCTCGACCGTCGTCGGTCAGGTCGAGATCGCGCGCACGACGGGGGTCGTCGAGTCGATCGCCGTCCTCCCGCACGACCCGCCGGCCCGCCCGGAGGCCGTCGAGGCCGTCCGCGGGGCCGACGCCGTCATCCTCGGCCCGGGGTCGTGGTTCACGTCCGTCCTCACGCACCTGCTCGTGCCCGAGCTGCGCCAGGCGCTCGTCGAGACCGACGCGCACCGCATCCTCACCCTCAACCTCGAGATGAGCACCGACGAGACCCAGGGCTTCTCCGCCGTCGAGCACATCGAGCGCCTGCGCAGCACGGCGCCCGAGCTCCACGTCGAGACGGTGCTCGCCGACCCCTCGGTCGTCGACGACCGCGAGGGCCTCGAGCGGGCCTGCGCGAGCATCGGCGCCGAGCTCGCCCTCTACGAGGTCGCGCAGCCGGGGCGTCCGGGGCAGCACGATGCGCTGCGGCTGGGTGCGGCGTACCGTGACATCCTCGAGCTGCCCCGGAGATCCCGGGGGAGCCGCGAGAGGTAGGACGCACGCATGGCGATGACCGCACGGGTCAAGGACGAGCTGAGCCGGCACGAGGTGACGAAGACCTGCTGCCGCAAGGCCGAGATCGCCTCGGTGCTGCGCTTCGCGGGCGGTCTGCACATCGTCGGCGGGCGGATCGTCGTCGAGGCCGAGCTGGACACCGCTCACGCCGCGCGTCGCCTGCGCCGCGACATCGCCGAGGTCTACGGCCACGAGTCCGAGCTGCTCGTCCTCGCCGCCGGCGGCCTGCGCCGCGGCACCCGCTACGTCGTGCGGGTCGCCCGGGAGGGCGAGGCCCTCGCCCGCCAGACCGGTCTCGTCGACGGCCGCGGGCGGCCCGTGCGTGGTCTGCCCCCCAAGGTCGTCGGCGGCTCGCAGTGCGACGCGGTCGCCGCCTGGCGCGGCGCCTTCATCGCCCACGGCAGCCTCACCGAGCCCGGCCGGTCCTCCTCCCTCGAGGTCACCTGCCCCGGTCCCGAGTCGGCCCTCGCCCTCGTCGGGGCCGCCCGCCGCCTCGGCGTGCCGGCCAAGGCGCGTGAGGTGCGCGGTGTCGACCGCGTCGTCATCCGGGACGGCGACGCCATCAGCGCCCTCCTCGTGCGCCTCGGGGCCCACGACGCCGTCCTCGCCTGGGAGGAGCGGCGGATGCGCCGCGAGGTCCGGGCGACCGCCAACCGGCTGGCCAACTTCGACGACGCCAACCTGCGACGCTCCGCCCGGGCGGCCGTCGCCGCCGGGGCACGGGTGCAGCGCGCGATGGAGATCCTCGGCGAGGACATCCCCGACCACCTCGAGCAGGCCGGCTCGCTGCGCGTCGAGCACAAGCAGGCCTCGCTCGAGGAGCTCGGGCGTCTCGCCGACCCGCCGATGACCAAGGACGCCGTCGCCGGCCGGATCCGCCGTCTGCTCGCCATGGCCGACAAGCGCGCCGCCGAGCTCGGGATCCCCGACACCGAGGCCTCGCTCTCGGCCGACCTCCTCGACGGCTGACACCCCCCTTCGCGCCCCTGCCCACCCCCTGTCGGCCACCCGCCGAGCACCTCCCGACCACCCGGCGTCCGCATCGCCGACCGGTGCGACGCACCTCACCCCGACCCCCTAGGGTGGAGGGGCACCCTGGGCCGCGCTGAGGCGGCCGACTCGACCACCTGAGAGGCATCACCGTGACCGTTCGTGTTGGGATCAACGGCTTCGGCCGCATCGGCAAGAACTTCTACCGCGCCGTGCTGGCGTCCGGCGCCGACATCGAGGTCGTCGCCGCGAACGACCTCATGGACAACAAGACCCACGCGCACCTGCTGAAGTACGACTCGATCCTCGGTCGCCTCGGCCAGGACGTCACCTACGACGACGACTCCATCAGCGTCGGCGGCAAGCGCATCCGCATCTTCGAGGAGAAGGACCCGGCGAAGATCGACTGGGCGAGCGAGGGCGTCGACGTCGTCGTCGAGTCCACCGGCTTCTTCACCGACGCGACGAAGGCCAAGGCCCACATCGACGGCGGTGCGAAGAAGGTCATCATCTCGGCCCCGGCCAAGAACGAGGACATCACCATCGTCATGGGCGTCAACGACGACCTGTACGACCCGCAGAAGCACACGATCATCTCCAACGCGTCGTGCACGACGAACTGCCTGGCCCCCATGGCCAAGGCGCTCAACGACGGTCTGGGCATCGAGCGCGGTCTCATGACGACCATCCACGCCTACACCGGTGACCAGCGCCTCCACGACGCCCCGCACAGCGACCTGCGTCGCGCCCGCGCCGCCGCGCTCAACATCGTCCCCACCTCGACCGGTGCGGCCAAGGCCGTCGCCCTCGTCCTGCCCGAGCTCAAGGGCAAGCTCGACGGCTACGCCCTGCGCGTGCCGGTCCCCACCGGCTCGGCCACCGACCTCACCTTCACCGCCGGTCGCGAGACGACCGTCGAGGAGGTCAACGAGATCGTGCGCAAGGCCGCGGAGTCCGGCCCGATGGCCGGCCGTCTCGTCTACACCGAGGACCCGATCGTCTCCAAGGACATCGAGACCGACCCGGCGAGCTGCATCTTCGACGCGGGCCTGACCAAGGTCATCGGCGACCAGGTCAAGGTCGTCGGCTGGTACGACAACGAGTGGGGCTACTCCAACCGCCTTGCCGACCTCTGCCTGCTCGTCGGCCAGAGCCTCTGACCCACCTCGGCTGACAAGGACGCACGGATCGTGAAGACCATCGCCGACCTCGGAGCGCTGCGCGGCCAGCGCGTGCTCCTGCGGTCCGACCTCAACGTCCCGCTCGACGGGAGCACCATCACCGACGACGGACGGATCCGTGCCTCGCTGCCGACGATCCGCGAGCTGACCGAGGCGGGTGCGCGCGTCGTCGTGTGCGCCCACCTCGGTCGGCCCAAGGGCGCTCCCGAGGAGCGCTACTCGCTGCGCCCCGTGGCGCAGCGCCTGGGCGAGCTGCTCGGCCAGGACGTCGCCTTCGCCACCGACACGGTGGGGGAGTCGGCGAAGGGGGTCGTCGCGGACCTCCAGGACGGCGACGTCGCCGTCCTGGAGAACCTGCGCTTCAACCCGGGCGAGACGAGCAAGGACGAGAGCGAGCGCGGTGCCTTCGCCGACGAGCTCGCCGCCCTCGCCGACGCCTACGTCAGCGACGGCTTCGGCGTCGTGCACCGCAAGCAGGCCTCGGTCTACGACGTCGCGACCCGCCTGCCGGCGGCCGTCGGCGGTCTCGTGCGCACCGAGGTCGACGTGCTGCGCCGCCTGACGAGCGAGCCCGAGCGGCCGTACGCGGTCGTCCTCGGCGGCGCGAAGGTCTCCGACAAGCTCGGCGTCATCGACAACCTCCTCGGCACCGCCGACCGCCTGCTCGTCGGCGGCGGGATGGTCTTCACCTTCCTCGCCGCCCAGGGCCACGAGGTCGGCACGAGCCTGCTCGAGGCCGATCAGGTCGACCGGGTCCGCGAGTACCTCGAGCGGGCCGAGCGCGACGGGGTCGAGATCGTCCTGCCCGTCGACGTCGTCGCGGCCACGGAGTTCTCCGCGGAGGCCGACCACGAGGTCGTCGCCGCGGACGCGATCCCCGCCGACCGCATGGGTCTGGACATCGGCCCGCGCTCCGGCGAGCTCTTCGCCTCGCGTCTGGCCGACTGCCGCACCGTCTTCTGGAACGGCCCGATGGGGGCCTTCGAGATGGCCCCCTACGCCGCCGGGACGAAGGCGGTCGCCCAGGCGCTCGTCGACGTCACCGCGACCGGCGCGCTCACCGTCGTCGGCGGTGGCGACTCGGCCGCCGCGGTCCGTCAGCTCGGCTTCGAGGACGCCGACTTCGGGCACATCAGCACCGGGGGCGGCGCGTCCCTGGAGTACCTCGAGGGCAAGGAGCTCCCGGGGCTGCAGGTCCACGAGACCCAGGAGGGCACGCGATGACCAGCCGCACCCCGCTCATGGCGGGCAACTGGAAGATGAACCTCGACCACATGCAGGCCGCGCACCTCGTGCAGAAGCTCGACTGGACGCTGCGCGACGCCAAGCACGACCACGCGGCCGTCGAGGTCGTCGTCGTGCCGCCCTACACCGACCTGCGCTCCGTGCAGACCCTCGTCGACGGCGACAAGCTCGCCCTGCGCTACGGCGCGCAGGACCTCTCGCAGCACGACAGCGGCGCGTACACCGGCGAGA
Organism: Janibacter sp. UYMM211; assembly: GCF_040547045.1. NCBI lineage: Bacteria > Bacillati > Actinomycetota > Actinomycetes > Micrococcales > Intrasporangiaceae > Janibacter > Janibacter sp. UYMM211. The sequence goes on along the minus strand of NZ_JBEPOY010000003.1, from coordinate 253,783 downwards.
TCTCCGGCGCCTTCCTCGCGCGCCTCGGTTGCACCTACGTCGTCGTCGGCCACAGCGAGCGACGTGAGCACCACGGCGAAAGCGACGAGGTCGTCGCGGCGAAGGCCGCCGCGGCCTACCGTCACGGGCTCACCCCCGTCGTGTGCGTCGGCGAGGGTCTCGAGGTCCGCCAGGCCGGCGAGCACGTCTCGCACGTCGTCGAGCAGGTGCGCGGATCGCTCGCGGGCCTGAGCGCCGAGCAGCTGGCCACCGTCGTCGTCGCCTACGAGCCCGTGTGGGCCATCGGCACCGGCGAGGTCGCCACGCCCGAGGACGCCCAGGAGGTGTGCGCCGCGATCCGCGAGGAGCTCGCGCAGATCGCCTCGCCCGAGGTCGCCGACGCGGTCCGGGTCCTCTACGGCGGATCGGTCAAGTCCGGCAACGTCGCGGCGATCATGGCCGGTGCCGACGTCGACGGCGCGCTCGTCGGGGGGGCCTCGCTCGACGCCGAGGAGTTCGCCGCCATCTGCCGCTACCAGGCGCACCTCACCACCTGATCCGGCGCGGGCAGGTATCCTGCCGTGTCAGACCGACCGCACGACCGACCCGAAGGCCGACAGACGTGGACGCAGTACGCATCGCCCTCCAGGTGATCCTCGTGATCACCGGGCTGATCCTCACCCTCCTCATCCTCATGCACAAGGGCAAGGGCGGCGGCATCTCCGACATGTTCGGCGGTGGCATGACCGCGTCCCTCGGCAGCTCGTCGGTGGCCGAGCGCAACCTCACGCGCTTCACGGTCGTCGTGGGGCTGCTGTGGTTCGTCTCCGTCGTCGGCATCGGCGTCATCGACCGCTTCGACGTCTGAGGAGCAGCACATGGCTGGTGGAGGGAACGCGATCCGGGGCAGCCGCGTGGGCGCCGGACCGATGGGCGAGGCCGAGCGGGGCGAGAGCGCCCCGCGGACCTTCGTCTCGTACTGGTGCGGCAAGGGGCACGAGGTGCGCCCGAGCTTCGCCCTCGAGCCCGGGGTCGAGATCCCCGAGCAGTGGGAGTGCACCCGGTGCGGTCTGCCCGCCGGGCAGGACAAGGACAACCCCCCTGCCCCGCCGCGCGCGGAGGTCTACAAGACCCACCTCGCGTACGTCAAGGAGCGCCGCAGCGACAGCGAGGGCGAGGAGATCCTCGCCGAGCGTCTCGGCGAGCTGCGCCGCCGCCGCGGCACCGAGTAGTCGCCCGCCGCGTCAGCGGCTGAGGCCGGCTGCCTGCGCGGCGTCCTCGTCGAGGAACCACACGGTGCGGACGGTCCCGCGGACCTGCGCCGCCGAGGACACGTCGGGGCCGGCGCCGTCGAGGCCGTCGCGGACGGCCTGAGCCTTGTCCGCGCCCGCGACGACGAACCACACCTCGCGGGTGCGCTCCATCGCCTCGAAGGTCAGCGAGACCCGCTCCGGCGGCGGCTTGGGGGAGTCGTGCACCGCGACCGTGATCGCGTCCTGCGCCATCTGGGCCGGGTGACCGGGGAAGAGCGAGGCGACGTGCCCGTCGGGGCCGACCCCGAGCATGAGCACCTCGAAGCCGCCTCGGCCGACGGAGCGCAGCTCCTCGGCGTACCGGCCGGCGGCGTCCTCGACGTCGTCCGAGCCATCCGGCCCCGGCACGCGATGGACGCGATCGTCCGGCAGCCCGAGCCGCGGCAGGCCGGCCTCGTCGGCCTGGGTGTCATTGCGCTCGGGGTCCCCGGACGGGAGGTAGCGCTCGTCGCCCCACCACAGCCCGACGGCGAAGAGGTCGAGCGGCTCGCGCTCGTGCTCCGCCACGAGGGCCGCGACGCTCGCGCCCCCCATCGAGCCCCCGGTGAGACCGATCTCGACCGGTCGCCCGGCGGCGGTGGCCTCCTCGACCACCGCGCGCAGGCGCCGGCCGACGGCCGCCGCGAGCTCGGTCTTGCCGGGCTCGACGACGACCTCGACCGGCGCGCTGCTCACGAGCCCTCGCTCTTGTCCGCGAGCTTGCGGCGTGCGGCCTGCTTCACCGCTGCCGGCTCTGCCGACTTCTTCTCGGGCTCGGCCTGGACCATCGCCGAGCTGCGGGTCGCCCGGGCCTGCTTCTCCAGGCGCTCCTGGGTCTTGCGGCTCGACGAGGGGGAGGGGACCTCCCCCTTCGCCACGGCCTCGGTCATCGTCAGACGACGCATCGTCACCAGGGGGAGGCCCTTGGTGAGGGCGTCCTCGTAGACCTCGTCCGCGTCGAGCCGCCGCAGCTCGTCGGCGAGGCACTCGGCGTCGCTGCGGTGGGCCAGGGCGATCGCGCGCTGCGGCTGCCCTGTCTGGTCCATCGTCGCCGTCTCGCCGTCCTGAGGGCGCACGAGGTCGATGATCCCCGAGCGCCGCTCCAGGCGTACCGAGATGATCCCGCTGCGGTCGCGCGATCGCACGACCGACACCGGGCAGCGCAGCCGGTGCTGGAGCCAGCCCGCGAGCAGGTCGGTCGAGGGCGAGTCGCCGGCACCGGTGACCGTCGCGCTCGTCACGGGCTCGAAGGGGGCCCGGTCCAGCGCCGAGGCGAGCAGCCCTCGCCACAGGGTGACGCGCGACCACGCGAGGTCGGTGTCGCCGGGGCTGTAGGAGCGGGCCAGGGTCTTCAGAGCCGGCCCGATGCTCTCCAGCTGGGCCACGTCGGTGATCCGCCGCTGGGCCATCGCGCCGACAGGGTCGTGCGCGGGTGACTTCGGCGGGTCCTTCGGCCACCACGCGACGACGGGGGAGTCGGGCAGCAGCAGCGGGATGACGACGCTGCGGGCATGGGCGACGAGCGGCCCGTAGAGCCGCAGGACGACGACCTCGCTGGCCCCGGCGTCCCCGCCCAGACGGATCTGCGCGTCGAGGCGCGCCTTGCCGCGGGTGTTGCCCGAGGCAACCGCGACGATGCGGCACGGATGCTGGTGGCTCGCGTCGTTGGCGATCTCGACGGCGTCGTCGATGTCGGCCTCGTCGGCGATGACGACGAGGGTGAGGACGCGCGAGAGCGCCATCGACCCCACGTCCTGACGCAGCCGGACGAGCTTCTTCGAGATCGCCTGGGTCGTCGTGCTCGGCAGGTCGATGATCACGGCATCCTCCACTCGCGGCCGTCACGGTGCATCATCGCGTCAGCGCTCGTCGGGCCCCACGTGCCCGCGGGGTACTGGTCGATGGAGCGCTGCTTGGCCCAGTACTTCTCGATGGGGTCGAGGATCTGCCAGGACAGCTCGACCTCCTCGTGCCGGGGGAAGAGCGGGGGGTCGCCGAGCAGCACGTCGAGGATGAGCCGCTCGTAGGCCTCGGGGCTCACCTCGGTGAAGGCGCGCCCGTAGCCGAAGTCCATCGAGACGTCGCGCACCTCCATCTGGTTGCCGGGCACCTTCGCCCCGAAGCGCATCGTGATGCCCTCGTCGGGCTGGACCCGGATGACGACGGCGTTCTGCCCCAGCTCCTCGGTCTCGGTGTCGTTGAAGGGCAGGTGCGGCGCCCGCTTGAAGACGACGGCGATCTCCGTCACCCGCTTGCCCAGGCGCTTGCCCGTGCGCAGGTAGAAGGGCACGTTCGCCCAGCGACGCGTGTCGATGTCGAGGCGCACCGCGGCGTAGGTCTCGGTCGTCGAGGACTCGCCGACCCCGTCCTCGTCGCGGTACCCGATGACGTGCTCGCCGCCCTGCCAGCCCTCGGCGTACTGCCCGCGGGCGGTGTGCTTGCCGAGGTCCTTGGGGATGCGCACCGCGGCGAGGATCTTCTCCTTCTCGGCCCGCAGCGCATCCGCGGTGAAGCTCGTCGGCTCCTCCATCGCGGTGAGGGCGAGCAGCTGGAGCAGGTGGTTCTGGATGACGTCGCGGGCCGCGCCGATGCCGTCGTAGTACCCCGCGCGACCACCGATGCCGATGTCCTCGGCCATGGTGATCTGCACGTGGTCGACGTAGTGGCTGTTCCACACCGGCTCGAACATCTGGTTCGCGAAGCGCAGCGCCAGGAGGTTCTGGACCGTCTCCTTGCCGAGGTAGTGGTCGATCCGGAAGGTCGAGTCGGCCGGGAAGACCGACTCGACGATGTCGTTGAGCTCGCGCGCGCTCTTGAGGTCGTGCCCGAAGGGCTTCTCGATGACGACCCGACGCCAGGAGTCGCCCTCGCCACGTGTCAGGCCGCTGCGCTCGAGCTGCTGGCAGACCGTCGAGAAGGAGCCCGGGGGGATCGAGAGGTAGAAGGCGTGGTTGCCGTCGGTGCCCCGCTGCTCGTCGAGCTCGTGGACGGTCTCGGCGAGCAGATCGAAGGCCGCGTCGTCGTCGAAGACGCCCGGCACGAAGCGGAAGCCCTCGGACAGGGCCCGCCACACCTCCTCGCGGAAGGGGGTGCGGGCGTGGGCCCGCACCGCCTCGTGGACGATCTTGCCGAAGTCCTGGTCCTCCCAGTCGCGACGGGCGAAGCCGACGAGGCTGAAGCCGGGCGGCAGCAGACCGCGGTTGGCGAGGTCGTAGATCGCCGGCAGGAGCTTCTTGCGCGCGAGGTCGCCCGTGACGCCGAAGAGCACGAGGCTGCACGGCCCGGCGATCTTCGGCAGCCGCTTGTCCCGTGGGTCGCGAAGGGGGTTGTCCGTCGCCGTCACCTTGGCCGGCTTCATGCGTCGCCCTTCGAGACGGCCGAGGTCACGGCGGCGATACCGCCGTCACCGGTGAGGTGCAGGACGAGGACCGGACGCCCGTGGTCGACGAGGACCGAGGCGTCGCCCCCGGCCTGCGCGGCGACGAACTCGCCGAGGGTGAAGTCGCGGCCCGGGACCGGCAGGTCCTCGCGCGGTGTGTCGGTGACCTGGAGGAAGACCCCGGTCGCGGGCCCGCCCTTGTGGTACTGCCCCGTCGAGTGCAGGAAGCGCGGGCCCCAGCCGAAGGTCGTCGGACGACCCGTGCGCTCGGCGAGGGTCGTCGCGACCTGCGCGAGACCGGCGTGCTCCGCCCGGTCGAGGTAGGCCATGACGGCGACGTAGCCGTGCTCGGGGTCGAGCTGGGCGAGCAGGGCGTCGACCGCGTCGCTCACCGTGCTCGCGTCGCCGAGCCAGTCGCCGCCGAGGGCGCGCACCTCGACGTCGCCGTCGGTGACGTCGGGGGAGGTCGGGGCGTCCCCCTTCGCCTCGAGCAGGCCGCGGGCGGCCGCCTTGGCGGACTCGACGTCGGGCTGGTCGAAGGGGTTGATGCTCAGCAGACGGCCGGCGGCCGCGGTCGCGACCTCCCACAGGAGCAGCTGGGCGCCGAGGGTCCCGCCGACGTCGACGACGGACGGGGCGGAGCTGTCCGGCTCCTCCTCGTGGTCGGTGCCGACGAGGCGCACGAGCGTCGCGTCGTCCGGCAGGGCACGGTCACCGGGCGAGGGCAGGACGACGGGCAGGATCCCGCGCCCCTGCTTGCCGGTGGACTCCGCGATGAGCTGCTCGGCCCAGTCGCCGAAGCCGGCGGCCTGAGTGCCGTGCTCGAGGAGGTAGAGCTTGTCGCGCAGCGGGTCGGTGGCGGCCATCGCCGCGCCGAGGCGCAGGCCGGGGTTGGCCTCGTCGTCCTCGGCGAGCAGGTCGGTCACCGACTCGGCGTCGTCGAGGAGCTCCTCGACGTCGGCTCCGGCCAGACCGGAGGGCACGAGGCCGAAGGCGGTCAGCGCCGAGTAGCGCCCGCCGACCTGCGGGTCGGCCGAGACGACGCGGTAGCCCGCGTCGCGAGCCTCCTGCTCGAGCGGGCTGCCCGGGTCGGTGACGACGACGATGCGACGCGCCGCGTCGATGCCGGCGTCGGCGAAGGCCTGCTCGAAGACCCGGCGCTGGCTGTCGGTCTCGACGGTGGAGCCGGACTTGCTCGAGACGACGACGACCGTGCGCTCGAGGTCGGTCACGGCGGCCCGCACGACGTCGGGGTGGCTGGAGTCGAGGACGACGAGCGGGACGCCCGCGGTGGCGCAGATGACCTCGGGCGCCAGCGAGCTGCCGCCCATGCCGCACAGGACGACCCGGTCGACGCCGTCGGCGCGCAGCTCGTCGCGCAGCGCGGCGATCTCGCCGACGAGGGGGCGCGAGGAGCGGGCCAGGCCCACCCAGGACAGGCGCTTGGACGCCTCGTCCTCGGCCTCGGCGCCCCACAGGGTCGCGTCCTGCGCGAAGAGCCGGCTCGCGAAGCGCTCCTCGACGAGGGCGGGCACGGCGGAGGCGATCGCCTGCGCCGCCGCGCCCGCGGCGGAGACGGACAGGCTGCTCACTTCTCGCCGGCCTTGTCGAGCTCGGTGCGCACGCCGTCGAGCAGCTCGGCCCAGGACGCCTCGAACTTCTCGACGCCCTCGCGCTCGAGCTGGTCGGTGACCTCGGTGTAGCCCACGCCGAGCTCGGCGAGCCGGTCGAGGACCTGCTGCGCCTCCTCGTAGGTGCCGCTCACCTGGTCGCCGCGGACCTCGCCGTGGTCGAGGACCGCGTCGAGGGTCTTCTCCGGCATGGTGTTGACGGTGTTCGGGGCGGCGAGGTCGACGACGTACAGCGTGTCGCTGTAGTCGGGATTCTTCACACCCGTCGACGCCCACAGCGGGCGCTGCTTGCGTCCTCCCTCGGCCTCGAGACGCTCCCAGCGCGGCGTCGAGAAGACCTCCTCGTAGGCCTGGTAGGCCAGACGGGCGTTGGCGACGCCGGCCTTGCCCCTTAGGGCGAGGGCCTCGTCGGTGCCGATCTTCTCCAGGCGCGCGTCGATCTCGCTGTCGACGCGGGACACGAAGAAGGAGGCGACCGAGTGGATCGTCGAGATGTCCTCGCCGGCCGCGAGGGCCTTCTCGAGGCCCTCGAGGTAGGCGTTCATCACCGCGCGGTAGCGCTCGAGGCTGAAGATCAGGGTGACGTTGACGCTGATCCCCGCGCCGAGGGTGTCGGTGATCGCCGACAGGCCCTCCTGGGTCGCCGGGATCTTGATGAAGACCTGCGGGCGGTCGACGGTGTCGGACAGCGCCTGGGCGAGCTCGACCGTGCGCGCCGTGTCGCGCGCCGCGCGGGGGTCGACCTCGATCGAGACCCGGCCGTCGACGCCTTCGGTGGCCTCGTAGATCGGGCGGAAGACGTCGCACGCCTCGCGCACGTCGTCGGTCGTCAGCGCGAAGACCGCGTCGTCGACGTCCGTGCCGGACGCGGCGAGCTCGCGCAGCTGCTCGTCGTAGGCGTCGCCCTGGGCGAGCGCGGCCTGGAAGATCGAGGGGTTCGTCGTCACGCCGACGATGCCCTTGGTCTCGACGAGCTCGACGAGGTTGCCCGAGCGCAGCCGCTCGCGCGAGAGGTCGTCGAGCCAGACGCTGACGCCGACCTCCTCGAGGTCCTGGATGGGTGCGGGCTTGCTGGAGGTGCTCATGTCGCTCACTTTCCGCTCTCGACGTCGGCCTTGGTGCTCGCCGGCTCCGGGGTGCCGACGTCCGTGCCGGTCTCGACGTCGCGCCGGGGCGCGGTGGCGTCGAGGTCGGGGACGACGGCCCGGTTGCGGGACGCCTTGAGGGAGTCCTTCGCGGCCTTGACGACCGCGGCCGGCGTGAAGCCGAACTTCTCGTACAGGGTCTGGTAGTCGGCGCTCGCGCCGAAGTGCTCGATGCTCACGCAGCGGCCGGAGTCGCCGACGAGGTCGTGCCAGCCCATGGCGACCGACGCCTCGACGCTGACGCGCGCGGTGACGGCCGGGGGGAGGACCTCGTCGCGGTAGCGACGGGACTGCCGCTCGAACCACTCGCGGCAGGGCATCGACACGACCCGGGTCGCGGTGCCCGAGCGCTCGAGCTTCTCCTGGGCCTCCAGGGCGATGGAGACCTCGGAGCCGGTGGCGATGATGATGACCTCGGGGGTGCCCCCCTTCGCCTCGGACAGGACGTAGGCACCCTTCGCGGCGCCGGCGGCCTTGCCGTAGCGCTCCCGGTCGAGGACCGGGAGGTTCTGGCGCGAGAGCGCGAGGGCCGCGGTCCGGTCGTTCTCGAGGACCTGGCCCCACACGACCGCGGTCTCGTTGGCGTCGGCGGGGCGCACGACGTCGAGGCCGGGCATGGCGCGCAGCGTCGCGAGGTGCTCGATCGGCTGGTGGGTCGGGCCGTCCTCGCCGAGGCCGATGGAGTCGTGCGTCCACACGAAGGTCACGGGCAGCTGCTGCAGGGCCGCGAGCCGCACGGCGGGGCGCATGTAGTCGCTGAAGACGAGGAAGGTGCCGCCGTAGGGGCGGGTGAGCCCCTCGAGCGCGATCCCGTTGAGGATCATGCCCATGCCGTTCTCACGGATGCCGAAGTGCAGCGTGCGGCCGTAGGGCCCGCCGGACCACATGTCGGTCTGCTTGCTCTTGGGGACGAAGGAGGGCTGGCCGTCCATCGTCGTGTTGTTGCTGCCGGCGAGGTCGGCGGAGCCGCCCCACAGCTCGGGCACGAGGTCGGCGAGGGCGGTGAGCACCTTGCCGGACGCGGCGCGCGTGGCCATGCCCTTCTCGCTGTCGGCGGGGAAGGTCGGCAGCGCACGGCGCAGCCCCTTGGGCAGCTCGTGGGCGACGAGGCGGTCGAGCAGCTCGGCGCGCTCGGGCTGGGCCTTGCGCCACGCGGCGTACGTCTTGTCCCACTCCTTGTGCGCCGCCTTGCCGCGCGCCCCGACCTTGCGGGCGTGGGCGATGACGGAGCGGTCGACGGCGAAGGACTTCGCCGGGTCGAAGCCGAGGACCTCCTTGGTCGCCGCGACCTCGTCGGCGCCGAGCGCCGAGCCGTGGGCCGAGCCCGTGTCCTGCTTGCCGGGGGCCGGCCACGCGATGATCGTGCGCAGCTCGACGAGCGTGGGCCGGCGCGAGCGGCGCGACTTCTCCAGCGCCTTGAGCAGGGCGTCGACGTCCTCGACGTAGGCCGCCCCGTCGCCGTCCTTGCGCCAGTCGACGGTCACCGTCTCCCAGCCGTAGGCCTCGTAGCGCTTCGGCACGTCCTCGCTGAAGGAGATGTCGGTGTCGTCCTCGATGGAGATCTGGTTGTTGTCGTAGATCACCGTGAGGTTGCCGAGCTCCTGGTGGCCGGCGAGCGAGCTCGCCTCGGACGCCACGCCCTCCATGATGTCGCCGTCGGAGGCGATGACCCAGATGTGGTGGTCGAAGGGGGACTCGCCCGCCTTCGCGTCGGGGTCGAGCAGGCCGCGCTGGCGGCGCTGCGCCATCGCCATGCCGACGGCGGTGGCCAGACCGGAGCCGAGCGGGCCGGTCGTCACCTCGACGCCCTTCGTGTGGTGGACCTCGGGGTGGCCCGGGGTCTGGCTGCCCCAGGTGCGCAGCGCCCTGAGGTCGTCGAGCTCGAGGCCGTACCCGCTGAGGTAGAGCTGGACGTACTGCGTGAGCGAGGAGTGGCCGCACGACAGGACGAAGCGGTCACGGCCGAGCCACGCCGGGTCGGCGGGGTCGTGGCGCATGACCTGCTGGTAGAGCAGGTAGGCGACGGGGGCCAGGCTCATCGCGGTGCCGGGGTGGCCGTCGCCCTTGTGCTGGACGGCGTCGGCGGCGAGCAGGCGCGCGGTGTCGACCGCGGCGATGTCGAGGTCGTCCCAGCCGGCCGTGCGCGCGACGGGCTTCTTCAGCTCCGGGCTGCGCCTGCTCACGCTCGTGACCTTCGTCGTGGTCTTCTTCGCCGCCTTCTTCGCGGTCTGCGAGGGGGTCAAGGATGCCTTCTCTCTCGGGGGGCTGCCAGACCTGATCCAGCCTAGACCGGGTGGTGACACAGGTCGCACGTGCCGTCCAGGGCCGTTCCCCGTCGTCTCGTCGTCGACCCGGCGGTCTCGAGCCCGACGCACGGGCGATACCATGGAGGTTCTGCTCCCCACGCTCATCGAGGACCCCTTGACGACGATCGACCGGACGCACGCGCCCGTGCCCGTGACGTCATCTCGTCGACGCAAGGCAGCGGCCTACGTCGCGCTCACCAAGCCCCGGATCATCGAGCTGCTGCTCGTGACGACCGTGCCCGTGATGTTCCTCGCCCAGCGGGGCCTGCCGGACCTGTGGCTCGTCGTGGCCACGCTCGTCGGCGGCTCGCTGAGCGCCGGCGCGGCGAACACCTTCAACATGGTCTACGACCGCGACATCGACGCGCAGATGGGTCGCACGGCGCACCGTCCGCTCGTCACCGGCGAGGTGACGCCGCGGGCGGCGATGGTCTTCGGGGTCCTGCTGACGATCGCCTCCACCGCGTGGCTCGGCCTGCTCGTCAACCCGCTCTCCGCGGCGCTCTCGCTCGGCGCGATCCTCCTCTACGCCGTCGGCTACACGATGATCCTCAAGCGCCGCACCGCGCAGAACATCGTGTGGGGCGGCATCGCCGGGTGCATGCCGACGCTCATCGGCTGGTCCGCCGTGACGAACAGCGTCCAGTGGCCGGCGATCATCCTCTTCCTCGTCATCTTCTTCTGGACGCCGCCGCACTACTGGCCGCTGTCCATGCGCTTCACCGAGGACTACGCCCGCGCCGGCGTGCCGATGCTCCCGGTCGTCGAGGGCAACGTCACCGTCGCGCGCCAGATCGTCGCCTACTCGTGGGTCATGGTCGCGACCTCGCTCGCCCTCGTGCCCGTCGCCGAGATGGGCTGGCTCTACCTCGGCGCCGCGCTGCTGTCCGGCGCGCTCTTCCTGCGCGAGGCGCACCGGCTGCTCTCCGCCGCGCGCGCCGGCCTCTCGCAGGCGAAGATGCGCCCGATGCGCCTCTTCCACTTCTCCATCACCTACGTCTCGCTGCTCTTCCTCGGCGTGGCGCTCGACCCCCTGCTGCACCTGCCGCTGCCCGGCCTGGCCTGACCCCGCCGCGGCCTCGAGCCTCGTCCCGGCGCCCCGGGTCGTCGAGCCGGCCGGACGGCAGGTCCCGCAGCCTCGCCCAGGGCGAGAGCAGGGTCGCCAGGGTCGCGACGACGTGCAGCCCCGCCATGAGCAGGATCGTCTGACGCAGCCCCACGGCACCGCCGAGGCCGCCCGCGACGAGGGCGCCGAGCGGCATGGTGCCGAAGTTCACCACGGCCGCGGCGCCCGAGGTGCGACCGAGCAGGTCGGCCGGCACCCAGCGCTGGCGGAAGGCCCCGCGCACGACGTTGGCCCCGACGAGACCCAGGCCCACGAGAGCGGAGCCGAGCGGCACCAGCCAGATCCCGTGCCCCGGGCTGGCCAGGCCGACGAGCAGCGCGGGCGGGCCACCGGCGAGCTGGAGCACGAGCATCGCCCGGGCGCTGCCCAGCAGGCGCGACACCCGGGCGGCGACCACCGCGCCGACGAGGCCCCCGGTCGCCCCGAGGGCGAGGAGCAGCCCGACCGAGCCCGGGGTGGCCTCCAGGTCGCGCAGCAGGAAGAGCACGAGGAGCGTCTGGTAGCCGGTGAGCGCGAAGTTGCTCGCCCCGCCCTGGACGGTGAACCACGCGAGGTAGCGGTCGCCGAAGGTCACCCGCAGCCCCTCGCGCACCATCGGCCCGACCCGCTCGCGCTCCTGGTCCGGGGCGGCCCGCTCGGGCCGGCCGCCCCGGATCCGCCACAGGCAGAGCGCGGAGACGAGGAAGCTCACGACGTCGACGACGAGGGCGAGCGCGCCGCCGACGAGCTGGACGAGCAGACCGCCCGCCCCGGGGCCGGCGACCTGCATCGCCGACTCCGTGCCGTAGACCCGCCCGTTCGCCGCCTCGAGGTCCTGCGGGCGTACGAGCCGGGTGAGCAGCCCGGGGTAGGCGGTGCGGAAGACGACGTCCTTGACCCCGCTGCCGAGCGCGGCGAGCACGAGATGGGGCAGGCCGAGCACGCCGAGGGCCCAGGCGAGCGGGACGGAGGCGAGGACGAGCGCGCCGAGCAGGTCGGCGGCGATCATGAGGCGCCGGTTGTCGCCGCGGTCGACCCAGGCGCCGGCGGGCAGCCCGAGGACCAGCCAGGGCAGCCACACGGCAGCGGTGAGGACGCCCATCCAGCCCGCCGAGGCGCCCAGGGAGACGGCGAGGACGGGCAGGACGACGAGGGTCGTCATCGAGCCGAGGACGGAGACCGCCTCGCCGGACCAGAGCAGGGCGAAGTCCCGGTTGCGGCTCAGCGGGGGAGCGGGGGCAACCGGTGCGGGTGCGGTGGTCATGGCCGGCTGGGGAAGCCGCGCGCGGCGACGTAGATCGACTCGCGCCGCACGTCGTCGTCGGGGGTCTCGCGGGTGCTCCACCGCTCGAGGACGTCCATGACCTCCTCGGCGACCTGCCGCAGCTCGTCGGGGCTCAGGCGCAGCCAGTTCTGCGTGGCGAAGGCGGCGTCGGTCCACTCGCCGGTGCCGTCGTCGGCGGCGAGCCACTCCTGGACCCGCTCGGACGTCCGGCGCCACACGAGGGCCTCCGCGGCATCGGCGGCGGCCAGGGCCGCGGGGTCCGAGATCTCCGACCGGGACCACCGGGTGCCGCGCCCGACGAGGCGCCACCAGCGCTCGCGCCGGTCGCGCGCGAGCTCCGGCGCCTCCTCGATGAGGCCCGCCTCGGCGAGGACCTTGAGGTGATGGCTCGCGCTGCCGACGGCCTGGTCGGTCGCCTCGGCGAGCCGGCTCGCGGTCGCTGGTCCGTCGGCCTTGAGGGCGTCGAGGATGCGGGAGCGAAGGGGGTGGGCCAGGGCGGACAGGGCGCGCGCCTCGGTGAGGGTGCGGATCCCCTCACGGGCACGCCGGGTCTGCGGGGTGGGGTCGTCCATGTCACCGACACTAGACCCACAAGAGTGGTTGCACAAGATATCTTGTAGGTCTCCCCGGGTGCGACGGGGGTGGAGGTGCGGGGGGTCAGTCCTCGTCGACGGCGGTGCGCGTGAGCACGACGGCGCGGGTCACGGCGACGACGAGGAGCGAGGCGCCGAGCATGTGCGCGAGGACGAGCGCCTCGGGCAGCTTCGTGAGGTACTGCACGTAGCCGATGAGCCCCTGGGCGAGGGTCACCGCCATGACGACGCCCCACGCGCGGCTGGCCCGGCTCCTGCGCCCGGTGACCGCAGCCCCGAGCCACACGGCGGCCACGAGTCCGACGAGCAGCATGACGGAGTCGGCGTGGAGCCAGGAGATCGTCCGGGGGTCGAAGCCCGTGCGGGCTGGGGTGTCGGCATCACCGGAGTGCGGGCCCGAGCCGGTGACGACCGTGCCGAGCGCGAGGACGACGACGAGCACGGCGACGACCGCGGCCTGGGCCCGGTCGACGAGGGGGTGCACCTGCGCCGGCCCGGCGGGATGGGTCGAGCGCCACAGCATCCACGACGCGGTGGCGACGAGCACCATCGAGGCGAGGAAGTGGAAGGCGACGATCCACGGGTTGAGCCCGGTGAGGACGGTGATGCCCCCGACGACCGCCTGTGCGGCGATGCCCGCGAGGACGACGAGCGCCCCCGTGCGCAGGTCGCGACGCTCGCGCGCGTACCGGAAGAGCGCCCACAGCAGGCCGAGCGCGACGAACCCGAGCAGTCCCGTGAGGGTCCGGTTGCCGAACTCGATGAGCTTGTGGACGCCCTCCTCCTGCTGCACGGTCGGCACGTAGGAGCCGGGGACGCACTGCGGCCACGTCGGGCACCCGAGGCCCGACCCGGTGAGCCGGACGAGCCCGCCGGTGACGACGATGCCGACCTGGCAGACGAGGTTGGCGACGAGCAGCACCCTCAGGAGGGGGTGGACGACCCCCTTCGCCGGGGAGGTCGGGGCGATCGGGGCGGTCTGCACGGGCACCCCCCAACGGTAGGCCGACGCGGGCTGCAGGACCGCATCGGGTCCGCCGACCGGGGGCTCACCCTCCGCCGTGCGGGAGGCCCTGGCTCTGCTGCACGACGTCGCCCCACGCGACCTGGGCCCCGGTGTGGCCGGCGCGGACGACGAACCACAGCGCGGCGAGCGAGACGAGGACGAGGATCACCCGTGCGGCCAGCGCGACCGCGGGGCTGCCGACCACGGGCAGCCGAGGTACGCGGCCGGAGCGCGAGGGCAGGAGCCACAGCACGGCGAGGACGACGACCACGGCGAAGACGACGACGACGGTACGGGCGAGGTCGCCGGCCTCCGTGTGCGTCTCGAGCGCGGGGTCCTGCAGCCCCAGCGCCCGCAGCCGTCCCTCGAGCGCCTCGCCGCTCGAGGCGGCGACGACGGCGCTCGGCGCGGAGACGACCGCGAGGGAGAGGGTGGGCCAGGTGAGCGCCGAGCGCCACCGGGGCACGAGGGCGTAGGCCGCGGCCGCGAGGGCGGCCAGGGGCGTGAGCACGACCACCGCGTGGATGACGAGGACGTGGACGGGCAGACCGGCGACGGTGTCGAGCATGATCACCTCCGGGGAGCAGGGCCTGGACGTGTCGAACCTAGGGCGGCCAGGCCGTGCCGACCCGGTGGACCCGCTGTGGATGACCTGTGGGCCCTGATGCCCGTGACCGGGTGCCCGACCGCCCGGCTCAGTCGTCCCAGCGGAAGGTGCGCACGGCGACCGCGCTCAGCGCGAGCGCCCAGCCGAGGAGCACGAGCCACGACGCCCACGGCAGCCCGCCGTCGGCCGACAGGCGCATCGCGTCGCCGAGCGCGCCCGAGGGGAGCCATCGGGTGACGGCCGCCAGGCCGGGGGAGAAGACCTCGGAGGCGAGCAGCAGCCCGCCGGCACCTGCGAGGAGGACCCACACGAGGTTGGCGAGCGCGAGGACGGCCTCGGCCCGCAGCGCCCCCGCGAGGACGAGGGCAAGCGCGACGAAGGCCCACGCCCCGAGGGCGACGCTGACCACCCCGGTGGGCAGGCCCGACCAGGCCGGCCGCCACCCCATGGTCAGGGCGGCCGCCCCGACGACGACGAGCTGACCGACGAGCGCGGCGAGCACCGCCAGCGCCTTGCCCAGGAGCAGGCCGTCGCGGCCGAGCGGCGTCGTGCCGAGCAGCCGCAGGACGCCGTAGCGCCGGTCGAAGCCGGTCTGGATCGCCTGCCCGGTGAAGGCCGTGCTCACGACGACGAGGGCGAGGACCCCGGGGGCGACGGCGTCGACGCGGGGCTCGGGCAGGTCGGGGTAGGGCGCGAGGACGAGCCCGACGAGCGCGAGGAGGGGCAGGACGAGCGAGACGAGGAGCTGCTCGCCGTTGCGCAGCAGCACGCCGGCCTCGTAGCCGGCCTGGGCGAGGACCCGGCGGGACGCCGGGGCGGGGGAGGGGCGTGCGGAGGGCGGCGTCGTGGCGCTCATGCGGCCTCCCCGCTCGTCAGGGCGAAGTAGCGCTCCTCGAGGGAGTCGCCGCCGACCTCGGCGAGCGTGCCGGCCGCGACGACGCGGCCCGCGTGCATGATGACGACGCGGTCGGCGAGGCGCTCGGCCTCGGCGAAGGAGTGCGTCGTCACCAGGAGCGCCGTGCCCTCGTCGCTCACGCGGCGCAGGAGGGCGTGCACCTCGCGCTGGGCGTGGGGGTCGAGCCCGGCGGCCGGCTCGTCGAGGAAGGCCACCTCGGGTCGGCCGACGAGGGCGGCCGCGAGGGCGAGGCGCTGGCGCTGGCCCCCGCTGAGCCGGCGCACCGGCGTGCGGGCGAAGGGGGCGATGCCCAGGGCCTCGACGAGCTCGTCGCGACGGCTGACGCCGCCGTGGAGCCGCACGAGATGGGCGAGCAGGCGCTGCGGCGAGACCGACTGGGGCAGCCCGCCGTCCTGGAGCATGACGCCGACCCGCGCGCGGTGCGCGGCATCGGCGTGCCAGGGGTCGGTGCCGAGGACGCGGACCGTGCCGGAGTCGGGGCGCTGCAGGCCCTCGAGGCACTCGACGGTCGTCGTCTTGCCGGCGCCGTTCGGGCCGAGGACGCACGTGATCTCGCCGAGCTCGGCGGTGAGGGTGGCCCCGTCGACCGCGCGCACGGAGCCGAAGGACCGGTGGAGGTCGGTCACGGCTACGGCGGTCACGGGAGGGCAGTCTACGGTCGTCGGGGGCACCCCTTCGCACCCCCTGCCCGGGCCGCGGACGGTAAGGGTCACCTTCCTTTGTGACGCTCTCCCGATTTACGTAACATAGGTGTGTGGTTAATACGCGACGCGCGGCCCAGCCGCACGACCTCGGCCCTGCCGAGAGCGACGCGCGTACCCGCGACCGCGTCCTCGCGACCGTGAGCGAGCGAGGACCGATCACCGCGGCTCGTCTCGCCGCCGATCTCGGCCTCACCCCGCCCGGCGTGCGCCGGCACCTCGACCAGCTCGCCCTCGACGGTCTCGTCGAGGACCGCGACCCCGCGGCCAGCAAGCGCGGCCGCGGCCGGCCCGCCCGCGAGTGGGTCGTCACCGGCGCCGGGCACGACGTCCTGCCCGCGGGCTACGAGACCCTCGCCGGCGACGCGGTCCGCTTCCTCGCCGCCGCGGCCGGCCCGCAGGCCGTCGCCGACTTCGCCCGCGCCCGGATGGCCCGGGTCGAGGAGCGCTACGCGGCCGACGTCACCGCGGCCGGTCTCGACCCCCGTGCCCGCACCGAGGCGCTCGTCTCCGCCCTGCGCCGCGAGGGCTTCGCCGCCTCCGCCCGACCGGTGGGGGCCGGCGGTCTCGCCGGTGTCCAGCTGTGCCAGGGTCACTGCCCGGTGCAGCACGTCGCCGCCGAGTTCCCCGACTTCTGCGAGGCCGAGCGCGAGTCCTTCTCGCGACTGCTCGGCGTGCACGTCCAGCGCCTCGCCACGCTCGCGCAGGGCGACCACGTGTGCACGACCTTCGTACCCACCCCCGACATCCCCCCGTCCACCAGCTCGTCCACCCACCCTGAAGAGAGGGGCTCACGATGACCACGAACATCGAAGACCTCAACCCCGGCCTCAAGGACATCGGCCGCTACGAGTACGGCTGGGCCGACTCCGACACCGCCGGCGCCTCCGCGCAGCGCGGTCTGAGCCAGGCCGTCGTCGACGACATCTCCGGGCGCAAGAACGAGCCCGAGTGGATGCAGGCCCTGCGCCGCAAGTCCCTCGGCCTGTTCGAGAAGAAGCCGATGCCGAGCTGGGGCAGCGACCTCACGGGCATCGACTTCCAGAACATCAAGTACTTCGTGAAGTCGACGGAGAAGCAGGCCACGAGCTGGGAGGACCTGCCCGAGGACATCAAGGCGACCTACGACCGGCTCGGCATCCCCGAGGCGGAGAAGCAGCGTCTCGTCGCCGGTGTCGCCGCGCAGTACGAGTCCGAGGTCGTCTACCACCAGATCCGCGAGGACCTGGAGGAGAAGGGCGTCATCTTCGTCGACACCGACAGCGGGCTGCGCGAGCACGAGGACCTCTTCCGCGAGTACTTCGGCACCGTCATCCCCGCCGGCGACAACAAGTTCGCCGCGCTCAACACCGCGGTGTGGTCGGGCGGCTCCTTCATCTACGTGCCCCCGGGCGTCCACGTCGACATCCCGCTGCAGGCCTACTTCCGGATCAACACCGAGAACATGGGCCAGTTCGAGCGGACGCTGATCATCGCCGACGAGGGCAGCTACGTGCACTACGTCGAGGGCTGCACCGCCCCGATCTACAAGACCGACAGCCTGCACAGCGCCGTCGTCGAGATCGTCGTGAAGAAGAACGCCCGCGTGCGCTACACGACGATCCAGAACTGGAGCAACAACGTCTACAACCTCGTCACCAAGCGCGCGACGTGCGCCGAGGGCGCGACGATGGAGTGGATCGACGGCAACATCGGCTCCAAGGTGACGATGAAGTACCCGGCCGTCTTCCTCATGGGCGAGCACGCCCGGGGCGAGACCCTGTCCATCGCCTTCGCCGGCGAGGGCCAGCACCAGGACGCGGGCAGCAAGATGGTCCACGCCGCCCCGAACACCTCGAGCACGATCGTCAGCAAGTCCGTCGCCCGTGGCGGCGGCCGCACGAGCTACCGCGGTCTCGTCCAGGTCCTCGAGGGCGCGACGAACTCGAAGGCCTCCGTGGTCTGCGACGCGCTGCTCGTCGACACGATCAGCCGGTCCGACACCTACCCCTACGTCGACGTCCGCGAGGACGACGTTCAGATGGGTCACGAGGCGACCGTCTCGAAGGTCTCCGACGACCAGCTCTTCTACCTCATGTCCCGCGGGATGAGCGAGGAGGAGGCGATGGCGATGATCGTGCGCGGCTTCGTCGAGCCCATCGCCAAGGAGCTGCCGATGGAGTACGCCCTCGAGCTCAACCGCCTCATCGAGCTGCAGATGGAAGGAGCAGTGGGTTGAGCCTGCTGACGCAGAACCCGAGCACCCCCAACCCGAGGGCGCACAGCCACGGCGGCCCGGTGGTCCCGGACCAGTCGCGGGCGGAGCGCACGCGCTCCTTCGACCCCGCGGACTTCGCGGTCCCCACGGGCCGCGAGGAGGACTGGCGCTTCACGCCGGTCGCCGACCTGCACTCGCTGCTCGGCGGCGAGTCGACGGGCGGTGCGCTCTCCCGCGAGGAGGCGCTGCCCGAGGGCGTGACCACCTCGGTCATCACCTCGGAGCAGGCCCGTGAGCTCGGCGCGCCCGAGCCGGCCGACCGCGCCGCGGTCCTCGCCTCGAGCGCGTCCGACGGGGTCCTGCACCTGCAGGTCCCCGCCGATGCCGACGTGTCCGCGCCGGTGCACCTGCGCCTGTCCGGCGACGGCGGCACCGCCTACGGCCACGTCCTCGTCACCGTCGGCCGCTTCGCCCGCGCGACGGTCGTCGTCGAGCACACCGGCGACGCGCGCTACAGCGAGCTGCTGAGCGTCGTCACCGGCGACGGCTCCGACCTCACCCTCGTGAGCACCCAGGAGTGGGCCGACAGCGCCCAGCACCTGGCGCAGCACGACGTCGTCGTCGGCCGTGACGCCCGCGTGCGTCACATCGCCGTCACCCTCGGCGGTGGCGTCGTGCGGCTGAGCACGAACGCGACCTACGCCGGCCCCGGGGCCAGCTTCGAGGGTCTGGGCGTCTACTTCGCCGACAGCGGCCAGCACCTCGAGCACCGGCTCTTCGTCGACCACGAGGCCCCGCACTGCACGAGCAACGTCGAGTACAAGGGCGCCCTGCAGGGCGAGACCGCTCGCACCGTGTGGGTCGGCGACGTCCTCATCCGTGCGGCGGCCGAGGGCACCGACACCTACGAGCTCAACCGCAACCTCCTGCTCACCGACGGCGCCCGGGCCGACTCCGTCCCCAACCTCGAGATCGAGACCGGTGAGATCGCCGGTGCCGGCCACGCCTCGACGACGGGCCGGCTCGACGCGCAGCACCTCTTCTACCTCCAGTCCCGCGGGATCCCGGTGGAGGAGGCCCGTCAGCTCGTCGTGCGCGGCTTCTTCGCGAGCACGATCGGGCGGATCGGCGTCCCCGAGGTCACCGAGCGCATCATGGGTGCGATCGAGGCCGAGCTCGCCGGGGCCGACCTCAGCTCGCTCGCCCCCGCGGACGCCTCGTGAGCGCCGTCGCCGAGCCGACGTACGGCGAGCCCGTCCACGTCTGCCACCGGGACGACCTGCCCGAGACCGGGGCCGCCCAGGCCGAGGTCGACGGCCGGCTCGTCGCGATGATCCGCACCGAGGACGGCGCGATCCACGCGATCGACGACACGTGCACCCACGCGGCCGTGTCGCTGTCCGAGGGCGAGCTCGAGGGCTGCCAGCTCGAGTGCTGGCTCCACGGCTCGACCTTCGACGTGCGCACCGGCCAGCCCTCCGGGCTGCCGGCGACGATCCCCGTCGCCGTCCACCAGGTCAGCGTCGACGAGACCGGTGCGGTCTACGTCGCCCTGGCCACCGGCCGCCGCTGAGCGGCCCACCGACATCCCCCTTCGCACGACACGAGAGAAGTGAGCACCGCATGAGCACCCTCGAGATCCGCGACCTGCACGTCAGCGTCGACACCGAGGACGGCCCCAAGGAGATCCTCAAGGGCGTCACGCTGACGATCCGCAGCGGCGAGACCCACGCGATCATGGGCCCCAACGGCTCGGGCAAGTCCACCCTGGCCTACTCCATCGCCGGGCACCCGAAGTACACCGTCACCTCCGGCACCGTGACCCTCGACGGCGACGACGTCCTCGCGATGTCGGTCGACGAGCGTGCCCGCGCCGGGCTCTTCCTCGCGATGCAGTACCCCGTCGAGGTCCCCGGCGTCACGGTGAGCAACTTCCTGCGCACCGCGAAGACCGCCGTCACCGGTGAGGCGCCGAAGCTGCGCACCTGGGTCAAGGACGTCAAGGGAGCGATGGAGGGTCTGAAGATGGACTCCGCCTTCGCCGAGCGCAACGTCAACGAGGGCTTCTCCGGCGGCGAGAAGAAGCGCCACGAGATCCTCCAGATGGAGCTGCTCGAGCCGAAGTTCGCCGTCCTCGACGAGACCGACTCCGGTCTCGACGTCGACGCGCTGCGCATCGTCTCCGAGGGCGTCAACCGCGCCAAGGAGGCCACCGGCTCCGGTGTCCTGCTCATCACGCACTACACCCGGATCCTGCGCTACATCACGCCGGACCACGTCCACGTCTTCGTCGACGGCGCGATCGCCGAGCAGGGTGGCCCCGAGCTCGCCGACGAGCTCGAGGCGAACGGCTACGACCGGTTCATCACCGCGAGCGCCTGATGACCGGCCTCCTCGACGAGCGGGAGCTCGCCGCCCTGCGCGGCGAGTTCCCCATCCTCGGGCGGACGGTGCGCGACGACAAGCCGCTGGTCTACCTCGACTCCGGCGCGACCTCGCACAAGCCGCTCGCCGTCCTCGACGCCGAGCGCGACTTCCTCGTCACGGCCAACTCGGCCCCGCACCGTGGGGCGCACGCGCTCTCGGAGGAGGCCACCGAGGCCTACGAGGACGCCCGGCGCGTCGTCGCCCGCTTCGTCGGCGGCCGTGAGGACGAGGTCGTCTTCACCAAGAACGCGACCGAGGCGCTCAACCTCGTCGCGTACGCCTTCAGCAACGCCGCGCACAGCGACATCCCCGGTCACGAGCGCTTCGTGCTCGGGCCCGGCGACGAGGTCCTCGTCACCGAGATGGAGCACCACGCGAACCTCGTGCCGTGGCAGGAGCTGTGCCGGCGCACCGGGGCGACCCTGCGCTGGATCGGCGTCACCGACGAGGGCCGGCTCGACCTCACCGACCTCGGCGAGCTCGTCACGCAGCGCACGAAGGTCGTCGCCCTCACCCACGTGAGCAACGTCCTCGGCACGGTCAACCCCGTGCGCGAGGTCGCCGACGCCGCGCATGCCGTGGGCGCGCTCGTCGTCGTCGACGCCTGCCAGTCGGTGCCGCACCTGAGCATCGACGTGAGCACGCTCGGCGCCGACTACATCGCCTTCTCCGGGCACAAGGTCTACGGGCCGTCCGGCATCGGCGTGCTGTGGGGCCGCTCCGAGCTGCTCGCGGCGATGCCGCCCTTCCTCACCGGCGGCTCGATGATCGAGACCGTCCACATGGAGCGCTCGACGTACGCGCCCCCGCCCACCCGCTTCGAGGCCGGCGTGCCCATGACGAGCCAGGCGATCGGTCTCGGCGCCGCGCTGCGCTGGGTCGAGGGCATCGGCATGGACCGCATCGCGGCCCACGAGCAGGCCCTGACCCAGCTCGTCCTCGACGGTCTCGCCGAGCGCCCCTGGGTCCGCGTCGTCGGCCCGACGGACATGATGCACCGCGGCGCGGCCGTGGCCTTCGTCGTCGACGGCGTCCACGCGCACGACGTCGGGCAGATCCTCGACGACTCCGGTGTTGCAGTGCGTGTGGGTCACCACTGCGCCTGGCCGCTGCACCGCCGGTACGGCATCGCGGCCTCCGCGCGGGTCTCGCTCGCCGTCTACAACACCCCCGGCGAGGTCGAGGCCTTCCTCACCGCCCTCGACCGCATCCCCGCGGTCTTCGGCATCGACACGACGACAGGGAGCGTCTCCGTCTGATGGACCTCTACCAAGAGCTGATCCTCGAGCACAGCAAGCGCCCGCACGGTGCTGGGCTGCGCGAGGGGCACGACGCCGAGGTGCACCACGTCAACCCCACGTGCGGTGACGAGGTCACCCTTCGGGTGCACGTCGAGGGCGCCGGCGCCGACGCCCGGATCGCCGACATCTCCTACGAGGCGACCGGGTGCTCGATCTCGACCGCGTCGACCTCGATCCTGGCCACCGAGGTGACCGGGGAGGAGATCGCCGAGGCGATGCGCACCCACGCCGCGATGCGGCACATGCTCACGAGCAAGGGGGAGGACCCCGGCGACGAGGAGGTCATCGGCGACGGCGTCGCCCTGGCCGGCGTCGCGAAGTACCCCGCGCGCGTCAAGTGCGCGCTGCTGGGCTGGATGGCCCTCACCGACGCCCTCGCCCAGGCGGGCGTCGACGTCACCGCGACCGAAGGAGAGCAGGCATGAGCACGACGCAGACCCCCGCCAACGTGGCCGACGTCGAGGAGGCCCTGCGCGACGTCGTCGACCCCGAGCTCGGCATCAACGTCGTCGACCTCGGTCTCGTCTACGGCATCACCGTCGACCCGCAGAACCACGCCGTGGTCGACATGACACTCACCTCGGCGGCCTGCCCGCTGACCGACGTCATCGAGGACCAGGTGGCCCAGGCCGTCGACGGCCTTGTCGCCGGCCACCGCATCAACTGGGTGTGGATGCCGCCGTGGGGCCCGGACAAGATCACCGACGACGGCCGCGAGCAGCTGCGCGCCCTCGGCTTCAACATCTGAGCGCTCGCCGCGCGCGCGTGGCGCTGGCAGGCTGAGCGGATGAGCGAGCTCGCCGACGTCCTGCAGCGCCACGTCGACGACGGCGTCCTCGTCGGGGCGGTGGCGGCCGTCGGCCCCGCCGCCCCGACGCACGACGGGGGAGCCCGGCCGGTCGCCGCCGGACGGATGTCGCTCGACGGACCGCCGATGCCGCCCGACGCGGTGATGAGGGTCCAGTCGATGACGAAGGTCGTCCTCGCCGCGGCCGTGCTGCGGCTCGTCGAGGCCGACGGGCTGCGCCTCGATGACGAGGTCGCCCGCTGGCTGCCCGAGCTCGCCGACCCCCAGGTGCTCGAGCACCCCGGTGCGACCCTGGACCGGACGGTCCCGGCCGAGCGCGCGGTCACCGTGCGCCACCTCCTCACGTGCACCAGCGGCTACGGCATCGTCGACGAGACCAGCCCGCTCGGCGCGGCGATGGAGCGCTTCGAGCTCGCCGCTGGCCCTCGGCCGTGGGCGCTCGACGCGAGCACCTGGGTGGAGCGCCTCGGTGCGCTCCCGCTCGTCGGGCAGCCCGGCGAGGTCTGGCGCTACCACCACTCCTTCGGGCTGCTCGGCGTGCTGCTGTCGCGGCGCGCCGGCCGCCCCCTCCACGAGCACCTCCGCGAGGTCCTCCTCGACCCGCTGGGGATGCCCGACACCGGCTCGTGGGTGCCGCAGGACCAGCTGCACCGGCTCCCCGCCGCCTACCGGTGGGACGACGCCCTCGTCGAGACCGACCCCCTCCACGCCGGCTCGTACGCCGGCGACCCCGGCCGCGACGTGAGCCACGGCGAGCTCGTCTCCACGGCCGCCGACGTCCTCGCGCTGCTGCGCATGCTCCACGACGGTCGCGACGCCCAGGGGCACCCCTTCGTCGGTGACGAGCTGCGTCGTCTCATGCGCACCGACACCGTCCCCGACCGGGCCAAGACCCCTGAGAGCTTCCCGTACTCCGAGCGCTTCTGGAAGGGCACCGGCTGGGGGTTGGGCGTCGGCATCCGCACCGCCGGCCCCGGTGCGGGGCGCTTCGGCTGGACCGGTGGGCTGGGCACCGACTGCTGGCTCGACCCCTCGGGCTGGTGCGGCGTCGCGCTCGTCCAGACCGAGATCTCGCCCCCCGTCATGGGGCTGCTGGGCGATGTCGACGCGATCGCCGACCCCCGTGCCTGAGCGCGTCGTCGAGGTCGACCCGCAGCGCTACCCGCGGTGGCGCGAGCGCTTCGAGGAGAGCAACGCGCAGCGGGCGCAGGACGAGCGCCAGGAGGTCGTCGCGGTCGAGGTCTTCGAGCACGACCCGCTCGCGCTGCTCCTCGTGCGCCGCGGCGGCTACGGCGTCGGCGTGGCCGTCGGTCCCGAGCTCGTCGCGCACAAGGTCGGCACCCGCTACGTGCAGTCCCGCACGAAGAAGGGCGGGTGGTCCCAGCAGCGCTACGCCCGCCGTCGCGGCAACCAGGCCGACGAGCTGGTCGGCGCCTGCGGCGACCACGCGGCCCGGGTCCTGGCCGCCCTGCCCGACGGGGCGAAGGAGGTCCGCGGTCTCGTCCTCGGGGGAGACCGGGCGCTGCTCGCCCAGCTCCTCGAGGACCCGCGGCTGCGCCCCCTTCGCGAGCTGCCACGTCGTGAGCTGCCCGACCTGCCCGACCCCCGCCTGACCGTCCTGCAGGACGCCCTGCGCCGCGCACGTCACGTGAGGATCACGATCCGCGACCCCTGACGACGAGGGTCGCAGGGCACGCACTACCGTGCCCTGCGGAGCCGACGACCTGGGACGGTCGCGGCCGCAGCCAGGGGAGATCACGCAGTGCGCCGTCGGACCACCACCATGCTCGTCGCCGTGCTCGGCACCGCGCTGCTCGGCCTCGCGCCGGCGGCGCCCGGTCGGGCAGCCGGACCCGACCCGCTGCCCGAGCCGTACATGACCCGAGGTGACGTCGCCCGTGGCGCGCTGAGCTCGACCCGCCAGCCGGTCGTCCGCGCGCGCACGGTCGCGCCCCGGCGCACCGCGACGTCGACGCGGACCGCTCGGGTCGTCACGTCCTCGGCGTGGTCGTGGTACATGGACCCCCGGGTGCTCGGCACGTCGACGGCGACCTACCTCTCGAGCGTGCGCAACAACGGCGACATCCAGGTGACTCGCGTCGCGCGCGGCAGCGCCGAGCTCTCCCACGCCGTCCTGCACGCCCGCTTTCAGCCCGACGACCACAACGCCCCGTCGCTCACCGAGCTGCCGGACGGCCGCATCGCCGCCTTCTGGAACGGTCACGCGGCGGTGCCGGCGCGCTACCGGGTCACCGAGCAGGCGGGGGACGTCACGACCTTCGGACCCACCCAGCGCCTCGTCGGCTCCGGGCTGGAGCGCGACCGGGTGACGTACACGGTGATGCTCCAGCTGAGCGAGGGCGCCTACCGCTACCACCTCTTCACCCGCCGGGCGGTGGACAACGCCTGGGTGATGACGCGCAGCAAGGACCTCGTGCGGTGGACCCCCGCGGTGCGCCTCTTCGACCACCCCACCCGCGAGAACGCGCCCTACCCGAAGTTCGTCACCGACGGGCGGCGCACCATCCACGTCGCCGTCTCCGACACGATGGCGACGCCGACCCAGCTGAGCTCGATGTACCACCTCACGCTCGCCGACGGGGTCTTCCGTCGCAGCGACGGCTCGACGATCCGCACGCTGAGCGAGGTCGCCGGGTCCGGGGGCGCGGCGCCGCGGCCGATCGACCCGCGCGAGGCCACGCTCGTCTACGACGGGCGCAGCGCCGACGGCCGGGCCCGGATCTACGACATCGCCCTCGACGCCGCGGGGCGGCCGGCGCTCGTCCTCACGACGGGCGACGTCGCCACCGACATGTGGACCTACAAGTGGTTCCGCCTCGGCGCCGGCGGCTGGGCCGCGACGACCCTCGACCGGGCCCCCGGCCCGCAGCCGTCCGGCATCACGATGCGCCACGACGACCCCGGTCGGGTCTTCCTCGTCCAGGGACCCGGGTCGGTCGGGGAGCGCGAGCTCGTCGAGTACCGCACGGCGGACGAGGGCCAGACCTGGCAGCGACGACCGGTGACGTCCGGCTCGACCCAGGGCAACCGCACGCCGGCGACCCCCTGGGGAGCCCAGGACGGGCCGGTCGACGTCGCCTGGCTGGCCGGTCCGTACACGACCTTCAACAACGGCCTGTGGGACACCACGGTGACGATGTCGACGAGCGACCCCGCCCCGGTCGACCTCACCTCGACCTGGCCGATCGGGTGGGCCCGCGGGAAGGGGATCACGAGCACGATCACCGAGGGCGTCGGTGGCCGCGGCCTGCCCGGGGTGCGCGCCCGGCTCATGGCCCGGCTGCCGGGGCAGCCGGAGCGGGCGATGAGCAGCCGGCTCACCGGAGCCGACGGGAGCGTGCACCTCGCCGTCAACCGCTACTACCCCCGGGGCACCCGCGTGCGCGTCGACGTGCCGTCCGCCGGCGGCTGGGGGAGCGCGACGACGACGGCTGCGGCCGTCGAGACCGACACGACGGCGATCGACCTCGACTCGACGTGGCGCACCGGCTGGGACCGCGGGGTCGGCGTCTCCGCCTCCGTCACCGCCCGGCGCGACGGCTCGCCGCGCGCCGGCACCCCCGCCTGGCTCCTCGTGCGCAAGCCCGGCACGGACCAGCAGGAGTTCCGCACGGGCAGCCGGCTCACCGACGCGGCCGGGTCGGTCCACCTCCCGGTGAACCGGTACTACCCGAAGGGGACGCGCGTGCGCCTCCATGTGCCGGCCCAGGCGCCCTGGGGCTCGGCCACGAGCTCGTCGCACCGGACCGGCAGCTGAGCCGAGGCGTCACGCGCCGCGGCCCCGCGGGCTCACGGGGTCACGGGCTCACGGGTTCTCGGGGTCGCTGACCTCGAAGGTGTCGCAGTCGTTGATGCTCTGGGCCTTCATCCCCTTGATGAACCAGCCCTGGCGGGCCTTGGCCGACCCGTGGGTCCAGTCCTCGGGGTTGACCTGGCCGCTCGACTTCTTCTGGATCTCGTCGTCGCCGACGGACTTCGCGGCGCCGAGCGCGTTGCGGATCTGCTCGTCCGTGGGCTCCTCGAGCAGCGTGACGCCGTTCGCGTCCTTCGTGCCGCTCGCGTCCTGGACCCACATGCCGGCGAAGCAGTCGGCCATGAGCTCGACGCGCACCGCGCCGGAGTCGGCGCCGCGCGGGTCCTTCTGCGACTCCTCGAGGACGCCGTAGAGGTTCTGCACGTGGTGCCCGTACTCGTGGGCGAGGATGTACAGCTCGGCGAGCGGGCCGTCCTCGGCGCCGAGCTGGCTCTCCATGATCGAGAAGAAGTCGGTGTCGATGTAGATGCCGCGGTCGAGGGGGCAGTAGAAGGGACCGACCTGGTTGCTCGCGGTGCCGCACTGCGACTGGGTCGTGCCGGAGTACACGTTGAGCTTCGCGGGCGGGAAGTCCTGGCCCTGCTTGTCCAGGGCCGCCTTCATCTGCGGCTGGTTGCTCCAGAAGTCGTAGAGGCTGTTCTCGCCGCCGACCATCCGGCACTTCGCGCTGCGGTTCGCGTCGGCGCCGGTCTTGCACTCCTCGAAGCCCTGGCTCTGGCCGCCGCCCTGGGGGTCGGTCCCGCCGCCGTCGCCCCCGGGCAGACCGCCGCCGAAGAAGAGCGAGAGCACGAGCACGATGAGCCCGAGGAGCCCACCGCCGGCGACCACCGGACCGCGGCCGCCGCCCCCTCCGCCGCCCATCCGGGAGGTGTCGAGGGACGCGTTGTCGTTGAAGCTCATCGAGGGTGCCCTTCCGAGGCCGCGGGCAGGCCGGTCGGCCCGCCGTGAGTGCCGCTTAGACTAGACCTCGGTGGACCCGTGACGAGGCTTGCAGCCCCGCCGTCCGCCGACCCGCCCGCACCGCCGACGAAGGGGGCGCGGGTCCCCCTTCGCCCCCGCCAGGAGACCCATGATCACCGCCACGTCCGTGGAGCTGCGCGCCGGCTCGCGCATCCTCCTCGAGGAGGCGAGCTTCCGGGTCGCCGCGGGTGACCGCGTCGGTCTCGTCGGGCGCAACGGCGCCGGCAAGACCACCCTGACGAAGGTCATCGCCGGGCAGACCCAGGCGGCAGCGGGGACGATCCACTCCAGCGGCGAGGTCGGCTACCTGCCGCAGGACCCCCGCACCGGAGACCTGAGCATCACCGCGCGCCAGCGCATCCTCTCGGCCCGCGGCCTCGACACGATCGTCACCGAGCGCTCCCGCGCCGAGCAGCGGATGGCCAGCGCGGACACCGAGACGATGGAGAAGGCGATGCGCGCCTACGCCCGTCTCGACGCGGAGTTCGACGCCGCGGGCGGGTACGCCGCGGAGTCGGAGGCGAGCGCGATCGCCTCCGCCCTCAACATCGACGCGCACCGGATGGACCAGCCGCTGGAGACCCTCTCCGGTGGTCAGCGCCGTCGCGTCGAGCTCGCGCGGATCCTCTTCAGCGGGGCCGAGACGCTGCTGCTCGACGAGCCGACGAACCACCTCGACGCCGACTCCATCGCCTGGCTGCGCGACCACCTCAAGGGCTACAAGGGCGGGCTGATCATCATCAGCCACGACGTCGAGCTGCTCGAGGTCGTCGTCAACCGCGTCTTCCACCTCGACGCCAACCGCTGCGAGCTCGACCAGTACAACATGGGCTGGAAGGCCTACATCCAGGCCCGCGAGACCGACGAGCGCCGCCGCAAGCGCGAGGTCGCCAACGCCCAGAAGAAGGCCGGCGCCCTCATGGAGCAGGCCGAGAAGATGCGGGCCAAGGCGACGAAGGCCGTCGCCGCCCAGCAGATGATCCGGCGCGCCGAGCGGATGCTCGCCGGTGTCGAGGGGGAGCGGACCCAGGACAAGGTCGCCAAGCTGCGCTTCCCCGAGCCGGCGGCGTGCGGGCGCACCCCGCTGCGGGCAAGCGGGCTGTCGCGCAGCTACGGCAGCCAGGAGATCTTCACCGACGTCGACCTCGCCATCGACCGGGGGAGCAAGGTCGTCGTCCTCGGGCTCAACGGCGCGGGCAAGACGACCCTGCTGCGGATGCTCGCCGGCGTCGACGCCCCCGACACCGGGCAGGTCGAGCCGGGCCACGGGCTCAAGCTCGGCTACTACGCCCAGGAGCACGAGAACCTCGACGTCGACCGCTCGGTGCTCGACAACATGAAGTCGGCCGCGCCGGACCTCGGCGAGACCGACGTGCGCAAGGTGCTCGGCTCCTTCCTCTTCACGGGCGAGGACGTCGAGAAGCCGGCCGGTGTGCTCTCCGGCGGCGAGAAGACCCGGCTCTCGCTCGCGCTGCTCGTCGTCTCGAGCGCCAACGTCCTGCTCCTCGACGAGCCGACGAACAACCTGGACCCGGCGAGCCGGGCCGAGATCCTCGGCGCGCTCTCGACGTACAAGGGCGCGGTCGTCCTCGTGACCCACGACGAGGGGGCCGTCGACGCCCTCCAGCCCGAGCGGATCCTGCTGCTCCCGGACGGCGTCGAGGACCTCTGGGGCGCGGACTACCGCGACCTCGTGGGCCTCGCCTGACGCCCGGCCGGAGGTCGTCCAGCGGCCGTCCAGCGCATAAGACGCGATTATGGGTGACATAACACGAGGTTTATCCTGAGGCGGTGACTGTGACGCGACCCGAGCGACCGACCCGCACGAAGGCCACCGGTGCCTGGGCCGACGGGGACCGCACCCCGCTCAACCACAACGAGGAGTTCAAGCAGGCGGACGACGGCCTCAACGTCCGCCAGCGGATCCTCGACACGTACAGCCGCGAGGGCTTCGCCTCGATCGCGCCGGACGACCTCACCGGGCGGATGCGCTGGTGGGGCCTGTACACCCAGCGCAAGCAGGGCCTCGACGGCACCCACACGGGTGAGGACGGGCTCGACGACGAGTACTTCATGATGCGCATCCGCTCCGACGGCGGCGCCCTGTCGGTCGAGCAGCTGCGAGCCGTCGCCGACATCAGCACCGACTTCGCCCGCGACACCGCCGACATCTCCGACCGGCAGAACATCCAGCTGCACTGGATCCGGGTCGAGGACGTGCCCGCGATCTGGGAGCGCCTCGAGGCCGTCGGCCTCGGCTCGACCCAGGCGTGCGGCGACGTGCCCCGCGTCGTCCTCGGCTCGCCCGTCGCGGGCATCGCCGCCGACGAGGTGGTCGACGGCACCCCCGCGGTCGAGGAGATCCTCTCGCGCTACCTCGGCAGCCCGGAGTACTCGAACCTGCCGCGCAAGTTCAAGACCGCGATCTCCGGCAGCCCGAGCCTCGACGTCGCGCACGAGATCAACGACGTGTCCTTCGTCGGGGTGGAGCACCCCGAGCTCGGCCCCGGTTTCGACCTGTGGGTCGGCGGCGGGCTGTCGACGAACCCGATGTTCTCGCAGCGGCTGGGCACCTTCGTCACCCTCGAGGAGGTCGCGGAGGTCTGGGCCGGCGTCTGCGGCATCTTCCGCGACCACGGCTACCGCCGGCTGCGCAACCGCGCCCGGCTGAAGTTCCTCATGGCCGACTGGGGCCCCGAGCGCTTCCGCGACGTCCTCGAGCAGGACTACCTCGGCCGTGCGCTGCC
Source organism: Janibacter sp. UYMM211 (assembly GCF_040547045.1). Taxonomy (NCBI): domain Bacteria; kingdom Bacillati; phylum Actinomycetota; class Actinomycetes; order Micrococcales; family Intrasporangiaceae; genus Janibacter; species Janibacter sp. UYMM211. The sequence goes on along the minus strand of NZ_JBEPOY010000003.1, from coordinate 223,563 downwards.
CGACGGCCCGGCCCCCGAGGTGCCCGGCGACCTGCGCCGCGACCACGTCGGCGTCCACCAGCAGCAGGACGGTCGGGTCTGGGTCGGCGTCGCGCCGGTCGGCGGCCGCGTGAGCGGCACGACCCTGCACGCCGTCGCGGACGCCGCCGAGGCGGCCGGCTCGGGCCGGGTGCGCCTCACCCCGCACCAGAAGCTGCTCGTCCTCGACGTCGACCCGGCCGCCTCCGACGAGCTCGTCGCGACCCTCGACGGGCTCGGCCTGCCCGCGCGGCCCAGCGAGTGGCGGCGGGGCGTCATGGCGTGCACGGGCATCGAGTTCTGCAAGCTCGCGCTCACCGAGACCAAGGCACGCGCCCGGTGGACCGTCGAGCAGCTCGAGGAGCGCCTGCCCGAGATGGACGTGCCCTTCTCGATCCACCTCAACGGGTGCCCCAACTCGTGCGCCCGCAGCCAGGTCGCCGACATCGGCCTCAAGGGGATGGTGGCGAAGGGGGAGGACGGCGAGGTCGTCGAGCTCTACCAGGTCCACCTCGGTGGCGCGCTCGGCGTCGAGCCCGCGCTGGCCCGCAAGACCCGCGCCCTGAAGGTGCGCGCCGACGAGCTGCCCGACTACGTCGAGCGGGTCTCGCGCACCTACCTCGCGCAGCGCGAGCCGGGCGAGTCCTTCGCCCTGTGGGCGCGGCGCGCCGACGAGGACGACATCCGGTGAGCCGGGTCACCCCCGTCTACCACTGCCCGTTCTGCGCCGAGCAGGACCTGCGTCCCGCGCCCGAGCCCTCGGGCGCGTGGGTCTGCGGGTCGTGCGTGCGCGTCTTCTCCGTCACCCTGCACGGCAGCGACCGCGACCTCGCGGCGCCGCTCAGCTCGCCCCCCGAGGAGCCGTCATGACCGAGCCCGTCCGCACCCCCGAGCCGCCCGCCCGCAGTGCCGCCGACGAGGCGCAGCACCGGTTCGCCGCGCTCGAGGCCGAGCGCGGGGACACCTACGAGGGCCGCGTCGAGCTCGCCCGCGAGACCCTGCGCTGGGCGCACGAGACGTACGGCGCGGGTCTGACGACCGCGTCGTCGATGGGCGACGAGGTGCTCGTGCACCTCCTCGGCACGACCCTCACGGGCGCCGACGTCTTCTTCCTCGACACCGGCTACCACTTCGCCGAGACCCTCGGAACCCGCGACGCCTACGAGGCGATGCTCCCGGTGCAGATCCGCACGATCCTGCCGCGGCTCACCGTCGCCGAGCAGGACGCGGAGCACGGCCCGCGGCTGCACGACCGCGACCCCAACGCGTGCTGCGCCATGCGGAAGGTCGAGCCGATGAACCGCGCGCTCGAGGGCTACGACGCCTGGGTGACCGGCATGCGCCGTGAGGACGCCCCGACCCGCTCCGACATCGAGCTCGTCGGCTGGGACGACCGCCGCGGCATGGCCAAGCTCAACCCCATCGCCGGGTGGGCCCAGGACGACGTCGACCGCTACGTCGACGAGCACGGGGTCTTCCTCAACCCCCTTCGTCAGAGCGGCTACGCCTCCATCGGCTGCGCGCCGTGCACCCGACCGGTCGCCGAGGGCGAGGACGCCCGCGCCGGGCGCTGGTCGGGCACCGACAAGGTCGAGTGCGGCCTGCACACGTGAGCGGGGGCGGCTACCGCCTCGGCCTGGACCTCACCGACCGGCTCGTCCTCGTCGTCGGGGGCGGGCCGGCTGCGGTGCGCGAGGTCGGAGCCTGCCTCGACGCGGGTGCCCGAGTGCTCCTCGTCGCGCCCCAGGTCGACCCCGGGCTCGCCGGGCGGGACGGGCTGACCTGGCGGGCCGCCCCCTTCGACCCCGCCGACCTCTCCGGACCGGACCGCGTCTGGCTCGTCCACGCGGCGACCGGCGACCCGACGACCGACGGCGCCGTGGCCCGGGCTGCCGAGGAGGCGGGCGTCTGGTGCGTGCGTGCCGAGCCCGAGCCCCAGGCGGCTCGCGGGCACGGGGACGGGCGGGTCGGGCGCGTCGCCCTCGTCGGCGGCGGGCCGGGCGCGCCGGATCTCATCACCGTGCGCGGCGCCCGGCTGCTCGCCGAGGCCGACGTCGTCGTCACCGACCGGCTCGGACCGGTCGACCTGCTCGCCGACCTGCCGGCGCACGTCGAGGTCGTCGACGTCGGCAAGCACCGCGACCGTCACCCCGTCCCGCAGGACCGGATCAACGAGATCCTCGTCGACCGTGCCCGCCGCGGGCTCGACGTAGTGCGGCTCAAGGGGGGCGACCCCTTCGTCCTCGGCCGCGGGGGAGAGGAGGCGCTGCACTGCGCCGCCCACGGCATCGCCGTCGAGGTCGTCCCCGGGATCACGAGCGCGATCTCCGTGCCCGCGGCCGTCGGCATCCCGGTGACCCATCGCGGTATCACGACCTCCTTCGTCGTCGCGTCGGCGCACGAAGGTGCCGGCCCGTCGCTCGACGGGCTGCGCGACGCGCCGCAGGACGCGACCCTCGTCCTGCTCATGGGGGTCACCGCGCTGGGCCGGACCGCCGCCGACCTCGTCGCCGCGGGCCGTGCCCCCGGCACCCCCGTCGCGATCGTCGAGCGCGGGTGGATGCCCGGCCAGCGGGTCACCCGCACCACCCTGTCGCGGGCGGCTGCGGACGCCCAGGCCGAAGGGGTGCGTGCCCCCGCCGTCGTCGTCGTCGGCGAGGTGGTCACCGTGCCGGAGCGAGCGGCGCAGCTCCTGGCAGGCTCTGAGGCATGACGACCGTCCTGCTCGCCCACGGCTCGTCCGACCCGCGGCACCGCGAGGGGATCGAGGCGGTCGCCGACGGCCTGCGCTCGGCGCGGCCCGGCACGCCGGTCCGCGTGGCCTACCTCGAGACCGACGAGCCGTCGGCGGCCGTGCTCGGCCGTGACCTCACCGGTGACGTCGTCGTCGTGCCGATGCTCATCACCCCGGCGTACCACGCGCGCACCGACGTGCCCCGGGCGGCGCGTGAGCTCGCCGCCGGGGGTGCCCAGGTCCGGGTCACCGACCCCCTCGCACCGCACCCCCTGCTCCTCGACGCGGTCGTCGAGCGGCTGGCCTCGTCGGGGCACGCCCCGGACCAGGGCACCGACGTCCTGCTCGTCGCGGGCGGCAGCTCCGACGGCACCGCGAGGCGGTCCCTCGACGAGCTGCTCGTCGACCACACGCCGCCCGGGTGGGGCCGGTGGCGGGGCACGACGTTGCGCGAGCCGGAGGTCGTCGCGGAGGCGGTCGGGCAGGCCGCGCAGGCCGGTCACCGGCTCGTCGTCCTCGCCTTCACCCTCGCCGAGGGCGTCCTGCACGACGCCGCCGAGCGTCTCGCCGCCGAGCACGGGGCCGACTTCGTGCGCGGGGGCCTGGGCCGGACCCGCTCGGTCGTCGAGCTCGTCGCGCTGCGGGCCACCCCGGCTTGACCTCACCTGCACCTGAGGTCGCACGCTGGTCGGCGTCGTCGGTGGTGAGAGGGATGATGAGTGGGTGAGCATGACGAGCTGGCAGCTGATGCGCTCGATGACCCAGGACGCGGGCGCGACACGATCGCCGCTCCCGCCCGGCACGGGTCGTCGGGTGCTCTCGTACGCGCGGGGCATGAGCGGCACCATCGCCGCCTTCCTCGTGCTCGTCGCGCTGTCGTCGAGCACGGTGGTCGCGGCTCCGCTCATCCTCGGGCGTCTCGTCGACGACGGCATCACCCCCCAGCGGCGCGACGTCGTCGTCGGGCTCGCCCTGCTCGTCGCGCTCGTCGCCGTCGTCGAGGCGGTGACGACGATCGCCCAGCGCTGGTACTCCGCGCGGATCGGCGAGGGGCTCATCTACCGGCTGCGCACCCAGGTCTTCGAGCACGTGCTCGCCCAGCCCATCGCCTTCTTCACCCGGGCGCAGACCGGGGCGCTCGTCACCCGGCTCAACACCGACGTCATCGGCGCGCAGAGCGCCTTCACCTCCGTGCTGTCGAGCGTCGTGAGCAACGTCATCTCGCTCGTGCTCATCATCGGCGCGATGGCGCTGCTGTCGTGGCAGCTCACCCTCGCCTCGCTCGCGCTCGTGCCCTTCTTCATCCTGCCGGCGCGGTGGATGGGCCGGCGTCTGGCCGTGCTCACCGCCGAGCAGATGGGGCACAACGCCGACCTCGGCACCCAGATGACCGAGCGCTTCAACGTCGGCGGGGCCCTGCTCGTGAAGATCTTCGGCCACCCCGAGCACGAGCTCGCCGAGTACGACAGCCGGGCGTCGCGGGTGCGCGACATCGGCGTCGTCATCGCCGTCAACCGCGCGCTCTTCTTCGTCCTGCTCACCTTCATCGCGGCGCTCGCGACGGCGATGGTCTACGGGGTCGGCGGGATCATGGCGGTCGACGGCACGCTGTCGGTCGGCACGCTGCTCGCGCTCGCCGCCCTGCTCGGACGCCTCTACGGCCCGCTGACGGCGATCTCCAACGTGCGCGTCGACATCCTCACGACCCTCGTCTCCTTCGCCCGCCTCTTCGAGGTGCTCGACCTGCGTCCGAGCATCCAGGAGCGCGAGGGCGCGCGGGACCTCCCGCAGGGTGACGCCCTCGACGTCGAGCTCGACGACGTCCACTTCGCCTACCCCTCCGCCGACGAGGTCTCGCTCGCCTCGCTCGAGGCCCGGGCGACCGGGGACCGTGCCGGGTCCGGCGAGATCCTGCGCGGCGTGAGCCTCGACGCCCCGGCCGGCACCCTCACCGCCCTCGTCGGGCCGAGCGGGGCGGGCAAGACGACGCTCACGGCGCTCGTCGCCCGCCTCTACGACCCGACGGCGGGCGCGGTCCGGGTCGGCGGGGTCGACCTGCGCGACGCCACGCTGCGCTCGCTGCACGACAGCGTCGCCGTCGTCACCCAGGACGCCCACCTCTTCCACGACACCATCCGCGGCAACCTGCTCTTCGTGCGGCCCGAGGCCACCGACGAGCAGATGGAGCAGGCGCTGCGGGCCGCGCAGATCTGGCACCTCGTCGAGTCGCTGCCGTCGGGGCTCGACACGGTCGTCGGCGACCGCGGGCACCGCCTCTCCGGCGGCGAGAAGCAGCGCCTGGCGATCGCCCGCCTCCTGCTCAAGGCCCCGGCGGTCGTCGTCCTCGACGAGGCCACGGCCCACCTCGACAGCGAGTCCGAGGCGGCGGTCCAGCGGGCGCTCGAGATCGCCCTCGCCGGGCGCACGTCGATCGTCATCGCCCACCGGCTGAGCACGATCCGCGGCGCCGACCAGATCCTCGTCGTCGACGGCGGCGAGATCGCCGAGCGCGGCACGCACCACGAGCTGCTCGCCCGGGGCGGGCTGTACGCCGACCTCTACCGCACCCAGTTCGCCGAGGCCGACGCGCCGGTGGGCTGAGCCCGGGTCGAGGTATCAGGCGGTGCTGGGGCTCGTCCGGACACCTCGACCCGCGGGCGGGCCGAGGACCGCGCTGCGAGTCGAGGTACCAGGGGGTGCTGGGGCTCGTCCGGACACCTCGACCCGACCGGGCTGACGGGTCAGCCGTCCTCCTCGTCCCAGATCCGCACCTTCGCGCGGCGGGGCGGGGGAGCGGGTGCGGTCTCGTCGGGCACCTGCTCGTCCTCGAGCGCGGCCGCGGCGTCGCGCTCCTCGCGCCGCACGAAGAACCAGATGAGGACGAAGACCGCGGGGATGACGAGCCACCACTGGATCGCATAGGCCATGTGCGGGCCCGTGCCCGTGTCGGGGGCGTCGAGGTCGAGGGGCGTCGGGTCCGCAGCGGGCTGCTCCTGCTGCCGCACGACGTACCCGCCGAGCAGGGCCTGGTCGCCCCACTCCTGCGATGCCTCGGCGAGGTTGATGCTCGAAAGCTGGCCGGGGATCGGGTCGCGGTCGAGGGATCGCTCGCCCTGACGCACCCACCCCGTCACCTCGACCTGCCCCGAGGGCGGGGCCGGCACGTCGGGACGCACCTCGGCCCCCTCGTCGGAGTTGGGGATCCAGCCGCGGTCGACGACGAGCACCGAGCCGTCGTCGAGCTCGAGCCGTGAGAGCACCTCGTAGCCGTACACGCCGTCCCGGGGCCGGTTGCGGGCGAGCAGGTCGCCGTCGAGGTACTCGCCGCGGGCCTGCACCCGGGTCCACTCCCGCTCGAGGGGCACCGGCGAGGCACCGAGCACCTCGCCCACCGGCTGAGCGGGCGCCGCGTAGTGGCGCTCGATGCGGTCGGCTCGAGCAGCCTTGTCCTCGTAGCGGCCCCACTGCCACTGCCCGAGGTAGTAGCAGGCGACGGCGACGAGGGCCGCGACGAGCCACCAGCGCAGCCACGCCGGGGCGACGGCCCGGCGCAGCACGGCCCGGTGCTCGGCGACGCTCATGCCCACGGGTGCCCCTCGGGCGGGATCGCGTCGAGCTCGGCGAGGCGGACGGGGAAGCCACGCACCGAGAGGTGCTCGTGCAGCGTGCTCGTGTGCTCCTCGCAGGCCAGCCAGACCTTGCGCCTCGTCTCGTCGTGCAGCCGGGGGTTGCGCCACACGACGGCACGCACGGCAGCCCGGCGACACCCCTTCGCGCTGCAGACGAGCGGCTCGTCCGCCGGGCTCATCGGGTGATCTGTGCCCGGTCGACCGGTCCCGCCGAGGACATCGGGGTCCCGCGCCGCGGGCCGACCGCGTTGGCGACGACGACGGCGACGTAGGGCAGCAGGACGGCGAGGACGACGCAGGTCCAGCGCAGCCAGCCCTCGAAGAGGTAGGCCATGACGAAGCACGCGGTGCGCAGCGCCATCGTCAGCAGGTAGTTGCGGGTGCGGCGACGCCGGTCCACCGAGGCGGGCGGGGCCGCGCTCGTGACCGAGGCGACGTCGGGGGCGTGGGGCACCTCGTCAGCGTACGCCGCGATCCTGGGCGTCCACGGCGCGAGGCGGCTTCACCTACCAGGCGGTAGTGCTCTAGCGTCGGGCAGTGACGCACGGCACAGGCGGTGCGTCATCGACCTGACCGACGCGACACGAGAGCGAGGCGGAGCGCCGCCATGGCAGCGACACCCACCCCGAGGCGGGTCCTGGTGACCGGTGGCAACCGAGGCATCGGTCGGGCGGTCGCCGACCGGCTCGTCGCCGACGGTCACCGCGTCGTCGTCACCTCGCGCTCCGGCGACGCCGTCGAGGGCCTCGACGTCGTGGCCTGCGAGGTCGGCGACAGCAGCTCGGTCGACGCCGCCTTCACCGCGGCCGAGGAGATCCTCGGGGGCAGCGTCGAGGTGCTCGTCGCCAACGCCGGCATCACGAACGACACCCTCCTCATGCGGATGACCGAGGACGACTTCTCGCGGGTGGTCGACACCAACCTCACCGGCGCCTTCCGCTGCGTGCGCCGAGCGACGACGGGGATGGTCAAGGGCCGCTTCGGCCGTGTCGTCCTCGTCTCGAGCGTCGTCGGCCTCTACGGCTCTCCCGGACAGGTCAACTACGCCGCGAGCAAGGCCGGCCTCGTCGGCATGGCCCGCTCCATCACCCGCGAGCTCGGCGCCCGGGGCATCACCGCCAACGTCGTCGCACCGGGCTTCGTCGAGACCGACATGACCGCCGAGCTCGCCGAGAAGACCCAGGCCGAGTACAAGGCGGCCATCCCGGCCCGCCGCTTCGCCCAGCCGGGCGAGGTCGCCGGGGCGGTCTCCTTCCTCGCCTCCGACGACGCCGGCTACATCTCCGGCGCGGTCATCCCCGTCGACGGCGGCCTCGGCATGGGCCACTGACCCGCGTCACCCGACCCATCCCCTTCGTCACCGACCCACCCCCCTGCGAAAGGCGCACCATGCTCACCGGCAAGACCTTCCTCATCACCGGCGTCCTCATGGAGTCCTCCATCGCCTTCCACGTCGCGAAGATCGCGCAGGAGCAGGGGGCGAAGGTCATCCTCACGAGCTTCGGGCGCACGATGCGCATCACCCAGACCATCGCGCGGCGCCTGCCCGAGACCGCGCCGGTCATCGAGCTCGACGTCACCGACCAGGAGCACCTCGACAGCCTCGCCGAGCGCCTCGGCGAGCACTGCGAGCAGCTCGACGGGGTGCTGCACTCGATCGGCTTCGCGCCGGAGGGCGCCTTCAACTTCCTCGAGGCCGGATGGGAGGACGTGAGCACGGCGCTGCACGTCTCCGCCTACTCGCTCAAGGCGCTCGCCGTCGCGGCGCTGCCGCGGATGAGCGCGGGCGGCTCGGTCGTCGGCCTCACCTTCGACGCCTCCTTCGCCTGGCCGGTCTACGACTGGATGGGCGTCGCGAAGGCGGCCTTCGAGTCGACCAACCGCTACCTCGCGCGTGACCTCGGCCCGAAGGGCGTGCGCTGCAACCTCGTCGCCGCCGGCCCGATCCGCACGACCGCCGCGAAGTCGATCCCCGGCTTCGAGCAGTTCGAGGAGAGCTGGGACAGCCGTGCGCCGCTCGGCTGGGACGTCGGCGACCCGGTGCCCACCGCCCGCGCGTGCGTCGCGCTGCTCTCCGACTGGTTCCCCGCGACGACGGGCGAGATCCTCCACGTCGACGGCGGCGTCCACGCGATGGGTCTGTAGCCCCCGCGCGCATACCTCAGCTCTCCCGCCCAGGGCGGGAACATGCGACCTCGGGAAGGAAATGTTCTTTCCCGAGGTCGAGCTTTCCCGCCCTGGGCGGAAAAGTGGAGCCCCGTCAGCGAAGGGGGAGCGAGCCCTCGTCGTCGGGGGACCGCTCTGCGGTGAGGCCCAGGGCATCCAGGACCAGGGCGAGGTCGGGCTCGTCGACGCGCACGTCGGCGGCGTCGCGCAGCGCCGGCTTGGCGCAGAAGGCCACACCGGTGCCTGCTGCCGCGATCATGTCGAGGTCGTTGGCCCCGTCGCCCACGGCGACCGTGCGCTCGAGCGGCACGCCCGAGGCGGCGGCGAGCTCGTGCAGGAAGGCGGCCTTGGCCTGCCGGTCGACGACCGGGCCGTCGACGCGGCCGGTGAGACGGCCCCCTTCGGCCTCGAGGCGGTTGGCCCGCACGTGCTCGATGCCCAGCGCCGCGGCGAGCGGCTCGACGACCTCGACGAAGCCCCCGGAGACCAGCCCGACCGGCCAGCCGCGCTCGCGGAAGGCGCCGACGAGAGTGCGTGCACCCGGGGTGAGCGGCACAGCGGCGCGGACGTCGTCGAGGACCGAGACCGGCAGGCCGGCGAGGGTCGCGACCCGGGCGTGCAGGCTCTGCGCGAAGTCGAGCTCGCCGCGCATCGCTGCCTCGGTCACCGCGGCGACCTCGTCACGCGTGCCGGCGTGCTCGGCGACGAGCTCGATGACCTCGGCCTGGATGAGGGTGGAGTCGACGTCCATGACGAGCAGCATCGGGGCGGTGGTGTCCACGAGCGGCGACGCTAGCCGAGCCGCCGCACGCGCCGACCGCCCGTCCGCGGCCCGGACCGTCAGGGCGTGACGACCTGACCCTTGCCGACGACCGTGAGCCCGCTCTCGGTGACGACGAAGCCGCGCGCCTCGTCGTGCTCGCGGTCGACGCCGATCTTCGTGCCCTCGGGGATCGTCACGTCCTTGTCGACGATGACCCGCTGGAGCTGCACGTGCCGGCCGACGTCGACCCGGTCGAGCAGCACCGAGTCCTCGACGGTCGTGTAGCTGTGCAGGTGCACCTGCGGCGACAGGATCGAGTTGTTGACACGGGCCCCGGAGACGACGACGCCGGGGGCGACGCAGCTGTTGAGCGCCTCGCCGAAGCGGCCCTGGTCGCCGTGGACGAACTTCGCCGGCGGGTGGGGCTGCTGGTGGGTGTAGATCGGCCAGTCGTAGTTGTAGAGGTTGAAGATCGGGTGGATCGAGGTGAGGTCCATGTGGGCCTCGTAGTAGCTGTCGAGCGTCCCGACGTCACGCCAGTACGCGCGGTCCCGCTCGGTCGCACCGGGCACCTCGTTGGCGTTGAAGTCGTAGGCGTAGGCGTCCTGGCGGCTGACGAAGTCGGGGACGATGTCGCCGCCCATGTCGTGCTTGCTGCCCTCGACGGTGTCGTCGCGCGTCACCGCGTCGACGAGCGCGTCCGTGGTGAAGACGTAGTTGCCCATCGACGCGTAGACCTCGCCGGGGGAGTCCGGCAGGCCGATCGCGTCGGTCGGCTTCTCGCGGAAGGCCGAGATGCGCGTCGGGTCCGCCGCGTCGACCTCGATGACGCCGAACTGGTCGCTGAGCCCGATGGGCTGACGGATCGCCGCGACTGTGCACCCGGCGCCGCTGTCGAGGTGCTGCTCGACCATCTGCGAGAAGTCCATGCGGTAGACGTGGTCGGCGCCGACGACGACGACGATGTCGGGCCGCTCGTCGCGGATCGCGTTGAGCGACTGGTAGATCGCGTTGGCGCTGCCCGTGTACCAGGACTTGTCGAGACGCTGCTGCGCCGGGATCGCCGCGACGTAGCTGCCCAGCATCGTCGACATCCGCCAGGCCTGGGAGACGTGCCGGTCGAGGCTGTGCGACTTGTACTGCGTGAGCACGACGACCTGCCGGTAGCCGGAGTTGATGACGTTGCTCAGGGCGTAGTCGATGAGGCGGTAGTTGCCGCCGAAGGGGACGGCGGGCTTGGCCCGGTCGGCGGTGAGCGGCATGAGCCGCTTGCCCTCCCCGCCGGCGAGGACGATGACGAGGACCTTCGGTGCTCCGCGGCGAGACATACCGGCTCCCTTGTCTGGGTGTGGGCTCGGGTGACGAACCTATCGCCTTCGCCCTACGGTGGGCACGTGCGCGTCGACATCTTGAGCAAGGAGTACCCGCCGGCGATCTACGGGGGAGCCGGTGTGCACGTCGCCGAGCTCACCCGCGCCCTGCGCGGGCGCGGTGACCTCGACGTCCAGGTGCGCTGCTTCGGCGACCCGAGGGACGAAGGGGGGACCACCGGCTACCCGGACCTCGCCGAGCTCTCGGGGGCGAACCCCGCGCTGCAGACGATGGGCGTCGACCTCACGATGGCCCAGGACTGCGCCGGTGCCGACCTCGTGCACTCGCACACCTGGTACGCCAACCTCGGCGGTCATCTCGCGAGCCTGCTCCACGGGGTGCCCCACGTCGTGAGCGCCCACAGCCTCGAGCCCCTGCGGCCGTGGAAGGCCGAGCAGCTCGGGGGCGGCTACGCGCTCAGCTCGTGGGTCGAGCGCACCGCCTACGAGTCCGCCGCCGCGATCATCGCCGTGAGCCACGGGATGCGGGCCGACATCCTGCGCTCCTACCCCCAGGTCGAGCCCGACCGGGTGCGGGTCGTGCACAACGGCATCGACGCCGAGCAGTGGCAGCCCCGCGCCGACGAGGCGGTGCTCGCCCGGCACGGGATCGACCCGGCGCGCCCGAGCGTCGTCTTCGTCGGGCGGATCACCCGGCAGAAGGGCCTGCCCCACCTGCTGCGCGCCGCCCGGCTGCTGCCGCCCGAGGTCCAGCTCGTCCTGTGCGCCGGCGCGCCCGACACCCCCGAGATCCAGGCCGAGGTCGAGGGCCTCATCGCCGAGCTGCGCGAGGTGCGCGACGGCGTCGTGTGGATCGCCGAGATGCTCCCGCGTCACGAGGTCGTCGCCGTCCTCACCTCCGGCACCGTCTTCGTCTGCCCGTCGGTCTACGAGCCCCTCGGGATCGTCAACCTCGAGGCGATGGCCTGCGGCCTGCCCGTCGTCGGCACCGCGACCGGGGGCATCCCCGAGGTGGTCGCCGACGGCACGACCGGCTGGCTCGTGCCCATCGAGCAGGTCCAGGACGGCACCGGCACCCCGGTCGACCCGGACGGCTTCGTGCGTGACCTCGCGGCGGCTCTCACCAACGCGGTGAGCGACCCCGAGCGCGCGCGTCAGCGCGGCGAGGCGGGCCGTCGGCGTGCGGTCGAGGAGTTCTCCTGGGGCAGCATCGCCGAGCGCACCCTCGAGGTGTACGGCTCGGTCCTGCGCTAGGTCGGACCGGGCCTAGCGGGCGGGGACCCAGCCGGCGAGCTGGGCGCACGCGGCGTTCGTCGCGTCCGCGAGCAGCCGGTCGGCACCGCGCGCCAACGCGAGCAGCGTCGCGTCGCGGTCAGCCGCGGTGCGCGCGTCGATCGCGCCCGAGTGCTCCGTGCCGATCCGGGCGGCGGCCCCCACGGTGCCGGCGAGCGTGATGACCCGGTAGGCCCGGTCGTCGAGCGCGTCGGGCAGGCCCCACGCCCCGCCGAGCCGGTTGTCGGCGATCTCGCGGGCGAGGGAGTCGGCGAAGGGCTGGCCGCCCACCCGCTCGAGGTCGTCGCGGGCGGTCGTCACGAGCTCGAGCAGGTCGCGCTCGAGCTGACGGTGCGAGAGGGCCTCGACCCGGTGCACCGGCACCGGCTCGGCGTCGAAGGCGTGCCAGTCGACCCGTCGACCGGACGACCCGTACGTCGAGTGCTCGGGGACGAGCACGCCGCCGATGCCCGCGACGTAGAGCGCCTCGCCGGCCTCGACGGCGGCGTCGCGTGCCTCGTCGTCGGTCCGGGGGAGCGAGGCGACGTGACCGGCGCTGGGCAGCGCCACAAGGACCGCTCCCTCGCCGAGGTCGCGCCACAGGGTGAGCCGGTCGAGCAGGCCCGCGACGTGGTCGACGTCGGGCAGGGCCCGGGGGGCGACGCCGGCGAGGTCGCCGCCGCTGCCGATGACGACCGTCGCCCAGAGGGCGACGCGCACACTGCCGGGGAGCTCGAACACCTGCGCATCGTAGGCAGATAGGGTCAGGTCATGAGTGATGTCCTCGCCTTCGCCGGAGTAGGGGTGCGCCGTGGTCGCACCGATCTGCTCGACGGGGTCGACTGGGAGGTCGAGGAGGGCCAGCGCTGGGTCGTCCTCGGACCCAACGGCGCCGGCAAGACCACGCTGCTCCAGCTCGCCGCCGGCCGCATCCACCCGACGACCGGTGTCGCCGGTGTCCTCGGGGAGGTCCTCGGCGCGGTCGACGTCTTCGAGCTGCGGCCCCGCATCGGTCTCGCGTCGTCCGCGCTCGCCTCGGCGATCCCGCCCCAGGAGCTCGTCCGCGACGTCGTCGTCACGGCGTCGTGGGGCGTCACCGGGCGCTGGCGCGAGGAGTACCACGAGCTCGACCACGAGCGCGCGGCCGAGCTGCTCGATGCACTCGGCGCGGCCCACCTCGCGCAGCGCACCTTCGGCACCCTGTCGGAAGGGGAGCGCAAGCGGGTCCAGATCGCCCGCGCGCTCATGACCGACCCCGAGCTCATGCTCCTCGACGAGCCCGCCGCGGGCCTCGACCTCGGTGGTCGTGAGGACCTCGTCGCCCGGCTCGGCGCCATCGCCGAGGACCTCGCGTCGCCGGCCCTCGTCATGGTGACCCACCACGTCGAGGAGATCCCGCCGCACTTCACCGACATCCTCCTGCTGCGCGAGGGCCAGGTCGTCGCCCAGGGCCCGATCGAGATCACCCTCACCGCGCAGAACCTCACCGACACCTTCGGCCTGCCGCTCGAGCTCGAGCAGCACGGCGAGCGATGGGCCGCCCGAGCACGACGATGACCGCGCCGGTCCTGGCCGGGGCAGACGAGAGGACGCTGACATGGAGTGGTTGAGCGACAACCTGTGGCTGGCCTGGATCGCGCTGGCGATGATCTTCGTCGCCGTCGAGGCGGCCACCGCCGACTTCGTCTTCATCATGCTCGCCGGGGGCGCCCTCGCCGGCGCGCTCGCCGCCGGCTCCGGGGTGGTCTTCTCCCTCCAGGTCGTCCTCGCGGTCCTCGTCGCCATGCTGCTCATCGGGCTCGTCCGGCCCCTCGTCAAGCGCCAGTTCGCGACGTCCGAGGCCTCCGGGTCCATCGGGTCCGCGGCGCTGCAGGGGAGGCTCGCCCGAGTCATCGAGACCGTGACCGAGACCGACGGCCGCGTCAAGCTCGCCGGCGAGGTGTGGAGCGCGCGGGTCCCCGACGGCGCTCCCGCCTGCGAGCCCGGCGAGGAGGTCCGAGTCCTGCAGATCGACGGCGCCACCGTCGTCGTCACCAACCAGCCCGCCTGACGGGCACCGCAGGGGGACCCGGTCACCGCCGGGGCCACCCACCCCACCCAAAGGACACGACATGGAGAGCATCCCCATCCTCGTCTTCCTGGCCGCGCTCGTCGCCTTCGCGCTGGTCATCCTTTTCAAGACCGTGCGCATCGTGCCGCAGCAGACGGCGCTCATCATCGAGCGGCTGGGTCGCTACTCGCGCACCCTCGAGGGCGGCATCCACATCCTCGTGCCCTTCGTCGACAAGGTCCGCGCGAACATCGACCTGCGCGAGCAGGTCGTCAGCTTCCCGCCGCAGCCGGTCATCACGAGCGACAACCTCGTCGTGAACATCGACACCGTCATCTACTACACGGTCATCGACGCCAAGAGCGCGGTGTACGAGATCGCCAACTTCATCCAGGGCATCGAGCAGCTGACGGTGACCACCCTGCGCAACGTCATCGGCTCGCTCGACCTCGAGCAGACGCTCACGTCGCGCGACCAGATCAACGGCCAGCTCCGTGGCGCCCTCGACGAGGCGACCGGGCGCTGGGGCATCCGCGTCAACCGCGTCGAGCTCAAGGCGATCGACCCGCCGATGTCGATCCAGGAGTCGATGGAGAAGCAGATGAAGGCCGAGCGCGACCGCCGCGCGGCCATCCTCAACGCCGAGGGCACGAAGCAGTCGGCGATCCTCACCGCCGAGGGCGAGAAGCAGAGCCAGATCCTGCGCGCCGAGGGCTCGGCCCAGGCCCGCATCCTCGAGGCCCAGGGCCAGGCCCGGGCCATCCAGCAGGTCTTCGACGCGATCCACCGCGGCAAGCCGACCCAGAAGCTGCTCGCCTACCAGTACCTCCAGGTCCTGCCGCAGATCGCCCGCGGCGACAGCAACAAGATGTGGATCATCCCCTCGGAGGTCACCGACGCCCTCAAGGCGATGGGCGGCATGCTCGGCGGCGGCGCGGCCCCCGGCAGCGACGGCGGGCTGGACGACGAGCCCTTCGTCGAGGTCGACGGACCCGAGGACAACGCCTTCGCCGAGACCGCGCTCGAGGACCCGGCCGAGGCCCTCAAGGAAGCCCGCGGCCAGGCCGGGCAGGCCAGCCGCGAGGCCAGCGAGCACGCGACGCCCGCCAGCCGGGTGCAGCCCTCGAGCGGTCAGGGCCAGGGCGTGCGGCTGCCGCAGCCCCGTCCCGCGAGCGACGACGCGACGGGCGCAGGGGCACCGGCCGAGAGCGACGCGACGGCGCCGGCGAGCCCGCCGCCCCCGATCGCCCCGGAGCCCCCGGAGTCCGAGGGCCCGCCCGCCGGACCGGCCGGGCCCCCGTCGCCGGGGCGTCCCCCGCTCTGAGCGACACCCCTTCGCCCCACCCCGTGCCGACGACACCCGGGCAGCCACCTAGGCTGTCCGGGTGTCGTGGTGGGAGGTGCTGCTCGTCGTCCTCGCGGGCGTCTGGGCCGGGGGGATCAACACCGTCGTCGGCTCCGGGACGCTCGTGACCTTCCCGACGCTGCTCGCCATGGGCGTGCCGCCCGTCACCGCCAACGTCTCGAACTCCATCGGCCTCGTCGCCGGCGGCATCACCGGCACGTGGGGCTACCTGCCGGAGCTGCGTGGGGCGAAGCGGCTCGTCCTGCGCCTCGTGCCGATGTCGCTCCTCGGCGCGGTCATCGGGGCCCTGCTCCTGCTGTGGCTGCCCGCGGAGGCCTTCGAGACCATCGTGCCGGTCCTCATCGGGATCGGCCTGCTGCTCGTGATCTTCGGCCCGCGCATGCAGCGCTGGGCCGCCCGCCAGCACCACGACGGCGTCGAGCCGCGCTGGCAGGTCGTCGCCCTCATGTCCGGGGTCCTCGTCGCCGGGGTGTACGGCGGCTACTTCGGTGCGGCCCAGGGCGTCATCCTCATCGGCCTGCTCAGCTCGCTGAGCCCCGAGCCGCTGCAGCGGCTCAACGGCGTGAAGAACGCCCTGGGCACGGTTGTCAACGCCGTCGGCTCGCTCGTCTTCGTCGTCGTCTCGCCCGAGCTCGTCTCGTGGACGATCGTCCTCGCGGTGGGCTGCGGCGCCCTCGTCGGCGGGCTCGTCGGGGCGCGGGTCGGACGGCGCCTGCCGCCCGTCGTCCTGCGCTCGGTCATCGTCGTCATCGGGGTCGTCGGCATCGTCAAGATGGTCTTCTTCCCGTGACGACTCTCACCTCGTGACGACGACGCTCCTGCTCGGCGTCGTCGTGCTCATCGGCTCCTTCGTCCAGGCCAGCCTGGGCTTCGGGATCGCGGTGGTCGCCGCCCCCTTCGTCGTCCTGCTCGAGCCCGAGCTCATGCCGGCCTCGCTCCTCGTGCTCGGTCTCGTCCTGCCGCTCCTGCAGCTGCTCTCGGGCCCGCGCGACGTCGACCGACGACTTCTCGGCTGGGCCCTGGGCGGGCGGCTCGCGCTCACCCCGGTCGGGGCCTGGCTCGTCCATGTCCTGCCCACGCGCGGCATCGCCGTCGCCGTCGGCCTGCTCGTGCTCGTCTCGACGGTGCTGAGCATCCGCACGGTCGAGACGACCGCCCGGCCCTCGACCGCGCTCGGGGCCGGGGCCATCACCGGTGTCTCCGGCACGGCCGCCTCGATCGGCGGGCCCTTCCTCGCGATCGTCCTCCAGCACGAGGACCCCGTACGGATCCGCTCGACGCTGTCGGCCTTCTTCGTCGTCGGCTCGTCGGCCTCCCTGCTCTCGCTCGCCGTGAGCGGCCAGGTGACCCGCGAGCAGATGACGACCTCGGCCGTGTGGGTCCCCTTCGTCGTCGCGGGCATGCTCCTCGCCCGGCCGGTCCAGGACCGCCTGCCGCGCACGGCGATGCGCCACGGGGTCCTCGCGCTGTGCGTCCTCTCCAGCGTCGTCGTCACCGGCCGCGCGCTGCTCACCTAGGCTCGCGCCGTGCCCGAGACGATCACCGACCCCGCTGACCCGCGCCTGCGCGACTACGTCGGCCTCACCGACGTCGCGCTGCGCCGCGTCCTCGAGCCCGACGGCGGTCTCTACCTCGCCGAGTCCGAGAAGGTCATCCGGCGCGCGCTCGCCGCCGGCCATCGCCCGCGCTCGCTGCTCATGTCACCGCGCTGGCTCGACGACCTCGCCGACGTCGTCGCCGCGTGCGAGCAGGACGGGGTGCCGGTGTACGTCGGCGAGCCCGAGGTCGTCGAGGGCATCACCGGCTTCAACCTCCACCGCGGCGCGCTGGCCTCGATGCACCGGCCCGAGCTGCCCACCGTCGCCGAGGTCTGCCGCGACGCCCGCCGCGTGCTCGTCCTCGAGGACCTCGTCGACCACACGAACGTCGGTGCCGTCTTCCGCTCCGCCGCCGCGCTCGGCGTCGACGCGGTGCTCGTCACCCCGCGCTGCGCCGACCCGCTCTACCGGCGCTCCGTGCGCGTGTCGATGGGCACGGTCTTCCAGGTGCCGTGGACCCGGCTCGCGCAGTGGCCGGCGGACGTCGGCGCTCTGCAGGAGCTGGGGCTCGTCGTCGCCGCGCTCGCGCTGGCCGACGACGCCGTCTCGCTCGACGACCTCGCCGCCGACCCGCCGGACCGGCTGGCGCTCGTCGTCGGCACCGAGGGAGACGGGCTCTCGCGGCGCACGCTCGCGCAGGCCGACCTCACCGTGACGATCCCGATGCGCGGGGGAGTGGACTCGCTCAACGCCGCGGCGGCCAGCGCCGTCGCCGCGTGGGCCCTGCGCGCCTGAGCGGGCCCACCCCCTTCGCCCCACCGTGCACGCCCCCTCGCTCGGACAAAACCCTGCCAGCAGGGTCTTGACGAGCCAGGACCCCTTCGACAGGGTCCTGGCTCGTCGAAGGGCAGCCAGCAGGGTTTCGAAGGGGAGGTCAGGCGGGGGTCTGGTAGGTCCCGGTGACGACGGCGCGGGCGATGGTCGCGCCGAGGTAGTTGAAGGCGGCCACGGTGCACGTCACCGAGTCGTCGACGGGCAGGGCGTCGGGCTCGACGTCGAGGGCGTGCACCGCGAAGACGTAGCGGTGGGGGCGGTCGCCGGCCGGCGGGGCGGCACCGCCGAAGGCCTTCGTGCCGTAGTCGGTCGCCGTCATGAAGGCGCCGTCAGGCAGGCCCGCGCCGCCCTCGGCGCCCGCGTCCTCGGCGAGCTCGGTGACCTCGGCAGGGATGCCGAGGACCGTCCAGTGCCAGAAGCCCGCTGGCGTCGGCGCATCGGGGTCGAAGCAGGAGACGGCATAGCTCTTCGTGCCCTCCGGTGCACCGGACCATGCGAGGTGGGGGCTGCGGTTGCCGCCCTCGAAGCCCCAGTCGTCGAAGACCTGCGCCTCGGGCAGCGCCTGCCCGTCGGCGAAGGTGTCGCTGCGCACCTCGAAGGGGGGCACCTGCGGCAGGAGGTCGTAAGGCTCGGGAGCGGTGGGGCGGGAGTCGAGATCCATGCGCCCGACCCTAGGACGCGAGGGACGCGTCGCGTCCGGTCGCGGGCACCTCAGCGCACGAGCTCGTCGAGCAGCCGCTCGAGCTCGGCGGCCGGGTCCTGCGTCAGCCCGCCGTGCACCGGTCCCGGGCGCACGACCGTCGAGCGGGGGGCGCTGATCCACCCGAAGCGTCGCCCGTCACCGTCGAGGTCAGGCCGCCCGCCGCCGGTGCGGCCGAGGGCGACGTCGCAGACGACCTCGAGCGCCGCGTGCACCGCGGCGACGTCGAGATCGGGCGACAGGGCGCGCAGCCGCTCCTCGTCGAGGGCGAAGGTGGCGCGCAGGTAGTCGTGCCCCTGGCTGCGCAGCACGACGCCGACGTTGACGAACTCCTCGCGCTCGGCCCGCGGCACGCAGCGCAGCACGACGTACTGGTAGGTCTGCAGGGTCATCGGGACGCTCCCGGTAACCAGGCGTCGGGGGAGGCGAGGCGCTGGACGAGGTGGCGCACGTACTCGTCGCGGATGGCCTGCGTCGTCGGCAGGTGCTCGCCGGGGGTGAGCCACTCGTCGGGGACGAGGTCGACGATCTCGGTCAGCCGCTGCCGCGTGAGCACGGCGCAGGCCCGCTCGTGCACCTCGCCGAGGTCACCGGCGAGGTCGCGCAGGACGTGGGTCGACGCGTCGAAGGGCTGGGCGGCGAAGCGATCCGCGCTCGGTGCCTTGCGTGCCCACGCGTGGTGGAACCACAGCGCGGCCCCGTGGTCGATGGCCCACACCTGCCCGCCCCAGCGCAGGAGGTTGGGGTTGGCCCACGTGCGGTCGACGTTCGCGGTGCAGGCGTCGAGCCACAGGACGAGCGCGGCGACCTCGGCGTCCGCGGGCTGCGAGCCGTCGTAGCCGAAGGCACCCGGCAGGTAGTCCATGCCGAGGTTGAGCCCGACCGATGCGGTGAGCAGGTCCTGGACCTCCTCGTCGGCCTCGAAGCGGGCGATCTCGCCGGACAGGTCGACCTCGACGAGCTCGGGCACGGCGACGCCGAGGGCCCGCCCCATCTCGCCGACGAGCACCTCGGCGACGAGCACCGGCAGGCCCTGACCGGCGCCGCGCATCTTCACGACGTACATGCCGAGGTCGTCGGCCTCGACGAGGCCGGGCATGGATCCCCCTTCGCGCAGGGGGACGGCGTACCGGGTGGCACGGACGTGGCGAAGGGGGGTCACGGCGGCAGCCTACGGCCCGCGCCGAGGACCTCCGGCGGCCCGAGCACGCCTACGGCGAACCCGATTTCGGTCCGCGTCGCACCCGGTGTAGAGTCCTCGACGTTGCCCCGGTGGTCGCCCAGACCGCCGGATGCACCACTCGTCCGGGTGGCGGAATTGGCAGACGCGCTAGCTTGAGGTGCTAGTGCCCGTATTAGGGCATGGGGGTTCAAGTCCCCCCTCGGACACAGGTCGACCAGCACTGGTCGACGAAGGGCGGACCCGGTCGGGTCCGCCCTTCGTCGTCCCCGCGCCGGTCAGCCGACGGCGTCGAGGACCTCGGTGAGGTAGCGCGCCGCCCGGTCCGAGCCGATGATCCCCGGCGCCATCTTGTTCATGACGTACGAGACGGTGAGGGAGCGCTCGGGGAACATCACCGTCATCGACCCGCCCCAGCCGCCCCAGAAGCAGACCCGGCCGTCGGGGATGTAGGGCACGGTCTGCGGCTCGGGCAGCGCGAAGCCGATGCCGAAGCGCAGCGGGACGCCGAGGACGAGGTCGACGCCGCGTGACTGCTCGCGGAAGATCTGCTCGATCGTCTCCGGCGAGAGCAGCCGCACGTCGTCGACCGCACCCCCGCGCGAGATCACCGAGAAGGTGCGGGCGAGCGCCCGGGCGTTCGTGTGCGCGTTGAGCGCCCCGAGCTCGGCCCGGCGCCAGGGGATGGTGTTCGCCGCGGCCGCGCTGGCGACCGGTCCGGTGAAGGTGCGCACCATGGGGGAGTCGGCGGGGACCTGGCTGAGGTCCATCGGCAGCGGGGGAGGCGGCACGATCTCGGCGACGCGGTCGTCGTCGCGCTCCGTGGCGCCGATCTGCAGGTCGACGCCGAGCGGTCCGGCGATCTCCTCGGCGACGAGCTGTGTCAGCGTGCGCCCGCTGGTCCGGCGGACGATCTCGCCGAGGAGGTGCCCCTGGTTCTGGGCGTGGTAGCCCGAGGCCGTCCCGGGCTCCCACCACGGGGCCTGGGCCGCCAGCCGTGCCGTCGCCGTCTCGCGGTCGTACATGTCCGTGAGGACGAAGGGCTGGTCCCAGCCCGAGACGCCCGACGTGTGCGACATGACGTGGCGCACGAGGACGCCCTCCTTGCCGTTCGCGGCGAACTCGGGCCAGTACGTCGCGACCGGCGCGTCGAGGTCGACGAGACCGCGCTCGACGAGCAGGAGGACGGCGAGCGCCGTGACCTCCTTCGTCGTCGACCAGACGTTGACGATCGTGTCGCGCTCCCACGGGCGGGTGCGGGCGACATCGGCGTGCCCGCCCCAGATGTCGGCGAGGGTCTCGCCGTCGAGGTCGACGCTGATCGCGGCGCCGAGCTCCTCGCCCGAGTCGACCATGGCGGCGAGGGCGTCGCGCAGGCCCGTCAGGCGTGGGTCGGTGTGCCCGTGGATGGTCATGAGATCTCCTTCTCGTCAGCCGGTCCGCGCGCCGCCGGGGCCGCTCGTGCGGACGGCTGCGTCGCCTGCTCGCGACGCTAGCGCCTCGCTACCCGTCGGTCACGAGCTTCCGGCGGGCTCGTCCCGCCCGGCCCCTAGGGTGGGTCCATGGAGATCAGCGCGCCGCAGGACGAGGTGGTCCGGCTCTGCCAGGACCTCATCCGGATCGACACGACGAACTACGGGCCCGACGGGGAGGGCCCGGGGGAGCGCGAGGCCGCCGACTACGTCGTGGAGCAGCTGCGCGAGGTGGGCTACGAGCCCCAGCTCTTCGAGTCGCAGCCCGGCCGCGCGAGCGTCGTCCTGCGCATCCCCGGCGCCGACCGCGAGCGTGGCGCCCTGTGCATCCACGGCCATCTCGACGTCGTGCCCGCCAACGCCCAGGACTGGTCGGTCGACCCCTTCGAAGGGGTCATCAAGGACGGCTGCGTCTGGGGCCGCGGCGCCGTCGACATGAAGGACATGGACGCGATGATCCTCGCGTGCGTGCGCCACCTCGCGCGCACCGGCACGGTGCCGCCGCGCGACCTCGTCGTCGTCTTCTTCGCCGACGAGGAGGCCGGGGGCGTGCACGGCAGCCAGTGGCTCGTCGAGCACCACCCCGAGCTCTTCGAGGGCGTGACGGAGGCGATCAGCGAGGTCGGCGGCTACAGCGTCACCGTGCCGACGCCCGAGGGCGGCGACCGCCGGGCCTACCTGCTGCAGACCGCCGAGAAGGGCATCGTCTGGCTCCGGCTGCGCGCCTCGGGCCGGGCCGGCCACGGCTCGGTGCCCAACGATGACAACGCCGTGCTCCACCTCGCCCAGGCCCTCTCGCGCATCGCCGAGCACAAGTGGCCGCGAGAGTACATCGCCTCCGTGCGCGGCCTGCTCGACGGGCTCTCCGAGATCACCGGCACCGGGTACAGCGACGAGGACCTCGAGGAGCTCGTCGAGCACCTCGGCGGGGCCGCGGGCTTCGTGCGCGGGTCGCTCCAGGACACGGCCAACCCGACGATGCTCACCGCCGGGTACAAGCACAACGTCATCCCCCAGGAGGCCGTCGCCGCCGTCGACTGCCGCTTCCTGCCCGGGCACGAGGAGTCGCTCATGGCGACGATCGCCGAGCTCGCCGGCGACCGGGTCGTCGTCGAGGTCGAGCACCGCGACATCGCCCTGGACTCCCCCTTCGAGGGACCGCTCGTCGACGCGATGAAGGCCGCGCTGCTCGCCGAGGACCCCGAGGCGGCGATCCTGCCCTACTGCCTGTCCGGCGGCACGGACAACAAGGCGCTGTCGACGATGGGCATCACCGGCTACGGCTTCGCGCCGCTGCGCCTGCCCGCCGATCTCGACTTCGCGCCGATGTTCCACGGCATCGACGAGCGCGTGCCCACCGAGTCCCTGGAGTTCGGGGCGAAGGTCCTGCTGCGGCTCATCGAGACCTGCTGAGCCCCAGCGGGTCGTCGCGGCGCGGGACACGGATGATCTTGCGCCGTAGCCACGAGCGCTGGTGACCGCCGACGTAGCGCACCGTGCGGTGCAGCTCCCAGCGGCCGTACTCGGCGTGCTCGGCGAGCGCAGCGCGGATCTGCCCACGGGTGGTCTCGCGGGGGAAGCTGAGGACCTGGAACTCGTACTCGACCATCGTGCGCCATTCTCACCCCTGACGGTACGGTCGTGCCATGACCGCCGACCCGCGCGCCGCGCTGACCAAGCTCATCGCCACCTTCGAGCGGCACCTCGAGGCGTCCTCCGGTCGTAACGGCGAGGACGACCCGCGCGTGGTCGCCGCGTACGAGGACCTCGCCGACGCCTTCGAGGCCTACGACGACGCCCTCAACGAGGCCTACGGCGAGATGACCCCGCTCATCGTCGTCGACGACGCCGACCTCGACGACAGCGGCGACGAGGAGTACGACGACGACGAGGACGACGAGGGCTACTCCGGTCTCGACGACGAGGAGTACGACGACGAGGACAAGGCCGGCGACGAGCAAACCCCCGGCCGCCGCTGACCCGGCGACCTACAGCCAGCCGGAGCGCTTGAAGAGCCGGTAGAGCACGAGGCAGGCCGACACCATGACGGCGAGCACGACGTAGTACCCGTAGTAGACCTCGTGACCGCTCACCCGCACGCTCGCCGTGAGCTCGGGCATCCGCTCGAAGTTCATGCCGTAGACGCCGGCGATCATCGTCGGCAGCGCGGCGATGGCGACCCATGCAGAGATGCGGCGCATGTCCTCGTTCTGCTTCATCGACACCCTGTTCTGCTCCACCCCGACCTGCGCGAGGTGGGCGCTGAGCACGTCGGTGAGCAGGCGGTCCATCGACTCCAGGCTCTCCATCGCCTGGGTGAGGTGGTCCGACACGTCGCGGAAGAGCAGGCGCAGCTCGCCGTGCGCCACGGGCGACGACGGCGAGGTGAGGAAGGCCATCGGGCGCCCGAGCGGCTGCGCGGCTCGTTTGAACTCGAGGACCTCTCGCTTGAGCCGGTAGATGTCCTCGGAGGTCAGGCTGGACTCGGGCTCGAAGACCGCCGTCTCGATCGCCTCGAGGTCGACCTGCAGCTCGTCCTCGATGGCGAGGTACTCGTCGACGACGGTGTCGAGGACCGCGTGGAAGACCCCCCACGGGCCGTGCTGCAGCGGCTCCGGGTCCACCTCGAGGCGATGGCGCAGGTCGGCGAGCGGGCTGGCCTCGCCACGGCGCACCGTGAGGACGAAGTCCGGGCCGACGAAGACCATGAGCTCGCCGGTCTCGACGTCGGAGGTCTCGTCGACGTAGCGCAGCGGCTTGAGGACGGCGAACCACGAGTCGCCGTAGCGCTCGACCTTGGCCCGTTGGTCGCCGGCCACGGCATCCTCGATGGCGAGGGGGTGCAGGTCGAGCTCGTCGCCGACGACCCGTTGGAAGGTCTGGGGGCTCGGGTCCTTCAGCCCGATCCAGACGAAGTCCGACGACCCCTCCGGACGGCCGGGCGCCTCGGCACGCAGCCGGGCGATCTCGGTGCTGATGTCCTCGCACGGGAGGCGCACCCCGTCGCGATATCGGGCCTGGTCGACGATCACCGCGTCATCATCGCGCACGTAGCCTGACGTCGTGGCCTACTGCCTGCTGCTCCGACATGCCCGATCCAGCGCCAACGCCGCCGGCCTGCTCGCCGGATGGTCGGCGAGCGTCTCCCTCGACGACACCGGCCGTGCCCAGGCGCAGGAGGTGGTCGACCGGCTCGGCGAGCTGCCGCTCGTGCGGGTCGTCACCAGCCCCCTCGACCGCTGCCTCGAGACGGTCGAGCCGCTGCGTGCCCGCCTCGGCCTCGACCTCGACCTCGAGCCCGACATCGGCGAGGCGCACTACGGGGGGTGGACGGGTCGTCCGCTCGTCGAGCTCGCGAAGGAGCCGTTGTGGCGCACCGTGCAGAGCACGCCGAGCCAGGCCGTCTTCCCGCCCTCGGACGAGCACGCCCACGAGTCGATCGCGACGATGGCCCAGCGCGCCGTCGCCGCGATCCGCCGGATCGACGCGCAGGTCGAGGCGGAGCACGGGGCGCACGCGATGTGGCTCGCCGTGAGCCACGGCGACATCATCAAGTCGGTCGTCGCGGACGCCTCCGCCACACCGCTCGACGACTTCCAGCGCTTCGTCGTCGACCCCGCCTCCGTGAGCGTCCTGCGCTACACGCCCGAGCGCCCCTTCGTCCTGCGGGTCAACGACAGCGGCCCGCTGCGACCGGTGCCGCAGCCCTCGACGACCGCCCCCGAGACGACCCCGCCGGGAGACGCCGTCGTCGGCGGGGGAGCGGGCTAGGGTCGGGTCATGAGCGTCTTCGAGTACGACCCGCCGGAGCGATTCGTCGTCGGCACCGTCGGCCCTCCCGGGGACCGGACGTTCTACCTCCAGGCCAGCGACGGTCATCGCCGTCACCAGATCGCCGTCGAGAAGGTCCACGTCGGCGTCCTCGCGGAGCGGATCGAGACCCTCCTCGACGAGGTGGGCGGGCTCGAAGGGGGAGTGGCCGCGGCCGTCGGGTCGGCCGACAACGCGCCCCTCGACACCCCGATCACCGAGGACTTCCGCGTCCTCGCGCTCTCCCTCGCCTGGGACGAGGAGCGCCGGGTCGTCGTCATCGAGTGCCACGACCACGACCCCGACGCGCTCGCCGAGGAGGGCGACCCGCAGGGCGAGCCGCTCGTCGGCGGCCCGAGCACCCTGCGCGTGGTCCTCTCGCCCGCGAAGGCCCGCGCCTTCGCCCGCCGGTGCGAGACCGTCGTGTCCGCAGGGCGCCCGTCCTGCCCCTTCTGCGGTGGCCCGCTCGACCCCGAGGGGCACATCTGCCCCCGCGCGAACGGCTACCGGCGCTGACCGAGCGGCTGGCCCCGCAGCCCTGCGAGATCGAGACCCACCTCGCCGAGGGCGAGCTGACGATGCTCGGTGCCCACCCCGAGGCGAGCAACCTCGCGATCGTCTGCGAGGTCGAGCACGAGGGCGGCACGCTCACCGCGATCTACAAGCCCGTGCAGGGCGAGCGCCCCCTGTGGGACTACCCCGACGGGCACCTCGCCCATCGGGAGCGGGCGGCCTACCTCGTCGCCCGGCTGGGCGGCTTCGACTGCGTCCCGACGACCGTCCTGCGGGCCGGACCCCTCGGCGAGGGCTCGGTGCAGCGATGGGTCGGCACCCTCGACGAGCCCGCCGACAGCCCCGTCGCCGTCACCCGTCCGGGCCAGATCCCACCGGGCTACCTGCGGGTGCTCTCGGGCGAGGACGAGCGCGGCACGGGCGTCGTGCTCAGCCACCCCGACGACCCGGTGCTGAGATCGCTGTCGGTGCTCGACGCCGTGATCAACAACAGCGACCGCAAGGGCAGCCACGTGCTCCTCGAGGGCGACGGCGTCTACGGCATCGACAACGGCGTGAGCCTGTCCGTCGAGCCCAAGCTGCGCACCGTCCTGTGGGGGTGGGCGGGGGAGCCCCTCACGGACGCGGACCGGGCCCGTGTGGAGCGCCTCGTCGAGGCGATCGCCGGCTCGCCGGAGGCCGGTGAGCTCGACGAGCTGCTCACCGTGACCGAGGTCGACGCGCTCGTCGCGCGGTGCGAGCGGCTGCTGCGGGCGGGTCGTCATCCCCGGCCCGGCCACGGCTGGCCGAGCGTGCCGTGGCCGCCCGTCTGAGCCACCTTAGGATGGGCGCGTGAAGTCCTGGTCCGCGCCCGCCGTCCCCACTCTCCCAGGCAGCGGTCCCACCCCGCGGCTGCACGACACCCTCACGGACGCCGTGGCCGAGGTGCGCCCCGAGCAGGGCCGGCTCAGCCTCTACGTCTGCGGCGTCACCCCCTACGACACGACCCACATGGGGCATGCCGCCACCTACGTCACCTTCGACGTGCTCCACCGCGCCGCCCTCGACAGCGGTCTCGGCGTCGACTACGTGCAGAACGTCACCGACGTCGACGACCCGCTCCTCGAGCGCGCCGAGCGCGACGGCGTGGACTGGCGCGACCTCGCGACGAGCCAGATCGAGCTCTTCTCGCAGGACATGGCCGCGCTGCGCGTCATCCCGCCGAAGGCCTACGTCGGCGTCGTCGAGGCGATGCCGCGCATCGTCGCCGTCGTCGAGCGGCTCGTCGACGCCGGGGTGACCTACACCCTCACCGAGGACGCCACCGGTGCCCAGGACACCTATCTCGACGTCACCGCGGTCGGCGGTGTCGAGCAGGTGAGCCCGCTGCCCGAGGCGACGATGCTCGAGTACTCCGCCGAGCGCGGGGGAGACCCCGACCGTGCCGGCAAGCGCCACCGTCTCGACCCGATGCTGTGGCGCGGCGAGCGTGACGGCGAGCCCGCGTGGGAGAGCACCCTCCTCGGCCGGGGGCGCCCCGGCTGGCACATCGAGTGCACGGCGATCGCCCTCGACCACCTCGGCGAGACCGTCGGCGTGCAGGGCGGCGGGTCCGACCTCGAGTTCCCGCACCACCCGATGACCGCGCTCCAGGCGGTCGCCGCGACGCGGCGGTCCCCCTTCGCCACCCACACGACCCACCAGGCGATGGTGGGTCTCGACGGCGAGAAGATGAGCAAGTCCAAGGGCAACCTCGTGCGGGTCTCCGACCTGCGCCGCGAGGGCGTCGACCCGGCGGCGATCCGGCTCGTGCTGCTCGCCCACCACTACCGCACCGAGTGGTCGTGGACCGAGGACTCCCTGCGCCACGCCCAGCGCCGCCTCGACCGCTGGCGCCGCGCGACCTCGCTGCCGAGCGGCCCGGGTGTCGGCACGCTCGCCGACGAGGTGCGCACCGCTCTGGCCGACGACCTCGACACGGCGGCCGCGCTCGACGCGGTCGACCGCTGGTGCGAGCAGGCGGAGGCCGGCGAGGGCGCCGACGAGGACGCCCCCGCGCTCGTCGTCGACGTCGTCGACGCCCTGCTCGGCGTCGAGCTGTAGACCTCCTCCGACAAGACCCTGCCAGCAGCCCTTCGATGTGCCAGGACCCTGTCGAGACGGTCCTGCCACATCAAGAGGCAGCCAGCAGGGTCTCGTCAGTGGGTGGGGCGAGGAGGAGCGGGCGAAGGGGGGAGCGCACAGGTCAGCGGCGGGGGCCGGCGTCGCCGAAGGCGCCCCAGCAGATCGCGTCGCGCCGCGCCTGGTCCTCGAGGACGAGGTCACGGACGGCGGCGGGCAGCTGCTCGCGCTGCCAGTCGCGCTCGCCGACCCCCGCCGACGGGTCCTGCGGGTGAGCGTGATGCACGGCGCGGATCGCGTAGGCCGCGGCACCGAGGTCGTGCTCCGCTACGTGCGGCACGCAGGCAGCCTGGCCGGCTGCGTAGGCCGCGAGCCGGGCCGGACCGGTGAGCGGTCGTGCGGCGCCCATGGCGTGACCGCCGACGGCCCGGGCACGCATCATGGGCAGCTCGCCACCGGCCCAGGACCGGACCGCCTCGACGGCCGCCCGGGGCCGCGGGTCGCCGGGCACCTCCTCCTCGACGAGCCCGAGCACGTGCTCGGCGCACAGCGCCGCCCACAGCGCGAGCAGCCGGTGGTCCGCGTCGGTGAGGGTGCCGCCGCGCCGCACCGACACCAGACGCGGGTCGCGCACTTCCGGGAGGATCATCGCGGTCCGGGCGCCGCTCAGCCCGCGGCAGGCGGGTCGTCGCGGCGACGCCGCAGGTAGCGCTCGAACTCCTTGGCGATCGCGTCGCCGCTCGCCTCGGGCAGCTGGGCGGTGTCCTGCGCCTGCTCGAGCTGCTCGACGTACTCGCGGATGTCCTCGTCGGCCTCGGCCGCCTCGTCGACACCGCGCTCCCAGGCCCGGGCCTCCTCCTCGAGCGTGCCGTGGGGCAGGGAGACGTCGAGGAGGCGCTCGAGGGCTCGCAGCACCGCGTACGTCGCCTTCGGCGAGGGCACGTGCCCGGCGTAGTGGGGGATGCCCGCCCACAACGAGATCGAGGCCATGTCCTCGCGCCGGGCGGCGTCGGCGACGACGCCAATGATGCCGGTGGGGCCCTCGTAAGTGCTCGCCTCGAGGTCGTAGCGGTGGATCGTGCGCTCGTCGTCGCTCGTCGCGCTCACCGGGATGGGCCGGGTGTGCGGCACGTCGGCGAGCAGCGCGCCGATGGAGACGACCGTGCGCACGCCGAGGTCGGAGGCGAGGTCGACGATCTCCTCGCAGAAGGTCCGCCAGCGGAAGGACGGCTCGATGCCCAGGACGAGGACGACGTCGCGGTCGAGCTCGTCGGGGGAGGCGAGCAGGACGCGGGTCGTGCGCCAGTCGACGCGGCGCTGCCCAGGTCGGCCCATGACGACCGGACGGGTGACCTGGAAGTCGTAGTAGTCCTCGGGGTCGAGGGCGGCCACCGGGTCGGCGTCCCACGCCTCGGCGAGGTGGAGGAGGGTCGAGGTCGCCGCCTCACCGGCGTCGTTCCACCCCTCGAAGGCGAGGATCATCACCGGGTCCTGCAGCTCGGGGATGTCCTGCAGCTCGATCACGTCGGCTCCTGCTCGCTCGTCCTACCGGTCACCCGCCAGCCTATGTCGCCGTGCTCGTCGTCGGACGGTGCTCGTTACAGTGTCGAGGCGTGAGCATCATCCCCGCCGCGGTCCTGTGGGACATGGACGGCACCCTCGTCGACACCGAGCCCTACTGGATCCGCGCCGAGCACGAGCTCGTCGAGCGCTTCGGGGGGCGGTGGAGCGACGAGCTGGCCCACGAGCTCGTCGGCAACCCGCTCCTCGTGAGCGCGGACTTCATCATCGAGCGCTCCCCGGTGACGCTCACCCCGCACGAGGTCGTCGACGAGCTCATGAGCTCGGTCATCGCCCAGGTGCACGACCACGTCCCGTGGCGGCCGGGCGCGCAGGAGCTGCTCGCCGAGGCGGTCGCCGCCGGGGTGCCCAACGCGCTCGTGACGATGTCGTGGCGCCCCCTCGTCACCGCGGTCCTCGACACCCTCGAGCCCGGGTGCTTCGCCGCCGTCGTCACCGGTGACGAGGTGACCCACGGCAAGCCGCACCCCGAGCCCTACGAGCGGGCCGCGGCGCTGCTCGGCGTCGACCCGGCCGATGCCGTCGCCGTCGAGGACAGCCCGACCGGGGTGCGCTCGGCGACCGCCGCCGGCGTGCCGACGATCGCGGTCCCGCACGTCGTGCCCGTCCCGCCGATCGACGGCTCGGTGCAGCTCGAGACGCTCGACGGGGTGTCCCTGGCCGACCTCGTGACGCGGGCTCGGTCCCCCTTCGCCTCCGCCTAGACCGCTGCGCCGCGGGGCGCCCCGGTCCTACGATGGGGTGTGGCTGCGAACGCACCCGCGCCCCGTCAGCAGATCCGCTTCTGCCGCTCCGTCGACGGGACCCAGATCGCCTACGCCGTGCACGGGTCAGGCCCGCCGCTCGTCGTCGACTCCTGCTGGCTCAGCCACCTCCAGCACGACTGGTCCTCGCCGGTGTGGCGTCACCACCTGCTCGAGTGGGGCCGTGAGCACACGGTCGTGCGCTTCGACGAGCGCGGGCACGGGCTCTCCGACCGCGACGTCACCGACCACGGGCTCGAGGTGCGGGTCGCCGACCTCGAGGCGGTCGTCGACGACGCCGGGATGGAGCGCTTCGACCTGCTCGCCATGGCGCAGGGCGGGCCGGTCGCCATCACCTACGCCGCTCGCCACCCGCAGCGGGTCTCCCGGCTCGTCTTCTACGGCAGCTACTCGGGGCAGCAGTCGAAGGACCCGACCGAGGCGGCGATGGACGACACCCTCGACGCCCTCATCGCGGTGGGGTGGGCGCGGCCCGACTCGACCTTCCGCCGGGTCTTCACCTCGCTGATGATCCCCGGGGCGAGCGAGGAGCAGCGGGTCTGGCTCGACGAGCTGCAGCGCACCTCGACGAGCGCCGAGACCGCCCGGGAGTCGCGCCGCCAGCGGCTCGTCGCCGACGCGTCGCACCTGCTCGCGCAGCTCGACGTGCCGACCCTCGTCATCCACTCGAGGGGCGACCGGATGAACGACTTCTCCGAGGCGCGGTACCTCGCCGCCCACGTCGCCGGCGCCCGCCTCGTGGCGCTCGAGAGCGAGAACCACATCGTCCTCGAGGACGACGACGCCTGGCCGGTCTACCGGGCCGAGCTGAGCCGCTTCCTCGCCGAGCCCGTGCCGGGGGCCCCGCGGGCCGGCGCGTCACCCGCTGCCGCCCGGCCGGAGGGGCTCGCGACCCTCTCGCCCCGTGAGCGCGAGATCCTCGCGCTCGCCGCGCAGGGCCGGGACAACGACGAGATCGCCCGCTCCCTCGTGCTGAGCACCCGCACCGTCGAGCGTCACCTGAGCAACGTCTACGCCAAGCTCGACCTGCACGGGAAGTCGGCCCGCACGGCGGCCGTCGCCCGCCTGCTCACCGCCCGCTGAGACCCCTTCGCCGCTGCGTGCACCCCGCCACGGCCGACGGCCGAGGTCGTCCGCGTCCCCGCGGGCTACGTGCACGCACCGATGCGGCGCGCCCCGGTGCGCTCCTAGCGTCGACCTGTCAGGTCGGCACGCACGAAGGAGAGCGCCATGAGCACCATCGCACCCGACGGGCCCGCACCCGTCGACCCGCCCGCCGAGGACGCGGACACCGCACTCAAGGCGCGGCACCGCGCCATGTGGGCGCTCGGCGACTACCCCGCCGTCGCCCGAGAGGTCGTCGCCCCGCTGGGGCCGGTCCTCGTCGAGGCCGCGGGGGTCCATGCCGGGCAGCGCGTCCACGACGTCGCCGCGGGTCCCGGCACCGTGGCCATCCCGGCCGCCCGCACCGGCGCCCAGGTCGTCGCGACGGATCTCACGCCGGAGCTGCTCGATGCGGGCCGGGCGGCCGCCGAGGCCGAGGGGCTCGACATCCGGTGGGTCGTCGCGGACGCGGAGCACCTGCCGTGCGACACCGGCGAGTTCGACGTCGCCCTGTCGTGCGTCGGCGTGATGTTCGCCCCGCACCACCAGGCGGTCGCCGACCAGCTGGCACGGGTCGTGCGGCCCGGGGGGACCATCGGGCTCCTCAGCTGGACGCCCGAGGGCTTCGTCGGGCAGATGTTCGCCACGATGCGGCCCTACGCGCCACCGCCGCCGGCCGGCTCCCAGCCGCCGCCGCTGTGGGGGCACGTCGACCACGTCCGTGACCTGCTCGGCGACCGGGCGCAGATCACGACGGCGGTCCAGCAGGACCTCGTCGTCGACCGCTTCGCCGGCCCGCGGGACTTCCTCGACCTCTTCAAGAGCAGCTACGGGCCGACCATCGCGGTCTACCGCGCGCTGGGGGAGGACCCCGAGCGGGCCGCGGCGCTCGACGCGGAGCTGATCGCTCTCGCCGAGCGCTTCGACGTCGGCGACGGCACGACCGTGCTGCCGTGGGAGTACCTGCTCGTCACCGCGACCCGCCGCTGAGCCGGACCTAGAGGTCCACGGCGTCGAGGACGAGGTCGCCCGACCCGGCGATGACGCCGTCACGAGGTGGCAGCGGGGGCGGCGTGCCGCCGAAGGCGGGGCACAGCGCTCGGAAGTCGCACCACGAGCACAGCCGCGACGGGCTCGGTCGCCAGTCACCGCTCTCGTGGGCGCGCTGGATCGCGGCCGACACCGCCCGCACGTTGCGCTCGAGCGCGAGCAGGTCCGCCTCGTCGGGGGAGTAGCGGATGACCTGGGCGTCGCGCAGGTAGACGAGCTGGAGCAGGTCGGGCACCCGGCCCGTGCTGCGCCAGATGATGAGCGCGTAGAAGCGCATCTGGAAGAGCGCCCGGCCCTCGAAGCGCTCCGAGGGGGACCGCCCGGTCTTGTAGTCGACGACCCGCACCTCGCCGGTCGGTGCGACGTCGAGCCGGTCGATGATGCCGCGCAGCCGCAGCCCGTCGACCTCGACCTCGACCCGGCTCTCGCGCTCGTGCGGCTCCAGCAGGGTCGGGTCCTCGAGGGTGAACCACCGGTGGACGAGCGCCTCCGCCTGGGCGTACCAGGCCTGCTCGTCGGGCCCGTCGTCGGTGCCCACGAGCGTCGCGAGCTCAGGACGCTCGGCGAGCATCGCCGCCCAGCGACCGGGCACGAGAGCCACGGCGGCGTCCGGGGTGCGCTCGGGCGCGGGCAGGTCGAAGAGCGCCTCGAGCACCGCGTGCACGAGCGTGCCCCGGGCCGCCGCGGCCGACGGCGCCTCGTCGAGCCGGTCGACGGCCCGGAAGCGGTACCTCAGCGGGCACGCCTTGAAGTCCGCCGCCCGCGACGGCGAGAGCGAGGGCAGGGTCGTCGTGATCGTCGATCAGTCCTCGGGGTGGTAGCCGAGGTTCGGCGAGAGCCAGGTCTCGGCCTCCTTGAGCGTCCACCCCTTGCGCTGCGCGTAGTCCTCGACCTGGTCGCGGCCGATCCGGCCGACGACGAAGTACTGGCTGTCGGGGTGCCCGAGGTACCAGCCGGAGACGGAGGCCCCGGGCCACATCGCCATGCGGTCGGTGAGCTCCATGCCGATCTCGTCGACGTCGAGCATCTCCCACAGCGTCGCCTTCTCGGTGTGCTCGGGGCACGCGGGGTAGCCGGGAGCCGGACGGATGCCGTCGTACTGCTCCTTGATGAGCTGGCGGTTGTCGAGCTGCTCGTCGGGGGAGTAGCCCCACAGCTCGCGACGCACGCGCTCGTGGAGCATCTCGGCCAGGCCCTCGGCGAGGCGGTCGGCGAGCGACTCGAGGAGGATCGCCGAGTAGTCGTCGAGCTCTGCCTTGAGCCGGGCCACGTGCTCTGCCGAGCCCAGGCCGCCGGTGACGGCGAAGGCGCCGACGTGATCAGGCAGACCGCTCTCCTTCGGCGCGACGAAGTCGGCCAGGCTGCGGTTGGGCACGCCCTCGCGGTGCTGGCCCTGCTGGCGCAGCATGTGCAGCCGGTGGGCCACCTCCGTGCGCGACTCGTCCGTGTAGACCTCGACGGAGTCGCCGACCGCGTTGGCCGGGAAGAGCCCGACGACGGCGTTCGCGGTGAGCCAGCGCTCGTCGATGACGCGGCGCAGCATGTCCTGCGCGTCCTCGAAGAGCTTGCGGGCCGCCGGGCCGGTCGACGGCGCGTTGAGGATGTCGGGGAAGGAGCCCTTCATCTCCCAGGCGTTGAAGAAGGGCTGCCAGTCGACGTACGGCACGATGTCGGCGAGCGGCACGTCGCGCAGCACGGTGCGCCCGGGCACCTTGGGCGCCGGCGGGACCGAGCCCTCGTCCCACTGCATCGGAGTGGCTCGCTCGCGGGCCTGCTCGAGGGAGAGCAGCGGGCGGTCGTTCTGCTTCGCCGCGTGCCGCGCCCGGATCGAGTCGAAGTCGGCCTTGACCTCGCCCATGAGGCGCTCGCGGCCCTCGTCGGACAGCAGGGCGGCGACGACCGGCACCGATCGCGAGGCGTCCTTGACCCAGATGACGGGGCCGTCGTAGCGCTGGTCGACCTTGACCGCGGTGTGGGCGCGCGAGGTCGTCGCGCCACCGAGCATGAGCGGGATGCTCAGCCCCTGACGCTGCATCTCCTCGGCGACGCCGACCATCTCGTCCAGGCTCGGCGTGATGAGGCCGGACAGGCCGATGATGTCGGCCTTCTCCTCGCGGGCGGCGTCGAGGATCTTCTGCGTCTGGACCATGACGCCGAGGTCGACGACGTCGTAGTTGTTGCACTGGAGGACGACGCCGACGATGTTCTTGCCGATGTCGTGCACGTCGCCGCGCACCGTGGCCATGACGACCTTGCCCTTGCTGCGCTCGGGGGCGTCCGGGTCCTTCTCGGCCTCGATGTAGGGGATGAGGTAGGCGACGGCCTTCTTCATGACGCGGGCCGACTTCACGACCTGCGGCAAGAACATCTTGCCGCTGCCGAAGAGGTCGCCGACGACGTTCATGCCGTCCATGAGCGGGCCCTCGATGACCTCGATCGGCTTGCCGCCGCGCTCGGAGATCTCGCGCCGCAGCTCCTCGGTGTCGCTCTCGGCGTAGTCGTCGATGCCCTTGACGAGCGCGTGGGTGATCCGCTCGGAGACGGGCAGGGAGCGCCACTCGTCGAGCTGCTTGGCCTCGACCTCGCCGCTGCCGCGGTGGGCCTCGGCGATCTCGAGCAGCCGCTCGGTCGCGTCCTCGCGACGGTTGAGCACGACGTCCTCGATCCGCTCGCGCAGCTCGGCGTCGAGGGTGTCGTAGGGCACGAGCGCGCCGGCGTTGACGATGCCCATGTCCATGCCCGCGGCGATCGCGTGGTAGAGGAAGACGGCGTGGATCGCCTCGCGCACGGGGTTGTTGCCGCGGAAGCTGAAGGAGACGTTGGAGACGCCGCCGGACACGAGGGCGTGGGGGAGGTTCTCCTTGATCCAGCGCGTCGCCTCGATGAAGTCGGTCCCGTAGGCCGCGTGCTCCTCGATGCCCGTCGCCACGGCGAAGATGTTGGGGTCGAAGACGACGTCCTCGGCCGGGAAGCCGACCTCCTGCGTGAGGATCGTGTACGCACGCTGCGCGATCTCGAGACGGCGCTCGTAGGTGTCGGCCTGGCCGTCCTCGTCGAAGCCCATGACGACGATCGCCGCGCCGTACTTGCGGCACAGGCGAGCGTGCTCGACGAAGGGCTCCACGCCCTCCTTCATGGAGATCGAGTTGACGATGCACTTGCCCTGGGCGCGCTGCAGCCCGGCCTCGATGACCTCCCACTTCGAGGAGTCGATCATCAGCGGGACGCGGCAGATGTCGGGCTCGGAGCCGACGAGGTTGACGAAGGTCGACATCGCGGCGACGCCGTCGAGCATCCCCTCGTCCATGTTGATGTCGATGACCTGGGCGCCGGACTCGACCTGCTGGCGGGCGACCGACAGCGCCGCCGGGTAGTCCTCGGCCTGGATGAGCTTGCGGAAGCGGGCCGAGCCGGTGACGTTGGTGCGCTCGCCGACGTTGACGAAGAGGGAGTCGGCGGTGATGGTGAAGGGCTCGAGCCCCGACAGGCGCATCGCCGGCTCGACGGTCGGGGGCACCCGCGGGGGCACGCCCTCGACCCGTCGGCCGAGCTCGGCGATGTGCTCGGGCGTCGTGCCGCAGCAGCCGCCGATGATGTTGACGAGGCCGTCGCGCACGAAGCCGTCGACGACCTCGGCCATCTGCTCGGCCGTCTCGTCGTACTCGCCGAAGGCGTTGGGCAGGCCGGCGTTGGGGTAGATCGACACGAAGCAGTCGGCGACCCGGGAGATCTCGGCGACGTAGGGGCGCATCTCCGCCGCGCCGAGCGCGCAGTTGAGCCCGACGGCGAGCGGCTGGGCGTGCCGGACGCTGTTCCAGAAGGCCTCGGTCGTCTGCCCGGTGAGGGTGCGGCCCGAGGCGTCGGTGATCGTGCCGGAGATGATGACCGGCCAGCGGCGGCCCTGCTCGTCGAAGAGGGTCTCGAGGGCGAAGATCGCGGCCTTGGCGTTGAGGGTGTCGAAGATCGTCTCGACGAGCAGGATGTCGCTGCCGCCGTCGACGAGGCCGCGGGCCTGCTCGAGGTAGGCCTCGACGAGCTCGACGAAGGTGATGTTGCGCGCCGCCGGGTCGTTGACGTCCGGCGAGATCGACGCGGTGCGGTTCGTCGGCCCGAGGGCGCCGGCGACGTAGCGCGGGCGCTCGGGGGTCTCGACGGCGTCGCACGCCGCGCGCGCCAGCCGGGCCGCCTCGTAGTTGATCTCGTAGGACAGCTCCTCCATGCCGTAGTCGGCCATGGAGATGCGCTGCGCGCTGAAGGTGTTGGTCTCGATGATGTCCGCGCCGGCGGCGAGGTAGTCGTCGTGGATCGAGCGGATGACGTCGGGCGCGGTGATCGAGAGCAGGTCGTTGTTGCCCTTGAGCTCGCGCTCCCAGTCCGCGAAGCGCTCGCCGCGGAAGTCAGCCTCGCTCAGGCCCCGGCGTTGGATGAAGACACCCATCGAGCCGTCCAGCAGCAGGACGCGCTCGCTCATGAGAGCGGCGAGCGCGTCGGAGGCGTCAGGGCGGTGGGCGGGGGAGGTCACGTCTGGGGGAGTCCTGTCGGCAGGGCCATCGGGGGAGGTGCTCATTATCGCCTAGGGTGCCTCGCATGGCCGCATCCCCTGATCGACCGTCCGGCCTTCGAGTCGCGTCGGTCGGCGGCGTGCCGGTCTACGTCGGCTCGTCGTGGCTGATCCTCGCCGTCGTCGTCATCGCCCTCGTCGGTCCGGGCATCGCCGCGGACCGCCCGGACCTCGGGGCCCTCGCCTACGGCGTCGGCGCGCTCTACGCCGTCGGCCTGCTCGTCGCCGTGCTCGTCCACGAGGCCGCCCACGCGGTCGTCGCCCGCGGCGTCGGGCACCGCGTCCACGCCGTCGTCGCCGACATCTGGGGCGGGCACACGACGTACGACCCCTCCCGGGGCACCCCCGGGAGCGCGGCCGCCATCGCCGTCGTCGGGCCGCTGAGCAACCTCGTCCTCGGTCTGCTCGCCTGGGGGGTCCACCCCTTCGCGCCCGAAGGGGTGCCCTCGGGCCTGCTCGGGGCGTTCGCCTTCGTCAACGTCCTCCTCGCCGCCTTCAACCTCCTGCCCGGTCTGCCGCTCGACGGCGGGCAGCTCGTCGAGTCCGCCGTGTGGCGGCTCACCGGCAGCCGTCCGCGCGGCCGGGTCGTCGCCGGATGGTGCGGGCGGGCCGTCGTCGTCGTGGTCGTCGTGTGGGCGATCGGCCTGCCGCTGCTCTCCGGGGCCAGGCCCGACCTCTTCCGCGTCGTGTGGACCGTGCTCATCTGCGCCTTCCTCTGGCAGGGCGCGACGGCCGCCATCGCCGCCGGTCAGTCCCTCGGCGTGCTCGCCCGCCTCGACCCGGCCCGCGTCAT
This sequence comes from Janibacter sp. UYMM211, assembly GCF_040547045.1. Taxonomy (NCBI): domain Bacteria; kingdom Bacillati; phylum Actinomycetota; class Actinomycetes; order Micrococcales; family Intrasporangiaceae; genus Janibacter; species Janibacter sp. UYMM211. Next base: position 186,234 of record NZ_JBEPOY010000003.1, on the reverse strand, counting down.
CCGCCCCGCCCGGGCGGTCTCGGAGCGCGCCGTCCTCGCCGACGTCGACCCGCAGGCCTCTCACGGCGTGCCCGTCGTCGTCGACGCCCTCGGCCGCCCGCTCGCCCTGCTCTCGGCCGCCGCGATGGACGGAGTGCCCGAGGAGCTGCGCGAGCGCACCCCCGTCTCCGCCGTCATGGCGCGTCAGCCCTCCGAGTGGGTCGTCCCCCTCGAGGGCGACCCCGAGGAGGACCTCATCGCGCTCGTGCGGACCTTCCAGGACACCCGTGCCAGCCACCTCGCGGTGACGCGGGGCGGGGTGCTCGCCGGCGTCGTGTCCGTCCACGAGCTCGGCGCGGCGCTCGACGAGGTCCAGGGACGACCGCCGCGCCCATGACGTCGTCCGGAGCACCGCCCGCGGGTCCGTAGACTCGCGGGCTATGACTGCCACCGGATCCCAGTACCGCCGCGGCCCCTTCCGTGAGGGCGACCGCGTCCAGCTGACGGACCCGAAGGGGCGGATGCACACGATCACCCTCACCCCGGGCAAGCAGTTCCACACCCACCGCGGCCACGTGAAGCACGACGACCTCATCGGCTCGCCCGACGGCTCGACGATCACCAACACCGCCGGCACCGAGTACCTCGCCCTGCGCCCGCTGCTGTCGGACTACGTCATGTCGATGCCGCGCGGCGCGGCCGTCGTCTACCCCAAGGACGCCGGTCAGATCGTCACCATGGCCGACGTCTTCCCCGGTGCGACCGTCGTCGAGGCCGGTGTCGGGTCGGGCGCGCTGTCGATGTCGCTGCTGCGCGCGGTCGGCGAGAGCGGGCGGGTGCTGTCCTTCGAGCGCCGCGCCGACTTCGCCGACATCGCGGTCGCGAACGCCCGGGCCTTCTTCGGCGAGGACCACCCCGCGTGGACCGTCACCGTCGGCGACCTCGTCGAGTCCCTGCCCGGCGCCGCCGAGCCCGGCACCGTCGACCGCGTCGTGCTCGACATGCTCGCCCCGTGGGAGTGCCTCGAGGTCGTCGCCGACGCGCTCGCGCCCGGCGGCGTGCTCATCTGCTACGTCGCGACCGCCACCCAGCTGAGCAAGGTCGCCGAGGCGATGCGCGACTTCGGGACCTTCACCGAGCCCGAGGCGTGGGAGTCCCTCGTGCGCGGCTGGCACCTCGAGGGCCTCGCGGTGCGTCCCCAGCACCGCATGCACGGTCACACCGGCTTCCTCATCACCACCCGGCGCCTCGCGCCGGGCACCACCCCGCCCCTGCGCAAGCGCCGCCCCGGCCGCGGCTACGTGCCGGCCGAGGAGGACCAGGACGGCGCTCCCACGGGGGCCATGCTCGACGCGACGAGCCACCTGGGACCCGAGGGCCAGGACTGGAGCAGCGAGGCGCTCGGCGAGCGGGTCGCGTCGGAGAAGAAGATGCGCAAGCTCGTCCGGGGTGTGGTGCCCCCGACGCCGCGCTGACGTCGTGAGCGAGGATGGGGCTGACGCGACCTAGGAGGACGACCCGATGAGCACCGGAGCCACCGGCGCGGTCCCGCAGGGGCCCAGCCCCGCGGAGCAGCTGCGCACCACCCAGCGCGAGCTGAGCACGAAGACCTCGCAGCTGAGCACGCTGTCCTCGCAGAACGAGCGCCTCGTGCGCACGCTCAAGGACGCCCGGGAGCAGATCGTCACCCTGCGCGCCGAGATCGACCGCCTGGCCCAGCCGCCGTCGGCCTACGCGCAGCTCGTCGGGGTCCACGACGACGGCACCGTCGACGTCCTGAGCAACGGGCGCAAGATGCACGTCGCCGTCTCGCCGACGATCGAGGCCGACGCGCTCGAGGTCGGGCGCGAGGTGCTGCTCAACGAGGCGATGAACGTCGTGTCGGTGCACGACCCCGACGTCGCCGGCGACGTCGTGCTCGTCAAGGAGCTGCTCGACGACGGCCGTCTGCTCGTCCTCGCCCGCCAGGACGAGGAGCGCGTCGTGCGCCAGGGCGCGGCCCTGCGCCGCGAGCGCGTCCGCGTCGGCGACGCCGTGCTCCTCGAGGCCCGCAGCAACATCGCCCTCGAGCTCATCCCCAAGGCCGAGGTCGCCGATCTCGTCCTCGAGGAGGTGCCCGACCTCTCCTACGAGGACATCGGCGGCCTGTCCGGCCAGATCGAGACGATCCGCGACTCCGTCGAGCTGCCCTACCTGCACGCCGAGCTCTACGAGCGCCACCAGCTCAAGCCCCCGAAGGGGGTCCTGCTCTACGGCCCGCCCGGCTGCGGCAAGACGATGATCGCCAAGGCCGTCGCCTCCTCGCTGGCCCGCAAGGTCGCCGAGCGCGACGGGCGCGACGCGGCGACGGCGACGAACGCCTACTTCCTCAACATCAAGGGCCCGGAGCTGCTCAACAAGTACGTCGGCGAGACCGAGCGGCACATCCGCCTCATCTTCCACCGGGCCCGTGAGAAGAGCAGCGACGGCACCCCCGTCGTCGTCTTCTTCGACGAGATGGACAGCCTCTTCCGCACCCGCGGCTCGGGCGTGTCCTCCGACGTCGAGACGACGATCGTCCCGCAGCTGCTCGCCGAGATCGACGGCGTCGAGGGCCTCGAGAACGTCATCGTCATCGGTGCGACGAACCGCGAGGACATGATCGACCCCGCGATCCTGCGACCCGGCCGCCTCGACGTGAAGATCAAGATCGAGCGGCCGGACGCCCAGGCCGCTCGGGAGATCTTCGCGAAGTACCTCACCGCCGACCTGCCGCTGCACCCGCACGACCTCGGCGACCACGACGGCTCGCACGAGCGCACGGTCGTCGCGATGATCGACGCCGTCGTCGAGCGGATGTACGCCCAGATCCCCGAGAACCAGTTCCTCGAGGTCACCTACGCCGGCGGCGACAAGGAGGTCCTGTACTTCAAGGACTTCAGCTCCGGCGCGATGATCCAGAACGTCGTCGACCGCGCGAAGAAGCTCGCGATCAAGGAGTACCTCACCTCCGGCGTCGAGGGCCTGCGCGAGGAGCACCTCCTCGCCAGCTGCCTGGCCGAGCTGCGCGAGAACGAGGACCTGCCGAACACGACGAACCCCGACGATTGGGCGCGGGTCTCGGGCAAGAAGGGGGAGCGGATCGTCTACATCCGCACCCTCGTCGGCACCGCCTCGGGCACGAGCGCCGGCAAGTCCATCGACCTCGGCTGAGGCCGGCTACGCGTCCTCGTCCGGGCGGTCCGCCTCGGCGTCGGGACGGCGGCCGTAGCGGGCGCGCTCCTGCGGTGGGACGACCCCGCGTCCCGGTGTGGTGATGTCCTGCTCGCCGAGCTCGCGCTGCCCGAGGGGGTCGGGGGTGGGCTCGCCGACCACGACGCCCCGGTGCGGTGCCGGTGCCGTCGCGGCCGCCGTGCGCCGTCGCCCGAGCAGGGTCGCGACCGCCCGCCAGCCGAGCAGCCCGAGGGCGAGCGAGAGCGTCGCGACGACGACGAAGGGGAGCGCGGTGCCCTGACCGGACATGTCGCGCAGCGCCATCCCGCCGAAGACCGTCGCGACCAACACCGGCAGACCGGTGGCGAGGGTGACGGGTGCCCGGCCGAGGCCGGCGACGACGCCCACCCAGCCCAGGACGAGACCGGCGAGGAAGGGCCAGGCCGTCTCGAGCCACCCGGCGAGGGTCACCCCTTCGGCATGGCTGCGCCGACCGACGACGACGAAGACCGCGACGACGAGGACGTCGAGCGCGAGCGCGGTCGCGGCGGAGCGCGCGGTGTCGCGCTCAGGCACGGTCGAAGAGGGAGGGCTGGGGCGGGGCGTGCGTCGGGTCGACGCCGTCGAAGAGGCTCGAGACCGACTCCCCGGCGTGGATGCGCGAGATCGCCTGGGCGAAGAGGCCGCTCACCGAGCGCACCTGGAGCTGCGGCCAGCCGTCCGGCGCCGGCACCGTGTCGGTCGTCACGACCTCGTCGACCATCGGGTGCTCACGCAGCCGCTCGACCGCACGGCCGGCGAAGAGCCCGTGCGTGCACGCGACGGAGGCGCCGGTGCAGCCGAGCTCCTCGAGCTTGGCGAGCAGCTCGACGATGGAGCCGCCGGTGGCGATCTCGTCGTCGAGGACGATCGCGTGCCGGCCCCGCACGTCGCCGACGACCGACTCGACGACGACCGTGTCGTCGGACGTGCGCTGCTTGCTGCCGGCGGCGACCGGCAGGCCGAGGAGACGGGCGAACTGCGTCGCCTCCTTGGCGTTGCCGAGGTTGGGCGAGACGACGACGGCGTCGTCGAGATCACGCCCGCGGAAGTGCTCGGCGAGCACGCCGAGCGCGGTGAGGTGGTCGACCGGCACCGAGAAGAAGCCGTGGACCTGGGGTGCGTGCAGCGCCATCGTGATGACGCGGTCGGCCCCGGCGGCGGTGATCATGTCGGCGACGAGCCGCCCGCCGATCGAGATGCGCGAGGCGTCCTTCTTGTCCGAGCGCGCGTACGCGTAGTGCGGCACGACGGCGGTCACCCGCGCGGCCGAGGCGCCCCGGGCGGCGTCGAGCATGAGGAGCAGCTCCATGAGGTGGTCCTGCGTCGGCGCGACGAGCGGCTGGACGACGTAGACGTCGCGCTGGCGGCAGTTCGCCAGCAGCTGGGTCTGGAGGCAGTCGTTGCTGAATCGGGTCGTGCGGCTCGGCGAGAGCGGCACGCCGAGCTGGTCGCAGATCCGCTCGGCGAGCTCTCGGTGGGCGCTGCCGGAGAAGACGACGATCTCTCTCACTGCGCGTGCTCCTGGTCCTCGGCGTCGCCGACGGCGAGCGGGCGCTGCGAGCCTACCGACGCGTGCAGGTGGTGCGCGATCTCGCCCACGAGCTCGGCGTGCGCGGCGTCGGCCCCCGGGCAGGCGCCGGGCATCGAGGCGAAGCCGTGCGGCAGCCGGCGGTAGGTCGTGCACCGCACCGGCACACCGGCCTCGGCGAGGTGCTCCGCGTACCGCGTCGCGTCGTCGCGAAGGGGGTCGAGCTCGCCCGCCTGCACGAGCGCCGGGGCGACCCCGGTCGCGTCGCCGGCCAGGGGAGAGGCGAGCGGGTCGCGGTGGCGCGGGTCGGCCCGGTGGTCCTCGCGCACGCCGAGGGTGCCGTCGAGGTAGAGCGCGCGGAAGGCCGTGATGCCCGCACGGGTGAGCACCGGGCCGTCGGCGTGCTCGTCGATGGACGGGGAGCTCATCGTGAGGTCGGTCGCCGGGTAGATCAGGGCCTGGTGGCGCAGGACGGGCTCGCCCTCGGGACCGCGCAGGTCGCGCAGCTGCTGGGCGACGACGGCGCCGAGGTTGCCGCCCGCGCTGTCGCCCACGAGACCGACCCTCGTGAGGTCGGCGGCGGCGAGCACCGGCAGGCTCGCCCCGTGCTCGACGAGCCAGGAGACGACGTCGACGGCGTCGTGGGCGGCGGTGGGGAAGAGGTGCTCCGGGGCCATCCGGTAGTCGACGCTGACGACGACCGCCCCGACCTGCTCGGCCAGGCGCGAGCACAACGGGTCGTACATCGCGGTCGAGCCCTGCACCCACCCGCCACCGTGGAAGAAGACGAGGAGGGGCAGTGGGCCCGGCATCGCGGGCAGGTAGCAGCGAAGGGGGATGCGCGCCCCGTCGCGCACGGGGGCGCTCGCCGTCTCGACCCGCACCCCGCGGCCGACGGGCCCGGTGATCCACGTGAAGGGGGCGCGGGTCGGGTAGACGGTCTCGCGCTTGGCCCGGATGTCGTCGAGGTCGGAGTCCTCGACCGGGCGGCGCCCCAGCCGCTCGAGGAGGTCGGTCACCACCCGGGTGCGCAGCGCCGGTCGCGGGGCACGAGCCGGGCGGGGCCGGGCCAGGTGGGGACGCGCGGTCATGCGGGCTCCGCCGTCGGGCGCAGGTGGTGGGCCATCTCGGCGGCGAGCTCCTCGAGCGCGGGGTGCCCGGCGGCCGTGAGCCCGGGCAGGGAGAGGAAGCCGTGCGGCGAGCCGCGGTACCGGGTGTGCCGTACGGGCACGCCCGCGTCGCGCAGGGCCTGGGCGAAGGCCTCGCCGTCGAGACGGAGGGGGTCGAGCTCGGCGGTCTGCACGAGGGTGGGGGGCAGACCGGCGAGCTCGCCGCGGGCGGGGGAGACGATCGGGTCGCTGCCGTCGAGGTCGCCGAGGTAGAGGCTGCGGAAGGCGCGCAGCATGTCGGGGGTGATGACGGGGAAGCCGTGCGGCGGCACCTCGACGTCCTCCTGCTCGAGGACGAGGTCGACCTCGCGCTCGGTGAGGTCGGGCGCGGGGTAGGTGAGGGCGAGGTGGCGCAGGGCGCTCACGCCGTCGGCGACGAGCCCCTGGGCCACCGCCGCGGCGAGGTTGCCGCCCGCGCTGTCGCCGGTGAGGGCCAGCCGGTCGGGGTCGGCGCCCAGCTCGGCGGCGTGCGCGAGGACCCACCGGGTGACGTCGGCGCAGTCGTGCACGGCGGTCGGCGCGCGGTGCTCGGGGGCCATGCGGTAGCCCACCGAGACGACGACGGCCCCGGCGACCTGGGCGACGCGCGTGCACACGGGGTCGAAGGCGGTGGGGTGCCCCATCGCGAAGCCGCCGCCGTGGAAGTGCATGACGACCGGCAGCGCCCCCTCGACGTCGTCCGGCCGGTGCACCCGGACCCGCACGCGGGCCCCGTCGCGCACCGGGACCTCGCGGACCGTCGTCGTCACCCCCTTCGTCGGGGTGCCGATCGCCCACGTCAGGGGCCGATGGAGGGGCACCCGCCGACGGGTGCGGGCCAGCCGGGCCGGGCTGATCGTGTCGACCGGTCCGCTCGTCGCGCGCAGGAGGGCGGCGAGCGCCCTCGTCCGCAGCGGCATCCAGGCAGAGGGCGTCGCGGAGGGCATGCGGCCATTGAACCGCGCCCTCCTACGCTGGGGGACATGAGCGTGCGCAGAGTCATGGGGATCGAGACCGAGTACGGCATCTCCGTGCCCGGTCAGCCGTGGGCCGACCCCGTCCAGACCTCCGGTCTCGTCGTCTCGCGCTACGCGAGGGAGCACGGGCTGCGCGCGACGCACGGGGCGTGGGACTACTCCGACGAGCAGCCGCTGCACGACGCCCGCGGCTTCTCGATGCCCCGCGACGAGGCCGACCCGACCCAGCTCACCGACGAGGAGCAGCCGGGCCTGGCCAACGTCGTGCTCACCAACGGCGCGCGCCTCTACGTCGACCACGCCCACCCCGAGTACTCCTCGCCCGAGGTGATGACCCCTCGCGACGCCGTCGTGCACGACCGGGCCGGCGAGCTCGTCATGCGCGAGGCCGTCGAGCTGCTGTCGACCCGGCCGCCGGGAGTCACGCTCTACAAGAACAACACCGACGGCAAGGGCGCCTCCTACGGCACCCACGAGAACTACCTGCTCGACCGCGCCACCCCCTTCGCCCGGGTCGTGCGCGACCTCACGCCCTTCTTCGTCGCGCGTCAGGTGGTCATCGGGGCCGGCCGCGTCGGCCTGGGCCGCGAGAGCGAGGGCGCGGGCTACCAGATCTGCTCGCGGGCCGACTTCTTCGAGGCCGAGGTGGGTCTGGAGACGACCTTCCGCCGCCCGATCATCAACACCCGGGACGAGCCGCACGCCGACCCCGACCGCTACCGGCGTCTCCATGTCATCGTCGGCGACGCCAACCTCGCCGACGTCGCGAACCTGCTGAAGATGGGCTCGACCTCGCTCGTCCTCGCCCTCGTCGAGGCCGACGCGGTGCGCGGTCGGCTCGCCCTGCGCGACCCCCTTCGGGCCCTGCGCGAGGTCTCGCACGACCCGACGTGCACCGCGCTCGTCGAGCTCGCCGACGGCCGGCGGATGACCGCCGTCCAGCTCCTGTGGGCCTACCGCGAGCTCATCGGCGATCACCTCGGGCGGCACGGCAGCGACGAGGCGACCGACGAGGTCCTCGCCCATCTCGACCGGGTCCTCACGCTCCTCGAGAGCGACCCGATGTCGGCGGCGAAGGACCTCGACTGGGTCGCCAAGCTCTCGATCCTCCAGGGCTACCGCGACCGCGACGGGCTCGCGTGGGGCGACCCGCGGCTGCAGGCGGTCGACATCCAGTACAGCGACATCCGTCCGGCGAAGGGGGTCTTCGCCCGCCTCGAGGCGGCCGGCCGGATCACCCGGCTGACGACGCCCGAGGAGGTCGAGGCGGCGGTGACCACGCCGCCGGCCGACACCCGTGCCTGGCTGCGCGGGCGGCTCGTGCGCGACCACGCCCCCGACGTCATCTCCGCGTCCTGGGACTCCGTCGTGCTGCGCGTCCCCCGCGGGGTCGCGCGCATCTCGATGCCCGAGCCGACCGCCCTGGGCCGTGACGCGACCGCGGCCGCGCTCGCCCACGACACGGTCACCGAGGTCGTCGAGGCGCTCGGGGCATAGGTTGGGGGCTCGACCCGTCGACGAGAGGAGCCGGTGATGGCCGGTCAGGAGCAGGTGCGGCGCAGCGGTGGCGGCGGCGGGGACGAGACCCCCGGCGACGACGCCTTCGGCCAGGTGAGCGCGAGCAACGCCGCGCGCGACGAGGGGCTGGACTCGGTGCTCTCCGACATCGACGGCGTGCTCGAGACCAACGCCGAGGAGTTCGTCAAGAGCTTCGTGCAGAAGGGCGGCGAGTAGCCGCCGGTCCGGGCCGGGGGCGCTGCCCCTAGCCTGGGCGCCATGGAGCGGCGCATCTACGGCATCGAGACCGAGTTCGGCGTGACGTGCACGTCGCAGGGCAGGCGGCGCCTCACGCCCGACGAGGTCGCGCGGTACATGTTCCGCTCGGTCGTGCGGTGGGGCCGCTCGAGCAACGTCTTCCTCGGCAACGGCGCGCGGCTCTACCTCGACGTCGGCAGCCACCCCGAGTACGCGACCGCCGAGTGCGACGACCTGCTCGACCTCGTCGCGCACGACCGCGCCGGCGAGCTCGTCGTCCAGCAGCTCGTCGACGACGCGCAGACCCGGCTCGCCGAGGACGAGGTCGACGGCGAGATCTACGTCTTCAAGAACAACGTCGACTCCGCCGGCAACTCCTACGGCTGCCACGAGAACTTCCTCGTCGCCCGCACCGACGACTTCGGGGCGATCACCGAGGGGCTGCTGCCCTTCCTCATCTCGCGCCAGCTCGTCGCCGGCACGGGCAAGGTGATGTCGACGAGCCAGGGACCGGTCTTCTCGGTGAGCCAGCGGGCCGACCACATCTGGGAGGGCGTCTCGTCGGCGACGACGCGCTCGCGCCCCATCATCAACACCCGCGACGAGCCCCACGCCGACGCCGAGCGCTACCGCCGGATGCACGTCATCGTCGGCGACTCGACGATGACCGAGACGACGACGCTGCTCAAGGTGGGATCCGCCTCGCTCGTCCTGCGGATGCTCGAGTCGGGCGTGCGGATGGACCACCTGCGTCTCGAGAACCCCATCCGGGCGATCCGCGACATCAGCCTCGACATCACCGGGCGCGCCACGGTCCGGCTCGCCGACGGTCGCCAGATGAGCGGCCTGGAGCTGCAGCAGGCCTATCTGGCCGGAGTCCTCGAGCTCGTCGAGCGCGAGGGGATCGACGACGCGGTGACCACCCAGGTCGTCGAGCTGTGGCAGCGCACGCTCACCGCGATCGAGACCGACCGGCTCGACCTCGTCGCGACCGAGGTCGACTGGGTCGTCAAGCACCGGCTGCTCGACGCCTACGCCGCGAGCAGGGGAGTGGGCATGGAGGACCCCCGCATCGCCCAGCTCGACCTCGCCTACCACGACATCGACCCGCAGCGCGGGGTGCACCACGTGCTCCAGCGGGCCGGGCGGGTCGCCCGCGTCGTCGACGACGCCCGCGTCGCGGCCGCCGTCGACACCCCTCCGCAGACCACGCGGGCCCGGCTGCGCGGCGACTTCGTGCGGGCCGCGCGCGAGCACGGCCGCGACTTCACCGTCGACTGGGTCCACCTCAAGCTCAACGACGCGACCCAGCGCACGATCCTGTGCAAGGACCCCTTCGCCGCCGTCGACGAGCGGGTCGACGCCCTCATCGCCTCGATGCGCCCCGCCTCGCCGGAGCCCGCCGCGGCGCCCTGAGCAGGGCCCGCCGACCAGGGCCGTCGGACGGCTCGATCAGGCGGCTCTCAGGGGGCTGTGGTTATGGTGGAGGAGAAGTCACCCCCAAGACGAAGGACTCCTCGTGATCTCACGTGCCCGCGCGACCGTGGCGCTGACCGCGGCCGCTGCACTGACCCTCACCGCCTGCGGCGGTGACGACACCGAGGCCCCGGAGGCCGCCTCCTCGGGGGCGGTGGACCAGGTGAAGGTCACCGCCGGCACCGAGAAGGCCGCCCCGAAGATCGCCCTCGAGGACAAGAGCGTCTCCACCTCGAAGACCGAGGTCAAGACGGTCAAGGAGGGCAAGGGCGCCCCGGTGAGCAAGGACGACGTCGTCACCGTCGACATCGCCCTCTACAACGGCACCAGCGGCAAGCCGATCCCCAACACCGAGACCTACACCGCGGACCCCATCGCGATCGACCTCGGCAACGAGCAGATCTTCCCCGGCCTGCGCAACGGCATCGTCGGCCAGAAGGTCGGCAGCACCGCGACCGCCGTCGTCCCGCCGAAGGAGATGTTCGGCGAGACCGGCAACGAGCAGCTCGGCGTCGCCGCGACCGACTCCGTCGTCATGGTCTACGACGTCAAGGACGTCATGCTCAAGGAGGCCGAGGGCAAGGAGGTCGCCGCGAAGTCCGGCCTGCCCAAGGTCACCTACTCGACCGACAAGGCCGCGACCTTCGAGATGCCCAAGGGCAAGGCGCCGAGCTCCACGACGGCCCAGACGCTCGTCCAGGGCGACGGGGCGACGGTCAAGAAGGGCGACACCGCCTACGTCAGCTACACCGGCGCGCTGTGGAAGAACGGCAAGGTCTTCGACTCCAGCAAGCAGGAGGGGCGTCGCCCCTTCGCCGTGCCGGTCGGCGGCGGCCAGGTCATCAAGGCCTGGGACGAGGAGCTCGTCGGCACGAAGGTCGGCGACCGCGTCCTGCTCGTCGTGCCCCCGAAGGACGGCTACGGCAAGACCGGCAGCCCCGACGGCAGCATCACCAAGGACGACACGATCGTCTTCGTCATCGACGTCCTCGGCAAGGTCTGACCCGGCGCTCGCGCCGCGACGACCTGCCACGCCACCCGCAACCCCAGACCCCAGGAGGTCCGCATGCCCTTCGACCCGAGCACGACCAAGCCCGAGATCGAGTTCCCCGGCGACACCCCGCCGAGCGAGCTCGTGCTCGAGGACATCACCGTCGGCGACGGCCGTGAGGCCACCCCCGGCGACCCCATCAAGGCGCACTACGTCGGCGTCGCCCACAGCACCGGCGAGGAGTTCGACGCCTCGTGGAACCGCGGCGCCCCGCTCGCCTTCACCGTCGGCGTCGGCCAGGTCATCCAGGGCTGGGACCAGGGCCTGCTCGGCATGAAGGAGGGTGGTCGTCGCAAGATCACCATCCCGCCGCACCTCGGCTACGGCGACCGCGGCGCCGGCGGCGCGATCAAGGGCGGCGAGACCCTGATCTTCGTCGTCGACCTCGTCTCCGTCGGCTGAGGAGTCGGCTGACACCCCCTTCGCCCCACGCCTCGGGCCCCCACCGGTACGCCGGTCGGGGGCCCGTGGTGCGTCCGGGGGCTGTCTCAGCTTTCCCGCCCTGGGCGGGAACATTCGACCTCGGGCAAGAACATTTCTTTCCCGAGGTCGCACTTTCCCGCCCTGGGCGGGAAAGTGGGGACGAGGCCGAAGGGGGGTCAGAGGAGGGCGGCGGCGTGGCGGCCGGCGGCGGCGGCGGTGACGAAGGCCGCGCGCTCGGACGCGTAGCCGCGGCCCATCGTCGTGAGCGGCACCGGGCAGGCGCGCAGCGCCTCGTCGAGCCCGGCGGCGGGGACCAGGACGGGGGAGAGGCGACCGATCGCGGACGCGCAGACGGCCTCGACCGCGTCGCGCAGACCGGGGGAGAGGTCGTCGTCGTCGGCGAGCGGCACGTCGGCCGACCCGAGGACCACCCGGCCCAGCGTCGTCGCCGTGTGGTGCGACAGCCCGCGATGACGACCGCGCGGGTCGGCCGCGGAGACACGCAGGACCGCGACCCCACGACCGTGCAGCGTGTGCACGGTGTTGAGAACCTCGCCCTGGCTGATGCCGGAGTACCCCCACGGCGTGGCCGAGCCGGCGTTGCCCGGCCCCTGCGCGACGACGACGACGTCGGCGCCGAGGACGTACCGCGCCGCGAGCAGCGCCGAGTGCAGGGTGATCGTCTCGTGCTCCCCGCCGTACGCCTGGCCGACGCTCGTCGTGCTCGTGAGCATCCCGGTCTCGCGCATCGCGGCGACGAGACGGGAGTGGCCGAGCGGCAGCGAGCCCGTGTCGGTCATGACGTAGGCGACGCGAGCGCCGGGGCGGTCGGCGTGGATGCCGGCGACGACGGCCGGCAGGGCCGAGTGCAGCTCGGCGGCGACGACTGGCATGCCCTCGAGGTCACCGGCGACGACCTGGGGGTGGTCGGCCATCGCCTCGTGGTGGGGCGACTCCTGCTCCTCGAGCGCGAGGACCATCGTCTGCAGCGGCGCGTAGCGCGCCTTGACGATGTGGCCGGGCGGTCGGGAGCCGTCGGCTGCGACGGGGTCCGGGGGCAGCGCGTCGGGGATCGCGACGACGAGGGCCTGGCCCCCGGTGCCCAGCCCCTTGAGGAGCGCGCTCGCGTTGAGCAGCACCGTGTCGCCCACCCGCGGGGTGCCGACGAGCGGGGTGTCGGCGAGCGCGGCCATGACGCCGCCCTCGTCGAGCTCGACGTCGACGGTGACCACCGGCCCCCAGCCGCCCGTGACGGACGAGACCGTGCCGCGGCGCCAGTGGATCATGGCGCGAAGGCTATCTGCCCGCCTCGCGACCCTCGGGTAGCGTCGGGTGTGCGCCGCAGCGGCGCGAGCGGCGAAGGGAGAGCGCGTGGCCGTCAGCAACACCCCTCGGGCCAAGACCGAGCGGCTGATGAACCTCACGATGTGCCTGCTCTCGACCCGCCGGGCCCTGCCCAAGGCGCGCATCCGCACGATGGTCGAGGCGTACCAGGGCGTCGAGTCCGACGAGGCCTTCGACCGCATGTTCGAGCGCGACAAGGACGAGCTGCGGGGTCTGGGCATCCCGCTCGTCACCGAGCAGATCGGCGGAGCCTTCGAGGACGAGCCGGGCTACCGGATCGACCAGCGCGACTACGCGCTGCCCGACCTCTCCTTCGCCCCCGACGAGCTCGCGGTCATCGGCCTGGCCAGCCGCGTGTGGACCCACGCGGCGATGGCGCCCAGCGCCGCGACGGCCTGGCGCAAGGTCGCCTCGCTCGAGCCCGGCGACGGGGCGACGGAGGACCCCTTCGTCGGCATCGAGCCCACCCTCGGCGGCTCCGAGCCCTCCTTCCCCGCGCTGCAGGAGGCGACCGTCGCCGCCCGGACGGTGACCTTCGACTACACCCGCTCCGGGGCCGCGGAGCCGCAGACCCGACGGGTCGACCCCTGGGCTCTCACGTCGTGGCACGGCCGGTGGTACCTCACCGGGTACGACCTCGACCGCGAGGGCCAGCGGATCTACCGCCTCTCGCGAATATCGTCCGCCGTGCGCACCGGGGGCGAGATCACCCACCAGCGCCCCGAGGACCTCGACCCGCAGGGCGCGGTCGCACGCTTCGCCCAGGGTGACCGCCCGACGACCGTGGCCACGGTGCGCGTGCGCACCGGCGCCGGTCACGCGTTGCGCCGCCGAGCCCGCGCGAGCACCGACGCGGGGGAGGGGTGGGACCGTCTCGAGGTCGAGCACTCCTCGACGCACGCCCTGGCCGACGAGCTCGCCGGGTACGGCGGAGACGTCGTGGCCGAGTCGCCCGGGGAGCTCGTCACCGCCGTCCGGTCACGCCTCGAGGGCGTGCTCGCCAGCCTCGGAGGAGCCCGATGAGCCCCCGCACGCCCGCCGAGCCGGCGACCACCCGGGTCTCGCGGCTGCTGACGATGGTCCCGTGGCTCGTCTCGCGCCAGGGCATCGCGCTCTCCGAGGCCGCCGAGGGTCTCGGGGTCAGCGAGCAGCAGCTGCGCGACGACCTCGACCTGCTCTTCATGTGCGGGTACGGGCCGATGACCGACGAGCTCATCGACGTCAGCTACGAGCAGGGCCACGTCTACATTGACAACGCCGAGACGATCAGCCGCCCGCTGCGCCTCGGGGTCGCGGAGGCCACGACGATCATCGTGGGCCTGCGCGCGCTCGAGGCCTCCGGCGTCGGCCCCTCCGACGCCGTGCGGCGCGCCCTGGCCACCCTCGAGCAGGCGACCGGGTCCCTGCCCGGCATCGACCGGGTCGGCGTCGTCGCCGAGGGCGAGCGCGACCACGAGGTGCTCCAGACCGCGAGCAGCGCCGTGCAGCAGCGCCGCCGGGTCCACCTCACCTACCTCGTGCCCTCGCGCGACGAGCGCACCGAGCGCGACGTCGACCCCATGCGGGTCGTCGCGCTCGACGGCCACTGGTACCTCGAGGGCTGGTGCCACCTCGCCCAGGACACGCGCCTCTTCCGCCTCGACCGCGTCGAGGCGATCGAGCTGCTCGACGCCGACGGCACCCCGCCGCCGCAGGCGGTCTCGCGCGACCTGTCCCAGGGTGCGTACTCGGGGGCGCCCGACGACCGCGTCGTCACCCTGCTCCTGCGGCCCCGCGCCCGCTGGGTCGCCGAGTACTACCCGACCCTGTCGCAGGAGGAGGTCGGCGAGGACCTGCGGGTGCGGCTCACGGCCCGCGACGACGCCTGGCTGGCCCGGCTCGTCCTCGGCTGCGGGGGGCACGCGGTGCTCGAGGCGCCGCAGCCCGCCGTCGACGCGGTGCGCGCCCGTGCGCTCGCCGCGCTCAGCGGCTACCCAGCCTGACGGGCGTACACTCGCAGGCGTCCAACCATCTCGTGAAAGGCGTCCGCCATGCCTCAGTGGCTCGGTCCCGGCGAACTGCTCATCATCGCTCTGCTCATCCTGCTCCTCTTCGGCTTCAAGAAGCTCCCCGACGCCGCCCGCAGCCTGGGCAAGTCCGCTCGTGTCTTCAAGTCCGAGGTCAACGAGATGAAGGAGGAGGACCGCGCTCGCGAGGAGGCCAAGAAGGCCCGCGAGTCCGGCACCATCACCTCCGCTGGCACCCCGGTGCGTGACGACGTCACCCACCGCCAGGGCGACGCCCTCATCGACGAGACGAAGCCGCGCACGGACAACACCTCCGGCCCGGTCGTCTGACGACACCCCCCTTCGCGCCGCTCTCGCACGCCGCCGTGGCCACCCGACGACGCACGCCCAAGGACCCCGAGGGGCGGATGCCCCTCAAGGCTCACTTCATCGAGCTGAGGCGCCGGCTGATGATCGCAGCGGCGGCCGTCGTCGTCGGGACGGTCGTCGGCTGGATCTACTACACACCGATCTACGAGCACCTGTCCTCGCCCTTCCGCGAGTACAAGCGGTTGCACCCCGAGAGCGTCATCGCGCTGAACTTCGGCAACCCGACGGCGGCCTTCAGCCAGCAGCTGTCGATCTCGATCTTCGCCGGCATCCTCATGACGAGCCCGATCTGGCTGTGGCAGATCTGGGCCTTCGTCGTCCCGGGCCTGACCAAGCGCGAGAAGCGCATCTCCGGTGCCTTCTTCAGCGCCACCGTGCCGCTCTTCGCGGCGGGCTGCGCCTTCGGCTACTACACGCTGCCGAAGGCCCTCATCATCCTCTACGGCTTCACCCCCGACGAGGACACGAGCTCGAACATCCAGAGCACGACGGACTACTTCACCTTCGTCATGCGCTTCATCTTCGCCTTCGGGGCGTCGTGGCTGCTGCCGGTCGTCCTCGTCGCGCTGTGCGCCATCGGTGTGCTCACCGGCCGCCAGATGCTCAGGGCGTGGCGCCCGGCGGTGCTGCTCATCTTCGTCGCCGCGGCGGTCATCACGCCGACGCCGGACCCCTTCACGATGTTCCTGCTCGCGGGTCCGCTCGTCGTGCTGTACTTCGGCGCCTGCGGGATCGGCATGCTCATCACCCGCAAGCGGGAGCAGGCCCGACCGGCCTGGCTCGACACGCCGGAGGACCAGGCCTCCGCGCTCGACTGAGACGCGGGCTGTCGTCATGAGCTCTCGCCGCATCGGTCTGCTCGTCAACCCCACGGCCGGCAAGAACGCCGGCGCCCGGGTCGGCACGACCGTCGCCGACCTGCTCGAGCGCGGCGGTGCCGAGGTCGTCGACCTCACCGGGCTCGACGCCCGCCGGGCCGAGGCCAAGGCCCGCCGTGCGGTCCGCGACGGCGAGGTCGACACCCTCGTCGTCGCCGGTGGTGACGGGGCCGTCGGCCTCGGGGTCAACATCTGCGCGCAGACCGAGGTGCCCCTCGGCGTCGTCGCCGTCGGCACCGGCAACGACAACGCCCGTGAGCTCGGGCTGCCGGTGCGCGACGTCGAGGCCGCGGTCGAGCGGGTGCTGCACGGCTCGGCCCGCGCGGTCGACCTCGGCCGGGTGCGCAGCACCGACGCCAGCCAGGAGCGGTGGTACCTCGGCGTCCTGTGCGGCGGCTTCGACGCCCTGGTCAACGAGCGGGCGAACACGATGCGGTGGCCCCGCGGACCGGCCCGCTACAACCTCGCGATCGCCCGCGAGCTGCCCACCTTCGCCCCGATCCCGTACACGCTCACCCTCGACGGCGAGGTGTCCCACCACCGCGCGATGCTCGTGTGCGTCGGCAACGGGCGCGCCTACGGCGGGGGCATGCGCGTCACCCCCGACGCCGACATGGCCGACGGCCTGCTCGACGTGCTCGTCGTCGACGAGATCAGCGTGCCGGAGCTCCTGCGCGTCTTCCCCAAGGTCTTCCGCGGCGCCCATCTCGGGCACCCCGCTGTGAGCGTGCACCGGGCGCGCTCCGTGCGTCTCGACGCACCCGGCGTCGTCGCCTACGCCGACGGGGAGCGGCTCTACCCCCTGCCCGTGGACGTCGACGTCGTGCCCGGCGCGGTGCGCATCCTGATCTGACCCACCCGCCCGGTTAGCCTGACGACATGTCAGACGCCGTGGACGCCTTCGCCGCCGGGGTCGACTTCCCGCTCGACCCCTTCCAGATCGAGGGCTGCGAGGCCATCGCCGCCGGGCACGGCGTGCTCGTCGCGGCGCCGACGGGAGCCGGCAAGACGATCGTCGGGGAGTTCGCCGTGCACCTCGCGCTCCAGCGCGGGCAGAAGGCCTTCTACACGACCCCCATCAAGGCCCTGTCGAACCAGAAATACCACGAGCTCGCCGCCCGCCACGGGCACGCGCAGGTCGGTCTGCTCACCGGCGACACCTCGATCAACGGCGAGGCGCCGGTCGTCGTCATGACGACCGAGGTGCTGCGCAACATGATTTACGCGGGCAGCAGCACGCTCGAGGGCCTGGGCTTCGTCGTCATGGACGAGGTGCACTACCTCGCCGACCGCTTCCGCGGGGCCGTGTGGGAGGAGGTCATCATCCACCTCGCGCCGTCCGTGCAGCTCGTCTCGCTCTCGGCGACGGTGAGCAACGCCGAGGAGTTCGGCGACTGGCTCGACGAGGTGCGCGGCGGCAACGTCGTCGTCGTCTCCGAGGAGCGGCCGGTGCCGCTGTGGCAGCACATGCAGGTCGGCAAGGAGGTCTACGACATCTTCGTCGACGGCGCGACGCCGAGCGACGATGCCGACCGGTGGCGGGTCAACCCGCTGCTCATGGACGCCGTGCGCAGCGCCTCGCGCTCCGGCGAGGACGGCCCGGCCCGGGGCCGGGGCGGGCGGGACCGCGACCGGCGCGGCCGGGGCGGGCGGTCCCAGGGCGGGGCGCGTCAGCGTTTCGGCGGCGGAGCCTCGCGCACCGAGGTCATCACCCAGCTCGACCGCGAGGGGCTGCTCCCCGCGATCACCTTCATCTTCAGCCGGGTCGGCTGCGAGGGCGCCGTCGGGCAGCTCCTCGGCAACGACGTCCGGCTCATCAGCGCCGCCGAGGGCGAGCGCAACCGGCGCACCCTCGAGGAGCGCTCGGCCGTGCTCGAGGGCGAGGACCTCACGGTCCTCGGCTACCACCAGCTGCTCGCCGGCCTCGAGCGCGGGTACGCGCCCCACCACGCGGGCATGCTGCCGATCTTCCGCGAGGTCGTCGAGGAGCTCTTCACCGCGGGCCGGGTCAAGGCGGTCTTCGCGACCGAGACCCTGGCCCTCGGCATCAACATGCCCGCTCGCACCGTCGTCCTCGAGAAGCTCGTGAAGTTCAACGGCGAGGCGCACGTCGAGATCACCCCCGCCGAGTACACCCAGCTGACCGGCCGGGCGGGCCGACGCGGCATCGACGTCGAGGGCCACGCCGTCGTCGTGTGGTCGCGCGGCATGGACCCGCTCTCGGTGGCGGGCCTGGCCTCGACCCGCACCTACCCGCTGCGCAGCTCCTTCGCCCCGACGTACAACATGGCGGTCAACCTCGTGGCGACCGTCGGACGCCAGACCGCCCGCGAGATCCTCGAGAGCTCCTTCGCGCAGTTCCAGGCCGACCGGGCCGTCGTCGGCCTGGCCTCGAAGGTCCGCTCCCAGCAGGAGTCGCTCGAGGGCTACGCCGAGGCGATGCACTGCGAGCTCGGCGACTTCCGCGAGTACGCGCAGATCCGCCACCGCATCAGCGACCTCGAGAAGTCCGGGCGCAGGCAGCGCTCGGCGACCCGTCGCGCCGAGACCGCCGTCTCCCTCGACTCCCTCGAGACCGGCGACATCATCCGCATCGGGGGCCGCCGCTCCGGCCTGGCCGTCGTCGTCATCCCGGCCCGGCCCTACAAGGGGCAGTCCGGCGAGCCCATGGTGCTCACCGAGCACAAGCAGGTGCGCCGGCTCACGACCTCCGACCTCGACGGGCCGGTCACCCCCTTCGGCAAGCTCGCGGTGCCCCGGTCCTTCAACCCCCGCTCGGCCCGGC
This sequence comes from Janibacter sp. UYMM211, assembly GCF_040547045.1. Classification (NCBI taxonomy): domain Bacteria; kingdom Bacillati; phylum Actinomycetota; class Actinomycetes; order Micrococcales; family Intrasporangiaceae; genus Janibacter; species Janibacter sp. UYMM211. The sequence continues at coordinate 167,281 of NZ_JBEPOY010000003.1, read as the reverse complement.
ACCGGACCGATCTCGCGACGACGCTGCGGGTCAAGGCGCCCCACGAGGGGGCGCCGTCGATCCGGCGCGAGGCGAAGGAGGCCGCCGGGGGAGAGGACGCCCGGCTCGTGCGCCTGCGCCAGGAGCTGCGGGCGCACCCGTGCCACGCGTGCCCGGACCGCGAGGAGCACGCGCGGTGGTCCGAGCGCTGGTGGCGCCTCAAGCGCGAGCAGAGCGCCCTGCAGCGCACCGTCGACTCGCGGACCGGCTCGGTCGCGGCCCGCTTCGACCGGGTCGTGTCCGTGCTCGTCGACCTCGGCTACCTCGACGAGGGCGGCGACGCCGTGAGCGCGGACGGCGCCCGACTGCGCCGGCTCTACTCCGAGAAGGACCTCCTCGCCGCCGAGTGCCTGCGCGCCGGCACGTGGAAGCAGCTCACCCCGGCCGAGCTCGCCGCCGCCGTCTCGATGCTCGTCTACGAGCCGCGGCGCGACGACGCCGACCTCATGCCGCGGATCCCGACCGACGGCCTCGCCATCGCCTGGGAGGACATGCAGGAGCGCTGGCGCGACATCGAGGCTCGCGAGCACACCGCGGGGCTCGACCCCACCGACCCGCCCGACGCCGGGATCGCCTGGCAGGTGCACCGCTGGGCGAGCGGCCGCCGGCTCGACGAGGTGCTCCTCGACTCCGACCTCACCGCGGGCGACTTCGTGCGCCGGTGCAAGCAGATCGTCGACCTGCTCGACCAGATCGCGAAGGCCTCCGAGGAGGACCGGCTGCGCAGCACCGCGCGCAAGGCGATCGACGCCGTCATGCGCGGCGTCGTCGCCGCCGACCGCATCGACTGACGCGGCCGGCACCGGGACGCCGCGGGCAGGGCGAAGGGGGAGCGGGGCCGGGTCAGTCGGCCTGCGGGTACAGCGCGGCCGCCGCCCGGCCGAGGGGACCGGCGATGCCGTGGTCGAGCGCGAGCCGGCTCATCCCCGCCGGGTCGGGCAGCTCCGGGCCGATCGTCAGGTCGACGTCCGTCACCGGCACGTCCCGCGCCACGGCGACGACGCGCGGGGCGGCGTCGAGGTAGTCGCTGCCCGCCTCCAGCCGGGCACGCTGGGCGCCCTTGATCGACGGGTCGCCGCTGGCGATCGCCGCGCGGATGCCCTCGAGCGAGCCGTGGGTGGCGATGAGCCGGGCAGCGGTCTTCTCACCGATACCGGCGACGCCGGGCAGGCCGTCGCTCGTGTCTCCGCGCAGCACCGCCATGTCGGCGTACGCGTCGCCCGTGGGCACGTCGTACTTCGTGCGCAGGTAGGCCTGGTCGACGACGTCGGGGTCGCGCACGCCGCCGCGGGCGGTGTAGATGACCCGCGTGCCCGAGGCGTCGTCGACGAGCTGGAAGAGGTCGCGGTCACCCGTCACGACGTCGACGGGCATGACCCCGCGGTAGTGGTGGGCGAGGGTGCCGATGACGTCGTCGGCCTCGTAGTGGGCGGCTCCGACCTTGGGCACGCCCAGCACCTCGAGGCACTGCGCGATGACGGGCACCTGGGGACCGAGCTCGTCGGGCACTTCCTCGCCCTCTGCGGCGTCCTCGGCGACGCGGTGGGACTTGTACGTGGGGACCGCGTCGACCCGCCACTGCGGGCGCCAGTCGTCGTCCCAGCAGGCCGCGACGTGCGTCGGCCGGTAACGCACGACGAGGGTCGCGATCATGTCGACGAAGCCGGCGACCGCGTTCGTCGGGATGCCCGACGGCGCCTCCGCCCGGGCCGGGACGCCGTAGAAGGCGCGGAAGTACAGGCTCGCGGAGTCGAGGAGGAGCAGGCGCGGCGTCGCAGACGGCATGGCCGAAGCCTATGCGTCCGGCGCCACGGCGCCCCGTCGCCTATCGTCACCCGCATGGAAGAGGCTGACCAGCGCATCGTCGACCTGCTCGTCGTCGACGGCCGGATGAGCTACACCGACCTCGGGCGCGCCATCGGCATGTCGACGTCGGCGGTGCACCAGCGCGTGCGCCGGCTCGAGGAGCGCGGGGTGATCCGCGGCTTCACCGCCCAGGTCGACCACGCGCGGGCCGGTCGACCGCTCACCGCCTTCATCGCCGTCGAGCCGCTCGACCACCGCGCTCCCGACGACATCCCGCAGCGGCTGCGCGACGTCGCCGACGTCGAGTCCTGCTACAGCGTCGCCGGCGACGCCAACTACCTGCTCAAGGTGCGCGTCGGCACCCCCCAGGACCTCGAGGCGCTCATCGCGACCATCCGGGCCAAGGCGGAGGTCTCGACCCGCACGACGGTCGTGCTGTCGACCCCCTGGGAGGACTGAGCGCGCCGGGTCGACGGCGAAGGGATGGACGTCCCCGGGTTAGGCTCGGACGTGCCCGAGACCCCCTTCGCCCCGCCCGCTTGGGTGCGCGCCGTCCTCGCGGTCGCCGGCGGGCTGCTCGTCTGGCTCACCTTCCCCGACCACGGGATCCACCTCGCCGCGGTGCCCGGTGTCGCCCTCGTCGGCCTCGCCCTGTGGGGCGTGCGGGCGCGGGTGGGCTTCGGCCTCGGGATGCTCGCCGGCTGGGCGACCTTCCTGCCGACGCTGCACTGGTCGGGCATCTTCGTCGGCGCGATGCCGTGGGTGGCCCTGTCGACCGTGCAGGCCCTCTACGTCGCCGTCATGGGAGCGGTCCTCGCGGCCGTGCAGCGCCCGCTGCTCGCCCGGGGCCGTGTGGTCCTCGCCGCGCTCGCCCTGCCCGTGCTGTGGGTGCTGCAGGAGCTCGTCCGCGGCACCGTCCCCTTCGGCGGCTTCCCGTGGGCCCGTCTCGCCTTCGGGCAGGCCGACAGCCCGCTCGCGCGGTGGGCCTGGCTCGGCGGGGCGCCACTGGTCAGCCTCGTCGTCGCGCTCCTCGCGGTGCCGCTCGTGCTGCTCGTCGTGCGTCGCACGTTGCGCGCCGCCCTCCTCGTGCCGGTCGCCGTCGCCCTCGGGCTGACCGGCCTGCTCCTCCCGGTCCACGCCGAGGCGCCCGAGGGCTCGACGCCGGCCCGGATCGGGATGGTGCAGGGCAACGTGCCGCGCGCCGGCCTCGACTTCAACGCCGAGCGGCGTCAGGTCCTCGACAACCACGTCACGGGCACCGAGGAGCTCGGCCGCTCCGGTGAGCGCCTCGACCTCGTCGTGTGGCCGGAGAACTCCAGCGACATCGACCCGCTGCGCAACCCCGACGCCGCCGCCCAGGTGCAGCGCGCGCTCGACGCCGTCGACGTGCCCGTCGTCGTCGGCGCGATCCTCGACGAGCCGAGCCCGGAGGTGAGCAACGCCAGCCTGCTCTACGAGCCCGGCCGTGACGCCCCGACGGCCCGCTACGTCAAGCAGCACCCCGTCCCCTTCGCCGAGTACGTCCCGTACCGGGACTTCTTCCGCCTCTTCTCCGACAAGGTCGACCTCGTGCGGGTCGGCTTCGCGAAGGGGCCCGGGCCGCAGGCCTTCCCCGTCGAGGGGTCCGCGGGCGGCTTCTCCGTCGTGCCGACGATCTGCTTCGAGGTGGCCTACGACGGGCTCATGCGCGAGGCGGTCCACCACGCCGAGGACGGCGGGCTGCCCAGCGTGCTGCTCGTGCAGACGAACAACGCGACCTTCGGGTACACGGCCGAGTCGACCCAGCAGCTCGCGATCTCGCGGATCCGGGCCATCGAGCACGGCCGACCCGTCGCCCACGTCTCGACCGTCGGCGTGAGCGCCGTCATCGCCCCCGACGGGTCCGTCGCCCAGCCCACCGAGCTCTTCACCGCGGCCCAGGTCGTCGGCACCTTCGACGCCCGCACCGGGCTCACCCCCTCCGACCGGCTCGGCCCGTGGGTGGAGATCGGCAGCGCCCTGGCCCTCGTCCTGCTCGTCGTGGCGGGGCGACTGCGCGGGCGCCGGGCGGATAAAGTCGACACCTCACCGAAGACGAAGCTGGAGTCGAGTGCCCGTGCCTGACGCCCCCCTGCGGCCCCCCATCACCCGGGTGGCCGTGCTCATCCCGACCTACAACGAGCGCGAGAACCTCCCGCGCGTCGTGCAGCGCGTGCGCGACAGCGTGCCGAGCGCCGACGTCGTCGTCCTCGACGACAACAGCCCCGACGGCACCGGCGCGGTCGCCGACGAGCTCGCCGCCGCCGACGACCAGGTCCACGTCCTGCACCGCCAGGGCAAGGAGGGCCTGGGCGCGGCCTACCTCGCCGGCTTCCGCTGGGCGCTCGACGCCGGCTACGACGCCGTCGTCGAGATGGACGCCGACGGCTCGCACCGCCCGGAGGACCTGCCGGCGATGCTCGAGGCCGCGCGTGACGCCGACCTCGTCATCGGCTCGCGCTACGTGCGCGGCGGCAGCGTCGTCAACTGGCCGCTGTCGCGCAAGGCGATCTCCATGGGCGGCAACCTCTACATCCGCGCGATCCTCGGCATGCCGGTCAACGACGCGACGGCCGGCTACCGGGTCTACCGCGCCGACACCCTGCGCGAGATCGGCCTGGACCAGGTCGAGAGCGCCGGCTACGTCTTCCAGACCGACCTCACCGTGCGCACGGTGCGCGCCGGGATGCGCGTCGTCGAGGTGCCCATCACCTTCGTCGAGCGCGAGATCGGCGAGTCGAAGATGGACGGCGACGTCGTCAAGGAGTCGATGCGGCGCATCACCGGGTGGGGCGTGCGCCACCGCCGTGACCAGGCCGCCTCCCTCGTGCACCGCGAGCGGCGGTGGCACCGGCTGTGAGCCAGATCCACGGCCAGCCCGGAGCGCCGCGACGGCGGCGCCGCGTCCTGCCGTGGGTGCCGGTGGCCCTGCTGGTGCTCGTCGTCCTCGAGCTCGCGGTGATCATCGCCGTCGGCCGCCGGATCGGGGTCCTGTGGACGATCGTCTCGCTCGTCGCGCTCTCGGTCGCCGGCGTGTGGCTGCTGCGGCGCGAGGGCGCCCGGGCGATGCGCGCCCTGCGCACGTCCGCCCGCACGGGCGAGATGCCCAGCCGGGCGCTGGCTGACGGGATCCTCGTGCTCGTCGGCGGTCTGCTGCTCGTGCTGCCGGGCTTCGTCACCGACGTCGTCGGGCTGCTGCTCGTCCTGCCCTTCACCCGCCCCCTCGCCAGGCCGCTGCTCGAGGCGGGCATCCGGCGTCGCGTCTTCGGCGACCTCGGGGTGATCCGGGTGCGCACGGCCACCCACCGCGACGGGCGCACGCGCCGCGACGGCCCCGACCCCGGCGACGAGGTCGTCGAGGGCGAGATCATCGACTGAGCGAGGTCGTCGACTGCGCGAGCCCGAGGGATCCGACGGGGGAGGGGGTCCCCTTCGCCCGCAGCCCGCGCGCGACGTGCCGTCCTCGCACGACGAGAGCCGCCCCGGTCGTGCCGGGGCGGCTCTCGTACGAGGAGGGTGCGGTCAGGCGGAGCGCTTGCGCGGCTTCTCGCCGCGACGCTCGCGCAGGAGCGCCAGACGCTCCTCGAGGAGCTCCTCGAGCTCGGGGACCGAGCGGCGCTCGAGCAGCATGTCCCAGTGGGTGCGGGCGGGCTTGGTGGGCTTGAGCTCGGGCTCGGGGCCGTCGAGCAGCTTGCCGAGCTTGCCGCAACGGCACTCCCAGGTGCTGGGGATCTCGGCCTCGACCGAGAAGGGCAGCTCCGTGCGGTGGCCGTCGTCACACACGTAGGTGGTGATCTGCCGCTCGCTGGGGACGACGTTCGCGGTGGTCTCCATGCTGAACGACACCATGCGGGTGCCGCGAAGTGTGCGCTCTGCCATCTCAGTACTCCTCGTCGATCAGGGGGTGCGCCCGCCCTGCTGTCGGGCACACATGAAGAACGCCCGGGGGCGTCCAGTTTGTTCCGGCTCCGCGGCAGGCGTGAGGTACGTCGCCTGCGACTCAGATCACATGAGGGGGTCGATCTGCGCTCTTCGGCGAGCGAGCGATGTCGGCAGTCCGTCAGGTTACCGCGTCGTACCCGTGTCGCGCACATCGGCCCACGGGGCGAGGGTACGGTCCCCCTGTGACCCAGCACCGAAGCGACGTCGACGCCGATCTGCCCCTCGCGCCACCCGGCTCCGCGCTGCGGCACGGGGACTCCCGGACGCCACGTCGCACGGTCGTGTCCTGGGCGATGTGGGACTGGGGAGCCCAGCCGTACAACACGGTCATCATCACCTTCGTCTTCTCCGTCTACATCACGAGCTCGAGCTTCGGCGCGACGAACGCGACGTCGACCGCCCTGGCGATCGCCACCGGCATCTCCGGCCTCGTCGTCGCCCTCGTCGCCCCCGTCCTCGGGCAGAACGCGGATCGCAGCGGTCGCACCGTGCGCAACCTGCGGGTGCAGACCTGGCTCATGGCGGCCCTGGCCGCCTCGCTCTTCCTCGTGCGTCCCGAGCCGGGCTACCTCCTGCTCGGCCTCGTCCTGCTCGGCGTCGGGTCGATCGTCTCCGAGGTCGCCGGCGTGACGTACAACGCGACGATCGAGCAGGTGGCCACACCCCGCACCGTCGGGCGGGTGTCCGGCTTCGGGTGGGGGATGGGCTACCTCGGCGGCATCCTCGTGCTCCTGCTGCTCAACTTCACCCTCATCGCACCGGAGCGCGGCCTCTTCGGCGTCACCGGCGCCGACGGCCTCGACATCCGCGTCTCGATGCTCGTGTGCGGGCTGTGGATCGCCGTCTTCACCGTGCCCGCCTTCCTCGTCCTGCGCGACGAGCCGCGCGAGCGCGCGCCGCGCGTGGGCATCGCCGAGTCCTACCGGCTGCTCTTCGCCTCGCTGCGGGCGCTCTACGCGAGCTCGCCGCACACGGTGTACTTCCTGCTCGCCTCCGCGCTCTTCCGCGACGGGCTGGCCGGCGTCTTCGCCTTCGGGGCGATCCTCGCCGCGGGGACCTTCGGGCTCACCGCCGGCGAGGTCATCATCTTCGGCGCCGTGGCCAACGTCGTCGCGGGGCTGAGCACGATGGCGATGGGCGTGCTCGACGACCGGATCGGCCCGAAGCGGGTCATCATCATCAGCCTCGTCGCGCTCGTCGTCATCGGCCTGGGCATCTTCGTCCTCCACGACGGCGGCAAGCCCGTCTTCTGGAGCCTCGGGCTCGTCATGACCGCCTTCGTCGGACCGGCCCAGGCGGCCTCGCGCAGCTATCTCGCACGGGTCATCCCCGAGGGCCGCAGTGGTGAGATCTTCGGGCTGTACGCGACGACCGGGCGAGCCGTGTCCTTCCTCAGCCCGCTCGCCTTCGCCGCCTTCATCGCGCTCGGCGCGGCGGTGACGGGGGACGACAACACGCAGTACTGGGGGATCCTCGGCGTCGCGCTCGTGCTGCTCGCCGGGCTCGTCGTCCTCGTCCCCGTGAAGTCGCACGAGGAGCAGGTGCGGGGCTGATCAGCCCGCGTACTCCCAGTGCCAGGGCTCGGGCAGGCTGCCACCGGCCTGCGCCCAGGCCGGGTGGAACCACCCGTAGAGCGCGGCGTTCTGCTGCATCCACGCGTGCGCGGCGGTGCCGAAGCTGTTGATCCCGCCGCACAGGTCGAGGGCGAGCCCGAGCCCGTGGTTCGAGCGGCCCGGCGTGGCCGCCCAGCCGCCGCGCTGCTGCTTGACGATGACCTGCTCGGCGTAGGAGCGGTAGCTGTCGGTGATGCAGATCGGCGAGCCGGTGTCGCGGGCGTAGGCCTTGCTCATCTCGTTGAAGGCGGCCGCGGCCTTGGGGCGCAGCATCTCGCCGGCCGCCCCGATGAGCGGGCACAGGGCGTTCGGGGGCACCTGGCCGTTGGGGTAGGTGCCCTCGTTGTCCGAGCACGGTGCGGCGCCCTCGAAGGCGCTGACGTCCTGCCCGGCCTTCTCCATCGCCGCGGTGAGGCTCTCCTGGGCGTCCTGCGCGTCGGGGTCGGTGAGGCCGAGGAGGGACTTCACGAGCGGCCCGGCCTCCTTGAGCTCGGAGGCGTACTCCTTGCGCAGCGTCTCCAGCGTCGCCTTGCGCTCGGTGATGACGGCGGTGAGGTCCTTGCGGGCCTTGTCGGCCTTGGCCTTCTCGCTCTTGGCGCGCTTCTCCGCCTTCGCCCGCTTGCGAGAGAGCTGGGCGGCGGTGATCGTGTCGACCCGCACGAGGTCGACGCTGTGGATGCGCTCGTCGGTGAGATAGCTGAGGTCACCGGCGGAGTCGCCGGCCTTGGCCGGTGACTTCGTCATGATGTTGAGGAAGGCCATGGTGTCGGTGTAGCCGCCGGCCTCGGTGTAGGTGCCGAAGGCCCAGTCGCGCAGGTCCTCGCGGCCCGCGTCGAGCCGGTTCTTCAGCCGGGTGGACGCACGACGCGCCTCGTCGGCCTCCTTCTTCGCGGCGCGGTGCTTCGAGGTGGCCTCGGAGTAGCGCTCGAGGAGGGTGTTGGCCCGGGTGGAGTGACGGCGCAGCTCGGTGACGAGGGAGCCGATCTCCTTGTTGTTCTTGAGGATGCTCGCGGCGAGCGCGTTGGCCTCGTCGACCTGCTTCTTGACCTCGGCGGGGGAGAGGGCGTCGTCCTCCTCCCCCTTCGCGTCCTCGTCGTAGGCGAAGGGGTCGCTCGAGCTCTCGCTGCCGCTCGCGCCGGGAGAGGTGGGGTCTGCGGGCTCGCCGGCCGGGTCACCGGTGGTCGGGGCCGTCGTGCCCGTGGGTGCCGGCTCGGTGGTGCTCGTCGGGGCGGGGGTGGTGCTCGTCGGCGCGACGGGGGAGGGGTCGGCGACCGCGGCGGGGGCGGTCAGCGACCCGGCGACGGTGCACACGGCCACGGCCTGAGCGCATCGGCGCCACGAGATGGTCCCCACTCGGTGTGTCCCCTTGACTGTCGGTGGTGCCAGATGGCACGGGCCCCATGATACGTACGGCGCGGGCCCGACGGGAGGGGATCCCCAGACATCTGCGGCGGTCCTCTCGGATCAGCCCCGCTGCAGCCGCACGACGACCTCGTGGTGGCCGGTCTGCGGGAACATGTCGACGAGGCGCGCCTCCTGCGCGACCCACGACGGCAGGTCGGCGAGGTCGCGGGCCAGAGACCCGACGTCGCAGCTCGAGTAGACGAGATGGCGGGCTGAGGAGCGCTCGATGGCCTGCGTCAGCGCACCGATGCCGCGCCGCGGCGGGTTGACGACGACGAGGTCGGCGTCGGCGGTCGCGGCCTCGGCGTCGCCGGTCCCGAAGTCCGCGGCCAGGCCCAGCTCGGCCGCGGTGGTCCGGGCCGCGGCGACGGCCTCGGCCGAGATCTCCAGGCCTCGGACCGGCGTGCCGGCGGGCAGCACCCGCGCCGCGTGGAGGGCGAAACCGCCGACCCCGCAGTACAGGTCGAGCACCGACCGCGGGGAGACGTCGCGGACCCAGCCCGTGGCGGTCTCGTAGAGGGCGGCGGCCGCCGCCGTGTTGGTCTGGAAGAAGCCGCCGGGTCGCAGGTGCAGCGGCACCCCGCCGATGCTCATCGTCAGGTGCTCCTGCTCCGTCAGGAGCACCTCGTGCTCTCCCTCGAGGACGGCCTTGTGCTCGGGCTGGAGATTGACGCTGACGACGACGAGAGAGGGCAGCTCCTCGAGCAGGCGGGGCAGCGCGTCGCGCAGACGCGGCAGGTGCCGGTCGCTGCGCAGGACGAGACGGAGCATGAGCTCCTCGTCGGGGCTCACGGTGAGGAGCACGTGCTTGAGCTCGCCGCGCCGACGGGGCACGTCGTAGGGCGGCACCTGCAGCCGCTCGAGCCAGCGGGCGACCGGGTCGAAGGCGCTCGAGAGGGCATGAGGGTAGAGGCCGCACCCCTGGAGGTCGACGCCCCGACCCTCCCGGTCGAGGATGCCGAGGGTGAGAGCGCCAGGTGAGCCGCCGGCGACGAGCTTGGCCTTGTTGCGGAAGCCGGCCTCGGGGGAGGCGAAGGGGGAGCGCCACACGACCTCGGGCGCGACGCGGGCCAGCCGCTCCTGCACGTCCTGCTGCTTGCGCCGCAGCTGGACCTCGTAGGGGATGCCCATGAAGGTGCAGGACCGGCACGCCCCCGCGTCGAAGTAGTCGCACTGCACGCCCTCATCGTGCCACCCGTCCACAGCTGGGCCGTCGCGGCGGTCGCCGTCCACAGCCGCCGCCGGGCCCGTGCCCTCGGTCGCACGATGGCGGACCGTGGGGGCATCGCAGGCCGAGCGCAGGAGGAGCAGACATGGACGAGCATGGTCAGGGCAGCGGCACGGACGTCAACGAGGTCCGGCTCGTCGGGCGGGTGAGCGGCGAGCCGACCGCGCGCACGCTGCCGAGCGGCGACGAGGTGGTGACCCTGCGGGTCGTCGTGTCGCGCACGGATGGGCGGCCGGTGGACACCATCGACCTCGCGTGCTGGTCCGCGCGCTCACGACGGGCCGCGCAGCACCTCGCCGACGGCACCCGCGTCGAGGTCGAGGGGTCGCTGCGGCGGCGCTTCTACCGCACGCCCGGCGGGGCGGCCAGCCGGTACGAGGTCGAGGTACGCCGTCTCGTGCGCGAGAGGGTGCGTGTCATCACATGTTGACAGCCGGGGCGCGTGGTGCCATCGTGTCAACACCTGTTGACGAGGCGAGGTGGCCGGACGATGACCCAGGAGATGGTCGACATGGTCGTGACCTTCATGGACGACGAGGACCCCCGTGCCGCGCTCCGCGGGGGAGCGGAGCTGCGACGCGGTGTCGAGCGACGCGAGGCCGTGCTCGTGCGGCGGGCTCGCAGCGCCGGTCTGTCATGGGCGGAGATCGCCCACGAGCTGGGCGTCAGCCGGCAGGCGGTGCACCGCAAGTACGGCGGCTCACGCTTCGAGCGCGCCCGCTCGACGTAGCCTGCGACCGTGGACGAGTCATCAGCAGCCAGCACCCGCCGACGCCCCGACGTCACCGACGTCGAGCTCGTCGGCGGGACGGAGAAGGTCCGACTGCACCTCGTCGAGCACGACCCGGCATGGGCGCAGGCGTACGCCCGCCATGAGACACGTGTTCGAACGGCACTCGGGGGAGTCGCACGCTCGGTCGAGCACATCGGCTCGACCTCCGTGCCGGGCCTGGCGGCCAAGCCGATCGTCGACGTCCTCGTCACCGTGCCGGACATCACCGCCGAGGAGGACTACCTCGACGCGCTGGTGGCCGCCGGGTACCAGCTGCGGGTGCGCGAGCCCGGCCACCGGCTGGTCCGCACACCGGAGCGAAACGTCTTCATCCACGTGCTCGAGCCCGATGACCCGGCTGCGGACGACTACCTGCTGCTGCGCGACCACCTGCGCCGTGACGCCGACGACCGCGCGCTGTACGAGCGCACGAAGCGCGAGCTCGTCAGCCGTGACTGGCCGAGCATGAACCACTACGCCGACGCCAAGACCGAGGTCATCGAGGCGATCAAGGCGCGCGCCCGGGCGGCTCGGGACGGGTCGGCCTGAGCCCCTTCTGCAGATGGTGGGCGCCCTGGCGGGTTTCGCCGATAATCGACATTATGTCAAGTAGCGCACTCGGCTAGGGTCCCCCGCATGTCGACACCTGTCATCGAGCTCGGACCAGACGCTCTCCTCGTCGAGGGCACCCCCGTCGCGCTGCCCATCCCCATCGGCACCCTCGTCGCGGCCTGGGGCGAGCCCGAGCTCTGGGTCGGCACGGCCGGGTCCGTCGTCACGTGGCACGAGCTCGGGGTCTTCGCGCACCGTCTCGACGAGACGCACGTCAAGACGCTCTGCGTGCAGCTGCGTCCCGAGGCGGACGCCCCGGCCTTCGTCCCCCGGTCGGCCTTCACCGGCCGTCTGGTCGTCGACGGCGAGGTCGTCACCGACGAGCTGCCCGGGGCCGGCGTCGACGCACGTCGCGTCGCCGGGACCGCGACGACCGAGCGTCACGGCGTGCGTCTGCACGCGAGCTACGAGGGCGACCACCTCGAGTCCGTCGAGATGACCGTGCCGAGGACGACCCCGGCCGTGCCGGTCGAGCGCTACGCGCCGCGGCGGGTCGCCGACCCCGTGCGCTTCACCGACCTGGGGCTCAAGCTGGCCGTCGTCGACGAGCTGATGTACCAGCAGGAGGTGATCCAGCCCCGGCTCGACGCCCGTGACTTCGCCCGGTCCTGCACCGGGCGGACCATCGACCTCGACGCCGAGGGTCACCGGCCCGTCCCGGAGATCCTCGCCTACCTCCAGGACCTCCAGATCGACCGCAGCGAGGCCGCGCTCGTGCACGAGCTCGTCATCGACGCGGGCAACGACGTCTACCGCGAGGTCGCCCCGCTGTGGGACGGGGAGGACGACACCTTCGACATCGGGTCGTGGGCCGACCTCGACCTCCTCCCCCACCTCACGAGCCTCGACTTCGTCTCGCTCACCCCGGACGACGAGACGCTCGACGCGCTGCGGGCCCGTGGCCTGGATGTCGACGCCTGAGGGCCCTGCGCCGCTCGAGGTGGTCGCCGGCGTCCACCCCGGCTCGCCCGACGCACCCCGTGACGTCAGGGCGCCGCGATCAGCGCAGGTCAGCGCGGCGGTGCGCCGCTGGTGGGCCCGCCAGGAGGGATGACCGCTCCCCCGTCCTCTCGACCGGGCGGCCACACGTACGGCAGACCCGGCTCGACGTCGTCGAAGAGCGCCCCGTAGTGCGCGGGGAGCTTGGAGAGGAGCGAGGAGCGGTGGCTGCGGTGGAAGGCCTCGTCGCCGAGCCATGACGGCAGCGCGCCCGCCGCGGCGAGCTCGTCTTGGGTGCGCACGGCCTCCACACCCGATCCCGCCAGATCGTCCCGGATCGTCGCGGCGCAGGTGTCGGCGAAGCCCCGCGCGACCCACACCTCGCAGCACGTGAGCGAGCACCGCCCGAGCGCCTCGAGGCAGCCGCGCCACATCGTCACGGCGGGGTGGTTGCGCCACCCGTAGCCCGGCACGGTGAGTCCTCGCACCACCTGGATGCACTCGACGCGCTGCTTGCCCAGACGCTTGTCGTCGAGAGCCTGCGCGGAGGCGGCGAAGTCGGCGTACGGCAGGAAGGTCTGCACGGTCCTCCTCGTCGGGTCTCGGGCCTGGAGGCTCGGCTGCCGGTTCGGCGCTCGAGCGGTGGCAGCTGCCACCCTCGCACGAGGCGGGGTGTGAGACTGCGCGGGTGACCCCCTTCGCCCGGCTCGTCGAGCGCGTCCACCGCCGCCGGCACGACGGGGTCGTCCGTCACCGCGTCGACGTCATGGGCACCACCACCGCCTGGGTCGAGCGGGCGCCCGAGGGGCCGCCGACGGCTCCTGCGCTCGTCCTCGTGCCCGGCCTGTCGATGTCGTGGCGGGCCTACCAGTGGCTCCTCGAGCACCTGCCCCGGGACCGCGTGGTCGTCGCCGTCGACCCGCCGGCGTCCGGTCGCACGGGACGTCCGCAGCGCGGTCTCGACGCCGACGCGCAGGCGACGCACGTCGCGGCCTTGCTCGACCACCTCGGGATCCGAGGCGTCGACCTCGTCGGCCACTCGCTCGGCGCCCTCACCGTGGCGCGGCTCGCGGGCTCGCGGCCGGACCTCGCCCGGCGGGTCGTGCTCGTCGGTCCCTCCCCCGACCCGCACCTGCCGCACGTCCGCGACCACCTCCGAGCCCTCGTTGGCGACGCGCGCCGCGAGCGGCCGCGAGTGCTCGTGCAGGCCGCGACCGACTACGTCCGGGCCAGCCCCGCGCTGCTGCCCGCCTTCGTCGCGCAGATCGGCACGAGCGCGACCGAGCTCATGGCCGGGGTCGTGGCCCCGACGACCGTGCTGCGCGGGGGCCGCGACGCGGTGGCCGGCCGCCGGTGGTGCGCCGACCTCGCCGCCGCGGTCGAGGACGGGCGCTCCCTCGTCCTGCCCGGCGGCACCCACGGGCTGCCGCAGCACGACCCGGCCGATCTCGCCGCCGTCCTGCGCGACGTCCTGCGCTGAGCCCCGCTCGTGGTCCGCGAGACCCGGTCACCGCCGGCCCGCGACGACCGGGTCTCGCGGACTCCGAGCGGGTCTCGGCGGGTAGGAGCTGTGGGGTGGGAGGTGTGGGGTCGGGTGGGGGTGGGTTATGTCGGGTTGGGCTCGGTCGGGTCGGTCGAGCCGGTCAGGCAGAGCCGATGGAGCGCACCGCGGCGCTGAAGACCCACGGCACGCGCGCGGCCGCGGGCACGACGAGCCGGCGCACGGGTCGCAGCCGGGTCGCGGTCACCAGGCCGAGGGTGAGGGCGGTGTGCCGGCGGGTGACCGCCCGCCACCTCGCGTCGTACGAGGCGGGGTCGTCGTCCGTGACCGCGGCCACCGCCGCCTCGCCCTGGGCGACGCCGAGCATCGTCCCCTCCCCCGTGAGCGCGTCGACGTAGCCCGAGGCGTCGCCGACGAGCAGCACCCGACCGGCGACACGGGCTCGGGTGCGCTGGCGCAGCGGCCCGGCGCCCCGGGCCGAGCTCGCGGCCGCGGCGTCGCCGACCCGCTCGAGCAGCGCCGGGAAGCCGGCGAGATGGGTCTCGAAGGGGGCCCGCCGCCGGGTGAGGACCGCGACCCCCACCATCGTGTCGTCGACCGGGGTGACGTAGGCCTCGGCGTCCCGGCCCCAGTGGACCTCGACGTGGTCGCTCCACGGCGCGACGGCGAAGTGCTGGCGCAGGCCGTAGCGCGGCGTGCCGGAGGCGGGGCGCTCGAGCCCCAGCGCACGGCGCGTCGGCGAGTGCAGGCCGTCGGCGGCCAGGAGGTAGCGCGCGCGCACGTGGGTCTGGCGCCCGTCGCGCGTCACCCGCACGGCGACACCGTCGGCGTCCTGGGTGATCTCGCCGGCCCGCCCGGTGACGAGCTCGACGTCGGCCACGCCGACGCCGTCGGCGAGCGCTGCGTGCAGGGTCGTGCGCCGCACGCCCCGTCCGGGCCCGCTGCCGAAGCCGGCCTGCGCCGACCGCTCCCCCGCCACGTAGCGGATGCCCTCGATCGGCACCCCTGCGGGGTCGACCCCGAGCGCGCGCAGGGCCTGCAGGCCCGCCGGCATGAGCCCCTCGCCGCACGCCTTGTCGACGACCCCGACGCGCTGCTCGACGACGGCGCAGGACAGGCCGGCGCGCCGCGCGTGGAGCGCGGTGGCCAGGCCGACGGGCCCACCTCCGATGATGACGACGTCGAGCACCGACCCATCATGACTGCCCACCTCGCAGACGGCGCCTGCGCGGCCCGCCCGGTTACCGTGGCGTGGTGCCGCAGACCCCTCGACGCCCCGTCCTGCGGGCAGCCCGCGGCCTGGCCCTGACGACCCACCCCGGCCCCGCCGTGGCGGTCACGGCCCTGAGCGCCCTGCTCTCCCGCGCGGCCTCCCTCCCCCTCTCGCGCGGCAGCCGCGTGATCACCGCCGTGGGGTGCGGTCAGCTCGTCATCGGGTGGACGAACGACCTCGTCGACGTCCAGCGCGACCGGGCCGTCGAGCGGGCCGACAAGCCGCTGGCGAAGGGGGACGTCTCCCCCGTCGCCGTGGGGTCGGCGGCCACCCTCGCCGCCGTGAGCTGCGTCGTCGCCTCGCTCGGCTGCGGGCGTCGCTCGGGCCTGACCCATCTCGGGCTCGTCGGCTGCGGGGTCGCCTACAACCTCGGCCTCAAGAGCACGTGGTGGTCCTTCGCGCCGTACGCGCTCGCCTTCGGCTCGCTTCCCTCCGTCGCGACCCTGGCGGCCCCCTCCCCCGCCCTCGCGCCGTGGCCGACGACAGCCGGGGCGGCGCTGCTCGGGGTCGGGGCCCACCTCGTCAACGCCCTGCCCGACCTCGAGGACGACGAGGCGACCGGCGTCGCCGGGCTGCCGCACCGCCTCGGCGAGCGCCGCACCCGGCAGCTCGTCGGCGCCGTCCTCCTCGGGTCCACGCTCGTCCTGCTCGCCGGGCGTCGTCCCCTTCGCCGGGCCGATCTCGCGCCGCTCGCGGCGACGCTCGCCCTCGTGCCCCCGGCGGTCCGCACCCGCGGCCGCTCCTCGCTCGCCGCGGTCGTCGCGATCGCGGGCGTCGACGTCGCCCTGCTCGGCAGGGGCCGACCCCGGAAGGATCCCCGTAGATGACCGCACCCCCGCTCGACCGCGCCAGCAGGCTCCGCTCGGTCGGCGCCGTCCTGCCGCCGTACCGCTACGACCAGACCGAGCTCACGACGATGTTCCTCGACATCCTCGGCGAGCAGGACATCCACCCCGAGGTCGTGCGGCGCACCCACGCCAACGCCGGCGTGAGCCAGCGCCACCTCGCGATCCCCGCCGAGCGCTACGCCGCGCTCGAGGACTTCGGGGCGGCCAACGACGCCTTCATCGAGGCCGCCGTCGAGCTCGGCGCGGCCGCCATGCTCGACGCGCTCTCTCAGGCCGGGCTCACCCCCTCCGACGTCGACCTCGTCATGTCGACCACCGTCACCGGGCTGGCCGTGCCCTCGCTCGAGGCCCGGATCGCGGCGCGGATCGGGCTGCGCCCCGACGTCAAGCGGGTGCCGCTCGTCGGTCTCGGCTGCGTCGCCGGCGCGGCCGGCGTCGCCCGCGTGCACGACTACCTGCTCGGACACCCGCACGACGTCGCCGTCCTCGTGGCCGTCGAGCTGTGCAGCCTCACCGTGCAGCGCGACGACGCGTCGATGGCCAACGTCGTCGCGAGCGGTCTCTTCGGCGACGGGGCGGCCGCGGTCGTCCTGACCGGGGCCGAGCGCGAGGCGCCCTCGCCGTCGACGAGCCCGGGCAGCGACGTCGTCGTCGTCGAGTCGCGCAGCCGGATGTACGCCGGCACGGAGCGCGCCATGGGCTGGGACATCGGGCAGACCGGGCTGAAGATCGTCCTCGGCGCCGAGGTGCCCGGACTCGTCCTGGCCAACCTGCGCGGCGACGTCGACGGCTTCCTCGCCGACCACGGGCTGACCCGCGACGACATCGGCTGGTGGGTCGCCCACCCGGGCGGGCCGAAGGTGCTCGAGGCCATGCAGGACGCGCTCGAGGTGCCCCGTGAGGCCCTCGGCATGACGTGGTCCTCGCTCGACCGCATCGGCAACCTCTCCTCCGCCTCGGTCCTGCACGTCCTCGCCGACACCCTGCGCGACCGGCCCCCGGCCCCGGGGACGCACGGGATGCTGCTCGCCATGGGCCCCGGCTTCTGCCTCGAGATGGTCCTGCTCCACGCGGAGGAGTCACGATGAGGTCCACGACCGCCTACTACGGGCTCGTCGCCGCCGTCGGGGTCGAGCGCCTCGTCGAGCTCGTCGTCGACCGCCGCAACCGCCGCTGGGCGGCCGAGCAGGGCGGCGTCGAGACCGGCGTCGGCCACTACCCGGCGATGGTCGCCCTCCACACCGGGCTGCTCGCCGGGTGCGTCCTCGAGGTGTCGAGGGCCCGGCGCCCCTTCGTCCCCGCCGTCGGCTGGCCGGCGGTCGCGGGTGTCGTCGCCGCGCAAGGCCTGCGCTGGTGGTGCATCCGCACCCTCGGGCGCCAGTGGAGCACGCGCATCGTCGTCATCCCGGGCGCGCAGCGGGTGACCTCCGGCCCCTACCGCGTCATCCCGCACCCGAACTACGTCGCCGTCGCGACCGAAGGGGTGGCCCTGCCCCTCGCGCACTCCGCGGGCGTCACCGCCACCGTCTTCACCGTCCTCAACACCGTCCTCCTGCGCCACCGCATCCGCCTCGAGGACGAGGCGCTGCGCTCCCTTCGCCCCGGCACCACCGCCGAGGAGGAGACACCCGAGAGGAGCTGACATGACCGATGCCACGCTCGAGTTCGTCGGGACCGCGACGAGCCTGCTGCGGCTGGGTCCCTTCACGGTCCTCACCGACCCGAACTTCCTGCACCGCGGGCAGCTGGCCTACCTCGGCAAGGGGCTGGCCAGCCGACGTCTCACCGAGCCCACCCGCACCCCGGCCAGCCTGCCCGAGCTCGACGCGATCGTCCTGTCGCACCTGCACGGCGACCACTTCGACCGGGTGGCCCGCCGCGAGCTGACGCGGGACCCGCCGTTGCTCACGACGCCCCAGGCCGCGCCCCGCCTCGACCGGTGGGGGTTCGACGCTGTCGGGCTGAGCACCTGGAGCAGCCACGAGCTCGAGCGTGACGGGGTCGGGCTGAGCATCACCTCGACGCCCGGACGGCACGCCCCGGGTCTCGCGCAGGCGCTGCTGCCGGCGGTCATGGGCTCGGTGCTCACCCTCGACACCGGCAGCGGCGAGCCCCTGCGGGTCTACGTCACCGGAGACACCCTCTACCGCGAGTCGCTGCGCGAGGTCGTGGAGCGCTGCGGCCCGGTCGACGCCATGGTCGTCCACCTCGGGGGCACCCGCGTGCTCGGCCTGCTCGTGACGATGGACGACGAGCAGGGCGCCCGTCTCGTGCAGACGATCCGCCCGAAGGTCACCGTGCCGGTGCACTTCGACGACTACCGGGTATTCCGGTCGCCGCGCGAGGACTTCGTCGCCCGCTTCGCCCGCGACGCGCTGCCCGGCGACCTGCGGGTCGTCGAGCGCGGCCGGACGATCTCGCTGGTGCCGTAGCCATGACGTACTACGTCGGGGTGTCCGGGTGGCGCTACCGCGCGTGGCGGGGCGACTTCTACCCGCAGGGGCTCGTCCAGCGCCGCGAGCTCGAGTACGTCGCGCAGCGGATGACCTCGGCGGAGATCAACGGCTCCTTCTACTCCCTGCAGCGCCCGTCGTCGTACGCGACCTGGCACGACGAGACGCCCGACGACTTCGTCTTCGCCGTCAAGGGCGGGCGCTTCATCACGCACATGAAGAAGCTGCGCGACGTCGAGACGCCGCTGGCGAACTTCTTCGCGTCCGGGGTGCTCGCGCTCGGCCGCAAGCTCGGACCGGTGCTGTGGCAGCTGCCCGCGCGGACGACCTTCGAGCCGGGCCGCGTCGGGGACTTCCTCGCGATGCTCCCCCGCACCCTCGACGAGACCGCGCGGCTCGCCCGCGGGCACGACGACAAGCTCGCCGAGGGTCGCGCGCTCGTCGACCTGCCCGACGGCCTCGACGGGCGCCGGAGGGTCCGGCACGCCCTCGAGCCGCGGCACCCGAGCTTCGACACCGACGAGGCCCGTGAGCTGCTGCGAGCCCACGACGTCGCAATGGTCGTCGCCGACAGCGCCGGTCGGTGGCCGCGCATGGAGGACTCGACGACCGACCTGCACTACGTGCGCCTGCACGGCGAGACCGAGCTCTACACGAGCGCGTACCCGCCGAGCTCGCTGGACCGCTGGGCCGAGCTGTGCCGCGAGTGGCACGACCAGGGGGGCGACGTGCACGTCTACCTCGACAACGACGCGCGAGGTCACGCGCCGCACGACGCCGTCGCGCTCCTGCAGCGGCTCGGCGGAGTGCCGGAGCACCGCGCGACCTTCCCCGGCGGCGCGACCGAGCAGGGCGGCGGCTGACCAGCGCCCGGGCCGTCGGCGCCGCTACGCTGACGTGGGACATGCAGGACGGGTCGCCCCGCGCTGGTGCTCGCGCGATCCCGCCACCCACCTCACCGAGGAGCCCCCGAGATGCACGTCCTCATCGCCACCGACGGCTCGAAGCAGTCGCTGCGGGCCGCCCGCCACCTCAAGACCTTCGCCGACCCCGCGAAGATCGACACGATCACCGTCCTCGCCGTGACCCGCCCCCTCGCGGCGCTGTCCTTCCACGACGAGATCTCGCCCGACGCGCGCCGGCCCAAGCCGATGGCCGAGGCGTCCTTCCGCGCCGAGGCCGAGGCGGCGGTCAAGGTCGTCGCCGCCGAGTTCGACGACTGGGAGGGCACGACGGTCAAGCGCAGCGTGCGCAGCGGCACCCCGTCGACGGAGATCATCCGGGCGGCCAAGCTCGGTGACGTCGGCCTCGTCGTGCTCGCCAACGGCAACCGCGGGCTGAGCGAGAGCATCCTCATCGGCAGCACCGCGGCCCGTGTGCAGGCGTCGGCGCCGTGCCCGGTCCTCGTCGTGCGCCCGACCCCGAGGCCGCGGCGGCGCAAGAGCTGACGGCGGACGCGGGGCACCGCACGGGTCGGGGATGATGCAGGCGTGAGCGACGCCGACCTGCGGGTGCCGCCGGGGCCTGGGATCCCCGGCGGTCTCGTCATCCCCGGCGGCGAGCTGCGAGAGCGCTTCTCGCGCAGCTCTGGACCGGGAGGGCAGGGCGTCAACACGACCGACTCCCGCACGCAGCTCTCCTTCGACGTGTCCACGACGACGGCTCTGACCGCGTCGCAGCGACGCCGGGTGCTCGACCGGCTCTCCGGCCGGCTCGTCGACGGGGTGCTCACGGTCGACGCCTCCGAGCACCGCTCGCAGCGCCAGAACAGGTCGACGGCACGCGACCGCCTCGCGGCCCTGCTGCGCGAGGCGCTCGCCCCTCCCCCGCCGCCACGGCGGGCGACCCGGCGCACCCGTGGCTCGCAGGAACGCCGGCTGGCGGCCAAGCGGGAGCGCTCGTCGACCAAGCGCGCCCGCTCCCGGCCGCACGGGGACGACTAGCCGGTCGGCGGGCCCGGGTGCGGCCCCCGGGCCCACGCGAGGACCTCGTCGAGATCCAGCCCGTAGGTAGGCCCGCCGGCGCGCTGGTAGGCCCCGACCCTCTCGCCCCCGCGCTCGACGAGGCGTCGCCCTCCGGTCTCGTTGCCCCGGGCGAGGTGGGTGATGCCGACGCAGACCTGCGCGAGCCCCTGCCAGAGGTCGCGCTCCGACGACGGGGCGGCCTTCCACCTCGCCTCGAGCACCTCGTGCGCCGAGAAGGGGCGCCCCTCGCGCAGCAGCCGACGCGCCTCCTCGATCGTCTCGAGCGGCGGCAGGGGGTCCTCGCCCACCGGCTCTACCCCGGTCGCCCCGTAGGGCAGCGGTCGGCCGAGGGCGTCGCGCGGGCGGGACTGGCGCGGGCGCCCCTCGTCGTCGCGGTCGCGGCTCATGACGACCTCATCTCGTCGGGCAGCTGCAGGGCGACGACCCGCCCCGACGCGACCTCGTCCTCACCGGCGGTCATCGTCAGCGCGACGGTGACCTTGCGGCCCTTGACCTCCTCGACCCGCCCGCGCACGACGAGCTCGACGCCCATCGGGGTGGGGCGCTGGTAGCGCACCTCGAGCGTGCCGGTGACGTAGCGCAGCGACCCGTCGCTCTGGAGGTCGAGACCGGCGGCGTGCGTCCCGCCGAGCGCGGCCGACCCGGTGCCCGAGCAGTCGAGGACGGAGGCGACGAGCCCGCCGTAGACGTAGCCCGGCATCGCCGTCTGCTCGGGACCGGGGGTGAAGCGGGTGATCGTCTCGGTGCGCGACCCGTCGGCCCACCGGGTCTTGAGGTGGTGCCCGAAGGGGTTGCGTGCCCCGCAGCCGTAGCAGTGGGCCGCGTCGGCGGGGTAGTGGTCCTGGACGGCCGGTCCCGTCTCGGCCGGTGCGGCAGCGGCGTCGGCGGCCTCGGCCCGCCGGGTGCCCAGCCAGCGCCGGCTCGCCTCGACGAGCGAGTCCCCGAGCGGCGTCGGGTTGTGGGCGACCTCCCAGCGGTAGCCGTCCGGGTCGGCGAAGTAGCCCGAGTACCCGCCCCACTCCCGTCGCTGCCCCGCGGTGACCTGCGCACCGGCCGCGACTGCGTCGGCGAGCACCGCGTCGACCTGGTCGGCATCGGTGACGTTGTGCGCGAGGGTGATCGGCGCGATCCCCTCGGCCGGCTCGCCGACCTCGGCGACGAAGCCGGCGCGGTCCCACAGCGAGAGGACGAGGCCGTGGGCGAGGGGCAGGAAGAGCACCTCCCCCGGCTCGTGGAGGACCGGCTCCCAGCCGAGCCCGTCGACGTAGAAGTCGTGCGACCGCCCGACGTCGGCGACGGCCAGGGTGACGAAGTTCGCGCGCTGCTCCATGTCCGCCACGCTAGCCCGGCCCCGCCGCACGAGCAGGTGCGACGGGGCCGGGCATCGGTGCGGGCGGCTCGGCCGGCACCGAGGTGGGAGAGGAGGTCAGTGCGAGCTGCCGGCCTCCTGCGTCGTCGGCTCCTCGTCCCGGGCGTCGCGGCGGTTGGCCATGAGGCTCGTGATCGTCGTGATCGTCAGCGCGCCGACGATGACGCCGAGCGAGGCGAGGGTCGGGATCGTCGGGACCGACTCCCACACCCCGTGCGCCCAGTGGAGGATGAGCTTGACCGAGATGAAGGCGAGGATCGCCGCGAGACCGTAGCCGAGGTGGCGCAGCTTGCCGATCATCCCCTCGAGGACGAAGTACAGGGCGCGCAGGCCGAGCAGGGCGAAGGCGTTGGTGACGAAGACGAGGTAGGGGTCGCCGGTGATGCCGTACACGGCGGGCACGGAGTCGATCGCGAAGATGAGGTCGGTGCCGAGGATGGCGAGGACGACGAGCGCGAGCGGGGTCAGCGCCTTGCGACCGCGCTCACCGACGACCATCTTCGTGCCGCGGTAGTCGTCGGTCACCGGGTAAAGGCGACGGGCGAGGCGCACGATCTTCAGCTCGTCGACGTCGACGCTGTGCTCGCCGGAGCGGGCGTCGCGCAGGACGGTCCACGCGGTGAAGAGCAGGATCGCGCCGAAGAGGAGGAACATCCACGAGAAGCGCGCGATGAGCGCCGCGCCGACGGCGATGAAGGCACCCCGCATGACGAGGGCCCCGACGATGCCGATGAGCAGGACGCGCTGCTGCAGCACCCGCGGCACCGCGAAGCTCGTGAGGATGAGGATGAAGATGAAGAGGTTGTCGACGGAGAGCGACTTCTCCACGAGGTAGCCCGTGTAGTACTCGACGCCGATCTGGGAGCCGTGCCGGTTCCACACCCACAGCCCGAAGGCGAGGGGCAGGGCGATGTAGAAGGCCGACCAGCCGACGGCCTCCTTCATGGAGACCTCGTGCGGGCGCCGGGTGAGCAGGAAGTCGAGGGCGACGAGCGCCAGGACGCCGGCGATCGTCACCCACCACAAGGTGGCGTCCGCGATGGACTCGATACCGGGAGCGGCCGAGGCGGCCGAGGACAGGGAAGACACAGCAAAGACCTCGCATCGTCGAGCGGTGCGAGGTCTCCTTCGCCCGACGCCGGGCCGTGCACCGGGCGGGGCATGGACCCCGCGGAATGACCGGCGACACGCTGGGAAGTACTCCCCTCGTGGTTGCACATTAAACCAGGCGCGCCCTCAGCGGGGCAAAGCAGCGGGGGTGTCGTACCCCTCCCCTACAGTCGGTGACACCTGCCCGATGTGTAACAAGGTGTCACAGGAGGACGCGACGATGCGCAACCCGTACACCCCCGGTGAGCTGCCCCGCGTCCTCGCCGGGCGGGAGGACCAGCAGCACCGCATCCGCGGTGTCCTCAGCCGGGTGAGCGCGTACGGCGAGACCGGCGGCCCGCCCGTCGTCTTCCTCGGCCCGCGCGGCGTCGGCAAGACCTCCTTGCTGCGCGAGGCGCAGCGCGACGCCGACGAGCACGGGTTCCTCACCGTGTGGGTCTCCTGCCACCACGGCGCCCCCTTCCTGCCCGACCTCGTCAGCCGGGTCGACCACGCCCTGCGGGCGGCGGACGTCGTGGCGAAGGGGGACCGCCGCTCCCTCCGCCTCGACGAGATCGCCGTCGAGATCGGCGTCCCGACCGGGGTCAAGGTCTCCGCCCGGGCTGCCCCCGACGAGGGGGGCGGCGCCGAGACGGGCGCCCGGGTCTCGGCTCTCGAGGACCTCCTGCACGGCACGGCGACCCGGGTGCGCGAGCGCGGCGGGTCCGGCCTGCTCGTGCTCGTCGACGAGCTCCACGCCCCGAGCCGGACCGACCTCGCGGTCCTGCTCAACGCGATGCAGAACCTCGCGGGCGGGCGGGAGGACTCCCCCTTCGCCCTCGTCTGCGCCGGCCTCCCCTCGAGCGTCTCCGTCCTCACCCGGGCGGCCACCTTCGCCGAGCGCAGCACCTTCGTCACCCTGCCGCCGCTCGCGCCCGGGGCCGCGGCCCAGGCGGTGGGCGAGCCCGCCGAGCAGCTCGGCGTCGGCTGGACCGGTCCGGCGCTCGCCGAGGTCGTCGAGCGCGCCCAGGGCTTCCCCTACCTGCTCCAGGTGCTCGCCCACGCGACCTGGCAGAGCGCCTCGCCGGTGGCCGGCGACCGGCTCGGGGTCGCCGACGTCCGCGCCGGGCTCCCCCTCGTCGAGGCACAGCTCGACGCCATGTTCGCCGCCCGGTGGGGTGCGGCCACCCCGCTCGAGCAGCACCTGCTGACCGTCATGGCGCACGCGGGCAGCGCGAGCGTGACCCGCGCCGAGATCGCGGCGGGCATGGGCCGCTCGACCCAGTCGCTCGGCATGCCCCGCGAGCGGCTCATCGACAAGGGCATCGTCGAGCCCGCCGGGCACGGCCGGCTCCGCTTCACGATGCCCGGCTTCGCCGAGTACCTGCGGGCGACGACGGCGACGGGCGACGCCAGCCGCCCCTCGACGTGACGGGTCAGGACCCGGCGACCATCGCGGCGAAGAGCCCGGCGTAGAAGAGGACGAAGATCGCGACGACGGCGACGCCGACTCCGAGGAGCACCGTGCCGACGATGCCGAGGATGCGCCCGATCGAGACGAAGTCGCGGTGGCCGTAGCGCCCCGGGCTCGCGTCGATCTCGCGCAGGGCCTGGTTGCCGAGGTACCACGCGATCGGCGAGGTGACCCACACCCCCATGATGCCGACGATGCCGAGCACGAGGATCGTCACCGCCTGGGGGTGGTCGGGCGGCATCTGCGCCATCTGCGGGAAGGGGTGCGGCGCCCACGGGGCGGCCGCGGCACCCGGCACCTGCTGCTGCGGTGCCGGGTGCGTGCTCCCGGACGCGGGGATCTCGGTCGTGGTGCCGGCCCCCGCCGGACCGGTGACCGGGCCCTGCTCGACGTCGTCGCCCCTGCTCTCCTGCGTCATGCCCGCACCCTACGCGGGGGCCGTCAGGGCGACGATGGGGAGATCTCCCCCGGCCGCGCTACCGTGACCTCGGTCTCGACGCGGAGACCTCCCCCGACCCGTCAGGAGATCGACGATGCGTGCGCTGGTCAAGACCCGTCCCGGACCAGGTCTGGAGCTGGTCGACATGCCCGAGCCGACGCCCGGGCCGCGCGACGTCAAGATCCGCGTGCTGCGCGCCGGCCTGTGCGGCACCGACCTGCACCTACACGACTGGGACCGCTGGGCCGCCTCCACGGTCACGACCCCCCTCGTCCTCGGCCACGAGTTCAGCGGCGTCGTCGCCGAGGTCGGCTCCGACGTCACCGACGTCGAGGTCGGGGCGCTCGTCTCGGGCGAGGGCCACGTCGTGTGCGGCCGCTGCCGCAGCTGCCGGGCCGGCCGCCGTCACCTGTGCATCAACACCTCGAGCGTCGGGGTCAACCGCGACGGCGCCTTCGCCGACTACGTCGTCATCCCGGCGACCAACGTCTGGGTCCAGCCCGAGGACTTCGACCCCGACCTCGCCGCGGTCTTCGACCCGCTGGGCAACGCGACCCACACGACCTTGTCCTTCCCGCTCGCCGGCGAGGACGTCGTCGTCACCGGCGCCGGACCCATCGGTGTGATGTCGGTGGCGATCGCCCGGCACGTCGGCGCCCGCTACATCGCGGTCACCGACCTCTCCGACGAGCGTCTCGAGCTGGCCCGAGCCGCCGGAGCCGACATCTGCGTCAACCCGGCCCAGACCGACCTCAGCCAGGTGATGCGCGACCTCGGGATGCGCGAGGGCTTCGACGTCGGGCTGGAGATGAGCGGCGCTCCCCCGGCCGTGGCGTCGATGATCGACCACATGAACCACGGCGGGCGGATCGCGATGCTCGGTCTGCCCGGCGAGCCCTACCCCGTGGACTGGGGCAAGGTCATCACCCACATGATCACCATCAAGGGCATCTACGGCCGCGAGATGTACGACACCTGGTACGCCATGAGCGCGATGCTCTCGACGTCTCGCCCCCTTCGTGATGCGGTCACCTCCGTCATCACCCACCGCTACCCCGCCACCGACTGGGAGACGGCCTTCGACACCGCCCGATCGGGGCGGTGCGGCAAGGTCGTCATGGACTGGAGCTGATCGCATGTACACCATCGAGGACGACCTGGCCGCCGAGCTCGCCGAGATCGAGGCCGCCGGGCTCACCAAGCACGAGCGGCTCATCACGACCGCCCAGTCGGCGCACATCGCGACCTCGCGGGGCGAGGCGCTGAACTTCTGCGCCAACAACTACCTCGGCCTGGCCAACCACCCCGAGATCGTCGCCGCCGCCCACCGGGCCCTCGACGAGTCCGGTTTCGGCATGGCGAGCGTGCGCTTCATCTGCGGCACCCAGACCGGGCACCGCGAGCTCGAGCGGGCGATCGCGGACTTCGTCGGCACGCAGGACGCGATCCTCTTCCCGTCGTGCTTCGACGCGAACGG
This sequence comes from Janibacter sp. UYMM211, assembly GCF_040547045.1. Taxonomy (NCBI): domain Bacteria; kingdom Bacillati; phylum Actinomycetota; class Actinomycetes; order Micrococcales; family Intrasporangiaceae; genus Janibacter; species Janibacter sp. UYMM211. The sequence continues at coordinate 141,000 of NZ_JBEPOY010000003.1, read as the reverse complement.
CGGCATCTTCGAGGTGCTGCTCGGGCCCGAGGACGTCATCATCTCCGACGCGCTCAACCACGCGTCGATCATCGACGGCGTGCGCCTGAGCAAGGCCCAGCGCCGCCGCTACGCCAACCGCGACATGGCCGACCTGCGCACCCAGCTCGAGGAGGCGAAGGGGGCCCGCCGCGTCCTCGTCGTCACCGACGGCGCCTTCTCCATGGACGGCTACCTCGCCCCGCTGGAGCAGATCTGCGACCTCGCCGACGAGTTCGGCGCGCTCGTCATGGTCGACGACTCGCATGCCACCGGCTTCGTCGGCGAGGGCGGCCGCGGCTCGCACGAGGCGTGCGGCGTCATGGACCGCGTCGACATCATGACCGGCACGCTCGGCAAGGCGCTGGGCGGCGGCAGCGGCGGTTACGTCGCGGCCCGTCAGGGCGTCGTCGACCTGCTCAAGCAGCGTGCCCGGCCCTACCTCTTCTCCAACGCCGTCGCGCCGGCCGTCGTCGCCGGCTCGCTGCGGGCGCTGGAGATCGCGCGCGACTCCGACGAGCCGCGTCAGGTGCTGCGCCGCAACGCCGAGCTCTTCCGCGCGCTCATGGGCGAGGCGGGCTTCGAGCTGCTGCCCGGCGAGCACGCGATCGTCCCGGTGATGTTCCCGGGCGAGGACGGCGCGCGCCAGGCCGGCCTGGTCGCCGACCGCATGCTCGAGCTCGGCATCTACGTCATCGCCTTCTCCTACCCCGTCGTGCCGAAGGGGCAGGCCCGCATCCGCGTCCAGCTCTCCGCCGCGCACAGCGAGGACGACGTGCGGGCGTGCGTCTCCGCCTTCGTCCAGGCCCGCGAGGACGTCGCCGCCGCCTGACTCCCCATTTTCCCGCCCAGGGCGGGAAAGCTCGACCTCGGGAAGGAACCTTTCCTTCCCGAGGTCGAAGCTTGTTTCCCGAAGGGGCGTCCCGGTCAGCCCTCGACGAAGGGGTGTGCGTCACCGGCGCCCTGACGGGCGATCTCGGCGGTGCCCGAGCTGTAGTCGACGACCGTCGTCGGGGCGGTGCTCACCTCGCCAGCGTCGATGACGACGTCGACGGCGTGGTCGAGCTCCTCCTTGACGTCCCACCCGAAGACCGGGGTCTCCTCCTGACCGGGCAGGAGGAGGGTGCTCGAGAGCATCGGCTCGCCGAGCTCGGCGAGCAGCGCCTGGACGACCGGGTTGTCGGGGATGCGCACGCCGACCGTCTTCTTCTTCGCGTGGAGCAGGCGCCGGGGCACCTCCTTCGTCGCCGGGAGGATGAAGGTGTACGGCCCGGGCGTCGTCGCCCGCACCGTGCGGAAGACGTGGTTGTCGACGTGGACGAGCTGGCCGAGCTGGGCGAAGTCGCGGCACAGCAGCGTGTAGTGGTGCTTGTCGTCGAGCCGCCGGATGTCGCGGATCCGGTCCTTGATGCTCTGGTCGTCGAGCCGCCCGCCGAGCGCGTAGCCGGAGTCGGTGGGGAAGGCGACGAGGGCGCCCTCGCGGATGCGCGCGACGACCTGACCGATCGTGCGCGGCTGGGGGTTGTCCGGGTGCACTTCGACGAAGGTGGCCATGAGGCCAGGGTAGGACGCACGGGGCGCCACCGGATCAGTCGCGGGCCAGCTCCTGCGCGAGCGTCGTCGCGAGGGCACGGGCGGGCCGCCCCACGCCGATGAGGGTCGCCGACGCCGGGCCGGTCCAGTCGCCGTAGCCGACGAAGGCCACCCGCGGGTCCGTGACCGAGCGGGCCCCGTCGACGACGGGGATGCCGTCGCGGGTGCGCAGGCGCAGGGAGCGCAGGTGCCGCAGCGCCGGGCGGAAGCCGGTCGCCCACACGACCGCGTCGAGGTCGACGTGCTCGCGCCCGATGACCGCCCCGGTCGCGTCCATCCGGTCGAACATCGCCCGCAGGCGCAGCGCCCCCTTCGCCCGGGCCTCGCGCACGCTGGGCATCGCGACGATCGTCCCCGCGAGCTCGGACTCGAGGTCGCGGGCATCACCGGTGATCCGGGCGCTCGCCCGCTCGAAGAGGTAGCGCCCGTCGACGTCGTCGGGCAGGAAGCGCAGCCGACCGAGGGAGGCGAGGTGCACGCGGTCGGCGTGCCCGAGCAGGTCGGCGGTGATCTGCACGCCGGAGTTGCCGCCGCCGACGACGGCGACCTGCTGCCCCACGAAGGGCTCGGGCCCGCGGTAGTGGGCGGAGTGCACCTGCGTGCCCTCGAAGCAGGTGGCGCCCTCGACGAGCGGGACGAAGGGGGCCCGCCACGTCCCCGTCGCGCTCACGACGTACCGGGCGCGCACGCTCCCCTCGCCGGTGACGACGTCGAGGCCGTCGTCGTCCGCACGCACGTCGCTCACGTGGACGCCTCGGCGGACGGGCACGTCGTAGCGCTCCTCGTAGGCGGCGAGGTAGGCGAGCACGTGGTCGACGGGCGGGAAGGCGTCGGGGTGCTCGGGCATCATCCACCCGGGCAGCGAGGAGTATCCCGACGGGGAGAAGAGGCGCAGCGAGGGCCACGTGCGCCGCCACGCGCCGCCGGGCTCCTCCTGCTCGTCGAGCACGACGTGGTCGACGCCGTGCCGGCGCAGCCAGTAGCTCGTGGCCAGCCCGGCCTGGCCCCCGCCGACGACGACGACGTCGGCGCGGTCAGCCATCCGTCTCCGGCGCCTGCTCCTGCATGCGGATCGGCGTCCCGCGCTGGACGGTGCGGGAGACCGTGCACAGCCGGTCGCGCGACTGGGCGACGGCGCGCGGCAGCATCTCGCGAGCCCGGTCACCCTCCTCGCCCGCGGGGAAGCGCAGGGTGAAGGTGACGTCGAGGTCGACCATGTGGTTGCCGTCCTGCGGCGTCGAGGTCTTCGTGCCGCTCGCGACGACCTCGAAGTGCTCGGGCTCGGCGCGCCGGCTCGTGATGTGGTCGACGTCGACGGCGCTGCACCCGGCGATGGCCGCGAGAAGGAGCTCGACGGGCGTGAAGTCGTCGTCCTCACCGCTGCCCAGGGCGATGCTGCCGCCGCGGGCGTTGCGCGCCTCGTAGCGCCCCAGGCCGGTGCGGGACAACGAGACCTCGCGATGCCCCGGTCCGCTCCCGCCGGTCGTCTCGGCGTCGTCCTGCTGGCTCATCGCGCTCCTGGGGTCGAGGGGAGATCGGGGTGCGCGTCCCATCTTCGCCAGAGCGGGTCGCCCGCGCCACCCGGTGACCAGGGCTGGGATCGTCCTACGGTGGCGCCATGACCTCCCACGGCCACGGCCGCCTCGTCCTCGTCCGCCACGGCCAGACGCAGTGGAGCCGCGACGGGCGCCACACCGGGCTCACCGACCTGCCGCTGCTGCCCGAGGGAGAGGCCGACGCGGCCTCCCTTCGCCCCTACCTCGCCCGCTTCGACCTCGCTCTCGTCCTGTCCTCCGACCTCGGACGGGCGCTGCGGACGGCCGAGCTCGCGGGGCTCTCGCCCGATGTCGACCCGGACCTGCGCGAGTGGGACTACGGCGGGGCCGAGGGCCGCACCACCGAGCAGGTCCGCGAGGACGAAGGGGGTCGGTGGACCGTCTTCGACGGCGTGCCGCCGGGGCAGACCCCGGGCGAGACCGTCGAGGAGGTGGCCGCGCGCGCCTCTCGCGTCCTCGCCCGGGTGCGGCCGGTGCTCGAGGGCGAGCACGCGGCCCCGGCCGACGTCTGCCTCGTCGGGCACGGGCACGCCCTGCGCATCCTCACCGCGGTCTGGCTCGGGCACTCCCCCCGCCTGGCCGCCCAGCTCGAGCTCTCCCCCGGCTCGCTCAGCCTGCTCGGCCGCTACCGCGAGGACGCGTCGGTCGTCGCGTGGAACGTGCCCGCCGCCGGTCTCGACGCCATCGTCTGACCCCCTTCGCCCGGCACCCCTTCGCCCCCTTCGCCGCTCGTGGCTCTCACCACCAGCGGCGGGGCCGCTACGGCAGCGGCCAGGTGTGCACCGGCTCGTTGGTGTGCATGTGCTCGACGTACAGCTCGAGCATCTGCGACAGGGCGCTCGCCCGGTCGGCCCCGCGCTCCTCGAGCCGGCGGACCGCCTCGGTCTGCCACACGGCGCCGTTCTGGCCCGTCGTGCAGCGTCCCTCGATGACGGAGAGGTAGCGGTCGCTCACCGCCGGTGAGACGCCCCAGTCCTCGAGCCCACGGGCCGCGACCGGCAGCAGGTGCCGCAGGGTGAGCTCGTCGACCCCGACCTCCCCCTGGCCCGGCCAGTAGAGCCGGGCGTCCATGCCGCCGCGCGCCGCGGCCTCGAAGTTGGCCCGCGCCGCCGCGAAGGACAGCCGGGTCCACACGGGACGCTCCTCGGTGGCCAGCGTGCGCACGAGCCCGTAGTAGAAGGCGGCGTTGGCCATGACGTCGACGATCGTCGGGCCCGCCGGCAGGACGCGGTTCTCGACCCGCACGTGGGGCTTGCCGTCGGCGATGTCGTAGATCGGGCGGTTCCACCGGTAGACGGTGCCGTTGTGGAGGTTGAGCTCGGTGAGGGCGGGGGTGCCGTGCTCCTCGAGGACGGCCACGGGGTCCTCGTCGGTCGACTCCGCGAGCAGCGCGGGGAAGTAGCGCACGTTCTCCTCGAAGAGGTCGAAGATCGAGGTGATCCACCGCTCGCCGAAGAAGACGCGCGGGCGCACGCCCTGGTTCTTCAGCTCGATGGGGCGCGTGTCCGTGGCCTGCGCGAAGAGCTCGATGCGGGTCTCCGCGTGCAGCCGGCGGCCGAAGAAGAAGGGCGAGTTCGCGGCGAGCGCGACCTGGGGGGCGCTCACCGCCTGGGCGGCGTTCCAGTGGTCGGCGAAGTCGGAGGGGCTCACCTGGAGGTGCAGCTGGACCGAGGTGCACGCCGACTCGGGTGCGATGGAGTCGGCGAAGGTCTCCAGCCGCTCCCCCGTCGGCCCCTCGATGTCGATGACGATGTCCTCGCCGCGCGCCTCGAAGATCGAGTCGTTGAGCGCGGTGTAGCGGTTGTTGCGGCTGATCCACTCGCCCTGGAAGTGCTCCGGGCGGATCGTCGGCAGGATCCCGATGGGCACGATGCGCGCGCCGACCGCCCGCGCGCGCTCGTCGGCGGCGTCGAGAGAGGCGCGCAGGTCCTGCTCGAGGGCGAGGGCGGCGTCGCCGGGCAGCGGGCGGGGGGCGACGTTGAGCTCGATGTTGTACTGCGCGAGCTCGGTCTGGTAGCCGGGGTCGTCGATGGCGGCGAGGACCTCGGCGTTGGCGAAGGCGGGATCGGCCGCCTCGTCGAGGAGGTTGAGCTCGATCTCGAGCCCGGTGAGGGGCCGCTCGGCCTCGAAGCTCGACTGCGCGAGCATCCGCTCGAAGACGTCGAGGTCCTGGTGGACCTTCTCCCGGTAGCGCTGACGCTCCTCTCGCGAGTAGCTCTGCGCCGATACTTCCTTGCCCACTCCGGCCTCCTGGGGTCGGTCCGCCGCGGTCGCGACCTGGGTGCCCAGGCTAGACGTCAGACCCGCGCCACGACGGGCGAGCGCGGGGGTCGGTCGGGGCCGCTCGTGCCAGGTCGGCGGCGGCACGCCCCACGAGGTCCGGGGCGTTGTCGGCGCGGGCTCGTACGGTCGTGCCATGCGGCTGATCCACACCTCCGACTGGCACCTTGGACGCGCCTTCCACGGCGTCCGGCTGCTCGACGCGCAGGCCGCCTACCTCGACCACCTCGTCGAGACGGCCCGCTCCGAGCGCGTCGACGCGGTCGTCGTCGCCGGCGACGTCTACGACCGGGCCATCCCCGCCCCCGACGCGGTCGAGCTGCTCTCCGACGTGCTCCACCGGCTGCAGGCGGTGGGGACCCAGGTGGTCCTCTCCCCCGGCAACCACGACTCGGCACGCCGGCTGGGCTTCGGGTCCGGGCTGCTCGAGCACGCCGGGGTCCACATCCGCACGAGCGTCGACGACCTCGCCCGGCCGGTGCTCGTCGGCGACGGCGCGATCTACGCGCTGCCCTACCTCGACCCCGCATCGGTGAGCGTCACCGACGCCCTCGAGGTGAGCACCCGCAGCCACGCCGCCGTCATCTCCGCCGCGATGGACCGGGTGCGCGCGGACGCGGCGACCCGAGGACCGCGCACCGTCGTCGCCGCGCACTGCTTCGCCGTGGGCGGGGCGAGCAGCGACTCTGAGCGAGACATCGCCTGCGGCGGTGTCTCGGCCGTGCCGACCTCGGTCTTCGACGGGGTCTCCTACGTCGCCCTCGGCCACCTCCATGGGGCGCAGCAGGTCGGCGAGCGGGCCTGGTACAGCGGGTCTCCCGTCGCCATGTCCTTCTCCGAGGCGGGGCACACGAAGTGCTCGCTGCTCGTCGAGGTCGACGAGACCGGCACGGCGCACGTCGAGCGGGTCGCGGCCCCGGTGACCCGACGCCTGGCCACCCTGCGCGGCGACCTCGAGGACCTCCTCGCCGACCCGGCGCTCGAGGACGCGCGGGACGCGTGGGTGCAGGCCACCCTCACCGACACCCTCGCCCCGCGACGGGCGATGGAGCAGCTGCGCACCCGCTTCCCGCACACCCTCTCGCTCGTCCTCGACCCCCGGGGCGGCGTCGTGCGCGAGCACCGGCGCCCCAGCCAGGTGGCCGGTCGGGCCGCGGTCGAGGTGTGCACCGACTTCGTCGCGGACGTGCGTCCCGGCGGCACCGTCGGCGACGACGAGCGCGCGCTCCTGCGCGAGGCCGTCGAGGCCGTGCAGCGGGCGCACGACGACGAGGGCAGCGCGACGACCCGTGAGCGGGGCGTCGCGTGAGGCTGCACCGTCTCGAGGTCGAGGCCTTCGGCCCCTTCGCGTCACGGCAGGTCGTCGACTTCGACGCGCTCGGCCAGACCGGGCTCTTCCTCATCACCGGGCCGACCGGGTCGGGCAAGACGAGCCTGCTCGACGCCATCTCCTTCGCGCTCTTCGGTCAGCTGCCGGGGGTGCGCGGGGCGAAGGCCCTGCACAGCCAGCACGCCGACCCGAGCACCCCGCCCGAGGTGCTTCTCGAGGTCACCCTCTCCGGGCGACGGCTGCGGATCACCCGGCGGCCCGCCTTCGAGCGGCCGGGCCGCAAGACGCCGGTCCAGGCCGCGATCGTCCTCGACGAGCACCTCGGCGGGCGGTGGACGACGCTCACGCAGCGCCTCGACGATGCCGGCCGCGTCATGGAGGACGCGCTCGGGATGACCCGCGAGCAGTTCCACCGCGTCGTCGTGCTCCCCCAGGGCGACTTCGCCTCCTTCCTCCACGCGAGCAGCGACGACCGCGGCGACCTGCTGCGTCGGCTTTTCGACGTCGAGACCTACGCCGGCGTGCAGGACTGGCTCCTCGAGGAGCGGCGCCGCGTCGAGCAGGTCGACCGCGACGCGGCTCGCGACCTCGACCGGCTGCGCGAGGAGGCCGTCCCCCTGCTCGCGAGCGGGCCCGGTCGCGGCGACGAGCCGGCCGTGGGGGCCGGGGCCGACCACCCCGAGCCCGCCGGCGCCGCGGCCTCCGACGGGACGCTCTCGCAGCTCGACGCCGCGGGGCTCGCCGACCTCCTCGCCCGCACGCAGCAGGCCGCCGAGAGCGAGCACGTCGAGTCCGCGGCAGCGGTCGAGCTCGCCGAGGCCGCGCTGCGGCGGCACGAGCACCAGGCCCGCCTGGCCCACCAGCAGGCCGCCAGCCACGACCGCGGCACCCAGGCCGCCGTGACCCGCGACGAGCTGCTCGCCCGCGCCGATGAGCACGACGACGCGTCCCGGTCGCTCGCGCGCTCCGCGGCGGCCCGTCGTGCCCTCGGGGCCCTCTCGGCGCTGACCCGGGCTCAGGAGGACCTGCGCCGGGCTCACGAGCAGACCAGCACCGCGCGCGCGGCGCTGCCCCCGCTCGCCCCGACGGCCCGCGGCGACCTCGACGGCTGGGTCGCCGACGTCGCCGGCGCCTCGGCCGCCGTCGCGAGCGCCCAGCACGAGGCCCGGTCGCTCGTCGGACGGCTGGAGCGTCAGCCGGGGCTGGTCGACGAGCGGGAGCGTGCTGCCGCCGACCTGGCGGCGGTCGCTCCAGCACGAGACGCGCTGCGTGCCGAGCTCGAGGCGGCCCAGCAGGCCTGGGACGCGGCCGCTGCGGCTGCCGCCGAGCTCGAGACCATCACGACCCGGGCGGCTCGTCTGCGTCGCGCGCTCGACGTGCGGCGGCGCCTCGACGACGCGCGGGGGCGTGCGCTGCCTGCCGCGGCGGACGCGGTCCGCGACGCGCGCGACCGGGCGCAGGACGCCCGACAGCGCTATCTCGACCTCCTCCAGGCCCGGCTCGACGGCATGGCGGGCGAGCTCGCCGCCGCGCTCGTCGAGGACGCGCCGTGCGCCGTCTGCGGCTCGACGACCCACCCGGCCCCGGCCACGACCGGAGAGCTCGTCGAGCCGGTCGCCGTCCAGCGCGCGCTCGCCGCGAGCACGCAGGCCGCCGACGCCCTCGCCGAGGCGCAGGGGCGCCGGTCCGAGGTCGAGGTCGAGGTCGCGACACTCGTCGCCACGCTCGGCGAGGAGGCGCGCGAGGCCGACGAGATCGCCGTCGATCTCGAGCAGACCGAGGCAGCCGCCCGAGCGTGCTCCGAGCAGGCCCGCGAGGCCGAGCGGCTGGGCCGCGCCGTCACCGGCCTCGTCACGCGCCTGGAGCGTCTCGCGGGCGAGGAGGACCGTCTCGTCCAGGCCCTCACCGCTGCGACCACCCGTCGCGACACCGCACTGGCCGCCCTCGTCGCCTCTCACGACGAGGTCGTCTCCTCGCTCGCGGCTCATGCCGCGGGGTGCCCGTGCGGTGCGGTGTCGCCGGCGGGTTCCTCGAGCGGGGTGGACGCCGCCGCCGAGCGAGCCGGTGACCTCGTCCTGGACGACCTGCTCGTCCAGCGGGTCGAGACCACGGTCCGCGCGGCCGTCCAGGTCGCGCAGGAGCACGAGCGCCTCCTGCGGGCGGGCGAGCGCCTGCTGTCGGCACTCGACGCGCACGACGCCGCGACGGGGCGTCACGACAGCGCGGCCGCGGAGCTCGCGAGAGCACTCGAGGCCGAGGGCCTGACGGACGTCGACGAGGCTCACAGCCATCTCCTCCAGGCGGAGCAGGTGGCGGGGCTCGAGCGGGCCGTCGCCTCCTACGCCTCCCGCCTGGCCGCGGCCCGCGCCGTCCTCGACGAGCCCGAGGTCGTGGCCGCCCTCGCCTCTGCCCGGCCCGACGTCGAGGCCCTCGACGAGCAGGCCCAGCACGCCCGGTCCCGGTGGACCGAGGCGACGCACCGCACCGCCGAGCTCTCCCAGGTGGTCGGCGCGCTGCGCTCCGCAGCCCGGCGTGCGCGCGCCCTCGCGCAGGCATCGGGCGACCTGGCCTCGCGGCGCGACCTCGTGACGAGCGTCGCCGACCTGGCCTCCGGTCGCGGCCCGCACAACCCCGACGGCGTCTCGCTGACGACCTACGTCCTGGCGGCCCGCCTCGAGCGCATCGTCTCCATCGCCAACGAGCGCCTCGACGCGATGGTCACAGGCCGTTACGAGCTCGCCGTCGACCACGGGCGTGGCGGCGACCGCCGTCGGCGCGGTGGCCTCGGTCTCCTCGTCCACGACCGGTGGAGCGGCGAGACGCGCGCGGCGACGACCCTGTCCGGGGGCGAGACCTTCATGGTGTCCCTCGCCCTGGCGCTCGGCACCGCGGACGCCGTGCGCGAGGAGTCCGGTGGCAGCGAGCTCGAGACGCTCTTCGTCGACGAGGGCTTCGGCTCGCTCGACGACGACGCGCTCGAGGAGGTCATGGCCGTCCTCGACGAGTTGCGCGCCGGGGGCCGGGCCGTCGGTGTCATCTCGCACGTCGCGGACATGCGCCACCGCATCCCCACCCAGCTCACCGTCACCCGCCGGGTCGACGGGTCGAGCGTCTCCGTCGTCGAGGACGCCGACGCGGCCTGATCTGCGCACCGCCGGCCACGGGCACGACGAGACGGGGGCTGCAGCGGTCGGAGTGCAGGCGACCACCCCTCCCGGTAAGGAGGCTCCCCCTTCGCCCCTCTCGACCCAGGACGAGCCGAACGCTCCGTCGCGCGCCCCTGCTGCCCCTTCGCCCTGATCTCCCCCGTCGTCGCACCCCGGAGACTCACGACGACCACTCAGCACGACAAACCCCGGCTCCGCACGAGTCTCTTGCTCATGCGAAGCCGGGGTTTATCGGGTGACCCGAGAAACTCGGGGCAGATGGGGCGAAGGGGCAGGTGAGGCGAAGGGGGAGGTGGGCGGGGGGCTAGAGGGCGGCGAGCTCCTCGGGCGAGGGGCAGGAGCACACGAGGTTGCGGTCGCCGTAGGCGCCGTCGATGCGACCGACCGGGGGCCAGTACTTGTCGGCCGACTCGACGTCGCCCGGGAAGACGGCGGAGGCGCGGTCGTAGGAGCGGTCCCACTCGCCGACGAGCGTCGCGGACGTGTGCGGGGCGTGGCGCAGCACGCTGGACTCGACGCCGTCGCCGGCGACCGCCTCGTCGATCTCGCGGCGGATGGCGATCATCGCGTCGCAGAAGCGGTCGATCTCGCCCTTGTCCTCGCTCTCGGTCGGCTCGACCATGAGCGTGCCCGCGACGGGGAAGGACATCGTCGGGGCGTGGAAGCCGTAGTCGATGAGCCGCTTGGCGACGTCGTCGACGCTGACACCCGTGTCCTTCGTCAGCTGGCGCAGGTCGAGGATGCACTCGTGCGCGACGATCCCGTCGTGCCCGGAGTAGAGCACCGGGTAGTGGTCGCGCAGCCGCGCGGCGACGTAGTTGGCGTTGAGCACGGCGACCTGGGTGGCCCGGGCCAGACCCGCACCGCCCATGAGCCGCACGTACGCCCACGAGATCGGCAGGATGCCCGCCGAGCCGTACGGCGCGGCGCTCACCGGGCCGACGCCCGACTCGGGGCCCGCCGCCGGCGCGAGCGGGTGGTTGGGCAGGTGCGGGGCGAGGTGCTCGCGCACCGACACCGGGCCGACACCGGGACCGCCGCCGCCGTGGGGGATGCAGAAGGTCTTGTGGAGGTTGAGGTGGCTGACGTCGGCGCCGAAACGGCCCGGCTGGGCCAGCCCGACGAGCGCGTTGAGGTTCGCGCCGTCGACGTAGACCTGACCACCCGCGTCGTGGACCATCGCGCACAGGTCGCTGATCGTGTCCTCGTACACCCCGTGGGTCGAGGGGTAGGTGACCATGATCGCGGCGAGACGCTCCTCGTGCTCGACGATCCTGTGCTTGAGGTCGTCCATGTCGACGTTGCCGGTGATGCTGTCGGTCTTGACGACGACGACCTTCATGCCCGCCATGACCGCGGAGGCGGCGTTCGTGCCGTGCGCGCTCGAGGGGATGAGGCAGATCGTGCGCTCGTGGTCACCGCGCGCGTCGTGGTAGCCACGGATGGCGAGCAGACCGGCGAGCTCGCCCTGCGAGCCGGCGTTGGGCTGCAGCGAGACGGCGTCGTAGCCGGTGATCTCGCACAGCCAGTCGCTCAGCTGGGCGACGAGGTCACGGATGCCCTCGGTCTGGTCGTCCGGGGCGAAGGGGTGCAGCCCGGCGAACTCGGGCCAGGTGATCGCGGCCATCTCGGTCGTCGCGTTGAGCTTCATCGTGCACGAGCCGAGCGGGATCATGCCGCGGTCGAGCGCGAAGTCGCGGTCGCTGAGCCGGCGCAGGTAGCGCAGCATCGCGGTCTCGCTGCGGTGGGCGTGGAAGACCGGGTGGGTGAGGTACTCGCTCGTGCGCACGAGCGCCTCGGGCCAGCTCGGCTCGGCCGGCGCGGTCGTCGAGCTGTCGACGACACCCTCCTGGCCGTCGGTCGAGCCCGGCCCGAAGGCGGACGCGACGGCGGCGACCTCGCCCGGGTCGGTCGTCTCGTCGACGCTCACGAGGACGGTGTCGGCGTCGTGACGCCAGATGTTGACCCCGGCCTCGACCGCGGCGGCGACGACGTCGTCGGCGCGGCCCGGCACGCTGACCCGCAGGGTGTCGAACCAGTGACCCTCCGCGACCTCGGCACCGCGCGCGGCGAGCTGCTCGGCGAGGTCACGGGCGGTCGCGTGGACGCGTCCGGCGATCCGGCGCAGCCCGTCGGGACCGTGGTAGACGGCGTACATCGAGGCCATGACGGCGAGGAGGACCTGTGCGGTGCAGATGTTGCTCGTCGCGCGGTCGCGGCGGATGTGCTGCTCGCGGGTCTGCAGGGCCAGGCGGTAGGCCTGGGCGCCGGCGGAGTCGACGGAGACCCCGACGAGACGGCCCGGCAGCGAGCGCTCGAGACCGGTCCGCACCGACATGTAGCCGGCGTGCGGCCCGCCGAAGGCCATGGGGACGCCGAAGCGCTGCGTGGTGCCGACGGCGACATCGGCGCCCCACTCCCCCGGAGGCGTGAGCAGGGTGAGGGCGAGCAGGTCGGCGGCCGCGGTGACAAGGGCGCCGGCGTCGTGCGCGGCGGTGGCCAGGGCGCTCCAGTCGTGGATGAGGCCGTCGGCCGCGGGGTACTGGACGACGACGCCGAAGACGTCGCGGTCGCCCGCGGCGGCACGCAGCTCCTGCGCGGTGCTCACCTGGGTGAGGTCGGCGACGGCGACGGCGATCCCGAGCGGCCGGGCGCGGGTCTCGATGACCGCGCGGGTCTGGGGGAAGAGCGCCTCGTCGAGGACGACGACGGCCCCGTCGGGAGCCTTGCTCGTGCGGCGCATGAGCGTCATCGCCTCGGCGGCCGCCGTGGCCTCGTCGAGCAACGACGCGCCGGAGACGCTGAGCGCGGTGAGGTCGCTCACCATCGTCTGGAAGTTGAGCAGCGCCTCGAGCCGACCCTGCGAGATCTCGGGCTGGTAGGGCGTGTACGCCGTGTACCAGGCCGGGCTCTCGAGGACGTTGCGCTGGATGACCGGCGGGGTGATCGTGCCGTAGTAGCCCAGGCCGATCATCGAGGTGAGGACCTGGTTGCGCCCGGCGAGCTCGCGCAGCTCCTCGAGGACGGCGAGCTCGCTCGTCGCGGCCTCGACGTCGAGGGCACCGGTCATCCGGATGGCCCCCGGCACGGCGGCGTCGCACAGGGCGTCGAGACTCGGGCGACCGACGACGGAGAGCATCTCCGCGACGTCGCTCTCACGCGGTCCGATGTGACGGGCGGCGAAATCGGGCAGGGACGGTGCGCTCATCGAAGGCTCCCTCGGTGGTCAGGCACGGCAGGTCAGCCTCCCCATCTGTCACGCGCACGGCGCTTCCAGAGGTGCCTGATCCGCGGGGTCCTGGCGCCTGAGAGGTTCCGGGGAGTTTGCCCCTTCGGCGCCCCGTCGACGTGGACGGGGACTCTCCCCCGCGGGGTGAGCAGCGCCTCGCAGACTACCAGCGGTGCGACGAGGCAGGAGATCACCCGCGGACGAGCGGGCTCCCGGCCCGGGTCACGGGCGAGCGGTCAGGCGAGCTTCGCGCGCCGGCGCGCGCCGAGCTCGTCACCGGCGACCTCGGCGAGCTCGCCGGTCACGTCGTCGTAGCGCTCGGAGGGCAGCTCCATGAGCGAGCCCTCGACCTCGCGCCACACCCGGCCGACGGCGATGCCGAAGACGCCCTGACCGCCCTGGACGAGGTCGATGACCTCGTCGGCGGAGGTGCACTCGTACACGCTCGCCCCGTCGCTCATGAGGGTGATCTGGGCGAGGTCCTCGACCCCGCGCTCGCGCAGGTGCTGGATGGCGACCCGGATCTGCTGGAGCGAGACACCGGTGTCGAGCAGCCGCTTGACGACCTTGAGCACGAGGATGTCGCGGAAGCCGTAGAGCCGCTGGCTGCCCGAGCCGTGCGCCCCGCGCACGGAGGGCTCGACGAGCCCGGTGCGGGCCCAGTAGTCGAGCTGGCGGTAGGTGATGCCGGCCGCCTTGCACGCCGCCGGGCCGCGGTAGCCGATGTCCTCGCTGAGGTCCGGCAGGTCGTCGTCGAAGAGGACGCCCTGCGCGCGCACGGAGGGCTGCGGCTTGTCGTCCTGGGACGTGGTGTCCACCGTGCCTCCTGCGCGTGACGGGCCCCTGCGGGCCCGCCGAGGGAATCACACCGCTGTGGTGCGACTCCTCCACGGTACGGCGGGCCCGGGAGGCGGTCAACGACCGAGCCGTCCACGCACCCGGGCGTGTCGGTCACGAAACGGTGTCGGCGAGGACCGCCGCGAGCCTCAGCGCCCGGGCTCGGGACCGGCGCCAGGCCCGGCGTCGGCTCCCCCGTCGCCCTCGCCCTCGCCCGCGGGCGTCTCGAAGTCCTCGGGGCTGATGTCCTCGAGGAACTCCTTGAAGCGCTCGACCTCGTCCTCCTCCTCCGAGGACTCGACCCCGGCCTGGGCGACGAGCTCCTCGGTCGCGAGGACGTCGGCGCCGCAGCGCAGCGCGACGGCGATCGCGTCGGAGGAGCGCGAGTCGACCCGAGTGCCGTCGTCGAGGACGAGGTTGGCGTAGAAGACCCCCTCGTCGAGGGTGACGATTTCGACGGAGGTGATCCGGCGCCCGACCGCCTCGACGACGTCGACGAGCAGGTCGTGGGTCAGCGGGCGCGGGGGCTCGACGCCCTCCTGCGCATAGGCGATCGACGTCGCCTCGGCGGCGCCGATCCAGATCGGCAGGTAGCGCGACCCGTCGCGCTCGCGGAGCAGGACGATGGGCTGGGAGGTCGGCATCTCGACCCTGACGCCGAGGACATCGAGTGCAATCACGAGACCACCGTAGTCCGCCGACCTGGGACCGCGCGGGGTGGGCGACGGGGTGACCTCGATCAGTCGTCGAGGTGCTGCAGCTGAGCGCGGACGAGCGCCGTGTGCAGGTCGAGGCACGCGGCCGCGACGGTCCGCGCCTGCGCGCCGGGGTCGGGCTCGACCGGACCGCGCCCATGCACCGAGCGCTGGGCGCGCACGTGCTCGACGAGGCCGACCTCGCGCTCGGCGGCGGTGCGGAAGGGGCGCAGGTGACGCACCTCGATGCCCGCGGCGACGAGGACGGCGGCGGCGCGCGCGACGTCGAGGTCGTCCTGCCCGTGGTGCTCCCCGGCCGGGCGCACGAGGCCGTAGCTCACGAGGTCGCGCAGCGTCGACCCGTCGATGCCGGCCGCCTCGGCGAGCTCGGACGCCGTGAGGCGAAGGGGGGCGCGCGGCGCGAGGACGTCGGGGTCGGTGAGCTCCCCCGCCGGCGGCGCCGCGGCCCGGGCCTGCCCGGTGGCCTCGTCGACGACGAGGCCACGGTCGAGCGCGTCGAGGTGCTCACGGATCACCTTGAGGGGCCAGAAGCGGTCGCGCTGCGCGGTGAGGACGAAGCGCAGCCGCTCGACGTCGGCGTCGCTGTAGCGGCGCGAGCCCTTCGGCGTGCGCTGGGGGGTGATGAGCCCCTGCGCCTCGAGGTAGCGGATCTTCGAGATCGAGATGTCGGGGAAGGTCTCGCCCAGCGCCGCGAGGACCGCCCCGATCCCGACGGTGCGGCCGGACGTCACCTACGCGGTGCCGGCGTAGAAGACGAGCCGGAACTTGCCGATCTGGACCTCGTCACCCGTGCGCAGCAGCGCGTCGTCGATCCGCTCGCGGTTGACGTACGTGCCGTTGAGCGAGCCGACGTCGCGCACCGAGAAGCCCTGCTCGCCGCGGCTGAAGACCGCGTGCTTGCGCGAGACGGTGACGTCGTCGAGGAAGATGTCGCTGCTCGGACCACGGCCGGAGGTGACCTCGGCGTCGTCGAGGAGGAAGCGGGCCCCCGTGTTGGGGCCGCGCAGCACGATGAGCAGCGCCGTGCCGGCGCGCAGCGCCTCGACCGTCGCCTGCTCCTCGCGGCTCAGCAGGTGGTCGACCTGGTCGTGCGCCTCGGGCGCGACCGCGTCGACACCCGTGAACTGCTGGGTGACGGGGTCCTGACGGTGCTGGGGCACCTGCTCGTCGGAGCCGGTCATCGAGAGTCCTCCTTGGCTGCTCGTTGCGTGGGGTCAGCCTAGACGACCGACCGCGGGTGCGGTCGGTCGCCCGGGCGAAGGGGGTGCGGGGCTCAGCCGAGCTGCTGCTGGTACGCCTCGGCGTCCATGAGCTCGCTGGTGTCGGCGCCGTCGCCGAGGGTGATCTCGTACATCCACCCGTCGCCGTAGGGGTCGGAGTTGACGAGCTCAGGGGTGCCCTCGAGCGCCTCGTTGACGGCGGTCACGGTGCCCGTGAGCGGGGCGTAGAGGTCGGAGACCGACTTCGTGGACTCGACCTCGCCGCACGAGTCGCCCTTGCTCACCTCGTCGCCGACCGTCGGCAGGCTGACGAAGACGACGTCGCCGAGGGCCTCCTGGGCGTAGCCGGTGATGCCGATGCGCACGCCCTCGGCGGTCTCGCGCACCCACTCGTGGTCGGTGGTGTAGCGCAGGTCGTCGGGGTACTCGCTCATGGCTCTCCTCGGTGCTCGTGGTGGGGCGTGCTCGTGTGCGGGGCTGGTCGTCGTCCGGTGGCGCTGACGCGGCGGGCCGCTCGTGCCGTGACCCTACCGGGAGGCCGAGGGCTCCGGGACGGGGCGAGCGTAACGAGGGCTCGAGACACGGTGCAACGCGTCGACGGACACCTCGTCCTGCTCGGTGACGGTGACCTGCCCCCCGCGCCCGCGCACCGACTCGGTGATGCCGCCGGGGATCTCCATCGCCGAGCTGAGCGTCTGCGCGTCGCCGATGACGGTGAAGGTGTACGGGCGGGTCAGGGTCTGCCCGTCGGCCTGGATCGAGCCGTCGGCGTCGGTGAAGTAGCTGCCCGCGACGAGCCGCACGTCGTCGACCTGCATCGCCTCGGCGCCCGCGTCGCGCAGCTCCTGCATCGCGTCGAGCAGGACCGTCGCCGAGATCGCGTCACCGTCGCCGTCGAGCGTCACGGTGACGCCCGGGCCGGTCGCGGGGACGGTGCCGGCGAGGATGCCCAGGGCGTCGAGCCGCTCCTGGGCGCTGCGGACGGCCTCGACGGACCCCCCTTCGCTGCGCAGCTGGTCACGGCTGGACTCGAGCTCGGCGATCTCGGTGTCGAGACGCTCGCCGTTCTGCGAGACGTCGTCGAGGATCCGCACGAGCTCGTCCTGGCGCAGGTCCTCGAGCCCCTGCTCCTGGGTCTCGCTGACCTGGGTGGCGATGGCGAAGCCGAGCAGGGCGGCGAGCAGCAACGCGAAGAGGTTGGCCCGGGTCGGCCGGGGGCGCGCCATGAGGTAGACGCGACGCCACGGGCTGCGGGTCTGCTCCTGCGGCTCGGCGGCCTTCTGCGCGGCGGCCTCCTCCACGGGTGCCTCCTCCACGGCGGGCTCCTGCGGCTCGTCGGGCTCGACGTCTCCGGGACGCTCGCTCATGCGCTGAAGAGGTGCCGGCGGATCGAGGCGACGTTGGAGAAGATCCGCACGCCGAGGACGACGACGACACCGGTGGAGAGCTGGGAGCCGACCCCGAGCTGGTCGCCGAGGAAGACGATGAAGGCCGCGACGACGACGTTGGAGAGGAAGGAGACGACGAAGACCTTGTCGTTGAAGATGCCGTCGAGGGTCGCGCGCACCGCGCCGAAGACGGCGTCGAGCGCCGCGATGACGGCGATGGGCAGGTAGGGCTGCAGGCCGAGGGGGACGTCGGGCTGCAGCACCAGCCCGATGACCAGCCCGGCGACGAGCCCGAGGGCGGGGATCATGGGGTCTCCTTCGTGGACTGCCCGCCGGTGGCGGGCCGGGCGTTGCGCAGCGTCGTCGACACCACGCTCGGCAGGGTCATCGAGTCGACGGTGCCGCTGCTCGTGGCGATGCCGAAGTTCTGCTGCAGACCGGTGAGGTAGGCCCCCCCGGGGCCGGCCGCGAAGCGGGACTGCATCGCCTGGGGGTCGCCGACGGCCTCGATCGTGTACGGCCGGGTCAGCGGGCGGAAGTTGACGAGGATCGCGTCGCCGGCGAAGCGGATCGCCGAGCGGCTCGTGAGGCGCTGCCCGTTGACCGCGACGGCCTCGGCGCCCGAGGCCCACAGCGCGTTGACGAGGACCTGGAGGTCGCGGCTCTGCACCCGTCCGTCGTCGGAGGTCTGCGAGCGCGCGTCGCCGTCGCCGTCGGCACCGGTCCCCTCGGCGTCGTCGACGACGACGCGCAGCCCGGGGCCGGTCACCGCGACACCGCCGTCGGCGACCCGCAGCCGCTCGACCTGGGCGGTGCGCTGCTGGACGAGGTCGGGGTCGACGGAGGTGGTCGCGGCGTCGACCTCCGCCTGCAGCGCGCGGGCCGTGCGGGTGCGCTCGTCGACGACCTCCTGGCGGGCCTGGATGCGCTCGACGAGCTCGGCGCGGGTCTGCGTGCGCGTCGTCTCGCGCGAGCGCAGGTCGGCGGCGGCGATGCCGACGACGAGACCGATGATGAGCAGGTAGACGACGAGGACCGGGGTGCGCCAGCCGGTGCTCGGCGGGAGCCCCTCGGCAGCGCGCGCGTCCGCCGCGGCCTGGTACCCGGGGTCGAGCGGGCGCTCGAGCATCGAGGTGATGAGCGTCATCGAGGCGTCCGGGCGACGCGAGCCCTCGGGGCCCGGCGGCGGCGTGCGCGGGGCGCGGGGGGTCCTAGGCGGCACGGGACCTCCTCGACGCGAGCGTCCAGACCTCGAGGAGGTAGACGGCCGCGGAGACGAGGTAGAGGCCGACGCCCCACCACGCGAAGGCCCAGCCCACCGGCCGGGCGAGCTGCGCGAGCGTGCTGTCGCCGACCGCGAGCAGCAGCAGCGGGAAGGCGTAGAGGAGGTTGAAGGTCGCCGCCTTGCCGACGAAGTGCACCGGCAGGCCACGGGCGGCCTCGTCGCGCACGCCGATGACGGCGAGTGCGAGGACGAGGTCGCGGCCGACGAGGATCGCGACGAGCCACCACGGGATGATGTCGCGGTAGGCCAGACCGAGCACCGTCGTGAAGATGTAGAGCCGGTCGGCCACGGGGTCGAGGACGGCGCCGAGGCGGGACGTGAGGTCGAAGTGCCGCGCGATCTTGCCGTCGAGGTAGTCGGTGATCCCCGAGAGCATGAGCGTCGCGAGGGCGATGCCGTCGTGCCGGGTGAGGATCGCCCACAAGAAGATCGGGACGCCGACGAGCCGCATCGCCGACAGCGCGTTGGGGAGGGTCCAGACGTCGCTGCCGCGGGTGGCGGCGCTCGGGCTGGGATCCGTCGTCACCTGGCCAGGGTAGGCGGTGCCCCGGCTGGCACAGTGCAGGCATGGCCCGATCCGTCCTCGACGTCCCCCTTCGCACCCTGCGCGCCCGGACCTCGGCGAAGTGGCGCGCCTACGACCCCGACGTGCTGCCGCTGTGGGTCGCCGAGATGGACGTCATGCCAGCACCCGCGGTCGTGCGGGCGCTCGCCCGGGTCGCCGAGACCGGCGACCACGGCTACCCGTGGGGCCCGGCCTACCCCGAGGCGGTGGCGCGGTGGTACGACTGCTCCTTCGGGGTCGCCGTCGACCCGGGCGCGTCGCAGCTCGTCGCCGACGTCATGACCGGTGTGGCGCACGCGCTGCGGGCGGTCACCGCGCCCGGCGCCGCGGTCGTCATCACCACCCCGGTCTACCCGCCCTTCCACAGCGTCGTCGGCGACGTCGGCGCGCGCCGCGTCGAGGCGCCGCTCGACGCGGACGGCCGGCTCGACCTCGAGACGGTCCGCGCCGCGCTCGTCGAGGGCGGGCCCGGCTCGAGCGTGCTGCTGTCGAACCCCCACAACCCGACGGGCGTCGTGCACTCCCCCGCCGAGCTCGAGGCCCTCCTGGCCCTCGCCGCCGAGCACGACGGCCACGTCGTGAGCGACGAGATCCACGCCCCCCTCGTGCTGCCGGGCGCCGGCTTCACCTCCGTCCTCGCGGTACCGGGCGGCTCCCGCGCCCTCGTCGTCACCTCGGCGGCGAAGGGGTGGAACCTCGCCGGGTACAAGGCGGCCGTCCTCGTCGCCGGCGAGGACGTGCGCGACGTCCTGCGCCGGCTGCCGGCCTCCGCCGGCTACCAGGCCAGCCACGTCGCCGTCCTCGCCCACGTCGCCGCCCTCGACGACGGCCAGGACTGGCTCGCCGCGCTCGTCGACGACCTCGACGCCAACCGCGCGCTGCTCGGCGACCTCCTCGCGCAGCACCTCCCGCAGGTGACGTGGCGCCCGATGGAGGCGACCTACCTTGCCTGGCTCGACTGCTCGGCGCTGGGCTGGCCGGACCCCTCGCGCGTCTTCCTCGAGCAGGGCCGGGTGGCGCTCAACCGTGGCCGCGACTTCGGGCGGGGCAGCGCCGACCACGTGCGGCTCAACCTCGCCACCTCGCCAGAGATCCTCGTCGAGGCGGTCGAGCGGATGGGACGGGCGGCCGCATCCGCGGGCTGACGCCGGTGGTGTGAGCAGGCCGTGAGCACGGCCCGGGGTCCACCGCCCCGGGCCGTATGGATGTCGTGAGGACGGGCCCGCGGGGGCGGCCCGCAGGCGTTGCATCGCAGGTGCGCCCGACCGGCGCCCGCTCGCCCCCGGCGAGCGGTCTCCCCTCGCCATCGGAGTCCTCACGGTGCTCGACCTCATCTACCTGGCGGCCGCGGTCGCCCTCTTCGCCCTCGTGGGCCTGCTCGCCCGGGCGGTGGAGCGGCTGTGATCGTCGTCGAGCTGCTCGCCGTCGTGCTCGGGGTCGCCGCGCTCGGCTACCTCCTGCTCGCCCTGCTCGCACCGGAGCGCTTCTGATGCAGGGCTGGCTCCTCCTCGCCTCCGTCGCGACCCTCGTCGTCGTCCTCGGCCTCCTCCACCGCCCCGTCGGCGACCACCTCGCCCGCACGTACACGAGCGAGCACGACTGGCGGATCGAGCGCGCGGTCTACCGGGTCCTCGGCGTCGACCCCCGGCAGGGGCAGACCTGGCAGGCCTACCTGCGGGCCGTCCTCGCCTTCTCGCTCGTCGGGGTCCTCGGCCTGCACCTGCTGCTGCGCTCGCAGCACTGGCTGCCGCTCTCGCAGGGGGCGACGACCCTCGACCCCGCCGTCGCGATGAGCACGGCGATCTCCTTCGTGACGAACACGAACTGGCAGGCCTACTCGGGAGAGACGCTGTCGCCGACGGTCCAGCTCCTCGGCCTCGTCGTGCAGAACTTCGTCTCCGCCGCCACGGGCATCGCGGTCGCGGTCGCGCTCGTGCGCGGCCTGGCCGGCGACCGGGCGAGCACCGTCGGCAACTTCTGGGTCGACCTCGTGCGCTCGTCCCTGCGGGTGCTGCTCCCGCTGGCCGCCGTCGGGGCCCTCGTCCTCGTCGCCGGCGGGGTGGTGCAGAACCTCGCGGGCTTCACCGACGTGACGACGCTGGTCGGGGGCACGCAGTCGGTCCCCGGCGGCCCGGTCGCCTCGCAGGAGGCGATCAAGCTGCTCGGCACCAACGGCGGCGGGTACTACAACGCGAACTCGGCCCACCCCTTCGAGAACCCCAGCGGATGGGTCTCGATGCTGCAGGTCCTCATGATCCTGCTCATCCCCTTCTCGCTGCCGCGCGCCTTCGGGCGGATGGTCGGGGACGTGCGCCAGGGGCGCGCGATCCTCGCCGCGATGGCCACCCTCTTCGCCGTCTCGACCTGCGCCCTGGGCTACCTCGAGCTGAGCGGTCGCGGCGCCGCGCCGCAGCTGGCCGGCGCCCCGATGGAGGGCAAGGAGGTGCGATTCGGGATCGCCCAGTCGGTCCTCCACGCGGGCTCGACGACGCTCACCTCGACCGGTGCGGTGAGCTCGATGCACGACAGCTACACCGCGCTCGGCGGCATGGTGCCGATGGTCAACATGCTCCTCGGCGAGATCGCACCGGGCGGCGTCGGCTCGGGGCTGTACGGGATGCTCGTCGTCGCCGTCATCGCCGTCTTCGTCGCGGGGCTGCTCGTCGGGCGCACGCCGGAGTACCTCGGCAAGAAGATCGGGCCGCGCGAGATGACGCTGGCCAGCCTGTACATCCTCGTCATGCCGGTGCTCGTCCTCGGCGGTCTCGCCCTGAGCCTGGCGATCCCGGCCGCGCGCGAGAGCGTCACGGCGTCGATGGCCAACACAGGTCCGCACGGGCTCTCCGAGCTCGTCTACGCCTTCGCCTCGGCGGCGAACAACAACGGCTCTGCCTTCGCCGGGCTCACGGCGAGCACGCCGTGGCTCACCGGTGCTCTCGGCGTCGCGATGCTGCTCGGCCGCTTCGTGCCGGTCGTCCTCGTCCTCGCCCTCGCCGGCTCCCTCGGCGCGCAGCGCCCCGTCCCGGCGACCGCGGGCACCCTGCCGACGCACCGGCCGCTCTTCGTCGGTCTGCTCGTCGGCACGGCCGTGCTCGTCACCGCCCTCGTCTTCTTCCCCGTCCTCACCCTCGGGCCCCTCGCAGAAGGACTGCTCTGATGTCCACCACGACCCGCACCCCCGCCCCGGCCACCCCCGCGGCACGGCCCGTGCCTCGGCGCACCCTCACCCCGGCCCAGCTGCGCGCCGCCCTGCCCGGCGCGGTGCGCCGGCTCGACCCGCGGACGCTGTGGCACACGCCGGTCATCCTCGTCGTATGGGTCGGTGCCGCGCTGACGACCCTCACCGCGGTCGTCGAGCCGCTCACCGGCGGACCGGCCAGCTCCGGCGGCTCGTCGATGCCCGGGTCCTTCGCGGCACTCGTCGCCCTGTGGCTGTGGCTCACCGTCCTCTTCGCCGGGCTCGCCGAGTCGGTCGCGGAGGGCCGCGGCAAGGCCCAGGCGGACTCGCTGCGGGCCACCCGCACGAGCACGACGGCCCACCTCGTCACCGGCTACGACCCGGCCGACCCCGGGGCCGAGCGCACCGCCACCCGCGAGGTGTCCTCCGCCGACCTCACCGTCGGCGACGTCGTCGTCGTGAGCGCCGGCGAGCTCGTCCCCGGTGACGGCGACGTCATCCACGGCATCGCCAGCGTCGACGAGTCGGCGATCACCGGCGAGTCGGCGCCGGTCGTGCGCGAGTCCGGCGGCGACCGGTCCGCGGTGACCGGGGGCACGCGCGTGCTGTCCGACCGGGTCGTCGTGCAGATCACCTCGCGCCCGGGCGAGACCTTCGTCGACCGGATGATCGCGCTCGTCGAGGGCTCCTCACGTCAGCGCACGCCGAACGAGATCGCGCTGAACATCCTCCTCGCCTCGCTGTCGATCGTCTTCGTCGTCGTCGTGCTGACGCTCAACCCCGTCGCCTCCCTCGTCGCCGAGCCGGCCAGCGTCGCCGTCCTCGTCGCCCTGCTCGTCTGCCTCATCCCGACGACCATCGGCGGGCTGCTGTCGGCGATCGGCATCGCCGGCATGGACCGGCTCGTCCAGCGCGGGGTCCTCGCGATGAGCGGGCGGGCCGTCGAGGCAGCGGGCGACGTGACGACCCTGCTCCTGGACAAGACCGGCACCATCACCTACGGCAACCGCCGCGCGAGCGCCTTCGTCGCGCTCGACGGCGTGGCGCCCGGAGCGCTCGTCGAGGCCGCGGTGCTCTCCTCCGGCGGCGACCCGACCCCCGAGGGCGCGTCGATCCTCGACCTCGCCCGCCAGGGCGGGGTCGACCCCGCCCTCGTGCCCGGCGGCGAGGTCGTCCCCTTCACCGCCCAGACCCGCATGTCGGGGCTGGACCTGCCCGACGGCACCCAGGTGCGCAAGGGCGCGGCGAGCGCGGTCCTCGCCTGGCTCGACGCGGCCGGCTCCGCCCCGGTCGGGCCGGCACGGGCCGAGCTCGACGCCCACGTCGAGCGGATCTCGGGCTCGGGCGGGACACCGCTCGTCGTCGCGACCCTCGCGCCCCAGGGGGCGGGCCGCGTCCTCGGGGTGGTGCACCTCAAGGACGTCGTCAAGGACGGACTCGTCGAGCGCTTCGCCGAGCTGCGGGCGATGGGCATCCGCACGGTGATGATCACCGGCGACAACCCCCTCACTGCTGCCGCGATCGCGGCCGAGGCGGGCGTCGACGACGTGCTCGCCGAGGCCACGCCCGAGGACAAGCTCGCCTACATCCGTCGGGAGCAGGAGGGCGGCCAGCTCGTCGCGATGACGGGGGACGGCACGAACGACGCGCCCGCGCTCGCGCAGGCCGACGTCGGCGTGGCCATGGCGTCGGGCACGTCAGCGGCCAAGGAGGCCGGCAACATGGTCGACCTCGACTCCGACCCGACGAAGCTCATCGAGATCGTCGCCATCGGCAAGCAGCTGCTCCTCACCCGCGGTGCCCTGACGACCTTCTCGATCGCCAACGACGTCGCGAAGTACTTCGCGATCATCCCGGCGATGTTCGCCGGGGTCTTCCCCGGCCTCGAGGCACTCGACGTCCTGCACCTGCACTCCCCCGCCTCCGCCGTGCTCTCCGCGGTGATCTTCAACGCCGTCGTCATCGTCGCGCTCGTACCCCTCGCCCTGCGCGGGGTGCGCTACCGACCGCGTCCCGCGGCCGAGGTCCTCGGCCGCAACCTCGCCGTCTACGGGATCGGCGGGGTCATCACCCCCTTCGTCGGCATCTGGCTCATCGACCAGCTCGTCCGCCTCCTGCCCGGCTTCTGAGACCCAAGGAACCCCTCATGCCCCTCCTCGCCCGCGGCACCGCCCGCACCCTGTGGGTCGCGACCCGCGCCCTGCTCCTGCTCACCCTCGTCCTCGGCCTGGGCTACACCGGCGCCGTCACCGCGGCCGCCCAGCTCGTCGTGCCCGGCCGGGCCGACGGCTCGCTCGTGCACGACCGCGACGGCCGTGTCGTCGGCTCCTCCCTGCTCGGCCAGTCCTTCACCGACGCGAAGGGTGTCGCCCTGCCCGGCTACTTCCAGTCGCGGCCCTCGGCCGCCGGTGACGGCTACGACGGGAGAGCCTCCGGCGGCTCCAACCTCGGGCCGCAGGACCCGGGTCTCGTCGCGACGATCCGCGAGCGGCGTGCGGAGGTCGCCGGGCGCGAAGGGGTGGCGACCTCGGCCGTCCCGGCCGACGCCGTCACCGCGTCCGCCTCGGGCCTCGACCCGCACATCAGCCCGCAGTACGCGCAGATCTAGGTGCCACGCGTGGCACGGGAGCGCGGTCTGCCGCAGGCCGAGGTGCGCCGGCTCGTCGCCGAGCACACCCGGGGCCGGGACCTCGGATATCTCGGCGACCCCGCCGTCGACGTCCTCGCGCTTAACCTGTCCCTCGACGAGCTGGAGGAGTGAGATGACCCGGGGACGGCTGCGGGTGCTGCTCGGCGCCGCCCCCGGCGTCGGCAAGACGTGCACGATGCTCGAGGAGGGGCGCCGGCTGCGCGCCGACGGGCGCGACGTCGTCGTCGGGCTCGTCGAGACGCACGGCCGCGCGGCGACCGCCGCGATGGTCGAGGGGCTCGAGGTCGTGCCGCGCACCCTCGTCACCCACCGGGGGCTCGAGCTCGCCGAGATGGATCTCGAGGGGGTGCTCGCCCGCGCCCCGCAGGTCGCCCTCGTCGACGAGCTCGCGCACACGAACGCCCCGGGCTCGCACCACGCGAAGCGCTGGCAGGACGTCGACGCCCTGCTCGACGCCGGGGTCGACGTCATCACGACGGTGAACATCCAGCACATCGAGTCGCTCCACGACGTCGTCGAGCAGATCACCGGTGTGCCGCAGTCCGAGACGACGCCCGACGCCTTCCTGCGCCGGGCCGACCAGGTCGAGGTCGTCGACCTCGCCCCGCAGGCGCTGCGCGACCGGCTCCTCGGCGGGGTCGTCTACCCGGCCGAGCGCGTCGACGCCGCGCTGTCGAACTACTTCCGGCTCGGCAACCTCATCGCGCTGCGCGAGCTCGCCCTGCTGTGGCTGGCCGACGAGGTCGACGAGGCGCTGCGGCGCTACCGCGACGAGCACGACATCGACACGACCTGGCAGGCCCGCGAGCGCGTCGTCGTCGCGCTCACCGGCGGGCCGGAGGGCGAGACGCTCCTGCGCCGCGGTGCACGGATCGCCGCACGGTCGTCCGGCGGGGGGCTGCACGCGGTCCACGTCACGGCCCAGGACGGGCTGCGGGCCCCGGACCCCGCGGCGCTCGTGGAGCAGCGGGCCCTCGTCGAGCAGCTCGGCGGCAGCTACCACCAGGTCGTGGGCGACGACGTGCCGGCTGCGCTCGTCGACTTCGCCCGGTCGGTCGACGCCACCCAGCTCGTCATCGGGGTGAGCCGCAGGGGCCGGCTCGCGGCCGCCCTCACCGGCCCGGGCATCGGCGCGACGGTGGTGCGCGAGTCCGGCGACATCGACGTCCACATCGTCACGCACTCGGCGGCAGGTGGTCGCTTCGCGCTGCCGCCGGTCGGGGGCGCGCTCAGCCTGCGCCGACGGGCCCTCGGGATGCTCCTCGCGCTCCTGGGCGGCCCGCTGCTCACCTGGCTGCTCGTCGCGCTGCGCAGCCCGGAGTCGATCACGAGCGACGTCCTCAGCTACCAGCTGCTCGTCGTCGTCGTCGCGCTCGTCGGCGGGCTGTGGCCCGCGCTCTTCGCCGCGGTGCTCTCGGCGGTCACGCTCGACTTCTTCTTCATCGACCCGCTCTACACGGTGACGATCGCCGACCCGCTGCACCTCCTCGCGCTGCTCCTCTACGTGACCATCGCGGCACTCGTGAGCGTCGTCGTCGACCGCGCAGCCCGACGCTCGCGCACGGCGCGACGGGCGGCGGCGGAGTCCGAGCTCGTCCAGACCGTCGCCGGCAGCGTCGTGCGCGGCGACGACGCGGTCCAGGCCCTCGTCGACCAGACCCGCGAGGCGCTCCACCTGCGCGGGGCCCGGGTCCTCGCGGGCGAGGAGGTGCTCGCGAGCGCCGGGGAGGTCGACCTCGCCGGCTCCGCGCCCGTGAGCACCCTCGACCTCGCGCCGGGCACGACCCTCGAGCTCACCGGCGAGGTGGCCGCGAGCGAGCGCCGGCTGCTCGGCGTCGTCGCCGCCCAGCTCACCGCGGCCCTCGAGCACCAGCGCCTCACCGAGACCGCCCGCGAGATCGAGCCCATCGC
Source organism: Janibacter sp. UYMM211 (assembly GCF_040547045.1). Taxonomy (NCBI): domain Bacteria; kingdom Bacillati; phylum Actinomycetota; class Actinomycetes; order Micrococcales; family Intrasporangiaceae; genus Janibacter; species Janibacter sp. UYMM211. Next base: position 114,077 of record NZ_JBEPOY010000003.1, on the reverse strand, counting down.
CGCCTCGGACCGGGTCCGCGGCGCCCTGCTGTCGGCCCTGAGCCACGACCTGCGCCGCCCGCTCGCAGCGGCCACCGCCGCGGTCGGCGGGGTGCGGGCGGCGGGGCCGGATCTGCGCGAGGAGGACCGCCGCGAGCTGCTCGACACCGCCGAGGAGAGCCTGGCCGCGCTGTCGGCGCTCATGTCCGACCTGCTCGACGTCAGCCGGCTCAGCTCGGGCGTGCTCACCATCGCGACGACGCCCACCGACCCGGCCGAGGCGATCGCGCCGGCGCTCGACGAGCTCGGTCTCGGCCCCGCGCAGGTGCGCCTCGCGCTCGCCCACGACGAGGTCGAGGTGCTCGCCGACCCGGTGCTCCTCCAGCGGGTCGTCGTCAACCTCCTCACCAACGCGGTGCGGCACTCACCGCCGGACGAGCCCGTGCTCGTGTCGACGAGCACCTTCGGCGGGCGGCTGGAGATCCGCGTCGCCGACCGTGGCCCGGGCATCGCGCAGGACCGGCGCGACGAGGTCTTCCTTCCCTTCCAACGGCTCGGCGACACCGACAACACGACGGGTCTCGGGCTCGGTCTGGCGCTCTCGCGCGGCTTCGTCGAGGGCATGCACGGCCGGCTCACGCCGGAGGACACGCCCGGCGGAGGCCTCACCATGGTCGTCTCCCTCCCCGTCCACGACCCCTCGCAGGAGGCCCGGTGAAGATCCTCGTCGCCGACGACGACCCGCAGATCCTGCGCGCGTTGCGCATCACCCTCACGGCGAAGGGGTACGACGTCGTCACCGCGCTCGACGGCGCCCAGGCGGTCGCCGCGGCCGTCGACCAGCAGCCCGATCTCGTCCTGCTCGACCTCGGGATGCCCCGGCTCGACGGCGTCGAGGTCATCCACGCCATCCGGGGCTGGTCGCAGGCCCCGATCCTCGTCGTCTCCGGCCGGGCCGGCTCGGCCGACAAGGTCGAGGCGCTCGACGCGGGCGCCGACGACTACGTCACCAAGCCCTTCGCCGTCGACGAGCTGCTCGCCCGGGTGCGCGCCCTCACCCGGCGCGTCCCCCAGGCCGCCGAGACCCCGGCGGTGCGCCTCGGCGAGGTGACGGTCGACCTCGCGGCCCGCAGCGTCGTGCGCGAAGGGGAGGGCGGCCGTCAGCACGTCCGCCTCACCCCCACCGAGTGGCAGGTCCTCGAGATCCTCGTGCGCAACCCCGGCCGCCTCGTCACCCGGCAGACCCTGCTGACGAGCATCTGGGGCAGCGAGCACGTCGCCGACACCGGGTACCTGCGCCTGTACGTCTCGCAGCTGCGCAAGAAGCTCGAGCCCGACCCGGCGCACCCGCGCCACCTGCTCACCGAGGCCGGGATGGGGTACCGCCTCGAGCTCGACGGCTGAGCACGGCTCCGGGGTCCCCCCTGACGCCCCGCTGCGCCTCCGCACGACCGTAGGGTCGGCAGCCCCGGGGCCACCGGGGCACCCGACCCGAAGGAGACAGACGTGAGCGAGTACAGCGTGGAAGAGCTCGACGCCGCACGCGAGGCCGCCCAGAACGCCGTGGACACCGCGACCTCCTGGGACTACAGCGCCGGCGAGACGAAGATCGCCGACAAGCTGCGCGAGGGCCTGGACGAGGCGCAGGTCGAGGTCGAGCCCGCCGAGCTCGAGCGGCTCGTCGCCGAGATCGACGCCCTGAGCACCGACGAGAGCGCCGGTCCCCCGACCGTCCGCGCCGCCACGCCGCGCTGACAGCCCCCGACCCGGCGAGGGATCAGGTCGACGACGGGTCGACGAGCTCTACCACGAGCTCGGCGGCCCGTTGCTGCACCCGCGGGTCCACCCCGCGGTGAGCCACTCCCCCTTCGAGCAGGAGGAAGACGTGCTCGGCCAGGCCGGCCGGGTCGTCGCCGCCGAGGCCGTCCTCGCACAGCAGCCGCTCGAGGAGGTCGCGCACGGCTCGTTTGTGCTCGCGCACGACGTCGAGACCGGCGTGGTCCGTGGGCAGCTCGGCCGCGGCGTTGAGGAACCCGCAGCCGCGGTCGACCGGGAGCGGGTCGTGCGCGTAGGCCTCGACGACGGCGAGCACCCGGGGGGCGTCGGCATCGACCAGCCGCTCCTGCAGTCGCCCCCACCACTGCTCGTGGCGACCCCGGAGGTAGGCGACGACCAGCGCGTCCTTGGACCCGAAGCGGTCGTAGAGGGTGCGCTTGGTGACGCCGGACTCCGCGGCGATCGTGTCGACCCCGACGGCGTGGATCCCGCGCCGGTAGAAGAGCTCTGAGGCGGTCTCGAGGATCCGGCGTGCGCCCGGTGTGAGGTCGACGCCCGGGCTCGTCGTGGGTGCCATCGCTCCCCCTTCGTCGTCGCTCGACGGCCGTCCGACCGTTCTCCTCCACACACCACCATCTCACAGACCGGTGTAGCGTCGAGGCGATGGTTCACCGATCTGTGAAGTCACCCATCAACGAGGCGCACCGCACCGCGCCCGACGACCCGTCGGCGATCCGGCTCGCGGCGGTGGGGATGTGCCTCGTCGGGGTCTGCTACGGGTTGGCCCGCTTCGCCTACGGGCTCTTCGTGCCGGCCTTCCGCGAGGACTTCGACCTCGGCCCCACGGCCGCCGGAGCCGTCGCGTCCGGCTCCTACGTCGCGTACTGCCTCGCCGTGGTCGCCGCGACGGTGCTCACCCCGCGCCTCGGCGCCCGTCGGGTGGCCGTGGCCGCCGGCACGGTCGCCACCGCAGGCACGGCACTCGTCGCCCTGGCCCCGACCTCGGCCGTCCTCGGCGCCGGGGTGCTGCTCGCCGGCGCGAGCACGGGCGTCGCCTCTCCCCCGCTGGCGCACGCCGTCGCCCGCACCGTCCGGGCGGCACACCGCGATCGCACGCAGGCGGTCGTCAACGCCGGCACGGGGCTGGGTGTCGCCGTAGCCGGACCCGTCGCGCTCGTCGCGCAGGACAGCTGGCGGGCCGCGTGGGCGGTCTTCGCCCTCCTCGCCGCCGCGACGACCCTGTGGGCGGCCCGGGTCGTCCCGCCGTCACGCGAGCGCGGAGCGTCGTCGCCGTCCCTGCTCCCCCGCCCCCTGCTGCCGGTCGGGGCCGGACGACTGCTCCTCGGCGCTGCCGTCATGGGCCTGGCGAGCGCGGCGGTGTGGACCTTCGGGCTCGACCTCCTCGTCACCGAGGGCGGCACGGGCACCGAGACCGCCCGTCTGGCCTGGGTGCTGCTCGGCGCCCTCGGGGTGCTCGGCGCCGCCGCGGGCGACCTCGAGGCCCGGTTGGGCCCGGCGAGGGCGTGGACCACGACGACGGTCGCGCTGGCGGGCGCCACCGCCGTCCTCGCGCTCGCCCCCGGCACGCCCGCGATCACCCATCCCGCGGCCGCCGTCTTCGGTGGCTCCTACATCGCGATGTCCGGCCTGCTCCTCCTGGGCGGCACTCGGGTGTACCCCGACGAGCCGTCCGCGGGCGTCGGCATCGCCTTCCTCGTGCTCGCGCTCGGCCAGGCGGCCGGCTCGCTCGCCCTCGGCGCGCTCGCCTCGGGCGCGGGCCTGCGCACCGCCGTCCTCGTGGCCGCGGGGGTCGGGCTCCTCGGCGCTCTCGCGCCGCCGCGGACGTCGTGAGATCGCGCCCGGGGACACGACGAGGCCCGGTGGACCATGTGGTCCACCGGGCCTCGTCTCGTGCTCTGCACGCCGTCGGGATGACAGGATTTGAACCTGCGACCCCTTGACCCCCAGTCAAGTGCGCTACCAAGCTGCGCCACATCCCGGTGTGCTGTGAAGCCGCCCCGTCGCCGGAGCGAAGTCACTCTAACTCAGCCGTCCCGCGTCTTCGTAATCGGCCCGGGTCGGGCCGCGGGTCGGCCCCCTTCGCCCGTGACGACGGGGGCCGCGGACCGGCTCAGCGCTCGCGACGACGGCGCTCGCGCACCCGCACGGAGATCTCGACGGGCGTGCCCTCGAAGCCGAACTCCTCGCGCAGCCGACGCTCGAGGAAGCGGCGGTACCCGGCCTCGATGAAGCCGGACGCGAAGACGACGAAGCGCGGCGGACGGGTCGAGGCCTGCGTCGCGAAGAGGATGCGGGGCTGCTTGCCGCCGCGCACCGGGTGCGGGTGGCCGGAGACGATCTCGCCCATGACGGCGTTGAGCCGGCCGGTCGGCACGCGGGTGTCCCACGACGTCAGCGCGACGTCGAGGGCCGGCACCAGCTTGTCGACGTGGCGGCCGGTGCGCGCCGAGAGGTTGACGCGCGGCGCCCACTGCACCTGGACGAGCTCGCGCTCGATCTCGCGCTCGAGGTAGTAGCGCCGCTCCTCGTCGAGCAGGTCCCACTTGTTGTAGGCGATGACGAGGGCACGGCCGGTCTCGACGACCTGGCTGATGACGCGCAGGTCCTGCTCGGCGATGGCCTCCTCGGCGTCGATGAGCACGACGGCGACCTCGGCCTTCTCGAGCGCGGTCTGCGTGCGCAGCGAGGCGTAGAAGTCGGCGCCCTTCGTCTGGTGGACGCGGCGCCGGATGCCGGCCGTGTCGACGAAGCGCCAGGTGCGCCCGCCGAGCTCGACGAGCTCGTCGACCGGGTCGCGGGTCGTGCCCGCGACGTTGTCGACGACGACGCGCTCCTCGCCGGCGAGCTTGTTGAGCAGCGAGGACTTGCCGACGTTCGGGCGGCCGACGAGGGCGACGCGGCGCGGGCCGCCGACCGGCATCGGCTCGGCGACCATCGAGCGGTCCGGGAGCACCTCGAGGACGGCGTCGAGGGCGTCACCGCTGCCGCGGCCGTGCAGGGCGGAGACGGGCCAGGGCTGACCGAGGCCGAGGTTCCACAGCGCGGCGGCCTCGCCCTCCATGCGCATGTCGTCGACCTTGTTGGCGACGAGGACGACGGGCTTGCCGGCGCGGCGCAGCAGGCGCACGACCGCCTCGTCGTCGTCGGTCGCGCCGACGGTCGCGTCGACGACGAAGAGGACGACGTCGGCCATGTCGATGGCGACCTCGGCCTGCTCGGCGACCTTGAGGTGGATGCCGGTGGCGGTGGCCTCCCAGCCGCCGGTGTCGATCATCGTGAAGCGGCGCCCGGACCACTCGCCCTCGTAGGCGACGCGGTCACGGGTGACGCCGGGCACGTCCTCGACGACGGCCTCCCGGCGGCGCAGGATGCGGTTGACGAGGGTCGACTTGCCGACGTTCGGGCGGCCGACGATCGCGACGACGGGCAGCTCGCCCTCGTAGAGCTCGTCGGGCTGCTCCTGGAAGCCGTCGACGAGCGCCTGGTCCTCGGGCGTGAGCTCGAAGTCCTCGAGCCCCGCACGCAGCACGCGCTCGACGCCCTCGTCGTCGGCGGCGCCGAGGTCGGCGGGCTTCGGGCTCTGGCTGTCCACGGGTCTCTCCTGGCGGGTCGAGGCGAAGGGGGCGGACCGGCCGGGTCGGCCCGTGTCCACCCCCATTGTCGCAGCCCCGTGGACCCCAGCGGTCCGCCCGGGCGCGTCGGCGCCCGGTCAGCCCGCGGAGCGCACCGCGTCGACGGCGGCGATCGCGGCCGCCACGCTCTCCTCGAAGGTCATCTCGGAGGTGTCGAGCGTGAGCACCCCGTCGGCGGCGACGAGGAACTGCGAGACCGTCGAGTCGTCGCGGTCACGACGCACGACCTCGTCGCGGGTCGCCTCCAGCGTCTGCTCGTCGGCGCCGCCGTGCAGCTCGACGGTGCGCCGGCGCAGTCGGGCCTCCTCGCTCGCGGTGAGGAGCAGACGCACGTCGGCGTCGGGGGCGACGACGGTCGTCACGTCACGCCCCTCGGCGACGACGCTGCCCTGCTCGTCGCCGATGACGGTGATGAGATCGCGCTGCTGCTCCTGGAGGGCGACGCGGACCCCGGGGTTGGTGGCGACGGCAGAGACCTGCGCGCTGATCTGCGAGGTACGGATCGCCTCGGTGACGTCCTCGTCGCCGACGAGGACCCCGGGCTCGGCCGGGTCGGCGCTCATCGCGAGCGGCAGGTCCCGTGCGGCCGCGGCGACGGCGTCGAGGTCGGTGAGGTCGACACCGGACTCGAGGCACCACCACGTGAGGGCGCGGTACATCGCCCCGGTGTCGAGGTAGCCGCCCCCGAGGTGGGCGGCGACGGCCCGGGAGACGCTGGACTTGCCGGACCCGGAGGGACCGTCGACGGCGACGACGAAGGGGGCGCTCATGGGTGTCGATCCTAGGCGGGGCTCAGGAGTGCAGCTGCCAGCCCCGGGCCAGCAGGGCGTCCTCGAGCGGGCCGGCGGCGGCCGGCACGACGGAGACCTCCGCGACGCCGAAGGGCAGGCCCAGGCCGTGGTCGAGGCGCAGGTCCTCGAGGTTGATGCCGGCCTCGCCGATGTCGGCGAAGAGCCGGGCGAGCTCGCCGGGCCGGTCGTCGACGACGACGCTGACGAGCGTGTAGGCCGTGGGCGCGGCGCCGTGCTTGCCCGGGATCCGGGAGTGCCCGGCGTTGCCGTCGGCGATGGCGCGGGCGAGGACGGCCCGGGCCCCCGGCGCGTCCTCGTCGAGGCCGTGCTCGAGGTCTCCGAGCGCGCCGATGACGCCGTCGAGCTCGTCGCGCAGGCTGGTGAGCACGGCCCGCACGGAGCCGGCGTTGCCGGCGAGGATCTGGGTCCACAGCCCGGGGTCGCTCGCCGCGATCCGGGTGACGTCGCGCACGCCCTGGCCGGCCAGGCCGACCGCGTGCTCGCTCAGCGGCTCGAGGCGGGCGGCGACAAGGCTCGCGGCGAGCTGGGGCACGTGCGAGACGGCGGCGACGGCGGCGTCGTGCTCGTCGGGCGTGAGCCGGCTGACGACCGACCCGACGGCCCGGGCGACGCGCTCGACGCGCTCGACCGCGGCGGGCTCGGTGCCCTCGTCGGCGCAGACCACCCAGGCCCGGCCCTCGAAGAGGTCGGGTCGCGCGGCGATGGCCCCGCTGCGCTCGCGCCCGGCCATCGGGTGCGAGCCGACGTAGCGCTCCAGGGGTGCGCCCAGACGCACGAGGTCGTGCCGGATGACTCCCTTGACGGAGGCGACGTCGGTGACCGTCGCCCCCGGCCAGCGGCGCAGCGCGTCGGCCACGACCGCCGGGGTGATGTCCGGCGGGGTCGCGACGACGACGAGGTCGGGCTCCGGGTGGCCGTCGTCGTCGTACCCCAGGCGCGGCCCGAGCCGGCCCGCGCCGAGGTCCCGGGCGAGGGTCATCGCCGTCACCGACTGGTCCTGCAGGACGGGCTCCGCACCCGCGCGGCGCAGGGCGAGACCGATCGACGCGCCGATGAGACCGGTGCCGATGATCCAGACCTGCGGGAGCGCCTCGGCGCCGCTGCTCACAAGCCGACCGCCTTGTACAGCTGGCCGATCTCACGCCGGCTGAGCGCCCGCCAGCGGCCGGACTTCGTCTGCCCGAGCTCGACGGGGCCGACCTGCACCCGGGTGAGGGTGAGCACGGGGTGCCCGACCTCCTCCATGAGCCGGCGCACGATGTGGTTGCGGCCCTCGTGCAGGACGATCTCGACGACCGCCTTGCCGGGGGTCGAGGCGACGACGGAGAAGGAGTCGACCTTCACCGGTCCGTCCTCGAGCTGGACACCGGCGCGCAGCGTCTTGCCGAGGTCGCGGGGCACGGGGCCGGACACCTGGGCGACATAGGTCTTGAGCACCCCATAGCGGGGGTGCTGCAGGCGGTGGGCGAGGTCGCCGTCGTTGGTGAGGAGCAGCAGGCCCTCGGTGTCGGCGTCGAGCCGGCCGACGTGGAAGAGGCGCTCGGGGCGCTCCGCGACGTAGTCGCCCACCGACGGACGGCCGAGGTCGTCCGACATCGTCGTGACGACGCCGAGGGGCTTGTTGAAGGCGAGGTAGACCCGGCTCTCGTCGAGCTGGACCCGCTCCCCGTCGACGTGGACGGTCTGGCTCGAGGGGTCGACGCGGATCCCGAGCTCGGTGACGACCTGGCCGTCCACCTGCACCCGGCCCGCTGCGATGAGCTCCTCGCAGGCGCGCCGCGAGCCGACGCCCGCCCCGGCGAGCAGCTTCTGCAGGCGCACGCCGTCGGGCGCATGGACGTCGACCTCAGGTGCAGATCGAGGCTGCGGGGCGATCGTCGGCTGGCCCTGGCGTGAGCGCCCGGTCGTGCCGCGGTTGCCGCCGTCGGGGCGGCCACGGCGCGGGCCGCCGCCCTGGCGCGAGCTCCCCTGACCACCCGGTCGGGAGCCTCCGGGGCCCCCCTGACGTCGGCCGCCGCCCCCGCCACCGCGGCGCTGTCCGTCGGCGGGGCTCATGCCCGGCCCTGCTCTGCGAGCTCGTCGATCATGTCTGCCTCCGGCAGGTAGGGAGCGATGGGCGGCAGGTCGTCGAGCGACTGCAGCCCCATCCGCTCGAGGAATGAGTCGGTGGTGCCGTACAGGGTCGAGCCGGACTCGCCGTCGTGGCTGACCTCGGTGATGAGCCCACGGGTGAGCAGGGTGCGCACGACGCCGTCGACGCTCACCCCGCGCACCGCGCTGATCCGGGCCCGGGAGATGGGTTGGCGGTAGGCGATGACGGCGAGCGTCTCCAGCGAGGCCTGGGTGAGCCGGGCCTGCTGCCCGTCGAGCACGAAGCGCTCGACGACCGATGCGTACGCGGGGTGCGAGTACAGGCGCCAGCCGCCGGCGACGGAGCGGATGGTCCACCCGCGGGTGCCGTCGGCGAGCTCGGCCTCGATCTCGGCGAGGGCGTCGCGCACCGTCTCGACGGTGACCTCGAGGGCGGAGGCGAGGGCGACCTCGCTCACCGGCTCCTCGACGACCATGAGGACCGCCTCGACGGCCCCCTTCGCCCCACCGGGCAGCTCGTCGACGTCGAGGGCGAGCTGGCCGCCCTCGTCGGGTGCGTCCGGGGCGATCTCGTCGGTCGTGCTCATCGCGGGTCTCCTGCCTCGACGGGCCGAGGGCCGGCGTCGTCCTGCTCGGGGGTCGCGCCCGCCGGGGTCTCCTCGGCGGTCGCAGCGGCCGGGATCTCCTGCGCGGCGGACCGCTCGAGGTCGGCCTCGTCGAACTCGTCGCTCACCTGCACGTCGCCGTCCTGGGCGCCGACCCAGCGCACCGTGAGCTCGCCGAGCGCCTCGGGCTGCTCGAAGGTCACCGCCTGCTCACGGAAGAGCTCGAGCAGGGCGAGGAAGCGGGCGACGACGACGAGCGTGGAGTCGGCGTCGCGCACGAGGGTGCGGAAGGACGCCGACCCGTGCTCGCGCAGCCGCTCGGCGACGATGCCCGCCTGCTCGACGACGCTCACCGTCGGCGCGTGGAGGTGGGCCAGGCCGACCGTCGGCTCCTCGCGCGGGGTGAGCGCACGGGCGGCGATCATCGCCAGCTGCTCGGGGGTGATCGTGATGACGAGCTCGGGCAGCAGGCTGGCGAGCTGGGGCTCCAGCCCGGCCTGACGGGGCGTCATCCGCGCGCTGCGGCTCAGCTCGGCGGCGAAGCGACCGGCGACCTCCTTGAAGGCGCGGTACTGCAGCAGCCGGGCGAAGAGCAGGTCGCGGGCCTCGATGAGGGCGAGGTCCTCCTCGTCGTCCTCGCGGCTCGTCGGCAGCAGCCGGGCGGCCTTGAGGTCGAGCAGGGTCGCGGCGACGAGGAGGAACTCCGAGGTCTGGCCGAGGTCGAGCTCGGCCTGGCTCTCGCGGATCGCCCGCAGGTGCACCATGAACTCGTCGGTGACCTTGGCCAGCGCGATCTCGGTGATGTCGAGCTGGTGCTTGCTGATGAGCCCGAGGAGGAGGTCGAAGGGACCCTCGTAGTTCTCGAGGTGGACGGTGAAGGCCTGCGAGGCGGCCCGCCGGGTGATCACTCCCCCTGGGACGGCCTCGGTCTCGGCGGGGACCGCCGCGGGCGGGTCGAGCAGCGCCGGGTCGAGTGCCGGGAGCTCGGTCATCGGCTCAGGCAGCCCCACCGCGGGCGATGAGCTCGCGGGCGAGCTGGCGGTAGGCGTTGGCGCCGTTGTGCGCCGTCGCGTACGTCGTGATCGGCTCGGCGGCGAGCGTGGCGTCGGGGAACTTCACGGTGCGCGAGATGACCGTGTGGAAGACGCGCTCGCTGAAGTGGTCGACGACGCTGCTGACGACCTCGCGGCTGTGCAGGGTCCGGCCGTCGTACATCGTCGCGAGGATGCCGTCGATCTCCAGGCGCGGGTTGAGCCGGTCCTGGATCTTCTCGATGGTCTCGACGAGCAGGGCGACGCCGCGCATCGCGAAGTACTCGGTCTCGAGCGGGATGATGACGCCGTGCGCCGCCGTGAGGGCGTTGACGGTGAGCAGCCCGAGGCTGGGCTGGCAGTCGATGAGCACGACGTCGTAGTCGTCGAGGACGGGGCGCAGGACCCGGGCGAGGATCTGCTCGCGGGCGACCTCGCCGACGAGCTGCACCTCGGCCGCGGAGAGGTCGATGTTCGCCGGGACGACGTCGAGGCCCTGGACGTTCGTGCGCTGGATGACCTCGCGGATGTCGTGACGGCGCTCGACGAGGAGGTTGTAGATCGTCACGTCGAGGGTGTGGGTCGGCACGCCGAGACCCACGGAGAGCGCGCCCTGGGGGTCGAAGTCGACGAGAAGGACCTTGCGACCGAGCTCGGCGAGCGCGGCGCCGAGGTTGATCGTCGTCGTCGTCTTGCCGACGCCGCCCTTCTGGTTGCACATCGCGATGATGCGCGCCGGGCCGTGCGCGGTCAGCGGAGCGGGCTCCGGGAAGTCGGGGAGAGGTCGACCCGTGGGGCCGACCTGGACCGTGCCGTGCTCGAGCTCGAGCGGCGGCGTCACCTCTGGTGCCACGTGCTGATCACTCCATCGCCGTACGTCGGTCAGCCTCACGCTGATCGAGGCGACCCTACCAGCGGCGCCGGTGGGTCTCCTGGTCGGCGAGCGCCGGGGCGCTCCGTCCCCTCCGGCGCGGGGGCGCGTCGTCTCACCGGGCGCGGGGGTGGCTCTGCGCGTAGACCTCGCGCAGCTGCTGCACGGTGACCATCGTGTAGATCTGGGTCGTCGTCACCGAGGCGTGGCCGAGCAGCTCCTGGACGACCCGGACGTCGGCGCCGCCGTCGAGCAGGTGGGTGGCGAAGGAGTGGCGCAGGGTGTGCGGCGAGATCTCGCCCCGCAGCCGGGCCCGGCCGGCCGTCGCGCTGATGATCGCCCACGCGCTCTGCCGCGACAGCCGGGTGCCGCGGCGGTTGAGGAAGAGGGCGGGGCCGCCGCGCCCCTTCGCCAGCATCTCGGGACGCCCGCGGACGAGCCACGCCGAGACCGCCTCGGTGGCGTAGCTGCCGAGCGGCACGACGCGCTCCTTGCTGCCCTTGCCGAAGAGCCGGACCGCCCCGGCGTCGAGGTCGACGTCGTCGACGTCGAGCCCGACCGCCTCGGAGATCCGCGCGCCGCTGCCGTAGAGCACCTCGAGCAGGGCGCGGTCGCGCAGCGAGGACGAGGTGTCCCCCGCTCCCGTCGCGTCGATGAGCGCCGACACCTCGGCGACGGAGATGGCCTTGGGCAGACGCGACGGGGGCCGCGGCGGCGCGACGTCGGCGGCGGGGTCGTCCGCGGCGAGCCCCTCGAGCGCGAGGAAGCGGTGCAGCCCGCGCACGGCCACGAGGGTGCGTGCCGCCGAGGTCGCCGCGAGCGGCGGGTGCTCCTCGCTCCCCCGGCGCAGGTCGGCGAGGAAGGAGGCGACGTGCTCCTCGCGCACCTCGTCGGGTGCGGTGACGCCCGCCGCCTCGAGATGGCGCACGTAGCGCTGCGCGTCGCGGCGGTACGCGGCGAGGGTGTGGCGGCTGACCCCGCGCTCGACGTCGAGGTGGGTCAGCCAGGTGCGCACCGCCCGGGCCATCGCGGTGGCCGCGGGCGGTGCTGACGACTGGGTCAGGCGAGGACCTCCGCGACGGGGGTGCACGCCATGTCGAAGGCGTCGGCGACGCCCTGGTAGGTCACGGCACCTGCGTGGGTGTTGAGGCCGGCCGCAAGCGCCGGGTCGGCCCGCATCGCGTCGCGCCAGCCGTGGTCGGCGAGCGCGGCGGCGTAGGACAGGGTCGCGTTGGTCAGCGCCCAGGTCGACGTCGAGGGGACGGCACCGGGCATGTTGGCCACGCAGTAGTACAGCGAGTCGTGGACCTCGAAGGTGGGGTCGGCGTGGGTCGTCGGGCGGCTGCCCTCGAAGCACCCGCCCTGGTCGATCGCGACGTCGACGAGGACCGAGCCGGGCTTCATCTGGCTGACCATCTCGTCGGTGACGAGCTTGGGGGCCTTCGCCCCGGGGATGAGCACGGTGCCGATGACGAGGTCGGCCCCGAGCACCTGCTCGCGGACGCTGAGCGCCGAGGAGGCGATCTGGTGGACGCGGTTGTCGTAGCGCCAGAAGCTCATCCGCAGCTTGTCGAGGTCGGTGTCGAGCAGGGTGACGTCGGCCCCCATGCCCAGCGCGATGTTCGCGGCGTTCTGGCCGGCGACACCGGCGCCGAGGACGACGACCTTGGCGTTGGCGACGCCGCCGACGCCGCCGAGCAGGACCCCGCGGCCGCCGTGGGCGCGCATGAGGGCCGAGGCCCCGACCTGCGGGGCGAGGCAGCCGGCGACCTCGGACATCGGGTAGAGCAGGGGCAGCATCCCCGAGCGCAGCTGGACGGTCTCGTAGGCGACGGCGGTGACCCCCTTCGCGACGAGCTCGTCGGTGAGCGGCTGGTCGGCCGCGAGGTGGAGGTAGGTGAAGAGCAGCAGGCCCTCGCGCAGCCGGTGGTACTCCTCGGCGACGGGCTCCTTGACCTTCATCACCAAGTCGGAGGCGCCCCAGAGCTCGTCCGCGTCGGCGATGATCGTCGCGCCCTGCGCGACGTAGTCCTCGTCGGGCAGCCCCGACCCGAGCCCCGCACCGGACTCGACGAGCACCTCGTGCCCTGCCGTGACCAGCTCATGGACGCCGACCGGGGTGATCCCCACCCGGTACTCGTTGTTCTTGACCTCGCGGGGGATGCCGATCTTCACGGGATGTGAGCCCTTCGTCGTCGGTGAAGCCGGCAGGACGCCGTTGTCCGCCGGCGCGGCCGTGGCCGCAGGGTGGGATTCTATGCACGGCGCGCGGTGCTCCGTGCACGACCCGACGCTCCTCGTCCCCCTTCGCCCCCCACCCGCCTGGGAGCCCCGATGAAGCTCTACGCCGACCTGCCGGCCCGCCGCACCGCCCAGGTCGCCTCCGACCTGCTGATGATCGCGTGGGTGTGGGGCTGGGTGTGGGCCGGCCGCACCGTGCACGACGTGACGATGCGCCTCGCCGAGCCCGGCAGACGGCTCGAGGGCGCCGGCTCGGGCTTCCGCGAGAAGATGACGAGCGCCGGCAACGGCGTCGACGACCTGCCGCTCGTCGACGACAAGGTCGCCACACCCTTCCGCGAGGCCGCCGGCGCCGGCACGGACATCGAGTCCGCGGGGCGCGACCTCGTCGACGCCGTCGAGCGCCTGTCTACCGCGCTCGGGCTCGTCACCGCCGTCGTGCCGATCGTCCTCGTCCTGCTCGTCTGGGGCACCCTGCGCTACCGCTTCGTGCGGCACGCGACGGCGGCCCAGCGCTTCGTGGACTCCGACGCCGACCTCGACCTCTTCGCCCTGCGGGCGATGGCCGGCCAGCCGATGCCGCGGCTCGCCGCCATCTCGCCCGACCCCGTCGGCGCCTGGCGCCGCCGTGACCCCGACGTCGTGCGAGCCCTCGCCCTGCTCGAGCTGCGCGACGCCGGCCTGCGCCCGCCCCGCCCCACCGGCACCGACTCCGTGAGCTGAACCGGCTGCACTCTCCCCCCTGCCTGCCCCCTTCGCCCCGCCCGCGCCGCGGGTCGTCCTGTCGCTGCACTCGCAGGAGGTCGTCGGCTGACTAGGGCGCTGCCCCGTACGGACGGGGCAGCGCCCTAGTCCCGCAGCCGTCCGACCTGGTGCGCACCCCTGGGAGGTGGCGCGGTCACGGCCTCCACCGCCGGCCGTGCGTTATGGCGCTCGTCCACAGGCGGCCCGAGGCGACAACCGCGGGTCGACGTGCGCCCCACGATGGGTCGATGGATATCGATCTCGTGGCGTTGCTCGCCGGTCTGGGGCACCCGGGGCGAGAGCCAGAGCAGGCGCTCGAGCCCTGCCCGTTCGACTGCGAGCTCTGCCCCGCACCGGGCGAGTGCGACGACTGCCTGGACTGCCTCTACGGCCCGGGCGTCGTCGACGAGCCGCGCCCCCTGGGCCCGCGCGTGGTGCGAGCGGGCCCACAGGTGCCGCTGCGCCACGACGAGCTCCTCGAGGCGCGAGGCAACCTCAGCATCAGCGATGTCGTCGGCCTGGTCCTGCGCGACCACCGGGGTGCGCAGGGCTGGAGCCAGCGTGAGCTCGCCGACGAGATCGGGTGGAGCAAGTCGGCCGTCGCCCGGGTCGAGTCGGACGCCGGCCGGATGCGCCTTGCCGCCGTCGTCGACGTGCTGCTGCGGTGTGAGCACCACCTGCTCGTCGTGCCCACCGGCGGTACGACGCACGCGGACGGCGCCCGCTGGGGGTACGTCGACCTCCTCGCGCTCGACGTCCGTGGTCGCCGACCCCCGCCGAGCGCCGACGTCGTCGTGCAGCGCGACGACTACGGCGCGGTGGTCGTCAGCCGGCGGCGACGACGCGGGGACGCAGGTCCTCGGGCGGGCACTGCCAGGTGAGGGGGTCGGCGTCGACCTGCTCGCCCGAGCGGATGTCCTTGACCTGGTCGCCGCCCTCGCCGGCGCCGACGAACCACACGAAGGGGATGCCCCGCCGCTCGGCGTGCCGGATCTGCTTGCCGAGCTTGGCCGCCGAGGGGGCGACCTCGCAGGCGATGCCGCGCGAGCGCAGGGCGGTGGCGACGGCGACGGAGGCGGGGCGTGACCCCTCGTCGAGGACCGCGACGAGGACGGCCGCCGGAGACATGCGGGTGGCCGTGACGAGCCCCTCGCGCAGGAGCAGCGCGAGCAGGCGGGACAGGCCAATGGAGATCCCCACGCCCGGGTAGGTCGTGCGCCCGTCGGTGGCGAGGGTGTCGTAGCGCCCGCCGGAGCAGAAGCTGCCCCAGTCCTCGTGGCCGACGACCTGGGTCTCGTAGACCGTGCCCGTGTAGTAGTCCAGGCCGCGCGCGATCCGCAGGTCGGCGACCATCGCGCCGGGGGCGTTGGCCATCCCGGTCTCGATGACGGCCCGCAGCGCCGCCAGGCCCTCGTCGAGGACGGGGTGCTCGACGCCGAGCGCGCGCACCTGCTCGACGAAGGAGGCGTCCTCGGTGCGGATCTGGGCCAGGCGCAGCACGGCGTCGGCCTGCTCCTGGGAGAGCCCGGCGTCGACGAGCAGGGCGGCGACCTTCGCCGGGCCGATCTTGTCGAGCTTGTCCACGACGCGCAGCGTGCCCGCGACGTCCTCGATGCCCAGCCCGCGGTAGAAGCCCTCGGGGATCATCCGGTTGTTCACCTGGATGACCATCGGCGGGACGGGCAGCGCCGCGAAGATCTCCGCCATGACGAGCGGCACCTCGGCCTCGAAGTGGGGCGCGAGCTCGCCGACGTCGACGACGTCGATGTCGCACTGCGTGAACTCCCGGAAGCGGCCCTCCTGGGGCCGCTCCCCGCGCCACACCTTCTGGATCTGGTGGCGGCGGAAGGGGAAGCTCAGCCGGCCCGCGTGCTCGACGACGTAGCGCGCGAAGGGGACGGTGAGGTCGAAGTGCAGACCGAGCTCGGCGTCGCCGCGCTCCCCCGGCTCGCCGGCGAGGCGCGAGACCGCGTAGATCTCCTTGTCGGCGTCACCGCCCTTGCCGAGCAGCCGCTCGACCGGCTCGACCGCCCGGGTCTCGATGCCCGGGAAGCCGTGCAGCTCGAAGGTCGAGCGGATGACGTCGATGAAGTGCTGCTCGACGACCCGGTCCTGGGGCAGGTGCTCCGGGAAGCCCGACAGCGGGGTGATCTTGGTGGCTCGTGCGGTGGGGCCAGAGGTGCTCACGCGATGTCCTGCAGGTAGGGGTTGGTGGCCTTCTCACGGCCGAGGGTGGTCGCCGGGCCGTGGCCCGGCAGGACGAGGCTGGAGTCGGCGCGCGGCGCGACGGCGTCGCGCAGGCTGCGCATCATCGCCTCGTGGCTGCCGCCGGGCAGGTCCGTGCGCCCGATGGAGCCGGCGAAGAGGACGTCACCGGTGATGAGCGTGCGGTCGACCTGCGCCTCGTCGGGCACGCCGACGGGCACGCCGTCAAGGGCGAACATCACCGAGCCCTCGGTGTGACCGGGCGCGTGGACGACGTCGAGCTCGAGCCCGGCGACGCTCACCCGCTCCGCGTCGCGCACCTCGACGACATGCTCCGGCTCGCGCCACGTCGCCTGGGTGCCGAACTGCTGCTCGAGCATCCCCAGCAGGCCCGGGCCGAGCGAGCTGCCGCCGAGCGGGTCGACGAGCCGGTAGCGGTCCTCGGAGTGGATGTAGGCGGCGAGCTCGCCCCCGCACACCGGGGTCACGGAGTACACGTGGTCGACGTGCCCGTGGGTGAGCAGGACGGCCGCGGGACGCAGCCGGTGCTCGGCGAGCACCTCGCGCAGGGTCTCCTCGACACCGATGCCCGGGTCGACGATCACGCACTCCTCGCCGGGCCCGGGGGCGACGACGTAGCAGTTGGTGCCGAAGGCGGCTGCAGGGAAGGTCACGGTCAGCACGAGGAGTGAGCCTACCCAGCGCGCGTCGTGCGGCTAGGCTCGCGTCTCGTGAGCGAGCAGACCCCTGAGCCGACTGACGCCCCGGACACCACGCCCGAGGTGCACGACGCCCCCAGCCCCACCCCTTCGGCCCCCTCCCCCGCCGCGATGGCACGGATGGCGCCCCGTCGACCCGCCGCGGTCCCGGTCCCCCCGGTGATCGAGACGGACCACTCGGCGTCGGCCGCCTTCGGCCGCGTCGACGACGAGGGCACGGTCTACGTCCGGGAGGGCGACGGCGAGCGCGCCGTCGGCTCCTACCCGGGCGCGACGCCGGAGCAGGCGCTGCTCTACTTCGCCCGCAAGTACGACGAGCTGCACGCCTCCGCCACCCTGCTGCGCCAGCGTCTCGACGCCCCGGAGGTCACCGCCAAGGAGATCGCCGACGGCCTGGGGGCCCTGAAGACCCACGCCGAGGGTGCCGACGTCGTCGGCGACCTGCCGGCGCTGGCAGCCCTCGTCGCCGAGGTCGAGACCGGGCTGGCCGACAAGCGCTCCCGCGAGAGCGCCCAGCGCGCCGAGGCCAAGAAGGCCGCCGCCGCCGAGCGCGAGGCGATCGTCGCCGAGGCCGAGTCCATCGCCGCCCAGCCCGTCGAGCGCATCCAGTGGAAGTCCTCGACCGCTCGCATGCGCGAGCTGCTCGACACCTGGAAGACCCACCAGAAGTCCGGCGTGCGTCTGGACAAGGACGTCGAGTCGGCGCTGTGGCAGCGCTTCTCGAAGGCCCGCAACTCCTTCGACAAGGGCCGCCGCCACCACTTCGCCGAGCTCGAGTCGAGCCGCGGCGAGGTCAAGGCGACCAAGGAGGCCCTCGTCGCCGAGGCCGAGCGCCTGTCGACGAGCACCGACTGGGGCCAGACCGCCGGCGCCTACAAGCGCCTCATGGACCAGTGGCGTCACGCCGGCCGCGCCGGCCGCAAGGACGACGACGCCCTGTGGGAGCGCTTCCGCGCCGCCCAGGACGCCTTCTTCACCGCCAAGGACGAGGAGCAGGCCCGCGAGGACGAGAGCTTCCGCGGCAACCTCGAGGTCAAGGAGCGCCTCCTCGTCGAGGCCCAGGGCCTCCTGCCGATCAAGGACCTCGGCGCGACGAAGGGGGCGCTGCGCTCGATCCAGGAGCGCTGGGAGGCCGCCGGCAAGGTGCCCCGCGGCGACGTCGACCGGATGGAGAAGGGTCTGCGCGCCGTCGAGCAGTCCGTGCGCGACGCCGAGGACACCCGCTGGAAGAAGAGCAACCCCGAGCTGTCCGCCCGCGCGAACAGCCTCGTCAGCCAGCTCCAGGCCAAGATTGCCGAGCTCGAGGAGCAGGTCGCCGCGACCGACGACGCTGGTCGCCGCCGCCGCCTCGAGGGCGAGCTCGAGTCGAGCCGCTCGCTGCTCGCCATGGCCCAGGCCGGCGCCGACGAGCTCGGGGGCTGAGGGGGCTACTCCTCCTCGACGCCCGGGCGACCGCCGGTCAGCCGGTAGGCGTCGAAGACGCCGTCGATCCGCTTCACCTGGCCCAGCACATGGGCCAGGTGGGTGGGGTCGCCCATCTCGAAGGCGAAGCGCAGCTTGGCCACGCGGTCACGGCTCGTGTGGACCGTCGCCGAGAGGATGTTCACCGAGCTGTCGGAGAGCACCCGGGTGACGTCGGAGAGCAGCCGGCTGCGGTCCAGCGCCTCGACCTGGATCTGGACGAGGAAGAGGTTGTTGCTGCTCGACGTCCACTCGACGTCGATGAGCCGCTCGGCCTCGCGGCGCAGCGAGCCGGCGTTCGTGCAGTCGGTCCGGTGGACCGAGACGCCGTTGCCGCGGGTGATGAAGCCCATGATCTCGTCGCCGGGCACGGGCGTGCAGCAGCGCGCGAGCTTGACCCACACGTCGTCCATGCCCTTGACGACGACCCCGGGGTCGCCGGCGCTGCGGCGCCGCGTGGCGATCGGGCCGGGCATGGTCGCCTCGGCGAGGTCCTCGGTCGCACCCTCGCGCCCGCCGGCCGACGCGATGAGCCGCGAGACGACGTGCTGGGCCGAGACGTGGCCCTCGCCGACCGCCGCGTAGAGGCCGTCGACGTCCGGGTGGCGCAGCTCGTCGGCGACGCTCGCGAGGCTCTCGTGGGTGAGCAGGCGCTGGAGCGGGAGGTTCTGCTTGCGGATGACCCGGGCGATCGACTCCTTGCCGGCCTCGGCCATCTCCTCCTTGCGCTCCCGGGAGAACCAGTGCCGGATCTTGTTGCGGGCGCGCGGCGAGCGCACGAAGCTCAGCCAGTCGCGCGACGGCCCGGCACCCTCGGCCTTGCTCGTGAGCACCTCGACGACGTCACCGGTCTCGAGCGTGGAGTCGAGGGGCACGAGACGGCCGTTGACCCGTCCGCCGATCGTGCGGTGCCCGACCTCGGTGTGGACCGCGTAGGCGAAGTCGACCGGCGTCGAGCCGGCCGGCAGGGCGATGACCTGCCCCTTCGGCGTGAAGACGTAGACCTCGCGGGCGTTGATCTCGTAGCGCAGCGAGTCGAGGAACTCGCCGGGGTCGGCGGTCTCGCGCTGCCAGTCGAGCAGCTGGCGCAGCCACGCCATCTCCGAGACGGCCCCGGTGTCCTCGCTGCCGGCGGCGCCGGCGCGGGCGGTCGGGTCGTCCTTGTACTTCCAGTGCGCGGCGACGCCGTACTCGGCGCGGCGGTGCATCGCGTGGGTGCGGATCTGGATCTCGACCGGCTTGCCCTGCGGCCCGATGACCGTCGTGTGCAACGACTGGTACATGTTGAACTTCGGCAGCGAGATGTAGTCCTTGAAGCGCCCCGGCAGGGGGTTCCACCGGGCGTGCAGCGCACCGAGCGCGGCGTAGCAGTCGCGGACCGTGTCGACGAGCACGCGCACGGCGACGAGGTCGTAGATCTCGCCGAACTCGCGACCGCCGACGATCATCTTCTGGTACACGGAGTAGTAGTGCTTCGGGCGGCCGGTGACGGTCGCGTTGATCCGGGCCTCGCGCAGGTCGAGGACGACCTGGGCGCGCACCGTCGCGAGGTACTCCTCGCGGGCGGGGGCGCGCTCGGCGACGAGGCGCACGATCTCGTCGTACACCTTCGGGTAGAGCGTGGCGAAGGAGAGGTCCTCGAGCTCCCACTTGATGGTGTTCATGCCGAGGCGGTGGGCCAGCGGCGCGTAGATCTCGAGGGTCTCCTGCGCCTTGCGCTGCGCCGAGCCGGGCGAGACGTACTTCCACGTGCGGGCGTTGTGGAGCCGGTCGGCGAGCTTGATGACGAGGACGCGGATGTCGCGGGCCATCGCGACGACCATCTTGCGCACCGTCTCGGCCTGCGCGGCGTCACCATAGGTGACCTTGTCGAGCTTGGTCACCCCGTCGACGAGCTTGGCGATCTCGGAGCCGAAGTCCTCCTCGAGCGCCTCGAGCGAGTACGAGGTGTCCTCGACGGTGTCGTGGAGCAGGGCCGCGGCGAGCGTCACCGGCGTCATTCCGAGCTCGGCGAGGATCGTCGTCACCGCGAGCGGGTGGGTGATGTAGGGGTCGCCGCTCTTGCGGCGCTGGCCCTCGTGGGCGCGCGCGGCGACCTGGTAGGCCTGCTCGATGATCGACAGGTCGGCCTTCGGGTGCGTGGAGCGCACGACCTGGAGCAGCGGCTCGAGCTCGGGGGTGCTCGTCGGCTGCGAGCGGGTGCCGATCCGGGCGAGCGAGGCGCGCGCGAGCTGACGCGGGGAGAAGCCCCCTCCGGCAGACCCCGACGACGCTCTCGGCTCGCTCATGCGCAGAGCCTAGACCGTCAGCAGGGCCCCGACCTCACGCCCCTCCAGACGGGAGCGGCCGGCGAGCGCCGTGAGCTCGACGACGACCTCGATCGCCACGACCTCGGCCCCCACCTGCTCGAGCAGCTCGGCCGCCGCGGCGGCGGTGCCGCCGGTCGCGAGCACGTCGTCGACGACGAGGACCCGCTCCCCCGGCGTGACGCAGTCCTCGTGGACCTCGATCCGGGCGGTGCCGTACTCGAGGGCGTAGTCGAGGCTCACCGTCGCGCCGGGCAGCTTGCCCGCCTTGCGCACCGGCACGAAACCCGCGCCGAGGGCCAGGGCGACCGCGGTGCCGAAGATGAAGCCCCGCGCCTCGAGCCCGACGACCGTCGTGATCCCGGCGTCGCGGTACGGGGCGGCGAGCGCCTCGCACACCTGGGCCAGCGCAGGACCGTCGGCGACGAGCGGGGTGATGTCCTTGAAGAGCACCCCCGGCTCGGGGAAGTCCGGGATGTCGCGCAGCAGGCCCGAGACGAGCTCGGCGGTCTGCTCGCGCGACGCGGACGCCGCCGAGCTCATCGCTTCGACCGCGGCGTGCGCCGGGGCTGGTTGCGCGGGCCGGACTGGGCGTAGCGGTGCACGGCGCGCCCGGTGACCGTCTGCTCGGCGTCGGGGTCGGGCGAAGGGGTGACCGGCGCCTCCGCGCCGTCCCCCCGCGTCGGCGTGGTCGCGCTCGAGGACCGCAGCGGTCTCGACGGCGCGTCAGACGCACCGGCCCCCGCCGGTGCACCGACCGTGGCCGGCGCGCGGTCGCCGACCCGCTCGTGGTGCCTCGAGGCGACCTTGTCGAGCTCGACGACGTCGGCGTCGCGCCGGCGCAGGTGCACGAGCAGCGGCGTCGCGATGTAGACCGACGAGAAGGCACCGACGACCATGCCGACGAAGAGCGCGAGCGAGAGGTCGAGCAGCGTGCCGGGACCGACCCGCGCGAAGCCGACCGCGAGGACCGCGATGATCGGCAGCACGGCGATGACCGTCGTGTTGATCGAGCGCACGAGCGTCTGGTTGACGGCGAGGTTCGCCGACTCCGCGAAGGTCTGGCGTCTCGTCTCGAAGGCGTCCGAGGTGTTCTCGCGGACCTTGTCGAAGACGACGACGGTGTCGTAGAGCGAGTACCCGAGGACGGTGAGGAAGCCGATGACCGTCGCGGGCGAGACCTCGAAGCCCGACCACGTGTAGATGCCGACGGTGATGAGCATGTCGTGCGCGAGGGCGACCATCGCCGCGAGCGACATCTTCCAGTTGCGGTAGTACACCGCCATGAGCGCGGCGGTGATGACGAGGAAGACGACGAGCGCGCGCAGCGCCTGCTGGCTCACCGACGCGCCCCACGACGCACCGATGGTGTTCTGGGTGACGTCGGAGGCCTGCACGCCGAAGGTCTGCGCGAGCTGGGAGCCCACGTCGTTCATCTCGGTCTCGGGCAGCTTCTCGGTCTGCACGCGGACCTGGTTGCCGCCGATGAGCGTGACGTTCGCCGAGGCCGCCGGGCCGGCGACCTCGCGGACCGCGTCGGTCGCCTCCTGCTGGTAGTCGCCGCTCGTCTGCGTCGTCGAGACGCGGAACTCCGAGCCGCCCTCGAACTCGAGACCGAGGTTGAGCCCGCGCACGCCGAAGCCGGCGAGGGCGATGAGCATGATGACGGCGCTGATCGCGTACCAGGTCTTCGCCTTGCCGACGAAGTCGATGGAGCGCTTGCCGGTGTACAGGTCGTTGCCGAAGTCGGCCATGCGGCTCATACGACCGCACCTCCGTCGCTCGTGACGCCGGGTCGGGCGGGCTTGCGCTCCTCCGGGACGTCGAACTGGCCGCGGCCCCTGTAGCGCACGCCGGCGTTGTGCAGGGACTCGACCTCGAAGCCGGACCACGGGTGGCCGGAGGCGAAGAACGTGCGGCGGGCGAGCAGGGTGAGCAGCGGGTGGGTGAAGAGCCAGAAGACCGCGAGGTCGATGGCCGTCGTCAGGCCCAGGGTGAAGGCGAAGCCGCGCACGCCGGAGCTCGCGAGGACGTACAGGACGATCGCGGCGATGAAGTTCACGCCGTCGGCCACGAGGATGGTGCGCTTGGCACGAGCCCAGCCGGCCTCGACCGCGGCCCGCAGGTTCCTCCCTTCGCGCAGCTCGTCACGGACTCTCTCGAAGTAGACGATGAAGGAGTCCGCGGTGACGCCGATCGCGATGATGAGCCCGGTGACCCCCGCCATGTCGAGACGGAAGTTGTAGCCCCACGCGAGCAGCGCGATGAAGAGGTACGTGAAGGCGAAGGCGACGACCATCGAGCCGATCGTCACGAGGGCGAGCGCCCGGTACTGCGCGACCGAGTAGACGATGACGAGGAGCAGACCGATGAGCCCGGCGATGATGCCGTAGCGCAGCTGCTCCGAGCCGAGCGTCGGGCTGATCGTCACGGCCTGGTTGGTCTCGAAGGTGATGGGCAGCGCGCCGAACTTCAGCGACTGGGCGAGGGCGCGCGCCTCCTCGATGGTGAAGTTGCCGGTGATCGAGGCGGTGCCGTTGGGGATCGCCTCGTTGAAGCCCGGGGCCACGAGGACGGTGCCGTCGTAGACCGTCGCGAGCGCGTTGTACGACCCCGGCGGGTTGATCGGGCTGGCCTGCGACAGGCTCGGCAGCGCGAGGAGGTCGCGCGAGACCTGCGCGTAGCGCTGGACGCCGTCGCCGCCGAAGGTCAGCTGGATCTCGACGGTGTTGGTGACCTGACCCTGCTGGGTCGTCTGGTACCCGGCCGAGGCGTCCTTGATGTCGGCACCGGCGACCATCTGCGGGCCGAGGACGTACTTCGTCGCGCCGTCCTCGGAGCAGGCGGTGATCGCCTTCTTCGGGTCGGTCGCGGGCCGCTCGTCGGAGCGCTGCGCGCAGTCGAGCTCGGTGAACTCGCGGTACAGACCGGTCGAGATGTTGTTCGGGTCGGTGGGGCCGTCGGGCTTGCCCGAAGGGGTCCACCCGTCCTGCGCGGGGGCCGTGGGCTCCCCGGTGGCGGAGGGGGCCGACGAGGCCGAGCCGGAGGCGGAGCCCCCGGAGGACGGCGTCGAGGACGCGCTGCCGGAGGACGAGCCGCTGCCGGAGGGGGTGGTCGACGTCGTCGCGGCGCTGCCGGCGGGAGCGGTGCGGGCCTCGTCGCGGGAGGCGGAGGTCGGCGAGGCGTTGCTCGCCGAGGGGTTGGACCGGGTCGTCGAGCCGCTCGTGCTGCTCGAGGACGAGCCAGAGCCGGAGGTCGCCGAGCCCGAGGACGACCCGGTGCTGCCGGGCGCAGGCTCGGTCGTGCCGGGCGCGGTCGCGAGGACCGGGCGGAACTGCATCTGCGAGGCGCTCGTGATCGCCTGGCGCTGGGCCTCGGTGGGGCGACCGGCCATGGCGACGACGATGTTCTCGCCGCCGAGGGTGGTCACCTCGGCACCGCTCGTGCCCTGGGCGTCGATGCGCTGGACGATGATGTCGCGGGCCTGGTCGAGCTGCTGCGAGCTCACCCGCTGCCCGCCCTCGACGACGGGCTCGAGGATGAACTGCGTGCCGCCCTGGAGGTCGAGGCCGAGGCGCGGCGCCCACGTCGCGTCGGACCGGGCGACGCCGAAGCCGAGGACGGCGGTGAGAGCGGCGCCCATGACGAAGAGCGCGATGAGGGTGCGCTTGGCCGCGTCCTTGGCCTTCGCGGCGCGAGCCGCGCCGCGGTCGGCCATCACGGCCGGCCCCGCTGGCCCTCGTCGTCCACGGCGCCCTCAGCGGTCACGACGGGGTCCTGGACCGGGTCGTCGGCAGGCTCCTCGCCGCGCGCGGCGGCCGTGCCGGCGACCTGGCCACGAGACATCTCGGCCTCGCGCACCCCGACGGCCCGCCGGTCGACGCGGATGACCGTCCCTGGGGCGATCTCGAGGTGGAGGACCCCCTCGTCGGTGCGGGTGATGGTGCCGTAGATGCCCGAGGTCAGCACGACCTTCTCGCCGACGGCGAGGGAGCTCTGGAAGTCCTGCATCGTCCGCTGGCGCCGGCGCCCCGAGAAGACCATGAAGACGATGAGCAGGAGCGGGAGCAGCAGGATGAGCAGGCTGGCGAACGAGCCGTCGTTCATGGGAGTTCAGCAGACCTTCG
The DNA here is from genome assembly GCF_040547045.1 of Janibacter sp. UYMM211. Taxonomy (NCBI): domain Bacteria; kingdom Bacillati; phylum Actinomycetota; class Actinomycetes; order Micrococcales; family Intrasporangiaceae; genus Janibacter; species Janibacter sp. UYMM211. The sequence continues at coordinate 89,456 of NZ_JBEPOY010000003.1, read as the reverse complement.
CAGACGGAGACAGGACACGCCGCCGGACGGCAGCACGGCCCGGGACACCCGGGCCGATCTCGCAGTGTAGGCCAGCGATCTGCGGACCGCCTGACCTGACGCGCCGAGCCCCCTGGCCGGTGCCTCAGCCGCCGAAGCGGCCGGGCTCGTCGACGGGCAGCATCTCCTGGGCCAGCCCGTCGGGCACGGCGAGCCCGAGGTGACGCCAGGCCAGAGCCGTGGCGACCCGCCCCCGGGGGGTGCGGGCGAGGTAGCCGGTGCGCACGAGGTAGGGCTCGGCGACCGTCTCGACGGTGTCTGTCTCCTCGCCGACGGCGACGGCGAGCGTCGACAGACCGGTCGGTCCGCCGCCGAAGCGGGTGCACAGGACCTCGAGCACCCCGCGGTCGAGCCGGTCGAGACCGGCGTCGTCGACGTCGAAGAGGGTGAGCGCCGCCTGGGCGGAGCGGGCGTCGACGACGTCGTCTCCGTGCACCTGCGCCCAGTCCCGCACCCGGCGCAGCAGCCGGTTGGCGATGCGGGGCGTGCCCCGCGAACGGCGAGCGATCTCGGCGATGCCGGCGGCGTCCGCGCCGACCTGGAGGAGCCCGGCCGAGCGGTGCAAGATCGTCTCGAGGTCGGCCGTCTCGTAGTAGTCGAGGTGGCCGGTGAAGCCGAAGCGGTCGCGCAGGGGCGCGGGCAGCAGCCCGGCCCGGGTCGTCGCCCCGACGACGGTGAAGGGCGGCAGCTCGAGCGGGATCGCGGTCGCCCCGGGCCCCTTGCCGACGACGACGTCGACGCGGAAGTCCTCCATCGCGAGGTAGAGCATCTCCTCGGCCGGGCGCGACATGCGGTGGATCTCGTCGAGGAAGAGCACCTCGCCCTCGGCGAGCGAGGACAGGATCGCCGCGAGGTCGCCCGCGTGCTGGATCGCCGGGCCGGAGGTGACCCGCACCGGCTGGCCGAGCTCGGCGCCGACGATCATCGCCAGCGTCGTCTTGCCCAGCCCGGGCGGGCCGGAGAGCAGGACGTGGTCCGGGGGCGCGGCACGGCGGCGCGCCGCCTCGAGGACGAGCCCGAGCTGGTCGCGCACCTTCGTCTGGCCGGGGAAGTCGACGAGCCGCTTCGGGCGCAGCGCCGCCTCGACCGCGGTGTCGTCCTCGGCCGCGGCGTCGACAATGCGCGCGGTCGCGTCGTACGACCCGTCGCCAAGGCTCACCGGCCCGTCGGCCGGTGGGCCGCCGGCAGGCTCGTCGGCCTCGCGGATCTCGGAGGTGAAGCCGTCGCGGCTCATCCGGCGAGCTCTCGCAGAGCCGCGCGCAGCGCGGCGGAGACGTCCGGAGCGTCGCCGAGACCGGCCGCGGCGCGGTCGAGCGCGCCCTCGGCCTGCGACGCCGAGTAGCCCAGGCCGACGAGGGCCTCGAGCACCTGGGTGCGCCACGGGGCGACGACCGGCTCGACCGGGGCCGACGCGACGGCCCCGGGCACGACGCCGATCTTGTCGCGCAGCTCGAGGACGAGGCGCTCGGCGCCCTTCTTGCCGATGCCGGGGACCTTCGTCAGGGTGCGCACGTCCTCGCTGCCGACGGCGGCCGCGAGGGTGTCCGGGGTGAGCACGGACAGGATCGCGAGGGCGACGCGCGGCCCGACCCCCGAGACCGTCATGAGCAGCTCGAAGGTGTCGCGCGCGCCGTCGGCGTCGAAGCCGTAGAGGGTGAGCGAGTCCTCGCGCACGACGAGCGACGTCGCGAGCGTGACCTCGGAGCCGGGGCGGCACGCGGCGGCGACGGCCGGCGGCGTGTGCACGAGCATGCCCACACCGCCGACGGAGACGACGACGCGGTCGAGGCCGACGTGCTGGGCGCTGCCGGTCACGGAGGCGATCACGCGCCGACCCCCTTCGCCGCGAGCCGGGCCCGCTCGGAGGCGACGGCCTGCTCGAGCCGGGCCGACCCCCCGCCACGCCAGGCGTGGCAGATGGCGACGGCGAGCGCGTCGGCCGCGTCGGCCGGGCGGGGCGCCTCGGGCAGGCCGAGGACGCGGGTGATCATCGAGGTGACCTGCGCCTTGTCGGCGCGTCCCGAGCCGGTGACCGCGGCCTTGACCTCGGTCGGGGTGTGCTCGTGGACGACGAGACCGCGGCGCGCGGCGGCGAGGTGGACCAGGCCGCTCGCCATCGCGGTCGTCATGACCGTCGGCACGTGCTCGGCGACGTAGACCCGCTCGATGGCGACGACATCGGGCTCGAAGCGGTCGAGCCACGTGTCGAGCTCGTCGGCGAGGTAGGCCAGCCGGTCGCCGGTCGCGCGCTCGGAGGTCGTGCGCACGACGCCGACGGCGACCATCCGCGGGCGGGCCCCGCTCGGTGCGAGGTCGCCCCGGGCGCCGACGTCGAGGACCGACAGCCCGCACCGGGTGAGACCGGGATCCACCCCGAGGACGCGCACGACATCTCCCTTCGACCGAACACCTGTTCGGGACCAACCTACGCAGACGGGCCGGACTGCGTCGTCAGCGACACGCGTCCGGCCCGGTGCGAGGACCTGCCCGGCGGGCGACCTCAGTCGTCGGACTCGAGCTCGGCGAGGACCTCGTCGGGGATGTCGCCGTTGACGTAGACGTCCTGGACGTCGTCGCTGTCCTCGAGTGCCTCGACGACGCGGATCATCTTGCGCGCGCCGTCGGCGTCGAGCGGGACCTGGAGGTTGGGCACCCACGAGGCCTCGGCGGAGTCGTAGTCGACCCCGGCGTCCTGGAGCGCGGTGCGCACGGCGATGAAGTCGGTGGCCTCGGAGACGACCTGGAAGACGTCGCCGTGGTCGTTGATCTCCTCGGCGCCGGCCTCGAGGACGATCTCGAGCAGGCCGTCCTCGGTCGCGTCGGGCTTGCCCTCGCCCTGGGCCTTGGGGACCATGACGACGCCCTTGCGGTCGAAGACGTAGGCCACCGAGCCCGGGTCGGCGAGCTGGCCGCCGTTGCGGGACAGCGCGGTGCGCACCTCGGCCGCGGCGCGGTTGCGGTTGTCGGTGAGGCACTCGACGAAGACGGCGACGCCGCCGGGCGCGTAGCCCTCGTAGACGATGGTCTCCCAGTCGGCCCCGCCCGCGGTGGCCCCCGACCCGCGCTTGACCGCGTTGTCGATGTTGTTGTTGGGGACCGAGGACTTCTTCGCCTTCTGGATGGCGTCGTAGAGCGTCGGGTTGCCCGCGGGGTCGCCACCGCCGGTGCGCGCGGCGACCTCGATGTTCTTGATGAGCTTGGCGAAGAGCTTGCCGCGCTTGGCGTCGATCGCCGCCTTCTTGTGCTTCGTGGTTGCCCACTTGGAGTGGCCGGACACTAAGACTCCCTCTGCTGCTGCTCGCGGTGACCTGATCGACGGCCAACTGTAGTCGCCGGGTGCGTCCTCGGCGGGCGTGCCTAGGCTGCGGCCATGGACCGACCCCTCGTCATGCGGCCGCGGGCGGCCGCAGACCTGCCCGCCCTCGTCGACCTCGTCGGCGAGCAGCAGCCGCAGAGCCGCTACCCCTACCGGTGGCCGCTGCCCTTCCCCGTCGAGGACTTCCTCGTGCGGCCGGGCGAGATCGAGACGTGGGTGGCCGAGGACGACGAGGGCCTGCTCGGGCACGTCTCGCTCACCCGGGCCGACGTCGACGAGCACGCGGCGGCGTGGTCGCAGGGCACCGGCCGGCCCGCCGGGGAGCTCGCGGTCGTCTCGGTCCTCGTCGTCGCGAGCCGGGCCCGGCGTCGAGGCATCGGGCGCGCCCTCATCGGCGAGGCGGTCGCGCGCAGCCGTGCGCTCGGCCTCCAGCCCGTGCTCGACGTCGTGCCGGTCAACGACGCCGCGCTGGCGATGTACCGCGGCCTCGGCTGGGTCGAGCTGTCGCGGGCCCGCGCGTCGTGGCAGCCCGACGACGCGCCCGACCTCGTCCTCATGACCCTGCCGGGCTAGCCGCCCGTCGGCGACGTGACCGGGGTCCCGGCGGTCCGGCTCCAGCCGAGGACGACCGCTGCGTCCGTGCGTCGGAAGAGGTCGCGGTCGGCGGCCTTGCGCAGGTCCAGGGTGCGACCGAGCCGGATGCTGTAGAAGCGGTAGTCGGTGTCCCCCACGCCCCCCGAGGCGCCGGCCCGGATGCCGTAGTCGGCCGCGGAGCGGCTCGAAACCGTCGTCGTCGTGATGATCGGACCCGACGTCCCCGCCGCGGCCACCACCCGCAGGGTGCCCCCGGGGCCCACGGACACGGACGCCGCGCCGGTGCAGCTGCTCGCGGACGTCGAGATGATCGACGGGTGCGCACCGGTGCCGCCGAAGCGCACCTCGCACCCGGTCTGGCGCACGCCGCCCGCGGGCGCCGAGCCGTGGACGAAGTCGCCGTACTTGTCCAGGGCGGGTGTCGTCGTCGCGTTGGCCAGCCCGGGCCGGGCGGTGGTCTTGGTCCAGGCGACCCACATGTTCGCGTAGGCGCCCGCCATGACCTTGCGGTCGGCGGCGCGGCGGAGGTCGATCCGCCGCTTCGAGCGCGTGTCGAAGAGGTCGACGTGCAGCTCGGTCGGCGAGGAGCTGATGCCGGTGATGATGCCGCGGCGCACGAGGGTCTCGTCGGGGTCGGCCGAGACGTTGACCGTGCTCCCCCGCTGCTCGTCGGAGTAGCGGATGCGCACCCGGCCCAGGCTGCTGATCCCGACGCTGCGCACCCCGGTGCAGTGGTGGCTGCTGTTGGCGTGGATCTTCGGCCCGGCGGAGCCGAAGCGGATGGCGCACCCGCCGGCGACCGTCTGGTCGTCCGTCGCGAGCCGGTCGTGGTAGCGCCCGTACGCGTCGACTCCGGGGTCGAGCTGTCGTGCGTCGACGGCGCTGCGGCCGAGCCAGCCGAAGGACGCGCCGCCGCGGACGACCCGGGCGCGCTGCGCCGCGCTGCGCATGTCGACCCGCTTGCCCCGCTTCGCGTCGAAGAAGCGCAGCGCGATGGTGCCGGGGCTGCGAGACGCGCCGACGGTGATCCCCCGTGAGGCCAGCGTCGTGTCGGCGCTCACGAGGAGCCGGGTCTGGGGGTACCGCGCCCCCGGGGCCAGCCGGACCTCGAGATCTCCTAGACCGGTCCGGGTCACGGAGACGGCGCCGATGCACGGCCGGCCGAGAGACGGCGAGAGGAAGGGTGTGCCCGCCCCGTCGAAGCGCAGGAGACAGCCCCCGATGACGTTGCGGTCCGGCGGGGCCGGGTCGGCCGCGGACGCGGGTGCGGCGGCGCCCCACGCACCGGTGGACATGACGAGCACGGCGAGCAGCACAGCTGCCGCCCGCCGGACGAGCGGACGCATCACTTTCCCCAACCCCTGCAACCCCTGCGACGTGGCGTCGAGCGACGCCTGGGCGAGGATCGTGCATCACTGTGCATGGTGTCAACCAGATGATGGCATCCTGGAGAGGACGAGCACAGGAGGTGCCCATGGCAGGTCGCAGCGCACGACGCCCGGTGACCCGGTACCGCGCCGGTGAGGTCGACCGGCGGGTCGACACCCTCGCCGTCGAGGAGCCGCTGGAGATCCGGGTCGACGGCGAGCCCTTCACCCTGACGATGCGCACCCCGGGCGACGACGTCGAGCTCGCCCACGGGCTGCTGCGCTCCGAGGGCGTCATCACCTCGCGCGAGGACGTCCAGGTCATGCGGTACTGCTCGGACACCACGACCCTCAACGTCCTCGACGTCGCGCTCACCCGCGCCCCCGGCGTGCCCCTGAGCGGCCAGCGCAACCTCGCCTCCTACGGCGGCTGCGGGCTCTGCGGGTCGAGCACCATCGACGCCGTCGCGGAGCGGGTGCTCCTCGGCTCACGGGTCGAGCACGCCGACGTCGAGGTCGAGCCCGCGGCGATCACCCGGGCCCTCGACGGGCTGCGCGAGGCGCAGACCCTCTTCGCCAAGACCGGCGGCGTCCACGGCGCGGCCGTCGCGAGCGCGCAGGGCGAGGTGCTCCACGCCCGCGAGGACGTCGGGCGGCACAACGCCGTCGACAAGGTCCTCGGCCGGCTCGTCCTCGACGACGCCCCGCCCGCTCCCCTGCTCGTCGTCAGCTCGCGCGCGAGCTTCGAGATCGTCGCGAAGGCCGCCGTCGCCGGCGTCAGCGTGCTCGCCTGCGTCTCGGCGCCCTCGAGCCTGGCCGCGGACGCGGCCGACCAGCTCGGTCTCACGCTCGTCGCCTTCGCCCGCGACGACCGGCTCACCGTCGTCACCTCGCCCGAGCGCGTCCGCCAGGGCGCCGCCGACGCCCCTGCGGCCTCCTGAGGCCGGTCCCGTCCGTCCCGGCGGGACGGCGACGGGGGGCGAAGGGGTCAGCGCGCGGCGAGCGCGTCGTCGAACTCGACGGTCTGCGGCAGCTCGGCATGACCGGCGAGGCGGAACCACCGCACGACACGCTTGCTGCGCACCCGCTGGACCTCCTTGACCGCGTCGTTGTGGAAGCGACGGGCCAGCTGCACCCGCAGCGCGGCCGCGTGGAGACGCTCGAGCGCCGCGGCGCCCGCTCCCCCGTCGGCCTGCACCTGCGCGACGACCTCGGGGCCGAGCGCCGCGCCCAGGGTCTCGGTGAGCTCGGACTCCACCCCTTCGCGCCCGGCGAAGTGCTGCCCCTCGAGGAGGTCGGTCTCGAAGGTCCGCTCCGTCGTGCGCTCGAGCGACTGGCTCGCCGCCGCCGCGACGAGGAAGCCCGTAGCCGGGTCGACGGCGCCGGAGTTGGCGACCTCGAGGGCGGCCTCGGCGCGTCGCACGAGCGCGGCGTCGAGCGCCGACAACGCGCCCTCGACCTTCGCGTGGAGGCGGTCGAGCCGGGCCGCGGAGTAGCTGAGGTACCAGGCGAGGAGGGAGACGACGGCTGCGGTGACCGCGACCCACTCGAGGACGCTCATCGACGCTCCCGCAGCCGGGTCGGGACCTCGCGCAGCGGCCGCGCGTCGAGGACGGTCTCGTAGACGGCGGTGATCTCGGCGGCGACGACCGACCAGTCGAAGTCGGCCGCCCGCTCCCGCCCGCACGCCGCGAGCTCCTCGCGCCGGGCGGGGTCGCGCAGCAGGGCGACGAGCTGCTCGGCGAGGTCGTGCGTGCGTTCGTTGCGGAAGGTCGCCCCCGCGCGGCCCCCGTCGAGGACCCGGACGAAGGCGGGGAGGTCGCTCGCGAGCACGGGCGCCCCGGCGGCCATCGCCTCGACGAGGACGATGCCGAAGCTCTCTCCGCCCGTGTGGGGGGCGACGTAGACGTCCACCGAGGAGAGGAAGGCCGCCTTGTCCTCCTCGCTGAGCGCCCCGAGCATCTCCGTCGCCGCCGCGACGTCCTGCGGCAGGCGCGAGTGCGCGGTCTGGGTCGAGCCCGGCCCGACGACGAGCAGGCGGGCGCCGGGGACCTCCCGCAGCACCTCGCTCATCGCCTCCGCGAGGACCGGCAGACCCTTGCGCGGCTCGTCGACCCGGCCGAGGAAGCCGATCGTCGGACGACCGGGCTCGCCCGACCACTGCGGCCGGCGCGAGGCGGCCGCGTAGGTCCGGGTCTCGACGCCGTTGGGGATGACGACGGCGTCGCCCCCGAGGTGGGTCGTCACCGTGCGGCGCGCGTCCTCGGAGACGGCGATGCGGGCGCTGATCTTCTCCAGCGACGGGCGCAGCAGCGGGTAGGCCGCCTGCATCGCCCGGGAGCGCAGGTTCGAGGTGTGGAAGGTCGCGACGACCGGCTGGGTCGCCGCCCACAGCGCGAGGACGGAGACGCTCGGGGTCACCGGCTCGTGGATGTGCAGCAGGTCGAAGTCGCCGTCGGCGATCCACCGGCTCACGCGAGCGGCCGTGAGCGGGCCGAAGTTGAGCCGGGCGACCGAGCCGTTGTAGCGGATGGGCACCGCACGCCCGGCCGAGGTGACGTAGTCGGGCAGGACCGTGCCCTCGTCGGCCGGGGCGAGCACCTCGGCGTGGTGCCCGTCGGCGAGCAGCCGGTCGGCGAGGTCGCGGATGTGGAACTGCACCCCGCCGGGCACGTCGAAGGAGTACGGGCTGACGAGGCCGACCCTCATGCGGCCGCCTCGTCCGGGGCACGGCGTCGTGCCGAGAGGTCGGCGACGAAGACCCGCTGCATCATGTGCCAGTCCTGCGGGTGCTCGCGGATCGCCGCGCCGAGCGCGTCGGCGCAGGCCTGGGTCGCAGCGGCGACACGCTGCGTGCGGGTGCCCTCGGCGGGCACGTCGACGGCCGGGTGGACGGTGATGTCCAGGCCCCACCGGTGCCGTCCGCGGCGCACGTGACGCATCGTCACGGGGAAGAGCGGGACGCCGGTCTCGACGGCCAGGGCCGCGGGACCGGCGGCGACCCGGGCGCGCTCGCCGGCGAGGTCGACCTCGACCCCGCTCGCGGAGAGGTCGCGGTCGGACAACAGGGGCATGACGACCGGGTCGCCGGTGCGCAGCTGCGCGAGGAGGGCGCCGAAGGTGCCGCGCTCCGCCGGGTGGATCGTCATGCCGAGCTCGCCCTCGCGGAAGTCGAGGAAGGCCTGGAACATCTCCTCGGGCCGCAGCCGCTCCGCGACGGTGACGACGTGCCCGAGATGGCGGGCGCACCACGCGCCGGCGAGGTCCCAGTTGCCCGTGTGGCCGAGGAAGGCGAGCACGGGGCGCCCCTGCTCGAGCTGGGCGAGCATCGGCTCGGTCCCCGTGATGTGCACGAGGTCGTCGACCTGCTCGCCCGACAGGGCCGGCAGGCGGAAGGCCTCGACGTAGTAGCGGAAGGCGCGGCGCACCCCCTCGGCCGTGAGCTCCTGCAGCTCGACCGGACCGAGGTCGGGCCGCACGCGGGCGTAGTTGCTGCGCAGCCGCTGCACCGAGGACCCGTCACGGCGGGTGACGACGGCCGCGACGGCGTCGAAGAGGGCGTAGGCGAGCGGCGCGGGCAGCAGGCGCAGCGCACGCCACCCGGCCCGGAAGGCCAGGACGCTCGCCCGCTCCTGGAGGCGGGGCAGGGCGGGCACCGTGCTCAGCCCCGGGCGTCGAGCGCCGCGGCGGCAGCCATGGCCTGGCTGCGCACGACGAGCATGCGCTGGAGCACGGTGACGGCGCTGGCGACGGCGAGGAGCGCGAGGACGACGGTGAGGACGCGCTCGGGCAGGCCGAGGCCGACGAGACCGGCGGTGACGAGCGCGGTGACGAGCCGGTCGGCCCGCTCGGCGATGCCGACGTCGGCGCTCATGCCCAGCCCCTCGGCGCGGGCCTTGGCGTACGAGACGAGGCTGCCGAGGACCAGGCAGGCGAGGGCGAGGTAGCCGGTGAGCTGGTGCTCGCCGCCGGTGAAGTACCAGATCGCCAGGCCCGAGAAGATCGCCGCGTCGCCGAAGCGGTCGAGCGTGGAGTCGAGGTAGGCCCCCCACACGCCCTTGCGCCCCTGCATCCGGGCCATGACCCCGTCGAGGGTGTCGGAGAAGACGAAGGCGGTGATGACGAGGACGCCGACGAGCAGCTCTCCGCGCGGGAAGAAGAAGAGCGCGCCGAAGCACACCCCGAGGGTCCCCACGACGGTCACGACGTCCGGGCTGATGCCGAGCCGCAGGAGCAGCCGGGCCACGGGTGTGAAGATCGTGGTGAAGAAGGCGCGCGCGTATTTGTTGAGCATGGCCCTGCCAGGGTAGTGGCCCGCAGCCCGCCGCCCGACCACCTGCGGGGCGCGTCGCCTTGCCTGGGAGCGGCCCAGCGGCGAGGGTGGCGCCATGGGCGAAGGGGTGTCGAGGGGCTGGCGGCTGGCCGTCACCGGCCTCCTCGTCGGCGGGGTGGTCGCCGGCAGCCTCGTCGGTGACGACCGGTGGTGGCCCTTCTCGCCGATGGCGCAGTACGCCTTCCTCGTCAAGGACCAGGGCGGGGTCATCAGCTCTCCGTACCTCGAGGCGACCACCGTGCAGGGGCAGGACGTGCGGGTCCGCCTGGACCGCGAGAACCTCGGCATGGAGCGCTCGGAGATCGAGGGCCAGCTGCGCAGCCTGCAGGCCGAGCCCTCCCGGCTGCAGGCCGTCGCCGTGCTCCACGCCCGGCGTCAGCCCGAGCAGCCCCGGTGGTCGCAGGTGCGGCTCATGGACGACCGGCGGGTGCTCGGCGACGACCCGAGCCACGAGCAGGTGACGCTCGCCACGTGGGACGTCGAGCACCCCGAGGACCCGGAGCGCGGCCTGTGAGGGGCCTCGACCTCGCGATGCCCGAGGTGCCGCTCGCCCGGGTCGCCTGGATGCGGCGACTCGTCTACCCCTTCGTCATCTTCGACGTCCTCGTCAACGTCACCGACCCGATCCCCCACGGAGACGTCCCCGCCGAGCTCTACCGCGAGCTGCCGGTGCGCGCCCTGCTCGGGCTGCCCGCCCCCTCCCCCGGCTACGTCAGGGTGCTCCTCGTCGTCATCGTGATCAGCGCGCTCGTCGCGGCGCTCGGACGCCTGCCGCGCCTCGCGGGCGCGGTGTGCGGCCTCGGGATGCTCGACTGGATGAGCAACGCCTTCTCGTACAGCAAGATCGACCACGACCACTTCGCGCTCATGGTCGCCCTCCTCGTGCTGCCGACCGTGGGCGCCGCGCGCGCCGGCGACCTCACCCCGAGCCGGGCCGCGGGCTGGGCGCTGCGGATGATCCAGATGGGCGTCGTCGCGACGTACGTCCTGTCGGCCGTGGCGAAGATGCGCTTCGGCACGTGGCTGTGGGCCAACGGCTCGACCTTCGTGTGGGCCTTCAGCCGGCGCGGCAACGACGTCGCGCAGTGGCTCGCCGGTCACCCCGCGCTCGTCCACCTCACCCAGTGGTCGCTGCTCGGGCTCGAGTTCGTCTCACCGGTGCTGCTGTGGCTGCGCGGGCGGGGTCTGGCGATCGGCATCGGCATCTGCTTCGCCTTCCACGCGACGACGGCCTACCTGCTGCACATCCACTTCCTGCCGCTCGTGGTCTGCCTCTTCGCCTTCCTGCCGCTCGAGCGGCTCGGCGAGCTCAGGCGGGGTCGGGCCAGGCCTGCGCGAGCCGGTCGCGCGCGTCCTCGAGCAGGATCGGCAGCGCCTTCGTCTGCGCGATGATCGGCAGGAAGTTCATGTCGCCGCCCCACCGCGGGATGACGTGCTGGTGCAGGTGCGCGGCGACACCGGCCCCGGCGACCTCGCCCTGGTTCATCCCGAGGTTGAAGCCGTGCGGCGCCGAGGTCGCCTCGAGCACCCGGATCGCCGTCTTCGTCATCGCGGTGAACTCCGCGGTCTCCTCGTCGGTGAGGTCGACGTAGAGGGAGACGTGGCGGTAGGGGCAGACGAGGACGTGGCCCGCGTTGTACGGGAAGAGGTTCATCACGACGAAGCAGTGCTCGCCGCGGGCGACGACGAGGCCCTCGGCGTCCCCCTTCGCCGGTGCCGCGCAGAAGGGGCAGCCGTCCCCGGCCTCGGCGCTCGGCCGCTCCCCCGTCACGTACGCCATGCGGTGCGGGGTCCACAGCCGGCCGAAGCCGTCGGGCACCCCGGCGAGGCCGCGCGCGTCCTCGGTCGGCAGCTCCTCGTGCGTCATGCGCCCGATCCTACGGAGCGCGACGGGGACCGCTCACGGGGTCCACTGCATGACGCGGGGCGAGGGGGCGCCGAAGCCCGTCGCCTCGAAGAGCTCGCGACCGGCGTCGCTGCTGCGCAGCTCGAGCCAGCGCACCCCTTCGTCGCGGGCCGCGCGCTGCAGGCTCGTCATGAGCGCGCGTCCGACGCCGGTGCGGCGGTGCGACGGGGTGACGAAGACGGACTGGACGTACCACCACTCGGGGCGGCCCTCGGCCATGAGGCTCGGCAGCTTGCGCACGCGCAGCGCGAGCAGGCACCCGACCGGCGTCCCGTCGCCCAGCTCGGCGATCCACCCGCGGTAGCCGTCGATCTCGGCGAGGAGCGCGTCGGCGTACTCGGTGAGGAACCCCGCACGGGTCGCGCGCCCGACCTCGCGGTCGTGCTGGATCCGCAGCGCGGCCAGGGCGAAGGCGTCGCGGCGCTCGATCGGGCGGATGGTCGCGTCCATGCGCCGAAGACTAGGCCCTGGGCCGCGCGCGCTACGGCGCAGTACTGGTCGTGATCACGACCAGTACTGCGCCGTAGCAGGCGTCGGAGCCGGTGCCGGGGCCGGCGTCAGACCTGGGCGCGGGTGTCGATCGCCTCGCGGATCTTCGCGATCGCGTCGGCGACGGGCACGCCGTTCTCCTGCGAGCCGTCGCGGTAGCGGAAGGAGACCGCGCCGGCGGCCTGGTCCTCCGCGCCCGCGATGAGGGTGAAGGGGACCTTCGACTTGCTCGCGTTGCGGATCTTCTTCGGGAAGCGGTCGTCGCTGCGGTCCATGTCGACCCGCACGCCGGCGGCGCGCAGCTGGTCGAGCACCTCCTGCAGGTAGGGCTCGAAGTCCTCCGCCACGGGCACGCCGAGCGCCTGCACCGGCGAGAGCCACACGGGGAAGGCACCGGCGTAGTGCTCGACGAGCACCCCGAAGAAGCGCTCGATGGAGCCGAACTTCGCCGAGTGGATCATCACCGGCTGCTGACGGGTGCCGTCGGCGGCCTGGTACTCGAGACCGAAGCGCTCGGGCTGGTTGAAGTCGTACTGGATGGTGCTCATCTGCCACGTGCGCCCGATGGCGTCCTTGGCCTGCACCGAGATCTTCGGGCCGTAGAAGGCCGCGCCGCCCGGGTCGTCGACGAGCGCGACGCCGAAGCTCTCGGCCGTCTCGCGCAGCACCTGGGTCGCGGTCTCCCACTGCTCGTCGGAGCCGATGAACTTGTCCTTCTTCTCGCCCTCCGTCGCGCGCGTCGACAGCTCGAAGTAGTAGTCGTCGAGCCCGAAGTCGGTGAGCAGACCGGTGACGAAGCGCAGCAGGTGCTCGATCTCGCCCGGTGCCTGCTCGGCGGTGACGTAGGAGTGGCTGTCGTCCTGCGTCATCGCGCGCACGCGGGTCAGGCCGTGGACGACGCCCGACTTCTCGAAGCGGTAGACCGACCCGAACTCGAAGAGGCGCAGCGGCAGCTCGCGGTAGGAGCGGCCCCGGCTGCGGAAGATGAGGTTGTGCATCGGGCAGTTCATCGCCTTGAGGCGGTACTCGGCGTGCTCCATGTGCATCGCCGGGAACATCGTGTCCGCGTAGTACGGCAGGTGCCCCGAGGTGTGGAAGAGCCCGTCCTTGGAGATGTGCGGCGTCGAGACGTACTCGAAGCCCTCCTCGATGTGGCGCCGGCGGACGTAGTCCTCCATCTCGCGCTTGATGACCCCGCCCTTGGGGTGGAAGACGACCATCCCGGAGCCGAGCTCGTCGGGGAAGGAGAAGAGGTCGAGCTCGGCGCCGAGCTTGCGGTGGTCGCGGCGCTCGGCCTCGGCGAGGCGCTCGAGGTAGGCCTTGAGGTCGTCCTTGGTCGGCCACGCCGTGCCGTAGATCCGCTGCAGCTGGGGGTTCTTCTCCGAGCCGCGCCAGTACGCGGCGGCGCTGCGCATCACCTTGTAGGCGTTGCCGATGACCTTCGTCGTCGGCACGTGGGGGCCACGGCACAGGTCGCCCCACGCGACGCTGCCGTCGCGGCGCACGTTGTCGTAGATCGTCAGCTGGGCGCCGCCGACCTCGACGGAGGCACCCTCGGCCGCCTCGTCGACGTCGCCGCCGGCCCCGCCCTTGAGCCCGATGAGCTCGCACTTGTACGGCTCGTCGGCGAGCTCGGCGAGGGCGTCCTCGTCGGAGATCTCGCGGCGCACGAAGGTCTGGCCCTCGTTGATGATCCGCTGCATCGCCTTCTCGAGGGCCTTGAGGTCCTCGGGCGTGAAGGGCTCGGCGACGTCGAAGTCGTAGTAGAAGCCGTCCCGGATCGGCGGGCCGATGCCGAGCTTGGCGTCCGCGTGCGCCTGCTGCACCGCCTGGGCGAGGACGTGGGCCGTCGAGTGCCGCAGCACGTCGAGCCCGTCCTGCTCCTGCGCCGTCACCGGCTCGACGACGTCGCCGTCGGCGAGGACGTGGGCGAGGTCGCGCAGCTCGCCGCCGACGCGGGCGACGAGGACGTCACGGCGGCCCTCGAAGAGGTCGGCGGCGGTGGTGCCCTGCTCGACCGCTCGCTCGTCTCCGGCGACGTGGACGGTGATCTGGGCTGGCACGGCGGCGCTCCTGGGGTGTGCGGGTACTCGGTCGGCGGTCCGGGGGCGCCGAGGACGGCGCGGTGGACCGGGGTCGACTCTATCCGGGGCGAAGGGGTGTCCCCACCTCGCCGGGGCCTCACCCCTGAGCGGTGAGCCGGGGGTCGAGGACCCCTTCGTCGAGGAAGGTCCGAAGCCGCACGAGGGTCGCCGCGAGATAGGCCTCGACCTCGGGGCGCAGCGCACTCGTGCTGCTCGCGAGCAGCGAGCTCGTGAGGTGCAGCTGGCGGCCGGCGAGCAGCCCCTCGAAGGTCGCGTCATCCAGCGGCGGGAGCGGGCGCACGGAGCCGTACCCGGCGAGCAGCGCCGTCGGCGCGTCGTCGTCGGGGCTGCGCCGCAGGGCGAAGGTCGCGACGGCCAGGTCGTGGGCGGCGGGGGCGAGCACCGCGTCGTCGAGGTCGACGACCCACGGGCGATCACGCCCGCTCTGCCACAGCAGCGCGTCGGGGCGCAGGTCGCCGTGGACGACGTGCACCTCGTGCTCGCGGGCTCGCGACAGCGCGGTCTGCGCGAGCCGCAGGCTCGCCTGGACGACGGCGACGTCGCGCGGGTCGCCCAGCGCACCGGTGAGCAGCTCGGGGTACCCGGCGAGCGGGTCGAGCAGCTCGGCGAAGGCGCCCTCGGGCGCCGCCCAGCCGCTCGCCTGCTCGTGCATGCGGGCCGCGGTCGCGCCGAGCGCCCGGGCCCGGTCGGCGTCGAGGTCGATGACCCCTTCGCCCTCGCACCACCACGTCGCGCTCGCGCGCAGCTGATCGTCGGGCGCGAAGCCGGGCAGGAGCACCTGCTCCTCCCCCGCCGGTCCGATCCACGGGGTGGCGACGTCGACGCCGGCCATCGCGAGGGCCTGCGCCCAGGCGGCGCGTCCGTGGACCCGGCCCTCGTCGGCGTCCATGACGGGCCGCAGCCGCAGCGCGAGGCGGCCACCGCCGACGAGGTCGACGGCGAAGGTCATGGCGCCCGGTGCGACCGGAGCCATCTGCTCGGCCTCGATGCCGAGCAGCGGCAGCGCCCGCTCCGCGGCGTCGCGCAGGGCGACGTCCCCGAGGTGGTCGGCGTCGTCCGCGCTCACAGCGTGTCCCCCGACCGCGGCTCCTCGGTGTCGCCGTCGGGGTCGGGGCCGATCGCCTCGACCGGCAGGGCGATACCCGGCCGGGCGGCGTCGACGACCTGGAGCATGCGGGTCGCGTCGACGAGCAGCGAGCCGTAGGCGAAGACCCCCGCCCCGGCCTCGTACACCTCGTCGCCGAGGGTCGTGATGCGGTCCTGGCAGCGGTCGAGGATCTCGGTGAGCTCGTCACGAGCGGCGTCGTCGGTCCGGTCGAGCAGCGACATGCCGCCCGCGAGGTCGAGGAGCACCTCGCCGAAGGCCTCGAGGTAGCGCTCGCTCGGCGGCTGCACGGGGTGCTCGGTGTCGCGCACCTCCGACAGCGTCGCCGCGATCCCGGCGATCTGGGCCTGGATCGCCCGCAGGGCACGCACCGCGTCCCGGTACCCGGTCCAGTCCGCGTCGGTGCGCTTGAGCACCATCCGCGGGTTCATCCGGGTGCTCTCCTGGCCGAGGTCGACGGCGGCGAGCACCGACGGCGCCTCGTCGGCCAGGCGCTCGCTGCGCTGGGCCCACTCCTGGGCCTCCTCGACGGTCCACGACCCGCCCTTGAGCGCCTCGCCGACGTCGGTGACGAGCCCGTAGGCCTCGCTGGCGATGCGCCGCAGCCGCTGCCGGGAGGTCTCGATGTGGGCAGGCGGCGCGACGGCGGCGTTGACGGCGATGCCGATCGCTCCGCCCATGACGGTCTCGAGCATCGTCGCGACGGTGAAGTCGGTGTCGGTGCCGCCTGCGGTGATGAGCGAGAGCAGGGCCATCGTCGGCACCATCGAGCCGTGGTCGCCCAGCGCCGGGATGCGCCCGATCGCCACTGCGACGGCGAGGACGGGGAGCATCGTCCACCAGTGCAGCCCGACGGCGAGGCCGGCGCCGGCGGCCATGAGCATCCCGATGAGCACGGCGACGAGCCGCTGCACACTGCCGCTCACCGAGCGGGCGATGGTGCGCTCGACGACGAGCATCGCGGCGAGCGGCGCGTACGTGGGAGTCGCGCTGTCGAAGACCGTCGAGGCGAGGGTCCAGGCAGCGGTGCCCGCGACGGCGGCCTTGACGACGAGCATCACCGTGCCGCGGGCCCACGGGTCGCCCTCGCGGGCGTTGCGGGCCGTGACGACGACCGGGGTGACGACCTCGCCCTGCATCCGGCGGCGCCAGGCCGCCTGCTGGGCCGGCGTCGGTTCATCACTCATGCGAGGGGACCGTAGTCCCCCGTCGCCCCGGTCACCGCATCGGCGTCCCCCCTCTGATCTGGGCGGACGCCCCGCCGACCGCTCAGCGCCCGATGAGGCAGAAGTCGGCGACCCGGTCCGCGTGGGCGCGCATCGAGTCGACGAGCGGCAGCGGCGCGGCGTGGCCCTCGCGGAAGAGGTGCTCGATCTCCGTGCACGCGAGGACGGCCGCCTCGGCCCCGCGGTCGGCGAGCTCGCCCATGACCCGGACGTGCTCGGCGCGGGAGGCGTCGGTGACGACGCCGCGGGTCAGCTCGTCGAAGACGACCCGGTCGACGAGCTCCCGGTCGACGGCGTCGGGGACGACGACCTCGACCCCCTTCGCGGCGAGCCGCTGCGCGTAGAAGTCCTCCTCCATCACCCAGCGGCTGCCGAGGAGCGCGGCGGTCGTCACGCCCTGCGCGGCGAGCTGGTCGGCGACCGCGTCGGCGATGTGGAGCACGGGCACGTCGACGCGCGCCTGCACCGCGGGGGCGACCTTGTGCATGAGGTTGGTGCAGATGGCGATCGCGCGGGCGCCCGAGGCCTCGAGGCGCTCGCCGGCCGCGGCGAGCGCGTCGCCGGCGCCGTCCCAGTCCTCGGCGAGCTGCGCGGCCCGCACCTGCTCGAAGTCGAGCGACTCGACCGCCAGACGGGCGCTGCGGTGCCCACCGAGGCGGTCTTGCACCCGGGCGTTGACGCAGCGGTAGTACTCGAGCGTGGAGTACCAGCTCATCCCGCCGATGAGACCGACCTTGTGCGTCGCCTGCGGCGCGTCGTCGGCGAAGGGGGACGCCGTCACGGCGTCGGGGGCGGCGGTGAGAGCACTCATGGGTCCATCGTCCCGACGCCGCGAGCTCTACGGAATCCGTCATCTCCTAGGAGGACCCATAAGCCATGCTTGGGTCATGGACGACGCGCCCGCCCTCGACCCTCGCCGGCTGCTCGTCTTCCGCGAGGTCGTCCGCGCCGGCTCGATCAGCGCCGGGGCGCGCCGTCTCGGGTGGACCCAGCCGGCGGTGAGCCAGCACCTCGCGGCCCTGGAGCGGGCCGCCGGGATGCCGTTGCTGCTGCGCGGGCCGCGCGGGGTCGAGCCGACCGAGCCCGGGCGGGCGCTCATGGCGCACGCCGACGCGGTCGCGGCCCGGCTGGCCGACGCGAGCGCCGAGCTCGAGGCCTTCGCCGACCGGGCGACAGGTCGGGTCCGGGTCGCGGCCTTCCCCTCCGGCGCCGCGGTCGTCCTGCCCCCGGCGCTGCGGCGGCTCGCCGAGGCGCACCCGGCGATGCGCGTCGACCTCGTCGAGGCCGAGCCCCCGCAGGCCCTCGACCTCGTGCGGGCGGGCGACGCCGACCTCGGTCTCGTCTTCGACTACGGCAGCACCGACGAGCCGGCGGGCGACCTCGTGGTCGTGCCGGTCGGGTCCGACGCGACGCGCCTCGTCCTGCCCCGCGACCACCCGCTGGCCGGCGCGAGCGGCCCGGCCGACCTCGGCGACCTCGCCGACGACACGTGGGTCGCCGGGTGCCCCCGGTGCAGCGCGCACCTCGTCGAGGCGGCGGGCGCGGCGGGCTTCGTGCCCGACGTGCGGCACACGACCGACGACTACGTGCTCGCGCAGGCGCTCGTCGCGCAGGGGCTCGGCGTCACGCTGCTGCCTGAGACGGCGCTGCAGGCCTACCGGCACCCCGACGTCGTCGTGCGGCCGGCACGGCGCACCCGGGCGCGCCGCCACCACCTCGTGCACCGCCCCGGGGCGCAGCACCTGCCCGCCGTGGCGGCCGTCGTCGCGGCGCTGCGGGAGTCGGTCCCTGCCGGGCCGGTCAGGCGGACGGCAGGGTGATGACCTGCACGCCGTCTTCGGTGATGGCGACCGTGTGCTCGCTGTGCGCGGTGCGCGCGCCCGTGGCGCTGCGCAGGGTCCAGCCGTCGTCGTCTGTGACGAGACGGGCCGTGTCGGCCATGACCCACGGCTCGATCGCGAGCATGAGGCCGGGGCGCAGCTGGTAGCCGCGACCGGGGCGCCCGTCGTTCGCCACGTGCGGGTCCTGGTGCATCGTCGAGCCGATGCCGTGACCGCCGAACTCGAGGTTGACCTCGTACCCGGCGTCCTTGAGGACCGTGCCGATGGCGTGCGAGATGTCGCCGATGCGTGCGCCGGGGGCAGCGGCCGAGATCGCGGCGGCGAGCGCCCGCTCGGTGGTCTCGATCATCGCGAGGTCCGCCGGGTCCTGGGTGGGGCCGACGACGAAGCTCAGCGCCGAGTCGGCCGCGACGCCGTCGAGGACGACGGCGAGGTCGAGCGAGACGAGGTCGCCGTCGGCGAGCTCGTAGTCGTGCGGCAGCCCGTGCAGGACGGCGTCGTTGACCGAGGTGCAGATGTAGTGCCCGAAGGGTCCCCGCCCGAAGGACGGCGCGTAGTCGACGTAGCACGACGTCGCACCCGCGCCGAGGATCATCTCCTTGGCCCACCGGTCGATGTCGAGCAGGTTGGTGCCGACGGTCGCGCGGTCGCGTGCGGTGCGCAGGATGTCGGCGACGAGCGCACCGGTCCGGCGCGCCCTCTCGACGTCGGCGCGGTCGAGGATCTCGATCATCGTGGGTCCCTCCAGGTCCGCGGCCGGTCGGCCGCCGCCCCCATCCTCTCCCACGGCTCCCCCACCCCTTCGCCGAACCCCGCTCCCGGTCCGCGAGCCCCGGTCGTCGCGGCCCCGCGAGGACCGGGCCTGACGGACGACGACCGGGCCTCGGCGAAGGGGGCGGCCACCTCAGCGGTGAGCGGCCGTCTGCGACCGTCGGGGCGAAGGGGGTCAGTCGAGGGTGAGGACGAGGTGCTCGACCTCGGGGCGGCGGGCCTTGCGCAGGGCGAGGACGGCCGTCGCGCCCGGCGCGGTGGGGCCCGCGACGAGCTCGACCCGGCCCGGCAGCAGCACCGGCTTCTTGAACCACACGTGGCTGGTCGACGGGCCGTTCGCCCGCGGCCCGAGGGTGCCCAGGCACCGGGCGTAGGTCCACATCCCGTGCGCGATCGCCGACGGGAAGCCCATGGCACGCGCGGTGAGCGCGCTCATGTGGATCGGGTTGACGTCGCCGGAGACCCGCGCGTACTGCCGGCCGAGGTCGCCGGGCAGCGACCACACCGCGGCGGGGTGACCGGTCGGCGTGGCCGGAGGGGCCTCGCCGCGCGGTGCCTCGGCGTCGCCGCGGCCGCGTGCGAGGTACGTCGAGCGACCCTCCCAGACGACCTCACCGGCGACCTCGGTGACCGTGACGAGGTCGACCGTGCGCCCCTTCGGGTGCGCCGTGAGCCGCTCGGCGTGCACGGTGATGTCGAGGACGTCGTCGGCGGTCAGCCGGCGGTGCACGGCGATCGCGTTCTCGACGTGGACGAGCCCGACGAGCGGCAGCGGGAAGCCGCGCCGGCTCATGAGCTCCATCTGCAGCGGGAAGCCGAGGACGTGCGGGTAGGTGTGCGGCAGCGTGTCGTCGGCGGCGAAGCCGCACAGCCGCTGGTAGGTGCGCAGGTCGCCGCGGTCGACCCGCTGCTCGGCGAGCCGCAACGAGACGTCGGGGAGGCTCTCCCCCTTCGCCCGGCCGCCGATCGCCGACCGCAGGAAGACCGGCCCCAGCCGCGGGGTGCGGGTGAGCGTCTCGGTCCGCATCAGGCGCCCAGGAGCATCTGGCCGCAGACCCGCACGACGGTGCCGGTGACGCCGCGGTTGGCGTCCCACGCGAACCAGCCGATGGTCTCGGCGACGTCGACGGTCTGCCCGCCCTGGCTCAGGCTGTTCGTCAGCCGGCCGATCTCGCGGGTGGCGAGCGGGATCTTCGCCGTCATCTCGGTCTCGATGAAGCCCGGCGCCACGGCGTTGACCGTGACCCCCTTCGCCCGGATCTGCTCGTCCTGCGCCAGCGCGGTCGTCATGCCGATGACGCCCGCCTTGCTCGCCGCGTAGTTCGCCTGCCCGCGGTTGCCCGCGATGCCGGCGATCGAGGCCACGTTGACGACGTGCCCGCCCTCGCGGATCGCCGGGACGAGCGCCTCGTTCATCGCGAGGATCGACGTGAGGTTGACGTCGAGCACCGAGGCCCAGCGCTCCGCGTCGGTGTTGGCGAGCAGCTTGTCGCGGGTGATGCCGGCGTTGTGTACGACGACGTCGAAGCCGCCGTGCCGGGCCTGGGCGTGCTCGACGATCTTCGCGCCCGCGTCGGGCGAGGTGACGTCGACCTGCAGCGCGGTGCCGCCGATGCGGTTGGCGACCCCGGCGAGCGGCCCGCCGGCGGCGGGGATGTCGACGCAGACGACGGTCGCGCCGTCGCGGGCGAGGACGTCGGCGATCGAGGCGCCGATGCCGCGCGCCGCACCGGTGACGACGGCGACCTTGCCGGCGAGCGGCTGGTCCCAGTCGGCCGGGGTCTCGACCGGCGCGACGGGCTCGCCGACGCGCACGACCTGGGCGTCGACGTAGGCCGAGCGCCCGGAGAGCAGGAAGCGGATCGTCGCGTCGACGACCTCGTCGGCGCCCTCGGCGACGAGCACGAGGTTGGCCGTGCCCCCGCCGCGCATCTCCTTGCCGACCGAGCGCACGACGCCCTCGAGGGCACGGCGCGCCGCGGACTGGGCGACCGAGGTCGCCTCCTCGACGGGCCGCCCGACGACGACGACGCGGCCGGTCGGGGCGAGCGTCTTCAGCGCCGGCGAGAGCACGGCGCGCAGCGACTCGAGGTCGGCCGGGCTCTCCACCGAGGTCATGTCCACGACGACGCCGGCGACCGAGGTCGAGGCGCTCGTCGCGACCGGGATGCCCTCGGCCTCGAGCAGCCCGCGGACGCGGTCGGCGACCGGCGTCTGCCCGTGGCCGCCGAGCAGGACGGCCCCGTGGATGAGCGAGTCGCCGACGCGGTGGCGCCGCAGCCGGGTCGGGCGGGGCAGCCCGAGCGAGGTGGCCAGCTGCTTGCCGATGCCGCCGCTGACGAGCTTGCCGTAGTCGAATGCCATGGAGGGGGTCTCCTCGTGTGTGGTGGGGCGAAGGGGGTGTGCGGCGCGGGCCGGGTGAGGCTCAGGCGCCCTCGAGGATCGCGACGACGCCCTGGCCGCCGGCGGCGCACACGGAGATGAGGCCGCGGCTGCCCGGGCCCTTCTCGTGGAGCATCTTGGCCAGGGCGGCGACGATCCGGCCACCGGTGGCGGCGAAGGGGTGACCCGCGGCGAGCGAGGAGCCGTTGACGTTGAGCCGGTCGCGGTCGATCGAGCCGAGTGGCGCGTCGAGACCGAGGCGGTCGCGGCAGAAGTCCTCGTCCTCCCAGGCGGCGAGCGTCGAGAGCACGGTCGCGGCGAAGGCCTCGTGGATCTCGTAGAAGTCGAAGTCCTGCAGCGTGAGGCCGTTGCGCGCCAGCAGGCGGGGCACCGCGTAGGCGGGAGCCATGAGCAGGCCCTCGGCGCCGTGGACGTAGTCGACCGCGGCGGCCTCGCCGTCGACGAGGTAGGCCTGCACGGTGAGCCCGTGCTCGGCGGCCCACTCCTCGCTGCCGAGCAGGACGACGGACGCGCCGTCGGTGAGCGGGGTCGAGTTGCCGGCGGTCATCGTCGCCTGCTCGCCCCTGCCGAAGGCTGGCCCCAGCGTCGCGAGCTTCTCCATCGACGAGTCCGGGCGCAGGTTCTGGTCGCGGCTCAGACCGGCGAAGGAGGTCATGAGGTCGTCCATGAAGCCCTCGTCGTAGGCGCGCGCGAGGTTGCGGTGGCTCTTCATCGCCAGCTCGTCCTGGGCCTCGCGGGTGATGCCCCACGTCTTGGCGGTGATCGCCATGTGCTCGCCCATCGACAGCCCGGTGCGCGGCTCGGTGTTGGCCGGGGTCTCGATGCCGATGTCGGTCGGACGGATCTTGCTCAGCGCGAGGGCCTGGTTCTTCGCCCCCTTCGCGCGGTTGACCGCGAGCAGCTTGGTCCGCAGCCGCTCGCTGATGGTGATCGGCGCGTCGGAGGCGGTGTCGACGCCACCGGCGATGCCGGACTCGACCTGGCCGAGGCGGATCTTGTTGCTCACGAGGATCGCGGCCTCGAGACCGGTGCCGCACGCCTGCTGGATGTCGTAGGCGCTCGTGTGCGGGTCCAGGCTCGAGCCGAGGACCGCCTCACGGGTGAGGTTGAAGTCGCGGCTGTGCTTGACGACGGCGCCGGCGACGACCTCGCCGATGCGCTGCCCGCCGAGGTCGTAGCGGGCGACGAGACCTTCGAGCGCGGCGGTGAGCATGTCCTGGTTGCTCGCCTGCGCGTAGGGGCCGAACTGACGGGCGAAGGGGATCCGGTTGCCACCGAGGACGGCGGCGCGACGCGGGAGGTTCGGGGTGGACGTCACGAAGGACTCCTCGGTGTGTCGTGGGGTGCAGCGGGCCGCGACCGGGCTGCCCGGGGCGGGTCATTTATGCGATACGGACGGTAGCAGGTACTTCTGGTGCCTGCTAGCGTCGAGCGCTGTGAGCACGACCACCGACGGACGCAGCGCGCGCTGGGACGCGCACCGCCAGCAACGACGCGTCGAGCTCGTCGAGGCGGCGCTGCACGCCATCCGCGAGCACGGCGCCTCGGTCGGCATGGATGAGATCGCGACCTCGGCGGGCACGAGCAAGACGGTCTTCTACCGCCACTTCACCGACCGCTCGGGCCTCTACCGCGCCGTCGCCGAGCGCGTCGACGAGCTCATCCTGCGCGACGTCGGCCGGGTCGTCGGGCAGAGCCTGCGCGAGACCGATCTCGCCGAGCTGGACGAGGATCCCCGCTCGCTCATCGCCGCGGCCGTGCGCGCCTACCTCCACCTCGTCGAGCGTGACCCCGAGGTGTACCGCTTCATCGTCTCGGCGCCGATCGTCGTCGCCGAGCGCACCGGCAACGCCGCCGAGGTCGCCGCCGACACGACCGGCCGGATGGCCCTGCAGATCGGCGACCTCATCGCCCAGGGCCTCGTCGCCCGCGGCAGCGACCCCGCCCCCGCCCGGGTGTGGGGGCTCTCGCTCGTCGGCATGGTCCGCGCCGCCGCCGACGCCTGGCTCGCCGGCGAGGTCGGCGAGATCTCCGCCGACGAGCTCACCGAGCAGCTCACCGACCTCGCCTGGCACGGCGCGAAGACCGCGTGGTCACCGGCACACCGCTCCCGGGCCTGAGATCGCCCGTCGCCCTGCCAGGATGCGGCTCATGGGTACCGCCGAGCAGATCCGGACCGTCCTCGACGGTCGATGGGGCGAGGTGCGCCAGCAGGTGCGCACCGAGCTCGACCCCGCCGACTTCGCACCGCCGCGCGACCTGCTGCCGATGGACGAGCACCGCCAGCGCACCCTCGACGCCGTCCTGCGGCTCGCCGGGACGACCGACTTCGCGCGCAACGGGCTGACCCGTGAGCAGGGCGGGACCGACGACCACGGCGCGTCCGTCACCGCCTTCGAGATGCTCGGCCACGCCGACCTGTCGGTCTTCGTCAAGGCCGGGGTCCAGTTCGGCCTCTTCGGCGGGGCGATCGCCGGGCTCGGCACCCAGCGGCACTGGGACGCCTACCTGCCCGGGATGGCCGACGGCTCGCTGCTCGGCTGCTTCGCGATGACGGAGACGGGGCACGGCTCCGACGTGCAGTCCCTGCTGACGACCGCGACCTACCTGCCCGAGAGCGACGAGCTCGAGATCCACAGCCCCTCGCTCGCCGCGCGCAAGGACTACATCGGCGGCGCCGCCCGCGACGCCCGTCTCGCGGCGGTCTTCGCCCAGCTCGTCGTCGACGGCGAGCAGCACGGCGTGCACTGCGTCCTCGTGCCGATCCGCGACGAGGACGGCACCGTCCGCCCGGGGGTCACCGTCGGCGACTGCGGCGCGAAGATGGGGCTGCGCGGCGTCGACAACGGGCGGCTCAGCTTCGAGCACGTCCGGGTGCCGCGGCACAACCTGCTCAACCGCTACGGCACGATCGACGACGACGGGCGCTACCACTCGCCGATCGAGAGCGCGTCGCGCCGCTTCTTCACCATGCTCGGCACGCTGGTGCGCGGGCGGATCTCCGTGGCTGGCGGCGCCGGTGCCGCGACCCGCACGGCGCTCACCCTCGCCATCACCTACGCCGAGCACCGCACGCAGTTCCACGTGCCGAGCGGCGAGCGCGAGGTGCACCTGCTCGACTACCGCGCCCACCAGGCCAAGCTGCTGCCCCGCCTGGCCCGCAGCTACGCGCTCATGCTCGCGCAGAACGCGCTCGTCGAGCAGATGCACCGCATCGCCACCGGCGAGGAGGACGGCGAGGACGCCCAGCGCGAGCTCGAGGCCCGGGCCGCCGGCATCAAGGCGCTGACGACCGAGCACGCGACCCAGACCATCCAGGTCTGCCGCGAGGCGTGCGGCGGGGCGGGGTACCTCTCGGTCAACCGCTTCGCCGACCTCAAGGCCGACACCGACGTCTTCACGACCTTCGAGGGCGACAACACGGTGCTCCTCCAGCTCGTGGCGAAGGGGATGCTCACGAGCTACTCCGACGCCTTCCACGAGCTCGACACCCGCGGGGCCTTCTTCTTCGGCGCGCGCCAGGTCACCGAGGCCGTCATCGAGCGCACCGTCGGCGGGTCGATCATCCAGCGCCTCATCAGCGGCAGCCCGGGCCGGGACGGTGACGCGGCGCTCGCCGACCGGGGCGGCCAGCTCGACCTCTTCGAGGACCGGGAGAAGCACCTGCTCGAGACCCTGGCGATGCGGCTGCGTCGTGCGGGCGACGACGGCGCCGACTCCTTCGCGATCTTCAACGACGCGCAGCCGCACCTGCTGCTCGCCGCCCGGGCGCACGTCGAACGCGTCGTGCTCGAGGCCTTCGTCGCAGCCGTCGACGCGACGCCCCCGGGCGAGGCGCGCGAGCTGCTCGACACGGTGTGCGACCTCTACGCGCTGAGCACCATCGCCCAGGACCGCGCGTGGTTCGTCGAGCACGGGCGCCTGTCGGCCCAGCAGTCCAAGGACCTGCTCGGCGCGGTCGACCGGCGGTGCGCGCAGCTGCGCCCGCACGCCCAGACCCTCGTCGACGCCTTCGCCATCCCCATGGCGTGGCGCGAGACCGAGCTGCTCGAGGACCTCGGCGACGTCAGCTGATCCCCCTTCGCCCTCCTGCCGGGGACCGGGCGAAGGGGGACCCGGCTCAGCTGCTCGGGATGCTGCGGGTCGGCGCGACGTAGCCGAAGCGCTCGCCGTCGGACCACGCCTGGCGGTCGTTGCCGTACGTCGGCAGACCGCCGGCACGGCGCAGCATGGCGGCGGTGTGCATGAGGTTCCACGCCATGATCGTCGAGTTGTGGGCGGTGAAGTCGCTGTCGAAGCCCACCGGCTGGTCGCCCTCCTGCTCGTCGCCGAAGGACGGGCCCGGCCCGATCTCGCCGATCCAGCCGGCATCGGCCTGGGGCGGGATCGTGTAGCCGATGTGGCTGAGCGCGAAGAGCAGCGACATCGCCGTGTGCTTCACCCCGTCTTCGTTGCCGGTGATGATCGCGCCGCCGGCGCGGCCGTAGAAGACCGACTGGCCCTGGTCGTTGAGCTCGCCGGACATCGCGTAGAGCCGCTCGACCACCCGGCGGCACACCGAGCTCTCCTCGCCCAGCCACAGCGGGGTGCCGATGACGAGGATGTCGGCCTGCTCGACCCGCGGCCACAGGTCGGGCCAGGCGTCGTCGGGGAAGTCCTCGCGCATGTCGGGCTGCACGCCCGGGGCGATGGGGTGGTCCATGGCGTAGAGGGTGTCGACCTCGACGCCGGCACCGCTCATGATGGCGCCGAGGCTCTCGAGCAGGACGCCGGTGTGGGACTGGGTGGAGTCCTTGGTCAGCGAGCAGTTGATCAGCAGCGCGCGCAGGTCGTCGTAGCGCGGCGCGGTGGGGGTGGTCTGGCTCATGACCTCAGGCTAGGGAGCATCCGCCCCGATGGGGCCCGTGCCGGCGCAGCACTTTCACAGCCGCGACACCTACGCTCCGGGGACCGCCCTCGACCTCAGGAGGCCTCATGGACGGCGCGCTGCTCGTCGACCTCCTCGTCGTGGTCACCCTGCTCACCGCCGTGCTCAGCGGGTGGGCCCGAGGCCTGGGCCGCACGGTCGGGGCGCTCGCGGGAGCCGTCGGCGGCGCGCTCCTCGCCCTCGCCGTCGTCGTCCCGTGGGCCGAGGAGCGGCTCGGGCCGCAGACCTCGCCCACCCTGCTCGTCGTCGTCGCCGGCATCCTGTGCGTCGTCACCGGCGCCGCGCTCGGCACCGCGCTCGGCGGCCTGCTCCACCGCGCGCTCACCCGCATCAGGCTGGGCTGGCTCGACGCCGCGGGGGGCGCCCTCGCGGGGGCGGTCATCACCGCCGTCATCTGGGTGCTCGTCGCCGCGCTCGTGCCGGTCGTCGGCTCGGCGACCGTGACCGACAGCGTGTCGAGCTCACGGGCGCTCGCCGCCCTCACCCGCGTCGTGCCCGACGAGCTGCAGGACCGCACCGCCCTCGCCCGCGCCCTCGAGCGCAGCCAGCCATGGCTCG
The DNA here is from genome assembly GCF_040547045.1 of Janibacter sp. UYMM211. NCBI lineage: Bacteria > Bacillati > Actinomycetota > Actinomycetes > Micrococcales > Intrasporangiaceae > Janibacter > Janibacter sp. UYMM211. The sequence continues at coordinate 62,476 of NZ_JBEPOY010000003.1, read as the reverse complement.
CGGAGGTCGCCGGCAGCCCGTCGCAGCCCCCGTCGATCCCCGCCGTCGACGTCGACTCGGCCGCCCTGCAGAGCTCGAGCGCCTCGGTCGTGCGCGTGAGCGGGGACGCCCGCGCCTGCCGCAGCGTCGTCACCGGCAGCGGCTTCGTCGTCGCGCCGGACCGGGTGATGACCAACGCGCACGTCGTCGCCGGGGTGGACGCACCGGTCGTGCGGGCGCCGGGCGAGCTGCCGGTGACCGGCCGCGTCGTCTACGTCGACGAGCGCCAGGACCTCGCCGTCGTCGCGACCGACGGGCTCGACGCCCCCGCCCTCAGCCTGCGCACCGGAGCCCGGTCCGGCGACGTCGCGGTCGTCGCGGGGTACCCGCACGGCGTGCGCCAGCTCCAGCTCGAGGCGGCGCAGGTCGTCGGCCAGCGCAGCACGATCGTCACGACCGACGGCCAGTCACGGCTGCGTCGCGTGCTCACGCTCGCCTCCGACATCGAGCAGGGCAACTCCGGGGGCCCGGTCCTCGGATCCGACGGGCACGTCATCGGCGTCGTCTTCGCCAAGGCGGTCGCGGTCGACCGGGTGGCGTACGCGGTGCCGGCGTCGGTCGCCGCGCCGGTCGTCGAGCGCGCGCCGGGGATGACCGACGCGGTCCCTACGGGCAGCTGCACCGCCGCCTGAGCGCGGGTCAGACCCGCTCGGCCACCCGCTGCCGCGAGCCGAGCACCTCGTCCATGTGCTCGCGGGCCCAGTCCTCGAGGGCGAGCAGGGGCACGCGCAGCGAGTGACCGAGCGCGGTGAGCTCGTACTCGACCCGGGGCGGCACCTCGGCGTAGACGGTGCGCGTCACGAGCCCGTCGGCCTCGAGCCCGCGCAGGGTCTGGGTGAGCATCTTCTGCGAGACGCCGTCGACCCGGCGCCGCAGCTGCGAGAAGCGCTGCGGCCCGTCGGCGAGGACCCCGATGACGAGCACCGTCCACCGGTCGCCGATGCGGTCGAGCAGGGCGCGCGAGGGGCATCCCTGGACGTAGGGGTCGTAGTCCTGCGGTGTCGTCATGTCTCTCCTGCTCCTGCGGTGCCTGCTCTGGCCCCTGCGTGCTGCTGCTGCGCGTGCTGCTGCGGTGGGTCGGTGCGGCTCGAGCGGGGCGACGGCGGCGCGACGGTGACCGCCCGGTGACCTGGTCACCGCCAAGTGCCTTCTTCCCCTTCGATACCAGGTCACCTACGGTAACCAATGGAGCGGCCCGGCACCAGGCCCGGCCGCGCTGACCCACCAAGGAGCACACCCATGACCCGCATCACCGTCCTCGGGGGCACCGGCTACACCGGTCGCCACATCGCCGCCACCGCCGCGGCGAAGGGGCACGACGTCACGACGTGGAGCCGCAGCGCCCCGGCCGAGCCGGTCGAGGGCGCCACCCACCGCACCGGCGACCTCTCCGACCCGGCCGTCGTCGCCGCCGCGGTCGAGGGCGCCGACGTCGTCGTCTCCGCGGTCTCGCCACGCGGCGAGCTCGCGGAGCAGGGCGCGCTGCGCGGGATCCTCGCGACCGCGGCGCGGCAGGCCCAGGAGCGCGGCGTCCGCCTCGGCGTCATCGGCGGCGCCGGGTCCTTGCACGTCGCCGAGGGCGGCCCGCTCCTCGTCGACACCCCGGACTTCCCGGAGGCCTTCGCCCCGGAGGCTCGCGAGCTCACCGCGGTCCTGCAGGACCTGCGCGCCTCCGACGAGGCGCTCGACTGGTTCTTCCTCTCCCCCGCCGCGGGTTTCGGCGCGTACGCCCCCGGAGAGGCGACGGGCAGCTACCGCACCGGCGGCGACGTGCTGCTCGCCGACGAGCAGGGCGAGTCCTTCATCTCCGGCGAGGACCTCGCGCTCGCCGTCGTCGACGAGATCGAGCAGCCGGCGCACCGCCGCGCCCGCTTCACCGTCGCGTACTGACCGACCGGGGTCCCCGGCGCGCGCCGTCCCGGTGCGCGCCGGCCCCGCGGTCGCAGGTCAGCGGTCGCAGGTCAGCGGACCCCGAGGACCCGGTGCTCGCGGATCGACATGACGAGGGCCACCACCCAGCCGACGACGGTCCAGCCGAGGAGCAGGTTGACCCAGAAGACGCTGCACGTGTTGCGGTTGCCCCGCACCGCGGCGATCGCCCACGGCAGCATGTAGCCGGCCGTGACGACCGCGACGACGATCGCGACGAGCGAGCTCACGGGGCGGGACGTCCGGTCGGTGATGACGGTAGGCATGGGCCGGCGCTAACGCCCGAGGGTGCGAGGAGGCTGGGTCAGCCCTCTCCCGTGTCCAGGCCCGGGCGAGCGGGCTGCACGAGGTCGCGCCGGGACTCCAGGCCGAGCTTGCGCAGGATGCTGCGCATGTGGGTCCGCACGGTCGTCACCTCGATGCGCAGGCGCTGGGCCATCTGGGGGTTGGTCAGCCCGTCGAGGACGAGCTGGAGGATCTGCGCCTCCCGGTCGGTGAGCGGCTCGGCCGGCGTGAGACGCGGGGTCGGACGGTCGGCGCCGGGTCCGAGGTCGAGCACCTCTCCCCCGGCGCGCACCTGGCGCAGGGCGGCGAGGAGCGCGTCGGCCGAGACGGTCTTCGCGACGAGGGCGTCAGCGCCGGCGAGCATCGCCATCTGCACGTCGACGGTGCGGGTGAAGGACGTGAAGACGACGACCCGCGCGGTGCAGGCCGTCTTGATCGAACGACACAGCTCGATGCTGGCGCGGATGCCCCCGAGCCGCACCGGCAGGACGACGACGTCGGGCTGCAGCCGGGAGGCCTGCGACAACGCCTCGGCGGCGGTGCCCGCCTCGCCGACGACGGCGACGTCGTCGTGCTCGCGCAGCATCGCCTGCAGCCCGCGCAGCACGACGGGGTGGTCCTCGACGAGGAGGACGCGGATCGGCGGGCTCACGCCCTCACCCCCTTCGTCGACGCCGGTGCGCACCGAAGATCTCACGACGACCTCCGTGGTGCTCCCGATGATCATCCCGAAGGGAGGATGGCACCGGTCACGCGGGTGCCTAGCGTGAGGAGCATGGCCCAGCAGAGCGTCCCCAGCAGCATCTCCGGCCGACCCCGTCGGGTCGGCGTCGTCGTCGTCGGGGCGGGGGTGGTGGGCGCGAGCGTCGCCCGAGACCTCGCGCGGCGCGGCACCGAGGTCGTCGTCGTCGACGGCGCCCCGGGCATCGGCGGTGGGTGCTCCTACGCCAACGCCGCGATCCTCGCCCCCGGCCACGTGACGCCCCTCGCGACGCCCGCGCTGCTGCGCGAGGCACCGGTGCAGATGCTGCGTCGCCCGGCGGCCGTGGCCGTGCGGCCCGCGCGGGGTCTGGCTCCCTGGCTCGGGCGGCTCGCGGCGTCCGCCGCGCCGCACCGCTCCGGTCCCGGCGGCGAGCTCTTGCGCGCGCTGGCCAACGAGAGCACCACGCTGCACCGCGAGCTCGCCGACCGCGGTCTCAGCCCGACCCTGCGACGGACCGGCGCAGTCGACGTCTACCTCCGCGAGGCCCGGGGAGCGGCCCTCTCGCCGGAGCAGCTGCGCGCGCTCGAGCCGATGCTCGGCGAGGTCGCGGGCGGGTCGCACGACGAGGACGAGTGGACCGTCGAGAGCCGCAGCTACGTGAGCGCGACCCTCGAGGACGCCGTCGCGCACGGCGCCGAGCTGCACTTCGGCACCGACGTGCGCGCGCTCGTGCCGCACGCCGACGGCGGGCACCACGTCGTCACCGACCGCACCACCGTGCACGCCGATCACGTCGTCCTCGCCGCGGGCGTCCAGTCCTCCGTCCTCGCCGCGCAGGTCGGCGTCGAGCTCCCCCTTCGCGGCGGTCGCGGCTACGTCGTCGACGTCGCCGCCACCGAGTCCGACCTGCGCATGCCCGTGCGGATCAAGGAGCACCGCGTCGTCGTCACCCCGCTCGAGGACCGGGTGCGGGTGTGCGGGTCGATCGAGTTCGGCGACGAGTCCCGGCCGGCCGACCTGCGCCGCGCCGACGCGCTGCTCGAGGTCGCGACGCGGGTGCTCCCGGACCTCGCCGGCCGGGAGGTGATAGACCGGTGGGCCGGCGAGCGCCCGTGCACCCCGGACGGGATGCCGCTCGTCGGCACCTCGCGGGTCGCCCCGGGCCTGGCGGTCGCGACCGGCCACGGCATGTGGGGGATGATCCTCGCCCCCGTCACCGCACGCCTGATCACCGAGGCGCTCCTCGACGGCACCGCCCTGCCGACCGACGAGTGGCTGCACCCCGACCGCTTCACCCGCGGGTCCCACCGGCGGTCCCTCCCCGGTGGGGCGCGCGCGGGCCTGGCGCGACGCGGGCGGGTCGACGGCGGCGTCCGCGCCGCCTCCTAGACTGCGGACGCGGTGCGCCCCGGCACCCCCTGAGCGCGAGGTGTGAGGCCGACGTCCACGAGCCCCGACGCGTCCTGGCGCGGCCACGACCGCGGCAGCCGCGAGTACCGCCGCATCCTCGTCGCGCTGCTCGGGGCGGGTGTCGCGACCTTCGCCCAGCTGTACTCGCCGCAGGGCGTGCTCCCCCTCCTCGCGGGCGACCTCGACATCGACCCCGCGCGGGCCAGCCTGTCGATCTCCGCGGCGACGACGGGGCTGGCGCTGTCGGTGCTGCCGTGGTCGGTGCTCGCCGACCGGGTCGGGCGGGTGAGCGCGATGCGTCTCGCCCTCGTGAGCGCGACGGTCCTCGGGCTCGTCATGCCGTGGTGCCCGTGGTTCGAGGTGCTCGTCGTCGTGCGGGTGCTCGAAGGGGTGGCCCTCGGCGGCATCCCGGGCATCGCCGTGACCTATCTCAGCGAGGAGGTCTCGGCCCGCTCCGCCGCCGTCGCCGCCGGGACGTACGTCTCGGGCACGACCGTCGGGGGGCTGCTCGGCCGGCTCGTCGCGGCACCCGTGGCCGACGTCGCGGGGTGGCGCGTGGGGACGTTCGCCGTCGCCGTGCTCGCAGCGGTGGCGACGGCGGTCTTCTTCGCCGTCACGCCGCCGCCGAAGGGGTTCCGACCACGGCGCTCGTCGGTGGGGACGACCCTGCAGGCGGTGCGCCGGCACCTGCGCGACCGTCACCTCGTCGCGCTCTACGCGCAGGGGCTGCTGCTCATGGGCGGCTTCGTCGCCGTCTACAACTACCTCACCTTCCGGCTCGAGGCCCCGCCCTTCCTCGTCCCGGTGGGCGCGGCGAGCCTGCTCTTCCTCGCCTACCTCGCCGGCACCCTCAGCTCTCGTGTCGCCGCCGGGCTCGTCGCCCGGCTCGGACGACGCGCGGTGCTGCTCGCCTCGACCGGGGTCATGGTCGCGGGCACCCTCGTCACCCTCGCCGACTCGCTCCTCGTCGTCGTCATCGGCCTCGTCGTGCTCACCGCGGGGTTCTTCGGGGCCCACTCGGTGGCGTCCGGGTGGTCGGGCACGGCCGCTCGCGGTGACCGATCGCAGTCCACCTCGTTGTACACGCTGTGCTACTACGGCGGGTCGAGCATCTTCGGCTACCTCGGCGGGCTCGCCTGGAGCGCGCTGGGCTGGGGCGGTCTCGTGACGATGGTCGTCGCGCTGTGCTGCGCCGCCGCCCTCTGGGCGGCGCTGGGCATCCGGGAGGTCCTGCCCCGATCGGGCTGACGCGGCGCCGGACCCGTGCCAGCATCGAGACATGGAGCTGGCCGTCGAGCTGAGCGACGTCGTCAAGACCTTCGGGCGGGCCCGGGCGCTCGACGGGCTGGACCTGCAGGTGCGCACGGGCGAGGTCCACGGCTTCCTCGGGCCGAACGGCGCGGGCAAGTCGACGACGATGCGCGTGCTCCTCGGCCTCATCCGCGTCGACAGCGGCAGGGCGCGCCTCCTCGGGTCCGACCCCTGGCCGGACCCGGCCGCGCTGCACCGGCGGGTCGCCTACGTCCCCGGCGACGTCACGCTGTGGCCGACTCTCACCGGCGGCGAGGTCATCGACCTGCTCGGCCGGTTGCGCGGAGGTCTGGACCGAAGGCGGCTCGACGAGCTGCTCGAGCGCTTCGAGCTCGACCCGACGAAGCGCACGCGCACGTACTCGAAGGGCAACCGGCAGAAGGTCGCGCTCGTCGCCGCCCTCGCCGGCCGCGCCGATCTCTACCTGCTCGACGAGCCGACGTCGGGGCTCGACCCGCTCAAGGAGGCGGAGTTCCAGCGGTGCGTGCGCGAGGCCGCCGCGGACGGCGCGACGGTGCTGCTGAGCAGCCACGTGCTCGCCGAGGCCGAGGCGCTGAGCGACCGGGTGAGCATCATCCGGGCCGGTCGGCTCGTGCGATCGGGGAGCCTGGCCGAGCTGCGCCAGCTGACGCGCACGACGGTGAGCGCGCAGGTGACAGCGCCGCCCGGGGCGCTGGCCGACGTCGACGGGGTGCACCACCTGCGCGCGGACGGCGACCGCGTCAGCCTTGATGTCGACCCCGCGCACCTCGACGGGGTGCTCGCGGCGCTGTCCGCGCTCGGGGTGCGCTCCCTCGTCGCCCACCCGCCCACGCTCGAAGAGCTCTTCCTGCGCCAGTACGCGGACACGGACGCGGACACCCCGGGCGCCCCCGACGAGCGACCGCCGGGCCCGTCGTGAACCTCGGGCTGACCGGCACCGGCGAGCTCGCCCGGCTCGTCCTGCGCCGTGACCGGGTGCGCCTGCCCGCGTGGGTGCTCGGCCTGGGCGGGCTCGTCGCCTGGAGCGCGGTCGGTGTGCAGTCCGTCTACGACACCCCGGCGAAGGTCGCCGGCTACGCCGCCACGGTCGGGACGAGCCCGGTGAGCCGGCTGATGTCCGGGCGCCAGGCCGGCATCGACACGATCGGCGGGATCACCGCCAACGAGATCTCGCAGGTGGCCCAGCTCGGGGTGTGCCTCATGGTGATCTTCCTCGTCGTCCGGCACACGAGGGGCGACGAGGAGTCCGGTCGCTCCGAGCTCGTGCGCTCCGGGGTCGTCGGCCGCCACGCCGCGACCCTCACCGCCCTCCTCCACGCCGTCGCGGCCGCGTTCGCCGTCGGCGGGATCACCGCGATCTCGATGCTCGGCGTCGGCCTGGGCACGGCGGGCAGCGTCGCCTACGCCGTCGGCCTGGTGCTGCTCGGCGGATGCTTCGCGGCCGTCGCGCTCGTCGCCGCCCAGCTGACGTCCTCGGCCCGCACCGCGCTGGCCCTGGCGGGAGCCACCGTCGGCGTGGCGTACCTCGTGCGTGGTCTCGGGGCGATCCGCGACGACGCCCTCGTGTGGCTCTCCCCCTTCGGGTGGGCGCAGGAGATGCAGGCCTTCGGCACCGAGCGGTGGTGGCCGGCCGGGCTGCTCGTCGTCGCGACGGGCGCTCTGCTCGTCGTGGCGGCCTGGCTCGAGACCCGCCGCGACCACGGCGGCGCCCTCCTCCACCCCCGCCCCGGTCCGGCCCGCGCCTCGCGATGGCTCGCCTCCCCCTTCGCGCTCGTCCTGCGGGTCCAGCGAGGCGCGCTCGTCGGCTGGGTGGTCGGTCTCGCCGCCCTGGCCGTCATCTACGGGGCGGTCATCCCCACGATCCCCGACCTCCTCGCCTCCAACCCCGAGATCGGGCAGTACATCGGCGCGAGCGGCAGCGCGCAGGAGGCGCTCGTCGACGCCTTCGTGCGCTACGTCCTGCTCTTCCTCGCGGTCGTGTCGACGGCCTTCGGGGTGGCCTGCGTGACCCGGCTGCACGGCGAGGAGGAGTCCGGCCGCGGCGAGCTCGTGCTCGCCGCGGCGGTCTCTCGCACCCGGTGGGTGGGCGCCACGGTCGCCGTCGCGTGCGCCGGCTCGCTGCTGCTCCTCCTCACGTCGGGTCTGGGCCTCGTCGTGGGGTACGTCCTCGGCGGCGGCGAAGGGGTGAGCCCCACCGAGGTCGTCGGTGGCCAGCTGAGCTATCTGCCGGCCGTCCTCGTCGTCGTCGGCGTGGCCGTCCTCCTCGTGGGCGCACGACCCCGGGCGGTCCCGCTCGCATGGGTCGTCGTGGCAGCGGTCGCCGTGCTCGCCCTCCTCGGGCAGAGCCTCGGGCTGCCGGAGGGCGTCGAGCGGGTGTCCCCCTTCGCGGTGCTGCCGGGGGTGCCGGTCGAGCCCTTCGACCCGGTGCCCGGGGCGGTCGAGCTCGTCGTCGTCGCGCTCCTCGTGGGTGGGGGCACGTGGGCGTACCGCCGGCGCGACCTCGGCTGATCGGTCAGCCCGCGGTGAGACCGGACCCTGTCACGGTGGCCTCCGGGCTGGTCGCCTCGCGGCACATCGACCACACGACCGGACCGTCCGGGATCTCCGTCGACCCGGTGACGACGAAGCCGTGCCGCTCGTACAGGCGCACGTTGCGCGCGTCCGAGGTCTCCAGCGCGACCGACGACATCATGCCGTCAACCCGGCGCAGCCCCTCGGCGATCACCGCCGAGCCCAGACCGCGCCCGGCGCTGCCCGGACGCACACCGAGGGTGGCGAGGTCCCACGCCCCCGCGGGCCGCGCGGGCAGGTCCGCGGACATGACGACAGGCAGGCGGTCGTCCATGAGCTCGGCGACCCGGGCCTGCGTCGCATCGTCGGGGTCCGGCGCGCCCGGCGGCAGGAAGGCACCCACCCCGTGCACCTCGTCGTCGACGAGGACGACCCCGTGGCGCAGCGCGTGCGCCAGGTAGAGCAGCTGGAGCTCTTCGAGCCGGGCGAGGTGGTCGTCCGTGGGGATCGACCACCGCGTCCACGGGTAGTGCTCGAAGGCCCGTACGAGGGTGAGGGCCGCCTCGGGCAGGTCGACGGGGGTCGCTGGCCGGACGTCATGACTCACGCGGGCGACCGTACCGAAAGAACGCTCAGCCGCCCCGATGACCCCACCCAGCCACCCCGCATCAGCCGGATCGTTCCCGGCCGGAAACCACCCGACGCATCCCCGGCCCGCCCGCAGACCGGGGCCGGGTCAGAGGTGCCAGGTCACCCCGGTGCTCGTCACCGTCGCCATGAGGTCCAGCTGGTGCACCCTGGTGTGGTGCCGCTGGCACAGGAGGGCGGCGTTGCTGACATCCGTCAGGCCGCCGCGGGACCACCAGCGGACGTGGTGCGCGTCGCACCACTGCGGCGGGACGGTGCACCCCGGGTAGGTGCACCCCTGGTCGCGGTGCCACAGCACACGCTGCTGGCCCGGGGTGAAGAGACGCACCACACGGCCCATGTCGAGCACCTCGCCGGAGCCGCCGAGCACGACGGGCACGATGCCGGCGTCGCAGGCCATCCGACGGGCCACCGACGGTGCGAGGACCTGGCCGGTCGCGGTCGTCGCTCCCCCGTGGGCGTCGTCGCCCAGGAGTGTGGAGAGCGGGATCAGCACGTGGACCTGCGCCTTGTCGGTGCGGGGCACCTCGCCGGGCGCCGAGACGCCGCGGCGGATGATCTCGAGGAGCGCCTCGGCACGGCGCTGCGCCGGGCTGCGCTCGTCGCGCTCGCCCTCGGGCCCGGTCACCGGACCGGACAGGGCCGCGAGCGCGGCGTCGACGACGGCTGCTCCCTCGGGGTCGAGGACGACCCGGTAGGACGTGAGCCCTGCCGGTCCCTCGTGCCGGAAGAGCGCTCGTGCGGAACGCGCCCGGCGGTCGTCGTGCTCGAGGTCGTCGGCCGGACGCAGCAAGCGCCCGGTCCGGGTGACGGCCTGCGCGAGCTGACGCTCGGTGAGCCCGCTGATGCGCTCGTGCGGACCGTGCCCGCCGGGCCCCGTCGTCACGACGTCGTCGCGAGCACCGTCGAGAAGGATGCGCACGGCCTCGGCGAGGGACTCGGGCTCGGCGACCGGCGCCACCTGCGTCTCCAGCCGGACGAGCTGGTCGGCCTTGGTCAGCGGGAGGTCTCCGGCCGTGAAGGCCGCAGTCACCTCGGGGACGCGGGTCTGCCCCTTCGCCACCCGCAGCACCCGGGCGACGTGGTGGACGTCGGGCGCGGGTGCCCGCGCCGCCTCGGATCGTGCCACCCAGTCGTGGGCTGACCACGAGCGCTCGGCCGGCAGCCCGCGCTCGAGACCCTCGCGGACCACGGCGACCTCAGCCACGTCGGCGAGCTGGCGCAGCTGTCCGACGAGGGCGAGCGCGTCGTGCACCTCGTCGTCGGCGAGCCGCCACGTCTCGTCGCCGAGGTCGTGCTGCAGCTGCAACGACCGGAGTGCATCGCGGAGCCCGGGGAGGACACCTGCTCCGCCCCACCGCGCCGTCGCGATCGCTGCCATGGAAGAACTCTGCCAGCGACCACCGACAGCGCTGAGCCCCGTCGCGGCGGCTGGCACGATGACGCGATGACCTCGGCAGCTACGAGCCAGACCCGCCCGATGACCCCGGGCGACTGGCCCGACGTCGAGCGCATCTACCGCGAGGGCATCGCCACAGGGCTGGCGACCTTCGAGACGGAGCCGCCGACCTGGGAGCGCTTCGACGAGCACCGGCTGCCCGCCCCCCGCCTCGTCGCGACCGATGATCGGGGCGAGGTGGTCGGGTGGGCTGCGGTGACGCCCGTGTCGACGCGCCAGGTCTACCGCGGGGTCGTCGAGCACTCGATCTACGTCGCGTCCGTGGCTCGCGGTCAGGGTGTCGGCGGGCGCCTGCTCGCGGACCTGCTCGCCGCGGCGGACGAGAGCGGGATCTGGACCGTGCAGGCCACGCTCTTCCCCCAGAACCTCTCGAGCCTGGCCCTGCACCACGCCCACGGCTTCCGCACCGTGGGCACCAGGGAGCGGATCGCCCTCATGACGCACGGCCCCCTCGCCGGCACCTGGCTCGACACGGTGCTCGTCGAGCGCAGGAGATGAGCGGAGGGGGCGGGTCAGGTGGTCTCGAGGCTCGCCGGCGCGCGCACCTCGACGAGCGAACGGGGCAGGTGGTCTCGAGGCTCGCTAGCGCTCGCACCTCGACCAGCAACTGCGCTCGCACCTCGACCGGCGCACGGGGCGAGGTGAGCGCAGGCGCGGGAGGGTTCGCGGAGCATCAAGCGGACCGGACCGCAGCGAAGGGCGCGCAGCGCCCGAGGCGGAGGGAGGACCAAGGCTCCGCGAGCCCTCTCGCGCCGGAGCGGCGGCAGCAGGTGGTCTCGAGGCTCGCTGGCGCTCGCACCTCGACCAGCAACGGCACTCGCACCTCGACCAACTAGGGGGCGCGATCTCGGGGACGAAGAGGGTGGACGTAAAGGGACTCGAAACATTTTGGTGCATGCTTCAGACAACCCTGCGTACACCGGCAATTTGTCCCGGTTCCTGCGATAATCAGGACGCTAGCACGGATCGAGCCTGGACGTAAACGGACACGCGAGCACGAATTATGTACGCACTGTGTACGCAGAGGGAGTGGCGATGGCAAGGCGACGCAGAGGCTTCGGCTCAATCTTCGTCGAGCGCTCCGGCCGCTACCGGGCCCGATACGCCGACCCTGAGGGCCGAACCCGCGTCACCAAACATGGCAACACCGCCCCCTTGCTGCATCGAGCCCCGCACACCTTCGACACCCGAGAAGACGCAGAAGCATGGCTCACCGATGAACGACGCCTCATCAGTTCGGGAAGATGGTCGCCACCGGCTTCTCGGCACAAGGCTGCGCTAGCGGCGGAGACCGAGGAGGAAAGGAACACCTTCGCGAGCTACGCCCGCGCCTGGCTCGCAGGACGGCACGAGCTGCGAGCCTCGACCAAAGCGAGCTACACCACCGCCATCGAGCGCCACTTGATTCCTGCCTTTGGAGAGACGCTCCTGCCTGACATCACCGTCTCGTCAGTCCGCGCGTGGTTCGCGTCCTACGAAGACCGAACGCCCACTGCGCGGGCCCACGCCTACCAGGTCCTTGGAGCGATCATGGCGCAGGCCGAGGATGACGAGCTGATCGCCCGCTCCCCCGTGCGCATCAAGGCCGGAGGGCGCTCCAGAGTCCGACGCGAGCCCGAGGTGCTGACCCGAGCGGAGCTGTTCGCACTGGCGGATGCCATGCCAGAGAAGCACCGAGCGCTGACACTCATCTGCGGGCTCTGCGGACTCCGGTTTGGCGAGGCCGTCGCCCTGCGTCGCCGCGACGTCGACCTTGAGGATGGCACCATCACGGTGGCCCGCACAGCAATCCGTGCCGACGGCAAGAAGATCGCGGGACCGCCGAAGACCGCTGCCGGCAAGCGCACAGTGGCCATGCCTCCGAGCGTCGTCAAGGCGCTGCGCGAACACCTACGCGACCAACCCGTCTCCGGCCGTAACGCGTTGGTCTTCCCTGGCGCGAACGGTGAGCTCCTCGCCCCGACCGCGCTCTATGGCCGAGCCGCTCGTATCGAACGTCGGGGCCGGAAGACGTACGTGAAGAAGGCGTACGGGTTCTTCGCAGCCCGCGAAGCCATCGGCCGGCCCGACCTCAACTGGCACGACCTGCGAAGGACAGCAGCCACCCTCGGGGCGCAGGCCGGCGCCACGGTCCGTGAGATGCAGCACAGGTTGGGGCACGCCACCGGCGACATGGCGCTCTACTACCAGCGAGCCACTGGGGACCGAGACCGCGCCGTCGCGGAGGCCATGGACGCTGACTCCGGCGATAGGAAGCCGACGCCGCTTAGGAGGACCGAGTGAGCCCGAGCGGCCATACGCGGCAGATCAGTGCGTTATGGGGTCGTTCGGCTTCCGGCTTCGCGCGCCTCCTCGACAAGAGGCTCCGACCTTATGGGGTGCAGCATCGGACAGGGCGCAGCAACGAAGCTCTCGACGATGCATCGCTCCATCAGTGGTGAACGCTCGGAAGGGGATCGACGGCTTTGGTAGGTAGCGCGGACCATCCAGGGGTCAGCCACGACGCCGTGAGGACTGTGCGATGGCCGATGACACCGAGTCGACCCCGAACCCCGTCTCGAATGTGCGTGGGCATCTGCTCGAGGCGATGAGACTCATCGACGAGTTGGTGCAGTCGATGCGCTCTCTGGCCGCCCGTGCGGAGCCGGAGGTCGGCGATGAGTGAGCGGGAGCTGATGAAGGCCGATGGGGCGTTGCGTGACGCGCACAGGGATGTGACCCTGGCCCGTCTCCGTCTGGACGACCTCCACCAGGGAGTGTCGATGGCGTCCACTGCACTCTCGGAGGCCGAGCTGTACGCGCGTGGCCTGAGCCCTGAGTCATGGATGCAGTCCGTCGCTCCCGAGGACCTGGGTCGCGTCGGCGGGTTCTGTGACTCGGCGGCCCTTGTCGGCGTGGAGATCGCATCGCACCTGAAGACGGCCAGCGAGTCGATCGAGGAGGCCCGGCGAGCTCTGGAACGGGTAGACCGAGGAGGGCTCGAAGGGCCAGTAGCCGCCGACCTGGCTGTGCTGGAGGCCCGGACAGCCGCTGTCGGGGAGGTCGTGGACCTTGCCCTGCCGATGACCACCGCCGCCTCGGAGCACCTCTACTCGGCTGCGCACGGTGTCGGGGCCGGTCGGGTTCCTGGCGGGTATGCGACGGGCGTGGACCCGATCCCCGCGGTGACGTTCGGGTCGCTGAGCGTGGTCAGCAATGACCTCGGTCGGGCCGAGGCTGACGAGCGGCACCTCGGCAGAACGGTGGACCGGGCTGAGGCGAGAATCGCCCAGGTCGCAACCGAAGCAGAGTGCATCACCGCTGACGCGCGCGCGCGCCTGGGCCACTCTCAGTCCCAGCAGCAGGCTTCCTCGCACGTTGCGGTAGCGGTCTCCTTCGAGGGTCCCTCTCGATGATCGCCGTCAGTGCCACGCACGTAGACAGCCTTCTGGCACGAAGCGTTGCCCTGGCCGAACAGCGACGCGAGCTTCTGGGCGCGGGCATCCGCTCCGTCCTCGACCGGGCGGTCGCCCTGTGGGAACGGGTGGTCGCGGGGATCGCTTTCGACCCTGACGAAGCCACCGCCATCTACGGGGCATGACCGTGCTCGACCACCAGGTCCAGGGGGTCCAGCGGTCCGTGCGAGGGTCTCTCGACCTGGCCGAGTCCGTGCGGACCTCCCCCCGCCTGCTCGCCACGATCAGCGCAGCAGCGTCCACTGCGTCGTCGCTCAAGGCGGCGCTGCACTGTCTTGCCCCGAGACCGGAGCCGGGAGACTCGCAAGGGCGTGGTCTGAGCGCCTGCCTTCAGATGGCGGTCCGGTTCCTGCGCACGTCACTCCAGGCCTCGACCACTCTGGCGACCGACATGTCCCAGGCGATCGTCCTGTGTCCTGACCTCATGGGGACCGCCACGAAGGCGCAGTTATGAACCACCTCGGTCGAGCGGTCCTGCTCATCCTGGCCGGCATCGGCGCAGCGGTCGGCTTCGGGGCCGGCGATCACGGCGAGGACCGCGGCACGTCGGGACACCATGTCATCGTCGTCGCGGTGATTGATGGCGACACCATCCGCGTCCACGACCCCGACGGGCGTGACCTGGGCCGCGTGCGCCTGACCAGGATCGACGCACCCGAGCTGGGACGCGACGGCCAGCCAGACCAATGCTGGGCACCCCAGGCCCGCACCGCTCTGGCCAGCCTCACTCCGGTCGGCGCGACCGTCACCCTGCACCCTGACCCGGCCCAGCCTGACCGAGACCGCTACGGACGTCTCCTGCGGCACGTCGAGCACAACGGCCAGGACGTGGGCCGTCAGCTCCTCGAGGAGGGCTCGGCCCGGCACTCCCCCGCCCGCTCGCACCGCAGCGCGGAGTACGCAGCAGCACAAGACCAGGCTCAATCAAACCCTTCAGGCCTGTGGGGTCACTGCCCCACCTGACGGGCCGACAGGAAGGAACACCATGAGAGACCAGAGCGAGCGTCACGAAGCCGCCGCGAGAGAGGCACGCGAAGCGCGAGAGCGCATGCTCGAAGAGCAACGCAGACAGGACGAGGCCCGCCTGGTTGAGCAGCACCGTCACGACCTTGAGCGAGCCAGATCCCTCCAGCACGGCGAAGGGCGCTGACCGGTTCGCCTAACCCCTGGGTCGTCCGGCCTGAGTCGTCTCCGGAGCGTTGTCCGGGGCCGGGTGGTGCTGGCAGGCGCAGCCGCGGTAGTCCTGCGCGGGGTGCTTGGTGTCGTAGCAGTGGGCGTGATCGCCCTGGCGGCACTCGGGGCAGATCATGACGCTCCCGTGACGAGGGCCAGGTGGGGCCTTGCTTCCGGCTGGCTGCTGCTGGTCAGGCGAGGGCGGCGATCAGCGGTCGCGGGTGTCTGCGGGCACCGCTGCAGGAACTCGTCGAGGTGCCCGGCGAGGCCTGCTTCGGTGACCTGCGTGTCGCCGATGGCCACGAGAGCGGACTGCCAGCGAGCATCCCATCGGGGCATGGCGTAGCTGAGGACGATCACTCCCGCGCCGATGGCGCCGCTGACGATGGTCGCAGGGGTTCCCTCAGCAACTCCTTGGGCCAGGGCTACCGCGCCGACGATGAACCGGCCGCGCCACGCGAGGCTAACCAAGGGAAGACGGGAGAAGGCCCGGCCCACCCCGAGACCGAAGCCTTGGACGATCTGCCAGGGCAGGGCCCAGAAGTTCAACGCAAAGTCTGAGCGGACGGCACCGGAGCGGACCAGGCCGCTGCTGTGCGCGATGACGGCCGCGGCCTGCTCCGCGGGCAGGACCCCTTCACGCATCGCTGCGATCAGACCGTCGGAGACCACGACCGTGCGCCGCCCACCGCCGTTAGCGCCGATCGGGTAGACCCCGTCGCGGACCCGCAGCTCGATCAGTGGTGGGCCGAGCTTGCGCTGGCACAGCAGGGCCACCGCAGGGGCCAGGGTCGCTTCCTCGGCCGCGGTCGGTCGGCGCGCATGCAGGAAGAACCTGGCGGCCAGGGACTCCCCTACCCCGCACAGCAGCAGGACGGTGGTCACCGGCCCTGCGATGAGGACCACCCAGGCGGCCAGGGCCGGCAGGACCGGTCCGATCGTCATCACGAGCAGGATCGAGATGACGACTCCGGGTGTGGTCGCTAGAGCCTTGCTTGTCGAGCGGTTCATCACGCACCTCCAACGAAAGCACTAGTGCAGATCACTCGATATTGGTTATCGGTGACCGCTGGGAGCTCTCCCAGCGGCTTTCGTCTGTGAACCCAAGTGTGATCCCAGGGTCGGACAGCCCGAAGTGGTTATCCACAGGCCCGTCACGGGGGGCCACAGCTCGGCCAGGAATGGGTCTCATGGAAGGCACGCAGTTCCGTGAGCAAGCAAGAAGGAGAGCGAGATGACGGGTACGACGCAGGACGGCGGGAACGAGCTGGAGATTCTCGCGGCGGTCGTGCGCCTCCTTGGCAGGGCCGCAGATCGGGCCGTGGAGATCTCCTCGGTCGAGCCAGACCTGCTCCTGGAGTGCCTGGGTCTGGGTGCACGGATCACGGCCGGCAGGGTGGCCGGTCTGCTCCCTGAGGGCGTTGAGATCGACGGTCCGCCGGTCGCTCAGTCCGACCCCTTCGAGCTGGTGCGTGCCGCCGAGGCGCTGATGCGGACCCATCCGCTGGAGCAGTTCCCCCCGGGGACGGCGCACGTCGTGGTCGAGGTCTGCGACCTGGTGCGGGAGCACTGCCCGTGAGCGGCAACGACCGTCGCTCCGTCGGCGAGCTCCTTCTGGACTCGGAGCTTGCTGCCCGCGATGTCCTGATGGACGCCTACGAGGTGGACGGGGCCACGATGCTGCGCACCTGGGGCGAGGTTGTCGAGAGTGCCGGGGACCTGTGGGACTCGCTCCCCAGCCCCGGCCCCAGCCCCGAGTTCGCTTCTCCCGCCCCGGAGGACTCGCTGATGGCTCAGCTCAAAGCGATGAACGGGCAC
Source organism: Janibacter sp. UYMM211 (assembly GCF_040547045.1). NCBI lineage: Bacteria > Bacillati > Actinomycetota > Actinomycetes > Micrococcales > Intrasporangiaceae > Janibacter > Janibacter sp. UYMM211. The sequence continues at coordinate 45,753 of NZ_JBEPOY010000003.1, read as the reverse complement.
CTCATGCGATCCGGGCGTGGACAGCAGTGGCCAGGTGCCGGTGAACCGGACGAGAGGCTCCTGCGGATCGCCGAGAACCTGACCCGGGCCAGCGACCTGCTCACCTTGCGCGACTCGAACGTGATGAGCCCGGAGGTTCGCGCCGACCTCGGCGCTGCTCGCGCTCGGCTCGTGCACACCCTCTACATCGGCGCGCACGGGGTGCACGTGACCCTCAACCGCGAGCTGAGGAACATGCAGTCCCAGCGGGCCGCGGCGAGAGTCCACAACCAGTTCACCCACCCAGAGCTCCCCCGCGAAGATCTGGTCCGCGCGGTGAGCAGGTCACGCGACCGGGTCGCGGCCTTCGAGCAGCTGGCGGGGTCATACGTCTCTCGGACCTACCCGCACGCCCTCGACGGGGAGCACCTGCCGCCCCCGCCAGCTGACCGTCTACGGCAGGCCCTGGCGGCCTGGGACGTGCAGGCCCACCGGAGCCTGAGCCGCTCCCCCAGCGCCGAGAACATCCTCCTGACCAGCCAGACCCAGATGATGATCGCCCAGAGCGGGCAGGTCCTGCTCCGCGCCGCGTCCCAGGCCGGACGGATCGACCCGGACCTGTACGCATCGCGTCTCGGGCCAGCTCTGGACAACGCTCACGCAGTCTGGAGCAGCCTGTCCCGCTCGTGGAATCAGCTGCTGCCGCCGCAAGCCCTCCTGAAAGCAGACCCATCCTTGGTGGCGGCCGCGAAGGAGACCAGCGCGGCCTACCGCGAGGTCGCCTACGACCGGACAAGGCCGGCCAGCGCCATCGAGATCGCCGATCGGGTCGACCTGAGCGCAACGGTCCAGGCGGTCCAGCAGTCCATCTCCAGCTCGGTCGACATCGCGCACGTCATCGGCCACGCCACCACACAACCCGACGTGACTGCCCCAGCCCGCCGCCTCAACGCTCGAGCCCAACAGCTGCACGCCGAGCGGGGCGAGAGCTTTGACGCACCCCACGAGGGATGGGTGAGCGCGTCCGACCACCTCAACAACGCGCCCGCGGCACTCCCCCACATCGTTCGCGACGACCTGCTCACCCAGGCCGACGAGGTCGCGGCCACGGCGACGGTCGCGATGAGCGCGGCCTCCTCGCTGGAGACGATCCTCCCCTTCTCCCCCGCAGGAACACCCAGGAACGGACGGTTCCATCAGGACCGCACCCTGTCTCCAGCACCAGAAACCGGTGACCTACCTCCCCCGGTGCGGTGAGGTGTCACAGAAGCCTCAGACGGTCTGAGCCGCCCGCCTGGTGCTCAGTTCTGAACGCCTGAGCGCGCCGCCCGACACGGCCTCAGCTGCGCGGACGTAGCGACAAACAGCGCAGACCGTCCAACGAACGCCCCCGGTGACTCACCGCTAACCTGCGAACCGGCGCAGGTGGGAACGCTGTAGGTCTGATTGACACTTCGGGTGTGGTGTTTCAGGCCGCGCGTGCGGGCCAGTAGATGGTCTCAAACTCGATCGGGGTGGTCTTGCCGAGGGCGCGTTGTCGGCGCCGGCGGTGGTAGGTCGCTTCGATCCAGGTCACCAGCGCCAGGCGCAGCTCGGTCCGGCTGGTCCATCGGCGGCTGTTGAGGACGTTCTTCTGGACCAGGGCGAAGAAGGATTCCATGGCGGCGTTGTCCGCCGAGGATGCGACCCTGCCCATCGACCCGACCAAACCGTGCTGGTGCAGGGCGAAAACGTATGGGCGGGAACGGAACTGGCTGCCTCTGTCGGCGTGGACCACGCACCCGGCCACGGCTGCGTGGCCTCGTCGGGCGATGGCCATCTCGAGGGCGTCGACGTGACAGATTATGTCGCATCGCGGTCAGTCCGCTCGATGTTCGAGTAGCGGCCGCAGCACGTGATCATTGAAATGCGATCGAAGAGGGCCGGTGGCACGGCGCTGGCTGTGACGTACGGCTTGGCCGGGTGGGCCCGATCACGGGTGTGACCGAACTGCACCTGGACGCAGAAGACGGCGAGATCCCATGCCTCCACGGCGACCCCGGGGCAAGATGAGTGTGTGGAAACCTTTAAGCGGACTCCGCTGCAGTTGTTCAACCTGCCGCAGCACTTCGTAATCCCACTCTTCCAGCGACCGTACGTGTGGAAGGAGGTCGAGCAGTGGGAGCCGTTGTGGAAGGACATCCGCCGCATCGCCGAACTGCGGATCGCTGAGCCTCACCAGAGTCCGACCCACTTCTTGGGCGCCGTGGTCATCCAGTCTCACGAGGCACAGAGCAAGCGCCTCACGACCTGGAACGTGATTGATGGCCAACAGCGGCTGACCACGCTTCAACTGCTAGCCGATGCCACGAGTGCTCTGCTCGGTCAAACTGGTCACGAGCGCCTCGCTGCCCAACTCGAGCGCCTCACGCACAACGATGAGATCTACATCGACGACGGCGAGAGCCGGCTCAAAGTGCGTCATCTCAACAAGGACCAGGCCGCCTTCGATGAGGTGATGTCGGCTGAGCCCCCCGTCGATCACGCCGACCTCACACACGCTGACTCGCAGATCGCAGCGGCGCACAGCTACTTCTCGACGGTGGCCCACCAGTGGCTCGGTGACCCGGAGTTGGACACGCATGCTGTGAAGGCCAAGGAGTTGACCGGCGTCCTCCTTGATGGCCTCCAACTCGTGTCGATCGAGCTGGAGGTATCAGAGAACTCCCAGGAGATCTTCGAGACTCTCAACGCGCGCGGCACGCCACTGACCGCTGCCGACCTCGTGCGCAACTTCGTGTTCCAGAGGCTGGAGGCCGAAGGCGGGGACACAGCGAAGGCGTATCGCGAGGACTGGCCTTTCGAGACGAAGTTCTGGATGCGCGATGTGAGCGTCGGTCGCAACCTCGTCAGTCGCAGTTCGCTGTTTCTGAACCAGTGGCTCGTGGCGCGCACCGGAGAGGAGATCAGCCCTCAATCCACCTTCAATCGGTTCAAGTCATACGTCGAGCTCGAGGCGGGCCGCAAGATGGCGGACCTGCTGCCAGAGCTCAAGCAGCAGGCTCAGCAGTACGAGGCCTGGACTGACGCAGCAGCCCGACCGGGTGGAAGCCTCGACGCCACCGAGATGGCCGTGTATCGAATGCAGGCCAGCGGGATCGAGGTCCTCAAGCCGTTGTTGATCTGGTTGCATGAGCCGGGCCGCGACATCACCTCAGCAGTGAGAGACCACATCATCAACGCGGCAGAATCGTGGGTGGTGAGGCGCCAGCTCCTGCGTCTCTCGGGCAGTGATCTCGGCCGCATCGTGGCTGACCTGATCGCGGCGAACTCCTCCGGACCGAGCGAAGGACTGCTGGAGCGCGTGCTCGGACACTTGGCGCGCCTCAATGTCACGAGCACGTACTGGCCGGGGGACGAGGAACTGCGGCAGACGCTCGTGACTGAGCTCGCCTATCGGCGCTACCCGCGTGCACGCCTACGGATGTTCCTGGAGGCGGCCGAGAATCACTACCGAGCCGAGACGGGGCAACCGCAGATCGAGCGCAAGGGATACCCGATCGAACACCTCCTGCCACGCGCCTGGAAGGACACCTGGCCGGTCGAGTCCGCGGACGACGCCGAGGCACGCCAAGAACGGGTCCACAGGTTCGGCAACCTCACCCTCCTGACCAGTTCGCTCAACTCCAAGGTCTCCAACGGACCATGGCAGAACAAGCGCGCGGCGCTGCTTCACCACAACACGATCACCCTCACCGGCCGAGTGGTTGGCCGTACCGAGCACCAGGTCTGGGACGAGGAACTGATTGACGAGCGGACGAGCGAACTGATCGAGATCTTCATTCGCGTGTGGCCCGTGCCGGAGGGCCACCACGGCAAGGTCGTGGACCCTCAGACCAAGGCCGGCGACTGGGTCGAGCTGAAGCACCTCATCGATGCCGGCCTCCTGGCCGCTGGAGACAAGCTCATCGCCACCCATCGCGACTTCAAGGGCAAGGAGGCAACGCTGATGGCTGACGGCGCGATCGAGCTCGATGGCAAACGATTCACGGCGCCCTCGCCCGCCGGACACTGGCTGCGCAAGAAGTCGACCAACGGATGGTATTTCTGGGCGGTCGCGGACGGCCGGCGACTGCGTGACGTACGCACTGAATTCCAGAACATGGCCCCGCCCGACGACGAACTGGAGTTCCCGGTGTAGCACTGGAGGTCTCCGACACCGCAACTTGCTGACTGGGCGACGACTACGCGACAGTCCATCCGGAGTGACGCGGCAGATCCTCGCGATTCCGGGCGGCTGCCCACAGCCGTCTCTCCGCCAGGGGCTGCACGAGGTGCCTCTGCCCCGGTCGTCGCAGTTTCTTGGGGAGGTGCGAGTGGAATCAGATCAACCAAGAGTCAACCAAAACTCCGTAAGCCGGAGAAGGAACTCATCTGGCGACGTGGACCGTGGCGCGGCCTTGACGACGTCGAACTGGCGACCTTGGAATGGGTCGACTGGTACAACAACTCACGCCTACATGGCCACTGCGGCGACATCCCACCCGCCGAGTTCGAAGCCGCCTACTACGCTGACGGGACTGCTGCACGGATAGGTGACATCTGATCTGTGGCGCTGAGAGGTGCCGCTGGAAGGATGTGCGCTGTGCCCAAGCCCTATCCGAAGGAGTTTCGCGACGACGTGGTCCGTGTCGCGCGAAATCGTGAGCCCGGCCAGCATCTGAGGCAGATCGCCGCCGACTTCGGCATCAGCGAGTCTTGCCTGACGAACTGGCTGGCCAAGGCCGATGTCGAGGACGGTGTCAGGCCCGGGACCACCAGCGAGGACAACGCCGACCTACGCGAGGCCAAGCGGCGAATTAGGTTGCTGGAGCAGGAGAACGAGGTCCTGCGCCGCGCCGCGGCGTATCTCTCCCAGGCGAACCTGCCGGGAAAATGATGTACCCGCTCGTCCGCGAGCTGGCCAACGACGGGATACCCGTCACGGTGACGTGTCGGGTGCTCAAGATCGCTCGTGCCCCGTACTACCGATGGCTCACCCAGCCGGTGGCAGGCGCCGAGCGGGTCGAGGCGTACCGTGCGAACGCCCTGTTCGACGCCCACCGCGACGACCCGGAGTTCGGGTACCGGTACCTGCTGGACGAGGCTGCTGACGCCGGTCAGCAGATGTGTGAGCGGACCGCGTGGCGGATCTGCTCCAGCAACGGCTGGTGGTCGGCGTTCGGCAAGCCCGGGCGCGCTAAGCGCGCCAAGAGGCCGGGCCCACCGGTGCACGACGACCTGTGCGCCGTCGTCGACGAGCACGGGCTCACCCGGCACGAGTTCACTGCCGAGGCTCCCAACGAGCTGTGGCTGGCCGACATCACCGAGCACCGCACAGCGGAAGGGAAGCTGTACCTGTGCGCGGTCAAAGACGTCTACTCCAACCGGATCGTCGGGTACTCCATCGACTCGAGGATGAAGTCGCGCCTGGCGGTCACGGCTCTGAATAACGCCGTGGCGCGGCGCGGCGGTGACGTCGCTGGCTGCGTGCTGCACACCGACCGAGGCTCGCAGGGCGGATTCAACTGGTCGTCGCAACACCTCGTCGTGGAGGTGTTCAGTGGTTCGTCGTCAGCAGGCAGCAGATCGGGCGGTTCGTCCGAAGTTGAGGTCGCCTGGTCATCCGAGGTTCCAGCGGCATGTCGAGGTGGCGTTCTGGGAGCAGATCGCTGCGGGGTTGCTGCCCGAAGAGGCCGCCGGTGTGGCCGGCGTGGCGCCAGTGGTGGGCGCTCGGTGGTTCCGCAACGCTGGCGGGATGCCACCGTTCGATCTGACGTTGACGCCCACGGGCAGGCACCTCTCCTTCGTCGAGCGTGAGGAGATCGCGCTGCTTCGCGCGCAGGGCGAGGGAGTGCGTCAGATCGCCCGCCGTATCGGTCGTGATCCCGGGACGGTGTCGCGGGAGCTGCGCCGCAACGCCGCGACCCGCAGCGGGAAGCTTGAGTACCGGGCGTCGGTGGCGCAGTGGAAGGCTGACATGGCCGCCAAACGACCCAAGATCACCAAGCTCGTGGCCAACCCGCGGCTGCACGAGTACGTGCAGGAGCGCCTGGCCGGGCAGATCAGGAGGCCCGACGGCACGGTCATCCCCGGACCACAGCCGCCGCGGTTCACGGGGCGGAACAAGCCGCACCGCAAGGACAGGCCGTGGTCGCTGGCGTGCAGCCCGGAGCAGATCGCCAACCGGATCAAGCTCGACTTCCCCGATGATGAGTCCATGCGCATCAGCCACGAGGCGATCTATCAGTCGCTGTACATCCAGGGTCGTGGCGCGCTCAAGCGCGAGCTCGTGTGGTGCCTGCGCACCGGTCGGGCGCTGCGCGCGCCACGGGAGCGGTCACGACGCAAGACGTGGGCACACGTCACCCCCGAGACGCTGATCAGCGAACGTCCCGCCGAGGCCGCCGACCGGGCCGTGCCTGGCCACTGGGAAGGTGACCTCCTCATCGGCCTGGAGCGCTCGGCGATCGGCACCGTCGTAGACCGGAGCACCAAGTACACGATGCTGGTCCATCTGCCCCGTGAGGAGGGATACCGGCACAAGCAGAGCGTCAAGAACGGGCCGGCCTTGGCGGGGTACGGCGCCCTCACGATGAAGAACGCCCTGGCCCGTACGATGGCCGGCCTGCCCACCGAGCTGGCCAGATCGCTGACCTGGGATCGTGGCAAGGAGATGTCCGCCCACGCCCAGTTCCGGGTCGAGACCGGCATCCCGGTCTTCTTCGCCGACCCCCAGTCGCCGTGGCAACGTGGCACGAACGAGAACACCAACGGGCTGCTGCGGCAGTACTTCCCCAAAGGCACCGACCTGTCCCGCTGGTCCGCCCAGGAGATCGAAGCCGTCGCTCACGCCCTGAATACCAGACCCCGAAAATCACTGGGCTGGAAGACCCAGCGGAAGTCTTTAACGAGCATCTACTCTTGCTCCAACAAGCTGGTGTTGCATCGACCGGTTGAACCCGGTCAGTTCCGCTCACGGCCCTACGTCGCCGCGCTGCACCGGCACGGCCTGCGAGGGTCGATGGGCCGGGTCGCCTCCTCGGCAGACAACGCCGCCATGGAGTCGTTCTTCGCCCTCCTCCAGAAGAACGTGCTCAACAGCCGACGCTGGGACACGCGTGACCAGCTCCGCTTAGCGATCGTCACCTGGATCGAGCGCACCTACCACCGCCGACGGCAACGAGCCCTCGGCAAGCTCACCCCGATCGAGTTTGAGACCATCAACCGTGCCGCTCACGCGGCCTGACACACCACACCGGAAGTGACAACCAGATCTTCAGCAGTCCCCCTAACGCCTCACCGGGCTTGTGTTGCAGGCGGCCCTGCAGATCCCAAGGCCGGGCTGGGCCAGGGGCGGAAGTAGACCCGGGCGCACGCCGCTGCTCTAGACACCGTCGGTGCCCCGTCGACCGATTCACTGCTCACGAAGGTCGACTCGTGCGCAGGGGTGCGCTTAGGCGACCTTGAGGTTGGTGATGCAAGTGGGGTCGTCGTCCTCAGTGGTGGAGATCCTCTGGGTGCCCACCTTTTCGTTGTGCTTGATGGTCAACGTTGCCTTGATCCCGCGGGGCACCCATATGCCGATGAACCCGTTGTCATAGGTCGGACGTGCTTCGTCGATGAGGGTTTCACCGCTGTCCCCGGTCAGGGTGATGTGCACGTTCGCGTTGCGCAGCTCCCCAACGCAGGTGGTCAAGCTGTGGAAGTGGCACTGGTGTGTCGTGCGGCGGTAGGGCGCGATCGAGATGTACACCTCGTCTTCGGGCATGGCCAGCTCAGCCTCTTGCCCTCGGTCGCCGGTGATGCTGACCCTTCGTGGGTGCACCGATGCGATGAGGCCGGTCGGACGTTCAGCGACGGGCATGGTGTCGAGACGCTCGATGACGTCCGTGGTGCTCAGACCGGTCAGGTCGTGCTCGGACAGCACGTCGGCGACCCCCGGTGACGCACCGGTCGAGGAGTGCGCGCCCGGCGACGGCGCGGACGTGCAGCCTGCGAGGAGCAGGGCACCGATGGCAGCGGTTGCGGCCACGCGAGCACGGGTGGGTGCTTGGACGGTGTACATCGATGACTCTCCGTCTTGGTCTTGCTGCGTCATCACTTCGCTCCGATGAAGTCTGGTCGGGTTAGCCACGTCTGACAGGGCAGCTCGGGTCCCTGATCTGCTCAGGGGCGGTGGTTCGGTTCGTTCCGCGTACGCGCTAGTCGATGGTGCGGGCGCGCAGGCGTAGTGCGTTGGCGATGACGCTGACGCTGGACAGGGCCATGGCTCCGGCGGCAAGGACGGGAGAGAGGAGCAGCCCGAGCACGGGGTAAAGCACGCCGGCGGCGATGGGGATGCCTGCGGCGTTGTAGATGAAGGCGAACACGAGGTTCTGGCGGATGTTGCTCATCGTCATCTCGGAGAGGTGACGCGCCTTGGTGATCCCGGTGAGGTCGCCGCGAAGCAGCGTGATCCCCGCGCTCTCCATGGCCACGTCGGTGCCCGATCCCATAGCGATGCCGACGTCCGCGGCGGCCAGGGCGGGCGCATCGTTGATGCCGTCTCCGGCCATGGCGACCACTCGGCCTGCTTCGCGCAGGTTCTTCACGACGTCGCTCTTGTGGTCGGGAAGGACCTCGGCCTCGACGCGCTTGATGCCCAGGGATCGCGCGACGGCGTTCGCGGTGACCTGGTTGTCGCCGGTGAGCATGACGACGTCGATGCCTTCGGCTCGTAACGCTTCCAGCGCGGCCGGAGTGCTCTCTTTGACCGGGTCGGCGATGGCGAACAGGGCGGCGAGCTGGGTGTCGATGCCCATGTAGATCACGGTCGCCCCGTCAGCGCGCAGCTGGTCTGCGCGTTCGCGCCACGCGGCGGTGTCGATGTGGTGGGAGGCCAGGAAGTCGGCGTTGCCGAGCGTGACGTGTCGTTGCTCGACGACGCCCGTGACACCTCGCCCGACCGGGGAGTCGAAGTCAGCTACCTCGTGCAGGGTCAGGTGCTTAGCGGTTGCGGCTTCGACGATGGCCTGGGCTAGGGGGTGCTCCGATGCCCGTTCAACGGTGGCGGCGGTGCGCAGCAGGTCGTCGGGGTCACCGCCGCTGATTGGCTCGATGTGGGTGACGGTGGGGCGGCCCTCGGTCAGGGTGCCGGTCTTGTCGACCACGAGGGTGTCGACCTTCTCCATGCGTTCGAGCGCTTCGGCGTTCTTGATCAGCACCCCCAGCCCGGCTCCGCGCCCGACTCCGACCATGATCGACATGGGTGTGGCCAGGCCCAGCGCGCAGGGGCAGGCGATGATCAGGACCGCCACGGAGACGATGAGAGCATGTGCCAGCTTGGGGTCGGGCCCGGCGAGGGCCCACGCGGCGAAGGCGATGACGGCGATCGCGATGACGACGGGGACGAAGACGGCCGAGACCTTGTCCGCGGTGCGCTGGATCGGGGCGCGGGAGCGTTGGGCGTCGGCGACCATGGTCACAATCCTGGCCAGCATCGTCTCGGTGCCGACCCGTTCGGCGCGCATGACCAGCCCGCCGCTGCCGTTGATGGTTCCGCCGATGAGCGTGTCGCCGCCGCTCTTGGTCACGGGCATCGACTCGCCGGTCACGAGCGACTCATCAACTGAGGAGCGGCCGTCGATGACGGTGCCGTCGACCGGCACCGCCTCCCCGGGGCGGACCCGCAGCAGGTCTGCGACCTGCACCTGCTCTAGCGGGATCTCCTCGTCGACGCCGTCGGTGATGCGTCGGGCGGTCTTGGGGCTGAGGTTCAGCAGGGCCTTGATCGCACCGGAGGTCTGCTCGCGTGCTCGCAGCTCGAGGACCTGGCCGAGCAGGACCAGGGTGGTGATGACGGCGGCTGCCTCGAAGTAGACGTCGACGGTGCCGTCGTCGTTGCGGAAGGAGTCGGGGAAGATCCCCGGCACGGTCGTGGCCACGAGGCTGAACAGCCAGGCCACTCCGGTGCCCATCGCGATGAGGGTGAACATGTTGAGTTTACGGCTTCGTAGCGAGTCCCATCCGCGCACGAAGAAGGGCCACCCCGCCCACAGCACGACCGGTGTGGCCAGCACCAGCTGCAGCCACACCGAGACCCGCGCCGGGACGGCCTCGTGGATCCAGGGCACCAGGTGCCGGCCCATCTCCAGGACGGTGATGGGCAGGCTGAGCACGACCGCGACCCAGAAGCGACGGGTCATGTCTGCCAGCTCCGGGCTCGGGCCGCTGCTAGCTGAGATGGTCACCGGTTCCAGGGCCATCCCGCAGATCGGGCACGCCCCAGGACCGGCCTGGCGGACCTCGGGGTGCATCGGGCAGGTCCACTCGCTGGCAGAGGCTGACGCTGCCGGGTCCGGCGCTGCCGAAGAGCGGTCCACCGCTCCCACCTCGAAGCCCTGCGGGTCGGCCAGGAAGCGCTCCTGGCAGCTCGCGGAGCAGAAGAAGTACTCCTGCCCGTCGTGCTCCGTGTGCAGGGCCGTGCCCCGCCGGACCTGCATGCCGCATACCGGGTCCGTGGCGAGCGGGGTCGAGTCAGCGAGGTCAGGTCGGTCGTTCTCAGTGCTCATGAAGGTCTCCGATGTTGCACGCGAGGGTGGTGGGGAACGGAGAGCGGCGGATCAGGGCTGGCCGCTCAGAGCAGGTCCTTCATCGTGGTGATCTCGCTGTTCTGGGCCTTGATGATGTCTGCGGCCATGGTCTTGACCTCGCTATTGGAAGTCGTGGACTGCACGTCCTTGGCCATCGTCACCGCGCCCTGATGGTGCTTGATCATCATCGTCAGCCACATCTGGTCGAACTTCTCGCCCGTGGCGGACTCGAGGTCGGTCATCTCGGACTCGCTCATCATCCCGTCGCCGTGGTCCATCCCGCCGTGCCCCATGTCCTCGCTGGCCGGCTCGGCCCCCCACTGCTCCAGCCAGCCCTGCATGGTCTTGATCTCCGGGCCTTGAGCGGCCTTGATGTCCTTGGCCAAGGCCTGCACCTTCGCCGACGCGCCCGAGCTGTCGTCCAGGGCGAGGTCAGCCATCTCGACCGCCTGCTGGTGGTGAGGAATCATCATCTGCGCGAACATCACATCGCCCTCCTGCCCCGAGGACGCGGACCCACCGGTGCTCGAGGACATCGACTCCGAGCCGTGGTTCATGCCCGGCATGGACCCGTCGGAGTCGCTGGAGCATGCTGAGAGAGCGATCGCGGCCAGGGCGCTCACGCTTACGACGGCGGCACGGCGGGTGGTCAGGTGCATCGTCTGCTCCTTCGATAGGCGCGAGGTCTCCCGCGCGTGTTGCGGTCCCTCGACGATGCATCACCGAGGTGTTCGCCGTCTTGCGGTCGTGTTGAGATCTCCTCAAGACCGGGGCAGCCCGCGTTGCACCTATAGGCCCTCGACGTTGCCGCGCATGAGGGTGCCAGGCTTCCGCTGAGCTGGGTTGAGGTTTGACGAAGATCTACCACCGACAGCGCTCAAGGCTCTGCTCACGTGGCCGGGCTGGATCACACTGACGGCGTGAACGAGCAACCCAGCACCGACACAGCGCGCCGGGTCCTCGTCGTCGAGGACGAACGCACCCTGGCGGGGATGGTCGCGGCTTACCTGTCTCAGGGCGGGTTCACCGCCGAGATTGCCTATCGCGGCGACGACGCCGTCGCGGCCGTGCGAGCCGACCCACCCGACGTCGTCGTCCTCGACCTGGGGCTGCCGGGGATGGACGGCATCGAGGTGTGCCGACAAATCCGCACCTTCTCCGACTGCTACATCATCATCACCACCGCCCGCAAAGAAGAGGTCGACACCCTCATCGGGCTGTCCGTCGGCGCAGATGACTACCTCACCAAACCCTTCGGAGTACGCGAGCTCGTCGCCCGCGTGCAGACCCTGCTGCGCCGACCACGGGGCGACGACCAGCCCCACGGCACCGAAGGGGGTACCCGTGCCTTCGGGGCGCTGCTCGTCGACCCGCTGGGCCACCAGGTCCACCTCCACGGCCAGCCCGTGGCCCTGACCCCCACCGAACGCGACCTGCTGATCACCCTCGCCACCCGCCCGGCGATGGCCTTCAGCCGTCGCCAGCTCATCGACGAGGTGTGGGGCACCGGGTGGGTCGGCGACGAGCACCTCGTCGACGTCCACATCGCCCACCTGCGCAAGAAGCTCGACGACGACCCCGACACCGCCCGCTACATCACCACCGTGCGCGGCGTCGGCTACCGAATGGGCAAGGGATGAACCGTCCACACGGCCGACCCGCCCGCCCGCACGGGCTGGCCACCCGCCTCCTGCTCGGCCAGAGCATCGTGCTCCTCGCCGGGGCCGTGACAGTCACCCTCGTCGCGACCCTGCTCGGCCCGCCCATCTTCCACCGCCACCTCCTCGAGGCCGGGCACAGCGAGAACTCCCCCGAGGTCTTCCACATCGAGATGGCCTACCGCGACGCGTCATTCCTCGCGCTAGGACTCGGCCTGCTCATCTCCGTGACCGCCGCGGCCGCCGTCACCTGGTTCTTCACCCGACGCCTGCGGCGACCGCTGGCAGACCTCACCCACGCAGCCCGCGAGCTCTCGCGCGGCCACTACTCCACCCGCGTGCCAGACATCGACTCCGGCACCGAGCTGCAGACCCTGGCAGCCGCCTTCAACCACATGGCCGCACAGCTCGAGGGCATCGAAGACACCCGCCGACGCATGCTCGCCGACCTCGCCCACGAGCTCAGAACACCCATCACCACCCTGGCGGCCTACCACGACGGCCTCCACGACGGGATCACCCACCTCGGAGCGCACTCCCAGATCGCCCTGGCCGAGCAAACCGACCGCCTCGCCCGCCTCGCCGAGGACATCGACGAGGTCTCCACCGCCGAAGAGGGACGCCTGAGCCTGGCACTGGATCACATCCCCGTGACCGACGTGCTGTGGAACGCCGCGGAAGGCATACGAGAGCGCTACCGCGACGCCGCCGTCAACCTCATCGTCCAACCCGACAGCGCCGCCGGCCTCAACGTCATGGCCGACCAGCAGCGCGTCGGGCAGGTCATGACCAATCTGCTGACCAACGCGCTCCGACACACCCCCACCGGAGGAACAGTCACCGTGTCGGCCGAACGCCGCGGTGACGAAGTCGACATCGCTGTCAGGGACAACGGGGACGGCATCAGCTCCCAGCACCTGCCCCACCTCTTCGAGAGGTTCTACCGCGCCGACACAGCTCGTACCCGCGGGCAGTCGGGCTCCGGTATCGGCCTGACCATCAGTAAGGCAATCATCGACGCCCACCACGGCACGATCCGCGCCGAAAGCCCGGGACCAGGCCACGGCGCCACCTTCACCATCACCCTCCCCCTCGGACTGCCCTTCGCGGTATCCCGCCCCCTCCCCAGAGACCCCGACACCGCGCCGACCACTGAATCACTCGAAATCTAGAACCCCACCAAGAGGCGCACAAAGACAACCCTGGATCCCATCGCGATCCCGACATCGGCTGCTGCGAGATTGTTCGCCCCTGATGTGATGGTCGGGGGCTTGATTGGATTGAGGTTGGATCAGGTTCCTCGCGACCCCAGATCCGCCGGCGAGGCGCCCGGCACCTCGGTCCACCCAGATCAGGGCGGTCAGGTGGCGCTGGGGTCGTCCTTTGGGTCTAGGCGCAGGTGCTCTGCGTGGTAGATCGCTTGGTCGATCAGCTCGGAGACGTGGTCGTCGAAGAGCGAGTACACGACGTTGCGACCGTGACGTTCGCTCTCTACCAGGCCCATCGTGCGCAGCAGCCGCAGCTGATGCGATACGGCGGGCTGCTCCATCTGCACAGCTGAGACGAGCTGGCCAACGGACTTCGGCCCGTCCTGCAACGTCGCCAGGATGAGCAGTCTGCTGGGTGTGGCTAGGGCCTGAAGCGTGGAGGCGACGGACTTTGCCGTCGCCAGGTTCAGGCGCGTCTTCGAGGCGCGTCCGTCGACTCCATGACCCATGACCGCCACCCTACCAGAAATGCATGCACACGTATACATGTATGCTTCCATGGCTCGTCTCGTCCGCTCCAAAGGATCAACCCGTGGCTCTTACTGCTTCTCCCGAGGTCACTCCCGTCGATACTGCGACCCGGTCTAGGAGGGCCTGGCTTGCAGACGTGGTGTTCTCCGTGCCCGAGGCCCGGTGGGCGTCAGCTGCGACCGTGCTGTTCGTTATGGGCGCTCTTGCGCACCTCGCTGGAGTTCCAGCGTGGCTGTACTGGTCGATCTACCTGGCCTGCTACGTCACGGGTGGTTGGGAGCCGCTAATAGCTGGCATCCAGGCCTTGCAGGAGAAGACACTCGACGTCGACCTGTTGATGATCGTCGCCGCGATCGCTGCAGCAGCGATCGGTCAAGTTTTCGACGGCGCCCTTCTGATCGTGATCTTTGCGACCTCCGGAGCGCTTGAGGCCGTCGCGACCAAACGCACGACGGACTCTGTGCGCGCTCTGCTCACCCTGGCCCCGGAGCGGGCCGCACTTGTCGGCGGCGATGGTGTCGAGGAGGTCGTTGAAGCCGCCGCGCTCATGCCAGGTGATCTCATCGTGGTCCGACCTGGTGAACGTATCGGCGGCGACGGCACCGTGGTGCGAGGTCAGTCCGAGGTCGACCAGGCCACCATCACCGGCGAGCCACTTCCGGTGGCCAAGGGTGAAGGCGATGAGGTGTTCGCGGGGACGCTGAACGGCACCGGCACCGTCACCATCCGGGTGGACAAGCACCCGGCCCAGTCGGTCGTAGCACGCATCGTGGCCATGGTCGAAGAAGCGTCCGCGACCAAGGCGCGCACTCAGCTGTTCATCGACAAGATCGAGCAGCGCTACTCCGTGGGTGTGGTGGTTTCGACGCTGCTGCTGCTGGCCGTTCCCCTCATGCTGTTCGACGCGCAGTTCCAGCCGACGTTGCTGCGAGCGATGACGTTCATGATCGTCGCGTCCCCGTGCGCGGTGGTACTCGCAACGATGCCCCCGCTTCTTGCCGCCATGGCAAACGCCGGTCGCCATGGGGTTCTGGTCACTGCCGGGGCTGCGGTCCCCCTTCGGCCGGTCGGCACTTGCCGCACGACAGGCCCAGCCGGCGGGAGCGCGCTGATGGCCATGATCCAGCAGATCCTCAACGCCCCCACCTGGGTCGTCCTGCTCGTCGCCGGCGGGGTCGTGCTCGCCGAGGACGCGCTCTTCGTCGGCTTCGTCCTGCCGGGAGAGACCGCCGCGATCCTCGCCGGCGTCGCCGCGCGGCTGGGCCACGCCCCGCTCCTCGCCGTCGTCGCCACCGTCGTCGCGGCCGCGGTGATCGGTGACAGCATCGGCTACGAGGTCGGCCGCCGGGTCGGACCGCGCGTCCTGCGCTGGCCGGTGCTGCAGCGCCGACGTGCCCGGATCGACGACGCGCAGGACCTGCTCGTGCGGCGCGGCGGTGCGGCCGTCTTCCTCGGGCGGTGGGTCGCCTTCTTCCGCGCCGTCATGCCGGCGCTGGCCGGCACCGCCCGGATGCCTTACCGCCGCTTCGTCGTGTGGAACGCCGCGGGCGGCCTCGTCTGGGGCGTCGCCGTCGTCGTCGCCGGCTACCTCGCCGGCGCCTCCTACGCCAAGGTCGAGTCCGGCATGGGCCGGGGTGCCGCGGTAGCCGTTGGCACAGTCGCAATCACCTTGCTGGCCACGCACGCCACAGGCACAAGGCGGCACCACCGACCCCGAGAATGAACGCGGCCGGTTAGCCATTGATCCTCAGTGGGGTGGGCAGCGTGACGCAGCACGCCGGGACACGAGGCGAAGATGCTGAGATTGGTCCGCGCCCGCACGACATACCTGCGAAGGACTGAGCGCCGGGGACGAACCGCTTTGCACCTCAAGCACACACGCCCGTTTCGCTCTACGAACGCCGGCCGAGGTTGGGCCTGGTTGTGCGATTGACGATCGTTTTCGAACGTCGCCACGAGTCCGAACAGAGTCTGCTCAGTGATGGTTCGAAAGTCGGCGGTGGGCGACTCGAAAGGCCATCGACGGGAGTTTCGAGCGGATGTGCGGGCGCTTGGCGCGGGGACGGTTCGATTCGCGCACCACGGTTGGCTGCAACGGAGCAGCGGTGCGGCTCCGTTGATGTAGAGACGGGGCAGGCTGCGAGCTCAGGAGGTGGTGGCGTGATCGGCTTCGAGGACTTCGTGCGAGCCCGTCACGCGGGGCTCGTGAGATACGCGTACGTGCTGTGCGGCGACGCGCATCTCGCCCAAGACCTCGTGCAGCAGGCGCTGTCACGTTCCTACCCACGGTGGTCCCAGGTCTCGGCTGGTCGACCAGAGGCGTATGTGCGCCGAGCGGTGACGAACGCCTTCATCGACGAGACCCGTCGTCCGTGGCGCCGTGAGACCCGAGACGTGCTGCCCGACCGTCCCGACTCGACTGATCACGTCCGTGGTGTCGAGGACCGCGACGCTCTGCTGATCGCGATGACTGGTCTGCCACCCGTGCGCCGCGCAGTCATCGCCATGTCCTACCTCGAAGACCTGCCCGACGACGAGATCGCCGAGGCCCTCGACTTGCCCCGCGCGACGGTGCGCTCCCATCGCGCGCGCGGCTTGGCTGCCCTTCGTGACGTGCTGACCGCCCAGGAGGTGGAGACCCCATGACCCACCCGACCATCGACCCTGACCTTGAAGAGCTGCTGCGTGCGCGCCTGCGCCACGTCGCCGAGCAGGCACCGGCCAGTGACAGCGAGGCCGTCCTTGAGACCATCGCGGCACAGCAGACGCGGCGCCCCTGGCGTGCAGCGCTGCTCGGGTCGGCCGCAGCCGCCGCTCTCGTCGTGGGGTGGCTCTCTGTTGCTGCACGTGATGCCACACCGCCGCCGTCAGATCGCTACACGGTGGGAACCGCTCGGGGTCCGCTGCCCGCGATCCCGGATGGGTGGAGATGGGAGGCCTACCACGACGTCGCCGTCGCGGTCCCGGACACCTGGGGGTACGGCACCAGCGGCGTCCCGTACTGCGCGGTCAAGGACGTCGCCGAACGCACCACGGTCGGACGCCCGGGGGCGGTGCCCCTCTTGGGCTGCAGCGGGGGTCTCCAGCCGGACACGGTCGCGGTCGCCGGCACCTTCGTCGACATGAGCCCGAGTCGAGAGCTTCGCTACCGGGTACCGAAGGTCACCGACGGTGACACCACCGGGGACCGCACGACGCGGGTCGTGGGTGAGACAGCCATCGAGGTGCAGGCTGCCCAACCCCTTCGCGACCAGATCCTGGCGACCATCACACCGCTGCCCGCCTCGGGCATCAACGGGTGCCGACGCGACGTCCCCCTCATTAATGACCCTTTCTGGCGGCCGGCCGCGCAGCCGATGCCAGATCCCGACACCGTCGCTGATGTCGCGGTCTGCACATATGACCTCGGGACCGGCGGGGGCCTACGGGCAGCCACGCAGCTCCCCGACAGCGCGATCCGGCGCACCGTCGACGCGATCGTCGCTGCGCCGATGGGTGGGATCCCCGACCGCGAGGACTGTCGCGATGACTACGGCGACCGGATCACGCTGCTGCGGATGGGCGACACCAGCGGCCGCACTCACGAGGTCGTGCTGCGCTACTCCGGATGCGCCCACCGCGGCATCGACGACGGATCAGCCGTCCGAGCCCTGACCAAGCCGGCTCTGGCCGACACGCTCTCCGGCGCCCACCAACCCGACGGGTTCGGCATGGAGCTCAGCGACGTCATGCCTGAAGCCGCGCCCAAGACCCGTTAGGTACGGCCAGCGAGCTGCTCGGTGACGAATCGTCAGTGGACCGAGGTTGGGCCACGCCCCTCAATACAGTTGAGAGCGCTCGCACTGTCCTTGCATGCACTCCTCGACGGATCAGCAGCCACCGCAGGAAGATCCAGCGGTCGTTGCGGTCGAGAGCCTGCTCGCGTCCGCTAGTGCTCTGCACCCAGCCGGCCCTTGGCGAGGGCGCGCCCGCCATGTGATTCACATCTGCGCGTGCTGCACCGCGAACGCTTCCCCGGACTGGGTCATCTACGACACCGACGAGGGCATCGGCTGGCGCCGCCGACCCGACGACCTACCGACTGAGGATGAGATCGATGCTCCACGCAGGTTTGACGGCCACGCTGACCCGGCCGACGTCCTCGAATGGCTACGGGGAGAACGGGATCACCCTTGGACGGGCGACCTCGCAGGCGATTCAGACAGCCAGGCTGCCGTCAGGGCGCTACGACGATGGATTCGGACCACCTCGCCGACGGGATGAGACCAGACGCTCATCGACCATCGTTCCCACCGGCGACATTCCACCCGCGGAAGTTCGACTCCTTGAAGATCGTCTCGGGTCGGGCGGTCGTCGAACCAGAGGGTGATGTCAGACCTGATGGGAACTATCGGCTCCCTGCAGCGTCTATAGAGCGTGAGACTGCACGATCGCGACCGCCTAGAGGAGATCTACGCGGCCTTTTACCCCCGCCTGGTGGGTGAGCTGACGGTGGTGGCGGGTTCCCGCTCCTCCGCTGAGGACTGCGCGAACGAGGCGTTCACCCGCTTGGTCCTGCACTGGAACAAGGTGTCCAAGCACGACAGCCCCGTCGCCTGGCTACGCACCGTCGGGTACCGGCTGGCAGTAGACGAGCATCGTCGCTCTCGACGCCAGACACCCACGTCCGAGGCGACAGACGGGGCCGGTCCCTTTAGCCAGCAGTCCACGAGGCACGAGATCTGGCAGGCGATCCAAAACCTCCCCGCAGCACAACGCGAGGTCGTGGTGCTCCGCGCTGTCCACGACCTGACCGACGCCCAGATCGCGGAGGACCTGGCTGTCCCGGTCGGCACCGTCAAGTCCCGCCTGTTTCGGGCGCGGCAAACACTTCGCACCCGTCTGGGAGATCCCTCATGACCCCTTCGACCCGTGACCAGATCCAGGCCCTCATCGACGAGGAGAGCGACCGCGCCCGAGCAGACATGCCGCCGCTGGAGCACTTCATCTCCCGCGCCCGCTCACGTCAGCAGCGTCGGCGCGCTGCGGCCTGCGCTGCCGTGGCTGGCGCGGTGCTCGTCATCGGTGGCATCGGGTGGGCTCAAGGGGCCGGGGCACCGACCGGCGAAGCCCCTGCCGCCAGTAATGCGCCCACCCCGGCTGTGCAAATCGACGTCTCGACGTTGCCCGATCACCCAAGACAAGACCACGTGGCTGACCTGTTCGCCAAGGCGTTGAGCTCGCAGGGGCGTTATGGCGGTGGCACCTGGATCGCCGAGGAGAAGACCTTGAACATCTACGTCGCTGGACCAGTGGCTGGAAGGGCTGAAGCGACCGCAGATGCCGAGCGTGCCGCTGAGGAGATCACCCGCGAGACGAACTTCGACGTCGTCGTGCACGAGGGCGGAGCTCGCACCGAGACCGAGCTGGTCGCGACGATGGACGCGGTGTCCGACACCACAAACTACGACCCGGACGGCGTGGTCCAGGTCCGGGGTCAACGCATCGACTTCAGCACGGGCCGGGTCGACGTCGACGTCACCAGCGCCGCCGCCGTCCAGCTGGTGGAGAAGGAGTTCGGCGACGCAGTGCAGGTGCACGTCAAGAAGCCCTACACCCAAGACGAGCTCGACCAGATGTTCGGCATGCCCAACGCCCCGGCGGCCCCGACCGGCTCCAGCACATCACGTCGAGGAAGCCAGCCACCACCGTCCGCATCCGGGACCGCTACCAGCCCCCAAACCGCCACCAGGGTTGCGCCGTTCCCATCGGCAACCCCCGGCTCTGCCTACCTCGCGACAATCGGCGGACCCCTGTCGGTCACCGACTCCGGATGCGCGTACGTCAAGACCGTCGATCCCAGCTACCGCAACGTCGGTCGCCGGTACGTCCTGGCCGAGACCATCGCCGGCTCGTGGACCACCGAGCTGGTCGACGGCACGTGGGTGATCAAGGACGCCGCAGGTACCCAGATCGCCGTCGAGGGCCAGGAAGTCACGATGGGACTGGGGATAGGCCCCGGGACCGTCGACGGCACAGAAGCCTGCAAGGAGCTCCTTGACGATGCACAGCTCGTCGTCCTCCTGCCGCAGGGCCAAGCAGAGGCGGAATAGCTAGACACGGCCCCCAGTCCCACGTCAGCCTCGACCGACCGCGTCGGACCTCACCACCGTGTAGGTGCATGAGCCTGTCCACTGACGATCCCTTTCGAGCAGCCCGAGGAAGCGCTGCGGGAGGTCCTAAAGGGGCGTTCGAAACCCCAGCCCATTGACGGAGCTGCTCGAATACTCAAGCTGCAGCGACTTTCGAGCTGGGGGCTGGTGTCCTACAACCGAGCCGACCGATCGCGCCCCTCAACGCCCAGGTGAGAACCGCTGGTTCCTCGGCGCGAGCTCTGAGTCGCAGTCGCGTTCGACCATCATTGACGCACGCGCCGACCCAGTCGTCACCCGGCCTGAGCCGATCTGACCCCGAGAAGACACCGCCCGTGCGCTCTGCGAGGCTGGAGGTGCTGAGACGAAGCCCGGCTGGTTCGAAGCGTGCCCCGTCGATCCCCGGGTCTGACACCGACGGTAGGAGCGACATGACCGACGTCCTTTCCCTGAGCACCGTGGCCACCACCCAGCTGGCCGCTGCCCGCCACGCCAGGACCGGCCGCGCAGCCAAGACCATCCATGGCGGGCACGAGGCCACCCTGCGGCAGACCGTGCTGGCCCTGACCGCCGGCACAGCCCTGGGCGAGCACGACAGCCCCGGGCAGGCCACCTTGCAGATCATCAGCGGCCGGGTGCGCCTTCACGCCGGCGAGGAGCAGTGGGAGGCCTCCACCGGTGATTACCTGCCGATCCCGCCAGCCCGGCACGACCTCGAAGCCATTGACGACTCCGTCGTGCTGCTCACCGTGTCCACTACCGCCTGACCACGGCCAGTAGGACGATCATGACGAACCTTCCCGCAGGGCGTAGGAGCCTCGAGGCGACTGAGCAGCAATGGCAGGTAGTCCTCGAGGCCCTCATCCAGGTCTCCACAGCCTGGCGCGAGGTCTCGCCCGAGAGCCAAGGCCCGGTCAACGAGTTGCTCCAGGACGCCCGCAGCAACGTTGCCTACTGGCGCGCACGCAGCAAGGGTCTCGACGAGCGGGAAGCGTCATGCATGCTCCCTCAGGGCCCTCCGACTCCCCGCTACACCGACTACGACGGCATTCGCGAGGAGAATGCGAGCCGGTGAGGACCTCGAACAAGAGTCTGCTCGCTCGAGAACCCGTGGGTGTCTCTCAACGACGTAGCACGCACCTGCTCCCGCTATGCGCACCTGCTTGTCCCCCATGCGCCGAGCACCCATCCTCGCTACTGGTAGGTCCTTACCACGGGTCTACGGTCGGTGGATGGAACTCAACAAGCGGGTGGAGCGAGACACGCCACCCGTGCGGGTCGCGGTCCTCAACGACTACGAGGTCGTCGTCCGCGGTATCGCGGTGATGCTCGCCCCCTTTGCCGACCGGGTCGAGGTCGTCGAGCTCGACTCCGGCTTGCCGGTCTCTCAACCGGTTCATGTCGTCTTGTACGACACGTACGCGGCGGCCGCTGGCGATCACCGGGAGATTGACCGGCTCGCTCGAGACCCGATGGTGCAGCACACGGTGCTCTACACCTGGGCGATCACTGACAAGGTCATTCAGATCGCCGCTACCCGGCACGTGTCCGGGGTGCTGTCGAAGTCCCTCGGCGGCGCTGAGCTCGTCGAGGCGCTCGAGCGGATCTGGGCCGGCCAGAGCGTGATTTCACCGCCGGAAGTCGATGGTAAAGACACCCACGAGGGCGACTGGCCCGGCAAGGAGCACGGGCTCACACCGCGACAGTCGGAGATGATCGTGTTGATCGTGGCCGGGTTGAACAACAACGAGATCGCGCAGCGCTGCTACCTGAGCTTGAACTCGGTGAAGTCCTACATCAGAGCGGCCTACCGCACGATGGGCGTCGACTCCCGCTCCCAGGCCATCCTCTGGGGTGTCGAGCACGGCTTCCGCGCCAGCCCCCGGGCCCGCCTATTTCCCCACGGGGATGACCGCGAGGCGCCCCCAGTTCCACCAGACCCGCACTAGGCAGGAGCGCCCCCGCACCCTCGCCGGAGCAGAGGCCAGGACGGCGTGTCGGCCCCTGCCCCGGGGGGCGGACCGCCGTGGTCAGCCACAAGCACCATCGGCGGACCGGATCAGTCAACCCCGGGCCCCCGGGGTCAGGTCTCCACCCGAAGGGGCACTCTTCTGACGCGACCTCCCGCCGGGGCTTCGCTATGTTGAACGACAGGAGCACGATTGCTTTCGAGGAGACGTAGATGGGCATCGGCGACAACATCGAGAACGCGAAGGACCAGCTGGTCGGCAAGGCCAAGGAGGTCGCCGGAGAGTCCAAGGGCGACCCGGGCCTGGAGATCGAGGGCAAGGTCCAGCAGGACCCGGCCCTCCCCGCCCGGGGGCGCGCCGACGACGACAACGCCACGTGAGCCTCTGAGAGAGAGGATCACAGGTCGCGGCGAAGGGGGATGACCGGGGAGCGGTAGGCCTCGATGATCGCGATCTGCCGCAGCAACGGCGCCAGGTCGGGGTACTCGGCGCGCTGGGCTCGTTCGATCGGGTGACAGGTCGCGTACTCCACGCACAGGGTGTGCCCCGCTTCGGATCGGAGGCCGAGATGCTCGTCGCGTCCCCGTCCGTACCCGATGACAGGCCGGAGGGCCGCGAGGGCGGGTATTCCCACCACTCGTCCTCCCACGACTCGTAGAGACCTAGGTCCGATGCGTGCAACCACCCCCTGGCGCGCAGCGCCAGATCGACGTCGGTGAGGAACCGCTCGTAGGCGTCGTCCCGGCGCCGGTCAGCTTGCCGGCGAGAAGCGCGAGGTCGCTGGCCCTGGTCATCGCCTGGTGTGTCCACCATGACCGACGAGTCTCACAGAACCAGCGCGAGCTCGCAGCGCGAAAACATCGGCGGGGCGGCGCAGGCGGCGGCCAACGTGGAGAGGTCCACGCGTGCCGCCGGCCCCTTTGCCTGATTACTTCGTCAGTGCGTCGCGGACCGTGGCCAGCAGCGAGCGGGGTGAGGCGGGTGCGCGGGTGTCGCCGTAGGTCGTCGTATGCCCTTGCGAGCACGTCACCGTGTGCTTTGCGTGCTCGCCCAGGGCGTCGAACCGCCGGTCGGTGACCACTGAGATCTGCGCGCATCCGCACTGCGGACATTGCGTGGGCAGCGAATGTTCGTTCACGCTTACGACTCTGGCACACTACCCAGCGGACCGTAAATTTACGGTGTAAGCCAAGCGAGAGGTGCTCCTCGTGGAGAACGCGTTGAACCAGCTGTGGGTCGCCCTGGCCCTGTACGTGCCCAAGATCGTCATGTTCCTGCTCATCCTGGTCATCGGGTGGATCGTGGCCAAGGTCATCGGCAAGGCCGTCGACAAGATCCTCGAGCGGGTCGGCTTCGACCGCGCCGTCGAGCGTGGCGGGGTCAAGCGGGCCCTGGCGAAGTCTCAGTACGACGCCTCCTCGATCGTGGGCAAGCTCGTCTACTACACCCTGATCCTGTTCGTGCTCCAGCTCGCCTTCGGCGTGTTCGGGCCCAACCCGATCAGCGACCTGCTCACCCGGGTCATCGCCTTCCTGCCCAGCATCGTCGTGGCCATCGTCATCGTCGTTCTGGCCGCGGCCATCGCCACCGCCGTGCGCGAGCTCATCGCCAACACCCTCGGCGGGCTGTCCTACGGCAAGATCCTGGCCAACATCGCTGCCGCGTTCATCCTGGGCCTGGGCATCATCGCTGCCCTGAACCAGGTCGGCATCGCCACCACCGTCACCCTGCCGGTCCTGATCACCGTCCTGGCCACCATCGGCGGCATCCTCGTCGTCGGCGTCGGCGGCGGTCTGATCAAGCCCATGCAGGCCCGCTGGGAGAGCTACCTCGGGACGATGGAGAGCGAGACCCAGAACATCAAGGCCGAGGCCGCCAAGGCCCCCTCGGTCAAGGAGCAGGCCCAGCAGGCCAAGGACAAGGCCCAGGCCGCCGAGGCGCGCACCCGCCCCACCGGTGGCGCTCAAGCCGCCGACGTCCCCTTCGACCGCAACCAGGGCTGAGGCCCGCCGCGCCCGCCCCGGGCCAAACGGATACACCCCGAAGAGGGGTCCCTGCGGCCCGGCCGGGCCCGGCAACCTCAGGCTATGTTTACGAAGTAAGCCCCATCGATCGAAAGTGGAGGAATCAATGATTTCTACCGAGCAGATCAGCACCCTCATGGCTGGCGGCACCGTTATCGACGCGGCCGGCGAGAAGGTCGGCAAGGTCGGCCAGGTCTACCTCGACGACCAGAGCGGCCAGCCCGAGTGGGTGACCGCGAACACCGGTCTCTTCGGCACCAGCGAGTCCTTCATCCCGCTGCGCGGCGCCACCGTGCGCGGCGAAGACGAGGTCGCGGTCGCCTTCGACAAGTCCGTCATCAAGGATGCCCCCCGCGTCGACGCCGACGGTCACCTCGACGCCGACGACGAGGCCGAGCTCTACCGCTACTACGGGATCGAGAGCGCCGGCACAGATCAGGACCGGCAAGACCTCGCAGGACAGGGCCAGGACCTGCGTGGCGAAGGCCGGGATGTGCACAGCGAGGGGCAGGACACCTCCGGCCCTAACACCGATGACGCGATGACCCGCTCGGAGGAGCGCCTGAACGTGGGCACCGAGAAGGTCGCCACCGGGCGTGCCCGGCTGCGCAAGTACGTCGTCACCGAGAACGTCACCACCACCGTCCCGGTCCAGCGCGAGGAGGTCCGCCTCGAGCGCGAGCCCATCACCGACGCCAACCGCGACCAGGCTCTGTCCGGCGGCGACCTCACCGAGGAGGAGCACGAGGTGACCCTCACCGAGGAGCGCGTCGTGGTCAACAAGGAGACCGTCCCGGTCGAGCGCGTCAAGCTCGGCACCGAGACCGTCACCGACGAGCAGCAGGTCAGCGAAGAGGTGCGCAAGGAGCAGATCGAGGCCGATCTGCCCGACGAGGCCACCCGGCGCGAGAACACCGAGCGCGGCTGATCCCCACCGGCAGTCCCCCATGGCCCCGGTAGGTCATGGGGGACTGCTGCGTCTGCACCCCCAACCACACGCACACGAATCAGGAGCTGCACATGAGCACCAGCATGGGCGAAGAGAACCACCGCCGAGACCAAGACCGTGCTCGCCGCGCTGACGCCGACGGGCTGACCCGCCGCCACACCGACCGCGACACCCACGACACCGGGCGCACCTCGCCGAGCAAGGACAGCCGCCCCACCCACCACGACTCCCTGCGCACGCAGCAGAAGGAGCGGTTCGGCGGCATGAAGTTCGGTGCCGCGTTCTTCGGGTGGCTGACTGCCGTCGGCCTGACGGTCCTGCTGGCGGCCCTGGTCGCCGGCACCGGCAGCGCGATCGGGTTCAGCACCGACACCACCGTGCAGGACGCCGCGAACAACGCCAAGGACGTCGGCATCGCCGGCGCCGTAGCCCTGCTTGTCATCTTGCTCATCGCCTACTTCGCCGGCGGCTACGTCGCCGGCCGCATGGCCCGCTTCGACGGCGCCAAGCAGGGCATCGCGGTGTGGCTGTGGGCTGTGCTCGTCGCGATCGTTATCGCCGTCCTCGGCCTGATCGCCGGCGACCGCTTCGACGTCCTGTCCCAGCTCGACGCACTGCCCAGCATCCCCGTCAGCACCGACGACGCGACGACCACCGGGATCATTGCCCTGGTCACCGTCGCCGCGGTCACCCTCATCGGCGCCATCCTCGGAGGCATCACCGGCATGCGGTACCACCGCAAGATCGACAACGCCGACTACACCCTGGACTAACCCCGCGACCTGCGCTTATATAGGCGCCTCCCCCCGATGGCAGGCGGGTCTGGTAGCACCTCGTGATGCACCAGACCCGCCTGCTGTCGTCTGCAACCCGGCGCGGTGCTGCGGCGGCGACCCTCTACGCCCCTTTCACCTCTACGCCGGGAGAACGTAAGGAGAAAGTAGAGGCCGGGAGTAGTGTTGGCGCAACGGCCGCACAGCTAGCCCGCCTCAGACCGCAGCAGTGGTCGAGGGCGCCCGGGGGGCGGGGTTGAGGGCGACGAGGCAAAGAGGGAAGAGCCGGGAATCGACGGGGCGTGAGGTGCGGGGCGGGGCCTCGCACTGACCGGCGTCCCTACCCGGCTCTGCTCTCGCCGCTCTCAACTTCGGCCGGTGCCGCTGCCCAGGTACACCCCGAGGAGGGGTGACGACGGGCTCTCGCACGCGCTTTGATAGCGCATGAGCAGATGGCCTGCACTCCTGACCACTATCGGGGTGCTCCTCGTCGCCGCCGGGCTGACCGTCGTCATGGTCGAGATGCCCTCACCGCAGATCGACACCGCCGGTGGGCTCCTGGCGATCATCGGGTTGGGCTTGACGTTCGCTGGCGCGGTTCGCTGGACGCGCAGCTGGAGCGACCTCTAGCCGCGCTCGTCATCCTCTCGCGC
Source organism: Janibacter sp. UYMM211 (assembly GCF_040547045.1). Taxonomy (NCBI): domain Bacteria; kingdom Bacillati; phylum Actinomycetota; class Actinomycetes; order Micrococcales; family Intrasporangiaceae; genus Janibacter; species Janibacter sp. UYMM211. Next base: position 19,285 of record NZ_JBEPOY010000003.1, on the reverse strand, counting down.
TGCTGCTGCGGCGGGCGCCCACACCCTGTCGAGGTAGGCGCGCAGGTCGATGATCCCCTCGCGGTCCAGCGCGTAGATGCGGCGCGTCCCGTCGGCGAGGTCCGTGACCAGCCCCGCCTGCTTGAGGATCCGCAGGTGCTGCGAGACCCCGGGCCGCTTGATCGGCAGCTGAGCGGCGAGCATCCCCACCGGTTGGGGACCACCAGAGGCGAGCAGCTCGACCATCGCCCGACGGTTGGCGTCGCCCAGCGCCTCGAGCTGCAGCTGAGCGCGGTCTGTGTGCACGATCGGGAATCTAGCAGCCAGTCTTACGATGTAAGCAGGTTGGTGGTCCCTGGCTGACCGGGATCTCATCGACCGCCCAACTTGCTCTGCTCGGCGGCGGCCGGGTGAGGGTGCTACTGGGAGATGTGCAGCTCGATTCGCTCGATGAGCGCCTCGAGCCCGATCTCGAACTCGGCCTTGGAGTGGTCCTCGCTCAGCGCCGCTCGCAACCGCTCGACGGTGGGGAAGTCCTCGAGATCGAGCTCGGCGTCGTCCTCGGGGATGCGGGCCTCGCCCTCGTCGAGGGCCAGCTCGACCGGGGAGGTCTGCGCGCCGTGCACGACCGACTCCAGCAGCAGGTGCCCCAAGAGGAAGCCACTGAAGGACCGGTAGACGTGAACAGCCCCATCTTCGGTGAACCCGTGGCCGATGAGCGTGCTGAGGAAGTTCTCGACCAGGCTCAGGCTGCGCAGCGGGGGGCGCAGCCACGGCGCGGCGGGGTGACGGGTGGCCACCAGCGGGAAGGCGTGAGGGTGGGTTACCGCAACGGCTCGCACCTGATGGGCGAAGGTCTGCAGGTAGCCCTGCCAGGTCTCGGAGAGCTCGGAGTCAAGGTCTTCTTCCAGGCCTCGCAGCATCTGGGCGACGACGGCCTCGAGGAGGTCCTCACGGCCGGACACGTGCCGGTACAGCGACATTGCCTCGACGCCCAGGGCGCTGCCCAAGGACCGCATCGTCAGCTTCTGAGCACCTTGCGCGTCGATGTAGGCCAGGGCCGAACGCACGATGAGATCTCTACTCAGCCGTGCCCTGCCTGGCGTCTCTGACTGGGAGCCCATCGGCACCTTCCCTGTGGAGCGTTCCGTCACTTGAAACTGACCTTAGACGGCGATCGTACGTGTCTTGCTCGGCGCCCCGAGCGACACCGCTCGACAAGCCAAACTTACGTCGTAAGTCTACGATTAGGGGTATGAGAGGTATCCGAATCGGTGAGCTGGCCCGTCGAACCGGTCTGTCGGTGGACGTGCTGCGGGCGTGGGAGCGGCGCTTTGGTCTTTTTCAACCGCAGCGCACCTCCTCCGGGTATCGCCTGTACTCCGAGCGCGACGAACGAATCGCCCACGACGTCATCGCGCTGAAAGCTCAAGGGGTGCCCTTGGCCAAAGCCGTCGCTCTAGCCCGCGACGCGCCTATCCACACCCCCACCGCCCAGGTGCTGATCGCGCGGGTCGACGACGCGGTGCGAAGCCTGGATCCCGAAACTGCCAGGAGGGCCGTCGCGGCCGCGACCCAGACACTCGGGGTCGAGGCAGCAATGGTCGCCGTCTACCTGCCCTACCTCCGTCTCCTGGGACAGCAGTGGCAGGACGGGACCGTCACCGTCGCTCACGAGCACTTCATCAGCCACATCATCCGCAAGCACATCGGGAGCCTGGCGCAGGACCTCCACCCGGGGGGCCGCCGCACAGCCGTCATGGCCTGCCCCCCGGGCGAACGCCACGACATCGCCCTGCTGATGATCTCTACGCTCCTCACGCGACGGGGATGGACGGTGCGATACCTCGGGGGAGACACCCCTCTGGACGCGGTCGCCTCCGCGGCGGTGCGCGCCCGTGCCGACCTCGTCGTCCTCGGTGCCACCCGACCCGAGGCGCTTGCTGCCGCTGCGGACACGGCGGCCCGGCTCGTCGAGGTGACCCAGGTAGCCATCGGCGGCCCCGGCGCCTCACAGGCCATCGCAGATGAGATCGGCGCAACGCTCCTTGTAGCCAACCCCGTTCACTCAGCCTTACGCCTCGACGAGCTCATCCCCAAATCCGCAGACCGCTTCAAAGCACGACGCCAACCCCACGACCGGTCACTCATCAGCACAAGAACATAAGACCCGCCGGCGCTGCGTCCTGAGGGCGTGGTCTCAGCCGTAGCCCCGCGCAGGGAGGCGCCCGTCGCCCCTCTGCGCCCGCCGTGCCGGACGAGATCAGGGCGAGGAACAAGCGCAGATGGCCGATCACGGGTGGTTCGCAGAGTTCAAATCGTCACCCAGGCAGCCATCACGACCCTCGCAGTCGCCGGGGCTTGCGCCGTGACGGGCCTAGCCGTGGGCGCGATGCTGCTCCGTCTGACCGGGACTCGAGTGAACCCCCCATCGACACTCCCGTTGGCACTGCTCGGCTCGCTCACCGTCGCGAGGCATAGGGACTAGCGCACCTTTGATTCGTCCACGAATCACCCCACCTCAAAGTCGCAATAGACCCTCGTTAACGCACGATGCCGCACCCCATCGGTGGGGTCGGACGGCAGAACGCCCCGCGGGTGTCCACGCCCCGCCGCAGACGTAGCGTGCTTGGTCTGGCTCGTGTCTGCCCCGGCCGCGCTGGAACCATCCCGATCCCCATCGAGCGGCCGTTGGCCAGCCGCGGCCCTGAAGACTGAGCCCTCGACTGCCAAGCGGGTGAGAGCACCGCACGGCGATACCAGCAGGCCCGCAGACCTGCGCTCAGGGGAGCGGGGGCACGGTGTGACTGCGCAGCGTGGCGTAGGAGAACTCGACGAGGTAGTCGTTGAGGGCATGCGAGGCGGCCTCAGCGGACTGCGTATCGCGGTCAAGGACCGCGTGAAGGATCGAGGTGTGGTGATCGCCGCCGGCCTTCACCTCAGCCCTCTCGTCGACGACATGGGCGTACCAGAAGCGTCGGGACAGCCCTTGTAGGGGCGCGAGGGCGTCTGCGAGGTACTCGTTATGCGCGCTGCGGGCGAGGAGATCGTGCGTGCTCTTGATGGTCTCGGCGTACTCGCGCAAGCCGAGCCCGCCCACCTCGAGCTGGCGCACGACTCCCCGCATCTCCTCGCGATCCGCTGCTGTCGCGCGCTGGCAGGCCAGGCATACCGCCAGGGCCTCGAGCACTCGGCGCAGCTCGAGCATGCGCAGCTGGGCCTCTACTGAGGTCGGGGGTATGAGGACGCCCTTGTTGGGGTGGATCTCGACCATCCCGTTGCGCGCGAGCCGCTGCAACGCCTCGCGTACAGGCGTACGTCCGAGTCCGGTGAGCTCCATGAGCTGGGCTTCTGACATGAGCGAGCCGGGCTCGACGTCCTGGAAGACGATCATCTGCTCAAGCCGGTGGTAGGCCTGCACAGCCTTGCCCTGATGTGGCGTCACGTGTGCCTCCTCGAGGCCGATCCTAGGGCGAGGTGACGCAGTGGCCGTCGCCACCTGAGATCGTCACGCCGAACCTCTTGATATGCAACCAATATATTGGTTGCATATCAGCACTGCCACCGGAGGCACGCCCACGACGGATGTCGTCGTCTGGCAACCGGTGGTTGCCGTCGTCACCCAAGACCGAGGGGGCCATCATGGCCGGCACGTCCACGATCGAGCAGCGTTCCATCGACTTCATCCCGCCCGAGGAACGCCATGGGGGGCCACGCAGCCTGCTCTTCGTGTGGTTCGCGGCGAACACCTCAATCACGGCCGTGGTCACCGGCGCGCTGTTCGTGGTGCTTGGAAACTCAGCGCTGTGGTCGCTCCCCGCGATCGTCATCGGCAATGCGCTGGGTGGCTTCTTCACCTCCCTGCACTCAGCCCAGGGGCCACGCCTCGGGGTCCCGCAGATGATCCAGAGCAGGGCCCAGTTCGGGTACTTCGGGGCCACTTTGCCGCTGGTGCTCGCCCTGATGATCTACATCGGCTTCTACGCCACGGGCCTGGTGCTCGGCGGTCAAGCTACCTCGAGCCTGCTGCATGTCCCCGCCACCCTCGGAGCCGTGGTCTTCGCCCTGATGTCGACCGTGCTCGCCCTCTTCGGGTATCGCCACATCCACCGCTTCTCCCACCTGGCCGCAGTGCTCAGCCTCGTCGTCTTCATCGGTCTCTTCGCACGGGTGCTGACCGCCCCCTCCGCCTCCGAGCTCATGCAGGACGGCTCGTTCGCGGCTGCACCCTTCATCCTGGGGATCTCCCTGGCGGCCTCCTGGCAGCTGACCTTCGGGCCCTACATCGCCGACTACTCGAGGTACCTCCCCGCTGAGACGCCCCGCTCCCAGACCTTCGGCTGGACCTTCGCGGGCAGCGTGGTCGGGGGGTCCATCGCGATGACCCTCGGCGCACTCGCCGCAGCACTGGGCGGCGAGGAGTTCAGCTCGGCACCCGTGGCCTACCTGGCCGACCTCGGTGGAGTCCTCGCCCCCGTCGTTCTGGTCGCCGTGATCTGCGGCAAGCTCACCGGCAACACCCTCAGCTCCTATGGCGGGTACATGTCGGTAGCCACCATCGTCACCAGCCTGACCGGGCACTCAGTGATCCGACCCCGACACCGGGCCATCTACATCAGCGTCATCTCAGTCATCTCCTTGGGGATCGCGCTGGCCGCGACCGACAACTTCATCGCCACCTTCACCGACTTCCTGCTCTTCCTGCTCTACTTCATGACGCCCTGGTCGGCCATCAACCTCGTCGACTACTACTGGGTGCGCCGAGAGCGCTACGACGTCGGCCAGCTCTTCGCCCGCGACGGCATCTACGGGCGCTACAACACAGGCGCCTTCGTCGCCTACATCCTGGGAGTGGTCGTCCAGATCCCCTTCATGAACTCCAGCCTCTACGTCGGCCCCATCGCCAGCTGGATGGGTGGTGCAGAAGTGGCTTGGGTCCTCGGCATCCTCGTCTCCGGTGGCATCTACCTCGCCCTGTCCCGTCGAGCAGGGATCGGCGCGCCCGACCCCGTTCTGACTCGCTGAACTCGCCCCCACCCCCATGACCCGGAGGTCACCATCATGAAGTACGACCCGAGCACGCAGAAGAGCCCGCTGCCCTTCTCCCCGTTCAAGAGCTGCACCGTCCCCCGACCCATCGGATGGTTGTCCTCGGTCAGCCCCGAGGGGCAAGAGAACCTCGCCCCATACAGCCAGTGGCAGAACCTCACCTTCGACCCGCCCATGGTGATGTTCTCCGCGAACCAGTACCCCGACGGACGCCGCAAGGACACCGTTCTCAACGCCGAGCGGACCGGGTGGTTCGTGTGGAACATGGCCACCTACGACCTACGCGAGGCCGTGAACATCAGCGCGATGGCTCTACCGCCCCATGAGAACGAGTTCGAACGAGCTGGGCTGACTCCGAGCTACGCCGATCTGCACCCGGTGCCGATGGTCGCCGAGAGCCCCGTGCACTTCGAGTGCCGCTACCTTTCGACCCACCGCATGCGCGGTGACTCCGACGTCGGGACCATCGACATCGTCTTCGCAAAGGTCGAACGGATCCACATCGACGAGGACGTCCTGACCAGCGACGGCAAACTCGACATCCCGAAGATCAAACCGATCGCACGCATGGGCTACTACGACTACACCGTCGTCACAGACACCTTCGAGATGCGCATCCCGCAAGCCTCCGAGGGCGAAGCCGACGGCCTGGCAGGGCAACCCGCTTGAGACTCGGCCTGAGGGCAATCGCAGACCAGACAATCCTTGCCTCGTCGACAGGTTGCTTCGTCCAGCAGTCGCCACCGGCATGAGCGTCATACCCAGCTAAGCAACCGGCCATCCCAGTTGATCATCCTCACCGCACACCAGGCGCCAGATCTGCGCCCAGTTAAGCCCCCGTCGGCAGAGCATGGTGCGACGAGGTGGGCGTAGGCGGGCCTGCGGTACTCCCCTCCTCGCGGGCCCGTCTACCCCGTTGACGTCGCTACGGCCTCTGGCGGCGGGGTGCCGAGGTCACGAGTGATTCCTCGGGGCGTTCGGCGTGGGCGAGCACAGTGGGGAAGAGCCGGGCAAGGTCTTCGTCGAGGTGCTCGAGGTGGTAGGCGTCGGTGGGGTTCTGCACCGGGTCTGCGGCGAGGTCGCGGTCCTGCTGGTCGTGGAGCAGGCGCAGGTAGGCGACCTCGCGGGAGTCGACGGCCACGGGCATCTCGCGGTGGGCGCGCACGTGGCTGACGAGCGGGGGGAAGGTCGGGCTGCCGGAGCGGTCGACCGTGCCGACGAAGGTCTGCCCCATCGAGGCCATCGTGCGGTTGGTCAGCCCGAAGCGGTGGAGCCGCCCGTCCTCGTATTCGGCCGTCAGGCCCTTGCCGAAGGAGACCGACCACCCGTCGTGGGCGGCCGTCACCAGCGGGACCAGCCGGTCGAGGAAGGTCGTGGCGAGCAGGTCGTCGTCGTCGACGCGCAGCCAGGCCACCGGGCCGGGCCCGGCGTCGCGGGCGCGCAGGTCCTCGCGGATCGCCCCGACCCGGTCCTGCCAGCGGTGCGAGGGCACGGGCAGCAGCACGGGGTAGGTCGCCGCGGCGTCGAGCAGGGCGTCGCGCCACCGCGCCGGCATCTCGGCGCTGTACTGCACGACGTGGCGGTACCCGTAGGCGTCGTGGAAGCCCTGGTAGATCGGCGTCGCCCACTCGAGGAAGACCTGCTGGCGCGGGCCCATCCGCTCGGCCGACCACAGCCGCTCCCGGTAGGCCTGCTCGTCCTCGCCCGTCGAGGACAGCTGCCACTCCAGGCTGCCGGGGACGAAGACGCTGTAGCGCGTCGCACCGTAGACCGGGGGCACCCGGTCCGCCCTGACCGCTGACTCGGCCCGATCCAGCGCTGCCTCGAGCTCGACGATCCGCGCGGCCCGCTGCCTCGACCGTGCGGCGTGGTACTGCGCCTTCTTGCGCATCGCGGCATACCGCTCATCCATGCTGTCTCCCCTGCTACGTCCGAGCACCCCACCCGGACCGAACCGCGACCGTACCCAGCAAGAGCCGGCTGACCTGCGCGAACGACCGACCGAGTGCTTCTGTTACCGATTGGTTGCCTACTGGGACGGCACGAGGTGCGCGCCGGTTCCACGGCCGGGGACACCCGTCGTCGACGCGTCGCGAGGCGCCGTCCTCAGCCCTTCGAGGCGTGGGTACCTAGCCCCCCTGCGGGAGCGACTCGCCGTCGCACCGACCCCGAAGAGTGGACAACGTGTTGCCGGTCTCGGAGACGACCAACTTGTGTTCGCTCATGACCTTCGGACTGTGGATCTCGGTGCTGCCGCTGCTCGTCGTCGCGGCAGCCTGCGTGTCCCTCCTCGTAGCCACGCCCCGCTAACGCATCGGGACGCCCAGCAAGATCGCCACCGCAGTCCCTGGGTCGCCCACTCCGAACGCAAGCCTGATGACGCGTCGACCAAGGGTCGTCGTCGGCGCGAATAGCGGGGGGCGATTTCCCGAGGATCCTGCTGCGCTGCACGCTCCTCCCTCCGCCCGAGCACGCCGACCGGCAGGTGATTCGCGACGAATCGCTCTCAGTCGCAGTCGCACTTGACCATGATCAACTGGGATGGCCGTTGCTCAGCTGGGTATGACGCTCATGCCGGTGGCGTTGGCAAGGAGCATCAGGGCGACACCAAAGACGAAACTGCCCACGATCATGGTGAAGAAGCCGACGAAACCTCCATCGCGACGCTCCTTGGTCCGCGGAGCAAGGTGCTCAAGGCGCGCGTAGGCCAGCCAGCCCAGGCCAGCGGGTAGGCCCACGATGAGCCAGAACCAGTACCAGCGGTTGCCATAACCGGGGCGAGTCGACAACAGCACGCCCAAGGAGATGATTGACGCTCGTCGCATCCGCCGCCACTGCGCTGACGCTGGGAGCTGCCGCCGCACCGTCGGCTAACACCAGCTGTGTAGGACCCTCGGTCTCCGTCTCGCAGGAGGCGGCACCGTCGCAACCCTCTCGAGCAGAAGCGCACGCTGTTAGGTTTCGGGCATGAAAGCACTTCGAAAGTTCAGTGGGGTCCTGATCTCGACAGTGCTGCTCGCAGCTACGGGGGTGATGGCCGCGCCAACAGTCTCTGCGAACTTCAACGAGCAAGGTTGCGCCTACGGTGACGCCAAGCCGTGTCCCGCGAACAGCAGACACCACATCTTCTACTACGGCGACAGCATGTCTAGCTCCGCCACCTACTGGACCAATGCGACGCGGTCCGACAGCTACAACAACGTGCCAGGGTGGACGACCGCGCGGACGGAGTACCACGGCAGCTCCGACGTCCACATGATGCTTAGCGGCAACGGCGACGGGATACCGGGGAATCTCAGCGGTCATTACAGCTGCTCCGAAATCGGCTCGGGCCGAGTGTGCGACCACGGACATGTTCGGATCCGGAGCTCTGCCTTCGACGCCTTGGACGGATCGGAACGCCAGTCCCTCTTGTGTCACGAGATCGGGCACTCGGTGGGGTTGACCCATCCTGCGGACGACGGCCAAGTCGACAACCCCAGCGAGTTCCACTGCATGACCAACAGTTCCGCTGTTTACCCGCCGTTCCTGGGAACGCACAACACAGGCCACATGCAGGACGAGAGTTACTACAACTAAGTAAGAAGGCCAATCATGATCAAGGCGTCAAAGTTTGCGGCTCCCTGCGTTCTAGCTCTCGCCGTGCTTGGCGGATGCTCTTCCACCGCGTCAGAGTCGGCGGCACCCTCGTCGTCGACCCGCTCTACTGAGGCGACCGACCCTGGCGTGCGTGCCTACCACGGCAGGGTCATCGACAACGTGACTTCGGTCGACGATGCGAGCGAACACATCACCATCCTCGGAACAGTCCAAAGTGAGTCACACGGGTCACCTTCGGGCGAGATTGATTCGTTCATGACGGTTCGGTCGATCGTCGTGTCGGTCGATGAGGTTCTGAATGGGTCACTCGCCGACAGCTCCGTCACGGTTGAGAACGGGGTGTACGAGTGGCGCAACTCCGGCGATACCGACACCGCGAACGCCGAGCGGTACACCGAACCAGGACAGCCGTGGCTCAAGCCGGGCGAATCAGCAGTCCTGGTGCTCAAAAAAGTCTCCGCGAGCACCGGTAACCAGCAAGCCGAGTTCCATAGCTTTGGAGAGGCCGGGACTTACCGGGTGACGGATGGCAAGCTCGCTGCCACACCTCGTACCCCTGACCTCCTCTCCGCGCCTGGGCTCCCTCACGAACTCGTAGGTGACACCCCGGAGCAGGTAGAAGCAAAACTCTAGATGTACTCAACAGAGACGTTGGTGAGGGTCCGGGTCTTGTAATGAGAACCTTGTCGACCCGTCGCCCGCTTTCCTAGGCCCCTGCGGGTGCGGATTCACGAGGGCCACTGGAGGGTGGGCAGCGTGTTGCCGTGTCTCAGAGCCGGCGGGCTTGCCTGTGCTCACGACCTTCGGACCGTGGGTCTCGCTGCTGCCTCTGCATGTCGTCGCGGCGGTCTGCGTGTCGCTTGAGTAGGACCCTCAGATTAAGTGTGCGGTGACGATCGTTAGTGAACAGCACTCATACCCCTGCTAGCGCGGTCGCTGACGCCGGAGGCGCACCACCCGGCACAATCTCTAAATGGCACCTAGGGACCGTCTGAACGGGATGCAGGCTGATGAATTGGATGGTGCGGTTGGAGAGCTGGTGCGCGACGGGCGCGTGGCCGGCTGGGTGGCCGTTGGAGCCGAGGCCGCGCGCAGCTCGTCCTTCACCAGCAGCTCCGGGTATTGGATCCTCACCACGTGGGCAGATGGGACGGTGGAGATCGAGGAGGACTACGACCCCTATGTCCTGATCGCTGAGCTGCTCGCTGGAACCGTGGTCTACGAGGATGACGGCGGGGCGTACGACGTGCGCTGGGTCGCCCACCACAGACGATCAGCCCTGTGGGAGCGCCACGGTATCCACGAGCCAGCAGGTCACTACCTGGCTCTGGCGGCCACGCAGGACCGACGACGGGGACCGTAAGTCCCCCGATCCCCATCGGGTGGGCGCTCGAACCGACCATCGCTGAGCCTGCTGGTACCCGCCTAGGGTTGCGGGCATGGCACGCCTTCGAACAGTCGATCTGTGGGACGTCGCTTCGCGGGAGGGGCCTGCCTCATCGCTCGACCAGTCGATGGGGTTGGTGCACGAGCACTACTCCGCCTCATTATCGGAGTCCGGCCTCGTCGGGCCCAGCTCGCGCATCGACGTCAGCCTCCACTGGACCGACAAAGCCGACCGTCAGATCACGGCCCTGGCCTACTGCGACAATCCAGACGGCTCAGAACTCATCACCGCCGTCCTGCCCCGCTTCGTGGCCGGCCTGTCGGATCACGAGCAGGCTCTGCTTCTCTGCGATGTGGTTGATGCGGGGACGAAGCGGCTCGCCGAGGCCAGGCAGTGGGATCTCGGCACTGTCGACGCCTTGATCCGCTCGGCCCGCCTCGCCGTAGCTGGCCCATCAGCGCCAGCGTCCTCAGGATTCGACGTCACTGCGGCCGGACGAGGGGTGAGCGCACCCGAGCAGCCACACGAGATGGTGTTCATCGGCGGCGGGCCGACCAACGGGGTACCGGGTGACTACCTCCCCGAGGTCGAGCGGCTGCTCGAGTACGTCACGAGCAGCGACGAGTGGTTCCAGTGGTGGGCGAGGTCCCCGGTGAAGATCGCTGAGATCGTCATCTGGTTCGACGCCGAACGCGTAGGCCCACGAGTGCGCGTCGGGCGCAAAGTGTCGGCAGACGTCTGGCGGCCCGTGAAATCGATGCGCGGCACCGACCCCGTCGCACTGGCTCGAGAGGACGTGAGCGCTCTAACCCGCCGACTAGCAGAGCGCCTCGAGCTAGGCGCCCCGCCCTCCTTGCCCCAGGACTAATCCTCACCAACCGCCCAGAGCATGGACAGCGCGGTGGACGCGGTCCGGGGGCGGGGCCTGGATCAAAGCCTGCTGCACCGATACCACCCACCGCGCCAACCGGTGACGCCAGCAGTTCTGGTCGCCAGCGCCCTCCTGCTTACGGCTCTGATGCTGGGGATCACGGCCATCTCTTCGCACGCCCGGACTGCTTCTTTGAGGAGACAGTTCGGCCGAATGATTGCCATCGGGGCCGATCAACGGGTGGTTCGCAGAGTTCAAATCGTCACCCAGGCAGCCATCACGACCCTCGCGGTCGCCGGGGCTTGCACCGTGACAGGCCTAACTGTGGGCGCGATGCTGCTCCGTCTGACCGGGACTCAGGTGAATCCCCCATGGGCTCTCCTATGTGCTCTCATCGGCTCGCTCGTCGTCGCCCAGATACTCGCGGCGCTAGTCGCGCTCCGCGCGCTCAGACCCGAGCTCGCACGCGAGGCATAGGGCTAGCACGCTGCTGATTCGTCACCAATCACCCCACCCTCGCAGCCGCAATAGAGCTGCTGACCTGCGCCTGAGATCTAGTCGTGACCCGTCTGAACGTCGGACTGGATCCCGGGGATCGCGACGAGCCCTAGGTTGGTGTCGACACCCCCCATTTCACTTCGGAGACTTCATGCCCTCTCGCGCCCGCGCCACCGCCGCCCTCCTCGTCTTCGCCGGCGTGAGCTTCGGGACGCCGCTGGCCGCAGCTCACGCCGTAGAGCCGGTGGTCGTCACCCCGGGGGTGCCGGTGGTCTCCGACGCTGAGTGCGGTGTTGGTCAGGACACGATCACCATCCCTGAGACCGAGGGCGTGACCTACTCGCTGTCCTTCGACGACGTGACAGCGATCCTGCCGCAGGGCGTAGAGATCCCAGGCGCCCTTGCGCTGTTCGGTGACGGCTCGGAGTTCGCGTTCCAGTACGGCATCAAGCAGGCCGAGATGACTCTCGACATCACCGCCGACGAGGGATATGTCCTTGACGATCAGGCTGCGGACACCGTCGATGTCGTCGTCGACACCACCGCGTGCGCCTCGGTGGACTCCTCACCCCTGCAGGTCAGCAGCACCACGTGCGAGCAGCTGACCGTCACCAACCCCGCAAACAACCCCGAGGCCTACCTCCTGGTCGAGGACACCACCAGCTACGAGCCCTACGGCAGCATCGTCCCGGCAGGTGCAACGGCCACCGTGGACGTCCCCGCAGGCACCTACCACTGGGAAGGGTTCACCTCCGACATCGTCGGCGAGTTCTCCACCAAGGCCGACGCACGAAGCGGCGACACGAGCGCAGCTCGACGCTCCGCCGCCCGGGCCCTGGCCGACGACCCCACCACCGCTGTCCCCGACCAGCTGCCCAGCCTTCGCGGCGCTCAGAAGGCACCGGCCGACGAGGTCTTCGAGCTCACCGAAGCCGACCTCGACGCCCTGCGCGAAACCGGGCTGGACTTCGACGAGATCACCACCGGCGCCTTCGAGCTTGGCGCCGGCCGGATCGTGGTCGCGAGCTGCGACGACGAGTCACCGACGCCGGGATCACCTGCAGCCCCGGTCGCCGACCCCACCGACGTTGACGACGCACCGCAGGTCCCCGCCGTCGTGCAGACCGACGGCGGATCACCCGGCCACGGCCCCATCGGTGCGGCGGTGCTCGCCGGCATATCCGCCCTCGCGGCAGCCGCTCTAACCCGCCGGGCAGCCCGACGCTGACCACGCCGCGCCTCGAGGGACCAGGTGCACCTACTGCGACGCCATCCCGTCGTCTCGACGATCGCTGGGCTCGTGATCACTGCCCTCGTCGTCTTCGCTGCCGTCTACTCCCGAGAGTCCCACCAATTTCTTCAGCGATGCCAAGACGCCGGCCCGCCGCCGGGAACGGACCCCTCTCAGGTGGTCGTGACCTATGAGCCGGACCCTCTGCGTAACTCCCTAACCTGCACGTGGCAGGGCCTGCCTGGGTCGCCGACAGCAGATCAACGATCCGAGCGGTCCTTACCCATCCTCGACTTCACGCAGGACCGGTGACCGTCCCCGGGATCCTGCTCCAAAGTGCGTGCGGTGACGATCGTCACTGAGCGGGGCTGGGGCCACCGACGTGAACCGTTCGAGTAGATGCACCCGTTGAGGCACTGCACTGCGTCAGGGTGGGTGACAGGGCGTTAACGACATGAGGGGCAGCAGCAGTGAAGGTGAGGGCTTTCGGTGGTGACGACGAGGTGTTCGCCGTCTTCGAGGCCTTCGTGCAACAGCGCTCGACGGAGCTCCTGCGAACCGCGCGCCTGCTCACCGCGAACCACTCAGATGCCGAAGATCTCCTGCAGGACGCTCTTGCCGGGCTGGCTAGGCACTGGGAAGCGGTGTCGCGCGACGGTCACCCCGAGGCGTACGTCCGCCGCGCCCTGCACAACGGAGCCATCGACGGGTGGCGGCGACGCCGAACGCGACCACACGTCGTCGCCGAACCGAGCGAACACACCCCATCAGCCGGTGACCGCTTCGCCGATGTTGACTCCCGTCTCGCGCTGCGCGAGGCACTGACCCAGCTGCCACCGCGGCAGCGTGCGGTGATCGTCCTGCGCTACTACGAGCAGCTCACCGAGGCCGAGACCGCGGAGGTGCTCGGCTGCTCGATCAACACCGTGAAGTCCCAGACCCGCCACGCGATGACCCGCCTGCGCGGGCTCTCGCTCGAGGAGGTCCTTCGATGAGCCCAACCCTGCACCAGGCCCTCACCGACCTGGCCGAAGAGACCACCCGCGACGACGTCCCTATACGCCTGGCCGCGTCCGCGTGGGCCGACGGGCGAGCAGACTTGAAGCGGGGTGCTCGTGCACAACTCGTCGGCCTGTGCGCGGCCGCGGCCGCCGTGCTGCTCATCGCGCTGGTCCTGGTGCCCGCGGTCGTCCCCCGTGGCGTCGATGCGGCCGACGGCGCCGCGCTCGGGTACCCGCAACGGGTGCGCTTCGACGCCGACCCAGACCCGCTGCCAGCCAAGGGGGTGCGGGTGTCCGCGCTGATCGGCAGCTACGACCAGGACGCCGCCCTCGGATCGGTCGACGCCTCACGGTGGCAGGCTGTCACGCCAGATGGACGGGTATGGCGACTCGACCCGACTGCCGCGCCTGATCCGGGCGGCGGCAGGGTCATGACGGGCACGCCGACCGCGCCGGCGGTCTCTGCCGATGGTCGGATGCTCGCCGTGCCGGTCCAGGTCAGCCTCTCGTCGGACAAGGGCTCGAACGCGCGGGTGGAAGACCTGCTGCGCACCGAGATCCACGTGCACGACCTGGAGTCCGGCAGGCATCACGTCCTCACCCGCAAGTGCACCGACAGGGGTCCTAGCTGCTCTGTCGTCGGGCTGGCGTGGAGCCCGGACGGCAGCGCACTGGCCGTGATGATCGACGGCGAAGGGCAAGCACCGCTCCTGCAGGTCATCGCACCGGACGGGACCGTTATCGCGTCGACGCGAGGACGGGCCGGGGGGACCCTCGGCCGTGGCTTCTACGCGTGGGACAACCACCTCCTGGGGTGGACGAGCAGCTCTACCGTTCTGATCGCGGACGTGCGGACCAAACCGTTGCCAGTGACCGCACAAGGCTTCGACGCGGCGACCTGGACACTCGACATCGCAGACGGCGACGTCCGCGAGCTCGCGTTGCAACGCCTGCCAGTCGCGCTGGCGACATCAGCGGACGAGGGTCGGCGTCTGGAAACGGGAGCGTTGAGCCTCGTAGGGGGCTCGTTCCTTGCGCTCGACTCCGCCACCTCCACGCAAGTGGTGTGGTCCAGATCCGACCTCGAGCGAAACCAGTTCTTCAACAACAAGAAGCTGGACTGGAGCGCAAGTCCCGGCGAGCCTGAAGGTCCGAGCATCTCCACGGTCCGTGTCCTCGACGGCCCACGAGGCGGTATCGGGGTGGTCCTCGCAGGCAACGGGACCAGCATCACCGCCGCGACGGACGGGCCCGGTCAGCCCTTCCGCACCCGCACCGTCTACGATCCCGCCCTGGACATTCGGGACCTCGTCGTCGCCACCAACAGCCTCGACCACCGCGCCAGCGCGTCCATGTTCGGCACGTCGACCGCGTGGTGGGCGTGGCACCCGTGGTGGGCCACCGCACTTGCTGGCACCGCGGCGTTGGCGCTGCTCACTCTCGCTACGGTCCTGAACCGTCGCCGCATGGCGGCCCGTCGCACCGCTCCCCGCGCATCGTCATCAGCCTGACTGTCCGTGCCCCGTGCCCCGTGCCCCGAGCCCTGACCGCAGCCGCCTTCGGTATCCGCCGCTCCGGCAGGCGGGGGGCGTCGAGCCCGGTCCAGTGACGATCGTCAGTGGGCAGGGCTCGACGCACCTTGTCTACGGGAGCGGCCGATGCCGAGGGCGGCTGCGATCAGCGCGATGGCGCCTGCACCACCGAGCAGGAGGACCGGCCCGTAGTCCTTGCTCCTGGAAGGAGAGTCGGTCTGGACGACAGCTGGCCGAGCGACCTCGGTGGATGCTGAGGGTGCGGCGGCGGTCGAGGTCTGCCCCTCTCGGATTGTCAGGGTGACCGGGTCGGTGTCGTAGCCCTCGGCGAGGGTTGCGTAGATCTCAACCGGTCCGGTGACGTCGACAGGCAGAGTGACGCGCTGGGTGAAGGCATAGTCGGCGTCGGCGTCGACCGTGGCGAGGGTGGATCGGGTGCCGTCGGCGCTCAGGACGAGATTGATGTCGGCCGCGGGATCGCCAAGGACTGGTTCGGGGGTGGCGTCCTCGTCACCGTTGCCGGTGTCGTTGCAGTCGGTGCCGAAGGCGGCGCCGGCGATCGTGATCCGGTCCCCCGGCTTCGCGCTTGTTGGTGAGACCGTGATCGATGGCGCAGCGCAGTCGGCGTGAGCCGTCGGTGCGACGACAACCCCCAGCGCGAGGACAGCCGCGGCAGATGCGGCGGGGGCGGGCATTCGGTTCATGGTGCTCAGACGTTAGCGCCGCACGGGTGGTTCCGTCCCCGATCCTTGAGATGGGTGCAACTCGGTCCTAGTCGAAGTGGAAATCAGACGTCACTGAGCAGGTTTTGGCGGACTTTCGAACCATCACTGAGCAGGCGCCGCCGCGCCTCCTGGATGCGTTCGAAAACCATGGCAAGTCGGTCCAGCTGGGTATCACTCGGTGGGGAAGAACGGGGCTGTGCGCCCGTCGAGGTGGCTCTCCAGGTCTAGATCCCCGGTGCCCTCGAGGGGGTGCGACCTGAAGTCGAGCAGTCGGCTCCTGCGATTCAGCACTTGGCTGCAAATTTCACCGACACGGTCGATGTTCGACGGAATTGGGAGCCCTCGTAGCGGTAGTGCACCTGCATTGCCTTGAACGAGGCGCCGGGCCGGGCTGTGAGGTGCAGGACGAGGTTTTGGCTCGCCTGTTGACCGCTGCTGACCGTCGCGTCGGCCGCTGGGGTCAAGTCCCCGGACTTGACCTCGTCGGTCAGGTCCCATCCCTTCACGACGCCGATGAGCAGGGTTCCTTTGCCGTTGGCGTTCTTCTCGATCGGTGCGACGAAGCTGTCGACGATGCTCACATCTGCGGGATCGACAAGAGAGACCTGCTCGATCTGCAGTGGTGCGTCTCCCGAGTTCGTCAGGCTCTCAAACCCGTAGGTGTACTCACCCTCCTTCGTCATGGGTAGGCAGAGCTCGGCGGAGTCGCCGCCGAGCTCTGCCGGTCCACCCTCCGAGGCGCCCGGCCCTCCCGGCTGGTCGCCCCCGCCCTCGGGTGAGCACCCTGAGAGCAGCAGCGCCGCGCCGAGCAGCGCCCCTGTTGCTTTACTTCGTCGCACGGGCCACCAGCAGCCCGGGCTTACCGCCCGGGTCGTCCTTGGTTCCGCACAGCAGCCCCGACTTCGACCAGAACTGGAAGCCGATGGTGACCTCGCCGGAGTAGCCGGCCTGCGCGCTGACGTCGACGCCGATGAGGTCGCTGGTCTTGGCACCGATGGAGTTGGTCCAGGCCCTTGACGTGGTCTTCTTGTACGTCAGGCCCTTCGCCAGTGGCACGCAGTTCCACGCCGCTGGGGTCTTCGCGCCCTTCCAATAGGTTCCCCCGCCTGCGAACTTGTAGGCCTCGCTGAGGTACTTGTGGCTCCAGTTGGGCAGTCCGGACGTGCCGCAGCTGAGCTTGTAGAGGCCGAACCGGTAGGAGGTGTAGTCGTGCTCGTTGACGCTCGACCTGTCGAAGTCGGCGACGTCGTCGGTGGCCTTGACCTTCTTGGTGCCGCCGGAGGCGCTGAATGTTCCCTTCGCCCCGGATGCGGAGACGCCGATGCCGATCTCGGACTGTGCTGACTCCTTGAAGCTGAGCCAGTGAGACACCCCGTCGGTGTAGTCGTAGTGACCGCCCACGAAGACCTTGCGCGCTCCGAGGTCCTTCTGGAACGACTTGAAGCACCCCGAGGGGACCGGCCCGTAGTCCAGTGAGGACTTCTGGGCTAGCGACTCCGCGGCGGTGGCGTCTGCGTCGTCCTCGAAGGAGTCATCCGCTGCGTCATCGACGGAGGCGGTGGACATGGTGCTCTCGGAGCGGGCCGCGACCAGGTTCTTCGCCACCGGTTCCTTCGCCGATGGCGCTGAAGACGTCGCAGTGACCGTACCGGGCGGGGCCAGACGCAGATCGACCCCCGTTCGTCGTGTTCCGGTATGCCGTGCCCGTCGAGGAGACCTGCTGCGGGGCGGCCGCGAATGATCGTTGAACGAAATCACCACCATCCCCGTAGGCGATCACCGTCATGTTCACCGTGGCGTCGGAGTCCTCGTAGGGGTTGAGGTCAGCCTCCGAGCGCAGGGAGACCGAGTAGCGGCCCACGCCGTCAGTTGTCACTCCCGCCAGGGAGGTCATCGGTACCGGTGTGCTGGTCACCCCGTCGCTCACGAGAGACTGCTGGTTGGGGTCATCGGCGAAGAGCTGCACCTTGGTGTTCGCTGCTCGCGTGCCATCCGCGCGGAACACGATCCCGCTGACGATCACCGGGTACTGCGTGGCGGCGGCGGCGCTGCCGACGCCAGGTGCTATCAGCAGCGCACTTACTGCAGCAATCGCAATCGAGCTTCGTCGCATGTTCAGCCAATCTGTGAGAGCGGCACACCGTGGTGGCGTCACAGTAGGGGGCCGCGAGGCTCAAACGTGCGGGTTTCGGAATTATTGCGGGTGGGCCTTTCTAGCCGTACCGAGGGCTCCGCCAGATCGTGTGCAGTGACGATAGCGAGCGGTCCCTACTCGAGAGTGTTTACGACAAGGTCGTGGGATCGAGGTCATGCAGGGAGAGCCACGAGTAGTACCCCGGCACCTGCTCGCCCGTGGACCATGCGTACGGTCCCTCAGGACCATCCGTCGCCAGACTCGCAATGCGTGCCCGTACCTCTTCGGCGAGCAGGGTGAGTGCGTCGTCGGACAAGCCAGGTCGGTATGCGAGTCCGTATGAGTAGCCGCCCGGCTTTGCTTCGGCAACGATGTACGCCGCCGAGTTCTCTGACGGCCCCTCTGTGACGATCCAGGGGGACTCCTCGACTCCAAAGCCGGCCTCGGCGAGCGGGACCAGCTGCTTCGGTATCTCGGTCATACGCAGGGAACCTACCGACTGTCCGCTGAGGTCGTGTGCGGTGACGATCGTCGAGTGGGACACAGCAGGGGAACTTCAGCCTGCTCAGTGACGATGGTTTTCGGACGGCGACACGCCACGCACGTGGGTCGGCTCAGTGTCTGGTTCGAAAGTCGGCGTGAGACGGCTCGGTGAGGTGGTGTCGATCTTTTCGAGCAGGGCCCCAACCGCGATGGCGAAGGGGTGGTGCGAGGACCCGTCGCAGGGGTTCGTCTTCGCCGCTCAGACCTCGAGGGCTCGACGAGCTAGGGCGAGGCGCTCGGGTACGAGGGTGAACCACGCCCACTGACCACGACGCTCGCGGGTGAGCAGACCGGCCTCGACGAGGATCTTGAGGTGGTGGCTGACAGTGGGTTGGGAGATGCCCAAGGGCTCGGGCAGATCGCATGCACACGTCTGCTGCGCCGGTGAGCACCGCACGATCCCCAGGATCTGCAGTCGTACCGGGTCGGCTACCGCCTTCAGCAAGCGGGCGACGAGCTCGGCGTCCTCCCGGGTGATCGGCGCGCTGCCCTCGGCGGCGCAGCACCGCTCGACGGCCTGGGCCAGCGGGGCGCGTCCGTCGGGGGCGGGGGCGATCGTCATACCCCCATATTGACATACGTCAATACTGCCTGTCAGTGTTTCTGCATCGACACCCGTCGATATCACTTCAGATCGTGTGAGGACCCGCCATGAGCCGTGTGCAGCTCGCCCTCGACGTCGTCGACCTCGAGGCGTCCGTCGCCTTCTACTCCACCCTCTTCGGCGTCGAGCCC
>NZ_JBEPOY010000002.1:0-842579 GCF_040547045.1 Janibacter sp. UYMM211 | reverse complement strand
CGGCAAAGCTCCACCCCGGCAAACAACTTTACCTGCCCGAGGTCGAAGGTCCTTGCCCGAGGTGACTGGGGCGGGTGACTCAGGGCTGGGCGAGGGGGTGCGCCGGGGGGTGCACCCGCGGCCCACCCCTTCGTCATGGGTGGGAGGCGGTCAGCCGACCTTGTGCAGCCAGCGCACGGGCGCGCCCTCGCCGGCGTGGCGGAAGGGCTCGAGCTCGGCGTCCCACTGGCTGCCGAGGAGCTCGTCGAGCATGTCCTCGACGGCCTCCCCTGCGCCCTGGGCGAGGGTGAGGACCTCACGGAGGCGGTTCTCGTGGATGACGGTGTCGCCGGAGGCAGAGATCGTCGCGTGATGGATGCCCAGGCTCGGGGTGTGCGACCAGCGTGACCCGTCGACACCGGGGCTCGGCTCCTCGGTCACCTCGTAGCGCACGCCCTCCCACCCGCGCAGGGCGGAGGCCAGGGCCGCGCCGGTGCCCGGCAGACCCGTCCAGGAGACCTCGGCACGACGAAGCGAGGGACCCAGCGGCTGCTCGGTCCACTCGAGGGCCACGTCACGCCCGAGAGCAGACTCCAGCGCCCACGTGATGTGGGGGCAGAGCGCCGTCGGGGTGCTGTGGATGAACACCACTCCACGCGTTGCGATCGACATCCGTTCCTCCTTGTGTGCGATGGACGTCTTCCCCACGGCCAGGGCACTGCTCGGAGATGGATGCGCTCGATGCGCGGTGGTGATGCATAGATATGAGACGGCCGCAGCCGTCTGTTTGGGCTCATCATGCCCCATCGGCACCAGGAGCACCACCCCCCGCACCGGGCACTTCTGATGACTCTGGTAGTGCGAGGTCGCACGGGTCACGACTGCCTCACCCGTCACGGCCCGGGGCGAAGGGATCACGGCCCGGACGACGGGGCGAGCGGACCGGGCCCGGGGGCAGGGGCTCCCGGGCCCGGCCGGCAGGTCAGCTCGCGGTGGAGCTGGCGCTCGGCGACGAGTCCTGCTCGCCCTGAGGCGCCGAGGGCGCCTCCTGCTGGGCGTCGTCGGAGTCCTCGCCGCTCGAGCCCTGGGAGCCAGGGGCCTGGCCGGGTGCTCCGTGGCCGCCCGGGCCGCCGCGACCGTCGCGCTCCTCGACACCGGTCACGGTGAAAGAGTCGTCGACCGTGACCTCGACCATCGTGCCGTCCGTGCGGAGCATCATGACGTCGTAGCCGCCATCACGACCGAGGTGCACGCCCTTGACCGCGGCGTCCGCCTCCTTGCCCTGCGCGGCGGCGATCGCCTTGCTCGCGGCATCAGCGCTCAGCTCCCGGCCGTCGTCGACCGGCGCGGGCCGCTCCCCCTTCGCGCCCTGCTGACCCTGGCTGTCGCCGGAACCCTGGGTCGAGCTCGTGCTGGACGAGCCGGTCGAAGGGCTGTCGTCCGCCGAGGCGAACGAGGCGCCGGTGACGCCGAGGCCGAGGGCGGCGAGACCGGCCGCACCGATCCCGATGAGCTTCTCCGTCTGCATGTGTGTCTCCTTCCGTCGGGGATGTGGAGATCCCACGCTCGCCGCACGACGTAGGCCCGACCTCGGGCGGACCTGTCAGGAGGCTGTCGGTCGGCCGGCGACCTATGCGCGGGCAGGGGCGAAGGGGGCGGTAGCCTGCCCGCGTCACCGCCTCGCGGTGCGGGGCGGTAGCTCAGTCGGTCAGAGCAGCGGACTCATAATCCGTCGGTCCTGGGTTCAAGCCCCAGCCGCCCTACGTCACGACTGCTGGCTGCGTCCCGACCGCTCAGGAGTCGAAGCCCACCCCGGCGACGTCGAGCGCGCGCAGGAGCGGCCCCCTTCGCCCGGTCCTGTCCTCACGGGCCATCGCCGCACGGGTCGCCTGGACCGCCGCGTAGCGCAGCGGCTCTGGCGGGAAGGGGATGGGCTTGTCCCGCACCATCGACAGACCGGTGCGCTCGGTCTCGGCACCGGCGAGGAGGTCGAGCGCCACCGCCGCGCCGAAGCGCGTGGACGCGACACCCAGCCCGGTGTACCCCATCGCGTACGCCACGCGGCCGCCGTGCGAGGTCCCGAAGATCGGGGTGAAGCGCGAGGTCGTGTCGATGACCCCGGCCCACCGGTGGCTGATCCGCACTCCCTCCAGCTGGGGGAAGATCTCGAGCAGATGCCTCGCGAGCAGGTCGTGCGACGCCCCCTGCTCGAGCTCGGCGTCGATGCGGCCGCCGTAGTGATAGCTCGCGTCGTACCCGCCGAAGAGGATGCGGTCGTCGGCGGTGAGCCGGTAGTAGTGGAACTGGTTGCCCGCGTCGGTGAGCCCCTCGCGCCCGTGCCACCGCAGGGCCGCCAGCTGCTCGCCGGTGAGCGGCTCGGTCATGAGGACGTGGTCGTAGACGGGGATGACCCACGCGCCCACCCGCCGCAGCAGCGCGGGGTACGCCCCGGTCGCGAGGACGACCTGGTCGGCGCGGACCGAGCCCTCGTCACCGCGCAGCCGCATCCCCGACCCGTCGCGCACCATCGCCCGCACCGGGCTGCGCTCGACGACCTCGACGCCGCGCTCCCGGGCCGCGGCGGCCAGGCCCCACAGCAGCCGCGCCGGGTCGACGAGACCCACTGTCGGGTCGAGCATGCCGGCGCGGTAGCAGGGCGAGTCGACGCGCTCACGCGCCGCTCGGGCGTCGAGCCAGGTCACGTCGACACCGTGCTGCCGGTGCAGCTGGTAGCCCCCGCGCAGCGTGCCCACCTGGTGCTCGTCGAGCGCCAGGGTCAGCTCCCCCGGGACGTGGAGGTCGCAGCCGATGCCCAACCGGGCGACGTCGGCCTGCAGCCCCGCGAAGTTCTCGGCCCCCATCCGCTCGAGGGTCTCGATCTCGTCGGGCCAGCACCCGACCCCCTGGGCCAGCCCGTGGGTGAGCGAGGGAGAGACGAAGCCGCCGTTGCGCCCCGACGCGCCGAAGCCGAGCGGTCCCCCTTCGAGCACGACGACCCTCCGACCCGGGTCCGCCTCCGCGGCCTGCAGGGCCGCCCACAGCCCGGTGAAGCCGCCCCCGACGACCGCGAGGTCGCAGCGCACCTCGCCCCGGAGCGACTCCCCCGGTGCGGGCGCCGGCCGCACCTCGGGGTCGGTCCAGTAGGGCCGGCGGGCAGCCCCCGCGAGGGACTCGTGCTCGGTCGGGCGGTCGGGCATCGCTGCTCCTCGGTCGGGTGCGCAGGAGACTACGCCCGCGCCCCCGCACCCGTGCCCAGGGCTCGAGACGACGGGTGACGGTGCGGTCACAACCCCGCCTGACCTGGGCGAAGGGGGAGGCCGTCCCGTACGCGGGGTGCGAGGATGAGGGCCATGCCCAGGGGTCGTCGAGTCGCCGCTGCGCTCGCGGTCCCGGCCCTGCTGCTGGTGAGCGCGTGCAGCCAGGCCGTCGACGTGCCCCCGAGCACCTCGACCCCCACCCCTGGCACGACGACCTCGAGCGACGGGCTGCCGCCGGCGCCCGACCGCCTGCGCGTCGCGATCTCCTTCGACCAGCCCGGCCTCGGCGTCAAGGACGGCGACGACTACTCCGGTCTCGACGTCGACGTCAGCCGCTACGTCGCGCAGCAGATGGGCACCGAGCGCATCACCTTCGTCCAGGCGATCCCCGACCAGCGCGAGACCCTCCTCGCGACCGGTCAGGTCGACATGGTCGTCTCCAGCTACTCGATGACGCCGCAGCGCGCCGAGCAGGTCCGCTTCGCCGGGCCCTACCTCGTCACCGACCAGGAGCTCCTGCTCCCCCGCCGCAGCAGCATCCGCTCGCCGCAGGAGCTCCGGGGCTTCACCGTGTGCGGCGCCGCGGGCTCCTCGGCGACGCAGCGCCTCGTGCGCGACTACACCGGGCTGCACATCGTCGAGGAGAAGAGCGTCGACGCCTGCGTCGACCGGCTGCGCGACGACGAGGTCAAGGCGGTCACGTCCGACACGACGATCCTCGCCGGGTACCTCGAGGAGGACTACGGGAGCGACCTGCGGCTGTCCGGTCGCCCCTTCGGCCGGGAGTCCTACGGGATCGGGCTGGCCAAGGACGACAGGGCCCTGTGCTACCGGGTGAGCGAGGGGCTGCGCACGATGATCTCCTCGGGCGAGTGGCGCCGGGCCGTCGCCCGCAACCTGCCGAGCGCGAAGGTCATCGGCCGGCAGACCTACCGGCCGCCGCAGGTGCGGTCCTGCACGTCCCCGACCACCC
Source organism: Janibacter sp. UYMM211 (assembly GCF_040547045.1). Lineage (NCBI taxonomy): Bacteria > Bacillati > Actinomycetota > Actinomycetes > Micrococcales > Intrasporangiaceae > Janibacter > Janibacter sp. UYMM211. Next base: position 838,370 of record NZ_JBEPOY010000002.1, on the reverse strand, counting down.
CGTCGCCCTCCGGCTCGAGCACCTCGAGCTGACCCGGCCGGGGCACGACGAAGGCCCGGACGCGATGCGTCCGGGCCTGGTCATGAAGAGCTCCCCCGGTTGGACTCGAACCAACAACCTATCGATTAACAGTCGATTGCTCTGCCAATTGAGCTACAGGGGATCGCGCCTCAGCGCTGCGCCACCATAGCAAGAAGACCGCGAGCGACGAAAACGGCGGTCAGCGCTCGAGGCCGACGTGCTCCGCGAGCCGGGCGAGGGCGTCGTCGACCTGCTCCTTGAGCTCGGGCCGGTCGGGGTCGGCGCCCTCGGAGTAGATGGTCTGCACGCTCAGCGCGCCCGTCGCGAGGTCCTTGCGCAGGACGACCCGGGCCTTGTCGCGACGGTCGACGCCGACGTGCTCGGTGAGCACGACGCTGGCCTGGACGCGCTCGCGGAAGGCGTCCGTCACCGGGCCCGGGTCCGGCAGCACCCAGGCTCCCGGCTCACGCCCGTCGACGAAGCTCGCCCAGATCTCGTCGCGCTCGGGACGCCAGCCGCCGCCGTCGACGAGGTGCCACGGGCAGCGCTCGGGCTGCTCGCCGTCGACGACGAGCCGGTAGGTCGTCACGGCGAGCACACCGCCGTCGGCGAGGGCCGCGCTGGCGAGGACCCGCTCCCCCCGCTCGAGACCCTCGGGCTGGGGCTGCTTGTCACGTCGGCGCAGGATGCTCATCGGGTCAGCCCATCACGGATGGCTGCGCGCTGGCGCTCCAGGTCCTGCAGGCGCACCGAGAGTGCGCGCAGCTCGGCCTGGTCGGCCTTGGGGTCGGTGCCCAGGCGCCGCATCGTCGCCATGCCGTCGGCGATCTCGCGGCTCACCTGGCGCTCCCGCACCCGGGCGACGAGCGAGTCGGTGTACGCCCGCGGCGGCAGCCCGCTCGAGGCCTCGAGGACGACGGGCACGGGGGCGACGGCGAGCTCGGCGATGAGCCCGCGCACGGTGAGCGACGCGGCCTCGCCGAGCAGCGCGTGCCAGCCGCCGAGCGAGAGGTCCGGGCGCAGGCCGACCTCACGGATCGCGTCGAGCACGGCCCGGTGCGCCGGGGCGCTGATCGCCTCGGGCTGCCAGTCCTCGATGCCGGACTCGGCGAAGAGGGAGGGGTACTGCAGCACGGACTGGAAGAGCTGGCGCTCGGCGAAGACGACGGGGTCGCGCAGGTCGGGCGCCGGCAGCCCGGCCATCGCCTCCGCGCTCGGCTCTGGAGCGGCGGGTGCGGAGCGCTCCTTCGGCCCGGTGCTCGGCTGTGCCGAGACACGGCCGGCGCGCTGGGTCGCGGTGCGCATCTGCTCGACCTCGACGCCCACCCATCCGGCGACGGTGCGGATGTACTCCGGGCGCAGCGCGCTGTCGCGGATCGCGTTGATGATCGGGGCGACCGCCGTCATCGCGCGCACGCGACCCTCGGCGGTCGTGAGGTCGAAGCGCTCGAGCGTCGTGCGCACCGCGAACTCGAACATCGGGACCGCCGACTCGACGAGGTCGCGCACCGCGGCGTCCCCGTCGCGCAGCCGCAGGTCGCACGGGTCCATGCCCTCACGGGCGACCGCGACGAAGGACTGGCTGGCCCAGCGCTGGTCCTCGCCGTAGGCCTTCATCGCGGCCTTCTGCCCCGCCGCGTCGCCGTCGAAGGTGAAGACCACCCGCGCCGGCGACATGTCGGCCTCGTCGCGCATGATCCGCCGGAGCATCTTGATGTGGTCGACACCGAAGGCGGTGCCGCACGTCGCCACGGCCTGCTCGACCCCGGAGAGGTGGGCCGCCATGACGTCGGTGTAGCCCTCGACGACGACGGCCTTGCGCTCGGTCGAGATCGCCTTCTTCGCGAGGTCGAGCCCGTAGAGCACCTGGCTCTTCTTGTAGATCGCCGTCTCGGAGGTGTTGAGGTACTTCGCGTTGATCCGGTCGTCCTCGAAGAGGCGCCGGGCGCCGAAGCCGAGGGTGTCGCCCGTCGTGTCCCGGATCGGCCACAGCAGACGGCCGCGGAAGCGGTCGTAGAGGCCCCTCGAGCCCCGCCCGCTCAAGCCGGCGGCGACGAGCTCCTCGTCGGTGAAGCCGCGTCCGAGGAGGTGGCGGGTCAGCTCCTCGCCCCCGCGGGGTGCGTAGCCGATGCCGAAGCGCTCGGCGTCGGGGCGCATGAAGCCGCGCTGGCGCAGGAAGTCGCGACCGGCTCGCCCTTCGCTCGTGTCGACGAGCATCTGCTGGTACCACTGCTCGGCCGTGCGGTTGGCCTCGATGAGCCGGGAGCGCTTGCCGATGCTCTCGCCGCGGCGCGGCGCACCGCCCTCCTCGTAGCGCAGCTCGAGGCCGAGCTTGCCGGCGAGCCGCTCGACGGACTCGGTGAAGGTGAGGTGGTCGACCTTCTGCACGAAGTCGAGGACGTCTCCCCCTTCGCCGCAGCCGAAGCAGTGATAGCTGCCGACGGACTCGCGCACGGTGAAGGACGGGGTCTTCTCGTCGTGGAAGGGGCACAGCCCCTTCATCGCGCCGACCCCGGCGGGGCGCAGCGTCACGTGCTCGCGGACGACGTCGGTGATCGACGAGCGCTCCTTGACGGCCGTGACGTCCTCGGCCCTGATCCTGCCTGCCACGCGTGCACCTCCTGCGGTCGAGGTGAGTCTAGGTGCCGCGGCGAAGGGGGCGCTCAGAGCCGACCTCGGCGCACGGAGGTGACGACCGGGCCGCGATGACCTGAGTCCCGCGCTCGGGCCGGGATCACGGCGGCCGACCGGGAAGTCGGCCATCGGCCGGGACACGTCTCGGTCATGGGCGGGTGTCCTGGGCCGGGTCCGTCGTCCCGGGCACGGACGGGTTCCCCGGACGCCGTCCTGAGCGGCACCCCTGCCGCGGCGAAGGGGGCGCTCAGAGCCGGGCGTGGAGGGCGAGCGCGCGGACGTCCGTGAGCCCGGCCACCTGGTCGACGACGACCCGCAGCCGTGCCGCGTCGTCTGCCGCGGCCGCGTGGTCGGCGCGAAGGTCGGGGTCGAGACGGCTTCGTGGGTCGGCGGCGAACCACTCGACGAGGTCGCCGACGACGACCCGCTGGCGCACGTAGACGTCGGCGCGCTCGCTCGCGTGCATGACGAAGTGGGCGGCCATCCCCTTGAGCACCGCGACCTCGGCGCGGCTGTCGTCGGGCACGACGAGCGAGGCCGCGTAGCGGGTGAGCGGGCCGGGCCCGTAGCGCTCGCGGGTGGCCTCCTCGGCGGCCTGGACGAAGCGGCCGACGAGGCGCGAGGTCATGTCCTTGAGCCGGGCGAGCGCCTCGCGGCTGCCGTCGAAGTGCAGGGGCACGAGCCCCTGGTCGGTGAGCCGGGCGAGCGCGGCCTCGACCTCGTGCGCCGGCAGGTCCGCGGCGTACTCGCCGTGGGCGGCGGCGAGGACCGAGTCCGAGCGGTCGGTGTCGCGCAGGGCCGCGGGGTCCAGCTGGCCGGAGGCGACGGCGTCCTCTACGTCGTGCACGGAGTAGGCGACGTCGTCCGACCAGTCCATGACGTCGGCCTCGAGGCAGCGCACCCGTGGCGCGGCTTCATGGCGCACCCAGCCGAAGGCCGCGACGTCGTCGCCGTACGCGCCGTACTTCGGTCCGGGGCGCGGGCCGTCGTCGCGGGTCCAGGGGTACTTCGTCGCGGCGTCGAGGCTCGCGCGGGTGAGGTTGAGACCGGCGGGCCGGCCGTCGGGGTGGACGCGCTTGGCCTCGAGCCGGGTGAGGATCCGCAGCGTCTGCGCGTTGCCCTCGAAGCCGCCGATGCCCGCGGCGATCGCGTCGAGCGCGCTCTCCCCGTTGTGGCCGAAGGGGGGATGCCCGAGGTCGTGCGCGAGGCAGGCCACCTCGACGACGTCGGCGTTGCAGCCCAGCGCCCCGCCGAACTCCCGGCCGATCTGAGCGACCTCGAGGGTGTGGGTCAGCCGGTTGCGCACGAAGTCGTCGCTCGCCGGCTGGACGACCTGGGTCTTCGCCGCGAGCCGGCGCAGGGCGGCGGAGTGGATGAGCCGCCCCCGGTCGCGCGCGAAGTCGTCGCGATCGGCGCGCTTGTGCACGGGGTCCTCGGCCACCCAGCGCTCACGATCGGCCTCGGCATAGGTCACGGGGCGAGCCTATGTCCGGCAGGACCCCGCCCTAGGGTTGCGTCTGTGACGACCCCGGACGAGCCGCCACCTGCCACCCCCGACGACGCGACGACCGATGCCGAGCAGCTGACCGCCGCCGTGCGGGTACGACGGTGGCTCGGCGCCGACGCCGTCGACGTGCTCCTCGGCGCCTCCGGCCCCGACTCGGCGGCTCGTGCCCTCCTCGCGACGCGCCCGCAGGTCACCGAGCACAGCGTGCAGGACGGGCTCGACCTCGTCGCCGACCGGCATCGAGACCACCCCGACGGGCTGCCCGCCGAGCGGTGGGGCGCCCGCATCGCCCGGGTCCGCAACCTCATGGGAGCGCTCACCCTCGTCGTGCTCCTCGCCCTGCTCGTCGCCGGCTTCGTCGCCCGGCAGGACACGGGGGTCGACGACCCCTTCGAGGCCCTCGAGGCGCAGACGTCGCCGGAGGTGCTCCGCGGCGCCGTCCTCGCCCTGCTGGCGCCGCTCGCGGTCGGCGTGCTGCTGCTGTGGGTCACCTCGGTGTGGCGGCACGTCATCACCCTCGCCGAGGCGCGGTACGCCGTGCGCTGGGCCGCGAGCCGCGCCGGGCAGCGCGGCCGCGGGATCCCGGTCGCCGATCCCTTCCCGGGGCTCGCGGGTCCCGCCATGGCGTTGTCCGTCATGGGCTGGGTGATCGGCGGGCTCGCGCTGCTGCTCTGCCTGCTCGTGCTCTCGGACCCCGTCCTCGCCCTCGTCCTGCTCGGACTGGCGGCGGCGGTCTTGCTGCCGACCTGGCCGCTCATGCGCTGGCGTCGAGAGATGCGCCGGGCCGGCGCCGTGGCGAGCGCGCACCTGCTGATCCTCGGCACCCGTGACGACGGCGTGCGCCTCGACGTCGCCACGTCGGTGCAGGAGCACGTCCTCGTCGTCGTCCAGCTGCCGCTCACGAGCAGGTGGCACCCGAGCGAGGAGCGCGTCGTCTACCCGCTGACCGCCGTCCTGCCCCGCGACGAGCTCGCGCGTCGCCATGACCAGGTCGACCAGGACCGCGCGGGGCTCGTCGCCGTCGGGCCTCGGCACGAGGCACCCCTCGTCACCGTCGAGCGCAACGCCGAGGACTACCACCTCGACGTCGAGCGCTACTCCGGCGGCTGGGTCGTCGCCCTGGGCACGCGGTCCGGCCGGCCCGCGGCGCTCGTCGTCCCCTCGGACCCGGAACGCTTCGTCGCCGAGGTGCTGCCCACCCTCGGCGACCGCCACGGCCTGGAGAGCGGGTCGTTGCGTATCCACGAGCCCCGCCAGGTCCCGACCGGCGGTTCGCGCTGGATGCAGGGGTGGGACCCCCGTGACGACGTCGACACGTCGAGGACGACCTAGACCTCAGGCGCCGTCCTGGGCGGCTCGGGCCCGGCGCACCCAGGCGGGCTCGGCGCCGTAGCGCTGCGTGCGGACGAGCCGTCCGGCGGCGCAGTCGGCGACGAGCTCGCCCATCCGCCGCTCGCGGGTGGCCTCCTGCTTCGCGCCGAGCACCCAGTGGGTGGCCTGCTTGCGGTACCCCGGCGTCGCCTCGGCCCAGAAGGCCCGGGCACGGGGCTCTGCCTCGAGACGGGCCGCGTATCCCTGCGGCAGCTCACCGGCCTCGACCTCGTAGGTGTAGATCGCCGTGCGGTCCTCGCGCCGCCGCTCGAAGGCCGCCTCGCCCGCCGGCGTCATCAGCCCCTGCTCGCGCAGCCGCTCGACGTGAGCGACGTTGACCGCGCTCCACGTGCTGCCCGCGCGACGGGGCGTCCAGCGCTGGCGCCGCGAGTCCTCGTCGACCCGCTCGCTCACGCTGTCGATCCACCCGAAGCACAGGGCGACCGGCACCGCCTCCGCCCAGGTGATGCCGCGGTCGGGGACGTGCTTGCCGCGCAGCCCCATCCACAGCTCGCTCGCGCTGTCGTGGTGCTCCTCGAACCACGCGCGCAGCTCGGCCGCGTCGGCGAAGTAGGTCGCCGGTCGCTCCGGCGTCCCCCCGGGGCGGCCGGGCGCCCCCTTCGCCCCCGACGTCATCTCAGCCGCCGCTCACCGACAGCTCGGCCTGAGAGACCTGGGCGGCCTGGTCGGCGTCGAGCTCGCGGCTGCGCAGCCAGCCCTCCGGGAGGGCGACGGTGCGCGGGGAGCCGGCGCGGCCCCGGGGCCCGTCGGCGGCCTCGGCGGGCCAGGGCACGTCCGGGTCGAGCGTCGCGATGAGGTCGTCGAGCGCGGTGAGCGAGTCGACGAGCGCGAGCTGGTTGCGCACGCGCGAGCCGGCCGGGAAGCCCTTGAGGTACCAGGCGATGTGCTTGCGGATGTCGCGGCAGCCGCGCAGCTCGTCGCCGTCGTAGAAGTCGACGAGGTGCTCGGCGTGCAGGCGCAGCGTCGCCGCGACCTCGCCGAGGGTCGGTCGGACGCGGGCGTCCGAGCCGGCGAAGGCGGCCGCGAGGTCGGTGAAGAGCCACGGCCGGCCCAGACAGCCGCGGCCGACGACGACGCCGTCGCAGCCGGTCTGGCGGACCATCCGCAGGGCGTCGTCGGCCGACCAGATGTCGCCGTTGCCGAGGACCGGGACCTGGGTGATGGTCTCCTTGAGCAGTCGGATCGCCGACCAGTCGGCCTGGCCGGAGTACGCCTGGGACGCGGTGCGGCCGTGCAGCGAGATCGCCGCGACGCCCTCGTCGACGGCGATCTGCGCGGCCTCGAGGTAGGTGAGGTGCTCGTCGTCGATGCCCTTGCGCATCTTCACCGTCACCGGGATGTCGCGGCGCGAGCCCTCCTCGACGGCGGCGGCGACGATGGAGCGGAAGAGGTCGCGCTTCCACGGCAGCGCCGCTCCCCCGCCCTTGCGCGTCACCTTCGGCACCGGGCACCCGAAGTTGAGGTCGATGTGGTCGGCCCGGTCCTCCGTGGCGATGATCCGGGCGGCCAGCCGGGTGGCCCCGGGGTCGACGCTGTAGAGCTGGACGCTGCGCGGGTGCTCGTCCGGGTCGTGCTCGAGCAGCCGCATCGTCTCGGGCGAGCGCTCGACGACCGCGCGCGAGGTGACCATCTCGTTGACGTACAGGCTGCTCGCCCCGTCGGCCCCGCCGGCGACGTGACCGGCCGCGCCGTAGCGCCGGCACAGCCGGCGGAAGGCGACGTTGGTGATGCCGGCCATCGGCGCGAGGACCACCGGCGAGGTGATCGTGTGCCGGCCGAGGCGAAGGGGTGGCAGCACCGGCGACGCGGCCTGCGTCGCGGGCGGCGCGGTGCGGGGCGAGGTGGTGGTGGGAGCGCTCATGACCACCCCAGTGTCCCACCACCGGCGGACAGCCCCGCCCCGCCGGCTCACAGCACCGGCGAGCCGACCATCTCCCCCACCGCCGGCTGCGACCCCGGCGGTGGCTGCCCGAGGACCTCGGTGACCCGCCACGTCGTGCCGGTGTGGACGTCCCACACGAGGACCCAGGTGCCCAGGGCGGAGCGCGAGAGGAGGAGCAGCTGGTCGGCCGGGCCCCAGTCGAGCGGGACGAGGCCGCCCATGACGGTGCTGTCGTCGGCCGCGGCGAGCACCCGCGGACGGGGCGAGGCGTCGACCTGCACGGCGTAGACGCCCTGGTAGCTGCCGTCGAGCTGGGCGGTGGCCCACTGCGGCAGCCAGATGCCGGCCGCCGACCACCCGGCGATGTCGCTCACCGTCTCGCCGTGCACACCGCCGACCGGGCCCGGCATCGTCTCGCCGCCGACGAGGTCGCCCGTGCCGGCGTAGGAGGAGCGCTCGAGCCGGCCGTCGGGACGCAGCACGAGCACCTCGGGGGCCGGGCTGACCTGGGGATCTGCCCGGAGCACGCGCGAGCCGGTGATCCGCCACGTCGACTCCCCGCGCACGATGATGTCGCCGTTGCCGGCCCACCCGAGGCTGCTCAGCCGGTCGTCGGGCACCGGGATCTCCTGGGTGCGCCCGCGGGCGACGTCCACGACGACCACCCGACCCGGCTGGGGCACGGCGACCCGGTCGCGGTCGGGGTGGATCATGTCGCCGGTGAGCACGAGCGGCTCCCCGACGACCTGGCTGGTCAGCAGCTCCTCGACCTCGACGTAGGGCGTCGGCGTGCCCGTGAGGCGCAGCACGAGGTGGGCCCGGTGACGACCCTGCACGCGGCGCAGGGCCACGGCGCGCACCGGCTGCGAGAGCCCGCCCTGCGGCAGCCCGGAGATGTCGGCGCCCGCGGTCCAGCCCAGCGTCGCCCCGAGGCCCAGGCTGCCCGGGTCGGGGTGCCGCGGCAGGTCGCCCAGCTGCTCGGCCGGGACGAGCCGGTCGACCTGGGCGCCGCCGAGCACGACCGGGCGGCCCGGGCCCTCGGAGGTCGACGTCGGTGCCGGCACGGGCTCGACCGCCGCGTCGGGCCCGAGGGCGAAGCCGACGCCGAGCACGGCGACGACGGCCGCCGCGACGACCGCCCCGCGGCGCCGCCCGGCCCGACGACGGGTCGTCGCGGTGCGCCACGCGCTGTCGACGAGGGCGTCGAGGTCGGACGTGGCGGGAGGGGGCGTCGTCCGCGAGCCCGGGTGGGTCCGGTGCCGGTGCATGGCGCGCCGCGCGTACGCGAGGGGCTCCTCGTGGCGCAGCACGCCCCAGCGCACGGCCACGAGGACGAGGGCCTCGTGCACGTCGACGCGGGCCTGCTCCTCGTCGACCCGGCCGTGGCCGGCCTCCCGCAGCAGCCCGGCCACGCTGGAGCGCGCCCAGCTGACGAACTCCTGCTCGTCTCGCGACGGCCCACCCATGGCACCGACCTCCCGTCCGCCCTCGTGCGGCGCGACCTCTCGTCGCCAGGATGGACCCTGCACCTGCGCCCGCGCAGCCGGTCCGATCTCGGTCCGGCCTCAGACGCGGCCGCGCAGCAGGGCGTAGCGGTAGACCCTCGGCTCGAGGTAGCGGTCGAAGACCCACAGCCAGGTCCTCGGGACGGTGAGATCGGGTCGGCGCACGGTGGGCTGAGGGGTGCCGTCGCGGTCCATCTCGGCGAGGAGCAGCCGGCGCCGGTCGGTGGTGATCGGGATGATCGTGTAGCCGTCGTAGCGGCGCAACGGCTCGCCGAGACGGCGACGGGCGATGTTGTCGGCGAGGACGTCGACCTGCCGGCGCAGCGCTCCCCCGGACGGGCGGGTGCGCAGGTCGGCGACGTCACCGAGGGACCACACGTCCGGTGCGCTGCGGTGCGCCATCGTCTCGGGGTCGACGTCGACGAGCCCGTGCTCGCCACCGGCGAGACCGGCCAGCCAGGACGGCCCCCGGTAGTGCGGGACGACGACGGCGTGGTCGACGTCCGCGATCGTCGTCGTGCCCCCGCCGGACGCGACGACGACCTCGCGGGTGGCGCCGTCGAGCGACGCGACCCGGGCGTCGTGGTGCACCTGGACGCCCAGCCGCTCGAGCCGGGTGGTGAGCGTGCCGTCGACGAAGGGGAGGTCGAGGACCGACGCGAAGGGGGTGGCGAGATGGATCTCGACGTCGCCGAGGACCCCTTCGCGCCGCCAGTGGTCGGCCGCGAGGAAGAGGGGTTTGAGCGCCGTGCCACCGCACGGCGCCGGCTCGGGCGGGATGCTCAGCACGACCCTGCCGCGGCGAAGGGGGCGCAGCGCCTCCCAGGTGCGCTCGGCCCGTTCTTCGAGGTGCGGGGTGCTCGCCCAGCCCGACGCGAGAGCCGTCTCGAGACCCTCGACCGCGCCGAGGTCCTCCTCGAGCCCGGTCGCGACGACGAGGTCGGTGTAGCCGACGCGCTCCCCCTTCGCCGTCTCGACCTCGTGGAGGTCGGGATGCACGGCGACCGCCCGGTCGCGCAGCCACTGCACGCCCGAGGGCATGACGGCGTGCGTCGTCAGGGTGAGCTCGTCGAGGCGCGCCTGACCGCCGCCGACGTAGTTGAGCATCGGTCGGTAGAGGTGGGTCGCGGAGGGGGCGACGACGCGGACGTCTCGGCAGCCGACCCGGCGCAGCCGGGCGGCCAGCGAGATGCCGGCGTTCCCTCCCCCGAGGACGACGACGTCGTGGTGCCGGCTCATGGGGCGGACGCTACCCGCGCGACCGGCGGCTGCGGGGCCGCAGGTCGGGCCCCGTGCGCGAGGATGGCCGGGTGACGACCGCCGCACCGCCCGCCCGGGTCGACCGGGCCCGTCTGACCCGCTTCGCCTGGCTGGCCATCGCCGCCGCCCTGGTGACGATCGGGATGAAGACCACCGCCTGGCTCGTCACCGACTCCGTCGGTCTGCTCTCGGACGCCGCCGAGTCGGTCGTCAACCTCGTCGCCGCCGTCGGCGCGCTCGTCGCCCTGCGCGTCGCGGCGGCCCCCGCCGACGCGGGCCACCACTTCGGCCACGCGAAGGCGGAGTACCTCTCCGCCGCTCTCGAGGGCGCGATGATCGCCGTCGCCGCGCTCGTCATCATCTGGCAGTCGGTGCTGCGACTGCTCGACCCCCGGCCGGTGGAGGACGTCGGCATCGGTCTGGCCATCTCGGTCGGTGCGTCGGTCGTCAACGGGCTCGTCGCCGTCGTGCTCCTGCGGGCCGGTCGCCGGCACCGCTCGATCACCCTCACCGCCGACGGCCGGCACCTGCTCACCGACGTCGTCACCTCCGTCGGGGTCGTCGTCGGCGTCGCGCTCGTGTGGCTCACCGGCGTCGACTGGCTCGACCCCGTCGTCGCGCTGCTCGTCGCGGCCAACATCCTGTGGGCGGGGTGGGGGCTGCTCGACGAGTCGACGAGCGGGCTCATGGACCACACGATGGACGAGTCCGCCAACGTCCGGCTCGCCGAGCTGCTCTCGCGGTGGGCCGACGACGAGGTCCACTTCCACGGCCTGCGCACGCGGGTGGCCGGCCACACCTCCTTCGCCGAGGTGCACGTCCTCGTGCCCGGGGCGTGGGACGTGCGCCGGGCCCACGACCTCGTCGAGGAGGTCGAGGACGCGCTGCGGGCGGAGTACCCCGACCTGCGGGTCTCGACCCACATCGAGCCGCGCGAGGACCCCCGCTCCTACGACGACTACGAGCACGAGGTGCCCGTGGCCGGCCCGACACCGACCCCCGGAGGACCCTCATGAGCACGCTGCTCACCCCTGCTGCCCTCGACGCGATGCGTCAGCGCCCCGACGTCGTCGTGCTCGACGTGCAGTACGAGCTGGGCGGCACGCCGAGCGCCCAGCTCTACGCCGCCGGTCACCTGCCCGGGGCGGCGCCGGTCGACCTCGACTCCGTCCTCGCCGGCCCGCCCGGCGCGGGTGGACGGCACCCCCTGCCCGACCCGGAGGTGCTCCAGGAGGGCCTGCGAGCCGCGGGTGTGCGCGCCGAGAGCACCGTCGTCGTCTACGACCAGCGCACCTCGCTGTCGGCCGCCCGGGCGTGGTGGGTGCTGCGCTGGGCAGGCGTCGAGGACGTCCGCGTGCTCGACGGCGGTCTGTCCGCGTGGCGCGACGCCGGGCTGCCGGTGAGCACCGAGCCGGACCCGGTCGAGCCGGGTGACGTCGTCGTGCGCCCCGGGAGCCTGCCGGTCCTCGACGCCGACGGCGCCGCCCGGGTCGCGCAGGAGGGTCTGCTCCTCGACGCCCGCACGCCCGAGCGCTTCCGCGGCGAGAGCGAGCCGATCGACCCGGTCGCCGGGCACGTCCCCGGGGCGACGAACCTGCCCATGGGCGAGCTGGTGCGCCCGGACGGCCGGCTGCTCCCGCCGGAGGAGCTGCGGGAGCGGCTGCACGCCCTCGGGCTGCACGCCTCCGACGCGACACCCGTCGGCACGTACTGCGGCTCGGGCGTCACCGCGGCGCACACGGCGCTCGCCCTCGCCGAGATCGGGGTGACCGCCGTGCCGTACATCGGCTCGTGGAGCGAGTGGGTCTCCGACCCCGAGCGGCCCGTCGCCACCGGCGCCTGAGTGAGGGAACCACCCGCTCCCCCGCCGCGTCCTAGCCCCGAGGTCGACGGCACGGGCCGTCGCACGAGGATCGGGGTGGGGCAGATGAGCGGGATCTCCAGCAGCATGCGCGGGGCGGTCGTGACGCTCGCCGTCGTGGTCGGGCTCGCGCTCGCCTACGTCGTCGGCACGAGCAGCGCGCAGGCCGACGAGCCGGACCCGGCAGGCCCGGCGAGCAGCGAGACGATCACCATCCGTGGCTCGGGGAGCACGAGCGTCGTGCCCGACGAGGTCCACTTCGACCTGTCGGTGACGACCCGGGCCGAGGGCCTCGACGACGCGCTGAGCCGCTCGAGCGCCGAGCTGTCGACGGCCGTCGACGCCCTCGTCGACCAGGGCGTCGCCCGCGAGGACGTGCGGACCACCGGCGCCCAGATGCGCCCGACCTACCGCCGGGTCAAGGGGCAGGCGCCCGAGCCGACGGGCTACTCCGTCACGCAGTCGGTGCGGGTCGAGGTCGCCCTCGAGGACGCCGGCGACGCCATCACCGCGGCGACGAAGGACGCCGGCAGGGCGCTGCGCGTCGGCGGGATCCGGCTCGCGGTGAGCGACGAGACGCAGGCGACGAAGGAGGCGCGCGACGAGGCGATGGCCGACTCGCGCGCGACCGCCGAGCAGTACGCGAAGGCGTCCGGGCGCCGGCTCGGGAGGGCCACGAAGATCGTCGAGCCCCGCGGTGACCGGGGCGTCTTCGAGGCGCAGTCGCTCAGCAGCGCCGACGCGAGCACCGGCAGGGCCTTCGCCCTCTACGCCGGCGAGCAGGACCTCACCGTCCAGGTCGAGGTGGTCTGGGAGCTCCTCTGAGACGACGCAGCGCCCCCGGCCTGGTAGCCGGGGGCGCTGGCTGTCGTGCGGTGCGGCTCAGCAGCCGAGGAGCTTGGGGGCGAGCCAGGACTCGACCTGGTCGATGCTCACCCGCTCCTGGCGCATCGAGTCGCGCTCGCGGATCGTCACCGCGTCGTCCTCGAGGGTGTCGAAGTCGACGGTGATGCAGTACGGCGTGCCGATCTCGTCCTGGCGGCGGTAGCGCTTGCCGATCGCCTGGGCGTCGTCGAAGTCGACGTTCCAGCTGCGGCGCAGCTGGGCGGCGAGGTCACGGGCCTTGGGCGAGAGGTCGGCGTTGCGCGAGAGCGGGAGCACCGCTGCCTTGACCGGCGCGAGCCGGTGGTCGAGGCGCAGCACGGTGCGGGTGTCGACCCCGCCCTTGGCGTTGGGCGCCTCGTCCTCGGCGTAGGCGTCGACGAGGAAGGTCATGAGCGAGCGCGACAGGCCCGCCGCCGGCTCGATGACGTACGGCGTGTACTTCTCGCCGGTGGCCTGGTCGAAGTAGACGAGGTCGGTGCCCGAGTGCTCGCTGTGGCTCTTGAGGTCGAAGTCGGTGCGGTTGGCGATGCCCTCGAGCTCGCCCCACTCGTTACCGCTGAAGCCGAAGCGGTACTCGATGTCGACGGTGCGCTTGGAGTAGTGCGAGAGCTTCTCCTGCGCGTGCTCGTAGTGGCGCAGGTTCTCGGGCTTGATGCCGAGGTCGGTGTACCAGCGGGTGCGCTCGTCGATCCAGTACTGGTGCCAGTCCTCGTCCTCGCCGGGCTTGACGAAGAACTCCATCTCCATCTGCTCGAACTCGCGCGTGCGGAAGATGAAGTTGCCCGGCGTGATCTCGTTGCGGAAGGACTTGCCGGTCTGCGCGATGCCGAAGGGGGGCTTCTTGCGCGACGTGCCGAGGACGTTGAGGAAGTTGATGAAGATGCCCTGCGCGGTCTCGGGGCGCAGGTAGTGCAGCCCGGACTCGTCCTCGATGACGCCGAGGTAGGTCTTGAGCATCATGTTGAACTCGCGCGCCTCGGTCCACTGGCCACGGGTGCCGCAGTCGGGGCAGACGACCTCGGACATCGGCACGTCGTCCGGGTCGAGCTCCTGGCCCTTCTTCGCGGCCTTCTCGGCCACGGCCTCCTGCAGGTGGTCCTGACGACGGCGCTTGTGGCAGCTCAGGCACTCGACGAGCGGGTCGGTGAAGGTGCCGACGTGCCCGGAGGCGACCCAGGTCTCGCGCGGCAGGATGATCGAGGAGTCGAGGCCGACGACGTCGTCACGACCGGTGACCATCGAGCGCCACCACTGGCGCTTGATGTTCTCCTTGAGCTCGACGCCGAGGGGACCGTAGTCCCACGCGGAGCGGGTGCCGCCGTAGATCTCGCCGCAGGGGAAGACGAATCCCCGCCGCTTGCACAGCGAGACGACGGTGTCGACGGTGGAGGTCTGCTTGGCCATGGCGCAAGGCTATCCGGCCGCGAAGGGGGTGCCGACCACCGCCTACGATCGTCGGGTGAGCCCGTCCCAGCCGTCCCCCGAGGTCCCGCGGGACACCGCCGTCGCCCGCGCCACCGCGCCCCTCGTCCGATGGGTGTCGGGGCTGCCGCCGGTCGTGCCCGTCCTCGGCGTCTTCGCCCTCGTCCTGCTCGGTGCGGTCGTGCCCGGCTGGGGCTGGGTCTTCCTCGCCCTCGCGGTGCTCGTCCTCGTCTGGGTGCTCGCCATCAGCTGGCCGCGCCTCACGCCGTCGGAGAAGATGCTCCGCCTCGCGGTCATCGTCTTGTGCCTGGCGATCACCGTCGTGCGGGCCGTCCCGCGCTGACCCGCCGATTTTGACAACCGTTCTCAGTTGAGATGAGAATGGTTGTCATGAAGCGCACCGCCCTCCTCGTCGCCCCCCTCCTCGCCCTCGCCGCCTGCGGCAGCGACGGCTCCGACGACGCCGCGGGCGGGGGTGACCGCCTCGAGGTGGTCACCTCCTTCTACCCCCTCCAGTACGCCGTGCAGCAGGTCGGCGGCGACCGCGTCGAGGCGACCAACCTCACCCGCCCCGGCGCCGAGCCGCACGACCTCGAGCTCAGCCCGAAGGACGTGCTGTCGGTGGCCCAGGCCGACTCGGTGGTCTACCTCGCCGACTTCCAGCCCGCCGTCGACGACGCGATCACCGAGGCCGACGGCACCGCCTTCGACGTGACGAAGGCCGCCCGGCTCGACCTCGCCGCCACCGACGACGGCCACGACCACGGCGGCGAGTCCGCGGAGGAGCACGCGGGCCACGACCACGGCTCCCAGGACCCCCACTTCTGGCTCGACCCGCAGCGCTACGCGGACGTCGCCGACGCGATCGCCGGCGAGCTCGGCCGGGTAGACCCCGACCACGCCGCGGAGTACGAGCAGAACGCCAAGGACATGCGCACCCGGCTCGACTCGCTCGACGCCTCCTTCCGCGAGGGCCTCAAGGACTGCCAGACGACCGACCTCGTCACCTCGCACGCCGCCTTCGGCTACCTCGCCGACGCGTACGGCCTGACCCAGGAGTCGATCACCGGGCTCACCCCCGAGACCGAGCCCAGCGCGCAGGCGATGAAGGACGTCGTCGAGCACATCCGCGAGCACGACGTGCCGACCGTCTACGCCGAGACCCTCGTGCCCAAGGACGTCGCCGAGACCATCGCGAAGGAGGCCGACGCGCAGGTCATGGTCCTCGACCCGATCGAAGGGGTGACCGACGAGTCGTCCGCGCAGGACTACTTCGGCATCATGGAGGCCAACCTCACGACCTTGGAGAAGGGCCAGTCCTGCTCATGAGCTCAGCAGAGCCCACCCCGGTGATCCGGGTGCACGCGGCCTCCTTCGGGTACTCCGAGCGCACCGTCGTCACCGGCGTCGACCTCGTCGTGGAGCGCGGCGAGGTCGTCGCCGTGCTCGGGCCCAACGGGTCGGGCAAGTCGACCGTCGTCAAGGGCCTGCTCGGGCTCGCCGAGACCAGCCGCGGGACCGTCGACCTCTTCGGCACCCCGCGCGAGCACCTCGAGGAGCGCACGCGGGTCGGGTACGTCCCGCAGCGCCACACCCTCGCCTCGACCGTCTCGGCGACCGTCGAGGAGATCGTCGCGACCGGCCGTGTCCCCCGCGTGCCGTGGTGGGCGCCGTGGCGGGCCCTGGCTCCCGAGCACCGCACGGCCGTCCGCGAGGCGATCGAGGTCGTCGGTCTCGGCGAGCAGCGCACCCACGAGGTCTCGACCCTCTCGGGCGGCCAGCAGCGCCGGGTGCTCATCGCCCGGGCTCTCGCCGCCGGACCCGAGCTCTTCGTCCTCGACGAGCCGACCGCCGGCGTCGACGTCGGCAACCAGCGGGTGCTCGCCGCCGTGCTGCGACGCCTCGTCGAGCGGGGCGCGACCCTCGTCGTCGTCACGCACGAGCTCGACGCCCTGCGCGACCTCGTCACCCGGGCCGTCGTCGTGCGCGACGGCGCGATCGCCTACGACGGGCCACCCTCGGCGCTCGACGACCTCGGCCACGTGCACCACCACCACGACGACGAGCTCGACCACGAGCCCGACCCCTCGCTCACCGGCGAGATCATCGCCCCCAGGAGGCGTGCATGAGCGACCTGCTCTCCCTGGACTTCATGCGCAACGCGCTGCTCGCGGCGCTGCTCGTCGGCGCTGCCGCGCCGCTCGTCGGGGTCTTCCTCGTCCAGCGGCGCATGTCGCTCATCGGCGACGGCCTGGGCCACATGGCCCTGGCCGGTGTCGGGGTCGGCGTGGTCACCTCGACCTCCCCCGTGTGGACCGCGCTCGTCGTCGCCCTCGTCGCGGCGGTGCTCATCGAGCTGCTGCGCTCGTACGCGCGCACGGGCGGCGACCTCGCGCTCGCCGTGATGTTCTACGGCGGCATCGCCGCCGGCGTCGTGCTCATCGCGCGTGCGCCGGCGGGTGCCCCGGTCAACCTCAACGGCTACCTCTTCGGCGCGATCAACACGGTCTCGCGCGCCGACCTCGTCGCCTTCGCCGTGCTCTCCGCCGTCGTCGTCCTCGTGACGACGGTGCTGCGCGGCCGCTTCTTCGCCGTGGCGCAGGACGAGGAGTACGCACGGGCCGTCGGCCTGCCGGTCGTCGGCACCAACGTCCTGCTCGCCGCGCTCACCGCCCTCACCGTCGTCGTCTCGATGCGCGTCGTCGGCCTGCTGCTCATCAGCGCGCTGATGATCCTGCCCAACGCGGCCGGTCAGCAGCTCGGGCGCAGCTTCCGCGGGGCCCTGCGGTGGGCCGTCGTCATCGGCATCGGGACGAGCGTCGGCGGGGTCGTCGCGAGCTTCTACGCGGACACCCCCTCCGGTGGCACGATCGTCCTCCTGCTCATCGCGATCTTCGTCCTCGCCGCGGCCGGCGGCGCGGCGGCGCGCACCCTGCGACGGCGCCGGGCGGCTCCTGCCGGGCACCCGCACGAGCACGTGCACTGGGACGAGTGCGGCCACGAGCAGGTGCTGCACGGCGACCACGTCGACTACGTCCACGACGGGCACCGTCACGCCGCGCACGGCGACCACTGGCACGAGCACGGCGACCACGAGCACGACCACCGCGGTGACGACGCCCGCGACCACGAAGGGGCACGATGAGCACACCAGCACGCAGGCCGACCCGGCAGCGGGTCGCCGTCGCCGAGGCGCTGTCGCGCTCGCAGGCCTTCGAGTCCGCGCAGGAGCTGCACACCCGGCTGTCGACCGCCGGCGAGCGGGTGGGCCTCGCGACCGTCTACCGCGCCCTGCAGGCGATGGCCGTCGACGGCGACGTCGACGTCGTGCGCACCGACGAGGGCGAGTCCCTCTACCGCCGGTGCAGCACCGGGCACCACCACCACCTCGTGTGCCGTGAGTGCGGTCGGGCCGTCGAGGTCGAGGGGCCGACGGTGGAGCGCTGGGCCGACCGGGTCTCCGCCGAGCACGGCTTCACCCAGGTCGAGCACACGCTGGAGATCTTCGGGCGCTGCGCGGACTGCTCGCGCGGCTGACCCCTTCGCTCATCCGTCGACCGCGTCCACCGCTCCCCCGTAGCGCCGGTCGCGCCGGGCGTAGGTCTCGATCGCCTGCCACAGGTGGCGGCGGTCGTAGTCGGGCCACAGCGTGTCCTGGAAGACCATCTCGGCGTACGCGCTCTGCCACAGCAGGAAGTTGCTCGTGCGCTGCTCGCCGCTGGACCGCACGAAGAGATCGACGTCGGGCATCCCCGGCTCGGGCAGGTAGCGCGCGATGGTGCGCTCATCGATGCCGTTGCCCTTGAGCCGGCCACGACGCACGTCCTCCGCGATGCGCTGCACGGCATCGGCGATCTCGGCCCTGCCCCCGTAGTTGACGCAGAAGTACAACGTCATCGCGTCGTTGTCCTTCGTCATCTCCTGGGCGATCTCGAGCTCCTTGATGACCGAGGCCCACAGCCGTGGGCGCCGGCCGACCCAGCGCATCCGCACGCCCCACGCGTGCAGCTGGTCGCGGCGGCGCCGGATGACGTCGCGGTTGAAGCCCATGAGGAAGCGCACCTCGTCGGGCGAGCGGCGCCAGTTCTCCGTCGAGAAGGCATAGGCCGAGAGGTGGGTCACCCCGATCTCCAGCGCCCCGGCGACGACGTCGAGCAGCGCGCCCTCGCCGGCCTCGTGCCCCTTCGTGCGGGGCAGCCCGCGCTCGTTGGCCCACCGGCCGTTGCCGTCCATGACGACGGCGACGTGACCGGGCACGAGCTCGGCCGGGACCGGCGGCGCGGTGACCCCGGTGGGGTGCGCGAAGGGGGTCTCGTACCGTCTCGTCGTCATCGCGTCCTCGTCATCGGGTCGTCGAGGGCGGGCGCCCTCGGGGGCTGGGGGTGCGGTCGACCAGGCCGAGCGAGCGCACGCCCCGCTCGAGGTGCCACTGGAGGAAGGCGGCGGTCAGGCCGCTCGACTCGCGCCGCGCCGGCATCGGGGAGGCGTCGGCGTGGGCCCAGTCACCGGCGAGGAGCGAGGCCATGAGCGCCGTCGTCGCCGGCGCGGGAGCGCTCGCGCCCGGCGTGCGGCACTGCGAGCAGACCGAGCCGCCCGCGGCGATCTGGAAGGCGCGGTGCGGGCCGTCGGCGCCGCACCGGGCGCAGTCGTGCAGGCTCGGCGCCCAGCCCGCGACGGCGAGGGCGCGCAGGAGGTAGGCGTCGAGGACGAGCGAGGAGTCGTGCTCGCCGGACGTGAGGGTGCGCAGCGCCCCGCACAGCAGGTGGTACTGCTGGACGGAGACCTCGTGCTCCTCCGTGAGCCGGTCGGCGGTCTCGAGGATCGCGGCGGCCGCGGTCCAGTCCGAGTAGCGGCTGGCCAGGGTGTGGCCCCACGAGTCGACGCCGACCGCCTGGGTCACGGTGTCGAGGTTGCGACCCTCGTAGCACTGGACGTCGACGTGCATGCCCGGCTCGAGGCGGGCGCCGAAGCGGGACTTCGTGCGGCGGACCCCCTTCGCCACCGCCCGGACCTTGCCGCGACCGCGGGTGAGCATCGTGATGATGCGGTCGGCCTCGCCGAGCTTGTGCGTGCGCAGCACGACACCGGTGTCTCGGTACAGGGGCATGCGTCCATTGTCCTACGAGCCCCCGACGACGCCCGCCGCCGCGCCGCACCTCGTCGCTGGTCGAGGTGCGAGGGCGCTCAGCGCCCGAGCCTCGAGACCACCCGCACCGGGAAGGGGTCGCGCAAGCACCTCGAACACCTGTTCGAGGCACTTGCTATCCTCGTCTCGTGAGCGCGCTGCAGCCCAGCCTCTTCGACGACGCGGAGCGGCCGACCCTCGCCCCGGTCGACCCGCGCCGCACGACGCTGGACCGGGGGGCGTGGGTCGACCTGCACCCGGGCTGGGTGAGCGGGGGTGACACGGTGCTCGACGACCTCGTGCGCGAGGTCCCGTGGCACGCCGAGCGCCGCCAGATGTACGACCGCGTGCTCGACGTGCCCCGCCTGACGAAGTTCTACGGCGAGCACGAGCCGCTCCCCCACCCCCTTGTCGCGCAGGCGCGCACCGCACTCAGCGCGCACTACCGCGACGAGCTGGGCGAAGACTTCGTCACGGCGGGCCTGTGCCTCTACCGCGACGGGCGCGACTCCGTCGCCTGGCACGGCGACCGCATCGGGCGCAGCCGCGAGCAGGACACGATGGTCGCGATCATCTCCCTCGGCGCGCAGCGCGTCCTCGCCCTGCGCCCGCGCGACGGCGGCCCGTCGACCCGGCTGCCCCTCGGCCACGGCGACCTCGTCGTCATGGGCGGCTCGTGCCAGCGCACGTGGGACCACAGCGTCCCGAAGGCTGCCGCCGTGAGCGGCCCCCGGATCTCGATCCAGCTCCGCGTGCGCGGGGTGCGCTGAGCGATACGAAGGGGGCGCGACCGGATGACCGGTCACGCCCCCTTCGTCGTCGGCCGACGGGTCAGACGGTGTCGCGCTCCGCGCGGTTGACCGCCGAGAGGATCGCGCGCAGCGAGGCCTTGACGATCGACTCGTGCAGGCCGACGCCCCACAGGACGCGGTCGCCGACGGCGCACTCGACGTACGCGGCGGCGCGGGCGTCGCCACCGGCCGACAGCGCGTGCTCGTGGTAGTCGAGGACCCGCACGTCGACGCCGATGGTGCCGAGGGCGTCGGTGAAGGCGTCGATCGGGCCGTTGCCGCGGCCGTGGACGGTGATCTCGCTGCCGCCGTCGGTGAGCACGGCCTCGATCTGGTCCAGGCCGTCCTCGCTGCCCGAGATCGTCGAGCGCACGGGCGCCAGACGACCCCAGCGGATCTCGGACTCCTCGGAGTGGAGGTACTCGTCGGAGAAGATGCGCCACAGCTCGGCGCCGCTCACCTCGCCGCCCTCGGTGTCGGTCTTGCGCTGGATGACCTGGCTGAACTCGACCTGCAGACGGCGCGGGAGCTCCATGCCGCGGTCGGACTTCAGCAGGTACGCCATGCCGCCCTTGCCGGACTGGCTGTTGACGCGCACGACGGCCTCGTAGCTGCGGCCGATGTCGTGCGGGTCGATGGGCAGGTAGGGCACGCCCCAGTCGATGCCGTCGGTGTCGGTGCCCGCGGCCTTGGCGCGGCGCTCCATGTCGTCGAAGCCCTTCTTGATGGCGTCCTGGTGGGACCCGGAGAAGGCCGTGTAGACGAGGTCGCCGCCCCACGGGTGGCGCGGGTGCACCGGCAGCTGGTTGCAGTGCTCGACGGTGCGCCGGATCTCGTCCATCTGCGAGAGGTCGACCTGCGGGTCGATGCCCTGGCTGAAGAGGTTCATCCCGAGGGTGACGAGGTCGACGTTGCCCGTGCGCTCGCCGTTGCCGAAGAGGCAGCCCTCGATGCGGTCCGCGCCGGCGAGGTAGCCGAGCTCGGCGGCCGCCACCCCTTCGCCCCGGTCGTTGTGCGGGTGCAGGCTGACGACGACCGACTCGCGCCGGTCGAGGTGGCGGATCATCCACTCGATGGAGTCGGCGTAGACGTTCGGCGTGGCCATCTCGACCGTCGCCGGCAGGTTGATGATCATCTTGTGGTCCGGCGTCGGGTCGATGACGTCGATGACCTCGTTGCAGACCCGGACGGCGAACTCGAGCTCGGTGCCGGTGTAGGACTCCGGGCTGTACTCGTAGTAGACGTCGGTGTCGGGGATGGTCTCCTCGAGCTTCTTGCACAGCCGCGCGCCCTGGAGGGCGATGTCGACGATGCCGTCCTCGTCGGTGCCGAAGACGACGCGGCGCTGCAGGACCGAGGTCGAGTTGTAGAAGTGGACGATCGCCTGGCGGCTGCCGGCGATGGCGTCGAAGGTGCGCTCGACGAGCTCGTCACGGCACTGGGTGAGCACCTGGATCGTCACGTCGTCGGGGATGTGCCCGCCCTCGATGAGCATCCGGCAGAAGTCGTAGTCGGTCTGGCTCGCGCTGGGGAAACCGACCTCGATCTCCTTGTAGCCCATCTTCACGAGCAGCCGGAACATCGTCAGCTTGCGCTCGGAGTCCATCGGGTCGATGAGGGCCTGGTTGCCGTCGCGCAGGTCGACCGCGCACCAGCGCGGGGCCTTGGTCATCACGGCGTCGGGCCACGTGCGGTCCGGCAGCTCGACGCGGATCTGGTCCTGGAAGGGCAGGTACTTGTGGGTCGGCATCCCGGAGGGGGCCTGGGAGTGGATCATGTCTCTTCTCGTCTCGTCTCGGGTGGGTCGGCCGGACGCACCGAACTCCGCGACGAGGGGGGCCGTCTAGGCCTCGCCGCGGCAGAGAAGGAGGAGTCGCGCCTGCATGGCGACCACCCTAGACCCGCCTGCGCGACGCCACCCAGGGGGTCCCGTACTGCGGACAAACATGGCGAAGGGGGCCCGCCGACGAGATGTCGGCAGGCCCCCTTCGTCGTGGGTGCGGCTCAGGCTCAGCGACGCGCGAGGAGCTCCTCGGCGACCTGGACGGCGTTGAGCGCCGCGCCCTTGCGCAGGTTGTCGCCGACGACGAAGAGCACGAGGCCCTTCCCCTCGGGGGCGGCCTGGTCGGCGCGGACGCGACCGACGAAGACCTCGTCGCGGCCGGTGGCCTCGAGCGGGTTCGGGTGGTCGGTGACGACGACGCCGGGCGCGGCCTCGAGCAGCTCGAGCGCACGCTCGACGTCGATGTCGCGCTCGAACTCGGCGTGGATCGCCAGGGAGTGGCCGGTGAAGACGGGGACGCGCACGCACGTGCCGGAGACCCGCAGGTCGGGCGCGTGGAGGATCTTGCGCGACTCGTTGCGCAGCTTCTGCTCCTCGTCGGTCTCCAGCGAGCCGTCGTCGACGACCGAGCCGGCGACCGGCACGACGTTGAAGGCGACGGGCACGACGTACTTCTGCGGGGAGGGCAGCGTCAGCGCGCCGCCGTCGACGGCGAGGTCCTTCGGGTCGCCGCTGGCGTACCCGGCGCGCAGCTGGCTGTCGAGCTCGTCGAGCCCGGCACCGCCGGAGCCGGAGACGGCCTGGTAGCTCGCGACGTGGAGGCGGACGAGGCCGGCCTCCTCGTGCAGCGGGGCGAGGACCGGCATCGCGGCCATCGTCGTGCAGTTGGGGTTGGCGACGATCCCCTTCGGGATCGAGTCGAGGTCACCGGCGTTGACCTCCGAGACGACGAGCGGGACCTCGGGGTCCTTGCGCCAGGCGCTGGAGTTGTCGATGACGGTCGCACCGGCAGCGGCGACCTTGGGCGCCCACTCCTTGCTCGTCGACCCGCCGTTGGAGAAGAGGGCGATGTCGAGACCGGAGAAGTCCGCCGTCGCGGTGTCCTCCACGGTGATCTCGCCGTCCCGCCACGGCAGGGTCATCCCCGCCGAGCGGGCCGAGGCGAAGTACCGCATCTCCTCGACCGGGAAGTCGCGCTCCTGCAGGAGGGCACGCATGACGGAGCCGACCTGCCCCGTGGCACCAAATACACCGATTCGCATGGCACCCAGGATAGGTCGGCTCCGTCGTCGAGCTCGTGAGGGACTACCTCGTGGACATCTCCGAGCTGTCGCCGCGAGCGGCACGCTCCTCGACCGCGTGGTCGACCGGCTCGTCGGGAGCGGTCTGCGGCTCCTGCTCGGCCGAGTCAGCCGTGTCCGGGGTCGGCACGGAGTGACCGATCCCCTCACCGGGCTCGGACTGCTGGATGCGCAGGTTGAAGTCGTCACCGTGGTGGGTGACGCCCTCGACGACAGCGGCCTCGACGGCTGCGACGGCGTACTTGCGCCGCACCACCATCGGGTCGTTGCGCAGGTCCTTCATGAGCGACACGGCCATGCCGATCATGATGACGACGAAGGGCAGGGCCGCGACGATGGTGATCGTCTGCAGCCCGGCCAGGCTGTCCTCACCGCCGAGGATGAGCATGATCGCCGCGACGGCACCGGTCGCCACGCCCCAGAAGATCACCGTCTTCTTCGACGGCTCGAGCGTGCCGTTCTCGCTGAGCGTGCCCATGACGATCGAGGCGGCGTCCGCGCCGGAGATGAAGAAGATCGCGACGAGGACCATGACGAGGATCGAGGTGATCGTCGCCAGCGGCATCGTGTCGAGGAGGTTGAAGAGCGTCGCCTCGAGCGACTCGGCGCTCGACAGGCCCGCGCCGTCCTGCTCGGCCTTGATCGCGGCGCCGCCGAAGATGGCGAACCACACGAGCGAGACCGCGCTCGGGACGAGGAGCACGCCGGTGACGAACTCACGGATGGTGCGACCGCGCGAGATGCGCGCGATGAACATGCCGACGAAGGGGGTCCAGCTGACCCACCAGGCCCAGTAGAAGATCGTCCAGCCGCCGAGCCAGGCCTGGATGCCCTCTTCGCCCTGGGCGTCCGAGCGGGCCGAGTACTCCATGAAGTGCTGGAAGTACGTGCCCAGCGTCGTCGGGAGCAGGTTGAGGATGAAGATCGTCGGTCCGACGACGAAGACGAAGAGCGCGAGGACGAGCGCGAGCACCATGTTGGTGTTCGACAGCCACTGGATGCCCTTCTCGATGCCGGAGACGGCGGAGATGACGAAGCAGATGGTGAGGACGACGATGATGCCGACGAGCAGGTTGTTGCCCGTCTCGCCGGTCCAGCCGACGATCTGCGCGCCCGTGGCGATCTGCAGCGCACCCAGGCCCAGCGAGGTCGCCGAGCCGAAGAGGGTCGCGAAGATCGCGAAGCTGTCGATGATCTTGCCGGCAGGGCCGTGGACGCGGCGCTTGCCGAGGATCGGCTCGAAGACCGCGCTGATCGTCAGGCCGCGGCCCTTGCGGAAGACGCCGTAGGCGATGGCCAGACCCGCGACGGCGTAGATGGCCCACGGGTGCAGCGACCAGTGGAAGAAGGTCGTCGCCATGGCGTTGCGGCCGGCGGCCGGGTTGCCCGCCTCACCGGTGCCGGGCGGCGGGGTGACGAAGTGGGTCAGCGGCTCCGAGGCGCCGTAGAACATCAGGCCGATGCCCATGCCGGCGGAGAACATCATCGCGATCCACGACACGGTCCGGAACTCCGGGCCCTCGTCGTCGCGGCCGAGCGGGATGCGGCCGTACTTGCTGGCGGCGAGCCAGATGACGAAGAAGACGAAGCCGGTGGCGGTGATGCTGAAGAGCCAGCCGGCGTTCGCGAGGACCCACGCCAGACCGGCGTCGGAGGCGCTCGCCAGCGAGGCGGTGCTCACGGCGCCCCACACGACGAAGGCGATGGTGGCCACGGCGGTGACGCCGAAGACGACGGTGTCGAGGCGACCGGGCTGCTCGTGCTCGGGGGCGTCGATGACCGGCTCGAGAGCGGGGTGGTTCGGCTCGACCGGCAGGTCGAGCAGACCGGCGTCCCCGGTCAGGCGGGCCGCTCCTGCGGGGCCGGAGGTGCCGACGCGGCTGCGTGGCGTGCCCTGCTGGACGACATCTCCCCGGCGGGTGGTCTCGTTCTTGTCTGGTGTCTCTTTCACGTCAGTCCGAGGCGGCCGAGGCCGCCCCTCCCTTCGGTTGCGTAACGGTGGCGACGGCCGAGATCGCGCTCGACCGACCATCCACCATCACCCCTAGGGGTGTCGACGGACAAGTTACGAGGGGGGTCCGTGCAGATCGAGACCCACGTGTGACCTCTCCCCGGCACTCCCGCAGGGGGCGAGGGGGTCAGAAACCGAGCCGTTGGAGCTGCTTGGGGTCGCGCTGCCAGTCCTTGGCGACCTTGACGTGCAGGTCCAGGTAGACGCGGTGGCCGAGGACCCGCTCGATGCCCTCGCGGGCGGTCGTGCCGACCTCGCGCAGGCGCGACCCGCCGCGCCCGATGATGATCGCCTTCTGGCTCGGCCGCTCGACGAAGACGTTGACCCGCACGTCGGTCATCGGGTCGTCGTCCGGGCGGTCCGCGCGCGGCACCATCTCCTCGACGACGACGGCCAGCGAGTGCGGCAGCTCGTCGCGGACCCCTTCGAGCGCGGCCTCGCGGACGAGCTCGGCGATCATCGTCTCGGCGGGCTCGTCGGTGAGGACGTCCTCGGGGTAGAGCGGCGCGGGGGCGGGCGGCAGCCGCTCCGAGAGCAGCGCGAGCACCTCCTCGACCTGGTCGCCGGCGACGGCGGAGCACGGCACGATCACGGCCCAGTCGCCGAGCTGGTCGACGGCGATGAGGTGCTCGGCCAGGCGCTGCCGGTCGACGCGGTCGCTCTTCGTCGCGATGGCGACGACGGGCACGCGCTTCGCGCGCTGCAGCTCGACGAGCTCGGCGGCGATGTAGCTGTCGCCGGGGCCGATCCGCTGGTCGGCCGGCAGGCAGAAGCCGATGACGTCGACCTCGAGGAGGGTCTCTCGGACGAGGTCGTTGAGCCGCTCCCCCAGCAGGGTGCGCGGCTTGTGCAGGCCCGGGGTGTCGACGAGGATCAGCTGGCTGCCGGGCCGGGAGACGATGCCACGGATCGTGTGCCGGGTCGTCTGCGGCTTGCTCGAGGTGATCGCGACCTTGTCGCCGACGAGGGCGTTCGTCAGCGTCGACTTGCCGGCGTTGGGGCGCCCGACGAGGCAGGCGAAGCCCGCCCGGTAGGTCGTCTCGTCCGTGCTCGTGCCGTCCTGGCTCATGACGCCTCCTCCTGCTCCTGGTCCTCGCTCGGCTCGGCGAGCCGCTCGACGACGACGCTCGCGACGCGGTGGCGTCGCCCGGACATCTTCTCAGCCGTGAGGGCCAGGCCCGCCACCTCGGCGCGGGACCCGACGATCGGCACCCGACCGACGATCTTGCCGATGAGCCCGCCGACGGTGTCGACCTCGTCCTCCTCGATGCTCACGTCGAAGAGCTCGGCGAGGTCGTCGACGTGCATCGTCGCGGGCACGCGGACGAGCCCGCCCTCCATCGGCTCGACGCCGGGGGTCTCGCGGTCGTACTCGTCGTCGATCTCCCCGACGATCTCCTCGAGGATGTCCTCGATCGTCACCAGCCCGGCGGTGCCGCCGTACTCGTCGACGACGACCGCGGCGTGGGTGTGGTCGCGCTGCATCTCGCGCAGCAGGTCGTCGACCGGCTTGCTCTCGGGGACGAAGGGAGCGGGCCGCATGATCGCGGTGACCGGCAGGGTCGCGCTCTCCGGGTCGGCCGTCACCCGTCGGATGACGTCCTTGAGGTAGAGCAGCCCGACGATGTCGTCGGTGCTCTCGCCGACGACGGGCACCCGCGAGAAGCCGGAGCGGATGAAGAGGTTGACCGCCTTGCGGGCCGTCTTGTCGGCCTCGATGGTGATCATGTCGGTGCGCGGCACCATGACCTCACGTGCGAGCGTGTCGCCGAGGTCGAAGACGGAGTGGAGCATCCGGCGCTCGGTCGCCTCGATGAGCGAGGACTCCCCGGCGAGGTCGACGAGGTCGCGCAGCTCGGCCTCGGAGCGGAAGGGTCCGTCGCGGTAGCCCTTGCCCGGCGTCACGGCGTTGCCGAGCGCGATGAGCAGCCGCGCGACGGGACCGAGGACCCGGCGCAGGCCCACGACGACCGGGGCGACGGCCAGCGCGACCGCCGTCGAGTGCTGCCGCCCGAGGGTGCGCGGAGAGACCCCGACGATGACGAAGGAGACGAGCACCATGATCGCGATGGCGATGAGCAGCGGGCGCAGCAGCCCGTCGAGCGCCTCGACGGCCGCCACGGCGACGAGCACGCCGGCCGTCGACTCGGCCATCGCGCGCACGAAGTTGAGCACGGCGACGTAGCCCGTCGAGTCGGCGAGGATGAGGCGAAGGGGGGCCGCCCCCCGTCGTCCCTGCTCCTCGGCCTCCTCGGCGGCGACCCGGGAGGTCGTCGAGATCGCGGACTCCGCGAGGACGAGGACGAAGGCGAGCACGGTCGCGGCGAGGGCCGCGAGGACGAGCGGGAGGTTCACGAGCGGCCGGCGGGCGGGTTCGCGCTGCGTCCGCGGCCGGCGAGGAAGGTGAGCAGGAGGCGGCGCTGGAGGTCGAACATCTCGCGCTCCTCGTCGACCTCGGCGTGGTCGTGGCCGAGGAGGTGGAGGATGCCGTGCGTCGTCAGCAGGAGCAGCTCGTCGGCGGGGGCGTGCCCGGCCGCGGCGGCCTGCCGCTCGGCGACGCTCGGGCACAGGACGATGTCGCCGAGGATGCCCTGGGCGGGCGCGCCGGGACGGCCCGGGCGCAGCTCGTCCATGGGGAAGGACATGACGTCGGTCGGGCCGGGCAGGTCCATCCACCGCTCGTGCAGCTGGGCCATCGTCGGCTCGTCGACGACGCGGACGTAGAGGTCCGCGCCCGGGTGCACGTGCATCTCCTGCAGGACGTAGCCGCACAGCTCGCGGATCTCGTCGAGGTCGACCTCGTGGTCGGTCTCGTTGCCGAGCTCGACGCTCACCGACGCTCCCCCTTCGCCCGTCGGCCGCCGCCCGTGCGGGCGTCGTAGCGCCCGTACGCGTCGACGATCTGCCCGACGAGGCGGTGGCGCACGACGTCCTCGCTCGTCAGCTCGGAGAAGTGGATGTCCTCGATGCCCTCGAGGACGCGCTGGACGACCTTGAGGCCGGAGTCCATCCCGCCGGGCAGGTCGACCTGCGTCGTGTCGCCGGTGACGACCATCTTGCTGCCGAAGCCGAGACGGGTGAGGAACATCTTCATCTGCTCGGGCGAGGTGTTCTGCGCCTCGTCGAGGATGATGAAGGCGTCGTTGAGGGTGCGGCCGCGCATGTACGCCAGCGGGGCGACCTCGATCGTGCCGGCGGCCATGAGCCGCGGGATCGACTCGGCGTCGATCATGTCGTGCAGCGCGTCGTAGAGCGGGCGCAGGTACGGGTCGATCTTGTCGTTGAGCGAGCCGGGCAGGAAGCCCAGGCGCTCGCCGGCCTCGACGGCCGGCCGGGTGAGGATGATCCGGGTGACCTGCTTGGCCTGGAGCGCGGCGACGGCCTTGGCCATCGCGAGGTAGGTCTTGCCGGTGCCGGCCGGGCCGATCCCGAAGATCACCGTGTGGTCGTCGATCGCGTCGACGTACTCCTTCTGCCCCAGCGTCTTGGGGCGGATCGTGCGCCCGCGGTTGCTCACGATGTTCTGCGTGAGGACGTCGGCGGGGCGCTGACGGCTCGCGCCACGCAGCATCGAGATCGAGCGCTCGACGGCGTCGCGGTTGAGCGGCTGCCCCGCACGGACGATCTCGACGAGCTCGCCGAGCAGGGCGTCGACGACGTCGACGTCCTTCTTCGGGCCGGAGATCCGGAACTCGTTGCCCCGCACGAGGATCTCGGTGCGGGGGAACTGGCGCTCCATCGTGCGCAGCAGCTCGTCGCGCGGGCCGAGCAGGGCCACGGGGGTGACCGAGTCGGGCAGGACGATCACCTCGTCGACGGTGCGCTCCCCGAGCGTGTCGGGGGCGGGCGCGGCGTCGGGCAGGGAGTCGAGGGCGGAGAGGTCGGGACGAGAGTCGTCAGTCATCAGGCCTGCAGTCTACGGGGGCGGGCAGTGCGGGTGGGCTCGAGCGGGACCGGGTCAGCGCCACCGCGAGCGGGCGCTGAGCACCGCGATCGCGGCCGGTCCGGCGGTCGAGGCGCGCAGCACGCCCGGCCCGAGCCGCACGGGGGTGGCGCCGGCGGCGACGAGCTGGTCGACCTCGACCGGGCTGATCCCACCCTCGGGACCGACGAGGAGCAGCACGTCGCCGTCGGCCGGCAGCTCGACGGCGGCGAGCGGGGTCGCCGCGTCCTCGTGGAGGACCAGCGCGACGGCACCCTGCTCGACGCGGGCGAGGAGCTGCTTGGTCGAGATGGGCTGGGCCACCTCGGGGGTGCGGGCGCGACGGGACTGCTTGGCCGCGGCCGTGACGACGTTGACCCACTTCTGGTGCGACTTGGCGACCTTCGGGCCCCGCCAGCGCACGATCGCGCGCTCGGACTCCCACGGCACGACCTCGTCGACGCCGAGCTCGGTGGCGGCCTCGACGGCGTCCTCGTCGCGGCCCCCCTTCGCCAGGGCCTGGACGAGGACGAGGCGAGGGCTCGGTTGCGGCTCGTCCCGGCGGGCCTCGACGCGCACGACGAGCTCGGCGGCGTCGGCCGCCTCGACCGTGCCGAGGACCGCCTGGCCGGCGCCGTCGGCGACGATGACCTGCTCGCCCGGGGCGATCCGGCGCACCGAGACCGCGTGCCTGGCCTCGGCGCCGCCGACGCTGACGTGCGCGCCGGGGGCCAGGTCCTGCAGGCTCCCCCGCTCGACGTGGAAGAGCGGCGCGGTCATCGGCTCAGCGGCCCTTGAAGGCGTGGCGCAGCTTGCCCATGAAGCCGGAGTCGACGTCGGCGAGCTGGCCGCTCGGCTCGGTCTCCTCGCGGGCGACGGCGAGGTCGCGCAGCAGCTGCTCCTGCTCGGCGTCCAGGCGAGTGGGGGTGCGCACGTCGGCGTGGATGACGAGGTCGCCGCGGCCGCTGCCGCGCAGGTGGGTGACGCCGAGCCCCTCGAGGACGATCGTGTCGCCGGGCTGCGTGCCCCGGGCGATCTCGACCTGGCGGTCGCCGTCGAAGGTCGCGAAGTTGAGCGTCGTGCCGAGCGCGGCGGCCGTCATCGGCAGCTGGACGGAGGCGTGCAGGTCGTCGCCCTGACGCGTGAAGGTCGGGTGCGGGGTGACGCGCAGCTCGACGAAGAGGTCGCCGGCGGGGCCACCGCCGATGCCGACCTCGCCCTCGCCGGAGAGGTGGATGCGCGTGCCGGTGTCGACGCCCGCGGGGATGCGGATGCTCATCGTGCGGCGGGTGCGCACGCGGCCCTGGCCGGAGCACTCGTGGCAGGGGTGCGGGATGACCTCGCCGAAGCCCTGGCAGGCCGCGCACGGGCGCGACGTCATGACCTGGCCGAGGAAGCTGCGCTGGACCATCTGGACCTCGCCGCGACCGCCGCACACCTCGCAGACCTTACGGCTCGTGCCGGGCTGGGCGCCGTCGCCCGAGCACGTGCTGCAGCGCTCGGCGGTGTCGATCGTCAGGTCCTGTGTGCCGCCGAAGACCGCTGTCTCGAGGTCGACGGACAGGGCGACGAGACCGTCCTGGCCGCGGGTCTGGCGCGGACGCGGTCCGCGACCGCCGCCGGCCGCCTGGCCGAAGAACTGCTCCATGATGTCGCTGAAGGAGAAGCCCGCGCCGAAGCCCTCGTGCGCGCCGCCGTAGGGGTCGGAGCCCATGTCGTACTGGCGGCGCTTGTCCTCGTCGCCGAGGACGTCGTAGGCCTGGCTGACACGCTTGAACTGCTCCTCGGCCTCCTCGCCGGGGTTGACGTCCGGGTGCAGCTTGCGGGCGAGCTTGCGGTAGGAGCGCTTGATCTCCTCCGGCGTGGCGGAGCGGTCGACGCCCAGGTCGGCGTAGTAGTCGTTCACAGCGGTGGGGGTCCTGTCGATCAGGGGTCGGGGGACGAAGGGGGTGCCCGGCGTCAGCCGGTCGTGATGATCCGGGAGAGATAGGTGGCGACGGCCCGGACCTGGCTGATCGTCGCCGGGTAGTTCATCCGGGTCGGGCCGAGCACGCCGACGTGGCCGACGAGCTCGTCGCCGGCGCCGTAGCCGGTCGAGACGACCGAGGTCGTCTGCAGGCCCGAGACGGGGTTCTCGCTGCCGATGCGCACGGCGACCTCACCGGTCTGCTCGGCCTGGGTGCCGAGCAGACGGAGCAGCACGACGTGCTGCTCGAGGGCGTCGAGCACGGGCTCGAGGGTGAGCGGGAAGTCCGAGGGGGTCCGGGCCAGGTTGGCCGTGCCGGCGAGGGTGACGCGGCTCGCGCTCTCCTCGCGGGCGGCCTCCTCGATGGCGGCGAGCACCCCGTCGGTGAGGCTGGAGCGGGTGCGCTCGTCGTCGTCGAGGGTGCGCAGGGCGGTGACCGCCTCGCCGAGCCGGCGCTCGGTGACGACGGCGTTGATCTGGGTGCGCGCGGTCGCGAGCTCGTCGGCACCTGCGGTCGTCGTGTAGTCGGTCTCGGTCGTGATGACCCGCTGCTCGACCCGGCCGCTGCCGGTGATGACGACGACCATGAGCCGGCTCGAGGACATCGGCACGAGCTCGACGTGGCGCACCGTGCTGCGGGTGAGCGAGGGGTACTGGACGACGGCGACTTGCCGGGTGAGGGTCGCGAGGAGGCGCACGGTGCGGTCGAGCACCTCGTCGAGGGCATCGGCACCCTCGAGGAACTGCGCGATCGCGGACCGCTCGGCCCGCGACATCGGCTTGAGCGTCGAGAGCTGGTCGACGAAGGTCCGGTAGCCCGCGTCCGTCGGGATGCGGCCCGCGCTCGTGTGCGGGGCCACGATGAGCCCCTCGTCCTCGAGCGCGGCCATGTCGTTGCGGACGGTCGCGGCGCTCACACCGAGCTGGTGGCGCTCGAGCAGCGCGCGCGAGCCGACGGGCTCGCTCGTGTGGACGTAGTCCTCGACGATCGCGGAGAGGACGGCCATGCGTCGCTCGGTGCTCACGGGCTCTCCCTTCGCTCATCCGGTCGGTACGGCCCGCCGAGGCGGGCTCCCCCGCCCTGGCACTCTCGGGCACTGAGTGCCAAGTCTACGGGCGAGGACGGCATTCCCCAATCGCGCACGCGTGTTGCGGCGAGCACGGGCGCCGCGGCCGACTAGCCTCGCCCGACGTGAGCGACCGCTACGGATCCGACGTCCTGTCCGGCGACTGGCGCAGCGCGGGCAAGCCCCGCAGCCGCGAGGTCGAGGCGACCCCGGACCTCGTCGTCGAGGACGTCGAGACCGGCTGGGTGGGCGCGGTCGTGCGGGTCGAGAAGGCCGGCGGCATGCACGTCGTGCACCTCGAGGACCGCCGCGGGGCGGTCAAGGCCTTCCCCCTCGGTCCGGGCTTCCACCTCGACGGCGCCCCGGTCGTCCTCACCGCGCCGAAGGGGGCCGGACGGGCCGCCCTGGCCCAGCAGCAGCAGGCCTCGGCCCGCACCGCGTCGGGCTCGGTGGCCGTCGCCGACCGCACCGCGCGCGTCGCCCGCGGGTCGCGGATCTTCGTGGAGGGGCGTCACGACGCCGAGCTCGTCGAGAAGGTGTGGGGCCATGACCTGCGCGTCGAGGGAGTCGTCGTCGAGATGCTCGACGGCGTCGACGACCTCGCCGGGGCGATCCGGGACTTCGCGCCCGGGCCCGGGCGCCGGATGGGCGTGCTCGTCGACCACCTCGTGCCCGGCTCCAAGGAATCGCGGATCGTCGCGAAGGCGTCGGGGATCTCCCCCTTCGCCCCCCACGTCCTCGTCCTCGGTCACCCCTTCGTCGACGTCTGGCAGTCCGTGCGACCGCAGCGTCTCGGGATGGACGCCTGGCCGACCATCCCCCGCTCCGTGGAGTGGAAGCGCGGGATCTGCGCCCACCTCGGCTGGGCCCACGACGACCAGGCCGACATCGCCCGCGCGTGGAAGCAGATCCTCGGCACCGTGCGCAGCTACGCCGACCTCGAGCCCTCGCTGCTGGGGCGAGTCGAGGAGCTCATCGACTTCGTCACCGCCCCTGACGCCTGAGCCGGTTTATCGGGTGACCCGATAAACCCCGGGTCCGCATGAGTAAGAAACTCATGCGAAGCCGGGGTTTCTCGGGTCACCCGAGAATCTTGTGACTCGGGTCAGTCCCTCGGGCCCCCGGCGACGTAGATGACCTGGCCCGAGACGAAGCCGGCCTCGTCGGAGCACAGGAAAGACGCCGTCGCGGCGATGTCCTCGGGCTGGCCGACGCGCTGGACGGGGATCTCCTTGGCCGAGTAGGCGATGAAGTCCTCGAAGGGGACGCCGACGCGCTCGGCGGTGGCCGCCGTCATCTCGGTCTGGATGAAGCCCGGGGCGATGGCGTTGGCGGTGACGCCGAACTTGCCGAGCTCGATGGCGAGGGTCTTGGTGAAGCCCTGCATGCCGGCCTTGGCGGCCGCGTAGTTGGCCTGGCCGCGGTTGCCCAGCGCCGAGGTCGACGAGAGGTTGACGACGCGCCCGTGCTTCTCCTGCGTCATGTACGCCTGGCACGCCTTGGTCATGAGGAAGGCACCGCGCAGGTGCACGCCCATGACGGCGTCCCAGTCGTCGAGGGTCATCTTGAAGAGCAGGTTGTCCCGGATGATGCCCGCGTTGTTGACGAGCACGGTCGGCGCGCCGAGCTCGGCGGCGATGCGCTCGACGGCGGCGGCCACCTGGGCCTCGTCGGAGACGTCGGCGCCGACGGCGATCGCCCGGCCGCCGGCCGCGGTGATCTCCTCGACGGTGCCGGCGCAGGCGCTCTCGTCGAGGTCGACGACGGCGACCTGGTGCCCGTCGGCCGCGAGACGGACGGCGACGGCCCGTCCGATGCCGCGGGCGGCTCCGGTGACGACGGCGGTGCGCTGGGTGCTCATGGGCGTGGTGTCCTCCTGGTCGTGGGTGGGTGCACCACGCCACGGGGGCGACGGTGCGCCCTATGCATAACAGACACCGCGGGCGAAGGGGTCAGCCGCGCCGCCGGAAGCGGTTGATCGCCTTGCCCCGGATCTGGGGGACGAGGATGGCGGGCTCGGTCGGCAGGACCCAGCCCAGACGGCGGGCCAGCAGGCACACCCCGGCACCGACGAGCACCCCGCCGGGGGCGGAGTACGGCCCGACGACCTCGCGCAGGACGAGGTAGGTCAGGGCGCCGGCGAGCGCGGCCGTCGCGTAGAGCTCGGAGCGGCGGAAGATGCTCGGCACCTGGCCGAGCATGACGTCGCGCACCGCCCCGCCGCCGACCGCGGTGAGCACGCCGAGCAGGACCGCGGGCAGCGGGCTGATGCCGGTGAGGAGCGCCTTCTGCGTGCCGGCGACCGCCCACGCCCCGAGCGCCAGCGCGTCGACGTAGGGGAAGACCTGACGCCACCGCCGCCCCTCGAAGCGCACGAGGAAGGCCAGCCCTGAGGCGACGAGCGCGCACCCCAGATAGGCCCCGTCGGTGAGCGCGATCGGGGTCTGGTTGAGCAGCACGTCGCGGATCGCCCCGCCACCCAGCGCCGAGATCATCGAGATGATCGCGAAGCCGACGGGGTCGAGGTTGAACTGGCGAGCCACCGCCGCACCGAGCAGGGCGTTGGTGACCACGCCGAGGAGGTCGATGCTGCGCAGCACCTGGGCGATGAGCTCCTGCTGCTCGCTCACGCCGCTCCCCCGAGCAGCGTGTGCACGACGGTGTCGGCGAGCAGCCGGCCCCGGCGGGTGAGCACGACGCGACCGCCGACCGCGGCCCGGCCGTCGACGAGGCCGCTCGCGACGAGACCCGCGACGGCACGTCGGGCGCCGGGCTCGAGCGCGCTCGTCGCGACCCCGTCGACGAGCCGCACCCCGAGGAGGAGCTCCTCGTCGGCGCGCTGCGCGTCGGTGAGCACCTCGCGGGCCGCCGCGGGCGAGGAGCCGTCGTCGAGGCGCCCGGCCCACGCGGCGGGGTGCTTGACGTTCCACCACCGCGTGCCGGCGACGTGGCTGTGGGCACCGGGCCCGACGCCCCACCAGTCGTCGCCGCGCCAGTAGGCGAGGTTGTGCCGGCAGCGGTCCTGCGGCGTGCGCGCCCAGTTGCTGATCTCGTACCAGTCGTAGCCCGCGCCGGCGAGCAGCTCGTCGGCGAGCTCGTACTTGTCGGCCTCGTCGTCACCGGTCGGCAGGGGCAGCTCGCCGCGGCGCACGCGCGCGGCGAGCCTCGTGCCGTCCTCGACGGTGAGGGCGTAGGCCGAGACGTGGTCGGGCTCGAGGGCGAGCGCGGCCTCGAGCGAGGCGCGCCAGTCCTCGAGGGTCTCCCCCGGGGTGCCGTAGATGAGGTCGAGGCTCACCGCTAGACCCGCGTCGCGCGCGCCCGCGACGGCCCGGGCGACGCCCTCGGGGTCGTGTGTGCGGTCGAGGGTCTTCAGCACGCCGGGACGGACCGACTGCATGCCGACCGAGACCCGGGTGACCCCGCCGTGGGCGAGCTCGGCGAGGGACGAAGGGGTGACCGAGTCCGGGTTCGCCTCGGTCGTCACCTCGGCGTCGGCAGCGAGCCCGAAGCGCTCGCGGATGCCGTCGAGCACGACGACGAGATCCGCCGACGGCAGCAGGGTCGGGGTCCCCCCGCCCAGGAAGACGGTGCTCACCGGACCCGGCGCAGCACCTGCCAAGCCGAGCACGTCGCGGGCGAGGTCGAGCTCGCGCAGCGCGCCCTGGGCGAAGGTGGCCCGGCTCGACCCGGGCGGGCCGTCCTGGCCGCCGAGCTCGGAGGCGGTGTAGGTGTTGAAGTCGCAGTAGCCGCAGCGCACGGCGCAGAAGGGCACGTGGACGTACATCGCGAGCGCGCGCCGCCCGACCGCCTCGGCACTGGCGTCGGGCAGCCGGCCGTCGCGGGGCGCGGGGTCGCCGTCGGGGAGCTGTGGCACGGGGTCCATCGTCCCCCACCGCGGCCGGTGCTCGCGCCCGCGCCCGCCCCTGCGGGTGGTCCGCACCCCGGGCCGGGCGACCTACGGTCGGCAGATGAGGACGGTCAGCCGCTGGACACCCGCCGGGCCGGACGCCGTCTGGTCCGTGCTGGCCGACGGGTGGACCTACCCGGGCTGGGTCGTCGGCGCGTCACGCATGCGGGCGGTCACCCCCGGGTGGCCGGGAGCAGGTGCCCGGCTCCACCACTCCGTGGGCAGCTGGCCCTGGCTGCTCGACGACGAGACGTCCGTGCGAGAGGTCGACCCCGGCCGCCGCCTCGTCCTGCGTGCTCGTGCCATGCCCCTCGGTGCGGCACGCGTCGAGATCACCCTCCACCCGCAGGCCCAGGGCACCCGGGTCGAGATGCGCGAGGACGCCGAGAGCGGCCCCTCGCTCCTCCTGCCCTCACCAGCGCGCCAGCTCGGCATCGTGCTGCGCAACCGCGAGGCGCTGCGCCGTCTCGCCCTGCTCGCCGAGCGGGCGGGGCGGGCCACGGGCTAGCCGCGGCCGCCCCCCGGGGCGGCCTGCCGGCGTGAGGGCGCGGCGCGCTCCCCCCGTAGGGTGGCGGCATGACGCAGCCCCGCTGGATCGAGCTCGACGGTGTCGTCAACATGCGAGACGTGGGCGGCCTGCCGACCCGGGACGGCGGGCGGCTGCGCGAGCGCCGCCTCATCCGCAGCGACAACCTCCAGGACCTCACCGAGAGCGACGTGGCGCACGTCGTCGACGTGCTCGGCGTCACCGACGTCGTCGACCTGCGCACCCACGACGAGCTCGACGAGACCGGCCCGGGTCCGCTGCGGCGCACGGCGGTCGCCCATCACCACCACACCTTCTTCCGCACCGTCGGCGGTGACCTGCGCGACCTCATGGTCCTGCGCGAGGAGGAGCAGCCGGTCAAGGACGCCTCCTACTGGAGCGCCCACTACCGCGGCTACCTCGAGCACCGGCCCGACTCAGTCGCGGGGGCTCTCGGCCGGGTCGCCGACGCGAAGGGGGCGGCGCTCGTGCACTGCGCCGCGGGCAAGGACCGCACGGGCACGATCGTCGCGCTCGCCCTGTCCGTCGCGGGCGTGCCCGACGAGGAGATCGTCGCCGACTACGTGCTCACCGCCGAGCGCCTGCCCCGGATCATCGAGCGGCTCCAGGGCACCGGCTTCTACAGCCGCCTGCGCGACCGGCCGATGAGCGAGCAGGAGCCGGTGCCGGAGGCCATCACCGGTCTGCTCGACTCCGTCGCGGAGCACGGCGGGGCGCGGGCGTGGTTGCGCGACCAGGGGTGGAGCGCCGAGCAGGTCGAGCGGCTGGCCGCCCGCCTGCGCGACTGAGCGCCCCGACGACCGGGAGGGTCACCCCTTCGCGGGCTTGTCCGAGACGTAGATCGGGATGACGCCCTGCACGACGACGACGCCGTCGGTGCGCACGGCCTTGACCCGCACGTCGATGTCGAAGGGGGCCTCGCGCTCCCAGTCCGAGGGGGAGGTCTCGGCGACGCACAGCAGGTCGGTCGTCGACTTCTGCAGGTACTCGACCTGCAGGCCGCGCGGGAGCCACCGCTGGTGGTCCGGGCAGGTCGCCTCGGCGACGAGACCCATCGCCGCCTCGAGCCCGTTGCACACGGCGATCGCGTGCAGGGTCCCGATGTGGTTGTGCACCCGGCGGCGGTTCTTGATCGTCAGCTCGGCCCGGTGCGGACGCACCTCGCGCACCTGCGGACGCACCGTCCAGAAGTACGGGGCGAACCGGGCGTACGCGAGCGAGAAGAGCCGTGTGCCTCCCGGGTAGCGGGTCAGGCGTCGGTAGAGGGCGTAGGTCTGCTGGGCCACGGGGGCACCCTACGTCCTCGCCCGGCGGCTACTTCTTCGCCTTGTCCTTCGTCGGCTCGTCGGAGGACAGCGCGGCGACGAAGGCCTCCGGCGGCACCTCGACGCTGCCGATGTTCTTCATCCGCTTCTTGCCCGCCTTCTGCTTCTCGAGCAGCTTGCGCTTGCGCGAGATGTCGCCGCCGTAGCACTTGGCGAGCACGTCCTTGCGGATCGCGCGGATCGTCTCGCGGGCGATGACCCGGGCGCCGATGGCGGCCTGGATCGGCACCTCGAACTGCTGGCGCGGGATGAGGTCCTTGAGCTTGCCGGCCATCATCGTGCCGTAGGAGTACGCCTTGTCCTTGTGGACGACGGCGCTGAAGGCGTCGACGCCCTCGCCCTGGAGGAGGATGTCGACCTTGACGAGGTCGGCCGCCTGGTCGCCGGCCTCCTGGTAGTCCAGCGAGGCGTAGCCGCGGGTCTTGGACTTCAGCTGGTCGAAGAAGTCGAAGACGATCTCCGCGAGCGGGAGGGTGTAGCGCATCTCGACGCGGTCCTCGGAGAGGTAGTCCATGCCACCGAGCTGGCCGCGCTTGCCCTGGCAGAGCTCCATGATCGCCCCGATGAACTCGCTCGGGGCGAGGATCGTGGCCTTGACCACCGGCTCGCGGACCTCGGCGACCTTGCCGTACGGGAACTCGCTGGGGTTGGTCACCTCGATCTCGGTGCCGTCGTCCATCGTCACCTGGTAGACGACGTTGGGCTGGGTCGAGATGAGGTCGAGGTCGAACTCGCGCTCGAGGCGCTCGCGGACGATCTCGAGGTGGAGCAGACCGAGGAAGCCGACACGGAAGCCGAAGCCGAGGGCCGCGGAGGTCTCCGGCTCGTAGACGAGCGCCGCGTCGTTGAGCTTGAGCTTGTCGAGCGCGTCGCGCAGGTCCGGGTAGTCCGAGCCGTCGATCGGGTACAGGCCGGAGAAGACCATCGGCTTGGGGTCCTTGTAGCCGCCGATGGCGTCGGTGGCCGGCTTGGCCATGTTCGTCACCGTGTCGCCGACCTTGGACTGGCGCACGTCCTTGACCCCGGTGATGAGGTAGCCGACCTCGCCGACGCCCAGGCCGTTCGAGGGCTTGGGCTCGGGGCTGATGACGCCGATCTCCAGCAGCTCGTGCGTCGCCTTCGTGCTCATCATCGCGATGCGCTCGCGGGGGTTGAGGTTGCCGTCGACGACGCGGACGTAGGTGACGACCCCGCGGTAGGTGTCGTAGACGGAGTCGAAGATCATCGCTCGGGCCGGGGCGTCGGGGTCGCCCACCGGTGCGGGCAGGTCGCCGACGACGCGGTCGAGGAGGGCCTCGACCCCTTCGCCCGTCTTGCCCGAGACCTTGAGGACGTCCTCGGGGTCGCAGCCGATGAGGCCGGCGAGCTCGGCGGCGTACTTCTCGGGCTGAGCGGCCGGCAGGTCGATCTTGTTGAGCACCGGGATGATCGTCAGCTCGTTCTCCATGGCCAGGTAGAGGTTGGCCAGGGTCTGCGCCTCGATGCCCTGCGCGGCGTCGACGAGCAGGACCGCGCCCTCGCACGCGGCGAGGCTGCGCGAGACCTCGTAGGTGAAGTCGACGTGCCCGGGGGTGTCGATCATGTTGAGGCAGTAGGTCTGGCCCTCGAGCTCCCAGGGCATGCGCACGGCCTGGCTCTTGATCGTGATGCCGCGCTCACGCTCGATGTCCATGCGGTCGAGGTACTGCGCGCGCATCTGCCGCGCCTCGACGACGCCGGTGATCTGCAGCATGCGGTCGGCCAGGGTGGACTTGCCGTGGTCGATGTGGGCGATGATGCAGAAGTTGCGGATCTGCTGCGGCGGGGTCGCGTGCGGCTGCAGCGCCTTCGTGGCCATGGGTGACACGGGGGAGACTCAACCTCGTCGATGGGCGGCGATGGATCAGCGCTCATCATCGCACCTCCCAGCCGACCCACGAGAACGCGACCTAGGCTCGCCCCCGTGACCGCAGCCGCCGAGCCCGCCGTCGACGGGGTGCCCGCCTCCCCCTTCGGCCGTCGCACCCTCCTCGCGGAGACCGCCCTCGTCCTGCTCGTCTCGCTCGGCGCGAGCGCCATCTGGTCGCTCCTGCGCATCGTCTCGCTGCTCACCCAGGGCGGGCTGTCGGGGGTGACGACGACGATGAACTCCTCGGCCTACCCCGACCGGCCGTGGCTCGACCTCGTCCACCAGCTCGTCGGCGTCGGGCTCGGCGTGGTGCCCGCCCTGCTCGCTCTGCACCTGCTCACCCGGGAGGACCGGGACGCGCCGCACCGGATCGGCGCCGACCTGCGCCGCCCGGGCAGCGACCTGCTGCGCGGCGTCCTGCTCACCGCTGCCGTCGGCATCCCCGGGCTCGCCTGGTACCTCGGGTCGCGGGCGCTCGGCATCAACACGACGGTGGCCGCCGCGGACCTCGCGCCGGTGTGGTGGGCCGTGCCGGTGCTCGTCCTCGCCGCGCTGCAGAACGCCGTGCTCGAGGAGGTCGTCATGGTCGGCTACCTCTTCACCCGGTGGACCCAGGCGGGGTGGGGCCGGTGGCGGGTGATCGTCGTCAGCGCGCTCGTCCGGGGCAGCTATCACCTCTACCAGGGCTTCGGCGGCTTCGTCGGCAACGTCGTCATGGGACTGCTCTTCGGCTGGCTCTACACCCGCACCCGACGGGTCGGCCCGCTCGTCGTCGCGCACACGCTGCTCGACGTCGTCGCCTTCGTGGGGTACACCCTGGCCCGCGACCACCTGGGGTGGCTGCGATGATCCTGCCCGGAGCGGCCTGACACCGGCCGCCGACGACAGGGGAATCCCGATGAGCTCGCAGTGGCCACCCGCGCCGGGGACTCCCCCGGCCGCCTACCCGCCCGCCGGACGACGGCCGCGCGGCCCCGCCGACCCCCGTGGTCCCCGGCACGGCCAGCGTCTCGCGGTGCGGCGCGGGGTGCGCCACCCGCTGGAGATCCTCTGCCTCGTCCTGGCGGTCGTCGCCTCGCTGATCTACCTGGGTTTCGCGATCTTCGAGATCGTGCAGGCGATCGGTGACCGGCGCGAGCCGAGCACCTACGCCGTGATCCTCGTGCTCGCCCCGGTCCTCGTGTGGTTCGCCCGTGGCCTGCTCTTCGCGCAGATCCGCCTTCGTGGCGTGCAGATCACCCCGACGCAGTACCCCGAGGCCTACGAGATCCTCGTGGAGGCGTCGGCGACCTTCGGGCTCGAGGAGCCGCCGCGGGCCTACGTCGTCGGGGGCAACGGGCTCATCAACGCCTTCGCCTCCGGGCACGGCTTCCGCCGCTTCGTCGTCGTGTACTCCGACCTCTTCGAGGTGGGTGGGCGCGCGCGTCAGCCGGACTCGCTGCGCTTCATCATCGGCCACGAGCTCGGCCACATCGCCGCCGGGCACACGTCGTACTGGCGTCAGCTGGGCACCTTCGCCTCGGCCTACTTCCCGCTCGTGGGGCCGGTCCTGTCACGCAGCCAGGAGTACACGTCGGACAGCTACGGGTACCACCTGTGCCCGCAGGGAGCGATGGGCGCGATGGCCACCCTCGGCGCCGGCAAGTACCTCAACGCCTCCGTCGACACGACGCAGTACTTCGGGCGGGTCGGTGACGAGCGCGGCTTCTTCGTGTGGTGGGCCAACGCCATCGCCTCGCACCCGGTGCTGCTGTGGCGCGGGCACGCACTGCGCGACCGCACCCAGCGCGGGCGGCTGCTGTGGCGCCCGCGGCCGGACCGCTGGGGCCCGCCCCCGGTGAGCCCCTACGTGGGCAACCTCCCGCCGAACGCCGCCGTCGCGGGCGGCACGCACCCCTCGCAGCGCCTCGCAGCGATCGGCGCACCGCAGATCGGCATGCCCGAGGCCCGGCCGACCCCGCCCGCGATGCCGCAGGGCGGCCCCACCCCGCCGTCCCCCGGGCAGGCCCCGTCGTGGGGGCCGCCGACGACGCCGCCCGCGGGCCCGGCTGCGTAACCTCGCAGACATGCTGCGCTCGCTCGTGCGCCGGCTGCTGCGCACGACGCCGCGGCCGAGCACCGCCTCGACGTCGACCGCGCCGTCGACCCCGCCGTCGGCTCCCCCGCCGACGACCTCGCCGCCCGGGCGCGGCTACCCCGGCGACTTCTCGGGCGAGGCGGGCTCCCCCTTCGCCACCCCGACCGGCTCGGTGGGCGCGGGCGAGGTCGTGTGGGCGTGGGTGCCCTTCGAGGAGGACCACCGGCGGGGCAAGGACCGGCCTGCGCTCGTCATCGGGGCCGACGGGCCGTGGCTGCTCGGGCTGCCCATGACGAGCCAGGACCACGACCTCGACGAGACCCAGGAGCGCCGCGCAGGGCGGCAGTGGATCGACGTCGGCTCCGGCGACTGGGACCGCCGGCGTCGGCGCAGCGAGGCCCGTCTCGACCGGGTCGTGCGGCTCGACCCCGCGCGGGTCCGACGCGCAGGCGGGGCCGTCGACCGCGCGGTCTACGACGCCGTCCTCGTCGCCCTCAGGGCCGTGCGTCGGGGCGAGCCCTACGACGACGACCCGGTCTGAGGGAGCCCCCGCAGGACATCACGGGCACGGCGAAGGGGGCCCGTACCGTCGAGACGGTGCGGGCCCCCTTCGCGGGTCAGGCGCGGGTCACTTGGACAGCGCGTTGACCTTCTTCGCCAGGGCCGACTTCTTGTTGGCCGCCTGGTTGGCGTGGATGACGCCCTTGCTGACGGCCTTGTCGAGGCGCTTCGAGGCGGCCTGCAGGGCGGTGCCCGCAGCGGTCGCGTCGCCGG
Source organism: Janibacter sp. UYMM211 (assembly GCF_040547045.1). Classification (NCBI taxonomy): domain Bacteria; kingdom Bacillati; phylum Actinomycetota; class Actinomycetes; order Micrococcales; family Intrasporangiaceae; genus Janibacter; species Janibacter sp. UYMM211. The sequence continues at coordinate 795,517 of NZ_JBEPOY010000002.1, read as the reverse complement.
CGGCGACAGCCTCACGGACCTTGCGGATCGAGGTGCGCAGCTCCGACTTGTGCGCACGGTTGCGCTCGGTGCGGGCCGCGTTGGTCTTGATCCGCTTGATCTGGGACTTGATGTTTGCCACGTGTATGTCTTCCTAGAGGTCGATGATGTGCCGTTGAGGGCGGCAGGACGTCTCGGGACCGGCGTGGGGAGACCGTTGGGAGAGACGCCCTGGATGGTGCTGCGTTGCGCGCACGACCGCAGCGCGCACGCAAGGGTCGACGATATCAGCGGGCGGTCGTGCCGGGCAAAACCGGTCAGCCGGACTGGTGCTCGCGCACGACGGTGAGCACCGCGTGCTCGACGGCGTAGACCGGGTCGCGCCCCCCGCCCTTGACCTCCTCGTCGGCCGCGGCGACGGCCTGGATGGCCCGCCCGAGGGCCGGCCCCGACCACCCGCGCAGCGCGCGGCGGGCCTTGTCGACCTGCCACGGGGCCATGCCGAGGTCGCGGGCGAGGTCGGCCGAGCGGCCGCGCCCCGCTCCCCCGACCTTGGCCAGCTGGCGCAGCTGGCCGGCGAGGACGGCGACGATCGGGACCGGGTCGACCCCGACGGCCACGGCATGACGCAGCAGGCGCAGCGCCTCACCGGCCTCGCCGGTCACGGCCGCGTCGGCCACGCGGAAGCCCGTGGCCTCGACCTTGCCCCCGTGGTAGCGGTCGACGACGTCGTGGTCGACGACCCCGGTCGTGTCGTCGACGAGCTGGGTGCACGCCGAGGCGAGCTCGCGCAGGTCCTTGCCCACGGCCTCGACGAGGGCCTGGACGGCGTCCGGGGCGATCTTGCGCCGGGCCCGGCGGAACTCGCCGGTGACGAAGTCGGCCTTGTCGCGGTCGGACTTGATCGCGGGGCACTCGACGACGCGGGCGCGCGACTTCTTCATCGTGTCGAGGACCTTCTTGCCCCGGTTGCCCGAGGAGTGCAGCACGACGAGCGTCACGTCCTCGGCCGGGTGCTCGAGGTAGGCCAGGACGTCCTGCTGCAGCGCGTCGGAGGCCTCGTGCAGCCCGCGCACGACGATGACCTTGTCCTCGCCGAAGAGCGACGGGCTCGCGTGCATCGCGAGCGCGCCCACCTCGTAGCCGGCGGTCTCGACGGCCACGAGCTCGATCTCCGGGGAGGCGACGCGCAGGTCGGCGAGCACCTGGTCGACGGCGCGCTCGGCGAGCAGCTCCTCGGGGCCCGTGACGAGCACGAGGGGCGGGACGCCGGAGCGGACGTCGACGAGATCGGTCATCGGGACACCTTCGCACCGGGGGCCGACACCGGTCGCGGGTGCTCCGCCCCGTCCTCGTCCCGGCTGGCGGCGACGGCTCCCTCGACGACGGCGCCGGTCAGGCCGCGTCGGGCGGGGTCGGCGACGGCCACCGGGGGCGGTGCGGTCTCGTCGAGGCGGCGCAGGGCGCCGAGCACGAGGGACTTGTCGGTCGTGGGCCAGAAGGGCGGCAGCGAGCGCTGGAGGAAGCCGGCGTAGCGCGCCTTGACCATGCGGTTGTCGAGGAAGGCGACGACCCCGCGGTCGTCGGAGCGCCGCACGAGCCGACCCGCGCCCTGCGAGAGCCGCAGCGCGGCGTGGGTCGCCGACACCGCCATGAAGCCGTTGCCGCCGCGCCGCCCGATCTCCTCGGTGCGCGCGGATGACAGCGGGTCGTCCGGCCGCGGGAAGGGGATGCGGTCGATGAGCACGAGCTGGCAGCTCGAGCCGGGCACGTCGACGCCCTGCCACAGCGTGAGCGTGCCGAAGAGGCAGGTCGTCGGCTCGGCGGCGAACTGGCGCACGAGCGTGGTGATCTGGTCCTCGCCCTGGCAGAGCACCTCCATCTCGCCGCCCAGCCGCTCGCGCATCGCCTCGGCGGCCTCGCGGGCCGCGCGCATCGAGGAGAAGAGACCGAGGGTGCGCCCGCCGGCCGCCCGCACGAGCTCTTCGATCTCGTCGAGGGTCTGCGGGGCGAGCCCGTCGCGACCGGGCGCGGGCAGGTGCTCGGCGACGTAGGCGATCGCCTGCTCGGGGTAGGCGAAGGGGGACCCGACGTCCAGACCGCGCCACGGCGGTGCGCCGTCCCCGCGCAGCCCGAGGGTGCCGGCGACCGCGTCGAAGGTGCCGCCGAGCTCGAGGGTCGCCGACGTGAGCACGACCGTGCGGTCGGTGCGGTTGCCGTCCTCGTCGGTCGAGTCGTCCTCGAAGACCTTGTCCCGGACGAGCATCGCCACGCTCATCGGCGCGACCCGCAGGACGGGACCGCGCCGGGGGTCCTTGCTCACCCACAGCACGTCGAGCTCGCGCTCCTCGAGCACCCGGCCCGCGGTGTCGAAGAGGTCCTCCATCGCGGCCATGGCGATCTGCCGGCCCCCGTCGACCTCGGCGCCCTTCTCCGGCTTGAGCTCGGTGAGCAGGGTGCGGGTGACCTCGCGCAGCCGCGAGACCGTGAGCGCCAGCGCGTCGGGCATGCCCCCGCGCAGCCGGCCCTCCGGCACGTCCTCGAGCTGGGCCTCGAGCGCCACCGCGAGGTCGTCGAGCTCCTCGGTGGACTGGACGAGGCGCCCGGCACGCTTGCTCGCGCCGCGGACCGCGCCCGGGGTGATGTCGTCGGTGATCGTCGAGGTGACGCGGTCGACGAGCTCGTGGGCCTCGTCGACGACGAGCACGTCGTGCGGCGGCAGCAGGTGGCGCCCCTCGAAGGCGTCGATGGCCATGAAGGAGTGGTTGGTGACGACGACGTCGACCTCCTTGGCCGCCGTGCGCGAGCGCTCGACGAAGCAGTCGCCGAACTCCGGGCACTTGCTGCCGAGGCACTCGTCCGCGCTCACCGACACCTGCCGCCAGGCCCGCTCCGAGACACCGGGCACGAGCTCATCACGGTCACCGGACTCGGTCTGCTCGGCCCACTCGCGCAGCCGCACGACCTCCTGGCCGAGCCGGCCGGCCGCCGCGTCGACCTCGCCGACGTCGAGCAGCCCGTCCTCGTCGTCGGGGAAGCCGCCGACGAGCTTGTGCTGGCAGACGTAGTTGCGGCGGCCCTTGACGAGGGCGTACGTCGGGCGCCGGCCGAGCGGCCCGGTGAGCGCGTCGGCGAGCCGGGGCATGTCGCGGTCGACGATCTGCGCCTGCAGCGCGAGGGTCGCGGTCGCGACGACCGCCGGCCGTCCGCTGCGCATCGCGTGGGCGATCGCGGGCACGAGGTAGGCCAGCGACTTGCCGGTGCCGGTGCCGGCCTGGACGAGCAGGTGCTCGCCCGTCGTCACCGCCCGCTCGACGGCCTGGGCCATCTCGACCTGACCTGGGCGGGTGCTGCCGCCGACCCCGTCGACGGCGGCGTTGAGCAGGTCGGTCAGGGAGGGCACCGGCCCTAGGTTAGCGCTCGATATCCTCGCCGCCGTGACGATCCACATCCGCACCGCCACCGCGCAGGACTGGCCCCAGATCTGGCCGGTCGTCGCCGAGGTCGTGCAGGCCGGCGAGACCTACGCCTACCCCCTCGACCTCACGAGCGAGCAGGCCCAGCAGCTGTGGCTCGAGGCCCCGCCCGGCGAGAGCGTCGTGGCCCTCGACGACGACGGGTCGGTGCTCGGCACGGCGAAGATGGGCCCGAACCGGCCCGGCCACGGCGACCACGTGGGCACGGCGTCCTTCATGGTCGCGAGCAGCGCGCGGGGTCTGGGGGTCGGCCGGGCGCTCGGCGAGCACGTCGTCGCGTGGCACCGCGAGCGCGGCTTCCACGCGATCCAGTTCAACGCCGTCGTGGAGACCAACGCTGCGGCGGTCGCGCTGTGGCGCTCGCTGGGCTTCGAGGTCGTCGGGACCGTGCCGGAGGCCTTTCGCCACCCGACGCACGGTCTCGTCGGGCTGCACGTCATGCACCTCCCCCTTCGCACCGGTCGTGCGCAGGGCTGAGCCTCAGACGGCTCCCGGCTTCTGCATGAGCCCGCCGTCGGCGAAGATCGTCGTGGCGGTGATGTAGCTGGCCGCGTCGGAGGCGACGAAGCAGGCGAGCTTGCCCATCTGCTGCGGGGTGCCGATGTAGCCCAGCGGGATCGCCGCGCGCAGGGAGTCCTGCTCGGCCGGGTCGTCGTCGGCGTTGATGGGGGTGACGATCGCGCCCGGAGCGATGCTCACCATCCGGATGCCGTGCTCGCCGAGCTCGACGCCCGCGGTGCGGGTGAGCATGCGCATCCCGCCCTTGCTCACGCAGTACGTGAGGTCGCTCGGCATCGGCCAGTCCTCGTGGGTGCTCGAGGTGTTGATGATGACCCCGCCGCCGCCCTGCTCGACGAAGCGCTCCGCGGCGACCTTCGCGCCGAAGACCGCGCCGCGCAGGTTGATCGCGAGCTGCCTGTCGAAGCCCTCCTCGGTGAGGGTGAGCAGGGTCTCCTTCAGCTCGATGCCGGCGTTGCTCACCCACACGTCGATCCGCCCGAAGGCGTCGACCGCCGCGTCGCGCAGCCGCTCGAGGTCGGCGACCGAGGAGACGTCGGCCTCGACCGCGACGGCCCGCTCGGGCCCGCCGAGCTCGTCGACCATCGCGTGCGCGTGGTCGGCGTCGCTCACGTAGTCGATGACGACCCGCGCGCCCTGGGCGCTGGCCTCGCGCACGATGCCCTCGCCGATCCCGGAGTTCCCTCCCGTGACGACGACCACCCGGTCCTCGAGGGGCCGGGGCGAGGCCCCGGCGGGCAGGTCGGGTGCGGTCGGGGGCTGCTCGGTCATGCAGGCAGCGTAGGACCGTCCGCCCGGTCGTGGTCGGCTGCGCGAAGGGGGATGAGAGGGTCGGCGACCGCGCCCGTCACCGAGTTGAGGGCCCGCAGTCCGTGGAAGCCGACGAGGGCGGCGATCGTGCCGAGCGCGATGCCGGCGAGCTGGACGTCGCCGATGCTCCACGTGAAGTCGGCGATGCCGATGATGAGCGCGACGGCACCGGTCATGAGGTTGATCGGGTTGCCGAGGTCGACGCGGTTCTCGATCCAGATCTTCACGCCGAGCAGGCCGATCATCCCGTAGAGGGCGGTCGCGGCCCCGCCGAGGACGCCGGACGGGACGGTGTTGATGAGCTCGCCGAACTTCGGGCTCATCGAGAGGAGCACGGCGGTGACGGCCGCGACCCAGTACGCCGCCGTGGAGTAGACGCGGGTCGCCGCCATGACGCCGATGTTCTCCGCGTAGGTCGTCGTGCCGGAGCCTCCGCCGGAGCCGGCGAGGGTGGTCGCGAGACCGTCGGCGATGAGCGCCCGACCCATGTAGGGGTCGAGGTCGTCACCGGTCATCGCCGCGACGGAGCGGACGTGCCCGACGTTCTCGGCGACGAGGACGAGGACGACGGGGACGAAGAGCCCCAGCACGGAGATGTCGAAGGTCGGCGCGGTGAGGTCCGGCAGGCCGATCAGGTCGGCCTCGCGCACCAGGGTGAAGTCGAGCTCGCCGCGGATCGCCGCGCAGACGTAGCCGGCGGCCACGCCGCCGAGGATCGCCAGACGCGAGATCATCCCCTTCGTCGCGACGCTGAGGACGAGGATCACGACGAGGGTGACGAGGGCGGTGACCGGGGAGACGACGAAGTTGGCCTTCGCGGCCGGGGCGAGGTTGAGCCCGATGAGGGCGACGATCGCGCCGGTGACCATCGGGGGCATGAGCGCCCGCAGCCACCGGTCGCCGGAGAGCTGCACCGCCAGGCCGACGAGGGCGAGCGCCAGACCAGCCATGACGACGCCGCCGAGGGCAGTGGGGAGGTCGTGGCTCGACGTCGCGGCGGTGATCGGGGCGATGAAGGCGAAGGAGCTGCCGAGATAGCTCGGCACCCGACCGCGGGTGATGAGGAGGAAAAGCATCGTGCCGACGCCGGAGAAGAGCAGGGTCGTCGCCGGGGACAGTCCCGTGAGCAGCGGCACGAGGAAGGTCGCGCCGAACATCGCGACGACGTGCTGCATGCCCAGACCGATGGTCAGGTCCCACGAGAGGCGCTCGCGGGGGCGGACGACCTCGCCCGGGGCGACCCTGCGGCCGTCGCCGTGGAGGGTCCAGCCGCGCTGGGTGTCGTCGAGGTTCGGGGGCGTCGGTGCGGGTGCGCTCACGGGCCGCAAGGCTATCGCCGCTCGGGCTCCTCCTGCGCACCTGTCTGGTCCGGGGCGGGCGTCTCGGCCAGGCGACGCCACAGCAGCACGGAGTCGCGGTCGTCGCCGGGCGCGACGCGGATCACCCCGGGCTGGCGGCCGACCTCGGTGTAGCCGACCTTCGCGTAGAACTGGCCGAGCCCGACGCCGTCCCGGTAGTCGAGGGTGAGGATCTCGACCCCTTCGTCCCTCGCGGCCCGGTGCACCCCGGCCATGAGATGCCGGCCGAGGCTGGCGCCGCGGCGCTGCGGGTCGACCATGACGCTCTCGACGCTGCGGATGTGGGCCTGGAGGGGGGTGGTCGGGGTGCGCAGGAAGGCGGCACCGACGAGGTCGCCCGCCGGGGTCATCAGGCCCACCCCGCGCAGGTGGCCGGAGGCCAGGCCGTCCTCGCGGCGCTCGACCTCGGCCTCGACGTCCTCGCGCGGTGCCCCGGCGACGAAGCCGACCGCTCCCCCGGCGTCGTTGACCCGCACCCAGAGGTCGACGAGGCTGCGCCGGGCTCGGGGCGGCAGGGTCGTGAAGGTGCGCACGTAGGGGCTCTCGAGGACCTGCCACCGCGTGCCGCGTGCCTCGTGGTCGTCCTCGGGGACGTGGACCAGGCCCGAGGACTCGGCGACCGCGCGGGTCGTCGGGTCGTCCTCGGCGACACGGAGGCGAAGGGGGACGTCGGGCAGCCACTCGATAGCGTCGGCGACCGCGAGGCGCAGCGCGGCCCGGGCGCGACCGTCGGCCGCGACGGCCGGGGTGGAGCGCACCGTGAGCGCGATGTCGTCCTCGCGGGGGCGCACCCCGACGAAGCCGACCGGCTCGTCCTCGACCGCGACGACCCAGCTGCCGAAGCCGTCGCGCTCCCAGCGCCGGACCCAGTCCGCGATGACGTCGTGCGAGCGGTCGACGTCACCGACGAGCTGCCCGAGCGCGTCCGCGTCCTCGGCCCGCGGCGGCCGCAGGGCGAGTCCCACCCCGGCGATGGTCGTCGGCCGCGTCGTCATCGCCCCATCCTGTCCCACCCCGCCCCTGCACGCCGTGAGGCCACGCGGCCCGTGGTCTCGAGGCTCCTTCGTCGCACCTCGACCACCAACGACCCCTTCGTCGCACCTCGACCGCCACGGAGCACCGCACGACCGGGGCACCTCGGGCGGGCTGCGAGGATGGGTCGGTGAGCCAGCCCCAGACCCTCGACGTGCGTACCGGCTCGACCCCCGACGAGGTCTTCGACGCGCTGGAGCGGTGGGCGGCGGGGCGCGGGATCACGCTCTACCCCCACCAGGAGGAGGCAGCGCTCGCGCTGCTCGCCGACGAGCACGTCGTCATCTCGACCCCGACCGGGTCGGGCAAGTCGCTCGTCGCGACCGCCGCCATCGCCCACGCCCTCTCGCAGGACAAGGTCGCCTTCTACACCGCGCCGATCAAGGCGCTCGTCAGCGAGAAGTTCTTCGACCTCTGCGCGACCTTCGGGGCGCAGGACGTCGGGATGCTCACCGGCGACGCGTCGGTCAACCCCGACGCCCCGATCATCGTGTGCACGGCCGAGGTGCTCGCCAACATGGCGCTGCGCGAGGGCCGGGCCGCCGACGTCGGCCTCGTCGTCATGGACGAGTTCCACTACTACTCCGAGCCCGAGCGCGGCTGGGCCTGGCAGGTCCCCCTGCTCACCCTCGTCGACGCGCAGATGCTCCTCATGTCGGCGACCCTCGGCGACACCTCACGCTTCGTCGAGGACCTCGAGGCGCGCACCGGCCGCGACGTCACCGTCGTCTCGGACGCGCCCCGCCCGGTGCCGCTCACCTTCACCTGGTCGACGACCCCGCTGCAGGACACCATCGAGGACCTCGTCGAGTGGGACCGCGTGCCGGTCTACGTCGTGCACCAGACCCAGGCCAACGCCGCCGAGCACGCGCGCACCCTCTCGTCGACGAAGCTGCTCACCCCCGCCGAGCGCGACGCCGTCGCGGCCGAGATCGCCGGCTTCCGCTTCTCCGCCGGCTTCGGGCGCACCCTCTCGGCGCTGCTGCGCAAGGGCATCGGCGTGCACCACGCCGGGATGCTCCCGCGCTACCGCCGGCTCGTCGAGCGCCTCGCCCAGCAGGGCAAGCTCAAGGTCATCTGCGGGACCGACACCCTCGGCGTCGGCATCAACGTGCCGATCCGCACCGTCCTCTTCACCTCGCTGACGAAGTTCGACGGGCGTCGCCACCGGGTGCTCCGCGTCCGCGAGTTCCTCCAGGTCGCCGGTCGCGCCGGTCGCGCCGGCTACGACACGCAGGGCTTCGTCGTCGTCCAGGCCCCCGAGCACACGATCGAGAACGAGCGCCTCGTCGCCAAGGCCGGCGACGACCCGAAGAAGCTGAAGAAGATCCAGCGCAAGAAGCCCCCGGAGGGCTTCGTCGTGTGGACCGAGGACACCTTCACCAAGCTGACCACCGCCCCGGCCGAGCCGCTGGCCAGCCGCATGCGGGTGGAGAACTCGACGATCCTCAACGTCGTCGCCCGGCCCGGCGACCCCGTCGCCGCACTGTCGGCCCTCACCCGAGACAACCACGAGGACCCGCGCGGCCAGGCCCGCCTGGCCAAGCGGGCGATCCGCCTCGGCCGATCCCTGCTCGACTCCGGCGTCCTCGTGCGCCTCGACGAGCCCGACGACAGCGGGCGCACCGTCGCCCTCACCCTCGACCTGCCGAGCGACTTCGCGCTCAACCAGCCGCTCGCCCCCTTCGCCCTGGCCGTCCTCGAGCTGCTCGACCGCGACGCCGACACCTACGCCCTCGACGTCGTCTCCGTCGTCGAGGCGGTCCTCGACGCGCCGCGGCCGCTCCTGCTCGCCCAGCAGCACGCCGCCCGCGGCGAGGCGCTGGCCGAGATGAAGGCCGACGGCGTCGAGTACGAGGAGCGGATGGCGCGACTCGACGAGATCACCTGGCCCGAGCCGCTCGCCGAGCTCCTCCGCCCGGCCTACGAGGAGTACCTCGTCGCCCACCCGTGGCTGCCCGTCGACGGTCTCGTGCCGTGCAGCATCGTGCGGCACATGTGGGAGGACGGCATGTCCTTCAGCGACCTCGTGCGCCGCTACGACCTCGCACCGCGCGAGGGCCTGCTGCTGCGCTACCTCTCCGACGCCTACCGCACGATGGCGCACACCGTGCCGGCCGAGCACCGGAGCGAGGCGCTCGAGGAGATCATCGCCTGGCTCGGCGAGACCATCCGCCAGACCGACTCCTCCCTCCTCGACGAGTGGGAGGCGCTGGCCCATCCCGACGCCCACCTCGCCGAGGTCGTCTCGCACCACGACGCGGGCGACCTGCGCCCGCCGTCGCGCCCGATCAGCGCGCAGCCCCACGCCTTCACCCCCATGGTGCGGGGCGCGATGTGGCAGCGCGTGGCTCGCGCGGCCCGCGACGACGTCGACGGGCTCGCCGCGATCGAGCACGCCGCCGCGGCCCTCGCCGACGACGGGCGCTCCGCGGTGATGACGCACGACGCCTGGGACGAGGCGCTCGGCGAGTATTGGCAGGAGCACGACGAGATCGCGACCGATGCCGACGCCCGTGGGCCGCACCGCATCTCGACCGAGGACGTCATGGCGCCGGCACCCGGCATGCCCGACGAGGGCGACGAGGCGATCGCCGACGTGCGGGTCCGCCGGGTACGTCAGGTGCTCGCCGACCCCGCGGGTGACGGCGACTGGGTGGTCGAGGCCGAGGTCGACCTCGACGCGTCCGACCGCGTCGGCGAGGCCGTCGTCCTCGCGACGGCGATGCGGCGGCTCTGAGGCCCCGCAGGCACCGCGCCGAGGCCTGGACGCCGCGAAGGCGCCCACCGGGTCACCGACCTAGGCTGTGGGGCATGCCCGTCACCACGCCGCGCCCTGCGCCCGGCCCGCTCGCAGCCCGGCTGCGGGTGCTCGCCGCGCTCCTGCTCGCGCTGCTCCCCGCCCTCGTGCTCGCGGCACCCGCCGGGGCGCAGACGGACGCCGAGCAGCGTCCGACCGCCCGCCAGATGGCGCAGCAGGCCGAGATCCCCGACCCCCTTCGTGTCGGGACCGAAGGGGTGTACGCCCCCTTCTCGATCCGCAAGGGCGATGAGTTCACCGGCTTCGACATCGAGGTCATGGACGCCGTCGCGGAGCGGCTCGGCGTCGAGGTCGAGTACGTCCCGACCCAGTGGGACTCGATGTTCGCCGCCCTGGACGCGGGTCGCTTCGACGTCGTCGCCAACCAGGTCACCTCCAACCCGGAGCGAGAGCAGCTCTACGACCTCTCCGACCCCTACGTCGAGACCGGCGGGGTCCTCGTCGTCGCCGAGGACAACCCGGAGGGCATCGAGTCCCTGGAGGACCTGCGGGGCAAGCGCTCTGCGCAGAACATCACGAGCAGCTGGGCCGAGGTCGCCAAGGAGTACGGCGCGAAGGTCGTCGGCGTCGACGGCATGACGGAGGCGATGGCCAGCCTCAAGGAGGGCCGGGTCGACGCCCTCGTCAACGACAAGCTCGCCGTGCGCAACTACATCGCGACCAACCCCGACCCGGGCGTGAAGATCGTCGCCGAGACCGAGGAGAAGTCCGAGTCGGTCTTCGCCGCGAAGAAGGGCTCCGGCTACATGCCGGCGATCAACAAGGCGCTCGCCGAGATGGAGGACGACGGCACCACCCAGGCGATCTACGACACGTACTTCGCTGCAGATGTCCAGGCGCCCACGTGGTGGGAGCTGGTGAAGGAGAACGCCTGGCCCATCGCGTGGAAGGGCATCTCGGTGACCATCCCGCTCACCGCGCTCTCCTTCACGCTCGGCCTGGCGATCGCGTTGCTCGCAGCCGTCGGCCGGATGTCCCAGGCCGCCGTCCCGAGGGCCGTGGCCCGCTCGTACATCTCGATCATCCGCGGGACGCCCCTCCTCGTCCAGCTCTACCTCATCTTCTTCGCGCTCCCCCAGATCGGGATCGACCTCAACCCCTTCCCCGCTGCCGTCATCGCGCTGTCGCTCAACGTCGGTGGCTACGCGGCGGAGGTGATCCGCTCGGCGGTCGAGTCGATCCCCCGAGGTCAGTGGGAGGCGGCCCGGACCATCGGCATGAGCCAGCGGACCGCGCTGCGGCGGATCATCCTGCCGCAGGCCGCCCGCACCGCGGTCCCGCCCCTGTCGAACACCTTGATCTCGCTCATCAAAGACACCTCGCTGACGTCGATCATCCTCGTCGTCGAGATGGTGCGGCAGGCGCAGTTCGCCGCTGCCCCGACCTTCCAGTTCATGGCGATGTACGGTCTGGCCGCCTTCTACTTCTGGGTGATCTGCCTCGTCGTCTCCTTCGTCCAGGACCGCACCGAGGAGAGGCTGAGCCGCTATGTCGCCCACTGAGCACCCCACCACCCCCGTGCTCGCCGCGCAGGGCGTGCGCAAGAGCTTCGGCGAGAAGGAGGTGCTGCGCGACATCTCCTTCGAGGTCGGCGCGGGCACCGTCACCGTCGTCCTCGGCCCGTCCGGGTCCGGCAAGACGACCCTGCTGCGCGCGCTCGGCGGGCTCGAGACCCCCGACGCCGGGGTCATCACCATCGGCGACAGCACGGTGGACTTCGCCGAGCTCACCCCCAACCGGCGCGGCCGGCTCCCCCGCGCCCAGCGGGAGCAGGCCGACCGGCTCGCCTCGCACACGGGGTTCGTCTTCCAGGGGCACGACCTCTTCGCCCACAAGACCGCGATCGAGAACGTCGTCGAGGGCCCGGTCGTCGTCCAGGGCGAGGACCCGGCGGCTGCCCGCGAGCGCGGCATGGCCCTGCTCGAGCAGGTCGGGCTCACCGAGCACGCCGACAAGTACCCCTACCAGCTCTCGGGCGGTCAGCAGCAGCGCGTCGGCATCGCCCGGGCGCTCGCCCTGCGGCCCGAGGTGGTCCTCTTCGACGAGCCGACCTCGGCGCTCGACCCCGAGACGGTCGGCGAGGTGCTCGCGGTCATGCGCGACCTCGCGCGGCAGAGCTGGACGATGGTCGTCGTCACCCACGAGATCCGCTTCGCGCGAGAGGTCGCCGACGACGTCCTCTTCATCGACGGCGGGGTCGTCGTCGAGCGGGGCGCGCCCGAGCAGGTGATCCTCGCGCCGCGCGAGGCCCGCACCCAGGCCTTCCTCAAGCGCATCCTCGAGCCGATCTGAGCCGATGATCCTCGTCGACCCGCCGACCTGGCCGGGCTGGGACACGGTGTGGAGCCACCTGGTCTCCGACACCTCGCTGGCCGAGCTGCACGCCTTCGCCGAGGGCGTCGGCCTGCCGAGACGGCTCTTCGACGAGGACCACTACGACGTCCCGCGCAGCCGCTACGCCGAGGTCGTCGCCGCCGGAGCCCACGAGGTGAGCGGTCGCGAGCTCATCGTCGCGCTGCGCACCTCCGGGCTGCGGGTCACCGCCGCTCAGCGCCGCCCGCACCGCCGCTGAGCCGGTCGAGCTCACGGCGCAGGTTGGTCCGCGCGGCGTCGGTCCAGCGCTCGTGGGCCACGGTGGTCGCGTAGAGCCGCGGACGGGTGGCGAAGGGGGCGAGGACAGCCGTCCTCCCCCGCGCGAAGTCCTCGGCCGGGACGTGGGCGTACTCGTCGCGGACCTGGGCGCAGTACTCGTCGAAGCGCTGCGACGGGGCCGAGAGCACCCACAGGTCGGCGTCGTGGAGCACCGCCTCGGGCCCCGGCGTCGCCGGCAGGTCGTGCTCGAGCGTGGCCCGCACGAGCCCGGCGACCGCCCCGGCAGCGCTCGGGTCGCACCCGGCCGCGGCCAGCTCGCGCTCGGCGAGGACGGCGCTCGCCTCCTCGTTGGCCCCTGACGCCGCGACGGGGTCGTAGACGGCGTCGTGGTACCACGCAGCGATCACGACGAGCGCACGCTCGCGGGAGTCGAGGTCGCCACCGAGCAGGTCGACGGCGGTGAGCACCTCGGCGAGATGACGGCCGTCGTGGTAGCCGCGCTGGGGCTCGGCGTAGCGGTCGAGCAACGGCGTCGCCATCTCCCCCGGGGCGCCCCCGAGCCTGGTCACCGCGTCGTCGTACGAGCTCGTCTCCACCGCGTCATCCTCGCAGCCCGGGGGTCCCGGACCGCCCGGCGTCGGTGCACCGGGCTAGCCTCGAGATGCCCCCTTCGCCCGCCCGACGTACCGACCGCAGACCCGGAGGACCATGCCGACCACCCGCCGCCGCGCCGTCGCCCTCACCGCGCTGTGCGGCGTGCTCGCGGCCGGCTGCCAGGGCGGTCAGCGCGAGGACGGGGGCACCACCTCGGCGACCCCGACGGGCGCCGAGGAGCCGAAGCCCTCGCAGACCCGCTCCCCCGCCCCGGAGCAGACCTACCGGCCGGTCCGCTTCGACGACGGGCCCGTCTTCAACGAGCCCCTCTCCGACGACGTGACGGCCACCCAGCTGCAGCGCCTCGTCGACGAGGAGCGCGTGCCGGTCGCACCTACCCACGGGGGCGCCTTCGAGACGATGACGAACTCCCTCCGGGCCCTCGACAAGGCCCCCGACGTCATGATCTTCGGTGACTCGATGACCCAGCAGGGCATCGACCCCGAGGTACTGGGTGAGCAGCTCGCCGAGCGCACCGGGTCACCGGTGAGCGTCTTCAACGCGGCGAGCAGCCGCGCCAGGTGGGGCGTGAACCGCATGGTCGCGCGCTACGCCCGGTCCGTCGACCGGCTGCCGCGAGTGGCCGTCCTCAGCATCTCGACCCGGGCCGCGGAGGACGACGGCTTCTACACGAGCACCGTGCAGCGCACGCCCTTCTCGCACGTCGTCGAGGGGTGCGACCGCTCGAGCAGCCCCGTGTGGGACGCCGCGGAGCGCGCGGACTGCGAGGCCGACCGCACCGACCTGCGGCACCGCTTCGCGCTCGGCGGTGGGCAGGTGCGCCGCGCCCTCGAGGGCAGACCGCTCCAGACCACCCTGCAGATCGCGCCGGGCTCGCGGCTGCGGGCCGACGGCATGATCGAGCACCCGTCGATGACCCGGGCTGAGGTCGAGGAGCGTTCCCGCACCCGGCTCGCCGAGCGCGGCTTCCCCGGGTTCCCGACCATCCTGCAGAGCTCGATCGACGAGTACACCGAGCTCGTCGACCTGCTCGAGGCCGAGGGGGTCACGGTCATCTCGACCGAGATCCCCTACAGCCCGGCCCACCAGGCGGGCCTGGAGCGGATCGGGCGCGACTACGACGCGAAGCGGCAGAAGGCCGCGGCCCGGCTCGCCCGCGAGGGCGGGACGCAGCACTTCCCCGTCGCCTCCTACGGCGACTGGTGGGGCGACGGCTCGAGCCGCGACGAGATCCACCTCGCCCCTCAGGGCGCCGCCGACTTCACCGAGCAGCTCGTCGACGACACCCCGGGCCTCGCCGACGCGATCGAGGCCGGGCTGCGCTGAGCCGTCTGCCGTGCCCGGGCGTGACGGCGCGCACGCCCGTGCCGCTCGCGTCGTGGTGCGCCCCGGCGGGGCGCGGATGTGGGACATTGCGAGCATGACCAGCACCCCGGTGAGCGACACGGACGGCTCGCGGATCGACGCCGTGCGGCGACGCGGCGTCGAGACCACAGGCATCGAGATCATCGCCGAGTCCGAGCGCACCGCCCGGCCCCGCGACCTCTTCTGGCCGTGGTTCGCGGCCAACGTCAGCGTCTTCGGCATCTCCTACGCCGCCTTCGTCCTCGGCTTCGGCATCTCCTTCGTCCAGGCGGTCGTCGTCACCGTCCTCGGCGTCGTCATCTCCTTCGCGCTGTGCGGCGTCATCGCGCTCGCCGGCAAGCGCGGGTCAGCACCGACGATGGTGCTCTCGCGGGCCGCCTTCGGCGTCACCGGGCAGAAGGTGCCCGGCGTCATCAGCTGGCTGACCTCGATCGGCTGGGAGACCTTCCTCGCGATCCTCGCCACGCTCGCGACGGCGACGATCTTCGAGCGGCTCGGCTGGGGCGGTGGCACCGGGACGAAGGTCGTCGCCGCGGTCGTCGTCGCCGGGCTCGTCGTCGCCGCCTCGGTCGCGGGCTACCACGTCATCATGCGGATGCAGTCGGTGCTCACGTGGGTCACCGGGGCCATCACCGTCCTCTACGTCGTCATGACGGTGCAGCACGTCGACTGGGGCGCGGTCACCTCGCTGCCGTCCGGGTCGATCGGCGCGATGACGGGAGCCCTCGTCATGGTGATGACGGGCTTCGGCCTGGGCTGGATCAACATCGCCGCCGACTGGTCGCGCTACCAGCGCCGTGATGCATCGGGCGCCGCGATCGTCGGGTGGAACACCCTCGGCGGCGCGATCGCCCCGGCCCTGCTCGTCTGCTACGGCCTGGCGCTCGCCGGCTCGGACGAGGCGGTGCTCACCGGCATCGGCGGCGACCCGATCGGCACGCTGGCGACCCTCCTGCCGACGTGGGTGCTCGTGCCCTTCCTCGTCGCGGCGGTGCTCGCGCTCGTCTCGGGGGCCGTCCTCGGGATCTACTCCTCCGGCCTGACGCTGCTCTCCCTCGGGGTGCGCATCCCCCGGCCGGCGGCGGCCGCGGTCGACGGGGTCATCCTCACCATCGGCACCTTCTACGTCGTCTTCGTCGCCGAGAGCTTCATCAACCCCTTCCAGTCCTTCCTCATCACCCTCGGGGTTCCGCTCGCGAGCTGGGCGGGGATCATGATCGCCGACATCGCCCTGCGCCGCCGCGACTACGACGAGGAGGCGCTCTTCGACCCGCGCGGCCGGTACGGCGCGTGGGACTGGACCTCGATCGCGACGATGGTCGTCGCGTCCGTCCTCGGCTGGGGCCTCGTCGTCAACTCCTTCGCCGCCGACGCGAGCTGGAACAACTGGCAGGGCTACCTGCTCGAGCCGCTCGGCCTCGGCACGTGGGACGCGGCCGGCGGTTTCTGGGAGGGCACCTTCGCGTACGCCAACCTCGGCGTCCTCCTCGCGCTCGTCCTGTCCTTCCTCGTCACGCTCGTCGCCCGGCGCGGCACGGTCGCCCGGCAGGAGGGACGGGCGTGACCATGGCCCCGCTGCCGGACCTCGCGGGGGCCTGGCTGCTCGTCGTCGACCCGCAGCGGATCTTCGCCGACCCCGAGTCGCAGTGGGGCTCGCTGATGTTCGGCGACATCATCGCGCCGGTGCACCACCTCGCCGAGCGGCTCGGGCCGCAGCGCACGGTCGTCACCCGCTGGGTGCCGGGACGCTCGCGGGTGGGGTCGTGGGCCGACTACTTCGCGGCCTTGCCCTTCGCCGACCGCCCCGACGACGACCCGATGTTCGCCCTCGTCGGCCAGGCCGAGGAGATCTCCGCGCACCCCACGGTCGACGTGCCGACCTTCGGCAAGTGGGGCGAGGACCTCGTCGACGTCGTCGGCCCGACGCCGACGCTGCTCGTCACGGGTGTCTCGACGGACTGCTGCGTCGTCTCGACGGTGCTCGCCGCCGCCGACGCGGGTGCGCGCGTCGTCGTCGTCACCGACGGCTGCGCCGGCTCGAGCCGCGAGCACCACACGGCGGCGCTGCACGTCATGGGTCTCTACCCGCCGCAGGTCGTCCTGGCCACCTCGGCCGAGGTCCTCACCGCGCTGGGCTGACTCCCCCTTCGCCCCCGCGGGGACGGCTCAGCCGCGCCCGCCGCGGCTCTCGGGCACGCTCACCGCGACGGCGACGCTGCTCATCACCCACAAGGTGATGCCGGCGGTCCCGCCGAGCACGAAGAGGGCCGGGCCGAGCCCGGCGCCGACGAGCGCGGCGACCGCGCCGATGACGGACAGACCGAGCACGACGAGCGCGCGGCGCACGACGGTGCGGCTGAGGTGACCCTGCGGGCCGGCCAGGCGCAGCGCGTTGGCGACGAGGAAGACGCCGATGCCCACGCCGACGACGGCCCAGACCGTACGGCTCTCGACCGAGCCGCCTGCCAGCGCGAGCAGCCACACGAGCGACCCGGCAACGGCGAGGGCTACCCCGCCCCGGCGGCCGCCGAGGTCCTCGAGGGCGCGCACGTCAGGCGGTCTTCGCCGCGAAGGGGGCGAGCTCGGCGGCGAGGTCACCCATGACCTTCGCGCGGACCCGGGTGCCCTCGGCGAGGTGGTCCTCGCCGAGGATGTCGGCCTCCTCGTAGATCCGCGAGACGAGGTCGCCGCGGTCGTAGGGCAGGACGACGTCGACTTCGATGTCGGGCTGGGGCAGCTCGACGCTGATGAGGTCGCGCAGCGCGTCGACTCCCAGGCCCGTGCGGGCCGAGACGGCGATGGAGTGACGCTCGTGGCGCAGCAGCCGGTCGACGACCTCGGGGTCGGCGAGGTCGGCCTTGTTGATGACGACGACCTCCTTGACGTCGGTCGCGTCGACGTCGGCGAGCACCGCGCGGACCGCGCTGATCTGACCCTCGGGGTCGGGGTGGCTGCCGTCGACGACGTGGAGGAGCAGATCGGCGTCGGCGACCTCCTCGAGCGTGCTGCGGAAGGCCTCGACGAGCTGGTGGGGCAGCGCCCGCACGAAGCCGACGGTGTCGGCGAGGGTGAAGTCGCGGCCCTCGGGGGTCTCGGCGCGGCGCACCGTCGTGTCCAGCGTGGCGAAGAGCTGGTTGTCGACGAGGACGCCGGCGTGGGTGAGCCGGTTGAGCAGGGTCGACTTGCCGGCGTTGGTGTACCCGGCGATGACGACGGCGGGCACGCCGTGGGCGTCGCGGGCCCCGCGGCGGGTGTCGCGGTGGGTCTTCATCGACGACAGCTCGCGGCGCAGCTTGGCGATCCGCGAGTTGATCCGGCGGCGGTCGAGCTCGATCTTCGTCTCACCCGGTCCGCGTGAGCCCATGCCCTGGCCGCCGGCGGCCTGGCCACCGGCCTGGCGGGACATCGACTCGCCCCAGCCGCGCAGGCGTGGCAAGAGGTACTGCAGCTGGGCGAGCTCGACCTGGGCCTTGCCCTCCTTGGACTTCGCGTGCTGGGCGAAGATGTCGAGGATGAGGGCGGTGCGGTCGATGACCTTGACCTTGACGACGTCCTCGAGGGCACGACGCTGGCTCGGGGCGAGCTCGGTGTCGCACACCACGGTGTCGGCGCCCTCGGCGATGACGATGTCGCGCAGCTCGATGGCCTTGCCGGACCCGAGGTAGGTGCCCGGGTCGGGGCGCTGGCGGCGCTGCAGGACGCCGGCGAGGACCTCAGAGCCCGCGGTCTCGGCGAGCGCGGCGAGCTCGCGCATGGAGTTCTCGGCGTCCTGGGCGGTGCCCTCGGACCACACGGCGGCGAGGACGACGCGCTCGAGGCGCAGCTGGCGGTACTCGACCTCGGTGATGTCCTCGAGCTCGGTGGAGAGCCCGGAGACGCGGCGCAGCGCGGTGCGCTCCTCGCGGTCGAGCTGGTCCCCGTCGAAGCGGTCTGCGTCGTCGAAGAAGCCGTCGTCGTCGGCCAGGGCGCTCGCCCTGCGGGCCAGGATGTCGTCGGTCGCGGTGCTACGTGGTTCGGTCATGTTCTCCTCAGGGTCTCACCTCAGAACGCCCCGGGGCCACCGAATACTCCCGTCCGCACGATGGGCGGCCGTGGCGGCTCCCCCTTCGCCCCCGGCTACCCCTCCGTATGCGTGGTGATCACGACCAGTACGGCGTGGTAGGTGGGTGTCGAGCGGGGGTCGCCAGGTGGGTCGGCGGGGCGAAGGGGGGTGCGCGAAGGGGGGCGCGGCGGGTCGGCGCGGCGGGTCGGCGGCTCAGCCGTGGGCGCGGGTGCGGATGTCGCTCGCGTGGAGACGCTCGGCATCGGCGCGCTCGTCGTCGGTCATCTGCTGGCTGTCGAGCTCGGCCTGCACGCGGCGCCGGTAGTGCTCGACCTCGGCCGCGACCTGCGCGTCGTCCCAGCCGAGCTCGCCGGCCATGAGGGCGGCGGCCGTCTCGGCGGCGGCCGCGCCGCGGTCGGGCGTCTCGATGGAGATCCGGGTGCGCCGGGTGAGCACGTCGTTGAGGTGCAGGGCGGCCTCGGCCCGCACGGCGTAGACGACCTCGACGGCGAGGTACTCCTCGGCGCCGACGAGCGGCTCGGCGAGCTCGGGACGCTGCGCCATGAGCTCGAAGAGGTCGACGACGAGCGAGCCGTAGCGGTCGAGCAGGTGGGTGATGCGCCACACCGGCAGGCCGTGCCGACGGCTCAGGGTGTCGAGCTGGTTGACGAGCGCCTGGTAGCCCTCGGCCCCGACGAGCGGGATGTGCTCGGTGACGCTGTCGGGCACGCCGGGCGGCAGGTCCTCACGGGCGGCGTCGACGGCGTCGGCGGCCATGACGCGGTAGGTCGTGTACTTGCCCCCGGCGATCGAGACGAGCCCCGGCTGCGGCCGGGCGACCGCGTGCTCGCGGCTCAGCTGCGAGGTCTCCTCGCTCTCCCCCGCGAGCAGGGGGCGAAGGCCGGCGTAGACCCCCTGGATGTCCTCGCGGGTGATCGGGGTGAGCAGGACGTCGTTGATCTCGCCGAGGAGGTAGTCGATGTCGGCCGAGGTCGCGGCCGGGTGCGCCCGAGAGAGCTCCCACGGGGTGTCGGTCGTGCCGACGATCCAGTGCGTGCCCCACGGGATGCAGAAGAGGACCGAGGTCGCCGTGCGCAGGATGAGCCCGGTCTCGGAGTTGATCCGGTCCCGCGGCACGACGATGTGCACGCCCTTGCTCGCGCGCACGTGGAAGCGACCGCGGCCACCGGCCATGCGCTGGATGTCGTCGGTCCACACCCCGGTGCAGTTGACGACGACGGAGGCGCGCACCTCCACCTCCGTACCGGTCTCGACGTCGAGGACCCGGGCACCGACGACGCGCTCGCCCGCGTGGAGCAGGCCGACGACCTTCGCCGAGCTGAGGACGGTGGCCCCGTAGGACGCGGCGGTGCGCACGACGGTGAGGGTGTGACGGGCGTCGTCGCACTGGGCGTCGTGGTAGAGCAGCCCGCCGTGGTGGCTGTCGGGCTTGAGGGCCGGCGCGATGCGCCGCACGCCCCCCTTCGTCAGCTGCTTGGTCCGCGGGACCGAGCGGGCGCCGCCCATCGTGTCGTACATCGCCAGGCCGGCGGTGACGTAGGGGCGCTCCCACACCGCGTGCTCGAGCGGGTAGAGGAAGGAGACGGGCTTGACGAGGTGCGGCGCGATCCGGGTGAGCATGAGCTCGCGCTCCTTGAGCGCCTCGCGCACGAGGGCGAAGTTCAGCTGCTCGAGGTAGCGCACCCCGCCGTGGAAGAGCTTGCTGCTGCGCGAGGAGGTGCCCGAGGCGAAGTCGCGCTGCTCGACGAGCGCCACCCGCAGGCCGCGGGTCGCGGCGTCGAGCGCCACCCCGGCCCCGGTCACCCCTCCCCCGACGACGAGCACGTCGAGCTCGGCCGAGGCGAGGTGCTCCCACGCCGCGGCTCGCTGGGCGGGGTCGAGCTGAGCGGGTCCGCGCATGCCGCCACGATATCCGCCGCCCCTCGCCTGCCAGACTGCCGCCCATGACCCCTTCGCGCACCTACGTCCTGGCCATCGACCAGGGCACGACGAGCACCCGGGCGATGATCTTCGACGCGTCGGGAGAGGTCGTCGCGCAGGACCAGATCGAGCACGAGCAGATCTTCCCGCGGGCCGGGTGGGTCGAGCACGACCCGATGGAGATCTGGGAGAGCACCCGCCGGGTCATCGGCGGGGCGCTCGGCAAGGGCAACCTCAACAGCCGTCACGTCGAGGCGATCGGCATCACCAACCAGCGCGAGACCGTCGTCGTGTGGGAGCGCGCCACCGGGCGCCCGATCCACAACGCCGTCGTGTGGCAGGACACCCGGACCCAGGCGATGGTCGACGAGCTCGCCGCCGACGGCGGGCTCGACCGCTTCAAGGACGTCTGCGGCCTGCCGCTCGCGACGTACTTCGCCGGGCCGAAGATCGCCTGGGTCCTCGACCACGTCGAGGGGGCCCGCGACCGGGCGGCGAAGGGGGAGCTGCTCGCCGGGACGATCGACAGCTGGCTCGTGTGGAACCTCACCGGTGGTGGGGAGCACGACGGCGAGCACGTCACCGACGTCACCAACGCCTCGCGCACGATGCTCATGGACCTGCGCACGCTGCAGTGGAGCGAGGAGCTGTGCGAGGCGATCCGCGTGCCGATGGAGGTCCTCCCCCGCATCTGCAGCTCCTCGGAGGTCTACGGCGAGTGCACCCCCGGCGTCCTCGCGGGCACCCCCGTCGCCGGCATCCTCGGCGACCAGCAGGCGGCGACCTTCGGGCAGGCCTGCCTCGCCCCGGGCACGGCGAAGAACACGTACGGCACGGGCAACTTCATGCTGCTCAACACCGGCACCGAGATCGTCGAGAGCGAGAACGGCCTGCTGACGACGCTGTGCTACCAGCTCGGCGACGACGCGCCGGTCTACGCGCTCGAGGGGTCCATCGCCGTCACCGGGTCGCTCGTGCAGTGGGTGCGCGACAACCTCGGGCTCATCCGCAGCGCCCCGGAGATCGAGCAGCTCGCGTGCTCGGTGGAGGACAACGGCGGCGTGTACTTCGTGCCGGCCTTCTCGGGGCTCTTCGCGCCGTACTGGCGACCCGACGCGCGCGGCGCGATCCTCGGGCTCACCCGGTACGCGAACAAGGGGCACCTCGCCCGGGCGGTGCTCGAGTCGACGGCCTTCCAGACCCGCGATGTCCTGGACGCCATGCAGGCCGACGCCGAGCGGGCCGGCGGCCGGCTCACCGAGCTCAAGGTCGACGGCGGGATGGTCGCCAACGAGACACTCATGCAGTTCCAGGCCGACGTGCTCGGCGTCGACGTCGTCCGCCCGAAGATCGCCGAGACGACGGCCCTCGGGGCGGCCTACGTCGCCGGTCTCGCCGTCGGGTACTGGAGCTCGACCGAGCAGGTCGAGGCCAACTGGTCCGAGGACGAGCGGTGGACCCCCCGGCTGGACCGCGCCGACGTCGAGCGGATGTGCCGCAACTGGGCCAAGGCCGTCTCGCGCACGCTCGACTGGGTCGACGAGGACGTGGACTGACGCCGTGACCGAGCACTACTTCAGCGAAGGGGTCCCCGCGACCGACGCCGAGCGGCGCCGGCTGAGCGTCCGCCTCGCCGGTCAGGACGTCGTCGTCGAGACCGCGGGCGGGGTCTTCTCCGCCGGGGCCCTCGACAAGGCCACGCAGGTGCTGCTCGAGGAGGTCGAGCCGCCGCCCACGACCGGGCAGGCGCTCGACCTCGGCTGCGGCTGGGGTCCGATCGCACTAGAGCTCGCCCTGCGCTCCCCCGAGCTCGACGTCACCGCCGTCGACGTCAACGAGCGCGCGCTCGACCTCGTGCGGCGCAACGCCGCGGCCCTCGGGTGCGAGCGCGTGCGTGCGGTGCGTGCCGACGCGGTCGACCCCGACGTGCGCTACGACGTCATCTGGTCCAACCCCCCGATCCGGATCGGCAAGGCCGCCCTCCACGAGCTCTTGAGGACCTGGCTGCCGCGCCTCGCGCCGCACGGGCAGGCCTGGCTCGTCGTCGGCAAGAACCTCGGCGCCGACTCGCTCCAGCGCTGGGTCGAGTCCGAGCTCGACCTGCGCTGCGAGCGCACCGCCACCGCGAAGGGCTTCCGCGTCCTGCGCGTCTCGCGCTGACTCCCCCTTCGCCGAGCCCCACCGGCCCGTGCCCTGCGCTCCCCCGGCTCCCCCGTCGCCCCCCCTTCGCCGAGCCCCGCTCGTGGTCCGTCAGACCCGCTCGTCGCGGTCCCGCGAGGAGCGTCCCTCGCGGACCACGAGCGGGGCTCAGCGGGCTGTGGATGACGAGGCAGGCGGCAGCGCCGGCTCTGCCACCGTGCACAGGTGGACGAACTGCTCACCACGATGCGCGCACTGGCTGCCGACGGACTGCTCTCGGCGGCTGACGCGCGGGCCTGCGGTCTCGATCGCCGACTCCTCGCCGAGGCCGCTGCGAGAGGAGAGATCGAGCGGCTCGCGCGGGGCCAGTACCTCGTCAGCCCTGCGCCGGACCTGCGTGAGCTGCACAGGTCACGGTCGATCGCGGTCGTCGACGGGCTGGAGCGCACGGGGCTGAGCCATGACAGCGGGCTCGTCGTACGCGGGCTGCCGACCTTCGCCGCCGACCTGTCGCAGGTGCACGTGACGTCGACCCGTCCACGCAAGCGGGTCCCTTCGCACGTCCACCACTGGGTGCGCGGGTCGTTGGTGCTCGACGAGGTCGTCGTCGGGGCCAGGACGGTACCGGCGCTGCCCGTGGCTGACTGCGTCGTGCAGGTCGGGCTGCTGCGCGGGGGCGAGGCGGCGCTCGTGCCCGCCGACGCCGCCATCCGGCAGGGCTCACTCACCGTCGACGACCTCTCGGCGGCCCTCGACCTCGTCGTCGGTCACCGGGGTGTGCGCTCGCTGCGGCAGATGCTCGCATGGGCCGACGGCCGCCACGAGACGCCGGGCGAGACCCGCACCGGTGTGTGCCTGCACCGTCTCGGGCTGGCGTACACGCCGCAGGTCTGGATCGGCCAGGACCGCGTCGACGCGCTCCTGGACGACGAGCCGGTCGTCGTCGAGTTCGACGGCGCGCTCAAGTACACGGACCAGGACGCTCTCGTCGCAGAGAAGATCCGCGAGGACCGGATCCGCTCACGCGGGTACGGCTTCGTCCGGCTGATGTGGGCCGACCTCTACGACCTCGGCCTGGTTGCTGCGCGGGTGCGCCGAGCGATCGACGCCCTGCCCCGCCGGTCCTAGCCCCCGCCGCAGACCCCTTCGCCCGGCCCCGTCGCCAGGACGCACCTCGCCCGCACCCGCCCCCTTCGCCGAGACCCGCTCGTGGTCCGTGAGACCCGGTCATCGCAGCCCCGCGACGACCGGCCTTCGCGACCACGAGCGGGTCTCGGCGGGGTGGGGGGCGGGTTGGGGGGGCGGGGTGGGCGAAGGGGGGCAGAGGGGTCGGGGAGGTCAGGCGGGGGCGGAGGGGGTGCGGCGGGCCGCGAGCAGGGCGACGACCGCGACGAGCGAGACACCGGCGCCGACGGCGGTCGACCCGACGCGGTCGAGCAGGAGCGGTCCGACCGGCTGCTCGTGGGCGAGCTGGCTCATCATCAGCGCGAGCGGGGTGATGAAGAGCAGGGCGAGCGCGTAGTTGCGCCCGATGAAGAGCTCGGCACCGATCTGCGTCACGCACACGACGGCGACCGCGGCCAGACCACGCGGGTGGGCCGCGAGGAGGGGCCAGGCCACGAGGACGCCGAGGACGGTGCCGACGGCGCGGTGCACCGCGCGCACGAGACGGGTCCGGTGGTCGGCCCCGCCCAGGGCCGCGACGGCCGCGACGATGCCCCAGTAGGGGTGCTCGAAGCCGACGAGCAGGCACGCGCTGCCGCCGGCGAGGGCACAGCCGAGGACGACGGCGACCCAGCGGCGCCGGGCCGGGGTGCCGAGCGCCGTGCGCACGGACATCGCCGGCAGGGTCGGCACCCGGTAGCCGGTGCGGTCTCGCAGCACCCCGACGTGACCGACGAGCAGCGAGAAGGCCGCGCTCAGCGCAGACACCGCGAGGGCCAGCGGCACGTCGAGCAGACCGAGCCCGGGGATCGAGGCGCACACGCAGAAGGCGAAGACGAGGAAGGTCGACCCGGGCGGGTGCCACGCCAGGGCGTCCGCGAGGACCTGGCCGGCGCCGGCGACGAGCGCCCCGACGAGGACGACGAGCCACGCGTGCTGCCCGGGCAGCACGGCGGCGAGCACGCCGAGCCCCACCGTGGCGGTGAAGGCGGTCGCCGCCCCGAGCTGCATGCCGGACCGGTCGACATGGCCGTGGTGACGGCCGTAGAGCGAGGTCATGGCGCCGAAGGCGGCGTACGGGGTGAGGTCGACCCGTCCGGCGAGCACGAGCACGGCGAGCGGCACGAGGACGGACACCCCGGCGCGAAGGGCGACCCGGTGGGCCCCTGCGTGCGGCCCGATCTCGACGCTCGCGCGGGCGACCTCGCCGACCGCGGCACCGACCCGGCCGAGCACCTCAGACCCCGGTGAGCAGGTCCGTCTGGCCGTCGGCGACGAGCACGGCGGGCCCGGCGAGCTCGACCTGGTGGTCGGGCAGGGCCCGGACGGTGAGGGTGCCCCCGGGGACGTCGACGCGCCAGGCGCCGGACCCGACGGAGTCGGACCAGATGCCGACGGCGAGCGCGGCCGCGCAGACACCGGTGCCGCACGAGCGGGTCTCGCCGACACCGCGCTCGTGGACGCGCATCGCGAGGTGGCCGGGACCGAGGACGCGGACGAACTCGACGTTGCTGCCCTCCGGCGGCACCGGGCGCACGACGGGCGCGCGGGTGAGGTCGAGCCCCTCGAGGCTCACCTCGGGCGGGAGGGCGACGACGGTGTGGGGGTTGCCGAGGTCGAGGGAGAGGGCGCTGTACGGGTCGTCGACGTCCTCGGCCTCGTCGACGTGCACGAAGGAGTCGACGCCGCGCTCGGCCGCCTCGGTCGGGTGCACGAGCGACCACGTGCCCATGTGGGTGACGACCTCGTCGCCCTCGAAACGCACGCGCCGGGTGCCGGCGCGGGTCGCGACGACGCTCTCGCCGTCGCCGATGAGCCCCTCGCGGCGCAGCCAGGTCGCGAAGACCCGGGTCCCGTTGCCGCACATCTGGGCCTTCGAGCCGTCGGCGTTGCGGTAGTCCATGAAGAACTCGGCCTCGTCGGCCTGCGCCCGCACCTCGGGCTCCTCGGCGTGGACCGTGCGCACGACGCGGATCACCCCGTCGCCGCCGATGCCGGCGTGCCGGTCGCTCAGCCGGGCGACCTGCGCCGCGGAGAGGTCGAGCCGGCCGTCGAGGTCGGCCAGGAGCACGAAGTCGTTCTCGGTGCCATGACCCTTGGTGAAGCGCACGCTCATGGCGCCATTGTGCTGCACGTCTCAGGCATGGCTGAGATCGCCCCGCGCGACGACCTCGTGCGCCCGCCCGAGCAGGTCCGGTGCCGACGCGTCGAGCCACACGACCCGGGGGTCGGGCCGCAGCCAGGACTCCTGACGACGGGCGTAGCGCCGCGTGGCCGCCTGGGTCGACGCGATCGCCTCGGCCGTCGTCAGCTCGCCGTCGAGCTCCGCGAGGGCCTGGGCGTAGCCGATGGCCCGGCTCGCCGTCCGTCCTCGCCGCAGCCCGGCCGTCTCGAGGCGCCTGGTCTCGTCGAGCATGCCCTCGGCCCACATCCGCAGGACCCGCTGCTCGATGCGCGTCGTCAGCAGGTCCCAGTCGTCGCGCAGCCCGATGACGAGCGAGGGGCGCACGTAGGTCTTCGTCGGGGCGGTCGCGGAGAAGGGCCGCCCGGTGAGCTCGACGACCTCGAGCGCACGGATGATCCGCCGCACGTTCTGCTCCTGGATCGCCTCGGCCGCCTGCGGGTCGACCCGGCGCAGCTCCGCGCGCAGGGCGTCGTCCTCGCCGGCGGCGCTGCGGGCCTCGAGCCGGGCCCGCACCTCGGGGTCGGTCGGCGGGATCTCGAGGTGGTCCAGCGCCGCGCGGACGTACAGCCCCGACCCGCCGGCGAGCACCGGCACGGCGCCCCGCGAGCGGATGTCCTCGATCGCCGACCGGGCACGCGTCTGGTAGGCGGCGAGGGTGGACTCGTCGGTGACGTCGAGGACGTCGAGGAGGTGGTGCGGGACCCTGCGTCGCTCCTGCGGCGCCAGCTTCGCCGTCCCGACGTCCATGCCCCGGTAGAGCTGCATGGAGTCGGCGTTGACCACCTCGCCGCCGAGGGACTGCGCGAGGTCGAGCGCGAGCGCCGACTTGCCGGTCGCGGTGGCGCCGACGACCGCGACGACCTCGACGGGCTCCCCCTTCGCGCTCACTCGTCGTCGTCGTGACCGAAGGGGTCGCGGTCCTCCCCCGGCATCCAGCTGTGGCCGGGCACGCCCCAGCCCTCGGCCTTGACGGCCTTGCGGGCCTTCTTCTGCCACCGCTCCCCGAGGCGGTCGACGTAGAGGAAGCCGTTGAGGTGGTCGTACTCGTGCTGCATGCACCGGGCGAACCACCCGGTCGCGGTGAAGTCGAGCTCGTTGCCGTCGACGTCGTAGCCCGTGACGTGCGCGCTCTCGCCGCGCCGCAGCGGGAAGGAGTAGCCGGGCACCGACAGGCAGCCCTCGGACTCGTCGTCGCGGCTGGGCTCGCCGACCGGCGCCTTGGTCGCCCGGACGAAGGGGTTGATGACGTGCCCGCGCGCGGGCACGCCGTCCTCGTTGTCCATCTGCCAGGTGTAGATGCGCAGCCCGACGCCCACCTGGGGGGCGGCCAGGCCGACGCCGTGCGCGGCGTCCTGGGTCTCGTACATGTCCTGCACCAGGGTGCGGATCTCGTCGTCGATCATCTCGACGGGCCGGGCCCGGGTGTGCAGGACGGGGTCGCCGGAGATGACGATGGGGCGGATGGTCATGGCGGGATTCTCTCCCATCACGACCACCCGCCCCATGTCAGGTGCTGCGGCCTGCCGGCCGCGCGTGCTCAGGCCTGCTTGATCGCGGAGATCTCGAGGTTGAGGGTGATCTTCTTGCTGACGAGGACGCCACCGGTCTCGAGCGCGGCGTTCCAGGTCAGGCCCCAGGTCTCGCGGTCGACCTCGGTCTTGGCGGTGAAGCCGACGCGGGTGTTGCCGAAGGGGTCCTGCGCGGTGCCCTCGTACTCGGCCTCGAGCTCGACGGGCTGGGTCGTGCCCTTGATCGTCAGGTCGCCGAGGAGGACGAAGCGGTTGCCGTCGTGGTCCTTGACGCCGGTGGAGACGAAGGTGATCTCCGGGTTGGTCTCGGCGTCGAAGAAGTCGGCCGACTTGAGGTGGCCGTCGCGGTCGGCGCTGCCGGTGTCGACGGAGGCCACCTGCATGGTGGCGGTCGCGGAGGACTGGGCGAAGTCGTCGCCGACGACGATCTCGCCGGCCACGTCGCGGAAGTAGCCGCGGACCTTGGTGACCATCGCGTGGCGGGCGACGAAGCCGACCTCGGAGTGGCTGGGGTCGATGACGTAGGTGCCGGGGGTGATGTCGTGGGTCATGAGGGGCTCCTTGTGCGAGGTGTCTGGGTCGACCAGGTGGTCGGGACGCCGTGGGGTGCGTCGCTGAGTCCCAACATAGTTGATGGTTTCACTATTCCGCAAGTTGAATTCTCAACTTCTTCGCCCCACCCCCTCCGCCCCCGCTCGAGACGGTCACGCTGCCACCCTGGCAGGAGGGCCGCGGCGTGCGACCCGTCCCCGCAGCAGAGGAGATCGACGCATGAGCATCTTCGACAACGCCAAGGACAAGGCCGGCGAGCTGAGCGAGAAGCACGGCGACCAGATCGAGGAGCACTCGGACACCGGGCTCGACACAGCCGGTGACTTCGCCGAGGGCAAGGGTCTGGGCGCCGACCAGGTCCAGCAGGGCCGCGACGCCGCCGACGGGGCCATCGGCACCGAGTAGCCCCACCGTCGCCTGACGAAGGGGGCGTCCCACCCGCTGGGTGGGACGCCCCCTTCGTCCTGCGCTGGCAGACTCGCGCCGTGATCGCGACGACCGTCCTGCGCCCCGAGGACCTGCGCGCGCCGCACTACGCGCCGCGCCCGGAGCACGCCCAGGTCCGCGCGCACGTCGACCACGCACGGCGCCTCGTGCTCGTCCGGGACCTCGACGGCAACGTCTGCGACTGGGCGTCTCGCGGCTCGCTCGACGACGACGTGACGACGATCGGCGAGGTCGTCCTCGCGCTGACCTCCCGGCCCGCCGGGCGGCTGGTGTCGGACCGCCACCGGGCCGAGCATCGTCTCGGGCTCGCCCCGCGCTCCCTGCACGACGCCTGGGGCCGGGTCGACGTCCAGGTGCACTCCCACGACCCCCGCACCGCCGGCGGTCAGCTGGTCTCCCGGCTCCGGGCGCTCTACCCGCCCGCCACGCCCGACGTCAGCGCCACCGCAGACCGGATGCTCACGGCGTGGGAGCTCGACCTCCGTCCGCGCGAGGACGAGGACGCGGTGCAGAGGTGGGAGCGGGTGCGCTGGCTCGGCCGGCACGTCGAGGCGGAGCCGCTGCTGCGCCTCGGCGCCGACGAGAGCATCCGCGCCCGAGCGGTCGCGGCGAGCCGGGCGATGGCGGACGCGTACGGCGCGTACATGAGCGTCGTGCGCTGAGGCGAGCCGCGCGACGAGGTCGAAGGGGGGTCAGGCGCCGCAGACGGGGGCGGCGGGGGTGACCGGGTCTGGGGCGCCGATGCGGGGCATGCCGAGCGAGACCGAGGGCTTGCCCGCGGGCTGGGCCTGGGCCCGCTCCCACGCGTCGCCGCCGGCCGTGCGCCGCACGGAGTACGTGCCGCCGGACAACGCGCCGTCGGCGAGCAGGTGGTGCGGGGCGCCGTACGTGACGTCCGCGCTCACCATGTCGCCCGGCCGCGGGCGCTGCGCCCCCTCGGGAACCGCGACGTGGACGAGCCGGTTGTCACGGGCGCGCCCGGAGATCCGATCGGTCGCGCCGTCCTTGCGCCCCTCGCCGGTGGCGACGAGCACCTCGACGGTGCGCCCCTCCTGCGTCCTGTTCTCCTGCCAGCTGATCTCGTCCTGCAGCGCGACGAGACGCTCGAAGCGCTCCTGCACGACCGCCTTGGGGATCTGGTCGGCCATCGTCGCCGCGGGCGTGCCGGGGCGGATCGAGTACTGGAAGGTGAAGGCGCTCGAGAAGCGCGACTCCCGCACGACCCGCAACGTCTCCTCGAAGTCGGCCTCGGTCTCGCCGGGGAAGCCGACGATGATGTCGGTGGTGATCGCCGCGTCGGGGATGCGGTCGCGGACGCGCTCGATGATCCCGAGGAACCTCGTGCTGCGGTAGGAGCGGCGCATGTCCTTCAGGACCCGGTCTGAGCCGGACTGCAGCGGCATGTGCAGGCTCGGCATGACGTTCGGCGTCTGCGCCATCGCCTCGATGACGTCATCGGTGAAGGCCGCGGGGTGCGGGCTGGTGAAGCGCACGCGCTCGAGGCCCTCGACGTCGCCGCAGGCGCGCAGCAGCTTGCCGAAGGCGAGCCGGTCGCCGAACTCGACGCCGTAGCTGTTGACGTTCTGGCCGAGCAGGGTCACCTCGAGCACGCCCTGGGCGACGAGCGCCTCGACCTCGGCGAGGATCTCGCCCGGCCGGCGGTCCTTCTCCTTGCCGCGCAGCGCGGGGACGATGCAGAAGGTGCACGTGTTGTTGCACCCGACCGAGATCGAGGTCCACCCCGAGTACGCGGAGTCGCGGCGCGTCGGCAGCGTCGAGGGGAAGGTCTCGAGGGACTCGAGGATCTCGACCTGTGCCTCGCGGTTGTGCCGCGCGCGGTCGAGCAGCGCCGGCAGCGAGCCGATGTTGTGGGTGCCGAAGACGACGTCGACCCACGGCGCGCGCTGCACGATCGTGTCGCGGTCCTTCTGCGCCATGCAGCCGCCGACGGCGATCTGCAGGTCGGGGTTGCGCTGCTTGTGCGGGCGCAGCTGGCCGAGGTTGCCGTACAGCTTGTTGTCGGCGTTCTCGCGCACGGCGCAGGTGTTGAAGACGACGACGTCGGCGGTGTCGCCGCGCTCGCCCTCGGGCACCGAGGCGAGGTCGACGTACCCCGCCGTCTCGAGCAGGCCGGCGAGGCGCTCGGAGTCGTGCACGTTCATCTGGCACCCGTGGGTGCGCACGTCGTAGGTCTTGGGCGCAGCAGTCATGACCGATCCAGGGTAGTCGGCCCTCCCGTCGGCGCCGACCGCGCGGGCGAAGGGGGGCGCTGCCCCCTTCGTCCGGGGCGGCCCCCGACGCCCGGGAGCCCCCGGTCCTCGTGACATGCTGGGCGCAGCGGCCCGGTCGAGACCGCCCGGCGAGGGTGCGGACCCGGCACAGGGCCGTGACCGACCGGCCCCGCTCTCGCGGGGCCCTGACCCGGTGCGCGGACGCGTGCCGACGAGAGGGCGACCGATGGACGCCACGGCCCCGCAGGACCGCGACGCAGCAGACCTCGTCGTCCTGCTCGACGACGACGGCGTGCCCACCGGCACCGCCCCCCGGGCGGAGGTGCACACGACCGACACCCCGCTCCACCTCGCCTTCTCCTGCCACGTCACCGACGGCGCCGGACGCCTGCTCCTCACCCGCCGCGCCCTGGGCAAGCGGGCCTGGCCCGGGGTGTGGACCAACGCCTTCTGCGGCCACCCCCGACCCGGCGAGGACCCGGTCGACGCGGTGCACCGGTACGCCGAGCACGAGCTCGGCCTCGTCCTGGACCACCTCGAGCCGATGCTCCCCGACTTCCGCTACCGCGCCGTCGACGCCTCGGGCGTCGTCGAGCACGAGGTGTGCCCGGTGTGGCTCGCCCGCGCGACGGCCGCCCCGCAGCTCAACCCCGGCGAGGCCGTCGAGGCGCGCTGGGTCACCCCGCGCGAGCTGCGCACGACGGCCGAGGTCGCCCCGTGGGCGCTCAGCCCGTGGCTCGTCATGCAGCTCGAGCAGCTGCCCGTCGGCGCCAGCGCCCTCGACGCCGTGGGTGACCCCGCATGAGCGCGGGCACCGACCCGGGCCCCACGACCTACGCCGCGCACCTCACCGGGCCGGACCCTCGCGGCCCGGCGGTCGACCTCGGTGACGCCGAGGTCCTCCAGGACGCCCTCGCCTCGGCCGCGAGCGGCGGCAAGCGCTTCCGTCCCCGCCTCGTCCACTCGGTGCACGACCTGCTCGGCGGCGACGCCGGGCCGGCCGTCGGGCAGGTCGCCGACGCCGTCGAGCTGCTGCACACCGCCTTCGTCGTCCACGACGACGTCATCGACGGCGACGACCTGCGACGGGGCGCCCCGAGCGCGCCCGGGCGCTTCCGGGCCGACGCGCTCGAGGGTGGCGCACCGCCGGCCTCGGCGCACTCGTACGCCACCGCCGGCGCGATCCTCACCGGCGACCTCGCCCTCGGCGCGGCCCTGCGCGCCGTCGCCACGGCGCCCGTCGAGCGCGACCGGGTGCACCACATGCTCGACCTCTTCGACCACGCCCTGGCCGTCTCCGCAGCCGGCGAGCTCGCGGACGTACGGCTCTCGCTCGGGGCGCAGGAGCCGACCCTGCAGGAGGCGCTGACCGTCGCCGAGCAGAAGACGGCCGTCTACTCCTTCAGCCTGCCGATGCAGTGCGGCGCGGTGCTCGCCGGGGCCTCGGGAGCCGTCGTCGACGGGCTCGGGCGCATCGGACGCGACCTCGGCCTGGCCTTCCAGCTGCTCGACGACCTCATGGGCGTCTTCGGCGCACCGGCCCAGACCGGCAAGGACGTCGTCGCCGGCGACCTGCGTGAGGGCAAGCGCACGCCGCTCGTCGTCCACGCCCGCACGACCTCGGCGTGGCCGGTCATCGAGCGGCACCTCGGCGACCCCGAGCTCGACGAGCAGGGCGTGGAGCGGGTGCGCGCCGCGCTCACCGCCGCGGGGTCTCGCTCCTTCGTCAGCGAGCTCGCGACGCAGCGCCTGCGCTCCGCGACCGGCCTGGCCGCCGACCTCGCCCTGCCGCCGGCTCTCGTCACCTGGGTCGGCGAGCTCTCCGGTGCCCTCGAGCAGGGCGCCGCGTGATCGCGTCCCGCCGACGTCGTCTCGACGAGGGCCCGGCCCACGTGCGCTACGACGCGACCGCCCAGGCGGCCGCAGAGCTCGTCATCGAGCGGTACTCGAGCTCCTTCGGGCTGGCCAGCCGGCTGCTCGAGGAGCCGGTGCGCGCCCAGGTCCGCAGCATCTACGCGCTCGTGCGGGTCGCCGACGAGGTCGTCGACGCACCGCGGCCTGGCGTCGGCGCGCAGGAGCAGCGGGTCGTGCTCGACCACCTCGAGCAGGAGGTCCGGCACGCGCTGCAGCGAGGGCTGAGCTCGGACCTCGTCGTCCACGCCTTCGCCCGCACCGCCCGGGGGTGCGGGATCGGGATGGACCTCGTCGAGCCCTTCTTCGCCTCGATGCGCACCGACCTCACCCGCACGACCCACGACCCCGAGAGCTTCGCGACCTACGTGCACGGGTCGGCCGAGGTCGTCGGGCTCATGTGCCTGCGCGCCTTCGTCGCCGACGAGCCGTCGCCCGAGCAGTCCTACGAGCAGCTGGCCCCCGGGGCCCGGCGCCTCGGCGCCGCCTTCCAGAAGGTGAACTTCTTGCGCGACATCGCCGCCGACAGCGACGACCTGGGCCGCGGGTACTTCCCCGGGGTCGACCCCCGCGGCCTCGACGACGCCCAGCGCGACCGGCTCCTCGACGACGTCGACGCCGACCTCGCGGTCGCGGCGCTCGCCGTCGACCGGCTGCCCCCGAGCAGCCGACGGGCGGTGAGGGTGGCCCACCGGCTCTTCGCCGAGCTCTCCGCCCGGCTGCGCCAGACCCCGGCGGAGCAGCTGCGACAGGAGCGCGTCCGCGTGCCCGGGCCGCGCAAGGCCGCCCTCGTGCTCGACACCCTCGTGCGGGGCGAACGATGAGGCCCCTGCCGTGGACCGGCCGCGCGAGCGCCCCCCGAGAGCCCGGCACCGTCTGCGTCATCGGGGGTGGCGTGAGCGGTCTGGCGACCGCGGCGCTGCTCGCCGCCGACGGCTGGCAGGTCGAGCTCGTCGAGCGCGGCGAGCGACCGGGCGGCCGGGCCGGCCTGTGGGAGCACGACGGCTACCGCTTCGACACCGGGCCGTCGTGGTACCTCATGCCCCAGGTCTTCGAGCACTTCTTCGACATGCTCGGGACGGACGTGCACGACGAGCTCGACCTCGTGCGTCTCGACCCCGGCTACCGCGTCTTCTTCGAGGACCACGACGGGCCGCTCGACGTCCAGGCGACCCGCGCGGCCAACGAGGCGCTCTTCGAGTCCCTCGAGCCGGGAGCGGGCGCGGCCCTGTCGGACTACCTCGACTCGGCGGAGCACGTCTACGAGCTGGCCGTCGACCGATTCCTCTACACGAGCTTCGACTCGGGCACCTCGCTGCTCAACACCGACGTGCTGCGCAACGGGCCTCGGCTGTCGGGTCTGCTCACCCGCTCGCTGGAGTCGCACGTCGCCGCGCGCTTCGAGGACCCCCGGCTGCGCCAGGTGCTCGGCTACCCCGCCGTCTTCCTCGGCACCTCCCCCGACCGGGCTCCGAGCATGTACCACCTCATGAGCTGGATGGACCTCGCCGAGGGCGTGCTCTACCCGCAGGGCGGCTTCACGACGCTCGTCGACGCGCTCGTGCGAGCAGCCGAGCGTCACGGGGTGCGGATCCGCACGAGCACGACGGCCACGGGCATCCGCACCACCTCCGGACGCAGCCCCCGGGTCACCGGGGTGGGTGTCGACGAGGCCGACGGCACGACCGCGGAGATCACGTGCGACGTCGTCGTCGGCGCGGCCGACCTGCACCACGTGGAGACCGAGCTCCTCCCCGAGCACCTGCAGACCTACCCGCAGTCGTGGTGGGAGCGGGTCGACCCCGGGCCCGGCGGGGTGCTCGCGATGCTCGGCGTCGACGGCGAGCTGCCGCAGCTCGCGCACCACTCGCTCTTCTTCACCACCGACTGGCGCCGCAACTTCGACGACATCCTCGGCCCCGACCCCCAGGTCCCCGACCCCGCGTCGATCTACGTGTGCCGTCCGTCGGCGAGCGACACCACCGTCGCCCCCGCCGGCAAGGAGAACCTCTTCGTCCTCGTGCCGGTCCCGGCCGACCCGACGATCGGCCGGGGCGGCACGGACGGCGCCGGCGACCCGCGCGTCGAGCGGGCGGTGGACGCGGCGATCGAGCAGATCTCCTCGTGGGCGGGGGTGCCGGACCTCGCCGACCGGGTCGAGGTGCGCCGCACCGTCGGCCCGCAGGACTTCGCGCAGGACCTCGCCTCGTACTCGGGCAGCATGCTCGGGCCCGGTCACGTCCTGCGGCAGAGCGCCTTCTTCCGCGCCGACAACGTCTCGAAGAAGGTCGACGGCCTCTACTACGCCGGCTACTCCACCCGCCCGGGCATCGGGCTGCCGATGTGCCTCATCAGCGCCGAGCTCGTGCTCAAGCGGCTGCGCGGCGACTCCTCGAGCGGGCCCAGCGCCACCGCGGCCGCCACCGACGTCGAGGTGGGCTGAGTGGGTCTGCTGTACCTCGGCTTCGTCGTCGTCTCGACGCTCTGCATGGGTCTCGTCGACCACCGCTGGCGCCTCGCCCTCTTCGACCGGCCCCGGCGCACCCTCGGCGTCGTCGCCGCCGGCACCCTGCTCTTCCTCGTGTGGGACCTCGTGGCGATCGAGTCGGGCATGTACGTGCGCGGCGAGTCCCCGGCGATGACCGGTGCCGAGCTGCTGCCCGAGCTGCCCGTCGAGGAGATCTTCTTCATCGTCTTCCTCAGCTACATCACCTGCGTGCTCCACGGACTCTTCTCGCGCCTGCTCGCCGGTGGCGAGGCGACCTCATGACGTACGCCGGCCTGGCCGCCTGCTTCCTCGCCGCCTCGGTGCTCGTCCTCGTCGCCGCGACCGTCCTGCGCCGGCCCGACCGGCGCTGGTGGCTCGCGACGGCCGCGACGGCCCTGGCCCTCGTCGTGCTCACCGCCGTCTTCGACAACGTGATGATCGCCGTCGACCTCTTCCGCTTCGACGAGTCCCAGCTCTCCGGCATCCACGTCGGCCTGGCCCCGCTGGAGGACTTCGCCTGGCCGGTCGCCGCCGCGACGGCCCTGCCCGCCCTCGCCCTGCTGCTCTCGCCCGACGACCCGCGGGCCACCCGGGGAGCCCGCCGATGACCACCGCGCCCGGCGAGCGGGCGGCGCCGGTCTCCCCCTTCGCCCACGTCCTCGCGTCCTCGCGGCCGCTGTCCTGGGTCAACACCGCCTACCCCTTCGCCGCCGCGTACCTGCTCGCCGGCGGCCGGGTCGACCTCGTGTGGGTCGTCGGCACCCTGTGGTGCCTCGTGCCGTACAACCTGCTGATGTACGGCGTCAACGACGTCTTCGACTACGAGTCCGACATCCGCAACCCGCGCAAGGGAGGTGTCGAAGGGGTCGTCCTCGACCGGTCGTTGCACCGGACCACCCTGTGGGCCGTCGCCGTGACCAACATCCCCTTCGTCCTCGCCCTCGTGCTCCTGGGCGACCCGCGCTCGACCCTCGTGCTCGCCGTGAGCGTCTTCGCGGTCGTCGCGTACTCGGCGCCCCGGCTGCGCTTCAAGGAGCGGCCCTTCGTCGACTCCCTCACCTCGAGCACCCACTTCGTCAGCCCTGCGGTCCTCGGCATCGCGCTCGCCGGAGGGGCCTTCGACCCGGTGACCCTTGCCGCGCTCGGCGGCTTCTTCGCCTGGGGCGTCGGGTCGCACGCCTTCGGCGCGGTCCAGGACATCGAGGCCGACCGGGCCGGTGGCATCTCCTCGGTCGGCACCGTGCTCGGTGCCCGGGTGACGACGTGCTTCGCCCTGCTGGCGTACGTGCTCGGCGGGCTGCTCCTGCTCGTCCTGCCCTGGCCGAGCACGCTCGCGGCCGCGCTCGTCCTGCCCTACGTCGCCAACGTCGTGCCGTACCTGCGCCTCACCGACGCGCAGTGCGAGCGGGCCCATGCGGGCTGGCGACGCTTCCTGTGGCTCAACTACCTCACGGGCTTCCTCGTCACCCAGCTGATGATCGTCGTGACGATCGGCCTGCCCGGTCGCTGACCTCGCTCTGCGCGCGCTCGACCCGGTCGCGCCAGCGCAGCCACGGCGGGTGCACCCGCCAGTTGACCTCGAGGGTGCGGAAGGCGCGCTCGAAGCGCCGACGCATCTGCGAGGCGCCCCGCAGCGAGCGGGCCGACACCCCGACGTGCAGGCTCGGCGCGAGCCGCACCCGACGCGTCGGTCCGAGGACGAAGGCCAGATCCATGTCGTCGTGCAGCTCGGGGTCGTCGCGGTGCACGTCGTCGCGCACCGCGAGCCACGTACGCCGGCGCACCGCCATGCTCGACCCCCACAGGACCGTGTGGCCGAGGGCGAGATGGCTGAGCACGTAGTACGCGGCGAGGTAGAGGGCGGCGACGGCACCCCCGACGGGGCGTGGCAGGTCGTAGAAGGTGCCGACACCGGTCACCGCGTCGCGTCGCGGGTCGCGCATCGAGCGGGCCACGCGCTCGACCCATCGGCGCCCGGGCCGGGAGTCCGCGTCGAGGCGGGCGATGACGTCGCCCTGCGCCGCGTCGTAGCCCGCCGCCGCGGCGGACGGGATGCCCACGCGCGGCTCGTCGACGACGACCGCACCGAGGCTGCGGGCCAGCTCGGCGGTGCCGTCGCTCGACCCGTTGTCGACGACGACGACCTCGAAGGGGGCCACGCTCTGGCGGGCGAGGAGGTCGAGGCAGGTGCGCAGGGCCTCGGCGTCGTCACGCGAGGGGATGACGACGGAGACCGAGGGCAGCACCGGGGCGAGCGGTGCCCGGGCGCTCACGAGCGGTCCCGTCGGCCGGGCATGCTCAGCGCGAGCAGGACGGCGGCGACGGCGGCCCCGACGACACCCGCGGCGAGATCGCCGATCGTGTCGTCGTAGCCGACCTGGATGCGGTCGTCGAGGTAGGTGTGGCCGAACCACTCGCCCATCTCCCACAGCAGGGCCAGGGTGGTCGCGATCGTCGTGCTCACGACGACGACCCCGGCGCGCGGCACGTCGCGCCCGAAGACCCCGACGCGGTCGAGGGCCGCGTAGCCGACGGCGCCCACGAGGCCGGTCATCGCCGCGTGCACGACGAGGTCGAGCCAGCTCACGGCGACGTACCAGTCGAGCATCGCGGCCCACGCGCCGACGAGGATCGTCGCGCAGTACGCGAGGTCGAGCGGCGCGGGCGTGCGCAGCGCCCGCGGCACCATCGAGCCGCCGAGGACGAGCATGAAGAGCGCGAAGCCGATGAAGCCCCAGCCCAGCGTGCCGGGCACGAGGCTCACGGCCGCTGCGAGACGCAGCGCGTCGACCGGGACGGGACGCAGCTGGTCCCGCAGGCTCTCGCCGCTCGGCGCGGTGACGGGCACCCCCGCCCTCTCAGCTGACCCGGGTGAAGGTGATCTCGACGTCGAGGTCGGCGAGCTCGGGCCCGGCGTACATCCCGCGGAAGGGGGCGACGTCGTCGTAGTCGCGGCCTCGCCCGACGACGACGTGGTCGAGCCCGACCGGGGCGAGGTGGGTCGGGTCATAGGGCAACCAGGCTCCGTCCCAGATCTCGATCCACGCGTGCGAGTCCCCTGGGCAGGACTGGCCGCGCTGCAGGTCGGGCTGCCGGGCCACGTAGCCCGACACGTAGCGCGCGGGCACGCCGATCGAGCGCAGCGCCGCGAGGGTCACGTGCGCGAAGTCCTGGCACACGCCCTGGCCGGTGCTCCACGCGTCCTCGGCGGTGCTGCTCACCTGGGTCGCGCCCTCGGAGTAGCGCATGCGCTCGTGGACCTTCGCGGAGATGGCCTGGGCCGCGGCCCGCGGCGTGGGCTCGTCGCGCGCGGCCCGGGCGATCTCGGCGAGGTCGGGCGAGGCCTGCGTGCGCGGGGTGGGCGCGAGCAGCTCGCTGAGCCGGTCGCAGATGCCGGGCTCGGCGAGCGAGTCCCATCCGCTGGCGGACGCCTCGGCGACCACCTCGGTGCGCTCGACGGTCGAGATGGCCTCGATCTCGAGCACCTCGTGGGCGCCCTGGGACTCGACGGCCATGACGGAGGTGCCCCAGTGGTCGGTGTAGACGTTGCTCCACGAGTGGGGGCGGATCCGGATGCGCGCCTCGAGGGTGGTCTGACCGGCGTCGGTCAGCGGGGTCATCCGCAGCTCGTTGTGCGAGGCGACGACCTCGCCCTGGTAGCGCATCGTCGAGCGGTGCGTGACGCGGTGCCGGCGGCTGCTCACAGGATCTCCCCCGTCCACTCCTGGACCGGGCCCGAGCGGAAGTAGCGGGCCCCGATCTCGTCCGACGCCCGGGTCACCGAGCGCTGCACCATGCCCATCATCGTCGGCAGGTCCTCGAGCACGTCGTCGGGGTTCGCGTACTCGAGCTGGGTACGGGTCTGCCCGAGGATGCGACGGGCTTCGTCGGAGAAGCCGACGCGGTCGATGTCGGGCGCGAGCACCGTGAGCCGGTCCTCCGCGTCGCGCAGCGCGGCGAGGACGGAGCGCGGGAAGCGCCGGTCGAGGGTGAGGAAGGCCGCGGCCGTGCGGTCGGTGATCATCCCTCGCATCGTGCGCAGCATCGCCTGCTGGGCACCGCAGCTCGCGAGCACGACACCCCAGCTCGGGCCGCCCTGGAGCGCCCCGGTCGCGACGATGCGCGCCGTCATGTCGGCCCGCTCGAGCGAGCGGCCCAGGCTGAGGAACTCCCAGGCCTCGTCGTGGCTCATCGTCGAGTCGGCGATGCCGGCGACGAGGGCGGCACGCTCGGTGACCCAGCTGAGGTGCTGCTGGGTGGCGGTGCTCGCCCCGAGGCCGTTCCACCGGCGCCACGAGGTGTTGATGACCTCCCACAGCTCGGTCGAGAGGGTCTCGCGGGCACGCCGGGCGTTCTCCCGGGCGGCGAGCCAGGACCCGGAGACGGCGCTGGGGTTGCTCGCGTCGAAGACGAGACGCGCGGCGACGTCGGAGTAGTCGACGTCATGGGCCACGTCGTCGTAGCCCATGATGCCGCCGAGGAGCATCGAGGAGGTGTAGCTCTCGTCCTGGCCCGGGTCCTCGACGAGGGACAGGCGCAGGACGTCGACCATCCGGGCGGTGCCGTCGGCCCGCTCGATGTACCGGCCGATCCAGAAGAGCGAGTCCGCGATCCGGCTGAGCATCAGCGCTCCTCCCGCTCGACGACGGTGACCTCGTCGGGGACGGCGAAGGGGGGTGCGTCCTGCCCGAGGTCGGGCTCGCCCGGCAGCGGGTCGGCCGGGGGCGCGTCTGCGTCCGTCGTCATCGGCCGGTTGGCGCCGAGGAGGATGACCTCCGCGTCGTCGGTCGTCGGCACCTTGGCGTACCGGCCCGCGAGCACCCACGTGTCCTTGCTGCCGCCGCCCTGGCTGGAGTTGACCACGAGCTGGCCCTCGGGCAGCGCGACGCGCGTCAGCCCGCCGGGCAGCACCGTCACCTGGTCGCCGTCGTTGACCGCGAAGGGGCGCAGGTCGACGTGGCGCGGGCGGAGCTGGCCGTCGATGAGGGTCGGCACGGTCGAGAGCTGGACGACCGGCTGGGCGATCCACCCGCGCGGGTCGCGCCGCAGGTTGGCGCGCAGCTGGTCGAGCTCCTCGCCGGTCGCCTTCGGGCCGATGACCAGGCCCTTGCCGCCGGAGCCGTCGACCGGCTTGACGACCATCTCGTCGAGCCGCTCGAGCACCTCGGCGAGTGCCTCGGGCTCGTTGCACCGGTAGGTGTCGACGCTGCGCAGGATCGGGTCCTCGTCGAGGTAGTAGCGGATGAGGTCGGGCACGTAGGAGTAGACGAGCTTGTCGTCGGCGACGCCGTTGCCGATGGCGTTGGCGAGGGTGACGCGCCCGGCTCGCAGCGCCGAGACGAGCCCGGTGACGCCGAGCATCGAGTCGCGGCGGAAGTGCACCGGGTCGAGGAAGTCGTCGTCGATGCGCCGGTAGATGACGTCGACGCGCTCCTCGCCCTGGGTGGTGCGCATCCGCACCTCGCCGTCGCGCACGACGAGGTCGCGCCCCTCGACGAGCTCGACGCCCATCATCCGGGCGAGCAGGGTGTGCTCGAAGTAGGCGCTGTTGTAGACGCCCGGGGTGAGCACGACGACCGTGGGGTTGCTGCGCCCCTCGGGCGCCGCGGCGCGCAGCGCGTGGAGGAGCAGGCGCGGGTAGTCGTGGACGGGCCGGATGCGCATCGTCGCGAAGGCCTCGGGGAAGACGTTGGCCATCGCGCGGCGGTTGGCGATGACGTAGGAGACACCGGAGGGCACCCGGACGTTGTCCTCGAGCACGCGGAAGTCGCCCTGCTCGTCACGGATGAGGTCGATGCCGCTCACGTGGGCCCGCACGCCGTTCGCGGGACGCAGCCCGGCGACGGCGCGGTGGAAGTGGCTCGACGTCGCGATGAGCCCCCACGGGATGATCCCGTCCTCGACGGCACGCGGCATCGAGCCCTGCCGCGAGTAGATGTCGTCGAGGAAGGCCTCGAGCGCCTGGACGCGCTGCGCGACCCCGCTCTCGACGCTCTGCCAGCTCTCGGCGTCGATGACGCGGGGCACGGCGTCGAGAGGGAAGGGGCGCTCCTCGCCGGCGTGGTCGAAGGTCACGCCCTGGTCGAGGAACATCCGGGCGAGCGCGTCGGCCCGCTCCTTGAGGCTCTCGGGCTCCATCGAGCGCAGGGTGTGATGGATCGGCTTGTACGGCTGCCGCGGCTCCTGCGCGCCAGCCGCGAACATCTCGTCCCACGCCGGGCCGGCCGCGTAGTCGGCGAAGAGCGAACGAGCGGCGGGGCCCTGGGACTGTCGCTGCACCTGGGTCACGGGGTCACCCTCGCACAGCAGGGGGTCGCAGGCCTCACCCTCGACCACCCGATCCTCGGTGCCGCCACAGCTGCACCGAGGTGGGGTTGAGCGGCAGACCGGCGTCTGCCGAGGTCAGACGGCTCCCGCCGCCCTCGACCTGCCCCTCGACGTAGAGCGTGAGGCGAAGGGGGTCCGGGCCGAGGGCGTCCGAGAGGGTCTCGAGCGCGGCCCGCAGGACCGCCGCTCCCCCGGTCTGCGGCACGACGACCACGCCCTCGAGGACCCGGCCCGCACCGCCGGTCTCGCGCACGGCGAGCTCGACCCCGCGCACGCCGTCGACGGCGGCGACCGCAGCGGTGAGCTGCTCGACGTCGAGGTCGTCACGACGCAGCAGCCGGCTCAGCAGGCCCATGGTGGCCCTCCCTTCGTCGGGCCAGCATGCCAGCGGGCCCGCTCAGTCCTCCCGGCCGACCTCGTAGTCCGTGCCCGTGACCGCCGCGCCGTCCTCGGCGAGGAAGGCCGCCAGGCTCGCCTCGTAGGCCGAGACTGCCGGGTCCTGCGACGCGGCGACCGAGTCGGCGTAGGCGGCGTGCGAGTGGTTGCCGGCGAGGTCGAGGAGGCCGGAGGGGTCGGGCAGGGTGACCGTGGTCGCGCCCGGCCCGTTCCCGTGGGCCAGCTGGTCGAGGTTCGGCAGCGGCACGAGCGGCACCAGGGGGTTGGAGAGCGAGTCGCCGAGGTCGAGACGCGGCACCGCGTCGGAGGCGTGCTGGAGGTCCAGGCGCAGGACGGAGGGATCGGTGTCGAAGGTGTCGACGGGTGCGCCGTAGGTCAACGAGTGGGTGATGTCGTACCGCGACGTGAAGGCGGGGTCCTCGAGCAGGGCGGTCGTGATGATGCCGCCCTGGGAGTGGCCGACGAGCATGACCGGCGCGTCCGGCGGGATCTGGGCCTGCGCCATCGCTTCCTGCACCGCCTGCATCGCCGCCGACTGCTGCCCGGACATCGCGACGAGGTTGCCGGTGAGGTCGAAGGTGTTGCTCCCCGTCGTCGGCCCCCAGGACTGGGTGCCCGGCGTGGCGACGACGTAGGCGGTGCTGCCGTCCGGCTGCGTCACCTGGGTGACGCGGATCGAGCCGTCGACCGCGTACGCGTCCGTCGTGCCGAGCATGATCTCGGCGAGCGAGGTCGGCCGGCGCAGCGCGGGGTGCCCGTCGACCGAGCCCGAGGTCGACAGCTCGGTGGAGCCGGTGATGGTGCCCGTGCCGTCGTCGAGGAGGTCGAGGTCCTGCCCGGTGAGCAGCGCCCCGGCGAGGTTGGCGACGCTCCCGCCGAGGAGCAGGGTGCTCGCGACGACCTCGCTGAGACGGGGCCACCGACCCTGCGTGAAGACGTCGGTGAAGAGGTCGAGGTGGTGGCCGGCTGACTCGGTGAGGCGGACGAAGGTGTGAGCGACGCTCTCCCCGTACCGGGACAGCCCGACGACGAGATCGCTCGCGCGGTCGCCCAGCCAGCGCCCGGTGTCCTCGCCGGGGTCACCGAGCCAGTCCAGCCCGTCCTCGGCACGGTCCCCGAGCCATCCCGCGCCGTCGGCGACGGTGTCGAGCACCTCCTCGCCCGCGCCGAGGAGGTCGTCGGCGAGGTCGCCCGCGCCCTCCCACGCGTCCTGCCACCAGGGCCGGGCGGGCGGCTCGTGGGCCACCGGCACCGACGGGGCGCGACCGCCGCTCGTGCCCTCCTGGTCGGCGACCTGGCGCTCGAGGTCGTCAGCGGCCGAGCGCAGCGCGTGAGCCGCCGCCGAGATCGACGGCGCAGCCTGCTGCCACCCCCGGGCGAAGTCCTCGACGTCGCCCCCGGCCCAGCACCCGTCGAGGACGCGCAGCATCGCGGTGCCACTCGTGCCGACGTCGTCGGCACGGCCCGCCTGGTCGGCGAGGTGCGCGGCCACCTCGCGCACGAGCGCGGGGTCGAGGCCCTCGGTGACGCTCATGCCCCGACCTGCCCGGTGATCGCCTCGTCGACGAGAGCGTGGGCGCCGGTGACGAGGTAGCGCAGCTGGGCGGCGACGTCACCCGGCTCGACCCCGACGACGTCGAGCGTCCCGGACGCCGTGCGCACGGCGCACAGGTGCTCGTCAGCGAGCACCCAGTGGCCGCTGCCCACCGGCACGACGACGTCCGCGCCGGTGCGCGCCAGGACGGTCAGGGCGACCTGGGCCTCGCCGCCGGCGAGCACCGCCGACAGCTCGGGGTCGTCGACGGCGGACTCGAGGACGGCGCCGGGGGTGCGCCCGAGCGGGTCGGCCTCGACGCGTCGACTCAGGTCCTCGGCGACACCGCGCGGCGGCGCGAGATGGCGCTCGCGGCTCAGCGGGGTCACATGAGCGGCTGCCCGCAGCGCCTCGTGGGGCGGCAGCACCCTGCGCACGGCCGCCCACAGCTGCTCGGGCTGGACCGCGACGAGCTCGACGGCGCCCTCTCGCCCCACCGCCTCGTAGCCCTCGGCCGTGGCGCGCAGGCGGACCCGCTGCGTGCGCACG
Organism: Janibacter sp. UYMM211; assembly: GCF_040547045.1. Lineage (NCBI taxonomy): Bacteria > Bacillati > Actinomycetota > Actinomycetes > Micrococcales > Intrasporangiaceae > Janibacter > Janibacter sp. UYMM211. Next base: position 751,515 of record NZ_JBEPOY010000002.1, on the reverse strand, counting down.
AGCGCGATGCCGGGCAGCAGGGCGATGTCGCTCTCGAAGGAGACGAGGTCCTGGCGGGCGACGACGCGCACCTGCACCGGCGCTCCCGGGGCTGCCGCGAGGGCACGAGCCCACGACGGGAGCAGCGTCCCACCGCTCGCGATCTCGGCGCGCTCCAGCTCTGCCCAGGCTCCCTCCGGCGCCGGCACGTCCTCACCGGTGGCCGCCGCGAGGGCGGTCTCGAAGGCCGGCAGGCTGACCCGCCGGATGGTCATCGAGCGGGTCCTGCCCCCGCCCTGGTGCTCGTGCTCGTCGTGGTCGTGCTCGTGACCGCTCGTGCCCATGCCCGCTCCCTCGCCGGTGTGCCAGCGACGCTAGGGCGGGCCCCTCGCGGTGGGGAATGGGGAGCGCTCCCCATGCCGGGGTGCGACAGGGTGCGCGGGTCAGTCAGTCGCGCTGGTGCTCGGGCAGCGCGTCGAGGGACTCGGCGATCACCTGACGGGAGATCTCCGAGGAGTAGCCCTTCCGGGCGAGCATCCCCGCGAGGCGGCGGGTCTGCACGACCCGCTCGAGGCCGTGCATCGAGCGCAGCTTCTTCGCGACGAGCTCACGCGCGACGTCGCGCTCGTCGTCGACGTCGATCTGGGCGAGCACCCCGCTCGCCGTCTCGTCGTCGACCCCTTTCGCCCGCAGCTCGTGCTGCAGCGCCCGCCGGGCCAGGCCCCGACCGGTGCGCTTGGAGCGCACGAACATCTGCGCGTACGCCTCGTCGTCGACGAGGCCCACGTGCTCCATGCGGTCGAGCACCTCGGCGGCGACGTCGTCGGGGCAGCCCTTGCGCCGCAGCGTGCGCTCGAGCTCGGCGCGCGACTTCGGCGACCCGGTGAGCGCCCGCAGCACGACGGCCCGGGCCACCGCCCGGGGGTCGGCGTCGTCGTCGGGCGCCTCGGGCGGCGGGGGCCCGCTCGGCGCACTCGGCGCGCTCTGCCCGCCCGGGGTCGGCTCCCCCGCCTGGGCACGCGCGACCGCCGCGCGCAGCCGCTCCAGGGTCTGCTCCTGGGGCGTGCCGGGCGCGGCGGTCTCGTCGGTGCTGCTCATCGCGGGCGATCAGCTCTGCGTGTCGGCGTCAGCCGGTGCGATCAGAAGTCGACCGGGACGTCGACGCTGCCCTCGGGCTCCTCGACCGGGACCCCGATGCCGAGCTTGGTCTTGATCTTGACCTCGATCTCGTCGGCGAGCTGCGGGTTGTCCTTCAAGAAGTTGCGGGCGTTCTCCTTGCCCTGGCCGAGCTGGTCGCCCTCGTACGTGTACCAGGCACCGGCCTTGCGCACGAAGCCGTGGTCGACGCCCTGGTCGATGAGACCGCCCTCGCGGGAGATGCCCTGCCCGTAGAGGATGTCGAACTCCGCCTGCTTGAAGGGCGGGGAGACCTTGTTCTTGACGACCTTGACGCGGGTGCGGTTGCCGACCGGCTCGCTGCCGTCCTTGAGCGTCTCGATGCGCCGGACGTCGAGACGCACGGAGGCGTAGAACTTCAGCGCCTTGCCACCGGTCGTCGTCTCCGGGGAGCCGAACATCACGCCGATCTTCTCGCGGAGCTGGTTGATGAAGATCGCCGTCGTGCCCGAGGTGTTGAGCGCACCGGTGATCTTGCGCAGCGCCTGGCTCATGAGACGGGCCTGGAGACCGACGTGGCTGTCGCCCATCTCGCCCTCGATCTCGGCGCGCGGCACGAGCGCCGCCACCGAGTCGATGACGATGATGTCGAGAGCACCGGAGCGGATGAGCATGTCGGCGATCTCGAGCGCCTGCTCACCGGTGTCGGGCTGGGAGACGAGGAGTGCGTCGGTGTCGACGCCGAGCTTCTTGGCGTACTCGGGGTCGAGGGCGTGCTCGGCGTCGATGAAGGCCGCGATGCCACCGGCGCGCTGGGCGCTGGCGACGGCGTGGAGAGCGACCGTCGTCTTGCCGCTCGACTCGGGGCCGTAGATCTCGACCACCCGGCCGCGGGGCAGCCCGCCGATGCCGAGCGCGATGTCGAGGGAGATCGACCCGGTCGGGATGACGGCGATGGGCGGCCGGACGTCGTCGCCCAGGCGCATGATCGCGCCCTTGCCGTGCGACTTCTCGATCTGGCCCATGACGGAGTCGAGGGACTTCAGCTTCTGCTCGTGGAGCTTGGTGTCGATGGCGGTGACATCAGCCATGCCAGGTACCTGCCTGTTCTTGCTCGGGTCGGGCGCGCCCACCGGCGAACCGTCGCACGGTCGGTCTCGTCGTGCTGTCGGGTCAGACGCTAGGGACCACCACCGACAACGACCCCAGCCGCCGTGAGGCTGTGGATACTGATGCCGTCGGGATGACCGCTGTGCACAAACCTAGCCGAACAGGTGTTCGAGGTCGTGCACCGACGCGCCGGACGGCGTGTCGGGCCGCCGACGGCCGCCACGAGGAGGACACGCGATGACGACCCAGCCCGGGAGCAGGCCCGACGAGGGCGAGGTCCCCCTCCCCCGCCTGTGCCAGACCGTCCTCGACACCACCGACGCCCGAGCCCTCGCCGAGTTCTACCGCCGTCTCCTCGGCCTCGTCTACCGACCCGGCGACGAGCCGCCGGCCGAGGGCGAGCGCGACGACGCCGACTGGCTCGTCCTGCACCAGCCCGACGGCGGGCGCGCCCTGGCCGTCCACCAGGTCGAGCGGCTCACCGCGACGACCTGGCCCGACGACGACGTGCCGATGCAGCTCCACGTCGACTGCACCGTCCCCGACGTCCCTGCCCTCGAGGCCAACCTGCGGCGGGCCCTCGACCTCGGCGGCCGGCTCGTCCTCGACCGCTCGCAGGACCCCGAGGAGCCCCTCTACGTCGTCGCCGACCCGGCCGGTCACCCCTTCTGCATGTTCGTCGGCTGAGTGTCCGACGACGCCGACCGGGCCTGGAGCAGGTCGAGGTCGCGCACCGCGTAGCGCTGGTGCTCCCACTCCTCGTCGAGGATCGTGCGCAGGCACGACAGCGTCGTCTCCGCGTGCTGCGGCGCCCAGGGGTTGGCCCGCACCTGGGCGAGGTCGTCGGCGACGAGCGTCGCGAGGTGCTCACGGACCATCCGCTGACGCCCTGCCCGCGCCTCGAGCACCTCCTCGTACGTCGGCTGCCGCGTCGTGAAGACCGACATGTCGTAGCCGTCGGTCTCGTACTCGGCGTGCGGCTGGCCGAGGGGGTGGTAGGGCTGCTCGAGCCGGAGCACCGCGCGCCCGAGCCACGTGTCGGTCGCCATGACGAGATGACGCAGGGTCTGCGCGAAGGACCACTCGTCGTCGACGCTCACGTCGACCGTGCCGGACGGCATGGCCGCGACCCGCTCCAGGACCCGCTCCCACGACCGCTCCAGCGCCGCCCACGCCGCCCTCAGCCCGTCGGGGTCGCCCGCACGCCGCAGCGACCGGCCGGGCATCCGGGCGTCGAGCTCGGCGTCGACGAGGGGAGCCACGTCCACGCCGTTGACGACGAGGCCGGCACCGCCGGCGAGCAGCCACGGGGCCTCGATCTCGGCGCCGTCGACCAGGACCGAGCGCAGCACCGCCCCCGACAGGTCGACCCGCTCGAAGCGGGCCCCGCTGAGATCCACGTCGACGAAGCGCTCGGCCATGCGTCAACCCTCGCGCAGCGCCTCTCCCGGCGGCAACGGGTCCGCTCCGAGCGGCACGGTCGCGACGACCTCGTGACGGGGCCGCCCCTTCGCCCCTTCGCCGAGGAAGGAGGCGACGAGCTCGACCTCGTCGACGACGAAGGGGTCCGCCTGCCACGCGTCGAGGACCCGCAGCCACCGCGTCGCCTCGACCGGGCGGCGCAGCCGCGCGAGGGTGAGGTGCGGCACGAAGGCCCGCCCGTCCGGGCTCGCGCCCGACACCGAGGCCGCGGCCCGGCACCCGCGAGCGAGCCGGGCCAGCGGGTCCTGGGCGGCGTCGTCGACGCCGAGCCAGAGCACCGAGGCGCGACCGGCGTGGGGAAAAGCTCCCGCTCCCTCGAGCGAGAGGGCGAAGGGGGCGATCCGTCCCGCCGCGTGGGCGAGCCGCTCGACGAGCTCGTCCGCACGGGCCGCGGGCACGGACGCCATGAAGGCCAGGGTGAGGTGCCACTGCGAGGGGTCCACCCACGGCATGCCCTCGCGGGGCTCGAGGAAGGCGGCGAGGTCCTCGCGCACCGCCTCGGGCAGGGCCACCGCGACGAACATCCGGTGGCCCACGCCGATCAGTCCCCGATGGAGTCGATGACCCGGCGGGGCACGTCCATCGTCACGTCCTCGCCGAGCCGGCGCGACTCCGGGACGTCCATCGCGTCGCAGACCGCCTGCCACACCTCGCGGGCCGGGACACCGGCCTCGAGGGCGTCGACGGCGTTGCGCCCGCCGAGGCTGCCGAGGACCTGGTGGCGGGCGAGGGTGTGGGCGTACCCGGCACCGAACTCGCCCTCCATGAGCGACCAGAACTGACTCATCCGCACGCGCGAAGTCTAGGCACGCCCCGCCCCTAGACTGCCCGCGTGCGCCTCATCACTGCCGACGCCGTGCCCACCAGCCTCGCCCGAGTCGAGGAGCCGACCCAGGCCCCGCTGCGGGTCGCCCTCGTCCAGCACCGCTGGCGCGAGGACGCGGGCGAGCTCGCCCGCGTGCTCGACGAGGCGATCGGCCAGGCCGCGCAGGCCGGTGCCGAGATCGTCTTCCTGCCCGAGATCACCCTGCTGCGCTACCCCGCCGACGTCCTGCCCGCCGAGGCGCCCGGACCGGGCGCCGAGTCGCTCGACGACGGCCCGACGGTGACCCTCGCGCGCGAGGCAGCCGCCCGGCACGGCGTCTTCGTCCACGCCTCGCTCTACGAGCGCGCCGCCCGCGCGGACGGCGCGGACCCGGGCAGCCCCGAGGACGGGCTGGGCTACAACTCCGCCGTCGTCGTCAGCCCCGACGGCGAGGTCGTCGCCCGCACCCGCAAGACCCACATCCCCGTCACCGCCGGTTACTACGAGGACAAGTACTTCCGGGCGGGCCCGGCGGCCGACGCGTACCCGGTCCACGACGTCGCGACCTCGGTCCCCCTTCGCCTCGGTCTGCCGACGTGCTGGGACGAGTGGTTCCCCGAGGTCGCCCGTGCGTACTCCCTCGGCGGCGCGCAGGTCCTGTGCTACCCGACGGCGATCGGCTCCGAGCCCGACCACCCCGACTTCGACACGCAGCCGCTGTGGCAGCAGGTCATCGTCGGCAACGGCATCGCCAACGGCCTCTTCATGGTCGTGCCGAACCGCACGGGCGACGAAGGGGTCAACGACTTCTACGGCAGCAGCTTCATCTCCGACCCCTACGGCCGGGTGCTCGTCCAGGCCCCGCGCGACGAGGAGGCGGTGCTCGTCGCCGACCTCGACCTCGCCCAGCGCGAGGACTGGCTCGCGCTCTTCCCCTTCCTCGCGACACGTCGCCCGGACACCTACGGCGTCCTCACCGAGCCGATCCGGCCCGAGCACCGCCGCGAGCTCGACGGCCCGACGACGAGCACGGGCCTCTCCCTGTGAGCCAGCCCGCCTGGCGCATGCCGGCCGAGTGGGAGCCGCACGAGCGCACGTGGATGGCGTGGCCGAGCGCCGGCTACACCCTCGGCGAGACCGCCGCCGACGCCGAGGAGGCCCGCACCACCTGGGCCGCCGTGGCCCGCGCGGTGGCCCGCTTCGAGCCGGTGACGGTCGTCGTCACCAGCCCGGACGTGCGCATCGCCCGGGAGCACCTCGGCACCGACAGCCCGCACGAGATCGACATCGTCGTCGCCTCGCTCGACGACGCGTGGATGCGCGACATCGGCCCGAGCTTCGTCCTGCGCGACGGGCGCCTCGGCGGCGTCGACTGGGTCTTCAACGGCTGGGGCGGTCAGGACTGGGCGAGCTGGGAGGACGACGCGCGCGTCGCCGAGCTCGTCACCGACGTCGCCGGCGGCGCGCACCTGCCCTCGACCCTCGTCAACGAGGGCGGCGGCATCCACGTCGACGGCCAGGGCACGGTCCTGCTCACCGAGACCGTCCAGCTCGACCCGGGCCGCAACCCCGGCCTCACCCGTGAGGACGTCGAGGCCGAGCTCGCCCGCACCATCGGCGCGACGACGGCGATCTGGCTGCCCCGGGGCCTCACCCGCGACTACGACTCCTTCGGCACCCGCGGGCACGTCGACATCGTCGCCTGCTTCAGCGAGCCGGGGACGGTGCTGGTGCACTGGCAGGACGACCACGATCACCCCGACCACGAGGTGAGCCGCGAGGCGGAGGCCGTCCTGTCGGCCGCCCGGGACGCGAAGGGGGACCCATTGCGGGTCGTCCGCGTGCCGGCACCGCGCACCCTCACCGACGACGAGGGCCCGGTCGACTGGAGCTACATCAACCACCTCGTGTGCAACGGCGGGGTCGTCGCGTGCACCTTCGAGGACGAGCGCGACGACGAGGCGCTCGCCGTGCTGCGTGCCGCCTACCCCGGGCGCGAGGTCGTCGGCGTCGACGCCCGCCCGCTGTACGCCCGCGGCGGCGGCATCCACTGCATCACCCAGCAGCAGCCGGCGGTCCCCGCGGGCTGAGGCGGTCCCCCTTCGCCCCCGCCGTCGGCGCCCGGGGTTAGCGTCGGGCATGGCCCTCGCACCGAACCCCCGGCACACCCCGTCGCTGCGCGGACGGCGGGTGCTCGTCACGGGCGGGGCCCGGGGCATCGGCGCCGCGCTCGCCGAGCTGCTCGCCGCGCACGGGGCGCAGGTCGCCGTGATCGGGCTCGAGCCGGCCCTGCTCGAGGAGGTCGCCGGGCGGTGCGGCGGCCCCTGGCGCGAGTGCGACGTCTCCGACCCTGCGGAGGTTGACGACGCGGTCGCAGGCCTCGTCGCCGATCTGGGCGGTCTCGACGTCGTCGTCGCCAACGCCGGCATCGCCCGGCAGCTCCCCGTCATCGGCGGGCAGCCGGGGGTCATGGAGACCCACCTCGCCGTCAACGCGCTCGGGACCTTCTACACGCTGCGCGCGGCGGGCCCGCACATCAGCCACGAGCGCGGCTACGCCCTGGCGACCGCGTCGCTCGCCGCCGCGATCCACCTGCCCCTCATCGGTGCCTACTCCGCGAGCAAGGCCGCCGTCGAGGCGATCGGCAACACGCTGCGTCTGGAGATCCGGCACACCGGGGCGAGGGTCGGGGTCGCCTACTACTCCGAGATCGACACCGAGATGACGCAGCGGGGCTTCGCCACCGAGACGGCGCGGCTGCTCACCGGTGGGGGGACGATCACGGGCGTGACCCCGCTGCCCACCGCGCTGCGAGCGCTCGAGCGCGGGATCGCCCGGCGCAGCCGGCACGTCGTCGCGCCCCCGTGGCTGCGTCCGGCGGTGCCCGGGCGGGCGGTCGCGCAGCGCCTCGCCGAGCTGCGTCTGCCCGCCACGCTCGCCGACGCGATCGAGCTGGCCCGCACCGAGCGGGTCGGGTGGACGACGGATCAGCCGTCGACTCGCGCGGCCCGGGGCCCTGGCTCGGCGCGAGACTGACGCCATGACGTCCGACGAGCAGCGCGCCGAGCAGATCATCACGACCCTGGCGGACGCCTTCGAGGACCTCCAGCGCACCGACCCCGCCGCCTTCCGGGTGAAGTACCGCAAGATGGCCCGGGACCCGCACGCCTTCTACCGGGGCACCGCGTGCCTGTTCTTCCACGACGTCACGCAGCGCGACGACGACTGGGCCGACGAGCGTGCGTCCGCCGTGTGGATCCACGGTGACCTCCACGTCGAGAACTTCGGCACCTACCTCGACTCCGACGGCCGGATGGTCTTCGACGTCAACGACTTCGACGAGGCCTACCTCGGCAGCTTCACGTGGGACCTCATGCGCTTCGCCTCCTCGCTCGCGCTGCTCGGCTGGCAGAAGGCGCTGCCCGACGACGAGATCCGACGGCTCATCGGCCGCTACCTGCGCGCCTACCTCGCCCAGGTCGACCACTACGCCGGCACCGAGCGCGAGGACTTCTCGCTCCACCTCGACAACACCGAGGGCCCGGTGCGCGACGCCCTCGTCGTCGCCCGGATGACCGAGCGCTCCGAGCTGCTCGACTCGATGACGCACCGGGTCGACGGGGTGCGGATGTTCGCGGAGGGCGCCGGGGCACGCCCGCTCGGCCAGCGCGAGCGGGCGAAGGTCATGCGCGCCTTCGAGCGCTACCTCGAGACCATCCCCGAGCACAAGAAGATCGACCGCGAGCTCTTCTACGAGGTGCGTGATGTCATCGGGCGCTCCGGCTTCGGCATCGGCAGCGCCGGGCTGCCCGCGTACACCGTGCTCGTCGAGGGCACGAGCCAGGCGCTCGACAACGACGTCCTGCTGTCGATGAAGCAGGCCAACGTGCCGGCGCTCAGCCGCTTCGTCGACACGGCGCGGATCGACGCCTACTTCGAGCACGAGGGCCACCGCACGGTCGTCAGCCAGCGCGCGCTGCAGGCCCACACCGACCCCCTCCTCGGCCACACGGAGATGGACGGCGTCGGCTACGTCGTGAGCGAGGTCTCGCCCTACGAGGTCGACCTCGACTGGGCCGAGCTCACCGAGCCCTCGCAGATGGCCGCCGTCGTCGACCTCCTCGGCCGCGCGACCGCGAAGATCCACTGCGCCGCCGACGAGGACAGCGACCAGGACCTCGTCGACTTCCAGGTCGAGGAGGCGATCATCGCCTCCCTCGACGGCCGTCGGCGGGCCTTCGGGGGCTTCCTCGCGGACTTCGCCGTCGAATACGCGCAGGAGGTGCGGCGCGACCACGCGCTCTTCGTCAACGCCTTCCGCGAGGGCCGGATCGGGATCTCCGCGACCTGAGCCGGCAACCCTGGACGTCCGCAGGTCGCACCTCCCACGAGCGGCCGCGCTGTCGGTGCCCGGTGGCAGGCTGTCCCTGCCATGACAGCCGACCCCGCCCCCGCCGAGGACGTCCTCGACCTCTTCTCGCCCGCGACGCGCGCCTGGTTCTCCACGAGCTTCGCCGGGCCGACGACCGCGCAGGAGGGCGCGTGGCGCGCCATCAGCAGCGGCGCGCACGCGCTCGTCGTCGCCCCGACCGGCTCGGGCAAGACGCTGTCCGCCTTCTTGTGGGCCCTCGACCGGCTCGTCGCCACCGAGCCCCCGGCCGAGCGGCTCGCCCGCTGCCGGGTCCTCTACGTCTCGCCGCTCAAGGCGCTCGCCGTCGACGTCGAGCGCAACCTGCGCTCCCCGCTCGTCGGCATCGGCCACGCCGCGACCCGGCTCGGGCTCGAGGCCCCGCAGGTCGGCGTCTCGGTGCGCTCCGGCGACACCCCGGCCAACGAGCGACGCGCCTTCGCCCGGACCCCCACGGACGTCCTCATCACGACGCCCGAGTCGCTCTTCCTCATGCTCACCTCGGCCGCGCGCGAGGCGCTCGTCGGGGTCGAGACGATCATCATCGACGAGATCCACGCCCTCGCCGGCACCAAGCGCGGGGCCCACCTCGCCCTGTCGCTGGAGCGGCTCGACGCGCTGCTGCCGCAGCCCGCGCAGCGCATCGGCCTGTCCGCCACGGTGCGCCCGGTCGAGGAGATCGCCCGCTACCTCGCGGGCGGGCGCCCCGTCGAGGTCGTCGCGCCCCCGTCGACGAAGCAGTGGGACCTCGACGTCGTCGTGCCCGTGCCCGACCTCGCCGACCTCGGTCAAGAGGGCGAGGACCTCAGCGGCCCGGCGAGCGGCCAGGTCGCCCGCACCTCCATCTGGCCGCACGTCGAGGAGCAGGTCGTCGACCTCGTCACCTCGCACGACTCGACCCTCGTCTTCGTCAACAGCCGACGGCTCGCCGAGCGCCTGACGACCCGGCTCAACGAGATCCACGCCGAGCGGCTCGAGGCGGCGGCGCTCGACGACAGCGCCCCGGCTCCCGCCGAGGGTGAGCCCGCCCGCCCGACCGGGCCGCCCGCCCAGGTCATGGCGCAGGCCGGCACGTCGAGCGGTGCGCCGGCGATCCTCGCCAGGGCCCACCACGGGTCCGTGAGCAAGGAGCAGCGCGACGAGATCGAGGAGGACCTCAAGGCGGGCCGCCTGCCGTGCGTCGTCGCGACGTCGAGCCTCGAGCTCGGCATCGACATGGGCGCCATCGACCTCGTCGTGCAGATCGAGTCACCGCCGTCGGTGGCGTCCGGCCTGCAGCGGGTCGGGCGCGCCGGCCACCAGGTCGGGGCGGTGAGCCACGGCGTCGTCATGCCGAAGTTCCGCGGTGACCTCGTACAGGCCACCGTCGTCGTCGAGCGCATGCGCCAGGGGGCGATCGAGTCCATCGCCGTGCCCGCCAACCCGCTCGACGTGCTCGCCCAGCAGGTCGTCGCCATGTGCGCGCTCGACGACTGGTCGGTCGAGGACCTCGGTGCCCTCGTGCGGCGGGCCGCCCCCTTCGCCTCGCTGCCCGACCCCGTCCTCACCGCGACCCTCGACATGCTCGCCGGCGCCTACCCCTCCGAGGACTTCGCCGAGCTGCGCCCGCGCGTCGTCTGGGACCGCGTCGCCGGCACCCTCACCGGCCGGCGCGGCGCCCAGCGCCTCGCCGTGACGAGCGGCGGCACGATCCCCGACCGCGGGCTCTTCGGGGTCTTCCTCGCCACCGGCGAGGGCCCGGGCCGCCGCGTCGGCGAGCTCGACGAGGAGATGGTCTACGAGTCGCGGGTCGGCGACGTCTTCACCCTCGGCACGTCGTCGTGGCGGGTCGAGGACATCACCCACGACCGGGTGCTCGTGAGCCCGGCGCCGGGGCAGCCGGGCAAGCTCCCCTTCTGGCACGGCGACCAGCTCGGCCGGCCTGCCGAGCTCGGCGCAGCCCTCGGCGCGACGGTGCGTGAGCTCGTCGCCCTCTCCCCCGAGGCCGCCCGCGAGCGGCTCAGCGCCTCCGGGCTCGACACCTGGGCGGTCGAGAACCTCCTGGCCTACCTCGGCGAGCAGCGCGAGGCGACCCGGCACGTCCCCGACGACCGCACGATCGTCGTCGAGCGCTTCCGCGACGAGATCGGCGACTGGCGGGTCGCGGTGCTCTCCCCCTTCGGCGGGCAGGTGCACGCGCCGTGGGCGCTGGCCATCTCCGCCCGGATGCGCGAGCGGTTCGGGGTCGAGGTCCAGGCGATGCACGGCGACGACGGGATCGTGCTGCGCCTGCCGGACCTCGAGTTCGACGACGGCGCGGCCATCGGCTCCGAGCTGCTCGACCTCGTCACCGTCGAGCCGTCGATGGTCCTGCCCGTCGTCACCGAGCAGGTGGGCGGCTCGGCCCTCTTCGCCTCGCGCTTCCGCGAGTGCGCCGCCCGCGCCCTGCTGCTCCCCCGGCGCCGGCCCGACCGGCGCCAGCCGCTGTGGCAGCAGCGCCAGCGGGCCGCCTCGCTGCTCGAGGTCGCCAGCCGCTACCCGAGCTTCCCGATCATCCTCGAGACCGTGCGCGAGGTGCTCCAGGACGTCTACGACGTGCCGGGTCTCGTGCGTCTCATGGAGGGCATCGACCGCCGCGAGATCACCCTCGTCGAGCTCGAGAGCCCCCGCCCCTCCCCCTTCGCCGCGTCGCTGATGTTCGGCTACGTCGCCCAGTTCCTCTACGAGGGCGACTCCCCGCTCGCCGAGCGACGGGCCGCCGCGCTCACCCTCGACCCGGCCCTGCTCGCCGACCTGCTCGGGCAGGGCGAGCAGCTCTCTCTCGCGGACCTGCTCGACGTCGAAGCGGTCCAGCGCACCCAGGGCGAGCTGCAGCGCCTCGCCGAGGGCCGCCGCGCCCGTGACGGCGAGGACGTGGCCGACCTCGTGCGCACCCTCGGCCCGATCACCGTCGACGACCTCGTGGCGCGCTCGGTCGACGAGCTCGACGAGACCGCCGTGCGCGCCGCCCTCGAGGAGCTGCGGGCCAGCCGGCAGGTCATCGCCGTGCAGGTCGCCGGCCAGGAGCGGTGGGCCGTCGTCGAGGACGCCGGGCGGCTGCGCGACGCCCTCGGCGTGCCGCTGCCCGTCGGGGTGCCCCAGGTCTTCCTCGAGCCGGTCGCCGACCCGCTCGGAGACCTCCTGTCCCGCTACGCCCGGACCCACACCCCCTTCGCCGCGACCGAGGCGGCGGCCTGGCTCGGGGTCGGCGCCGCCGTCGCCCGCGACGGGCTGCGCCGGCTCATCCAGTCCGGGCGGGTCGTCGAGGGCGACCTGCGTCCGGCCGAGCTCGGCGGGGGCGGCGGGAGCGACTTCTGCGACGCCGAGGTGCTGCGGCTGCTGCGGCGCCGCTCGCTGGCCGCGCTGCGCCACGAGGTCGAGCCGGTCGCCCCTGAGCAGCTCGCCGTCTTCGTGCCCGCGTGGCAGGGGGTCGGGGCGACGATGCGTGGCGAGGACGGTCTCGTGCGCGTCGTCGAGCAGCTCGGCGGGGTGCGCCTGCCGGCCTCCGCGCTCGAGTCGCTCGTCCTGCCCTCGCGGGTCGCCGACTACACCCCGGGCATGCTCGACTCCCTCGTCGCGACCGGCGAGGTCGTCTGGGCGGGTCACGGGAGCCTGCCGGGCGACGACGGCTGGGTCTCGCTGCACCTGACCGACACGGCGCACCTCACCCTGCCGGCGCCCGACCGCGAGGGCCTCTCCCCCGCCCACGAGTCGGTGCTCGAGGCGCTCGACGGCGGCGGGTCCTTCCTCTTCCGCCGGCTGAGCGACGAGGTCGCCTCGACCGACGACGAGGCGCTCGCCGACGTCCTGTGGGATCTCGTGTGGCGCGGGCTCGTCACCGGCGACACCGCGGCCCCGGTCCGCGGTCTGCTCGCCGGGGGCCGCTCGGCTCACAAGACGACCCGCCGACCGGTGGCGCGCACGCGGTACGGCCGGCGCACGAGCCTGGGCCGGGCCGCGATGCCGGCCCGCAGCGGCCCGCCGCGCGTCGCCGGACGGTGGTCGCTGCTGCCCGAGGCCACGAGTGACGCCACGGTGCGCACCCACGCCTTCGCCGAGGGCCTGCTCGACCGGCACGGCGTGCTCACCCGGGGGGCCGTGCAGTCCGAGTCGGTGCCCGGGGGCTTCGCGGCCATCCACCGGGTGCTCTCCGCCGCCGAGGAGGCCGGCCAGGTGCGCCGCGGCTACTTCGTCGAGGGGCTCGGCGGCTCGCAGTTCGCCCTGCCGGGTGCGGTCGACCAGGTGCGCTCGGCCAGCGGCCGCGGGCAGACCTGGGTCCTCGCCGCCACCGACCCCGCCAACCCCTACGGCGCCGCGCTGCCCTGGCCGCCCTCGGAGCGCGAGGGCAGCCACCAGCCGGGCCGCAAGGCCGGGGCGCTCGTCGTCCTCGTCGACGGCCGGCTCGTCCTCTACGTCGAGCGCGGCGGTCGCACGCTGCTGTCCTGGACCGACGACCCCGAGCCGCTCGCCGCCGCGGCCCGGGGCCTCGCCGGAGCCGTGACGAAGGGGGCGCTCGGCCGCCTCACCGTGCAGAAGGCCGACGGCCAGCAGCTCCTCGGCAGCGACCACCCGCTCGGTCAGGCCCTCGAGGACGCCGGCTTCACCGCCACGCCCCGAGGGCTGAGTCTGCGGCAGCGGCCCCGTGCCTGAGGGCGACACGCTGCGCCGGACAGCCCAGCGGCTCCACCAGGCCCTCGCCGGCGACCCGCTCGAGCGGGTCGACCTGCGCTGGGGGTCGCTCGACGGTGCGGCGCTCGTCGGCTCCCGGACCCTCGAGGTCGTCAGCCACGGCAAGCGTCTGCTCCACCGGGTCGAGGGCGGGTGGACGATCCACTCGCACCTGCGGATGGAGGGGCAGTGGCGGGTCGAGGGGCTCGACTCACCCCAGGGGCGTCGCGCGCTGGCCAACCCGCAGACGCGGGCCGTGCTCGACGGCACCCGATGGCGAGCGGTCGGCCTGCGTCTCGGTGAGCTCGACCTCGTGCGCACCCGCGACGAGGCCACGCTCGTCGGCCATCTCGGGCCGGACGTCCTCGCCGACCCGCTCGACCTCGACGAGGTCGTCCACCGGCTCGAGGGCGACCCGCGGCCGATCGCCGAGGCGCTGCTCGACCAGCGGGTCGTCAGCGGGATCGGCACCTTCTGGGCCAGCGAGATCCTCTTCGTGCGACGGGTGCACCCGTGGCGTCCGGCCCGGGACGTGGGCGCCGACGAGCTCAGCCAGATCATCAGCCGTGTCGCGCGCCTCATGCAGCGCGCCGTGGTCACCGGGGTGCAGGGCTCGACCGGCGAGACGCGGCGCGGTCACGAGTCGTACGTCCACGCCCGCTCGGGTCGGCCGTGCCGCCGCTGCGGCGACACGATCCGTGTGGCGATGGCCGGTCGGGCGGGTCAGGAGCGCACGATCTTCTCCTGCCCGACATGCCAGGGCGGGCTCGCCCCGACCGACGACGGTCGACGCCAGGCCCCCTTGGGACCACGCGGACGTCGCTGAGGGGGGCGCGCCGACGGCGCCGAGCGGGACCGCTCAGGCGGCGGAGGCGGAGACGCCACCGCCGACGCGCAGCGGCACAGGAGCGCTGGCGTTCTCGGCGCGGCTGACCCGGGTCGCCACCTCGACGAGGACCTCGGACAGCGGCATGCCGAGCGCGACGCAGACGGAGGAGAGGAGCTCGGAGCTCGCCTCCTTCTCGCCGCGCTCGATCTCGGAGAGGTAGCCCAGCGAGATGGAGGCGTCGGCGGAGATCTGGCGCAGCGTGCGGCCCTGGGTCGTCCGGGCCTCGCGCAGGACCTCCCCGAGCTCTTCGCGCAGCAGGATCACGACCGGCCCTCCTCTCGCTCGACGTGCGGCTGTGGTGCTGACCCCACCGTACCGCGAGCGTGCGACGACGCCACGGCGAGGAGCAGGTCTAGCGCGCCGCGCACGCTCGCCTCGCGCACCTCGGCGCGCTCGCCCGGCAGGTCGAGCCGGCGCAGGTGCACCTCCTCGCCCCAGGCGCAGGCGAGGTGCACGGTGCCGGCGGGGTGGCCCTCGCTCGGCCCGGGGCCCGCGACCCCGGTCGTCGCCAGGGCGACGTCGCACCGCAGGACGCGCTGCGCCCCCTTCGCCATCGCGGCGGCGACGTCCGGGTGGACCGTGCCGACCGCGTCGAGGAGCGAGAGGTCGACGCCGAGCACCTGCGCCTTGACCTCCGCGGCGTACGCGACGACCGCCCCCCGGTGGACGTCCGAGGCGCCCGGCACCGCGACGACCGTCGCCGAGAGCAGACCGCCGGTGAGCGACTCGGCGCAGCCCAGCGTCAGCCCGTGCGCGCGCAGCTCGTCGAGCGCCGCCGCCGCGACCGGGTGCGTGGTCATGGGACCTGGCGGTCGCGACCGGCCCGGGCCCGCTTCATCGCGGCGCGCTCGCTCGTCTCGCGCAGCGTCAGCGCCTTCATGACGTAGTCGACGGCGGTGGCGATCGTCACGGCGACGGCCGCGGCGAGGATGACGTAGCCGACGACCTCCCACACCCGCGACCACGGCAGGACCCACAGCGGGGCCATGAGGATGAGCAGTGCCTGGGCCTGGAGGAAGGTCTTGACCTTGCCCCCGCGGCTGGCCGGCATGACGCCGTGGCGGATGACGAAGAAGCGCATGAGGGTGATGCCGAGCTCGCGCGCGATGACGACGACGCTCACCCACCACGGGATGACGTCGATGATCGACAGGGTGATGAAGCCGGCCCCGGTGAGGGCCTTGTCGGCGATCGGGTCGGCGACCTTGCCGAAGTTCGTGACGATGCCACGGGCCCGGGCGATGTCGCCGTCGACCCGGTCGGTGACGATCGCGACGGCGAAGACCCCGAAGGCCCACCAGCGCGACGCGGCGTCGTCGCCGCCGTCGCGCAGCAGCAGCCAGACGAAGACGGGGACGAGCAGGATGCGCAGGACGGTCAGCGCGTTGGGCAGGTTCCACGGGCTCGGCTCGGGTGCGGGCGCGGGGACCGGCGCGGGCGTGCTCATCGTCCGACCCGGGCCACGAGGTCGATCCCCTCGGTGCCCTCGACGACCGCGTCGACGAGGTCACCGACGGCCAGGCCCTCGACCTCGCCGAGCAGGATCGTCTCGCCGTCGACGTCAGGGCCCTGGTGCTCGGCGCGTCCGACGACCTCGGGGTGCCCGTCCTCGTCCTCGACCTGCTCGACGAGGACACGGACGTGCTGGCCGACGCGCTCCTCGGCGCGCTGCGCCGAGAGCTCGTCGACGAGGGCCCGCACGCGCTCGACGCGCTCGGCGACGACGTCCGGGTCGATCTTGTCGTCGAGGCGCTCGCCCTCGGTGCCGTCCTCGTCGGAGTAGCCGAAGACGCCGACGACGTCGAGGCGGGCCGCGACGAGGAAGCGCTCGAGCTCGGCGAGGTCGTCCTCGCTCTCGCCGGGGAAGCCGACGATGACGTTGCTGCGGATGCCCGCCTCGGGCTGGCGCTCCCGGATGCCCTCGACGAGCTCGAGGAAGGCCTGCGTCGAGCCGAAGCGGCGCATCCGGCGCAGCAGGGTCGGGCTCGAGTGCTGGAAGGAGATGTCGTACCAGGGCATTACCCCGGGGGTGGCCGCCATCGCCTCGAGGAGACCGGGACGGATCTCGGCGGGCTGGAGGTAGCTGACGCGCACCCGCTCGACGCCCTCGATCTGCGTGAGCTGGGGCATGAGCGCCTGCATGAGGTCGAGCTCGCCGAGGTCCTTGCCGTACGACGTCGAGTTCTCCGAGACGAGGAAGAGCTCGCGCACGCCCTGCTGGGCCAGCCAGCGCCCCTCGGCGATGACGTCGGTGGGCCGGCGCGAGACGAAGGAGCCGCGGAAGGTGGGGATCGCGCAGAAGGCGCAGCGCCGGTCGCAGCCCGAGGCGATCTTCAGCGGCGCCCAGGGCCGGTCGTCGAGCCGGGCACGGGGCAGGTCGCGCACGGCGGCGGAGTCGCCGCCCGGAGCGGCGGAGATGCCGTCGTCGCCGTGGCCGGGCAGGGCCACCGCGGCCGCGGCGTCGGCACGCTGGAGCGGTGCGAGCGGGAGCAGGGTGCGGCGGTCGCCGGGGACGTGCGCCTCCGGCGGGTGCCCGTCGAGCACGGCGCGCAGGTGCGAGGACATGTCGCGGTAGGAGTCGAAGCCGAGCACGGCGTCGGCCTCGGGCAGCTCCTCGGCGAGCTCGCGGCCGTACCGCTCGGCGAGGCAGCCCACGGCGACGACCGCCTGGGTGCGCCCGGTCTCGCGCAGCTGTCCGGCCTCGAGGACGGCGTCGATCGAGTCCTTCTTCGCCTGCTCGATGAAGCCGCACGTGTTGACGACGGCGACGTCAGCCTGCGAGGCGTCGTCAACGAGCTGCCACCCCTCGGCGGCGAGGCGCCCGGCGAGCTCCTCGGAGTCGACCTCGTTACGGGTGCACCCGAGGGTGACGAGGGCGACGCTGCGAGACGGCTCAGACATGGCCCCCACTCTAGGTCTCGCGCGGAGGGGCTCGGTCAGCGGCGCGCCTTGGCCACGGTGAGCGCGACGAGCCGGGAGATGACCATGGCGACGTACATGACGCCCGCCAGCTGCTCGATGATCGTCACCGCGCGGGCGTGAGGCCGCACCGCGCCGACGTCGGAGAGGCCGACGCTCGTGAGGTTGGCCGCCGAGAAGAAGAGCAGCTCGAGGAAGCTGCGACGCGACCCGGGCACGTGCCCGGTGAAGGAGTCGGGCCAGATGAACTGGACCCCGAGGTAGAGGTAGGCGAAGGCGAAGAGCAGGACGGTGAAGGCCGCGCCCACCGCGAAGAGCTCGTCGCTCGTCACCCAGCTGTCGGAGAAGACGTAGGACACGAGCCCGTACGCGACGTAGAGGTAGAAGGCCGCGAGCCCGAAGTGGCCGACGGCCCCGACGAGGACGTTGTCCGGCGAGAGCACGCTCCACGCCTCGAGCGCCACGCAGGGGAAGCCGATGAGCAGCGCCAGCCAGGTGAGGGAGGGCGTCGAGCGCGTGACGAAGGCGGCGATCGTCACCGCGAAGAAGGAGATGACGACGAAGACGAGCCGCCCCCACAGCTGTGCCTCCAGCCACGGCAGCAGCAGGATCGCCAGGAGCTGGATCGCGAGGAGGATCGCCGACGGCTGCTTGCGCAGCACCGCCACCCAGTAGTCCCGGCCGGACAGGGGCTTCTTCGGGGCGTACCAGACCTCGGGCATGACGTCAGCGTAGAGCCGCGGGGGCCCCGGTCAGCGCCCGGTGAGCGACCACGCGTCCTCGTCGTCCTCGTCGTCGTCGACGGGGATGTCCGTGCCGATGGGGTCGACCGCGTAGCGCCCGGTCGGAGGGGTCGGCTGCGGGTCGCGCTCGACGTCGACGACCTCCTCCTCACCGGCGAAGGGGCGAGGGCCCTCGTCCTGACCCGGCACCTCCTGCGTGTCGTCCGGGGACACCGGGGCGGCGTCCGGCACGTCGTCACCGCGCATGAGCGCCAGGGTCACCGGCAGCTCGTCGGGCGTGATGAGCACGTCCCGGGCCTTGCTGCCCTCGGAGGGGCCGACGACACCGCGGGACTCGAGCAGGTCCATGAGACGACCGGCCTTGGCGAAGCCGACGCGCAGCTTGCGCTGGAGCATCGACGTCGAGCCGAACTGCGTCGTCACGACGAGCTCGGTGGCCTGGAGCAGCACGTCGAGGTCGTCGCCGATGTCCTCGTCGATCTGCTTCTTCGGCACCTCGACGGCGACGTCCTCGCGGTAGCGCGGGGCGAGCTGGCCGGTGACGTGCTGGACGACCTCGTGGATCTCGGACTCGGTGACCCACGCGCCCTGGACGCGCATCGGCTTGCTCTTGCCCATGGGCAAGAAGAGCGCGTCGCCCTGGCCGAGCAGCTTCTCGGCGCCCGGCTGGTCGAGGACGACCCGGCTGTCGGCGAGCGAGGATGTCGCGAAGGCCATCCGGCTGGGCACGTTGGCCTTGATGAGGCCGGTGACGACGTCGACGGAGGGTCGCTGGGTCGCCAGCACGAGGTGAATGCCGGCGGCGCGCGCCAGCTGGGTGATGCGCACGATCGAGTCCTCGACGTCGCGCGGCGCGACCATCATGAGGTCGGCGAGCTCGTCGACGATGACGAGCAGGTAGGGGTAGGGCTGGATCGTGCGCTCGCTGCCGGGCAGCGGCTGCACGGTGCCGGCGCGGACCGCCTTGTTGAAGTCGTCGACGTGCTTGTACCCGAAGGCCGCGAGGTCGTCGTAGCGCATGTCCATCTCCTTCACCACCCACTGGAGGGCCTCGGCGGCCTTCTTCGCGTTGGTGATGATGGGCGTGATGAGGTGCGGGATCCCCTCGTACGCGGTGAGCTCCACGCGCTTGGGGTCCACGAGCACCATGCGCACCTCGTCGGGCGTGGCCCGCATGAGGATCGAGGTGATCATCGAGTTGACGAAGCTCGACTTGCCGGAGCCCGTCGCGCCGGCGACGAGGATGTGGGGCATCTTCGCGAGGTTGGCGATGACGTACCCGCCCTCGACGTCCTTGCCGACACCCATGACCATCGGGTGCTCGTTGGTCCGTGCGACGTCGCTGCGCAGCACGTCGCCGAGGCAGACCATCTCCTTGTCGGCGTTCGGGATCTCGATGCCGATGGCCGACTTGCCCGGGATGGGGCTGAGGATGCGCACGTCGGCCGAGGCCACGGCGTAGGCGATGTTCTTGCTGAGCGCGGTGACGCGCTCGACCTTGACGCCGGGGCCCAGCTCGACGACGTACCGGGTGACGGTGGGGCCGCGGTGGAAGCCGGTGACCTGCGCGTCGATGCCGAACTCGTCGAGGACGTTGGTCAGGGCGTCGACGACCTGGTCGTTGGCGGCGGAGCGCTCCTTGTGCGGCGAGCCGGCCTTGAGCGCCGCCGAGTCGGGCAGCGTGTAGGTGACGTCGCCGGCGAGGGCGAGCTGCTCGACGCGCTGCGGCAGCTGGGTCGTCGGGGGCGCCTGCAGCGGGGTCTTGTCCTTGGCGACCGGGGCGACGACGCCGTTGCCGGTCGAGCGCTTCTCGCCGGGGCGCGGGCCCCCCTTCGCCGGGGCCTCCGGGGCGGCGGCCTCCTCTGCCGCGGCGGCCTCGGCCGCCTTCGCGGCGTCGGACTCGGCCTTCGCGGCCCGCCGGCGGCGTGCCTTCTCCGCGGGCGAGACCTGGGCGGCCTGGTCGAAGGCGGTGTCGCCGTCGCGCTCGTCGAGCTCGTCGAAGCGGCGCTTGCGGGCGGCCTGCACGGCACGGGCGGCCGCCGGCGTGCTCTCGACCTCGTTGTGCGGCTGCGGCGGGGCGCCGGTGAAGACGGCCCGCAGGTAGGCGGCCCGGGTGGGGATCTCGTGCAGGGGCGTGCCCGTGACGAGCAGGAGCGAGAAGGTGCCGAGCAGCACGAGGATGATCGCCGTCGGCCACACGGTGAGCCCGGTGGCGAGCGGGTCGGAGGCGAGGAAGCCGACGATGCCGCCGGCGTCGCGCATCGGGCCGGCGCCGTCGGGGGGCTGCGGGATGCCGCGGGCGATGTGCGTCAGACCGCAGACCGACAGCGAGAGCAGGGCCAGGCCGAAGCCGAGCCGGGCGCTCGTCGCGTCGTCGGCGCCGCGCAGCAGGCGCCACCCGGCGAGGACGAGGACGAGCGGGAGGGCGTAGGCGACGCGGCCGAAGGTCCCTGCGGCCACGGCGTGCACGAGATCGGCGAGCCCGCCCTGCAGGCCCCACCACTCGACGGCGGCGACGACGACAGCGAGCGCGACGAGGGTGAAGCCGAGACCGTCACGACGGTGCTCGGGCTCGATCTGGCCGGCCTGGTGGCCCACCCGACGGGCACCGGCGCCGGCGGCGCCGGCGACTCCCATCCACGTGCTGCGCACGGCGGCGAGCGGGAGCGGGAGACCTCCCCCCTTCGCAGAGGTCGTGCCCGACCCCTTCGAGCCGGTGCGGCCGGAGGAGCGCGAGGAGGACCGGGCCTTGGTGCCCGTGGACCGCCCCGGGCCCTTGGTCGCGGCCGTGCGACCGGGTGCGCGGGTGGATCCCCCACGCGGGCGCGCGGGGGTGCCGTTACGTGTTGCCATGCTCGCAGGCTAGGCGATCGCCACCCCTTTCACACGTGTCACACGCGCACCAGGGCGCACCGATCCCGGGCGACGGGGGTGTGGACGGCGCCGGGGAGAGCCACCGGCGCCCGCATACCCTGCGTGCGTGCCCCATGTCCTCGTCGCGCTCGCCGTCGCGCTCGTGGGCATGCCCCTCGCGTGGAGGTGGGGCCGCTCGGGCACCTACCGACGCCCCGACGAGACGGCTCCGCTGCCCGCCCACGGGTGGCTCGTGCCGGCGGTGCCGGCGCTCGCGGCCGCCCTCGTCTGGGTCTCCCGCGACGAGCCGCTCGCCGCCGCGGCGGCGACCGCGCTCCTCGCCCCGGTCGGCCTGCTCCTGCTCGCGGTCGACGCGGACGTCCACCGGCTGCCCAACGCCCTCACGCTCCCCTTCGCGGCCGCCGTCCTCGCGCTCCTCGCCCTCGCCGCGGCGACGTCCGGGCAGTGGGACGATCTGCGTCGGGCGCTCGTCGCCACGGCGGGCGTCGGCGGTGCCTTCGTGCTCGTCAGCCTCGTCCTCGGCTCGCGCGGCATCGGGATGGGCGACGCGAAGCTCGTGCTCGCCCTCGCCCCGCTGCTCGGCTGGTACGGGTGGAGCACCCTCACCATCGGCGTGTACGCGGCCTTCGCGCTCGGCGGTGCCGCTGCGCTCGTGCTCCTCGTGCTGCGCCGGGTGGACCGGGCCACGCACCTCGCCTTCGGCCCCTACCTCGTGCTCGGGGCGGTCCTCGCGCTCCTCGTACGCGCCTGAGCACGCCCCTCCCCCGCCCAGGTCTCAGCAGACAAGACGGGGCCGGACGGGCTCGACGCCGCTCCCCGACCCGCTGCTATCGTCGCGGCCAAGGTCATGAGTGCCAGCGTCAAGCCCCGGCTCGCTGGTCGGCAACCCTCCTCCGCGGTGGGGTGCTCCGGGTGACGACCTGGCCGACGCCAGACGACGCCGGCAAGCGCGGACCCCGGCTGCCCCGAGGTCCCAGACCTCATGGGAGGCATGCCATGTCCACCACCGCTCTCGCCCCGGCCGCTGCGCCGACGCTCCCCCGCCCCGCCGAGCCGACGCTGGCGGCCGTGCACCAGCTGCGACCCCGCCCGAGCGCGCCGTCGACCCCGGCCCTCGTCTCCGACGGGCTCGTCTGCCCGCTCGAGTCCGGCGCCGAGGTGGAGTACGCGAATCTCGACCACGGGGCCTCGACCTCGGCCTTCGTCGCCGTCAAGGCCGCCGTCGACGAGGCGAGCCTCACGTACTCGTCGGTGCACCGCGGCAACGGCTACGCCTCGCGCGTGACGAGCGCGCGCTACGAGCAGGCCCGCGAGGTCGTGGCCCGCTTCGTCGGCGCGCGCGCGGACGACCACGTGATCTTCACGCGCAACACCACCGACTCCTTCAACCTCCTCGCCTCGGTCGTGCCGCAGGACGCGCAGGTCTTCGTCTTCGGCTCCGACCACCACGCGACGATCCTGCCGTGGCGCGCCGAGCAGCTCGTCCGCCTCCCCGTGCCCTCGAGCCCGGCCGAGGCGGTCTCGGTCGTCGACGCGGCGCTGCGGACCTCGCGCACCGCCGACGCGCTCGTCGTCGTCACCGGCGCGTCGAACGTCACGGGCGAGTACTGGCCGGTCGCGCAGATCGCGGCGGTCGCCCGCCGGCACGGCGCCCGGGTCGCGCTCGACGCCGCCCAGCTCGTCCAGCACCGCGCCGTCGACCTCGCGCTCGAGGAGCTCGACTACGTCGCCTTCTCGGGGCACAAGATCTACGCCCCGTACGGCGCGGGCGTGCTCGTCGGGCGCTCGGACTGGCTCGACGCCGCCGAGCCCTACCTCGCCGGGGGCGGTGCGACGGCCGCGGTCTCCGACGAGGACACGACGTGGCAGATCGGGCCCGCCCGCCACGAGGCCGGCAGCCCGAACGTCCTCGGCGCGGTGGCCCTGGCCGTCGCGTGCGAGGTCGTCGAGGAGCACCGCGAGGCCATCGCCGAGCTCGACGAGACCCTCGGGCGGGGCCTGGTCAGCCGGCTCGACGCGATCCCCGGGGTGCAGACGCACTCCATCTTCGGGCCGACGCACGACCGGGCGCCGGTCGTGACCTTCACCGTCGAGGGCCGCTCGGCGCAGGAGGTCTCTCGCCGGCTCTCCGACGAGCACGGCATCGGGGTGCGCGACGGACGCTTCTGCGCCCACGTCCTCGTCGACGCCCTCCTCGCGCGGCAGGGCTCGAGCAGCACGAGCGCGGTCCGCGCGAGCCTGGGTCTGGCGAACTCCCCCGAGCACGTCGACCGCCTCGTCGCCGCGGTCCGCTCCCTCGCCCCGCGGGGCTGACTCCCCCTTCCGCCCGCCTCCGGCTACCGACCCGGCTACGACGCAGTACTGGTCGTGATGACGACCAGTACTGCGTGGTAGCTCGGGGGGTGTGGTAGCTCGGGGGGTGTGCTAGCTCGGGGGTGCCGGGGCGAAGGGGTGCGCCTCAGGCCTCGACGACCGTCGGGATGATCATCGGGCGGCGGCGGATCTTGCCGCCGACCCAGCCGCCGACGGCGCGGCGGATGACCTGCTGCAGCTGGTGGGGGTCGGTGACCCCCTTCGCCGTCGCGTCCTGGATCGCCGAGACGATCTTCGGACGCACCTGCTCGAAGATCTCGTCGTCCTCGGCGAAGCCGCGGGCGGTGATCTCCGGACCGGCGAGGATCGCGCCGCTGGAGGAGTTGATGACGACCATGACCGAGATGAAGCCCTCGTCGCGCAGGATGCGGCGGTCCTTGAGCAGGTCCTCGTCGGCCTCGCCCACGCTGCTGCCGTCGACGTAGACGTAGCCGCAGGGCACCGCGCCGACGACCCGCGCCCGGCCGTCGACGAGGTCGACGACGACGCCGTCCTCGGCGAGCGGGATGTGGTCGGGGTGGACCCCGGTCGCGATCGCGAGGTCGCGGTTGGCCACGAGGTGGCGCCACTCGCCGTGCACCGGCAGGACGTTCTTGGGCTTGACGATGTTGTAGCAGTAGAGAAGCTCGCCCGCGCTCGCGTGACCGGAGACGTGCACCCGGTCGGTGCCGCCGCTGTGCACGACGTGAGCGCCCAGGCGCATGAGGCCGTTGATGACCCGCCACACCGAGCCCTCGTTGCCGGGGATCGGCGAGGAGAGCAGCATGATCGTGTCGTCGACGCCGACGTCGATGCGGTGGTCGCGGTTGGCCATGCGGTTGAGGGCCGCCATCGGCTCGCCCTGGCTGCCGGTGCAGATGAGGACGACCTGGTCGTCGGGCAGGTCGCCGAGCTTCTTGACGTCGACGAGCACCCGGTCGGGCACGTGGAGATGACCGAGGTCGGCCGCGATCCCCATGTTGCGGATCATCGAGCGACCGACGAAGGCGACCTTGCGCCCGTTGCGCTCCGCGGCGTCGAGCACCTGCTGGACGCGGTGCATGTGCGAGGAGAAGCACGCGGCGATGATCCGCCGCTCGGCCCCGCGGAAGACCTTGTCGATCGCCGCCGAGATGTCGCGCTCGGGCGCGGTGAAGCCCGGGACCGTCGCGTTCGTGCTGTCGGTGAGGAAGAGGTCGACCCCCTCCTCGCCGGCGCGGGCGAAGGCGCGCAGGTCGGTGATCCGGCCGTCGAGCGGCAGCTGGTCCATCTTGAAGTCGCCCGTGTGCAGGAGGGTGCCGCCGGGCGTGCGCACGAAGACGGCGAGCGCGTCGGGGATCGAGTGGTTGACGGCGATGAACTCGCAGTCGAAGTGCCCGAAGACCTCGCGCATGCCCTCGGCGACGCCGAGGGTGTAGGGCTTGATCCGGTGCTCCTTGAGCTTGGCCTCGACGAGCGCGAGGGTCAGCTGGGAGCCGATGAGCGGCAGGTCGGGCTTGAGGCGCAGCAGGTAGGGCACCGCGCCGATGTGGTCCTCGTGCCCGTGGGTGAGGATCACCGCCTGGATGTCGTCGAGCCGGTCCTCGATGTACTCGAAGTCCGGGAGGATGAGGTCGACACCGGGCTGGTGGTCGTCGGGGAAGAGGACTCCGCAGTCGATGATGAGCAGCTGGCCGTCGTGCTCGACGACGGTCATGTTGCGCCCGATCTCGCCGAGGCCGCCGAGCGGGACGACCCGCACGGCACCCTTCGCGAGCGGGGCGGGGAAGTCGAGGTCCGGGTGCGGGTGGCTCATGCGACCTTCTCTGCGTGCGTGGCGGCGAGACCGGCTCGCAGGATGTCGAGGTGAGCGGGCGGGCTCTCGAGGAGCGGCAGACGGACGGTCGCGTGCTCGATGACGCCGAGCTCGACGAGCGCGGCCTTGGCCATGATCGCCCCCTGCGAGGTCGTCATGATCGCGTCGATGACCGGGATGACCCGGTCCTGGATCTCGCGGGCGCGCACGAGGTCGCCGGCGGCGACGGCCTCGACGAGCGCGGCGTTCTCACGGCCGGTGACGTGGCCGGTGACGGAGACGACACCGACGGCGCCGAGCGCGAGCAGCGGCAGGTTGAGCGCGTCCTCGCCCGAGTACCAGAGGTAGTCGGTGGCGGCCATGACGCGGATCGAGGCGGCGAGGTCCCCCTTCGCGTCCTTGACCGCGACGATCCGGTCGTGGCCCGCGAGCTCGACGAGGGTCTCGGTGGCGAAGGGGACGGCGGTGCGGCCGGGGATGTCGTAGAGCATGATCGGCAGCTCGGTCGAGTCCGCCACCGCCGTGCAGTGCGCGATCAGACCCGGCTGGGTCGGCTTGTTGTAGTACGGCGAGACGAGCAGGAGCGAGTCGGCCCCGGCCTCGGCGGCGCGGGCCGCCATCTCGATGCTGTGCGCGGTGGAGTTCGAGCCGACGCCCGCGACGACGGCGAGCCGGTCGCCGACCTCGTCGACGACCATCCGCACGACCTCGATGCTCTCGTCGGAGGTGAGGGTGGCCGACTCACCGGTCGTGCCGTTGACGACGACGCCGTCATGACCGGTGTCGGCGAGGTGGCGGGCGACCGCCCGCACTCCCCCTTCGTCGACCGCGCCATCTGGCGTCATCGGCGTCACCATCGCTGTGAGGACGTGGCCGAAGGGGGTGGTGTCAGGCATACCTCGAGGGTATCGCGGCGGGCGCCGGTAGATTTGCTGCCCATGCGCCAGTACCTCGACCTGCTCCAGCACGTGCGCGACGACGGGGTCGAGAAGTCCGACCGCACCGGGACGGGCACACGCTCGGTCTTCGGCTACCAGATGCGCTTCGACCTCTCGCAGGGCTTCCCCGTCCTCACGACGAAGAAGCTGCACCTGCGCTCGATCATCGGCGAGCTGCTGTGGTTCCTGCGCGGCGAGACCAACGTGCGCTGGCTGCAGGAGCGAGGCATCACGATCTGGGACGAGTGGGCCGACGAGGACGGCGAGCTCGGCCCGGTCTACGGGCACCAGTGGCGCTCGTGGCCCACCCCCGACGGCGGCACCGTCGACCAGATCGCGAAGGTCATCGAGTCGATCCGGACGAATCCCGACAGCCGCCGGCACGTCGTCTCGGCGTGGAACGTCGCCGAGGTCGACGACATGGCGCTCCCGCCGTGCCACACCCTCTTCCAGTTCTACGTCGCGCCCGGGGTCGACGGGGGCCGCGGCCGGCTGTCCTGCCAGCTCTACCAGCGCAGCGGCGACGTCTTCCTCGGCGTCCCCTTCAACATCGCCAGCTACGCGCTGCTGACGATGATCGTCGCCCAGCAGTGCGACCTCGAGCTCGGCGACCTCGTGCACACGCTCGGCGACGCCCACCTCTACCTCAACCACCTCGAGCAGGCCGACGAGCAGCTGGGGCGCGAGCCGCACGCGCTGCCGACGATGCGGATCACCCCGCGCGGCAGCGTCGACGCGTACGAGCTCGAGGACTTCGAGCTCGTCGGCTACGAGGCGCACCCGAGCATCAAGGCGCCGATCGCCGTATGAGCGGCACCGACCGCGAGCCCCGACCGGTCCACCCCGAGCTGCGGGGACGCATCCCCCTTCGTGCCGCGTCGTACGCGGTGATCACACGACCGGCCGCCGGGGCCGCCGGGCTCGAGGTGCTCCTCCAGCTGCGCAGCGGCACCCCCTTCATGGACGGGTGGTGGGCCTGCGGGGCGGCCGGGCACGTCGAGGACGCCGGGTCGGCGAGCGCGGCGCTGCGCCGCGAGGTCCGCGAGGAGCTCGGCGTCGACGTCGTGCGGGCCACGCCCCTGACGACGGTGCACCGCGGCTGCCTCTTCGGGACGATCGAGCAGCGGGCCGACTTCTTCTTCCACGTCACCGAGGTCTCGGGCGAGCCACGGCTCGCCGAGCCGGACAAGGCCGCCGACCTGCGGTGGTACCCCCTCGCCGAGCTGCCGGAGCGGGTCGTCCCGCACGAGCGGCTCGTCCTGCTCGCGCTCTCGGCCGCGACGAGCGGCGGGCCGGCGGTGCCGGCGGTGCTCGAGCTGGGCTTCGAGCAGCACCTCACCCTCGTGGCCGCCGTCGGCGCCAACCGCGCCATCGGCGTCGAAGGGGGGATGCCGTGGCACCTCCCGGAGGACCTGCGGCACTTCAAGGAGGTGACGACGGGCGGCGTCATGGTCATGGGCCGCCGCACGTGGGACTCCATCGGGCGGGCCCTGCCCGGTCGGCGCACCGTCGTCGTCACCTCCGACCTCACGTGGTCGGCGCCCGGCGCCGAGGTCGCCCACTCGCTGCCGGAGGCCCTCCTCGTCGCTGGCGACCGCGAGGTCTTCGTCGTCGGGGGCGGCGAGATCTACGCCCAGACGATCGAGGTGGCGAGCGCGCTCGAGATCACGCACGTCGAGGCCTCCCCGCAGGCCGAGGTCTTCTTCCCCCCGATAGACCTCGACGTCTGGGTCGAGGTCCGGCGCGTGCCGCGCGAGGGCATGACCTTCGTGCGCTACGAGCGACGCGATCGTGGTGAAGTCTGAGGCTTCATCACGAAGATATGAAGGTATGTTCTTCATATGGCTCAGATGAAGGACCGGGCTGTCGCCACCCTCATCGGCGACGTCGTCGGCTCGCGCCGTGCGCGTGACCGCGCCGGTCTGCACGACCGGCTCGCGCGGGCGCTGCGGGAGATCGCGCCGGGCGCCGTCGACGCCCCGCTGGTCACCGTCGGCGACGAGTTCCAGGGCAGCTACGCCACCCCCGGGGCGGCCCTCGACGCCGCGTGGCGGCTGCGGCTGCGGCTCTCGCCCGACGTCGACGTGAGGATCGGCCTCGGTCACGGGCCGGTCGCCCGGCTCGACGAGACGACCCAGGACGGACCCGGCTGGTGGGCGGCCCGCGAGGCGATCGACTGGGTGAAGCAGACCCAGTCGCGGGCGACCACCGAGCACCTGCGCACCGCCTACCGCAGCGCGGACGAGGGACCGGAGGTCGCGGCCGTCAACGCCGCCCTGCAGTGCCGCGACCACCTCGTCGGCGTCATGGACGAGCGCTCCCTGCGCATCCTCGCCGCCCTCGTCGCCGGGCAGTCGCAGGCCGCGGTGGCGCAGGCCGAGGGCATCAGCGCCTCCGCGGTCTCGCAGCGGGTGCGCAGCGCGGGCATCGGGGTCGTGCGGCTGGCGGCCGAGCAGCTCGCCGGCGTGGAGGCGTCATGAGCGTGCTCGCCGTGCTGCTCGTCGCCGTCGGCGTCACCGACCTGCTGCGCAGCGCGCTGCCCGTCCGGCCACGGCGCCCGGTCGTCGCCGCTGCCGCCGGCGTCGTGCTCGTCGTCGCGACCTCGGCGCTGGCCGGCACGCTCGGCACGGCCGCGGGCCGGTGGCTCGCCGTCGCCGCGGCCCTCGGGCTGCTCGCCTGGGTCCTCACGACCGAGCGCACCCTGCGCACCGGGCGCGCCTACCTCCTGCCCCTCGCCGTCCTGCTCGTCAGCGGTCTCGTGCCGCTGCTGTGGGCCGGGGCGGCGCCGGAGGTCGGGGACCCCTTCGCCCGCTGGCTCGCCTGGGCCGAGCTGCCGTGGGCCGGCGACCCCGCGCACGCCCTGCTCGTGGCCGGTCTCGTCCTCGTCCAGCTGAGCACGGGCAACCTCGTCGTCCGACTCGTCCTCACGAGCACCGGCGCGATGCGCCCCGGGCACGACCGCGGCCAGGAAGAGCTGCGCGGCGGGCGTCTCCTCGGCCCGCTCGAGCGGCTCTTCGTCCTCGGTCTCGGGCTCGCCGGCGAGGTCACCGCCGCCGGCCTCGTCATCGCGGCGAAGGGCCTCATCCGCTGGCCGGAGCTGCGCTCGCACGCCGACGACGGGGGCCGGCACGACATCGACAAGGTCACCGAGTACTTCCTCGTCGGCTCCTTCGTCAGCTGGCTCGTCGCGCTGGGAGCCCTCGCCCTCGCCTCCTGAGTGGCCGCCTATCCTGGCCCCGTGCCCATCCGCAGCCACGTCCACGGCGACGTCCACGTCGTGACGGTCGAGCGCCCGGAGCGGCGCAACGCGATCGACCACGAGCACCTCGACGCGCTCGACGCGGCCGTCCGGGCCGCCGAGCAGGGCGGTGCCCGCGCCCTCGTCCTCACCGGGGCGCAGGGGCACTTCTGCGCCGGCGCCGATCTCACCGAGCTCGAGGACGTCGCCTTCACCGAGCGCCTCGCCGAGGTGCTCGGGCACCTCGCCTCGCTCCCGGTGACGACCGTGGCCGCGATCTCCGGGTCGTGCATGGGGCTCGGCATGCAGCTCGCCGTCGCGTGCGACGTGCGCGTCGCCACCGACGACGCCCGGTACGCCGTGCCCGTCGCCCGGCTCGGGCTCATGGTCGACCACTGGACCCTCGAGCGGGTGGCTCGCTGCTGGGGCGAGGGAGCGGCGCGCCACATGGTCCTCACCGCCGCCGTCCTCGACGCCGACGACGCCTGGCGCCTCGGCTTCGTCCAGCGTCGCGGTGACCTCGACGACGCCCTCGAGCTCGCGACCTCCGCCGCCCGGCTGGCCCCGCTGACCCAGGCCGGCTCGAAGACCGGGCTCGACGCCCGCACCCCCGACGACCTCGCGCGCTACCGCGACGCCTTCGCCACCGCCTGGGCGAGCGCGGACCTCCAGGAGGGCCGCGCCGCCTTCGCCGACCGACGACCCCCCACCTTCGAAGGACGCTGATGAGCACCCCCACCCCCGACGCCGGCGTCCGCACCGCCGGGCCCAACGACCTGCCCGCCCTCGGCGTCGTGCAGGCCCTCGTGTGGCAGGAGGCCTACGACGGCGTCGTCCCCCCGGAGGTCCACGCGCAGTTCGAGCCGCAGGCCTTCGCCGCCGCGTGGCGCCAGGCCCTCGCGACGCCGCCCGAAGGGGTGCACCGCCTCCTCGTCGCGACGGCCGGCGGCCAGGTCGTCGGCTTCGCCGCCCTCGGCCCGAGCCAGGACCCCGACACCGGTCAGGCGACCGGCGAGCTCACGGCGATCGGCGTGCACCCCCAGGCCCGGCGCACCGGGCACGGCTCGCGCCTGCTCAACGCCGTCGTCGACACGCTCAAGGGCGCGGGCGCGGACACCCTCGCCACGTGGGTGCTCGTCCCCCACGAGCAGACTCGCGCCTTCCTCGTCGGCGCCGGTCTCGCGCCCGACGGCGCCTTCCGCGACCGCGTGGTCTCCCCCGACGGGGCGACCGCCCGCGAGGTGCGCCTCGTCGCCTCGCTCGCCGACCCCGAGCCGTGAGCGCGGCCGTCGAGGACGCCGCCGTCGGGACGGCACGGCGTCAGGCCCTGTCCGTCGGCGTGGCGACGGGTGCGTACGGCGTGAGCTTCGGCGCGCTCGCGGTCGCCGCCGGCTTCGACGTGCTGCAGACCCAGGCCCTCTCGCTCCTGCTCTTCACCGGCGGCTCGCAGTTCGCCGTCGTCTCGGTGATGGGGGCCGGCGGCAGCCCGGCGACCGCCGTCGCGACCTCGACGATGCTCGGCATCCGCAACGGGCTGTACGCGCTGGAGACCTCGCGGGTGCTCGACGTGCGGGGGTGGCGCCGGCTCGCCGCCGCGCACGTGACGATCGACGAGTCGACCGCCGTGGGTCTCGCGCAGCCGACGACGCGCTCTCGTCGGGTCGGCTTCTGGTGGACCGGCCTGGCCGTCCTCGCCTTCTGGAACCTCGCGACGCTGGCCGGCTCGGCGCTCGGGAACGCGCTCGGCGACCCGCGCACGTGGGGGCTGGACGCGGCGGCGGCGGCAGCCTTCGTCGGGCTCATCTGGCCGCGGCTGCGCTCGGCCCCGACCGTCGTCACCGCCGCGGTGGCCGCGCTCGTCGCGCTCGTCTCCTACGCGTCGGTGCCGGCCGGCGTCCCCGTGCTCCTCGCGGCCCTCGCCGCGCTCGTCGTCGGGCTCACCGGTGCAGGACGCACGGAGCCCGAGCCCGGGCACCTCGACGGAGAGGACCCGACGCCGTGAGCGCCTGGGCCACCGTCCTGCTCGCCGCCGTCCTCGGCTACGCGCTCAAGCTCGCGGGGTACCTCGCCCCGCCGTCCCTCGTCGAGGGGCCGCGTCGCTCGCGCGTCATCACGCTCCTGCCGGTAGCCCTGCTCGCGGGCCTGCTCGTCGTCCAGACGGCCGGCGGCGCCGACACCCTGACCCTCGACGCCCGCCTGCCCGCGGTCGTCGTCGCCGTCGCGCTCTTCGCGCTGCGGGTCAACTTCTTGCTCGTCGTCCTCGCCGCGGCCGCGACGGCCGCCGGGCTGCGCGCCCTCGGCTGGGCTGCCTAGGCCGCGTGCCGGCCGCCGCGGTGACGCCCGCGCCAGGCGGCGAGCAGCTGGTAGGCCGCGTACACGAAGAGCGCGCCCGCGCTCCAGCGCACGACGGTGTCCTTGTCGGTCTGGCTCATGCTCGAGGCGACGTAGCCCACCCACGGCACGTGGTAGCGCACGACCCCGCGCAGCTGGGTCGGGGTGACCTCCCAGTCGTCGACGCCGCCGTTGGCGTCCCCCTTCGTCGTCCAGACCGGACGGCCCGAGACGTCCTGCTCCACCGCGACGACGCGGTGGGTGACGAGGGTGGGGTCGTCCGGGCGCGGCATGACCGTGATGATCGAGCCGACGGTGACCTCCTCACGGGCCTGCTCCGCGCTCTCGACAGGGTCGACGAAGACCTGGCTGCCGACCGGCAGGGTCGGCTCCATCGAGCCCGAGAGGATCGTCAGGGGCACGAGGCCGAGCACGCGCGGCACCGCGACGACGAGGACGAGGACCGCGCCTAGCAGCGTGAGCAGGGCGAGGAGCACGAGCCTCAGCGCGCGCGACGCAGGACGCGCAGCGGTCGTGGGCTCGTCCTCGACGACCTCGGCCGGCGCGTCGGCGGGCGGGTGGAGGGTGGCGGTCATGGCAGGTTCACCTGTCCCTGGTCGGGGTTGGGGATGACGCCGGTGCACACGAAGCGGTCGTTGCGGCCGGCGGAGTCGTTGGTGGCCCGCACGAGCCAGTCGGACTCGACGTAGCGGGTGCGGTCGCCGGCGAAGGGGTACCCGCGCAGGACGAGCTCTCGGGTCGCCCCGACCGGTCCGAGCTCGCTGCCCACGAGCGGGCCGGAGAGGCGGGCGGAGGCGTCGAGCGAGCCAAGGCTCCGCCAGCTGCCCGAGACCGGTCGGACGAGGACCTCCCACCCGCCAGCCATCGCGGGGGTGGGGGTGGTCGCGGTCGTCGAGGCGAGGGGCCAGCCGAACGCGAGCCGGCCGACCGAGCCCGACCCCTGCCCGCCGGAGACCTCGCTGCGGCAGGGGCTGGCGCCCGCCGGCGAGGTCGGCGCGGGGGTGCCGATCGAGAAGCGGGTCGTCGTCGTGCGCTGGGTCGAGGTCCACGTGGCCGGCGGCTTGCTCGTCTGCCGCACGACGGTCGTGATGTCGACGGAGCGTCCGGCGTGCGCGAGATAGGCGTCGCGCTCACCTGCGGCCGTCGCGGGGTAGGGCAGGGACAGGGTCGGGCACAGCACCCGGCCAGCGCCCGGTGCGAGGGTCGCGCCGGCCACGGCTCCCTGGGGGCGGGTGTACGTCGTGCCTGCGGTGATCTGGCCGGCCGAGCGGGCCGCCCAGTAGGTGCTCTGGGTCGTGCCGCCGCAGGCGCCCTGGCCGGAGGTGTAGACGAGCGCGGCCCGCGCGAGGAGGTCGTTGGTGTCCCCGGCGTCGACCCGGGTGACCCTCGTGCTGCGCACGTCGAGGTCGGCGCTCTGGCGCCTCGAGAGGTTCGTCAGGTCGACCTGGGGCCCCGACGCGGTCGCGGTCATCTCGAAGACGTCCGAGCTCGGGCCGCTGATCGTGGTCGTCGCGCTCTCGCGCCACTGCGCCTCGGTCTGGCCGCTCGGCGCACTCACGAGGAGCACGCCGGCGAGCGCCACAGCCGCCACGGGCCACAGCCGCGTCGCTCTCATCCGTCGTGCCTCTCGGCTCATGCCCGCGTCTGGGCGAAGGTGTAGGTGAAGGTGCCGCCGAAGAGCGACTGGTCCTGCAGGGCGCTCCCCCAGCCGCCGGCGCTCGCCGTCACGGGCGTGCTGATCGAGATGCGGACCGTCGAGGTCCCCACCCCCGCGCCGGTCGGCACCGAGACGGGGATGCTCACCGAGCTGCCCGACGTCACCGCGCCCCCCGGCGCCGTGATCGTCGTCGTGGTCGTCGCGCTGCCGCTGAAGGCCGAGCGGGCCGCCGACGTGAGCGCGGTGCTCGACACGGCGAGGGTGCCCCGCAGCGTCGTGCCGCTCGCGGCGAGCGTCACCGGCTGAGTGATGACGACCCGGTCACCGGGGACGAGCGCCTCGGAGGCGAGCGTCGCGCTGATGACCCGGCACTCGACGTAGCCGGGGTCGGGGGTGCACGTCGTGCTCGACGCGTACGTCCTCGACCCCGCGGGCTGCTGCGAGTGCAGCTCGGTGCGCAGCGTGCCCGTCGTCAGGCTCACCCCTCCCGAGGTGATGGTGCCGGGCTTCCGGGCGTCGTGCTCGGCCCAGCTCGCACCGGTCCCTCCGGCCCCGGTGAGGACGACGAGACCCAGGCCGAGCGCGAGCAGCGCGCGCCATGGCGCCGCGTCCCCCCTCATGCCTGCCCCCCTCGTCGTCCTCACCGCTCCCCCCAGGTCAGCGCTGCTGCTGGACGAGCGAGATGCGCAGGGTGTTGAGGTCGAGCGTCTTGTCCTCACCAGCGGTGCCGTTGGTCTTCACGTCGTCGAAGGGCATCGTGACGGTGACCCGGGCGTCGTACGCCTTGCCGCTCGCAGTGTCCTGGGAGGTGACCGTCACGCTGTCGGCGCCGTCGACCTTCGTCGCGATGACGACGTGATCCTTGAGGGTGTTGCTCACGCCCGGGAGGTTCGCTGTGAGCTGGGCCTTGAGGGTGTTGCCGACGAGGTTCGGCCGGACCTTCGCCCGGTACTCGACCTCGTCGCCGGGGACCATCTTGAAGGCGGAGGGCGTGATCGACGTGTCGTCGCCCGTGTCCGAGGTCCCCTTGGTGTCGAACCAGCCGCCGCCGTCGACCTGCATGTCCAGGTGACCGGCGGTGATGCTCCCCGGGGCGACGTCCTTCCCCTCGCTCCACTGGGCGAAGCTGCCGCCCGCGGCGGACAGGAGGATGACACCGGCACCGACGGCGACGAGCGAGGTGGTGGTCCGGGACATGGAGATGGGCATGCGAGATCCAATCGGCTCCGCGCGGGGATCAGCCCGCGCTGGGGTGGGTGGGAGCAGACAGGTCGGCGTCGACCCCGGGCAGTCCCCCTGGACGCCCTCTCCCACCACCGACGTTACTGGAGAGTCTTTACCATTTGCTGACTTTCGGCAGAACTAGTTGAAAGTCGCAGCATGACCCGGGTCACACCGCAGGCATGACGGCCCAGCAGGCCGTCCACGACGACCTGTCCGGCGGGAGGGCCTCACATCTGCAGATACTTCTCCAGACCCACGGTCACGCCGGGGTGCGAGGCGACGCCTCGGACCCCTTCGAGCACCCCGGGCATGAAGGAGGTGCGGTCGAAGGAGTCGTGCCGGATCGTCAGGGTCTCGCCCTCGCCGCCGAAGAGGACCTCCTGGTGGGCCACCATTCCGCGCAACCGCACGGAGTGCACCGAGACGCCGTGGACCTGCGCGCCGCGCGCCCCGTCGGGGTCCTGCGTCGTCGCGTCCGGCGAGGCCGGCAGCCCGGCCTCGTCGCGGGCCGCGCCGATGATCTCAGCCGTCCGCGCGGCCGTGCCGCTCGGCGCGTCGACCTTGTCGGGGTGGTGCAGCTCGACGACCTCGACGGACTCGTAGAAGCGAGCGGCCTGGCGCGCGAAGGACATCATGAGGATCGCGCCGATGGCGAAGTTCGGCGCGATGAGCACGCCGACACCGTCATGGAGCGACACCTGCTCCTCGAGGCTCGCCAGGCGCTCCGGCGTCCACCCCGTCGTCCCGACGACGACATGGATCCCCCGCTCGACGCAGTGGACGACGTTCGCCGGGCTCGCCTCGGGCACGGAGAACTCCACGACGACGTCGGCGCCCGCGAGATCGCCGAGGTCGTCGCCGGCGTCGAAGCGGCCGACGAGCTCCATGCCCTCGGCCCCCTCGACGGCGCGGCAGGCCGCCGACCCCATCCGTCCCGACG
Organism: Janibacter sp. UYMM211; assembly: GCF_040547045.1. Lineage (NCBI taxonomy): Bacteria > Bacillati > Actinomycetota > Actinomycetes > Micrococcales > Intrasporangiaceae > Janibacter > Janibacter sp. UYMM211. The sequence continues at coordinate 716,008 of NZ_JBEPOY010000002.1, read as the reverse complement.
CCCCGACGACCGACACCCGCACGATGCTCTCGCTCATGCGCAGCACCTTACGACCGAGCAGCGGTGCCGCCCGGGCGCGTCCCGGCGCGGCACCGTACGCATCTGCTGGCCGCGTGTCGTTCACCTGCCGTTCACCTTGGTGCTACAGTCGTAGATGAACACAGAGTGAACAAGGGGTGTACGACATGACCGTGACTCATCTGACGACGACCGCGCCGGCTCCCGCCGAGCGCCGCCTCACCTGCACCTGGGTGCCCGTCCGCGGCGAGGACGGCCGCACGCGCATGGAGATGCGCTGGGTCGAGCCGGCCCCGCGCCGCGCACGCCACGCCGCCTGAACGACCGCCTGGACCATCCGCCGCGGCGGAGGCAGACCAGGACGACGAAGGCCCCGCCCCCCACGAGGGGGACGGGGCCTTCGTCATGGGCGGCTAGATCAGCCGGCGGCGTCCTCGGAGGACGCGGGGGCCTCGGCACCCGTCTCCTCGGAGTCTGCGCCACGGCCGCGACCGCCACGACGGCGGCGGCGGCCACCCTCGCGCGCGTCGTCGTCGCCGGAGCGCTCCTCGCGCTCGGGACGGCCACCACGGTCGCCACGGTCGCCGCCGCGGTCGCCGCGGTCGCCCGCGCCGGACTCGAGCTCGGCCTGCTGCTCGTCCGAGAGGACGGCGGCCAGGCTCAGCTTGCCGCGGGGGTCGATCTCCTTGAGCTCGACCTGGACCTTGGTGCCGACGCCGAGGACGTCCTCGACCGCGTCGATCCGCTTGCCACCGACGAGCTTGCGCACCTCGGAGATGTGCAGCAGACCGTCCTTGCCCGGCAGGAGCGAGATGAACGCGCCGAAGGTCGTCGTCTTCACGACGGTCCCGAGGAAGCGCTCACCGATCTCCGGCATCTGCGGGTTGGCGATCGCGTTGACGGCGTTGCGCGCCGCGTCCGCGGAGGCGCCGTCGGCCGCACCGATGAAGACGGTGCCGTCGTCCTCGATGGAGATGTCGGCGCCGGTGTCGTCCTGGATCTGGTTGATCATCTTGCCCTTGGGCCCGATGACCTCGCCGATCTTGTCGACGGGGACCTGGACGGTGATGATCCGCGGGGCGGTGGGAGCCATCTCGTCCGGGGCGTCGATCGCCTCGTTCATGACGTCGAGGATGTGCAGGCGAGCGTCGCGGGCCTGGGTCAGCGCGCCGCCGAGCACCGAGGCGGGGATGCCGTCGAGCTTGGTGTCGAGCTGGATGGCCGTGACGAACTCACGGGTGCCGGCGACCTTGAAGTCCATGTCGCCGAAGGCGTCCTCGGCGCCGAGGATGTCGGTGAGCGCCGCGTACTGCGTCTGCCCGTCGACCTCGTCGGTGACCAGGCCCATCGCGATGCCGGCGACCGGTGCACGCAGCGGCACACCGGCGTTGAGCAGCGACAGGGTCGAGGCGCACACGGAGCCCATCGACGTCGAGCCGTTGGAGCCGAGGGCCTCGGACACCTGACGGATCGCGTAGGGGAACTCCTCGCGGCTCGGCAGCACCGGCATGAGCGCGCGCTCGGCCAGGGCCCCGTGCCCGATCTCACGACGCTTCGGCGAGCCGACGCGACCGGTCTCACCGGTGGAGAAGGGCGGGAAGTTGTAGTTGTGCATGTAGCGCTTCTTGCTCACCGGGCTCAGCGAGTCGATCTGCTGCTCCATCTTGAGCATGTTGAGCGTCGTGACACCCATGATCTGGGTCTCGCCACGCTCGAAGATCGCCGAGCCGTGCACGCGCGGCAGGACCTCGACCTCGGCCGACAGCGCGCGGATGTCCGCGAGCCCACGACCGTCGATGCGGACCTTGTCGCGCAGGATGCGCTCGCGCACGAGCTGCTTCTGCACGGAGCGGAAGGCAGCGGAGAGCTCCTTCTCACGGCCAGCGAAGGCGGCGGGCGCGTCGGCGGAGCCGGCGAGCTCGGAGGTCATGCTCGCCTTGATCTCGTCGAGGCGGTCCTCGCGCTCCTGCTTGTCGGCGATGGTGAGCGCCTGGGCAGCCTGCTCGGAGACGGCCTGCTGGACCGCGGCGTACGCGTCGTCCTCGTAGTCGAGGAAGACCGGGAACTCCTGGACCGGCTTGGCGGCCTTGGTGGCGATCTCGGCCTGCGCGTCGCACAGGGTGCGGATGAAGCCCTTCGCGGCCTCGAGACCCTCGGCGACGACCTCCTCGGTGGGAGCGGTCTTGCCCTGGTTCTTCACGAGGTCCCACGTGGACTCGGTGGACTCGGCCTCGACCATCATGATCGCGACGTCGTCACCGACGACGCGGCCGGCGACGACCATGTCGAAGGTCGAGCGCTCGATGTCGCTGAAGTTCGGGAAGGCGACCCACTGGCCGTCGATGAGCGAGACGCGCACGCCGCCGATCGGGCCGGAGAAGGGCAGACCCGAGATCTGCGTGGACAGCGAGGCCGCGTTGATCGCGAGCACGTCGTACTGGTGGTCCGGGTGGATCGACAGCACGGTGATGACGACCTGGACCTCGTTGCGCAGGCCCTTGACGAAGGACGGGCGCAGCGGGCGGTCGATGAGACGGCAGGTGAGGATCGCGTCGGTGCCGGGGCGGCCCTCGCGACGGAAGAAGCTGCCGGGGATGCGTCCGGCGGCGTACATCCGCTCCTCGACGTCCACGGTCAGCGGGAAGAAGTCGAACTGGTCCTTGGGCTTCTTGCCGGCCGTCGTGGTCGACAGGAGCATGGTCTCGCCGTCGAGGTAGGCAGCGACTGAGCCGCCGGCCTGCTTGGCCAGTCGGCCGGTCTCGAAGCGGATGGTGCGGGTGCCGAACGAGCCGTTGTCGATGACGGCTTCGGCGGTGGTGATCTCTGGACCCTCCATCGGGCCCTCCTTACTCTCTGCGCTCGCCGAGGGACGTCGTCGTTGCGCCCTGGCGTCTAGCGGTGCACCCGTCACGGGTGCCGGGGCGGTGCCCCGGGGACGCGCCTGGTCAGGCGGCGCCCCCATACGCGAAACAAGCGGCCCCCGTGGCGGGAACCGCTTGTCGCGTAGGTCTTATCGGCGAAGGCCGAGGCGCTTGATCAGCGAGCGGTAGCGCTCGATGTCGGTGCTCTCGAGGTAGCGCAGCAGACGGCGGCGCTGACCGACGAGGAGCAGCAGCCCGCGGCGGCTGTGGTGGTCGTGCTTGTGCTCGCGGGAGTGCTCGGTCAGGTCCTTGATGCGCTGCGTGAGCATCGCGATCTGGACCTCCGGGGAGCCCGTGTCGCCCTCGCCCGTGCCGTACTCGGCGATGATCTGCTTCTTGACGTCAGTGGTCAGCGGCATGCTGGGTCTCACTGCTCCTTCTCTGGGTCGTTGCGCGGCGCGCCCGGGCATGTTCACCGAGGCTCTCTGGATCCGCGGCCGATCTCACGGCAGCACCGAGATTACCAGCGGCGTGCACGGCGGCCCTAATCGCGGCCGGATACGGTGGCGCGATGAACGAGAGCGTCGTCGCGGTGTCCACGGGGGCGTGCGTTTCATGTCGTTGCGCTGGTCGCAGCTCGAGTCGGGCCGGGGAGACGGCGGCGGCGACTCCGAGACGTACAACGTCGTCGCCGTCGCGACCCGCCGCCGCTACCCCCGGCTCAGCGTCGTGCGCGGCAGGCACTACCACGGCGTCCCCGAGGGCCGGTTCGAGACGGGCGACGCCCGCTTCGACCGGCGCTTCGACACCTTCGGCGACGCGGCCTTCGGCGCCGACCTGCTCACCGAGCCCGTGCGCGCGGCCATCGACGAGCTCGAGGCGCTGCTCGCACCGCTACGGCTGGTGCCGCCGCAGGTCTGGTCGACCCACGGCGGCCCGCCGGACTTCCTCACGTCCTTCCGGCACTCCGGCTAGGCCGGGCGCCGTCCCGCGGCGGCGTCAGCCGACGCGCTTGCTGCCCTGCTGAAGGCGGTCGATGTGCTCCGAGGCCTGCGCCTTGGTGAGATCGGCCGGGAGCTCCTCGCCCGCCTCCTTCGCCAGGGTGTCGAGGTAGCTGCGCTGGGCGGCAGTCATCGGCTCGTCACCGGTGACCCACTGCTCGGGGTCGCGCTCGAGGGACCCGTCGCTGCCCGTCGTCGCGTCGGGGGTGGCGCCGATGGTCTCGCCGCCGGCCCCGGCGGTGGAGGTCGTGCTGTCGTCGGTGGGCACGGGGGCCCCGGTCTGCTGGTCGTGCTGGGTGGGCTCGCTCATGTGCCGACCGTAGACGCGGGCACCGACGACGACCGGTGGGACGACCCCCCTTCGTCCAGGGTCGGCGGCACCGCGCCCCGCGACCGTGGTGCACTACGAAGCACCCGCACCCGAGCGAGGAAGAAGAGAGCATGCTCCCCGAGGTCCTGCGCGACGCGGAGGTCGCCGACGACGTCCTCGCCCTGCGCCCCGACTACCGCGCCCTGCTCCTCGTCGTCGAGGACATCTCCCCCGGTCCCGGTGACGACGCGAGCGAGGCCCTGCTGCTCCGGGCGGAGTCGACGGCGATCGCGCTCACGGCGGGCGCGCCCGTCGAGGAGCTCCCCCACGTCGCCGCGTGGCGTGACGCCTACCGCGCCTTCGGCGCCAAGCCGCAGCGCACACGCAGCAGCCTCGAGGCGCTCACCCGGCGGGCCGCCGCGGGCCTGCCACGGGTCAACCGGGCCACGGACGTCTACAACGCGCTGAGCGTCATCCACCAGGTGCCGCTCGGCGGCGAGGACCTCGACCGGTACGCCGGCGCGCCCCGGCTCGTCCGGGCGAGCGGCGACGAGCTCTTCGACACGACCGCCGGTGGTGAGGAGGTCCTCGAGCACCCCTCCCCCGGCGAGGTCGTCTGGCGCGACGACGTCGGCGTCACCTGCCGACGCTGGAGCTGGCGCCAGGGCCGGCGCACCCGGCTGGGTGCCGGCACGACCCGGGCGCTCTTCGTCCTCGACGCCCTGGCCCCGATGAGCGACGACGCGCTCACCGCAGCCGCCGACGAGCTCGTCGCCCACCTCGGACCCCGGGCGCGGTCCCAGCGCCGGCTGCTCGGCGCGGCCGGCTAGGAGACCGAGCGGGCGGCCGAGGTCGCCCAGGTGCTCGCCCGGCCCGACCCGGACCCGGTGACCTTGACGCTCACCTGGCGGCCGCGGTCGGCCGAGGTGAGGCGGTAGGTCGAGGCCGTCGCCCCGCTGATCGCGGTGCCGTCGCGGTACCAGCGGATGGTGCGCGTCGACGGCGTCGGCGACCACGTGCCGACGGTGACCCTCAGGCTCGACCCCACGGCGGAGGTGCCGGAGATGCGCGGCAGCGGCGCCGAGTACGGGCGCCACGCCGTCGTCGCCGCCGGGGCCGGCGCCAGGCGGGGTGCCGGGTCGCTCGTGCGCCCCAGCGAGAAGGACCAGCCCTCCCAGCCGCCGTTGACAACCTGCCGGCCCGCCGCGCCGTACCGGCTCAGCTGCCACGCCCCCTTCGCGCTCGAGGTGTGCCAGTAGCTCCAGTGCGCGCCGGTCGGCGGGGTCGTGCGGCAGGACTCGCGGTAGTCCCTCCCGGCCACGGTGAGGGTCGTGCTCGCCGACGGCTTCCCGGCGAGACGGCACACGACCGCCAGGCCGTAGGTGTCGACGCCGGTGACGTCGAGGCCGGCCGCGCGCAGCGCGTCCAGACCGGTCCCGCGGAAGGCCGTCTGCCCCGGGTCGGGCAGGGCGCACCGACGCAGGGTCGACCCGCCGAGCTCGCGGAAGTCGACGACGACGCTCACCCCCCGGCTCGTCGTGCACGTGCCGGAGTGGCCGCGCGACGACGCGAGCAGCGCCGTGCGCGGTGCCGCGGCCAGGGCCGCGGCACCGTCGGCGCGCGAGGTCGAGATCTCCCCCGCCCGGGCGGCCGGGGCGCCGAGGGCGCCCGCGAGGAGCGCCGCCGCGAGGGCGACGGGCAGGGCACGACGCACGGGGCTCCCCCTTCGCACGGTCAGGTCAGAGGTTGATCATGTGGCCGACGATGCCCTCGACGGACTCCTTGACCGCCTCGGACAGGGTCGGGTGGGCGAAGACGTTGCGGGCGACCTCGTCGGCACGCAGGTCCCACTTCTGGGCGAGCGTGAGCACCGGGAGCAGCTCGGTGACGTCCGGGCCGATCATGTGCGCGCCGAGGATCTCGTTGGTCTTCGCGTCGGCGACGACCTTGACGAAGCCGACCGCGTCGCCCAGGCCCATGGCCTTGCCGTTGGCGCTGAAGGGGAACTTCGCCGACTTCGTCTCGAAGCCCTTCTCCTTGGCCTGCGCCTCGGAGTAGCCGAAGGAGCCGATCTGCGGGTGGCAGTACGTCGCGCGCGGGATGAAGTCGTACTCGACCGGCATCGTCTCGGCACCGGCGATGGTCTCGGCCGCGACGACGCCCTGGGCCTCGGCGACGTGGGCGAGCATGAGCTTGGCGGTGCAGTCGCCGATGGCGTAGACGCCGTCGACGTTGGTGCGCATGTAGGCGTCGATGGCGACGGCGCCCCGGTCGGTGAGCTCGACCCCGATCGCCTCGAGGCCGTAGCCCTCGGTGCGCGGGGCGAAGCCGATGGCCGACATGAGGCGGTCGGCCTCGAGGACCTGCTGGTCGCCCCCCTTCGCCGGGGTGACGGTGACCTTGACGCCGGAGCCGGTGTCCTCGACGGACTCGACCTTCGTGCCGAGCATGACCTTGACGCCGAGCTTCTTGTAGTGCTTGAAGAGCTCCTTGGAGACCTCCTCGTCCTCGGTCGGGACCATGCGGTCGAGGAACTCGACGATCGTCACGTCGACGCCGAAGTTCTTCATGACGTAGGCGAACTCGACGCCGATGGCGCCCGAGCCGGCGATGATGATCGAGCCGGGCAGCTCGGGGTCGAGGATCTGCTCCTCGTAGGTGACGACGTTCTCGCTCACCTCGACGCCGGGCAGCATCCGGGTGACGGCGCCGGCGGCGATGATGAGGTTGTCGAAGGTGATGCTGCGGGTGTCGCCGCCCTCGAGCGCGACGTCCATCGAGGTGGGCGAGGTCAGGGTGCCCCAGCCGTCGATCTCCTCGATCTTGTTCTTCTTCATGAGGAAGTGGACGCCCTTGACGATCCCGTCGCTCACCTGGCGCGAGCGCTTGTGGGTCGGGCCGAAGGACATCGTGGCGTCGCCCTCGATGCCGAACTTCGCCTTGTCGTGGGCGAGGGTGTGCGCCAGCTCGGCGTTCTTGATGAGCGCCTTGGAGGGGATGCACCCGACGTTGAGGCAGACACCGCCCCAGTACTTCTTCTCGACGACGGCGACCTTCTTCCCCAGCTGCGAGGCGCGGATCGCCGCGACGTAACCACCAGGACCAGCACCGAGCACGACCACATCGAAGTCAGACATGATCGAAGACTATCTGGCGCGCCGTGGTGCGGATCACGCCCTCTCGCACTAGCGTGCGTGCGTCATCGGCGACGGGTCGGTGGCACGTCCGCCGGGAGGCACCCATGAGCACGTCGCTCGACCCCGAGGTCCGCGAGCTGCGGACCGACCCAGACCGGCCACCGGTCGCGGTGGAGCAGCGCCACCACGTGACGACCCGCGAGAAGGCGGTCTTCGGCGTCATCGCCGTGCTCGGCGCGATCGGGTGGGTCATGCTCGCGATCGTGCGCGGCGAGCAGGTCAACACCGTGTGGTTCGTCGTCGCGGCCGTCGCGACCTACCTCATCGCCTTCCGCTTCTACGCCCGGCTCATCGAGTACAAGGTGCTCCAGCCGCGCGACACCCGCGCCACCCCGGCCGAGGAGCTCGAGAACGGCAAGGACTTCATGCCGACCGACCGGCGGGTGCTCTACGGGCACCACTTCGCCGCGGTCGCCGGCGCCGGTCCGCTCGTCGGCCCGGTCCTCGCCGCCCAGATGGGCTACCTGCCCGGCACCCTGTGGATCATCATCGGCGTCGTCTTCGCCGGCGCCGTCCAGGACTACATGGTCCTGCACCTGTCGATCCGGCGCCGTGGGCGCAGCCTGGGCCAGATGGCGCGCGACGAGCTCGGCGTCGTCGGCGGCGTCGCCGCGATCCTCGGCGTGCTGTCGATCATGCTCATCCTCATCGCGGTGCTCGGCATCGTCGTCATCGGCGCCCTCGCCGGCAGCCCGTGGGGCGTCTTCTCCATCGCGATGACGATCCCCATCGCCCTCTTCATGGGCGTCTACCTGCGCTACCTGCGCCCCGGCGCGGTCAACGAGGTCTCCGTCATCGGCGTCGTGCTCCTCGTCCTCGCCATCGTCGCCGGCGGCTGGGTCGCCGAGCACCCGACGCTGTCGGACACCTTCACCCTCGAGCCGATCACCCTCGCCTGGCTGCTCATCGCGTACGGCTTCGCCGCCTCGGTCCTCCCGGTCTGGCTGCTCCTCGCCCCGCGCGACTACCTGTCGACCTTCATGAAGATCGGGACGATCGTCCTGCTCGCCGTCGGCATCCTCATCGCCCGGCCGGTCGCGCAGATGCCGGCGGTCACCGAGTTCGCGAGCACGGGCACCGGTCCCGCCTTCGCCGGCTCGCTCTTCCCCTTCCTCTTCATCACCATCGCGTGCGGCGCGCTCTCGGGCTTCCACGCCCTCGTCTCCTCGGGCACGACGCCCAAGCTCATCGAGAAGGAGAGCCAGGCCCGTCTCATCGGCTACGGGGGCATGCTCACCGAGTCCTTCGTCGCGATCATGGCGCTCGTCGCCGCGGTGAGCATCGACCAGCACATCTACTTCGCGATGAACGCCCCGGTCGCCCTCACCGGCGGCGAGCCCGGCTCGGCCGCGGACTACGTCAACGGCCTCGGCCTGCTCAGCCCCGGCGGCACCCCCATCCCGCCGATCGACCCGAGCGTGCTGCAGAGCGCGGCCGAGGGGGTGGGCGAGGAGACGATCATCTCGCGCACCGGCGGTGCGCCGACCCTCGCCTTCGGCATGTCCGAGGTGATGTCGGCCTTCGGAGGCGAGTCGATGAAGTCCTTCTGGTACCACTTCGCGGTGATGTTCGAGGCGCTCTTCATCCTCACGACCGTCGACGCCGGCACCCGCGTCGCGCGCTTCATGTTCTCCGACTCCATCGGCAACGTCCCCGGCATGTCCCGCTTCAAGGACCCGAGCTGGCGCGTCGGGGCGTGGATCTGCTCCCTCATCGTCGTCGCGGGCTGGGGCTCGATCCTCGTCATGGGCATCCTCGACCCGCTCGGCGGGATCTACACGCTCTTCCCGCTCTTCGGCATCGCCAACCAGCTGCTCGCCGCGATCGCGCTCACCGTCGTCACGGCGGTGCTCGTCAAGCAGGGCAAGGTCCGCTGGGCCTGGGTGCCGGGCATCCCGCTCGTGTGGGACCTCGTCGTCACGATGTCGGCGTCGTACCAGAAGATCTTCAGCGACAACCCGAAGATCGGCTACTTCGCCCAGCGCGACGCCTTCGTCACCGCGCGTGACGCGGGCGAGGTCCTCGCCCCGGCCAAGAGCGCGGCCGACATGGACAAGATCATCTTCAACTCCCTCGTCCAGGGCACCCTCTCGGTCGTCTTCGCCGTGCTCGTCATCATCGTCGTCGCCGCCGCGGCCGTCGTCGTCGTCAAGGCCCTGCGGGCCGGCGGGCTGCCGACGACCGAGGACGAGGACGTCCCGTCGCGGATCTTCGCCCCGGCCGGCTTCGTCCCGACGCCGGCGGAGAAGCGGGTCCTCGAGCAGTGGCAGGAGGCCGGGCTCGACCCGTCGCCCGCCGCCAGCCGGGGGCACCACTGATGGCCGCCGCCCCCGCGGAGCAGGGCCGGCTGCGCTCGGTCCTGTCCGGGGTGGGCTGGTTCGTCGGCGGCGTCACCGGCGGCAGCGCCTACGAGCGCTACGTCGAGCACCTGCGACGCACGCACCCCGAGCGCCCCGTGCCGAGCAAGCGCGACTTCTGGCGTGAGAAGTACGACGAGCAAGAGCGCAACCCCTCCACCCGCTGCTGCTGAGCGGGCACCGCTGATTCCCCTTCGTCCCCCGGACAGAGGGGGATCAGCGCGTCGTGCGGGCGAGCGAGGCGTGGATCTCGCGGGCGATGCCCGCGGCCGTGCCGCCGCCGGTGCCGCCCTGGCCGACGACGACGGCGACGGCGTAGCGGGGACGGTCGGCCGGGGCGTAGCTGACGAACCACGCCGTGTCCTCCTCGCCGAAGACCTCCGCGGTGCCGGTCTTGCCCGCCACCGGCCAGGCGTCGAGGTCGAAGCCCCGGAAGGCGCCGGCGCCGGTGCCCTCGGTGACGACCCCCTCGAGCGCGGAGCGCAGGTAGCGCCCCATCGCGGGGTCGAGGTCGACGGTGCGCGCCGGCGCGAGCGGGCGGTCCGTCCGCTCGCCCTGCGCGGTGCGCGTGGCCGAGACGAGCCGCGGGGTGCGCACGCTGCCGCCGGTCGCGATCGCGGCGTAGACCTGAGCCATCTGCAGGGGGGTCACGAGCGTGTCGCCCTGCCCGATGGACAGGTTGACCTCGTCGCCGGGGCGGAACTGGTAGCCGTTCGCGCAGCTCTCGCGGGCGAGCGCCCTGAGGTAGGCCGCGCGGGTGGCGTCGGAGACGTCGGGGTAGCCGTCACGGGCGCGGCGGCAGGACTCGTCCTTCGTCGCCTCCCAGTACTCGCGCTTCCAGGTCCGTCCCGGCAGGCGCCCGGCGCTCTCGACGGGCAGGTCGACCCCGGTGCGCTCGCCGAGCCCGAGGTCGCGGGCCGTCGTGAGGATCGCGTCGTCGGCGTCGCGGCCGGACAGCCCGCCGGCGCGCTCCCAGACCCTCTCGGCGTTCGTGTAGAAGACGGTGTCGCACGAGACGACGAGCGCGCGGTGCCAGCTGATCCGGCCGTACGCCCGCGACTCGAAGTTGCGGAAGGTGCGGTCGCCGATGCGCACGCTCGACGCGCAGTCGACCTGCTCGTCGAGCTCGTCGGGGGCGACGACCGCGGGCATCGTCACGACCTTGAAGGTCGAGGCCGGCGGGTAGGCCCCGCCCGTCACCCGGTCGGTGAGCGGTGTCGACCCGGGCCGACCGGTGAGGCGCTCGTACTCCGCGCTGCTGATGCCCCCGGTCCACACGGACGGGTCGTACGTCGGCACGCTCGCCGAGGCCACCACTCCCCCGTCGCGCACGTCGACGACGACGGCGGCGGCCTCGTCGGCCGGGAGCCCGCGGGCCTGGGCGTCGCGCACGCCCTCGGCGAGCGCCTCCTGCGTCGCGCGCTGGACGCGGGCGTCGATCGTCGTGACGACGTCGTCACCCGGCACGGGGTCGGTGCCGGGCTCGGTGCCCGTGACGATGCCGCGTGCGTCGACGCGCACCTGTGCCGAGCCGGGCTCGCCGCGCAGCACGTCGTCGTACTGCTGCTCCAGACCGGCGCGCCCGACGAGGTCGCCGTCGTGGATGCGCCCCGTCGAGGCCTCGACCGTCGCGGCGTCGGCGGGCGTGAGGTAGCCGAGGACCTGGGGGGCGAGCGGCACCTCCTGGTCGCGCCGCACCGCGGTCGTCACGACCTCGGCCGCGGGGTAGCGGTCGCCGCGCTCGCCCAGGCGCAGGGCGAGGCGGGAGGACACCCCTTCGGCCACCGTGACGGGCACGTAGGCGGACCCGGGCCAGCAGCGCGGCGCGGGCGCGGCCTCGGGGGCGCCGCACAGGGTGAGCCGGTCGCGCAGCGACTCCGGCGTCACCCCGAGATCACGGGCGAGGGCGCGAAGGGAGGAGCGGCCCGCGTCGTCCTCGTCGGCGAGGACGGCGCGGTCGAGGGTGACGTCGAGACGGACCGCGTCGTCGGCCAGCGGCACGCCCCGGCGGTCGAGGATGCGCCCGCGGGGGGCCGGGGTGAGGACGACCTGGGTGCTCGTGCTCGGCCCGCCGTCGCCCGCGGCGACCGGGGCGGGGTCGAGCTGGAGCTGGCCGAGGCGTCCGACGAGGCCGGCGAGGAGCACCGCGATGACGGCGAGCACGGCGACGAGCCGGGCGTGGAGGTTCGGGCGTCTCGACCCGGCCCGTCTCGGCGCGCGTCGGCGCGACGGCCGCCGGCTCACCGGCGGCCGCTTCACCGCGGGTCGCCTCACCGGGGGCGGCGGCCGGCGACCCGGCGGTCGAGGGCGAGCAGGACGGGTGTGAGGAGCACGGCGAGGACGACCGTGCCGACGAGCTGACCGAGCAGCGCGAGCCAGGCGACGGGCGCCCCGGTCGTCAGGGCGCGCACGACCGGGACGGCCGTGACGACCACCCAGCAGGCGGCGGCCACCGCCCCGGGCCACCACAGCGGCCACCCCGACACCCGTCGGGCCGCGCCGGCAACGGCCCCGACGACGGCGTGGGTGGCCGCGGCCAGCCCGAGGATCTCGCCACCGGGCGGCACGAGGTCGCTCATCCAGCCGCCGACGAGACCGGCGAGGATCCCGTCGGCGGGGCCCGAGGCCATGCCGATCGCGACGACGACGAGCAGGACGAGGGTGGGGGGCACGGGCACGCCGCGCGCCGCGAAGACGGCCGAGCCGACGGCCGCGAGGGCGAGGGCGGGCACCCGCCACAGCCACACCGAGCGCGTCATCGCGTCGTCCGCGTGACGACGCCGACGACGTCGAGGGCGGGCAGGTCGGCGACGGGGCGGACCGTCGCGACGGCGGTGAGCCCGGTGGCGTCCTGAGGCGCCGTGACGACCTCGCCGACGGGCAGACCCGGCGGGTAGGGCCGGCCGTCCTGGCTGCCGAGGGTGCGGACCTGCTGACCGGGCTCGAGCCGGCCCTCCTGCACGGCGCGGACGGCGAGATCGCCGGGCCGCTCGTCGAGGGTCGGCTCGCTCCCGGAGAGCTCGGCGAGCACGCCCGGCGCGGTGCCCACCCGGACGCCGACGCTCGTGCCCGAGGCGCCGAGCAGCTCGACGTCGCTCGTCCACCGCGAGACGGAGACGACCCGCCCGACGAGCCCGTCGGGGCTGACGACCGCCCGGTCGGTGCTCACGCCGTCGCGCGAGCCGACGTCGAGGGTGACGCGCACGGCGCCCCGGGCGTCCCGGGCGCCGACGGCGACGACCCGCGCCGGCACGACGTCGACCCGGTGGTCCTCGGCGAGGTCGCGCAGCTCGCTCTCCTGAGCGCTCGCGGAGCGCTCGTCCTCGAGCTCGGCGACGCGCAGGCGCAGGCGAGTCAGCTCGGCGTCGCGGGGGTCGCCCGCGTCGGTGCTCGTCGCCCGCAGCATCGGGCCGAAGACGCTCGCCCCGGCCGAGCGCACCGGACCGGTCGGCCCCCCGGCGACGTCGAGGAGGAGCAGGAGCACGGTGAGCGCGACGAGCACGGCCAGACCCCGGCGCACGACGTCAGAACCTCCGGCCGTCGACGAGGACCGGCTCGAGCGTGGCGAAGTCGTCGACGCACCGGCCTGCGCCGCGCACGACGGCGCGCAGCGGCTCGTCGGCGACACGCGTGGGCACCCCGAGCTCGTGCTCGAGCCGCGCGTCAAGACCGCGCAGCAGGGCGCCGCCGCCGGTGAGCACGACGCCCCGCGAGAGCACGTCGCCGACGAGCTCGGGCGGGCTGGCGTCGAGGAGCGAGCGCACGAGGTCGACGACGGCCCGCACCGGGGCGTCGAGGGCGCGGCGGACCTCCGACGAGCCGATCTCGACCGTGCGGGGCAGCCCGGTGACGAGGTCACGGCCGCGGACCCGGGTGCGCCGCTCCTGGCCGAGGGGGAAGGCGGAGCCCGCCTCGATCTTGATGTGCTCGGCGGAGCGCTCGCCGAGCAGCAGCGAGTAGTGCTGCTCGACGTGCGCGGCGATCGCCTCGTCCATGCTCTCGCCGCCGACGCGCACGGAGCGCGAGGCGACGACGCCCCCCAGGGCGAGGATGGCCGCGTCGGTGGACCCGCCGCCGATGTCGACGACAGTCGAGGCGTCGCTGCCGGTGAGGGGCAGGCCCGCGCCGATGGCCGCGACCACGGGCTCCTCGACGACGTAGACGCGGCGGGCGCCGACCCGCAGCGCGACGTCCTCGACGGCCCGGCGCTCCAGCGGCGAGACGGTGCTCGGCACGCAGACGACGACGCGGGGTCGCAGCACCGAGGAGACGCCGACCGTGTCGGCGAAGACGCGCAGCATGCGCTCGGCGACGTCGGGGTCGTGGATGACCCCGCCGCGCAGCGGTCGCACCGAGCGCATCGAGCCCGGGGTGCGCCCGAGCATCTCCTTGGCCGCGCGGCCGGCCGCGAGGACCTCGTCGGAGTCGGCCGCGAGGGCGACGACGCTCGGCTCGTCGAGCACGACGCCGCGTCCCTGCTGGTGGATCAGGGTGCTGGCGGTGCCGAGGTCGAGGGCGAGGTCACGGCCGGGGAGCCACCGACGGGACGGCACGAGCGCTGCGGACGAGGTCGCGTCAGGACGCGAGCTGGGGGAACCAGATCGCGATCTCGCGCGCCGCCGACTCCGGGGAGTCCGAGCCGTGGACGATGTTCTGCTGGACCTTCAGGCCCCAGTCGCGCCCGAGGTCGCCGCGGATGGTGCCGGGGGCGGCCTCGGTCGGGTTCGTCGCGCCGGCGAGCGAGCGGAAGCCGCGGATGCAGTCCTCGCCCTCGACGACGACCGCGGTGAGCGGGCCGGAGGACATGAAGTCGACGAGCGGCTGGTAGAAGGGCTTGCCCTCGTGCTCGGCGTAGTGCGCGGCCAGCTGCTCTTGGGTCGCGGAGGTGACGTCGAGGGCGACGAGGGTGTACCCCTTCGCCTCGATGCGGCGCAGGACCTCACCGGTGAGGCCGCGGCGGTAGCCGTCGGGCTTGACGAGGATCAGGGAGCGTTCGGTGGTCACGGGCGCCACCCTATCGGCGTGCGCCGTGGGCGGTGCTCAGGCCCCGCCGGCGGCGCGGGCGCGCTCGGCGTCCTCGGCGTCGACGCGGCGCCCCACCCGCAGGCACAGCAGCCACAGCGCGCCAAAGATCAGCCCGACGACGAACATCGAGGTCACGAGGAAGCCGCAGAGCACCGTGGCCAGCTGGACGGCCCAGCCGATGGCGACGCCGCCCGGCCGGCGCACGAGGCCGGCGGCGACGGCGCAGGCGACCGCGAGGACGCACATGACGACGAAGGGGGTGGCCGAGCTGTCGTTGCCGGCGAAGCCCCGCGCGACGAGGGCCCCGAGGAAGATGACCACCGACTGCCCGCCGAGCACGGTGGCGAGCATGCGCCACGTGAAGCGGCCCGACGCGATCGCGCCGGGCCGCCGGGGTCCGTCGATGGTGCTCATGACGGACCAGGGTATGCGAGGTGGGTCAGTGCATCGCCACGTGCACCGGCTCGGCGTCCTCGTCCCCGTCGAGCAGGTGGCTCTCCTCGCGCTTGCGCGGGAGGAAGAGGGCGACGACGAGGGTGAGCGCGCACAGCCCGCCCGAGACCCAGTACGTGCTGGCGAAGGCACCGGCGAGGTCGGAGCGGACCGCCGCCATGAGGACCTCCTGGGCGCGCGCCGGGTCGGCGACCTGGCCGATGACCCGCGCGACCTCGGGGAAGCGCTCGAGGAGCTGCTGGACCTGGTTCGGGTCGGTGGCCCCCTTCGCCGCGTCGCCGTACTTCTGCGCCTGGTCGACGAGCGGACGGGACTCGATGGAGTTCGTCAGCAGCACCGAGATGATCGCGACGCCGAAGGAGCTCGCGACCTGCTGGGTGATGTTGAGCAGCGTCGAGCCGCGGGCGACCTGGTGCGCGGTGAGCGTCTTCAGCGCCGAGGTCATGAGCGGCATCATCGTGCCGCCCATGCCCAGACCCATGACGAACACCACCGGGATGATGTACCCCCAGTAGGACGTCTGATCATCGATCTGGGTGAGCGCGAACATGCCGCCGGTGATGAGGGCGATGCCGAAGGGGACGATCCGCCCGACCGGCATCTTGTCGGCGAGCACGCCGGCGATCGGCATGGCGATCATGGCACCAAGGCCCTGCGGCGCCATGAGCCAGCCCGCGTCGCCCGCTGACTCACCGCGCACCTGCTGGAAGTAGGTGGGAAGCAGGAGCAGCCCGCCGAAGAAGGCTGCAGCGAAGAGGAACATCGTCAGAGTCGCCACGGTGAAGTTGCGGTTGGTGAAGAGCCCGAGGTCGAGCAGCGGGTGCTCCGGCTTGAAGGACCACCAGGCGAAGGCCCCCATGAGGGCGATGCCGACGACCGCCGGCGCGAGGACCTTCGTCGCGAGCACTGTGCCTGTGTCGGGGATCGAGCTCACGCCGTAGAGGAAGAGCGCGAGACCGGGCGACATGAGGAGCAGGCCGACGACGTCGAGCGACTCGCTCGGCACCGCGGTGTCCTTGGGCAGGACGACCCAGGCGTAGACGAGGGCCGCGGCACCGATGGGCAGGTTGATGAGGAAGATCCACGTCCAGCTCGGGCGGCCGAGCCAGTGGGCGTTGTCCAGCAGCCAGCCGCCGAGGATCGGGCCGCCGATCGGGCCGAGGAGCATCGGGATGCCGAGGATGGCCATGAGCCGGCCCATGCGCTGCGGGCCCGCCGCGCGAGTCATGATCGTCATGCCGAGCGGCATGAGCATGCCGCCGCCGAGACCCTGCAGGACCCGGAAGCCGATGAGCATCTCGATGCTCGGGGCGAAGGCGCACAGCGCCGAGCCGAGCACGAAGAGTGCGACGGCGGTGAGGTAGAGACGCTTGGTGCCGAAGCGGTCGGCGGCCCAGCCGGTGAGCGGGATGACCGTCGCCAGGGCGAGCGTGTAGCCGGTGACGGTCCAGGCCACGGTGGAGTACTTCAGCGGGTCCGGCCCGGGGGCCAGGTCGGTCATGAAGTGCGGGAGGGCGACGTTGACGACCGTGACGTCGAGGATCGACATGATGGCGCCGAGCACGACGACGCCGGCGACCTTGAGGACGGCCGCGTCGATCTTCTCCGGGTACGCCTGCGTCCCGGCAGGAGCGGTTGAGGACATGCGGTGATGACTCTCTCGTGGCAGAGGGGCCGGTCCGAGGATGCCCGGACGGCGCGAAAGGGGGCCGACCTCGCGGCTGTGCGGAGGTCAGGGCCGACGAAGGTGCACAGACTGCACCGATACGACCAGGCTACTGCGGGGTCTGGTCGGACGTCCAACCCCTTCGCGCCCCGTCGTATTCGCGCCGGGGCGGGGAGGTCAGTCCTCGTCGCCGTCGCCGAAGACGTCGTCGAGGATGTCTGCGGCGTCGCCGTCGTCCTGCACGGGGGCCGGGGCACCCCGGTCGAGGGTGCGGGCGGGCTCCCCTTCGCCGCCGTGGCCGAGGAGCAGGCGCACCTCGGCAGCGGTGATGACCGAGCCGGTGGCGAGGACGCCGCCGCCCACTCCCCCGTCGTCGGCGAGCTCCGCGGCGCGGTCGAGCGCGTCCGGCAGCTCGGGGACGACGGTCACGCGGTGCTCGCCGAAGACCTCCTCGGCCGCGGCTCCCAGCGCGCGCGGTGACATCGCCCGCGGCGAGGTCGTGCGGGTGACGACGACGTGGTCGAGGACCGGCTCGAGGACCTCGAGGATCTCGGTCGCCTCCTTGTCGGCGAGGATGCCGATGACGCCGACGAGACGGGTGAAGGTGAAGGAGTCGGCGAGCGCGGCCGCGAGCGCCCGGGCCCCGTGCGGGTTGTGCGCGGCGTCGACGATGACGGTGGGGCTGCGGCGCACGATCTCGAGACGACCGGGCGAGGTGACCTGCTCGAGCGCGGGGCGCAGGACGTCCTGGGACAGGCGCTGCTCTCCCCCGCCGACGAAGGCCTCGACGGCGGAGACCGCGAGCACGGTGTTGTGGGCCTGGTGCTCGCCGTGCAGCCCGAGGAGCAGGTCCTCGTGCTCGCCGGCGAGCGAGGTGAAGGAGATCTGCTGGCCGCCGACGGCGACGTCGCGGGCGGTGATGCCGAGCTCGCGGCCGGAGAAGACGATGCGCGCGCCGACCTCCTCGGCCCGCTCGCGCAGGATCTCGGCGACGTCGTCCTGCTGCTCGGCCGAGACGACGATGGCGTCGGCCTTGATGATCCCGGACTTCTCGCCGGCGATGTCGAGGACGGAGTCGCCGAGGAAGTGCTGGTGGTCGAGGTCGACGGGGGTGATGACGGCGACGGGGGCGTCGATGACGTTCGTCGCGTCCCACGCCCCGCCCATGCCGACCTCGACGACCGCGACGTCGACCGGGGCGGCGGCGAAGGCCGCGTACGCGACGGCCACGACGACCTCGAAGTAGGTCATCCGCGGGCCGCCCTCGGCGACCGACTTCGTGTCGACGGCCTCGACGAAGGGCAGGACGTCGGCGTACGCGTCGAGGAAGTCCTCGCGGCTGATCGGCTCGCCGCCGATGCTGATCCGCTCGCGGATGTCGTGCAGGTGGGGGCTGGTGAAGCGCCCGGTCTTCAGGCCCATCTCGCGCATGACCGCCTCGATGATGCGCGCGGTGCTCGTCTTGCCGTTCGTGCCGGTGACGTGGATCGCGGGGAAGGTGCGCTGCGGCTCCCCGAGCAGGTCCATGACCGCCTGGATACGGTCGAGGCTGGGCTGGAGGTCGTGCTCGGGCGTGCGGGCGAGGATCGCCTCCTCGACCAGACGCATCTGCTTGCGGATCTCGAGCTGCTGGGCGGCCGCCTTCTGCGCGGCCTGCGGGTCACCACTGGGCATGCCCGCCATCCTCCCACCGCCGCGACCTCCCTTCGCGCCACCTCCCCCCCTGTGCGCTGAGCACCGCTCGTGGTCCGCGAGACCCGCTCGTCGCGGCCCGGCGAGGAGCGGTGCTCACGGACGAGGAGCGGTGCTCGGCGAAGGGGTGGGCGTGGGCGAAGGGGGTGGGCGAGGGCGAGGGGGTCAGACGGCGAGGTAGGCCGTGAGGGCCGGGACGCCGAGGAGGACACCTGCGGGCAGGAGCCACCACGCGACGACGCGGGGGATCACCGACTGCGGCATGACGGTGACGAGCGGAGGGGCGGCGCGGTGGGTCGTCCACGTGACGACCCACAGGTGCAGCGGCACGAGGACGACGACGAGGGCCGTCGTCACGCCGGGGTCGCCGAGCGCCGTCGCCGCGGCGACGGCGACCAGGCCCCCGACGAGCGCAGCCACCCCCGGCAGGACGAGATGGCCGAGCGTCTCGCGCCGCGGTCCCCACCCGAGCACGGGCACGAGGGGCGCGGACTGCCCGCGCAGCCCCGTCGCCCACGCCACGACGCCCTGGTAGAGCACGAGCGAGACGAGCACCCCGAGGACGGCCGAGCGGGGCGTGAGCAGACCGACCCCCAACCCCCCGAGGGCGAGGAGCAGGGCCGCGCGCACCAGCCCCGGGCCGCGCCGCACGGCGAGGAGGTCTCGGCGCAGGAGCATCGCCCGACCAGGGCGTAACCGGCCGAGGTGGCGCGGCGGTCGCCCGCCGAGCTCGCGCACGAGCGCCGTGCGCTGCCCGGACAGGAAGGACCCGTAGACGCCCTCGCCCCGGTCGCGCTGGCGACCCAGCCCCTGCTCGGTGAGCCGGCGCAGCGCGTCGGCGGGACGAAGGGGGTGCCCCCCGCCGTCGGCGGCGACCTGACCGGCCAGCCAGGCACGCGCGACGACGGCCCCGAGGAGCACCGAGGCGGCGGTGACGCCGAGCGCGCCGAGCGGCCCGACGACGGCGGCCGACCACAGCGCGAGGGCGAGCAGCAGCCCGAGCGCCGCAGCAGCGGCGAGCACCGCACCGCCGAGCAGCAGCCACCAGCGTCGCAGCGAGACCGCCCGGTCGGCCGGACCGGCGACGACGTGGCGCACCCACAGCATCGGGGGCGCGACGGGACCGCGCACCCGGCCCACCCGGTGCGCGACGACGGGGGCGGCGACGACGGCGAGGACGAGAGCCCCCGCCCCTACCGGGTCGGTGAGCACGTCGACGAGCCCGGAGCGGCCGAGCGCGGCGAAGACGACGTGCCCGTAGGGGAAGAGGTAGACGGCGCCGAGGAGGACGACGACGTAGACGACGTAGGCGACCGAGCCGACGCTCGTCAGCTGCGCGCCGCGACGCACGACGGCGAGCGCGTCCGACACGAGACGTCGGGAGTCAACCGCGGGCTCACTCCCGGGCCCGCCATCGGGCGGCGCGGAGGCCGCCACCGGCTCGCTCACGCCTCGGCCGGGCGCAGGACGAGCTCGTCGTCGGCGACGATCTCGGCGAGGAGCGGGTCGTGCGTCGCGAGGAGCATCGTCGTGCCGGCCCGGACCCGCTCGCGGAGCAGCTCGGCGACGACGCGGCGCCGGTCCTCGTCGAGGCGCTGCTCGGGCTCGTCGAGGACGAGCAGGTCGGCGGGGCGGAAGAGCACCAGTGCGATGTCGGCGAGCTGGCGCTGCCCCGAGGACAGCTCGGTGACGAAGCGGTCGGCGAGCCCGCCGATCGTCAGCCCGTCGAGCACCTCGTCGACCCGCTGCTCGACGGTGGCCGGGTCCCCGCCCCACGACGCGTCGACGAGCAGCAGGTGCTCGTAGACGGTGAGGTCCGGGTAGATCGCGCTGGGCCCGAGCAGCCCGCCGAGACGGCGGCGCAGCCCGGACGACCGGGCGTCGACCCGCGTGCCCGCGACGCGCACCTCGCCGGTGCTCGGGGCCTGCGCCCCGGCGACGACCCGCAGCAGGGTCGTCTTGCCGGTGCCGTTGTCGCCCCGCACGGCGAGGCAGCGACCGGGCTCGACCGTCGCGCTCACGGGGGCGAGCAGCGGGCGCGGCCCGATGCTCACGCCGACGTCCTCGATCTCGACCCGCGCCGGAGCATCCATGGGCGGCAGGCTACCCAGGGGGGCGGCTCCCCCCTTCGCCCCGTTGACACGTGACCTTTTGGTCACCTAATCTCGACGCATGGCCGATGACGACCTCGTCTTCCGAGCGCTGGCGGATCCCACCCGCCGGCTGCTCCTCGACGCGCTGCACGAGCGCGGCGGGCAGACGCAGTCCGAGCTGGAGCAGGTCGTGCAGGGCCAGGTGGAGATGACGAGGTTCGGGGTGGCCAAGCACCTGCGGCTGCTCGAGGAGGCGGGTCTCGTCGTCACGCGCAAGGAGGGACGGAGCAAGCACCACTTCCTCAACGCCGTCCCGATCCAGACGATCCACGAGCGCTGGATCGGCAAGTACACGGCGGCGCGGGCCTCCGCGCTGCTCGACCTCAAGAGAGCCCTGGAGGACCAACCATGAGCCAGACCCAGATGTACCGCATCTTCATCGACGCCACCCCGGAGCGGGTGTGGCAGGCGATCACGACCCCCGAGATGAGCCGCATGTACGGCTACACGGGGGACGTCTCCTACGACCTGCGGCCCGGCGGCGACTTCCGCCACCACGCGAGCGAGCAGATGCTCGAGATGGGCATGCCGGAGGTCGTCGTCACCGGCGAGGTCCTCGAGAGCGACCCGCCGCGCCGGCTCGTGCAGACCTGGGCACCGGTGTGGATCCCCGAGGAGCCCGCGGGCACGCTCACCTGGGACATCGAGGTCACCGCCGACGGCGCGACCCGCCTCACCCTCACCCACGACGTCACCGATCGGCCGCAGACCGCCGAGCAGGTGGCCGGCAACCCCGACCCGTCCGGTCTGGGCGGCGGCGGCTGGCCGTGGGTGCTCTCGGGCATCAAGACCGTCCTCGAGCGGGGCGAGCCGATGGAGCGCGGCGTCTGGGAGCGCCAGGCCTCCGCCTCCTGACCCGCTCCCTCTCCCCCTTCGCCTCCTCCCCCTTCGCCGAGGTATGGAGATCGGTCGTGACGTGGCCCACCACCCTGACCGATCGCCATACCTCGGCGAGGGACGAAGGGGGTCGAGGGGCGAGGGGGGTCAGCCGGTGAACTCGCGGACCGGCAGCCCGCGGACCCCGGGCGAGACCCGGAAGAGCGAGCCGGCGAGCGGGTCGTCGCCCTCCTCGAGCCCCTCGCGCGAGGTCGTGACGTACAGCTCGTCGAGCGCGGGTCCGCCGAAGGTGCACGCCGTCACCTGCCGCGCGTCGACCTCGACGACCTCGTCGAGCCGGCCCGCCCGGTCGTAGCGGTGCACGACGCCCTGGTCGAAGATCGCGGTCCACACCCCGCCCTCGGCGTCGACGGTCAGGCCGTCGGGGTGCCCGCCGTCGCCGACCTGCACGAAGGGGCGCCGACCGGTGAGCCCGCTCTCGCGGTCGTAGTCGAAGACGTCGACCCGCCCGGTCTGCGTGTCGTTGTAGTAGGCCAGCGCGCCGTCGGGGCTCCACTCGAGCCCGTTGGAGATCGTCACGCCCGTCAGCTGCACGCTCGTCGACCCGTCGGGGTCGAGGCGGTACAGGCTCGCGGCCCCCTCGCCCTGGTCGTAGGCCATCGAGCCGCACCAGAAGCGGCCGTCGGGGTCGCATCCCCCTTCGTTCATCCGCACCGGTCCGGACCACAGGTCGCGAAGGGGGGTCACCGTCCCGTCCGCGTCCTCGAGGGCGAAGCCGCGCTCGAGCGCCAGGACGGCGCCGCCGCGGGTGCGCGGGCGCAGGGCCGCGACGACGGTGCCGACATGGCGACGGGCGACCGAGCCGTCGGGCGCCAGGCTGAGCACGTCGCCGGCGACCATGTCGACCCAGCGCAGGCCGCCCCACCGGGGCGACCACACCGGGCCCTCTGCGTGATGGGCGACGGGGTCGGTGATCTGCTCGGCCTGCATGCCGGCCATCCTGCCGTCAGGCGGAGCCGAGGTTGCGCTGCGGGGCCTCGGCGATATCGGCGAGCCGGCGCAGCGCCAGCGTGCTGCGCACGACGACCGCGCCCTGCCGGGCCAGGCGCGGCACGACCCGACCCGGCCCGTCGACGACGTCCTGGCGGATCGTCACCGTGCACGACGGCCCGTCGTCCGGCTCGACCTCGACCCTGACGCGGGTCGGCCCGGCGGCTCCCTGCGCGCCGAGGACGAGGTGGCGTCCGTCCTCGGCCTCGTGCACCCGGGCGCCGGGGAGCCACTGCTGGAGACGGGCGGGGTCGGCGAGGACCTCCCACACCCTGTCGGCCGGTGCGGCCACGGTGCGCCGGACCGGCAGCGAGCCAGGCGGGTCCTCCACCTCGGGCGGGACGTCGCGCGGCTCGAGCACGTTGCCCGCCGTCGGCTCGACGCCCCGGCCGGCCTGCTGGGCCACGCGTGAGGCGAGGGGCCCGACGGCCGCGTCGTAGAGCCACGGCAGGAGCCGCGAGCCCAGGACGATGACGTGGTTGGTCCAGGTGAGGTCGACCTCGCGCCTGGGTCGTTCGAGGCAGGCCATCACCGCGTCGGCGGCCTTGTCCGGACCGGCGACCGGCTCGGGCGGGCGGCCGTGGCGGCCCGAGAAGGTGCCCGAGCTGCGGTAGATCGGGGTGTCGACCCCGCCGGGCGAGACGAGCGAGATCTCGACGTCCGGATCGCCCCGGTGCTCGACCTGCAGGGTGCGCACGAGCCCGTGCAGACCCCACTTCGCCGTGACGTAGGACGACATCTCGGGCACGACGACCTTGCCGAGGACGGACCCGACGACGACGAAGCGACCGCCGCCGCTGCTGCGGAAGATCCGCAGCGCCTCGCGGAAGACACGTGAGGTGCCGAGCAGCGTCGTGTCGATCGCGGCCTCGAAGATCTCCGCCGGCACGTCCTCGAAGCGCCCGTAGGTGAGCACCCCGGCGCTGTGCACGACGGCGTCGAGGCGGCCCAGGCTCGCCGCGGTCTCGAAGGCCGACCGCACCGCATCGGCGTCGCGGACGTCGGCGGGCACGACCATGGCGGAGCCGCCGACCCGCTCGCACGCGGCCCGGGCCCGCTCGAGCGCTGGCACGCCGCGGCCGACGAGGACGACGACGTGGCCCTGGGCCGCGAGCCGCTCGGCGACGGACAGGCCGATGCCGCTGCCCGCGCCGGTGACGAGAGCCACCCGGGCGGTCACGACCGGCCCCCCGTCGTGAGCACGCGCGACCAGGCGGTGCGCACCACCGCCCGGTGCACGGCCCCGAGCCGGCCGTGGGCGGACAGCGCAGCACGAGCGGCGTTCGAGCCGCACGTCCCGTGCACCCCGCCGCCGGGGTGGGCCGACGCGCTCGCGAGGTAGAGACCGGGGACCGGGGTCTCCGAGCGACCCAGACCCGGGGTGGGGCGCATGAAGAGCTGCTGGTGCAGCGCCGAGGTGCCGCCGTTGACCGAGCCCCCGACGAGGTTGGGGTCCCAGTGCTCGAGGTCGCTCGGCGACTGGACGTGCTCGCCGACGACGTGACCGGCGAAGCCCGGGGCGACCTGCTCGACCGCCTGGCGCATGCGCTCGACGTGCTCGTCGACGACCGCCGGGTCGTGCGTGCCGACGGGCAGGTGGGTGTAGGCCCAGGCCGACTCGGTCCCCTCGGGCGACCGGGTGGGGTCGGCGGTCGTCATCTGCCCGAAGAGCAGGAAGGGGCGGCGCGGGACCCGGCGCAGGGCGAGGTCCTTCGAGACCTCGAGCAGGCCGTCCTCGTCGACGCCGAGGTGCACCGTGCCGGCGCCGGCGAGCCCCGGGGCGGCCCACGGCACCGGCGCGTCGAGCGCCCAGTTGACCTTGAGCGTGCCGGCGTCGAGCTCGAAGCGCTCGAGGTCGGCGAGCAGGCGGTCGGGCACGACGTCCGGGTCGAGCATCTCGCGGTAGAGGTGGGGCGCCCCGACGTCGGCGAGCACGGCGCGACGCGCCCGCACCATGCTGCCGTCGCGCAGCCGCACGCCGCTCGACCGGCCGTGCTCGACGAGCACGGTCTCGACGGTGCTGCCGGTACGGATCTCGACGCCGCGGGCCGTCGCCCGCCGGGCCATCGACATCGCGAGCTCGCCCGCACCGCCGCGGGGGACCGGGAAGCCGACGTCCTGGCCGAGCATCGCGAGCAGCCACCCGAAGAAGCCGCTGCCCGCGCCGTCCGGCGGCAGGTCGCTGTGCATGGCGTTGCCGGTGAGCAGCACCCGGCTGCCCTCGCCGGTGAAGGACTCCTCGCCGAGCCGGCGCACCGGCACGGTGCCCAGACGGGCCAGCTCGACCAGACCGGCGGCCCGCTGCTGACGCGCGAGACGCAGGCCCGCTCGCACCGGCGGGAAGGGGGTGAAGAGCGCGTCGAGGAGGGGGTCGCGCACGGAGCGCCAGTGCTCGACCATCCGCAACCACGCGGCGCCGTCGCCCGGCGCATCGGCCTCGAGACCGGCGGCAGTCGCCTCGGCGTCGCGCTCGATGACGGCGGCCCGGCCGTCGGGCAGGGCGTGGCCGACGACGGACGGGGCGTCCACCCACTCGAGGCCGTGCTCCTCGAGGTGCAGCCCGGTGACGACCGGGCTCGCCGCGGCGAGCGGGTAGAAGGCGCTGAAGAGGTCCGAGACGAAGCCCGGCGCAGCCACCTCGGCGCTGCGCACCGCTCCCCCGACCTCGTCGGCGCCCTCGAGGAGGACGACGTCCCAGCCGGCGTCGGCGAGGAGGTTGGCGGCGACGAGCCCGTTGGGCCCACCGCCGATGACGACGGCGTCGGCTACGGCTGAGGTCATCGCTGCGCTTCTGTCATGCGGCGACGCTAACAACGCACATGCGCCCCGGGGCCGTGAGCGCCTCCCCCCGAAGGGAGGCAGTCAGGCCCCGGGGGCGGCTGCTACAGCCGGGTCACCTTGATGCGCACCGTCTCTCCCTCGGAGAGGGTCGTCTCGACGACGCCGTCACCGGCGGGCAGCGCCTCGAGCTGGGGCGCGGCGCCGAACTGGGCGGCGAGCGTCTCCTCGACGACGAGGCCCTGGTGGGCCAGGGTCGCCTCCCACAGCCGCTGGCTGCCGGTGACGGTGAGGCTGATCCGGTCCGAGACCTCGAGCCCGGCGCGCTTGCGCGCGTCCTGCACGGCGCGCACGACGTCGCGGGCCAGGCCCTCGGCGGCGAGCTCCTCGGTGACCTCGGTGTCGAGGACGACGAAGCCGCCCCCGGGCAGCATCGCCGTCGCGCGGCTGCTCGAGCCGTCGTCGGCGACGACCGACTCGAGGGTGTACTCCCCCTCGACGAGGGCGAGCCCGCCGGAGGTGACGGTGCCGTCCTCGGCCACCGACCAGTCGCCCGTCTTGCTGCCCTTGATCGCGTGCTGCACCTCGCGGCCCAGGCGAGGCCCGGCGGCGCGCGCGTTGACCGTGAGGCGCTGGGTCACCCCGAAGCCGTCGGCCGCGGGGTCGTCGAGGTCGAGCAGGCTGACCTGGCGCACGTTGACCTCGTCGGCGACGATCGCGCCGAAGGGGGCGAGCGCGGCCGCGCCCGGGACGACGACCGTGAGGTCGCGCAGCGGCAGACGGGTGCGCAGCTTGTTGGACTTGCGCAGCGAGGACGCGGTCGAGCAGACCTGGCGAGCCGTGTCCATGGCGACGACGAGCGCGTGGTCCTCGGGCAGGTCCGCGGCGTCCGGGTAATCGGCGAGGTGCACCGAGCGCCCGCCGGTCAGGCCCCGCCAGATCTCCTCGGTCGTCAGCGGCAGCAGCGGCGCCGCGACCCGGCACAGGACCTCGAGGGTCGTGTGCAACGTGTCGAAGGCGGCCTGCGCGTCGCTCGTCTCCTCGCCCGTCGCCCAGAAGCGCTCGCGCGAGCGCCGGATATACCAGTTCGTCAGCACGTCGGTGAAGCCGCGCACGGCGTCGCACGACCCGGCGATGTCGTAGGCGTCCATCCGCTCGCGGACGTCGACGACGAGCTCGCGCAGCTTCGCCAGCAGGTAGCGGTCGAGCGGGTCGGTCGACGCCGTGGACCAGCGCGCCTCGTACCCGCCGGGCATCGCGTTGGCGTAGAGACTGAAGAAGTACCAGCTGCTCCACAGCGGCAGGAGGACCTGGCGGACCCCTTCGCGGATGCCCTCCTCGGTGACGACGAGGTTGCCGCCGCGCAGGATCGGGCTGCTCATGAGGAACCAGCGCATCGCGTCGGCGCCGTCGCGGTCGAAGACCTCGCGGACGTCGGGGTAGTTCCGGAGACTCTTGCTCATCTTCGCGCCGTCGTTGCCCAGGACGATGCCGTGGCTGATGCAGCTCGAGAAGGCCGGCCGGTCGAAGAGCGCGGTCGCGAGCACGTGCAGGGTGTAGAACCAGCCGCGCGTCTGCCCGATGTACTCGACGATGAAGTCGCCCGGGAAGTGCTCCTCGAACCACTCGCGCTGCTCGAAGGGGTAGTGCACCTGCGCGTAGCTCATCGACCCGGAGTCGAACCACACGTCGAGGACGTCCTCGACGCGGCGCATCGTCGAGCGGCCCGTCGGGTCGTCGGGGTTGGGCCGGGTGAGGTCGTCGACCCACGGGCGGTGCAGGTCGGGCTCGCCGGCCTCGTTGCGCGGCAGCCGGCCGAAGTCGCGCTCGATCTCCTCGAAGGAGCCGTAGACGTCCAGGCGCGGGTAGGTCGGGTCGTCGGACTTCCACACCGGCACCGGGGAGCCCCAGAAGCGGTTGCGGGTGATCGACCAGTCGCGGGCGTTCTCGAGCCACTTGCCGAACTGCCCGTGCTTGACGTGCTCGGGCGTCCAGGTGATCTGCTCGTTGTTGGCGAGCATCCGCTCCTTGATCGCCGTGACCTCGACGAACCACGACTCGACGCCCTTGTAGATGAGCGGCTGACGGCAGCGCCAGCAGTGCGGGTAGGAGTGCTCGTAGGTCTCGCGGCGCAGCAGCACCGTGCCGGGGGTGACCCCGCCGCTCGCCTCGCCGCGCGTCGTCGCGCGCAGCGCGTCGATGATCGGGCCGTTGGCGTCGAAGACCTGCAGGCCCTCGTAGTCGGCGACCGGCGCGGTGAAGCGACCGTCCTTGGCGACCGGCATGACGGCGGCGATGCCCTCGCGGTCGGTGACCTCCTTGTCGACCTCGCCGAAGGCGCCGGCGGTGTGCACCAGGCCCGAGCCGTCGGTCGTCGTCACGGCGTCGTCGGCGGCGACGACGCGGAAGGCCCGCTCGTGCCCGAGGTAGTAGGCGAAGGGGGGCGTGTAGGTCCGCCCGAGCAGCTCGGCCCCGGTGTAGCGGCCGAGCACGGTCGGCTCCTCGCCGAGCTCGCGGGCGTAGTGGCCCAGGCGGGCCTCGGCGAGGACGAACTTGCCGGTCTCGTCGGTCCCGGGCACCGGGGCCTCGACGACGACGTAGTCGATGCCCGACCCGACCATGACCGCGAGGTGGCTCGGCAGGGTCCACGGGGTCGTCGTCCACACGAGCAGCCGGGCGCCGTCGAGCACCGGGTCCTCGCCCGTGGTGCCCATCGTCAGGCCGACGGTGACGGCGGGGTCCTGGCGCTGCTGGTAGACGTCGTCGTCCATCCGCAGCTCGTGGTTCGACAGCGGGGTCTCGTCCTGCCAGCAGTACGGCAGGACGCGGAAGCCCTCGTAGACCAGGCCCTTGTCGTGCAGGCTCTTGAAGGCCCACATGACCGACTCCATGAAGTCGGGGTTCATCGTCTTGTAGTCGTCGTCGAAGTCGACCCAGCGGGCCTGGCGGGTGACGTAGTCGCGCCACTCCCCCGTGTAGCGCATGACCGACTCGCGGCACGCGTCGTTGAAGCGCTCGATGCCGAGCTCGCGGATCTCGTCGGTCGTCTTCAGGCCGAGCTGACGCATCGCCTCGAGCTCGGCGGGCAGCCCGTGGGTGTCCCAGCCGAAGCGCCGCTCGACCCGCTTGCCGAGCATCGTCTGGTAGCGCGGGACGACGTCCTTGACGTAACCGGTGAGCAGGTGGCCGTAGTGCGGCAGGCCGTTGGCGAAGGGGGGCCCGTCGTAGAAGACGAACTCGTCGGCGCGCGTCGTGGAGGCGCGCTGCTCGACGGAGGCGCGGAAGGTGTCGTCGCCCTCCCAGTAGGCGAGCACGCCCTCCTCGATCGCGGGGAAGGAGGGGCTCGCGGGCACGCCGAGGGCGGCGCCGGGGTGGGTGGAGGCCTTGGGGTAGGTCATCGGCTGTGGCTCCAGCGGGTCGTCGCGGTCGTCGTCGACGAGGACGACGTCGCCTCGACCTGTCGGTCTCGGCGGCACCGCGGTACCACCTCGCTTGCCGTCATCACCCCTTCGCGGGCGAAGGGGGTGCTGCCGACCGCTCATGAGGGCTGTGACGGGCCCACCCGTCCGGTTCTAGTGAGGAGCGACACCTCGGGCGAAGGGGTCGCGTCCCGTTCTTCCGGACAGCTCGCCGCTGATGACGGCTCAGACGCTACGAGCAGTGTAGGGGGCACCGCCGCGACCGGCGTACCCTGATGGTGCTCGCCCCGTCGCCGGGGCGGGACGCGCAGCCCCAGGGGAAGCCGGTGAGATCCCGGCACTGTCCCGCAGCCGTGACGGCACGTCGTGCCGAAGTCGGAACGCCTGGCCTGCGCGGGCTCAGCACACCACCCGTCGCGGACCACGGGTCGAGCCCGTCATCTCGGTGCCGGGTGCAGACCAGCTCGCCACCCGACCGAGAGAGACCACCGTGCCCCTCACGTCACGCCGTCCCCCCTTCGCCACCCTGCTCACCGGCTCCGCCCTCGCCGGGGCCGCCACCCTGGCGCTCGCCCCCGCCGCGCAGGCCGCCGAGCAGCCGAGCGCCACGACCTCCGCGGCCTATCTCGCCGCCCAGCTCGAGGCGAACGACGACCGCCTGAGCGTCAGCTACGGCGACCAGTCCTACGACGACCCCGGCGTGACGATCGACGCGATCCTCGCGATGCAGGCCACGGGCACCGCCGGCGAGCAGTCGCAGGCCTCGACCGACTACGTCCTCGGCGCGGCGGGCACCTACACCGGCAGCGCCGGTGACGAGCTCTACGTCGGCGCGACCGGCAAGCTGCTGACGCTCACCGCCTCGCGCGGCCTCGGCGGCACGGTCGGCGGCACCGACTACCTGGGCGCGCTGCAGGCCCGCGAGCAGGCCAGCGGGCAGTTCACCGACGACTCGCAGTACGGCGACTACTCCAACACCCTCGGGCAGTCCTTCTCGATCATCGGGCTCGAGCGCCACGGCGTCGACGTCTCCGACGAGGCCGTGGACTTCCTGCTCACCCGGCAGTGCGCCGACGGCGGCTTCGCCCTCGAGAACGCCGGCGCGTGCACCTCGGACCCGGACGCGACCTCGGTCGCGGTCCAGGCCCTCTCGGGCGCCGGCGGCCAGGACGCGGCGATCACCGAGGCGGTCGACTACCTCCAGGCCCGTCAGGGCGGCGACGGCGGGGTCGGCGGCGGCACCTCGACGAGCGAGGAGAACTCCAACTCCACCGGTCTGGCCGCGGTGGCCTTCCGGCTCGCCGGTCGCACCGACGCGCTGACCTCCGCGCGCGGCTTCCTCGACTCCGTGCGCCTGGGCTGCGAGTCCCCGGACGTCGCCGGCGCCCTGGCCTACACCCCGGCCGACGCCGCGGCCGCCGATGCCTCGACGCAGCCGAGCGACCAGCTCAACCGCTCGACCGCCCAGGCCCTGCTCGGCAGCACCGACGTCTCCTACCTCGACGTGACCTCCGACGGCGCGGCCGCCGCTCCCGTCGCGCTGGACTGCGCCGACGAGCCCACCCCGGGCGACCCGAGCACGACCGACCCGAGCGACGAGCCGTCGACGAGCACGACGACGGTCACCGCGACCGCACGCCCGACGACCCCCGGCCAGGAGCCCACCCGACCCGAGGTCGTCCAGACCGACGACGCCCGTGACGGCGGCCTCGGCGCCGCCGGCTGGGTCGGCGCCGGGCTGCTCGCCCTCGTCGGTGCCGGTGCCCTCATGGGCTCGCGCCGCCGCGGGGCGCACCGCTGAGGCCCGGGACCACGATGTCGACGACCACCCGCCTGCTCGCCCGCGGCGCTGCCGCGACGTTGCTCGTCGCCCCGGCGCTCGCGGTGAGCGCCGCTCCGGGGCAGGCCGCGGCCTGCCAGGGCACCTCCGGCGTCACGGTCGTCGTGCAGTACTCGGGCGGCGTCGACGTGCGCTGCGCCCCGGGCGACCCGACCTCCGGGGCCGACGCCCTGAAGAGGGCGGGCTTCACCATCACCGACGTCCAGACCCAGCCCGGCTTCGTGTGCCGGATCAGCGGGCAGCCGAGCAGCGACCCGTGCGTGCGCACGCCCCCGGGCAGCGCCTCGTGGTCCTTCTGGCGGGCCGAGGCCGGCGGGTCGTGGGCCTACAGCAGCTACGGCGCGTACAGCCCGCAGAGCGACCCGGCGCCCGGCAGCTACCAGGGCTGGCGCTTCGGTGCCGGGTCGGCGCCGGCGTGGTCGGTGCCCGCGGCTGCCCCGGCGCCCACCCCGAGCGCGGCGCCCTCGTCGAGCGGGGGCGTGGGTGGCGGGTCCAGCGGCTCGGGATCGGGCGGTTCGGGCTCGGGCTCGGGCGGCTCGGGCTCCGGCTCGAGCACCCAGGGCTCCGGTGGCTCGGGCTCCGGCTCGGGCGATGAGGGCTCCGGTGGCTCGGGCGGGGCGACCGGCAGCAGCGCGCCCGCGCCGGGCTCGACTCCCTCCGCCCCTGCACCTGGGGCGACCACCGACGGCTCCGGCGCGGCGCCAGGGGCGACCTCGACCCCCTCCGCGTCCTCGAGCGGCCGCGCGAGCGCCACTGCCGGGTCGATCCGATCGGGCTCGACCCGCGCGCGCACCCCGTCGGCGTCCCGCACCAGCTCCTCGGGCTCGGCCGGCGCGACGGCCGGCGCCCCCCAGGACGTGCTGCCGACGAGCACCCCGGTGCGCGAGGAGGACGGCTCCTCCGCGCTGCCGGCGCTCGCCGGTCTCGGGCTCGTCGCCCTCCTCGGCGCGGGCGCGGTCGTCGCCGCCCGTCGTCGCCGCGCGTGACCCCACCCCTCCCCCGGGCGGTGCATCCCGGGGCCTGGTGGCTGTGGGCCATCGCGCTCGCGGTCGGCGTCTCGGCGACGACGAACCCGCTGCTGCTGCTCCTCGCGATCTCGGTCGTCACCTTCGTCGTCGTGTCGCGCCGTCCGAGCACCCCGTGGGCCCGGGCCTTCCGTCTCTACGTCTGGCTCGGGGTCCTCGTCGTCGTCCTGCGCCTCGTCCTGCACGTCCTGCTCGGCCTCAAGTGGGGCGAGACGGTGCTGCTCGAGCTGCCGAGCGCGACCCTGCCCTCGTGGGCCGCCGGCATCGACCTGCTGGGCGCCGTCCGACTGGAGGGGCTGCTCGCCGCGGGCGTGGAGGGCCTGCGCCTGGCGACGATGATCCTGTGCGTCGGCGCGGCCAACGCGCTGGCGAACCCCAAGCGGCTGCTCGCGGCGCTGCCCGGCGCGCTCCACGAGATCGGGGCCGCCGTCGTCGTCGCGATCACCGTCGCCCCCCAGCTCGCCGAGTCCGTCCAGCGGGTGCTGCGGGCCCGGCGGCTGCGCGGTGACGCCGGGCGGGGTCTGCGCGCCTTCCGCCGGGTCGCGATGCCGGTCCTGCAGGACACCCTCGACCGCTCCCTCATGCTCGCCTCCGCGATGGACTCGCGCGGCTACGGCCGGCGCGGCGACGTCCCCCTTCGCCGCCGGCGGCTCGTCAGCGGGGTCACCCTCGCGTCCCTCCTCGCGATCTGCCTCGGGGTCTACGGGCTGCTCGACACCCGCAGCCCGGCGTGGATCGGCACGCCGATGCTCGTCGGCGGGATCGGTCTGGGCGCGCTCGGGCTGCGGCTGGGCAGCGCCGCGGTGCACCGCACCGTCTACCGGCCCGACCCGTGGCGGGGCGCGGAGTGGCTCGTCCTCGCGTGCGGCGTCGCCGGGGCCGCCGGGGTGCTCGCCGCCCAGGAGCTCGACCCCCTCGGCCTGTCGCTGCCCCTGCAGCCCCTCGCGGCGCCCGCGCTGCCGTGGACGGCCGCGCTCGGGCTCCTCGTCGCCGCGCTGCCCGGGGTGCTCACCCCGCCCCCGCCGGTCACCCGGGCGAGCGCCGTCCGCCGCGCCTCCGGCGCCCCTGCCCGAGCCGTCGCGACCCCGCAGGAGAGCGCATGAGCACGGGCAGCCACCACGGGCCGGCCGTCGTCCTCGAGCACGTCGGGGTGACCTACGCCGACGCGACGCAGCCGGTGCTGCGCGACGTGGACGTCGAGATCGAGGAGGGCGAGCTCGTCGTCGTCGTCGGTCGGACCGGCTCGGGCAAGAGCACCCTGCTCGGCACGATCAACGGCACGGTCCCCCACTTCACCGGCGGCACCCTCTCGGGGCGGGTCGTCGTCGCCGGGCGTGACACGCGCATCCACCGGCCGCGCGACCTCGCCGACGTCGTCGGTGTCGTCGGGCAGGACCCCCTCGCCGGCTTCGTCACCGACACCGTCGAGGCCGAGCTCGCCTACGGCATGGAGCAGCTCGCGCTGCCGCCCGCGACGATGCGCAAGCGGGTCGAGGAGACCCTCGACGTCCTCGGCATCGCCGACCTGCGCGACGCGCCGCTGCGCGACCTCTCCGGGGGTCAGCAGCAGCGGGTCGCCATCGGAGCCGTCCTCACCTGCCACCCACGCGTCGTCGTCCTCGACGAGCCGACGTCGGCGCTCGACCCGACGGGCGCCGAGGACGTGCTCGCCGCGATCACCCGGCTCGTCCACGACCTCGCGACGACGGTGATCATCGCCGAGCACCGCATCGAGCGGGTGCTCCACCACGCCGACTCCGTCCTCCACGTCGTCGACGGCCGGGTCGAGCACGGGTCGCCCGCGAGCGTCATGCGCACCGCGACCGTGGCGCCGCCGGTCGTCGAGCTCGGCCGCGTCGCCGGGTGGGACCCGCTGCCGCTGTCGGTGCGCGACGCCCGCCGCGCCGCCGTCTCCCTGCGGCGCGAGCTGGCGCCCCGACCGGCCCCGGTCCTGCCGGTCGCCACGGAGCCGGTGCTCGAGGCGAGCGGGGTGAGCGTGCGCTACGACGACCTCGTCGCGGTCCAGGACGTCGACCTCGACCTGCCGCGTGGCAGCGTCACCGCGCTCATGGGCCGCAACGGCAGCGGCAAGTCGACCCTGCTGTGGGCGCTGCAGGGCTCCGGCCCGCGCACCGCGGGGCGGGTGCGCGTCGACGGGGCCGACACGGCAAACCTCGGCGCGGCGCAGCGTCGCGCCCGGGTGGGTCTCGTGCCGCAGACCGCGAGCGACCTGCTCTACCTCGACACCGTCGACGCCGAGCTCGCGCAGGCCGACCGCGAGAGCGACGCCGCGCCCGGCACGGCTCGCGCGCACCTCGACGCCCTCGCCCCGGGGATCCCCGGCGAGCGCCACCCCCGTGACCTCTCCGAGGGTCAGCGCCTCTCGCTGGTGCTCGCGGTGCAGCTCACCGCCGACCCGCCGGTCCTGCTCCTCGACGAGCCGACGCGCGGGCTCGACTACACCGCGAAGGCTGCCCTGCGCGACGCCGTGCGCCGGCTGGCGCGCAGCGGGCGAGCGGTCCTGTGCTCGACCCACGACGTGGAGTTCGTCGCCGAGAGCGCCGACCGGGTGCTGCTCCTCGCCGCCGGCGAGGTCGTCGCCGACGGCCCGACGGCCGACGTCGTCCTGGCCTCCCCCGCCTTCGCCCCCCAGGTCGCGAAGATCACCGCCCCGGCCGGCTACCTCACCGTCGCCGAGGTCCGCGCGCAGCTCCGGGCACCGCGATGAGCACGACGCTCCCGCCGCGCCCGGTCGCCGACGGTCACCGGGTCCGGGCCGTGCAGCTGCGGCCGTGGTCGACCGCCGCGGTCGTCATGTCGAGCGTCGTGGGCCTGCTCGCCTTCGGCTGGCCGCTGCTGATCTCGCCGGAGATGGCGAGCGAGCACAGCGCCGACGCGCCGCTCGTGCTCGCCCTCCTCCTCCCCTTCGTCCTGGCGGTCGTCCTCGCCGAGGTCGCCGAGGGCGGGCTCGACGTCAAGGCCGTCGCGATGCTCGGGGTCCTCTCGGCGGTGGGCGCGATCCTGCGGCCGATGGGCGCGGGCACCGCGGGGGTCGAGACCGTCTTCTTCCTCCTCGTGCTGGCCGGGAGGGTCTTCGGGCCGGGCTTCGGCTTCGTGCTCGGCACGACGACGCTCTTCTCGTCGGCGCTGCTCACGGCCGGCGTCGGCCCGTGGCTGCCCTTCCAGATGCTCGGTGCCGCGTGGGTCGGGCTCGGCGCCGGGCTGCTGCCGCGGGCGAGGGGGCGCGCCGAGATCGCGCTGCTCGCCGGGTACGGCGCGCTCGCCGCGCTGCTCTACGGCGTCGCGCTGAACTTCGCCTTCTGGCCCTTCACCGTCCAGGGCGAGAGCGCGATCACCTTCGTGCCCGGCGCTCCGGCGCTGGAGAACCTCCAGCGCTTCCTCGTCTACTCCGTGTCGACCTCGCTGGGGTGGGACATCGGGCGGGCGCTGACCACCGTGCTCCTCGTCTGCCTCACCGGTCGGGCCGTCCTCGGGGCGCTGCGGCGGGCCTCGCGCAAGGCGGCCTTCGACGCGCAGGGGCGCTTCGAGGGGCCGCAGGACCAGCCCGGCTGACGCCGTGCGTCGGGGCGCCGCCCGCTCTGGCAGGATCGGGGCCATGTCGACCGAGACCCACCGCCAGGAGGCCTGGCTGCCTCGCGAAGAGCTCGAGTCGGTGCGGGGCCGTGTGCCGATGCTCTACGTCGTCGCCGTGCCCGTGCGCGTCGACCAGAGCGGCGAGATCACCTCCGTCGGGCTGCTCCTGCGGGCCACCGACACCGGTCGGATGGAGCGCGAGCTCGTCGGCGGTCGTGTCCAGTACCACGAGCGGATCCGCGACGCGCTCGTGCGCCACCTCGAGAAGGACCTCGGCCCGATGGCCCTGCCGCAGGTGCCGCCGAGCCCCCAGCCCTTCACCGTGGCGGAGTTCTTCCCCACCCCCGGGGTCACGCCCTTCCACGACCCGCGTCAGCACGCCGTCGCGATGGTCTACGTCGTGCCCGTCGGCGGCGACTGCGCCCCGCAGCAGGACGCGCTCGACCTGTCCTGGCTCACCCCGAGCGAGGCCTCCGAGCCGGGCCTGCTCGCCGACATGGGCGGCGGCCACGGAGTCCTTCTGCGCCAGGCCCTCTCCCACCTCGGCCACCCGGTCTGACCCCTTCGCCCCCTTCGCCTGAGGCCCCCTTCGCCTGGCCGCTCCCGGCGGCTCGCCACACCCGTCACATGTTTATCGGGTCACCCGATAAACACCGGCTCAGCAGGAGTTTCTTACTCGTACTGAGCAAGGGTTTATCGGGTGACCCGAGAATCTTGGGGCTGGTGGGACTCGCACCAAGGCCTCAAGGCGCCGCGGGGGGCGAAGGGGGTCAGCCGGTGAACTCGTCGCGGGTGCGGCTCATGTCGGAGAAGTCCTTCGAGTACGCGGCCTCGTAGGTCGGGGCAGTGCCGCCGAGGCGGGCGGGCTGGAAGCGCAGGTCGTCGCCGGTGAGCTCGGGGTAGCCCGCGATCGTCTCGTCGAGGAGGCGCTTCATGATCTCGCGCAGCTCCTCGGTCTTGGCCGTGACGTCGTCGTCGGGGCCGACGTGCAGCGGCTCGCCGATCGTCACGTGGATCGGGGTCTTCGTGCGCCCGATGCGGCGGGGCGCGTCCTTGGTCCAGATCCGGTGCGAGCCCCAGACGATCGTCGGGAGCACGGGCACGCCGGCCTCCTGGGCCATGCGCACCGCGCCCTTCTTCAGCTCCTTGATCTCGAAGCTGCGCGACATCGTCGCCTCGGGGTAGACGCCGACGACCTCGCCGCTGCGCAGCGCCTCGACAGCCAGGCGGTAGGACTCGGTGCCCGCGCGCCGGTCGACGGGGATGTGCTTGCACCCGCGCATGATCTTCCCGGCCTGGGGGTGCCCGAAGATCGACTTCTTGGCCATGAAGCGCACGAAGCGGTGCTGCTTGCGCGCGGCGACACCGGCGAAGAGGAAGTCGACGTAGGACGTGTGGTTGACCGCCATGACGGCGCCGCCATGACGGGGCACGTTGTGCCGGCCGCGGTAGCGCAGCTGGTAGCCCAGGGCGAGGAAGGTCGGCCGGCCGACGGCGATGATCGTGCGGTACGTCGGCTCTGCCGAGAAGCGCGGGGGCGTCATGCGCCCAGCCTACGACGGCACCCTCGACAGGGCCCGGGTCGATTGGGTCGCGAGGTCGCCGTGATGGGAGGATCGGGCCCATGACGAACGCCCCCACCACCCCTTCGCCGATCCCCGATCGACCGTCCCTGGACGGCCTCGAGGACAAGTGGGCGCAGGTATGGCGCGAGGAGCGCACCTACGCCTTCGGCGGCACCGCCGACCGCTCGAAGGTCTTCTCCATCGACACCCCGCCGCCGACCGCCTCCGGCTCGCTGCACATGGGGCACGTCTTCAGCTACACCCATACCGACTGCATGGCCCGCTACAAGCGGATGGCCGGCTTCGACGTCTTCTACCCCATCGGCTGGGACGACAACGGGCTGCCGACCGAGAAGCGCGTCCAGAACTTCTACGGCGTGCGCGGCGACGCGACCCTGCCCTACGAGCCGGGGTACGTGCCCCCCTTCGCCGGGGACACCAAGAGCATCAAGGCCGCCGACCAGCAGCCGATCAGCCGGCAGAACTTCATCGAGCTGTGCGACGAGCTGACGGTCAAGGACGAGGAGGCCTTCGAGTCCCTCTTCCGCCGGCTCGGCTTCAGCCTCGACTGGGACATCCAGTACCGGACCATCGACGACCGCTCCCGCGCGACCGCGCAGCAGGCCTTCCTGCGCCAGCTCGCCCGCGGCGAGGCCTACACGGCCGAGGCGCCGGGGCTGTGGGACGTCACCTTCCAGACCGCCGTCGCCCAGGCCGAGCTCGAGGCGCGCGACTACCCGGGGGCGTACCACCGCGTCGCCTTCCACCGGGTCGCCGCGGACGGCACGACCGGTGAGCCGGTGCACATCGAGACCACCCGCCCCGAGCTGCTCCCCGCGTGCGTCGCGCTCATCGCGCACCCCGACGACGAGCGCTACCAGGACCTCTTCGGCACGAGCGTGACCTCGCCGATCTTCGGCGTCGAGATCCCCGTCGTCGCCCACCCGGCCGCCGAGATGGACAAGGGCGCGGGCATCGCGATGTGCTGCACCTTCGGTGACCTCACCGACGTCATCTGGTGGCGCGAGCTGCGCCTGCCGACCCGCTCGGTCATCACCCGCGCGGGCCGCGTGCAGGCCGAGGTCCCCGCATGGGTCGCCGACGCGAAGGGGGAACGCGGCACCGAGGTCTTCGAGGAGATGGCCGGCAAGACCGTGCACTCGGCCCGCGAGGTGGTCGTCGAGGCGCTGCGCGCCTCCGGCGACCTCGACGGCGAGCCGCAGAAGACCCAGCGCAAGGCCAACTTCTACGAGCGCGGCGAGAAGCCGCTCGAGATCGTCACGAGCCGGCAGTGGTACATCCGCAACGGCGGGCGCGACGTCGAGCTCAACGAGGCGCTGCAGGCGCGCGGCGACGAGATCGACTTCCACCCCTCCTTCATGCGCTCGCGCTACAAGAACTGGGTGGCCGGGCTCAACGGCGACTGGCTCGTGAGCCGTCAGCGCTTCTTCGGCGTGCCGATCCCCGTCTGGTACCGCCTCGACGCCTCCGGCGAGCCCGACTACGACGCCCCGATCGCCCCGGCCGAGGACACCCTGCCCGTCGACCCCGCCGCGCAGACGCCGCCCGGGTACAGCGAGGACCAGCGCGACCAGCCCGGCGGCTTCACCGGCGACCCCGACGTCATGGACACGTGGGCGACGAGCTCGCTCACCCCGCAGATCGCCGGCGACTGGCGCGGCGCCGAGGCCGGGACGAGCGACCTCTTCGGCAAGGTCTTCCCCATGGACGTGCGGCCGCAGGGGCACGACATCATCCGCACCTGGCTCTTCGCGACCGTCGTGCGCTCGCACTTCGAGCACGGGAGCGTGCCGTGGACCGACGCCGCGATCAGCGGCTGGATCCTCGACCCCGAGCGCAAGAAGATGAGCAAGAGCAAGGGCAACGTCGTCACCCCCGAGGACGTCGTCGTCGAGCACTCCGCCGACGCGGTGCGCTACTGGGCGGCCAGCGGGCGTCTGGGCACCGACGCCGCGTATGACACGGGTCAGATGAAGGTCGGCCGGCGCCTGGCGATCAAGCTGCTCAACGCGAGCAAGTTCGCGCTCGGCTTCGGCGAGCCCGAGCTCGAGCCCCGCCAGGGTCTGGCCTCGGTCATCACCGAGCCGCTCGACCGCTCGATGATCGCCGCGCTCGCCCACGTCGTGCGCGACGCGACCGCCGGCTTCGAGGGTTGGGACTACACCCGCTCCCTCGACGTCACCGAGACCTTCTTCTGGACCTTCTGCGACGACTACATCGAGCTCGTCAAGGACCGTGCCCACGCCGGTGACCCCTCCGCCCGCGCCGCCCTGCGGCTCGCGCTGTCGGTGCTCCTGCGCCTGCTCGCCCCCTTCCTGCCCTACGCGACCGAGGAGGTCTGGTCGTGGTGGCAGCAGGGCTCGGTCCACCGCTCGACGTGGCCGCTCGTCGACGAGCTCGCCCTGGGCCAGCCCGGTGACCCCGAGATCCTCGCGGCCGTCGGCGCGGCCCTGAGCCAGGTCCGCAAGGCCAAGTCCGACGCGAAGGTCGGCATGCGCTCCGAGATCACCTCGGCGACGCTGCAGACCCCCGCCGCCCTCGCCCCGCTCGTGCAGCAGGGCGAGCCGGACCTGCGCACCGCCGGACGTCTCACCGGCACGCTCGACTACGCCGAGGGCGAGACCGTCGCCCTCGTCGACGTCGAGCTCGTCCCCTTCGTCAAGCCCCCCAAGCAGACCTGACCCCCGACCGCCCCCGAGGCAGGAGCGACCCGTGATCAACCCCGTGACCGAGGTCTCGAAGTTCCTCCATGCCGCGCTGCTCACCCCCGTGGAGCGCGACCACGCCGAGTCCGACGCCGCCTTCCGCCGACGCCGCGTCGTCGCCGTCATCACGCTCGCCCTGGGGGCGGTCCTGCTCGCGTCCGCGCTGCGGATCGAGCCCGGCGACCCGCTCTTCTACGGGGCGACGCTCGCGCTCGCCGCGGTGTGGACGATCGGCGCCTTCGCCTCGGGCCGGCTGTGGCTCGGGCGCGGGCACACCCGGGCGGGGACGACGGCCCGCCCGGTGGTCCAGTCCTTCTCGCTCGGGCTGCTGCTGCTCGCGATCTTCCTCGCCGGCGGCTTCGTCGTCGCCGGGATCCCCGCCCTGTCCGAGCCGGTCCGTGGCCTGCTCGCGCACGCGACGGTCGGCTCGCTGCCGGTCGTCGCGGCGATCACCGCCGTCAACGGCATCGCCGAGGAGCTGTACTTCCGCGGAGCCCTCTACTCCGCCGCGGGGCGGCGGCACGCCGTCGCCATCACCGCGGTGATCTACACGCTGGTCTCCTTGGCCAGCGGCATCGCCCTGCTCGCGCTCGCGGGACTGGCCGTCGGCGTCGTCACGGGGCTGCAGCGCCGTGTCACCGGCGGTGTGCTCGGCCCCATCATCACCCACCTCACGTGGTCGCTCGGCATGCTCTTCCTCCTCCCGCCGACCCTCGACCTCTCCTCGTCGATCGGACTCTTCTCATGAGCACCACCACCGCTGCGCCCGGCACCGTCCTCATGACCGGCTCGACCGGCTACGTCGGGTCCAACCTGCTGCCCGAGCTGCTCGACCGCGGGTGGCGCGTGCGGGTCCTCACCCGCTCCGCCGCGCGCCTGCCCAAGGAGTGGGCCGACCGGGTCGACGTCGTCGAGGGTGACGCGACCGACCGCGAGAGCGTCGCGCGTGCGCTCGAGGGCGTCGACGTCGCGTACTACCTGCTGCACTCGATGGACGGCGAGGGCGACTTCATCGAGCGAGACCGCGAGATGGCCCAGCTCTTCAGCGACGAGGCCGCAGCGGCCGGCGTCGGGCGCATCGTCTACCTCGGCGGGCTGCACCCCGACGGCGAGCTCTCGCCCCACCTGCGCTCGCGGGTCGAGGTCGGCGAGATCTTCCTCGACAGCCCCACGCCCAGCGTCGTGCTCCAGGCCGGCATCGTCCTCGGGGACGGGTCCGCGAGCTTCCAGATGCTGCGCCACCTCACCGAGCGGCTGCCGGCGATGATCACCCCGAAGTGGGCGCTCAACACGATCCAGCCCATCGGCATCGTCGACGTCGTCTACTTCCTCGCCTCGGCCGCCGGGCTCGAGGGCGACGTCAACCGCAGCTTCGACCTCGGCGGGCCGGACGTGCTCACCTACGCCGAGATGATGAAGCGCTACGCCGAGGTCGCCGGGCTCGTCCCCCGCGTCATCGTCACCGTCCCCGTCCTCACCCCGTCGCTCGCGAGCCACTGGATCGGGCTCGTCACCCCCGTCAAGGCCGGCATCGCCCGCCCGCTCATCGGCAGCCTCGTCCACGACGCCGTCTGCCACGAGCAGGACCTCCTCGAGCTCGTCGGCCCGCCCCCCGGCGGTCGGACCGGGTACACGGACGCCCTCAAGGCCGCCATGGAGGGCTACGACCCGCTGCGCTGGCGCCGTTCGCTCCAGGTCGCCGGTCTGGCCACCGCTGCGACCGCGGTCGTCGGGAGCCTCGCGACCGACCCCGGCTCGCGGTGGTACCGCCGGCTCGACACCCCGGGCTGGCAGCCGCCGGCCATCGCCTTCCCCGTCGTGTGGACGGCGCTGTACACCGGCATCGCGCTGAGCAGCGCGGCGACGCTCGCCGAGACCGAGGACGACCCCAAGGCGGCGAAGGGGTACGCGGCCACCCTCGCGGCGAACCTCGCCCTCAACGCGGGGTGGAGCGCGCTCTTCTTCAAGGGGCACCGTCCCGGTCTCGCGGCGATCGACTCCGCGGCGCTGGCGGCGACCGCTGCCGAGCTCACCCGTCGGGCCCGCCCCCACGGGCGGCTGCGCACCGCCGCACTCGGCACGTACACGGGCTGGTGCACCTTCGCCACCGCCCTCACCGTCGCGATCTGGCGCCGCAACCGCCGCTGATCCGCCCCTCCCCCTCCGCCGACACCCCTCCCCCTTCGCCCCCGCCTACCGACCCGGCTACCACGCC
Source organism: Janibacter sp. UYMM211 (assembly GCF_040547045.1). NCBI lineage: Bacteria > Bacillati > Actinomycetota > Actinomycetes > Micrococcales > Intrasporangiaceae > Janibacter > Janibacter sp. UYMM211. The sequence goes on along the minus strand of NZ_JBEPOY010000002.1, from coordinate 674,226 downwards.
GTAGGTGTGGTGATCACGACCACTACGGCGTGGTAGCCGGAGGGGTAGCGGGCGTCGGGGTGTGCGCGGCTGTCCGCGCGTCGAGGATCAGCGCACGGGCTGGCTGCGGACCGCGTCGGGGGTCGGCGCCGTCCCGGGCACGAGACGGGGCACGGGGACCCGGCGGGGGTCGAAGGCGGGGCGCGACCCGGCTCGAGCAGGACGCTCCCCCGTCGGGCGCACGAGCAGCCACGCACGGTCCCAGCCACCCAGGCCCAGCCGGGCCTCGACGACCTCGGTGACGGTCACCTGGCGCACGTGCCCCGACGCCGGCTCGTAGACGTCGACGACGTCGTCGAGCTGGCCGGGCAGCACGAGCGTCACGTGGCGCGGCAGCGCGTCCGAGCCGACGTAGAGCAGCGCGGGCTCGCCCTCGTCGACGACCCGGTGCAGACGCTCGAAGGCCGCCCGCAGACCGTCGTCGCCGAGCGGGCGCAGGACGTCGACCTCGTAGCGGGTGCCGACCCGGCTCGCACCGGCCTCGAGCTCGGCCCGCGCGCCCCACGGCGGGGTGCCGAGCGCGCGCGGCCACGGCGGGCGCAGCCCGGCGCGCGAGACCTTGAGCCCGTTGGTGCGTCGGTGCACGGTGCGCTCGTAGCTCGCGAAGCGCTCGACGGGCGTCGAGCCCTCGGCCCCGAGGACCGGCAGACCGCTGCCCGTCGTCACCCACCGGGCGAAGGGGTCGTCGACGAGCATCCGCGCGACCGTGAGGCAGGCCGCGCCGCACGTCACCGGGGACTGCTGGGTCGGGCCGGTGTCACCGGCCCGCAGGAGGTACGCGCTCACGCCTCCATCCAACCGCGAGAGAGGGGCGCACGCCACACCCCTGGGCGGGCGCCTGCACGCCCGGACGAGCGAGGCCGGCTAGAGCAGGACGCCGGGGTTGAGCAGACCGAGCGGGTCGAGGGCGTCCTTGACCCGCCGGCTCGCGGTCATGACCTCCGGGCCGAGCTGCGTCGGCAGGGCGTCGCGCTTGAGCCGGCCGATGCCGTGCTCGCCGGTGATCGTGCCGCCGATCTCGACGGCCGCGGCCATGACGTCGACGAAGGCGGCCTGCGCCTTCGCCTCGCCGTCCGGGTCGTCGGTGTCGACGACGATGATCGGGTGGGTGTTGCCGTCGCCGGCGTGGGCGACGACGGGGATGGCGACCCCGTGCCGGGCGGCGACCGCCTCGATCCGGGCGAGCAGGTCGGGCAGCAGCGGCACCGCCGCGCCGACGTCCTCGAGCAGCACCCGCCCGCGCTGCTCGAGCGCCGGCAGCGCGAGACGGCGGGCCTGGATGAAGAGCTCGCCCTCGTCGACGTCGTCGGTGGAGAAGACCTCGAGGGCCCCCGCCGCCTCGAACGCGCGCTCGACGAGCTGGACCTCGGCGGCCCGGGCGGCGCCCGGTGCGTCGGACTGCGCGAGGAGCAGCGCCCCTGCGTCGCGGTCCAGACCCATCGGGGCGTAGTCCTCGACGGCGTTGATCGCGGCCTGGTCGAGCAGCTCGAGCATCGAGGGCTGCACGTCACGACCGACCCGCACGACGGCGTCGGCGGCCGCCGCGACGGTCGGGAAGGTCGCGACGAGGGTGGCGGCCGGCCGCTGCGCCGGCACGAGGCGCAGGGTGGCCGAGGTGATGATGCCCAGGGTCCCCTCGCTGCCGACGAAGAGCGGCATGAGCGACAGGCCGGCGACGTCCTTGACGTGACGCCCGCCCAGACGCAGCACCGTGCCGTCGGCGAGGACGACCTCGAGCCCGAGGACGTAGTCGGCGGTGACGCCGTACTTGACGCAGCACAGACCCCCGGCGTTCGTCGCGAGGTTGCCCCCGATGGAGCAGATCTGGACCGAGCTGGGGTCGGGCGGGTACCACAGGCCGTGCTCCGCCACGGCGGCCTTGACCTCGGCGTTGAGCAGACCGGGCTGGACGACGACGGTGCGGCTCGCCGGGTCGACCTCGACGGCGCGCATGCGCTCGGTCGACAGGGTGATCGCCCCGGACTGCCCCGACGCGCCACCCGACAGCCCCGTCCCCGCACCTCGCGGGACGACGGCGACGCGGTGCTCGGTGGCCCACCGCATCGTCGTCACGACGTGGTCGGTGGACTCCGCGCGCACGCACGCCAGGGGCAGCTGCGCGGTGGGGTCGTTCGCCCCGTCGTGGCGGTACTTCTCGAGCGTCTCCGCGCGGGTGGCCACGACCCCCTCGGGCAGCGCGGCGACGAGCCGCTCGAGGGCCTCGGGCGAGAGTGCGCTCACGTCGACCTGCTCAGGCCGAGCGCTTCTGCTTCGGCTTGCGTTTGGTCTCCTGCTCGTGGCGCACGATCGTCGGCAGCACGTTGTCGAGGACGACCTCGCGGGTGACGACGACCTGCTTGATGCCCTCGTCGCTCGGGACGTCGAACATCACCGGCAGGAGGACCTCCTCCATGATCGCCCGCAGACCGCGCGCGCCGGTGCCGCGGGCGAGCGCCTGGTCGGCGATGGCCTCGACGGCGTCGTCGGTGAACTCGAGCTCGACGTCGTCGAGCGCGAACATCTTGCGGTACTGCTTGACGAGGGCGTTGCGCGGCTCGGTGAGGATCTTCGTCAGCGCGTCCTGGTCGAGCGGCGAGACCGTCGTGATGACCGGCAGACGACCGATGAACTCGGGGATGAGCCCGAACTTCATGAGGTCCTCGGGCATGACGTCGACGATGGAGTCGGCGAGATCGGTCGGCGTGTGCAGCTCGGAGCCGAAGCCCAGGCCCTTCTTGCCGCTGCGCGACTCGATGAGCTTCTCCAGCCCGGCGAAGGCCCCGCCGACGATGAAGAGCACGTTCGTCGTGTCGATCTGGATGAACTCCTGGTGCGGGTGCTTGCGCCCGCCCTGCGGCGGCACGGAGGCCGTCGTCCCCTCGAGGATCTTCAGCAGGGCCTGCTGCACCCCTTCGCCCGAGACGTCACGGGTGATCGAGGGGTTCTCGCTCTTGCGGGCGATCTTGTCGACCTCGTCGATGTAGATGATCCCCTGCTCGGCCTTCTTGACGTCGTAGTCCGCGGCCTGGATGAGCTTGAGCAGGATGTTCTCGACGTCCTCGCCGACGTAGCCGGCCTCGGTGAGCGCCGTCGCGTCGGCGATGGCGAAGGGGACGTCGAGCATCTTCGCGAGGGTCTGGGCGAGGTAGGTCTTGCCGCAGCCGGTGGGACCGATGAGCAGGATGTTGGACTTGGCGATGTCCACGTGCTCCTCGTCGCGCTTGCCGGCGGTGCTCGCGGCCTCCTGGGCCTGGACCCGCTTGTAGTGGTTGTAGACGGCGACGGCGAGCGACTTCTTCGCGCCCTCCTGGCCGATGATGAACTTCTGCAGGAAGTCGAAGATCTCACGCGGCTTGGGCAGCTCGTCGAAGCCGAGGTTGCTGCCCTCGGACAGCTCTTCCTCGATGATCTCGTTGCACAAGTCGATGCACTCGTCGCAGATGTACACCCCGGGACCCGCGATGAGCTTCTTGACCTGCTTCTGGGACTTGCCGCAGAAGGAGCACTTGAGGAGGTCTCCGCTCTCTCCGACTCGTGCCACGTCCAGATCCTCTCGCTCGCCCGGTGCCGCCGGTCGCCACCGGCCGACGTGCCCGACGGTACCCGTCGGCTCGTCGCTGTCCTGCTATTGGACACCGCGTGTGGGGGGCGCGTCGCGCCTGTCCGCTGTCAGCGCAACGCGGTGAGGGCGACCGATCCGGTGACCGCGAGGACGAGCGAAGGGGTGGCCCGTCGCGTCCCGCTGCACAGCGTCGTCATGAGTGCGCCGCGTGCGTCCTCCTGCGCGTAGAGGAGATATGTCCGGCCCCTCATGAGGCGCACGCCGCACCCGTCCGAGACGGTGTAGGCGCGGACGGTGGTCGTCCGCGAGACGTCGCCGCCGAGGCGCTGGTCCACCTTGAGCCGGTAGTACGCGTAGCCCGCCCCGCCGCCGCCGGGCAGTGCCACGTCGGTGACGGTGACGACGGCGAGGACATCGGCGCGCTCGGCCTGCTGCTGAGGGGTCCCGCGCACGCACGAGCAGGTCTGGGAGCACGGGGCAGCCTGGGCCGTCGGCGCGCCGACGAGGACGCTGAGACCCACGAGGAGCGACGCGAGGAGGAGCCTCATCCCCCTTCGACGTCCCCGGGGTGCCCCCCGGTTCCCTCCCCCGGGCACGACGACGGCCGCCGGCCCGGTGGGGGCGGCGGCCGTCGTCGGCGGTCCGGCTCAGTCCTCGAGCGAGGCCTTGCGCGGGGTGAGCACGAGGTCGATGAGCCCGTAGTCCTTGGCCTCGGCGGCCGAGAGGATCTTGTCGCGCTCGATGTCCTCGCGGACCTGCTCGGGGGTCTTGCCCGAGTGCTTGGCCCAGGTCTCCTCGAGCCACTCGCGCATGCGCAGCACCTCGTTGGCCTGGATCTCCAGGTCGGAGGCCTGACCGCCCGCCCCACCGGCGAGAGCCGGCTGGTGGATGAGGATGCGCGAGTTCGGCAGGGCGAAGCGCTTGCCCGGGGCGCCGGCGGCGAGGAGCACCGCGGCGGCCGAGGCGGCCTGGCCGATGACGAAGGTCTGGATGTCAGGACGGATGTACTGCATCGTGTCGTAGATCGCCGTCATGGCGGTGAAGGAGCCGCCCGGGCTGTTGATGTACATGAGGATGTCGCGCTCGGGCTCCATCGACTCGAGCACGAGCAGCTGGGCGATGATGTCGTCCGCGCTGGCGTCGTCCACCTGCACGCCGAGGAAGATGATGCGGTCCTCGAAGAGCTTGGTGTACGGGTCCATCCGCTTCATGCCGTAGGAGGTGCGCTCCTCGAAGTTCGGCAGGATGTAGCGGCTCGACGGACCGGGGCGCATCGGGGCGTCACCGGGCATGGACGTGCGGGCCTGGGGGTCGAAGTACATGTGTCTCTCTCCTGGTCTCTCGCGCGCTCAGTCGGTGACCGGGTTGTCGCTGCGCGGCCCGGCCTGCGCCGCGCTCTCGAAGACGTGGTCGATGAAGCCGTACTCCTTGGCCTCCTCGGCGGAGAACCACCGGTCGCGGTCGGAGTCCTTCTCGATCCGCTCGAGGTCCTGGCCCGTGTGCTGGGCGATGAGCTCGGCCATCTGCTTCTTGACGAAGAGCATCTGCTCGGCCTGGATCTTGATGTCGGACGCGGTGCCGCCGATGCCGCCCGAGGGCTGGTGCATCATGACCCGCGCGTGGGGGGTCGCGTAGCGCTTGCCCGGGGTGCCGGCCGACAGGAGGAACTGGCCCATCGACGCGGCCAGGCCCATGGCCACGGTCGCGACGTCGTTGGGGATCCACTTCATCGTGTCGAAGATGGCCATACCGGCGGAGATCGAGCCGCCGGGGCTGTTGATGTACAGCCAGATGTCCTTCTCCGGGTCCTCCGCCGCGAGGAGCAGCATCTGGGCCGCGATGGCGTTCGCGTTGTCGTCGCGCACGTCCGACCCGAGGAAGATGATCCGCTCCTTGAGGAGCCGCTGGTAGATGTGGTCGTCGAGTCCGAGGCCGCCCTGGGGGCCTGCCGCGACGATCTCGCTGGGGTTGCTCACGCTCGCTCGCTCTCGTGTCGTGATGGCGTTGTCAGTGACCCTAACGCCGAAGGGTCGGGCGCTACTCCCGACCCATCTGCGTGTTCGCCGTGGGCGCAACCGGGCGCGAAGGGGGAGCCGCGCGCCCGCTCAGAGCACGAGGTTGAGCAGCACCGTGAGCAGGACCGACAGGAGCAGGGAGACGACGATCATCGTCAGGCATCCCGCGGCGCCCCCGAGGGGGCGGACCTGGACGCGTCGGCGAGGGGGCTGGGTCATCACCTCACGCTAACGGCCACGACGGGGGCTCGACCGTGTCAGCTGTCGTCGTCCTCGCCGCCGTCGTCGTCCTCGCCGTCGTCGCCGCCGTCCTGACCGTCGTCACCGTCGTCGCCCTCGTCCTGACCGTCGCCGCCGTCCTCCTCGGTCTGGCTCGACCCGGGCTCGTCCTCTCCCCCGAGCGGCAGCACGCAGGCGGAGAGACCGAGCGGCAGGGCGGCGGCGAGCAGGACGGCGGTGAGGGTGCGGCGCATGCACCCACCCTGGACGACGTGGATGAGACGGCGATGAGAGAGCGGCCCGCCGGGGCGGCCCGCCGGGGCGGTCCGCCCTGCCTCAGGAGCGCACGAGCAGCGCCAGCGCCGCGTGCGCCTCGAGCTCGACGTGGAAGCCGTGCAGCTGGTCGACCTCGCCGAAGGTCGACCCGTCGCCCATGTCCATCAGCCGCGCGCCGGGGACGAGGTGCTCGCTGATGACCGTGCCGGAGATCGGCTCGGCGGCGAAGTTGAGCACCGTCACCTGCATCTGGCCCTCGATGCTCTCGTAGTCGTGGACCATGACGAGCATCGCCGGGTGCGCGACGTCGGGCACGTCGACCTGGCTCGTCGTCGCGATCTGGAAGTACCCGCGCAGGTGGAGGATCTGCTTGAGCCGGTAGACGAAGGACGTCTCGTCCTCGAGCTGCTCGGGCAGGGTGCCGTAGAGCGAGCGAGCCCGGGGCATGCCGGACATCGAGCGCTGGGCGGAGGGGTCGACGCCGAGCAGGTCGTAGGCGCCGCGGTGGATCCAGCGGGTGTCTCCCCCGTCGAGCAGCGGCGCGACGTCCGGGTGGTCGGCGGGCAGCGGCAGCGCGCCGGTGAGGTCCCACCCGGAGAGGGCGAAGACGCCCGGCTGCAGCGCGTTGTAGCTCGCGAGGAGCAGGTGCGCCTGACGGATCCGGGCGACCTCCTCCTCGCCGATCGCCTCGAGGTCGGTGATGCCGAGCGACCCGGCGATGATCGACGCCGTCGTCGAGGCGATGCCGTTGGTCGTGAAGACCTGGTTGTACGGCGCGGCGTCACCGGTGAGCCGCTCCGTGAGCTCGCCGCGGATCGTCTCGGCGAGCACCTCGCCGCTCACCTGCTCGCCGCGGAAGGTGAACTCCTCCTCGCGGTGCTCGCTGGCGAAGTGGACGAGCTCGTAGGTCATCTCGTCGTGGTTCTGCAGCGCGTGGACGAGCCCGACCGCGTGGACGCCCCGAGCCATCGCCTCGCGCATCGTCAGCCGGAGGAACTCCGTGTCGGCCGTCGCGAGCGCGTGCTGGTAGGCGGGCCGGTTGACGAAGTCGTAGGAGAGGTCGGCCCCGGCCTCGGAGGTCGTCGCGATGTCGTCGATCGAGAGGTTGAGCTCCTGGAAGGTGAAGCCGCCGATCTTGCGCACCATCGACCCGATGAGCTGGTTGGCCGCCTCGGACAGGGGGTGCCCCTCGGACCAGGCGGGCGAGCCCTCCGCGGACTTCTCGACCCCGAGGAAGCCGTTGGCGTCGAGCCGCAGACCCCCGGAACCGAGGTCGCCGAGGCTGTGCAGGGCGTCGCCCATGACCATGCGCATGCCGGCGAAGGTGGGGTCGAGCCAGTTGATCGAGGGCTGCCCCTCCTTGAAGTAGTGCAGGTAGACCCAGCGCCGCCGGATCCCGTCGGGACCGGTGACCACCGACGTCGCGCTCCAGTTCGTGTCCTTGACCCCGGGCACGTGGAAGATCACCCGCTGGAGCCGGCCGACGATGTAACCCGCCTCCGACAGTGCGGCCTCGGCCTCCTCGTCGAGGTTGACCGAGTCGCGCCCCTCGGGCACGTCGGGCAGCAGGTGCCAGTCCTCCTCGGGCACGAGGACCATGTGGTAGATCCCGGGGTAGTCGTCGACCCCGAGCTCGGCGAGGCGGAAGTCGGCGCCCTTGCCGGTGTGCCCGGGCACGATGTCGTCGATGACCGTGCCGTCGTGCGCGGCGGCGGTGACGCACATCTCGCGGAACTCGTCCTCGGTCCCGAAGGCGGTGTCGATGTGGGTCGAGATGCGGTCGAAGTGCCCGTCGATGCTCGGCGTGGGGCTCCACCCCGAGATGCCGCCGGCCTGCTTGACCGGGCCCGTGTGCAGGCCGTGGATGCCGATGTCGGCGAAGGTGCGCCACAGCTCGTCGTCGCCGAGCGCGGCGAGGAAGGAGCGCCCGGGCGGGGTGATCATCGAGATCGGGTAGGCGGTGAACCACACCGACGCGGTCTGGACCGCGAGGCGCGGGTCCGGGGTCGCGTAGGGGTTCTGCCACATCGAGCCGACGGCCGAGAACTGCCGGGCGATCGCCTTCGCGTCGGCGAGCATCGACTGGTCACGCAGCCACTCGACGTAGACGGGGTTGTCGCCGAGCGGCTCGCCGGAGCGCAGCTCGGCCGGCGAGGGCGCGCCCTGCGGCCGCAGCCGGCCCCGCGGACGAAGGGCGCGGGGTCGGGCGGGGTAGAAGACCTGGGCGAAGTTCGGCTCGTGGGGGTCCTGCTCGAGCAGGTCGGACTCCGCGGCGGCCTCGAGGAGCTCGTCGTCAGGGGAGACGTCCGGCGAGATGTCGGTCATGACGCACAACCCTAGGGTCCGACCCGCCCGGATCGCACACCGCGCTGCGCCTAGAGCCAGCCGTTGTCCTGGGCGACCCTCGCCGCCTCCATCCGGGTCGTCGTGCCCGTCTTGCCGATGGCCGAGGACAGGTGGTTGCGCACCGTGCCCGGCGAGAGGTAGACCTGCGCGGCGATGCTCGCGACCGGGGCGCCCGTGAGCGCCTCGCGCAGGACCTCCCGCTCGCGCGGGGAGAGGGGGTTCACCCCTTCGTAGAGCGACTCCGCGGCGAGCGTCGGGTCGATGACGCGCAGACCCGAGTGCACCCGGCGCACCGCCTCGGCGAGCTCGCTCGCCGGGGTGTCCTTGACGACGAAGCCCCGCGCACCGGCCTCGAGGGCCCGGCGCACGTAGCCGGCCCGCCCGAAGGTCGTCACGACCAGGGCCCGGCACGACGGCTCCTCGCGGGAGAGCTGCTCGGCGACGTCGATGCCCGACATGCCGGGCATCTCGATGTCGAGCAGGGCGACCTCGGCCCCGGTGCGCCGCACCGCGGCGAGGACCTCGTCGCCGCGGCCGACCTCGCCGACGACGTCGATGTCGCGCTCGAGACCGAGCAGGGCCGCGAGGGCGCCCCGCACGAGGGCCTGGTCGTCGGCCAGCAGCACCTTGATGCTCACAGCGTCACCTCCACACGCGTGCCCGGCTCGGCCGCCTCCACGACGACGCTCCCGCCGGACGGCTCGACCCTCTCGCGCAGACCGCGCAGACCGTTGCCCTCGCGCCCCGAGCGCGGTCCCCGCCCGTCGTCGACGACGACGAGGCGGTCCTCGCCGAGGGTGACGACGCACCCGGTGGCGCCGCTGTGGCGCACGACGTTCGTCGCGAGCTCGCGCAGCGCCCAGGCGAGGGTGATCCGGTGCCGCGGGTCGACCTCGGCCGGGTCGCCGTCGACGACGAGCGCGATGCCCGCGTCGGCCATGGCCCCGCGCGCCGAGTCGATCTCGTCGGCGAGACGGGCGACACGCAGCCCCGCCACGGTGGCCCGGATCTCGGCGAGCGACTGGCGGGCGATGGAGCGCAGCTCGGCGAGCTCGGCCTTGGCCCGCTCGGGGTCGACGTCGACGAGACGCTCGGCGAGCTCGGCCTTGACGGTGACGACGGTCAGCGAGTGGCCGAGGACGTCGTGCACGTCGCGGGCGACCCGCTCGCGCTCCTGGCTGATCGACAGGCGCTGCTCCGAGGCACGCCGCCGCGAGGAGCTGCGGTCGAGGCCGCCGACGAGGATGAGCGTCAGCGTGACCATCGGGTAGACGAGGTAGACGAAGGCGAGCTGCTCGATGCCCACCTGCGACACGACGACCGAGGCGATGCCCAGGGCCAGGCCGAGCGCGACGAGGGCCTGCCAGGGTCGCAGGGCGATGCCGGCGAGGGCGAGGACGAAGGGGACGAGCCCGAGCGAGGCGATGCCGGCGGTGGGGATGGTCGCGAGGGTGAGGGCGACGAGGACCGCGAGGTAGGTCCACACGCTCCAGCTCGTGCCCTCGGGCCGGTCCTCCGCCCGCATCGCGTGGATGTAGACGACGCTGAAGGCGAGGACGACGAGGATCCCCAGCGCGCGCCACGGCCACGGGGCGTCGTCCTGCACGATGGAGACGACCGGGAAGACGATGAAGACGAGCCAGACCGCGCCGAGGAGCCAGCCGAAGCGGGCCCAGGGGTCGCGCTCGACCTCCTCCCCCACCACCACGTCGCCGCGTCGTCGCTCCATGGGCCGCAGGCTAGCGCCGGGCATCGCCGGGGGTCACTGACGGCCGCGGCTGCGGCGCACGAGCAGGGTGGCGACGACGGCGAAGATCGCGCCCCAGACGAGCAGGTTGGTCACCGGCACCCACAGCGGCTCCTGCACCATCGCCGCACCGTCCTGCGTGCTCACGAGCCAGCCCTCGGTGATGGGGTAGCGCGCCAGCGAGATGTAGCCGTAGAGCGGGGTGAAGCGGGCGATGTCGAGCAGCGTGCCCGACAGCGGGGTGAAGACGTTGCCGAGGAAGGCGAAGATGACGAGCGTGCCCGAGGCCGCGCCGACGGCGCTCTCCGAGCGGAAGGCGAGCCCGACGCACAGCCCGTAGAGGGCGAAGACCCCCGCACCGGCCAGGACGACGAGCGCCGAGAGGACCCACGCCTGCACGGTGCCCTCGGCGCCGGTGAGCGCCCCGATGAGGTAGATGAGCCCGATCGGCACGCACGCGACGGTGAGCGCGGTGACCGCCTTGCTGAGGACGAAGGAGGCGTCGCGCATCGGGGTGAGGCCGAGCTGACGGCCCCAGCCCTGCATCTTCTCGACCGCCGCCCCGCCGCCGATGGAGGTCGTGGCGGTCACGGCGCCGTACGCGGCCATCGAGACCATGATGTAGAGACCGACGTTGCCGTTGCCGGCCGACTCGTCCTTGAAGGACTGGGTCGCGCCGAAGATGACGAAGAGGAAGGCCGGCAGCGCGGCGGTGAAGAAGAGCCCGACCGGGTCGCGCACGATCCGTCGCAGCTCCATGCCCGTGTACGTGGGGTTGATGCTCATGCCCGGCTCCCGCTCGTCTCGTGCTCGGTGGTCTCGTCGGTGGTGCGGTGGGGCTCGTCGGCGCGCTGCCCGGTGAGGGCGAGGAAGGCCTCGTCGAGCGAGCCCGTCGTGATCTCGAGGTTGGACCCGCCGAGGTCGAGCAGGATGCGTGCCAGCGCGTCGGAGTCGGCGGCGAGCACCCGCACCCGCGGCCCCTGCCGCTCGAGCGAGTGCACCCCCGCAGCGGCCTCGAGCCGTGCGTCGAGCTCGGGGGCGAGGTCGGCGCTCACGACGCGCCCGGTCGCCCGGGCGCGGATGGCCTCGGTCGTTCCGTCGGCGACGACGACGCCACCGGACATGAGGACGATGCGGTCGGCGAAGGTGTTGGCCTCCTCGAGGTAGTGCGTGGCGAAGATGATCGTGCGGCCCTGCGCGGCCTCGGCGTGCATCGCCGCCCAGAAGTCGCGCCGGGCGCCGACGTCCATGCCCGCCGTGGGCTCGTCGAGGACGAGCAGGTCGGGGTCGGGCAGGAGCGCGAGGGCGAAGCGCAGCCGCTGCTGCTCGCCGCCGGAGCACTTGCTGACGCGGCGACGGGCCAGCGCGGTGATCCCGGCCCGCTCCATGACCTCGGCGACCGGCTGCGGCGAGGCGAAGGTCGAGGCGATGACCTCGACGGTCTCCTCGACCGTGAGGTCGCGGAGCAGGCCGCCGGTCTGGAGCACCGCCGACACCCGCCCGGCGTCGACCGCGGCGCGCGGCACGGTGCCGAAGACCTCGACACCGCCCGACGACGGCTGCGTGAGACCGAGCACCATGTCGAGGGTCGTCGTCTTGCCGGCGCCGTTCGGCCCGAGCATCGCGACGACCTCGCCGTGCCCGACCTCGAGGTCGACGCCGCGCACGGCCTCAACCCGCTGCCGGGCGAGCGTGAAGTGCTTCGTCACCTGCCGCAGCCGCAGCGCCGGGGGCGCCCCCTGCTCAGTTCGCGTGTCCTGGTCCATGCCCCCACCCTGCCGCGGCGGGCGGAGGGGGCGCTGCCCCCTTCGTCATCGGGGCCGCATGACACCTGTCATGCGCTGCGCGCGGGCTGAGCGGCGCGGGCGTCGTCCGGCTCGACGACGGCGGGCAGGGTGACGAGGGCGAGGAGGATCATCACGGCGACGAGCAGCAGCGCGCGCAGGATGCCGACGTGGTCGCCGAGCAGGCCGAGCACCGGAGGGCCGGCGATGAAGGCCGCGTAGCCGATCGTCGCGACGACCGACATCCGCGCGGCGGCGCGACGCGGGTCGTCGGCCGCGGCGCTCATGCCGACGGGGAAGCCCAGGCTCACGCCGAAGCCCCACAGCAGCGTGCCGACGTAGGCCGTCGCGGGCGGGGTGAGCACGACGAGCAGCGAGCCGACCGCGGCGACGACGAGCATCGGCAGGAGCACCCGCCGGCGGCCGTAGACGTCGAGGAGGCGGGTGCCGAGCACCCGTCCGAGGGTCATCGCGCCGAGGAAGCAGGCGAAGGCGACGACGCCGGCCCACGTCGGCACGCCGTGCCCGTCGACGAAGGCGACGGCGATCCAGTCGTTGGCCGTGCCCTCGGTGAAGGCGGCGACGAGGACGAAGACGCCGATGAGGACCGTGCGCGGCTCGCGCCACGCCGAACGGACGACTCCCGTCGTGCCCGGCTCGTCGGGCAGCCGCGGGTCGGCGAGGAAGTAACGCTGGGTGCGCAGCGCGAGCGTGGCCGCGAGCGCGACGACGACGACGAAGTGCACGAGCAACGAGACGCCGAGGGCGACGAGTCCGGCGCCGACGAGGGCGGCGAGCACCGTGCCGCCGCTGAAGAACGCGTGGTAGAGCGGCATCGTCGACCGGCCGAGCGCGCGCTCGACGGTCGTGCCCTGGAGGTTCATCGACACGTCCCACAGGCTCACGCCCGCCGAGGTGACGAAGAGGCCGGCGGAGATGAGCGGCCGGTAGCCGGCGACCTGGGCGCCGAGACCGACGCCGAGGATGCCGACGGAGGCGAGCACCGCGCCGATGAAGACGGCCCGCCCCGTGCCGACGCGCTCGGCGAGACGACCGGCCAGCGGCAGCGCGAGCAGGGAGCCGACGCTGCCCGCGAGCAGGGTGATGCCGAGCTCGCCGCTCGTCAGGCCGAGCATCGACTTGATGTCCGGCAGCCGGCTCGCCCAGGTCGCGAAGACGACCCCGGCGAGGGCGAAGACGAGCAGGAGCGCGCGGTGCGCGCGCTCGTGGGGCACGGCGGACGTGCGGGCGGCGGTGGTCACGCCGGGCTCCTTCTGCGGTGGTGCGGCAGCGACGAAGGGGGGACCCGACCGCGTGGTCGGCTCCCCCCTTCGTCGCGAGGTGCGGTGGATCAGGCCTTGGGGGCGTCCTGCTCCTGCATGGCCTCGGCCTCGGGGGCCTCGGTCTCGGTCGACGCGCTGTCGTCCTCGGGAGCCTCGGTCTCCACCGACTCGTCGCTCTCGCCCTCGGCGTCCGGGACGAGCTCGTCGAGGTCGATCGCGTTGCCGTCGGTGTCGGTGATGCTCGCCTTGTCGAGGACCGCGGCGAGGGCCTTGCGACGGCCGACCTCGCCGACCATCGCCTGCACCTGACCCTGCTGGTCGATGAGCTGGGCGAACTGGTTGGGGTCCATGCCGTACTGCTGGGCCTGCATGACGAGGTACTCGACGAGCTCGGGCTGGCCGACCTCGACCTGCTCGGCCTCGACGATCGCGTCGAGGAGGAACTGCGAGGTGAGCGCCTTGCGGGTCGACTCGTCGACCTCGGCACGGTGCTCGTCGTCCTCGAGGCGACCCTCCTGCTCGAGGTGCTGGTGCACCTCGCCCTCGACGATGCTCTCCGGGAGGTCGATCTGGACCTGCTCGAGGAGGGTCTCGAGGACCTTGTCGCGGGCCTGGATGCCCTGCTCGAACTTCTTGGCCTGCTCGGCCTGCTTCGCGACGTCGGCGCGCAGCTCCTCGGCCGTGTCGAACTCGCTGGCCATCTGGGCGAAGTCGTCGTCGACCTCGGGCAGCTCGCGGACCTTGACGGACTGGACCGTCACGGTGCACGAGGCGTCCTGACCGGCCTGGTCGCCACCGGCGAGCGGCGAGGTGAAGTCGGCGCTCTCGCCCTTGCTCAGACCGACGAGCGCGGCGTCCATGCCCTCGAGCATCGTGCCGGAGCCGACCTCGTAGGAGATGCCCTCGACGGCGTCGATCTCCTGGCCGTCGATCTCGGCGCGCAGGTCGATGGAGACGAAGTCGCCGTCCTCGACGGCGCGGTCGGCACCGGTGAGGGTGCCGAAGCGCTCGCGCAGCTCGGTCATGCGGGCCTCGACGTCCTCGTCGCTCACGGTGACGGGGTCGACGGTGACGGCCAGGCCGTCGTAGTCGGGGAGGGTGACCTCGGGGCGGACGTCGACCTCGACGGTGAACTCGAGCTGCTCGCCGTCCTCGAGGGGCAGCGAGGTGATCTCGACCTCGGGCTGGCCCAGCGGCTTGAGCTCCTCGGCCTCGACGGCCTGGCCGAAGAACTCCGGCAGGGCCTCGTTGACGGCCTCCTGGAGGACGGCGGCCTTGCCGACGCGCTGCTCGATGATGCGGCTCGGGACCTTGCCCGCGCGGAAGCCCGGGACCTGGATCTGGGAGCCGATGGTCTTCAGGGCGGCGTCGACGTGCGGCGCGAGCTCCTCGCTGGTGACCTCGACGGTCATCTTGACCCGGGTCGGGTTGAGCTTCTCGACGGCACTCTTCACTGCAGGCACTCCAAAGGATCTCTGGCGGGTGGTCAACGGTTGACGCCCACGAGCCGTCTCCGACCCCGCAGGGGCCGGTCCCGGCTGCTCCTTGAGGTGGACGCAGACGTAGGTCGTCACACTACCGTCACACCGGCCGCGCGACCCAAACGAGCCCGCCGGGCCCTAGGGTGCCAGCCATGTCGCAGCCATCGGCCACGCCCGCCACCGCCCTGCAGCCCGTGAAGATCGTCGTCGCCGCGATGTGCAGCGGTCTCGTCCTCGTCAGCCTCGTCGGGCTGGTGAGCGCCGGCACCGACGGCGGGGCGGACCCGCTGTGGCTGGCCGTCTTCGCCGTCGTCGCCCTCGCGGGCGTCGGTGCCGCGGCGACCGTCGGCTTCCGGGTCCCGCCGGTCGACCCGGCCGACCGCGACCCCGGTCGCACCGCGGTCGCCGCGCTGCAGTCCTCGACCATCGTGCGCTGCGCCCTCGTGGAGGCGCCCGGGATCGTCGCCGTGATGCTCGCCTTCGTCAGCGGGTGGGGCCTGCTCGCCCTGCTCGGGCTCGTCATGGTCCCCGTCATGCTGTGGCTCGCCTGGCCCACCCGGTCCAACGTCGCCAAGGTGCAGCGGGCGCTCGAGGCGAAGGGGGCCCGCACGGGCCTGACCGAGCGCCTCTTCGGCACCGGCACCGGCGGCCCGATGCTCCCGACCTGAGCGGTCGGACGCACGACGGGTCGGGGTAGCCGGATTCGAACCGGCGGCCTTCCGCTCCCAAAGCGGACGCGCTACCAAGCTGCGCCATACCCCGTCACCCGGAAGCCGATTCGGTCGGCGTCCGAGCGCGCATTAGGCTAACCCGTGCTCCTCGCGCAGCAGCGCCCGCACCTCGCGGGCAGGCCGCGAGAGGTGTGCGGGCGTAGCTCAATGGTAGAGCCCCAGTCTTCCAAACTGGCTACGCGGGTTCGATTCCCGTCGCCCGCTCCCCCGTCCGTCCACGGACGCGGCGAGACCCCCGCACCGACCTGGTGCGGGGGTCTCGTCGTCCCGGCTCGCTCAGATGAAGTCGGCGGGGTCGTACTCGGAGATCGGGATGATCCGCACGCGCGGCAGCGCGGAGGTGAAGGCGCCGATCTCGTACTCGAGGTCGACGACCTCGAGGCCGGGCACCTGCCGCAGCCCGGTGGAGACGAACTCGGTGAAGCCGGCGACGGCGAGGCGGCGGTCCTCGTCGCGCGAGAGCGCGGTCATCTGCGGGGTGAAGTCGCCGTCGTGGCTGACGAGCATGACGTCGGCGGCCCGGTCGAGCAGCGCGTCCGCGGTGCGCTGGATCGCGATGTCGACGACCTTGCCCGGGCCGCTCAGCGGGACCGGGGTGTAGCCCATGGCGAGCAGCGCCTGGACGAAGGACATCGGCAGGTCCTCGTCGACCGCGAGGAAGAAGAGAGCCTTGACCGGCTGCTGCCAGCGCCGCTCGAGGTGGCCGAGCAGCTTGTTCCAGCGCGGCCGCTCCTCGGGGTGGGGACGTCGGCCGAGGACGGAGGTGCCGAGGGTGGCGTCGATGTTCTCGCCGTCGACGAGCAGATAGCTGGTGCGCTGGGACATGTCGCGACCCTATCCGCGCGGCGTGAGGCGCAGCTCGTGGATGACGCGTCCGGCCCGGGTGCCCTTGTCCTCGAAGCCGTCGGTGGGCCGCCAGGACGGCCGCTCCCCCTCGACGACCTCGTACCCGCCGTGCTCGGCGAGCTGCTCGCGCACGTGCTGGGCGTAGAGCTCGTGGTCGGTGGCGACGAGGACGTGGCCGCCGGGCCGCAGCCGTCGCGCGAAGAGGTCGAGGGTGTGCTGCTGGACGAAGCGGCGCTTCGCATGCCGCGCCTTGGGCCACGGGTCGGGGAAGAAGAGGTGGACCGCCTGGAGCGAGCCGTCGGGCACTGCGTCGTGGAGCAGGTCGAGGGCATCACCGCGGTGGACCCGCAGGGTGGTCAGGCCCTCCTCGTCGGCGGCCGCGAGCATCCGGGCGATCCCGGGCACGTGCACCTCGACGGCGAGCACGTCGTGCTCGGGGTGCGCGGCGGCGTAGGCGCGGGCCGCGGCGCCGTGGCCCGACCCGATCTCGAGGACGAAGGGGGCGACCCGCCCGTAGATCCGGGCGCGGGCGGCCTCGTCGAGCCGCTGCGACTCGACGCCGTAGCGGGGCATGAGCGCAGCCATCCGCTCGTCGGTGAGCGGCGAGCTGCGCCAGCGGGGGGTGAAGGTGCGCACCCCCGAGGAGGGCCGGCCGTTCGGGGCGGGCGGGCGGTCGTGCGCGGGGCGGCGCAACGGGTCGTCGTGGGGCTGGTCAGGGGTCATCGGACGCCGATCCTACGGCGCCCCCGCCCCGGTCCGGACGGCCCGGTCAGCTGCGCCGGATGAGGATCGCGGCGCGGTCGTCGGCCTCGCCGGCGCGACCCTGGCGCACGAGCTCGGTCGTCAGCCCGCTCAGGCCGGCGCCGACGGAGGCCTCGGCCCGGCCGAGCATCCAGTCGATGCCGTCGGCGACGTCGGCGGTCGGCGACTCGACGACGCCGTCGGTGTAGACGAGCAGCGCGTCACCGGGCTCGAGCACTCCCTCGACGCGGGGGTACACCGCGTCGGGCAGCAGGCCGAGCGCCGGCCCGAGGGCGGCGGTGACGGTCTGCCACTGGCCGGTCGCCGCGACGAACTGGACGGCGGGCGGGTGCCCGGCGTGGGCGAGGTTGAAGCAGCCGTTCTCGAGGTCGACGTCGAGGTGGACCGCGGTCGCATAGCCCTCGTCCCAGTTCGCCCGGGCGAGGTAGCCGTTGGCCGCGGTGAGCACGCCCGCGGGGTCGACCTGCCCGACGAGGCCGGACAGCGCGCCGGAGAGGGCGAGCGAGCGCGTCGCGACCTTCTGCCCGTGGCCGGCGACGTCGACGAGGATCACCTCGAGCCGGCTGTGGTCCTCCTGGAGCACCGCGACGTCGAAGTCACCGGAGAAGGCCTGGTGGTGGGCCGTGGCGAAGGCGCGCTCCGCGTGCCACCCGGCGGGCAGCGGCGGGATCTCGCCGATCGCGAAGAGGCTGTCACGCAGCTCCATGATCATCCGGTCGCCGGTGAAGGCGCCGACCCCGTGCTGGGAGCGCGAGTACGAGGTGGCGAGCAGGGTCCCCATGGTCGCCGCGCAGGCGAAGGGGGCGATGTAGTACGGGCCTCCGGTGCCGAAGGCGACGACCCAGATGATCATCGTCGTGATGGCGACGTAGGTCGCCGCGAGCGCGCGGACCGGCAGGACGACACCGGCGAGCAGGATCACCGGGACGAAGGCTGAGACGGGCAGGTACTGAGGTGCGTACGGGTTGCCGAGGGTGATCGCGAGGGCCGCCGTGAGGAGCACGACGACGCGCGGGACCGAGCTCGAGTGCGCAAGCGTGCGCACCAACGAGGCTCCCAGCTCGGGCAGCGCGAGCCGCCCGCTCTGGGAGGTGGTGGTCGACATCAGGTATCCCTTGGTCGTCGGGCCGCCGCCCGACGGGGCGGCGACACCTCGACACTAGGTGCCAGCCCCCCGGCAGCACGATTCCTTGACCAAGTCTTGAAGAAGAAGACTGCACTGTCCAGGGTTTGACGTTGTATATAGGCCAATCGCCCACCTTCGGGTGGGCTGGCCCCGGGCCCTGCCTAAAGCTCGGGGAGCTCGCGGGTCTGCTCGTACCGGGTCACCATGTCGATCCGCCGCTGGTGGCGGGGCTCGCCGGTGAAGTCCGTGGAGAGGAAGACGCGCACCATCTCGGTGGCCACCTCGACCGGCTGCATGCGCCCGCCGATGCTGATGACCTGGGCGTCGTTGTGCTCGCGGGCCAGGCGCGCGAGCTCGACGTCGTAGCACAGCGCCGCACGGATGCCGGCCACCTTGTTGGCCGCCATCTGCTCGCCGTTGCCGGACCCCCCGAGGACCACGCCCCGGCTGCCCGGGTCCGCCGCGACCGCCTCGGCGGCGCGCAGCACGAAGACCGGGTAGTCGTCGACGGCGTCGTAGTCGAAGGGGCCGTGGTTGACGACCTCGTGGCCCTCGGACTGGAGGTGGGCGATGAGCTCCTGCTGGAGCTCGTAGGCGGCGTGGTCTCCGCCGATGTGCACGCGCATGGGGTGGTGATACCTCTCGGGTGGGTGCTGCTGGGTGGTGAGGTCCGGAGCGGACCGGGTCAGACGTCGAAGATCGGGTCGCGGGTGCGCGAGCGCTTGAGCTCGAAGAAGCCGTCCGTGCCCGCGACGGCGACGCAGCCGTCCCACAGCCGGCCGGCGGCCTCCCCCTTCGGGGCGGGGCTGACGACCGGGCCGAAGAAGCTCGATCCGGCCACGGTGATCGTCGGGGTGCCGACGTCGTCGCCGACGAGCTCGCTCACGGCCTGCTTCTTGGCACGCAGGACGTCGTCGAGGGACTCGTCCTGGGTTGCCTCGAGCAGCGAGGCCGGAAGGCCGACCTGCTCGAGCGCCTCGGCGGTGATCGCGTCGAAGTCGCTGCGGCCCTGGTGGTGGATCCGCTCGCCGAGGGCGTCGTAGAGGGGCTTGGCGACCTCGTCGCCGTGCGCGTCGAGCGCCTTGGCCAGGACGCGCGACATGCCGTGGATGCGCTCCTGGAACTCGCGGTACCCCTCGGGGATGTCGCGGCCCTCGTTGAGCGCCCACAGGCTCATCTGCCGCCAGTGGACGTCGACGTCGCGGACCTGCTCCACCTCCATCATCCAGCGGGAGGCCATCCATGCCCACGGGCACGCGGGGTCGAAGTAGAAGTCAACGCTCTCGGTCGCCATGGCGGCATCCTGGCAGAAGCCCGGGCCGGTGCGCCCCGCAGGCCCTGTGTCAGCATGAGGAGGATCACCCGACGGCGCCGTGACCCGGCCGCCGTCCTCAGGACGACACCGATGGAGGCCCCGTGCCCGGCACGAACCTGACCCGCGAGGAGGCCGCGACCCGCGCCGGCCTCGTCCGGGTCGAGAGCTATGACGTCACCCTCGACCTCACCGTGTCCGAGGAGACCTTCGCGACGACGTCGACGATCACCTTCTCGGCGACGACCCCGGGCGCCGAGACCTTCGTCGACTTCATCGGCGAGTCGGTCGACTCGGTGACCCTCAACGGCACGACCCTCTCCCCCGGCGAGCTGTACGCCGACTCCCGCCTGCGGGTGCCCGGCCTGGCCGAGCACAACGTCCTGACGATCGAGGCGACCGGGCGCTACATGCACACCGGCGAGGGGCTGCACCGCTTCGTCGACCCCGTCGACGGCGAGGTCTACCTCTACACGCAGTTCGAGGTGCCGGACAGCCGGCGCATGTACCCCGTCTTCGAGCAGCCCGACCTCAAGGCCTCCTTCACCTTCGACGTCACCGCGCCCGCGCACTGGGTGCTCATCTCGAACTCCGCGACGCCGGAGCCGTCGCCCGTGCGCGAAGGGGTCGCCCGCTGGGCCTTCCCCGCGACCGAGCGGATGAGCAGCTACATCACCGCCCTCGTCGCCGGCCCGTACGACGTCGTGCGCGACAGCGTGACCACCCTCGCCGGCGAGGTGCCGCTCGGCATCTTCTGCCGCCGCTCGCTGAGCGCGCACCTCGACGCCGACCACCTCTTCGACCTCACGAAGGCCGGCTTCGCCTTCTTCGAGGAGGAGTTCGACCAGGCCTACCCCTTCCACAAGTACGACCAGGTCTTCACCCCCGAGTACAACGCCGGGGCGATGGAGAACGCCGGGTGCGTGACGCTGCACGAGATGTACGTCTTCCGCTCGAAGGTCCCCGACAGCCTCGTCGAGCGCCGCGCGCTCACCGTGCTCCACGAGCTCGCCCACATGTGGTTCGGCGACCTCGTGACGATGAAGTGGTGGAACGACCTCTGGCTCAACGAGAGCTTCGCCGAGTGGGCGAGCACGACGTGCCAGGCCGAGGCCACCCAGTGGGCCTCGGCGTGGACGACCTTCTCGACGCACGAGAAGTCGTGGGCCTACCGCCAGGACCAGCTGAGCACCACCCACCCGATCGTCGCCCCGATCCGCGACCTCGCCGACGTCGAGGTCAACTTCGACGGCATCACCTACGCCAAGGGCGCCTCGGTGCTCAAGCAGCTCGTCGCCTACGTCGGCCGCGAGGCCTTCCGCGACGGGCTGCGCGCGTACTTCGCCACGCACGCGTGGGGCAACACGACCCTCGGCGACCTCCTCGACGAGCTCGAGGCGACCTCGGGCCGCGACCTGCGCTCCTGGTCGGCGCTGTGGCTCGAGACCGCCGGCGTGGCGACCCTGCGCCCCGTCGTCGAGGTCGACGACCGCGGCGCGATCACCGCGGCGCGCGTCGAGCAGAGCGCGACGGACGAGCACCCGACGCTGCGCCCGCACCGGCTCGCGATCGGCTGCTACGACCTCGTCGACGGCGTCCTCACCCGCACGGATCGCATCGAGCTCGACGTCGACGGGGCGGTGACCGAGGTGCCCGCGCTCGTCGGCCGTCGGCAGCCCGACCTGCTCCTCGTCAACGACGACGACCTCGCCTACGCGAAGATCCGGCTCGACGCCCGCTCGCTGGCGACCTTCCGCAGCAACCCCCGCGCCTTCGCCGACTCGCTGCCCGAGTCGCTGTGCCTCGCGAGCGCGTGGGACATGACCCGCGACGCCGAGCTGCCCGCGCGCGAGTACGTGACGATCGCCCTGGCGGCCCTCGAGGGCCAGGACGACTCCACCCTGCTCAAGACGCTCCTGCAGCAGCTGCGCACGGCGGTCCTGTCCTACTCCGACCCGGCCGTGCGGGCCGGGCTGCGCACCCAGGTGCGCGACCGGCTCGAGGAGCTGGCCCGGACCGCCGAGCCCGGCAGCGACGCCCAGCTCCAGCTCGTCACCGCGGTCGCCGACCTCACCGCTCCCGGTGACGACACGACCTTCGTCGCCGGTCTGCTCGACGGCTCGCAGGACGCGCGCGGCCTGGCCGTCGACACCGACATGCGCTGGACCCTGCTCACCGCCCTCGTCGCCGCCGGCGAGCGCACCGCGCAGGACGTCGACGCCGAGGCCGGTCAGGACAACACCGCGACCGGTCGCGAGCGCGCCGCCCGGGCCCGGGGCGCGGCCCCGACGCCGGAGGCGAAGGAGGCCGCCTGGCACGCCGGTGTCGAGGACGCGACGACGTCGAACTCCGTCGTCGACGCCCACGCCCTCGGCTTCGGCCGGGTCGGCGACCCGGCGCTGCTCTCCCCCTTCGTCGCCCGCTACCACGACGCGCTGACGCGCGTGTGGTCCGAGCGCACGCACGCGGTCGCCGAGAGCATCGTCGTGCTCTTCTACCCGATGGCCCTCGCCGGCCCCGAGCTGCTCGCCGCCTCCGACGCGTGGCTGGCCGAGCACCCGGACGCCCCGGCCGGGCTGCGCCGCACCCTCACCGAGCAGCGCGACGCCGTCGCGCGCGCGGTGGCGGCCCAGCAGCGCGACGCGCAGAGCACGGGGGCCTGATCTGGTGCGGACGAGCTCGACCCTGTCCCCCGTCAGCGAGGGCGCGAGCAGCATGGCGGCGGTGACCGCCCAGGACGCCTGGGGCTGGTTCTCCGGCGTGCCGCTGCAGATCCTCGTCACCGTCGTCGCTGCGGTGGTCGCCCGGGCCGTGCTGCACCGGGCGATCCGCGGCTTCGTCGACACGACCGTCTCGCGTCGCGAGGGCCGCATCGTCGACCGCGGGCGCTCCGCCGTCGGCATGGTGGCGACGAAGGCCGGCATCAACACCGAGCGGCACCGTCAGCGCACGCTGACGCTCGGCTCGTTGCTGCGCTCGGTCGTCACCTTCGTCATCTCGCTCATCACCCTGCTCACGGTGATGGCGCTCCTCGGCATCCCGCTCGCGCCGCTCCTTGCGTCCGCGGGCGTCGGCGGTGTCGCGCTCGGCTTCGGCGCGCAGAGCCTCGTCAAGGACTTCCTCTCCGGGGTCTTCATGATCCTCGAGGACCAGTACGGCGTCGGCGACCTCGTCGACACCGGCGAGGCCATCGGCACCGTCGAGGAGGTCACCCTGCGGATCACCCGGCTGCGCGACGCGCAGGGGGTCGTCTGGTACGTCCGCAACGGCGAGATCATCCGCATCGCGAACCGCTCGCAGGGGTGGTCGACGGCGACGGTGGACCTGCCCTTCTCCTACCGCGAGGACGTCGACCGGGTGGGTCGGATCATCCGCGAGGCGATCTCCGGTCTCGAGGACGAGCCGGAGTGGTCCGGCGCGGTGCTCGACCCGCCGCAGCTGCTCGGCGTCGAGTCGATCACCGGCGGCACGGTGACGATGCGCGTCCTCGCGCGCTGCGCGCCCGACGAGCACTGGGGCGTCCAGCGCGAGATCAGGCGCCGGGTCAAGGACGCCTTCGACCGCGAAGGGGTCAAGGGCCCGCCCTTCCCCCCGGTCGCCACGGTCTGAGCGCGGCGCACCTCGGGCACGGCGCGGGGGCGGGCTCGGCCCGCCCGCGCGCCGCCTGAGAGACTGGACGCATGTTCGTCCAGCCCGGCGAGACCTTCTACTCCCAGGTCGGCGGTCACGAGACCTTCGTCGCCCTCGTCCACGCCTTCTACGAGGGGGTCCGAGAGGACCCCGAGCTGCGCGCCCTCTACCCCGAGGAGGACCTCGGCCCGGCCGAGGTGCGCCTGCGCATGTTCCTCGAGCAGTACTTCGGCGGGCCGTCGACGTACAACGAGCTGCGCGGGCACCCGCGCCTGCGGATGCGGCACGTCGGCTTCGCCGTGACGCTCGACATGCGCGACCGCTGGCTGCGCCACATGTACGCGGCGATGGACCAGGTCGACCTGCCCGAGGCGCACGCAGAGCAGATGCGCGACTACTTCTTCCGGGCCGCGCACATGCTCGTCAACTCCGACGACGAGGGCAACCGGCTCTGAGCACGGCGCCGCCCTGAGCACGACGAAGGGGGACCCCCGACCACGTGGTCGGGGGTCCCCCTTCGTGCGTCGTCGGTCAGGCGACGGCGGGGTCGCTCACCGAGAGGACGATCTTGCCCGCGGCCGATCCGTCCCGGCTGGCGGCGAAGGCGTCGGCGGTCTGCTCGAGCGGGACCACCCGGTCGACCTCGACGTGCAGGCGCCCGGCGGCGACCTCGTCGAGCAGACGGGCCAGCCGGGGGCCGTCGGGGCGCACCCAGACCCAGCGGCCGCCGTGCTCCTCGACCGAGGCGTCCGCGATCGAGGCCAGCCGCCCGCTGTCGCGACGCAGCGCGAGGCTGTCGTCGAGGACCCCGCCGACGAGGTCGGCCACCGCGTCGACGCCCTCGGGCGCGAGCTCGCGGACGCGCTCGACCAGGCCGTCGCCGTACTCGACCGGCTCGACGCCCAGGGCGCGCAGCCGCTCGTGGTTGCGGGCCGAGGCGGTGCCGATGACCCGGGCACCGGCCGCGACGGCGAGCTGCGAGAGCAGGTGACCGACACCGCCGGACGCCGCGTGGACGAGGACGACGTCGCCCGATCCGATCTCGAGGGTCTCGAGGACGCGCTGGGCGGTCAGCCCCGCGAGCGGCAGCGCCGCGGCGTCGTCGTCGCTGACGCCGTCGGGGACGACGGCCACGTCGTCGACGGCGACGGTGACGTACTCGGCGTAGGTGCCGCCGGAGACGACCTGCTTGCGCGCGTACGCGGCGACCCGGTCGCCGACGGCGTGCTCGGGGGTGTCGGGGCCGACGGCGTCGACGACGCCCGCGACGTCCCAGCCGGGCACGACGGGGAAGTGCGCGTCGAGGAGGGGGTCGAGCCCGCCCGACATGACCTTCCAGTCCACGGGGTTGACGCTCGCCCGGGTGACACGGATGCGGACCTCGCTCGGTCCCACCTTCGGCACCGGTCGCTCGGTGAGCTGCAGGACGCTGTCGTCGCCGTACTGGTCATAGGTGATCGCTCGCATGCTCATGCCAACCCGGCGGGAGGCCGAGCCATTCCGCCGGGTCGACGGCCCGAGCGCCCGGGGCGGCTCTGCCGTGGGAGGAGGGTCAGACGCCCTTTTGCACCGACGGGTCCCGCGCTGCGACGATCTGCGCATGACTGCGTCCCCGACGACGACCCTGCAGACCACCCCCCTGCACGCCGGTGCCCCGGCCGACGCCGCGTGGTGGCGCGACGCCGTGATCTACCAGGTCTACCCCCGCAGCTGGGCCGACGGCGACGGCGACGGCGTCGGCGACCTCGCGGGCATCACGGCCCGACTGCCGCACCTGCGCGCCCTCGGGGTCGACGCGGTCTGGTTCTCCCCCTTCTACGTCTCGCCGCAGCGTGACGCCGGGTACGACGTCGCCGACTACCGCGACATCGACCCGCTCTTCGGCGACCTCGACGACGTCGACGCGATGATGGCCCGCGCCGCCGAGCTCGACCTCAAGGTCGTCGTCGACCTCGTGCCCAACCACACGTCGGTCGACCACGCGTGGTTCCAGGCCGCCCTGGCCGCCGCGCCCGGATCCCCCGAGCGGGCCCGCTACATCTTCCGCGAGGGGCGCGGCGACGGCAGCGAGGCGCCGAACGACTGGACCTCCGTCTTCGGCGGGCCGGCGTGGACGCGCGTCACCGAGGCCGACGGCGAGCCCGGCCAGTGGTACCTCCACCTCTTCGACACCGGTCAGCCCGACCTCGACTGGACCAACCCGCAGGTTCGCGCGGAGTTCGAGTCCGTGCTGCGCTTCTGGCTCGACCGGGGCGTCGCGGGCTTCCGCGTCGACGTCGCCCACGGCCTCGTCAAGGCCGAGGGGCTGCCGAACTACGCCCCGCGCGAGCACATGCTCCAGCAGAACAACACCGCCGACAGCCCGTACTGGGACCAGGACGGCGTGCACGAGATCTACCGCGACTGGCGCCGGGTGCTCGACTCCTACACCGAGGGGCCCGAGCGCATCCTGTGCGCCGAGGCGTGGGTGCGTCCGCCGGAGCGTCTCGCCCGGTACGTGCGTCCCGACGAGATGCACCAGGCCTTCAACTTCGACTTCCTCGACACCCGGTGGGACGCCGGCGCGCTGCGCGAGGTCGTCGAGACCTCGCTGCGGGTCTACGACGAGATCGGCGCGCCCTCGACGTGGGTGCTGAGCAACCATGACGTCGTGCGTCACGCGAGCCGCTTCGGGCTGCCGCAGGACGGCCCGCGGCCCAACGGCATCGGCGCCGAGGACCCCCAGCCCGACGCCGAGCTCGGTCTGCGCCGGGCCCGCGCCGCGACGACGCTCATGCTCGCGCTGCCCGGTGGGGCGTACGTCTACCAGGGCGAGGAGCTCGGGCTGCCCGAGCACACGAGCCTGCCCGACGAGTACCGCCA
Source organism: Janibacter sp. UYMM211 (assembly GCF_040547045.1). Lineage (NCBI taxonomy): Bacteria > Bacillati > Actinomycetota > Actinomycetes > Micrococcales > Intrasporangiaceae > Janibacter > Janibacter sp. UYMM211. The sequence continues at coordinate 648,205 of NZ_JBEPOY010000002.1, read as the reverse complement.
GGACCCGACCTTCCGCCGCACCGGCGGCGAGGAGCTCGGTCGTGACGGCTGCCGTGTGCCGATGCCGTGGGAGGGCGACGCCCCCGGGTACGGCTTCGGCCCGAGCGGGCGCACGTGGCTGCCGCAGCCGCCGTCCTACGGCGAGCTCGCCGTCGACCGCCAGACCGGCGTCGAGGGCTCGACCCTCGAGCTCTACCGCCGGCTGCTGTCGGTGCGCCGCGAGCGCGCCCTCGGCCGCGGCTCGCTGGCCCACGTCGACGGGCTCGGCGAGGACGTCGTCGCCTTCGTCGTCGGCGAGAGCACGCTCGTCCTGGCCAACCTCGGTGACGCGACCGTCGCGCTGCCGGCCGGCGCCGAGGTGCTCGTCGCCTCCGGGCCGCTCGCCGACGGCCAGGTCCCGAGCGACACGGCCGTGTGGGCCGCCCTGGCGAGCGAGGGCTGATGCTCTCGGCCCGGGTGGCCCGACCGGCGTCGGACTACCCGTACTTCCAGGCGCGGACCCCCGTCGGGCTCGCGCACCGAGGTGGGGCCGGCTACGAGCCGAACGTCGGGCGCGAGAACACGGCGGCAGCCTTCGAGGAGGCGGTGGCCATGGGCTACCGCTACCTCGAGACCGACGTGCACGCGACGTCCGACGGGCGGCTCGTCGCCTTCCACGACGCGGTGCTCGACCGGGTGACCGACGGGGTCGGCTCGCTCGCCGAGCTGACGTGGTCGCAGGTGAGCCGGGCGCGCACCCCGGCCGGTGACGCGGTGCCGCTCATGGACGAGCTCCTCGAGCGCTTCCCGACGACCCGCTTCAACATCGACGTCAAGGCGCCGGGAGCGGTCGAGCCGCTCGCCGAGGTCGTGCGCCGCCACGGGGCGATCGACCGGGTGTGCGTCGGGTCCTTCTCCGACGAGCGGCTGCGCGCCGCGCGGCGCCTGCTCGGCCCGCGCCTGGCGACGTCGGCCGGCCCGGCGGGGGTCGCCGGCATGCGGCTGCTGCCCGGGGTGCTCTCGCGCCTGCTCCACTCCCCTGCGCAGGCGCTGCAGATCCCCGTCCAGCACCTCCTCGGGCGCCGCCCGATCACCCTCGTCACCCCGGCGCTGCTGCGCGCGGCCCATGCGACCGGCAAGCACGTCCACGTGTGGACGATCGACGACGCCGACGAGATGCACCGCCTGCTCGACCTCGGCGTCGACGGCATCGTCAGCGACCGGATCGAGGTCCTGCGCGACGTCCTCGCCGAGCGCGGCACCCCCCTCACCGACGACTGACGGACGGGCTCGCCCCCCCCCTTCGCACTTTCCCGCCCAGGGCGGGAAAGCTCGACCTCGGGAAAGAAGTGTTCTTGCCCGAGGTCGAATGTTCCCGCCCTGGGCGGGAAAGCTGTGGCGGCCGGTCAGCGGGTGAGGGCGGAGAGGACCTGCTCCACGGCGGTGGGGCGGCCGGCGACGCTCCACGTCGTGCCGCGGACGTCGACCTGGGCCGTGCGCCCGCCCGCGCCGAGGACGAGGGCCTCACCGGGCAGCCAGTCCCACGCGGGCACGAGGGGCTGCGCCCACACGCCGACGCGGCCCGCGGCGACCGCGGCGAGGTCGCACGAGCCCGACCCGAGCATGCGCACCGTCGCCGCCCCCTCGCACGCGGCGAGCCACGGCTCGCGCAGGGCGGGGTCGGCCAGACGCGTCGGGTGGAGGTAGGTCGCGAGGCAGACCTGATCGAGCGGCAGGTCGGCGAGGGGCTCCAGCGGTGCGCCGTCGAGGCTCGTCGGCAGGTCACGGCCACCGAGCCATCGCTCCCCCGTCACCGGCTGGTGCACCGCGCCGAGCACGACGCCCGTGTCGTCGCGCAGCGCGAGCGCGCTGCACCAGTAGGCCATCCCGGCCAAGAAGTTGTACGTCCCGTCGACGGGGTCGATGACCCAGGTCCGCCCGCTGCGCGAGGGCGCCTCCGCGCCCTCCTCGCCGACGACGCCGTCCTCGGGGCGCAGCCGGGCCAGGACCGAGACGACGAGCTCCTCGGCGGCGTGGTCGGCGGCCGTGACGACGTCGGAGACCGACGTCTTGCGGGCCCCGGTGAGGCCCTCGGCGCGCATCTCCGCGGCGAGCGCGCCGGCGCGGTGGACGAGCTCGGAGGCCAGGGCCGCGTCGTCGAGGTCGGCGGGGACGGTCATGGGGTCGGTGCTCACGGCACCAGCCTACGAAGGGGGGTCAGCGCGCGAGGACGTAGCCGGCCCGGGAGGTGAGCCGCACCCACGGGCCCTGCGCGTGGACCGTCACCGGGTCCTCGCCGAGGAAGCCCAGGACGTGCATCCCGAAGGCTGCGCCCGCCGGGACCGACGCGCCGTCAGACCCGCCGGGGACCTCGACGCGACGACCCCAGACGCGTGAGCGCAGGTCGGCGACGGCGCTCGAGCCCGCGCCCTGCGGGGTGCCCGTCGCGACCTCGACGATGCCGGCGGTGGCGGTGTCGTACAGCCGCGAGGCGGGGAGCGACCCGACCGGCTCCCAGCCCCCGCGGGGCGGGCTCACGGCCGCCCACGAGGCGGCGACGGTCGTCGGCGGCACGGGGAGCTCGGCGGACGCCGTGCCGGTGCGGGCCAGCCGGTCGGTGAGGGCGGCGAGCGCGACGACGGTGTCGAGGGGCTCGGGAGGGGCCCCGAGGGGCAGGGTGCGCAGGCCGAGCACGAGGCCCGCACGGGTCAGACCGGCCCCGGGCAGCACGCACGTCCACACGGCGAGGACGCCGACGTCGCCCGCGGGCAGGGCCTGCAACCGGGCGGCGCCGTCCTCGTCATGACGCTTCGCGCGGCCGACGTAGGTGGCGAGGTCGGCGCCGACCTGCTCGTCGGCGAGCACGAGGGCGCTCATCGCCGGCCCCGCAGCGCGACGGGGGCCTCGAGCTGCGCGCGCAGGGCGTCGCGCTCGGTCTGCGGCAGCCGCCGGGGCCGCTCGGTGGCGAGGTCGAAGGCCGCGAGCGTCGTCTCGGCCCGGGCGTACACCGCGTCGCCGACGTCCTGGGGGTCGCGCACCTCGTAGCCGACCTCGAAGCTCGCGCCCCCGATCTGGCTCACCCGCAGGTCGATGCGCACGGGGGCGAGACGGTAGACGAGCGGGCGCAGGTACTCGATCTCCTGGCGCGCGACGATGACGCCGCCTTGGAGCATCTCCTCCGACCCCGACCCGAACCACTGCGCGAAGGCGGTGATCCGCGCCTCCTCGAGCAGGCGCAGGTACTGGACGTTGTTCACGTGCCCGTACGCGTCCATGTCGCTCCAGCGAAGGGGGACGAGGGTCGTGGTGATCGGCATGGCGCCATCCTCCCAGCCCGGCAGGGAGCCCGGCGGCGCTGCCCAGCGGGCGCCGGGCAGCGGTGCCCGGCGGGCGTCCGGGCGGCGCCGTCGCACCCCTCGCCTACGGTGGAGGACATGAGCTCCTCCCCCGCTCCCACCGACCTCGCGAGCACCGACGGCACGCACGTCGACGTCGACCCCCAGGTCGCGCAGGCCGCCCGTGCCGCCCTGCGCCGTCTCGTCGGGCGCGAGGACGTCGACTTCCGCGACGGGCAGCTCGAGGCGATCGCCGCCCTCGTCCAGCACCGGCGCCGGGCGCTCGTCGTGCAGCGCACCGGGTGGGGCAAGTCGGCGGTCTACTTCGTCGCCGCCTCGCTCATGCGTGCCCGGGGCGCGGGCCCGGCGCTCATCGTCTCGCCCCTCATCGCGCTCATGCGCGACCAGGTGGCCGCCGCCCACCGCGCCGGGGTGCGCGCGGTGTCGATGAGCTCGGCCAACGCCCAGGAGTGGGACGACGTGCGCTCGACGCTGGCCGCCGACGAGGTCGACGTGCTCCTCGTCAGCCCCGAGCGGCTCAACAACCCCCGCTTCCGTGAGGAGCAGCTGCCCGACCTCGTGCGCCGCTGCGGCCTCGTCGTCGTCGACGAGGCGCACTGCATCTCCGACTGGGGCCACGACTTCCGACCGGACTACCGGCGCATCGCCGACCTGCTCGAGCGCCTGCCGCAGGACACCCCGGTGCTCGCGACGACCGCGACCGCCAACGCGCGGGTCGTCGCCGACGTCGCCGAGCAGCTCGGGGCCGGGGGCCACGACGTGACGACGGTGCGCGGGGCGCTGGCCCGCGACTCCCTGCGCCTCGGCGTGCTGCCGGTCGCCGGTCCCGACGAGCACCTCGCCTGGCTGACGACGCACCTGCACGACCTGCCCGGCAGCGGCATCATCTACACCCTCACGGTCTCGGCCGCCGAGGACGTCGCCCGGGCCCTCGGCGACGCCGGCCACACGGTCGCCGCCTACACCGGCCGCACCGACGCCGAGGACCGCGCCCGGCTCGAGGAGGCGCTGCGACGCGACGACGTCAAGGCCCTCGTCGCGACGAGCGCGCTCGGCATGGGCTTCGACAAGCCCGACCTCGGCTTCGTCGTGCACCTCGGAGCACCCTCGTCGCCGGTCGCCTACTACCAGCAGGTCGGTCGTGCCGGCCGCGCCACCGACCGCGCCGACGTCGTGCTCCTGCCCGGCCACGAGGACAGCTCGATCTGGAGCTACTTCGCCTCTGCGTCGATGCCGCGCGAGGACCAGGCCGAGGTCGTCCTGCGCACCCTCGCCGAGGCCGGCCGCCCCCTCTCGACCGCCGCCCTCGAGACCGCCGTCGACATCCGACGCACCCGTCTGGAGCTGCTGCTCAAGGTCCTCGACGTCGACGGTGCGGTGAGCCGCGTCCAGGGCGGGTGGATCAGCACCGGGCAGCCGTGGACCTACGACGGCGAGCGCTACGCCCGGGTCGACCAGGCCCGTCGCGACGAGCAGGACGCGATGCGGCGCTACCTCACCCTGACGACCTGCCGGATGGCCTACCTCCAGGCCTGCCTCGACGACCCGAGCGCGCAGCCGTGCGGGCGGTGCGACGTGTGCGACCCCGGCTGGGTGCCGCAGGGCGTCGCCGCCGATGCCCGCACGAGCGCGAGCCAGGCGCTGCAGCGTCCGGGTGTGCCGCTGGACCCGCGGGTCTCGTGGCCGACCGGGATGCCGCGGCTCGGCGTCGAGGTCAAGGGCCGGATCCCGGCCGAGGAGCAGGTCGAGGAGGGCCGGGCCCTCGCCCGCACGACCGACCTCGGGTGGGGACCCCGGGTGCGCGAGGTGCTCGCCGCGCCCGACGCGCCCGTGCCCGAGCCGATGACCCGCGCGCTCGTCCAGGTGCTCGCCGCGTGGCCGTGGGCGCAGCGCCCGGTCGGCGTCGTCGCGATGCCCTCGCGGCGACACCCCCTGCTCGTCGGGTCGGTGGCCGAGCACCTCGCGCAGGTCGGTCGGCTGACGATGCTCGGCACCCTCGACCTCGTCGAGGACGGACCGGTCGGCGAGCCGGGGGGCAACAGCGCCTTCCGGCTCGCCGGGGTGTGGGACCGCCTCTCGGTCGGGCCCGAGCTCGCCTCCGCCCTAGCGACGGCAGGCGGCCCCGTGCTCCTCGTCGACGACGTCGTCCACTCGCGCTGGAGCCTGACCGTCGCCGGCCGGCTGCTGCGCCGCGCGGGTGCCGAGGCCGTCCTGCCCCTCGCCCTCGGGCTCGAGGGCTGAGGCGACCGGCTCGAGCGGGGCGTCGGCCGGCTGCGCGCCCGCGTGCGCAGGACGGCGCCGTGACGCCGAGAGGTCGACGGTGACGAAGGGGAGGAAGAGCTGGATCGTCGGTCCGATGAGGACGGCGTAGAGGACGGTGCCCAGACCCACGACCCCGCCGAGCAGCCAGCCGAGCGCCAGCACGGTGAGCTCGAGCGAGGTGCGCACGAGGCGGATCGACCCGCCGGTGCGCCGGGCGATGCCGGTCATCAGCCCGTCGCGCGGCCCGGGGCCGTACTGGCTGCCGATGTACAGGGCCCCGGCGAAGCCGTTGACGAGGATGCCGCCGAGGAGCAGGACCCACCGCCACACGAGGCCGTCGGGGGTGTCGAGCAGCGACAGGGTCGCGTCGGTGGCCAGGCCGATGACGACGGCGTTGGCGACCGTGCCCAGCCCCGGCCACTGGCGAAGGGGGATCCACAGCACGAGCACGAGGACCCCGACGCCGATGACGATCGTGCCGAAGCTCAGACCCGTGAGACGGCGCACGCCGTCGTGAAAGACGTCCCAGGGGTCGAGGCCGAGCTCGCTGCGCACGAGCATGCCCATCGCGGCGCCGTAGAGGGCCAGACCGACGAAGAGCTGCGGCAGCCGCCGGGCGGTCTGCCCGGCACGGAGCTGCTCGAGAGGGGTCATCGCCTCGAGGGCGACACGGCGTGGTGCGTTCATGAGACCGATGGTGCCGTGCCGACCCCTGCCGCAGAAGAGCCAATCATGACAAAGTGGCTCGCATGACCCGCACGATCTCTCCCACCCGGCTGGCGACCCTGCTCGGCCGCGCACCGGAGCGGCACCCCGCCTACCGCTCCGTCGCCGAGGCCCTGCGCCTGCTCGTCGACGACGGCCGGGTCCCGGCCGGCACGCGGCTGCCCAGCGAGCGCGCACTCGCGGAGACCGTCGGGGTGAGCCGGGCGACGGTCACGCGGGCCTACGCCCTGCTCACCGAGCAGGGGTACGCGAGCTCCCGGCGCGGGTCCGGCACCGTCACCGACCTGCCCGACGCCGCGAGCCGCGACGGCCGTGGCGCCCTCATGCCGCGCATCGAGGGCGGCGACACCGGCGTCGTCGACCTCACCTGCGCCGTCATGCCGCCCCCGGTGCAGATGCACACGGCCTACGAGCAGGCCCTCACCCGCTGGCCGACCTATCTCCAGGGATCGGGCTACTACCCGCTCGGGGTGCCCGCCCTGCGCGAGGCCGTCGCCGCGCGGTACACCCAGCGCGGTCTGCCGACGAGCGCGGACGAGGTGATGATCACCAGCGGCGCGGTGGGTGCCCACGCCATCGCGTCGCGCGCCTTCCTCCGGCCCGGCGACCGGCTGCTCCTCGACAGCCCGACCTACCCCAACGGCATGGAGGCCCTGCGCGCCGACGGCGCCCGGCTCGTCGCCATGCCCGTCGACGAGACCGGCTGGGACCTCGACGCCTGGGAGGCCGCCCTGCCGCGCACCGGCGCCCGCGCCACCCTGCTCCTGCCCGACTACCAGAACCCCACCGGCCACCTCATGGGCGAGGGCGAGCGCGCACGGCTGGGTCGGGCGCTCACCCGCCACGACGTGCTCGCCGTCGTCGACGAGACCCTCGTCGAGACCCGGGTCGACGGGCCGGGGGTGCCCTCCCCCTTCGCCGCCCACCACCGCCGCACGATCACCCTCGGCGGCGCGAGCAAGAGCCACTGGTCCGGCCTGCGGGTGGGCTGGCTGCGGGCGCCCGCCCGTCTCATGGGGCCGCTCGCCGCGGCGCGCACGACACTCGACCTCGGCTCCCCCGTGCTCGAGCAGCTCGCCCTGCTCGAGCTCATGGCCCACGACGACGAGATCACCGCCTCGCGCGCCGAGGTCGCCCGCTCCCGGCGCGACACGCTCGTCGCCGCCCTGCACGAGCACCTGCCGCAGTGGCGCACCCGCGTCCCGCACGGCGGGCTGTGCCTGTGGGTGACCCTGCCCGAGCCGGTGTCGACTCCCTTCGTCGTCGCCGCCGAGCGGCACGGGGTGATCCTCGCCCCCGGGCCGCGCTTCGCCCCCGAGCCCGGTCTCGAGCGGCACCTGCGCATCCCCTTCACCCTGCCCGAGCCGACCCTGCGCGACGCCGTCCACCGGATGGCCCGCGCCTGGGCCGAGCTCGACCCGGGGGCGCACGCCCGCCACGACCTCGCCACCCCCCTCATCGCCTAGTCTTCGCCCAGCGCCCCCGACCCGAAGGACCCCCGTGACCGACCAGCGTCCCCTCGCCGATCGTCAGGCCGCCACCCTGCGCGAGCTGCTCGACGTGCTCACCCTGCGCCCCCTCGGCAGCGCCCGCATCGAGGTGACCGGCATCGACGGCGAGCGCTCGACGAGCCTGGGCACCGAGGGCGCCGACGTCTTCGAGGGCGCGAGCATCAAGCAGCCGCACAACCGGGTCTTCGGCGGCCAGGTGCTCGCCCAGGCCCTCGTCGCGTCGAGCCTCAGCCTGCGCGAGGAGCACCCGCAGCGCCTCCCCCACTCCCTGCACGCGTACTTCATGCGCGCGGGCGACGACACGATGCCCATCCGCTTCGTCGTCGAGCGGATGCGCGACGGCCGCTCCTTCTCCACCCGCCGCGTCCACGCGATCCAGCACGGCCGCCCCATCCTCTCGCTCACCGCGTCCTTCCAGGACCCGGCCGGCGGGCTGGACCACCAGGACCCGATGCCTCAGGTGCCCGGACCCGACAGCCTGCCGTCGATGAACGCCGTCTACGACCAGTACGACGTCCCGCAGGCCAAGCGCCTGGCCGAGCGCCCCTTCGACCACCGCTACCCCGCCGGCGACCTCGCCGGGCCTGCGCGCGAGCCGGGCGAGGCGGTCCAGCAGGTGTGGGTGCGGATGATCTCCGAGCCCGTCGAGGACCCCTACCTGCGCTCCGCGCTGCTCGCCTTCGTCTCCGACTTCAGCCTCCTCGAACCGGTGCTGCGCCGGCACGGCCTCGCGTGGGGCGACCGCCGGCTGCGCCCGGCGAGCCTCGACCACGCCATGTGGTTCCACCGCGACGTCGACCCGACGCAGTGGATGCTCTACGACCAGACCTCGCCGTCGGCGCAGGGCGGGCGCGGGCTCGGGACCGGCCGCTTCTTCACGCAGGACGGCCGGCTCGTCGCCTCCGTCGCGCAGGAGGGCATGATGCGGGTCAAGAGTGAGTGAGCCCGTCGGCCCGTCGCTGCCGGGCTGGACCCCACGCGAGCCGCTGCGTCCGCAGCACCTCGTCGGGCGCACCGTGACGCTGCGCCCGCTGCGCGTCGACGACGCCCCCTCGCTGTGGTCCGCCCTCGGCGGCCCGGCCGCACCCCCGAGTCTCTTCACCTACCTCAAGAACGACCCGCCCAGCGACGAGGACGAGCTGCGGGCCGTCCTGCAGGACGCGCTCCGTGCGCCCGCGTCCTGGGTCCTCGCGATCTGCCGCGACGACCTCGTCGTCGGCATGGCGAGCTATCTGCGCACCGACACCGCGGCGGGCAGCGTCGAGGTCGGCAACATCCTCTTCGCCCCGCCGCTGCAGCGCACGACCGCCGCGACCGAGGCGATGCACCTCATGGCCGAGCACGCCTTCGCCGCCGGCTACCGCCGCTACGAGTGGAAGTGCGACTCGCTCAACGCGCCCTCGCGCGCCGCCGCCGCCCGGCTCGGCTTCACCCTCGAGGGCACCTTCCGCAACGCGCTCGTCTACAAGGGGCGCAGCCGCGACACGACGTGGTTCTCCATCACCGACGACGAGTGGCCCGCCGTCCGCGACGCCCACCGCCGGTGGCTCGACGAGGCCGTCGCCGGCTCGCCCCGCACCTCGCTCGCCGAGCTCACCGCGGCGCTGCGCCGCTAGCGCTCGGCCTGCCCGGGGCGCACGGCATCGTGCGCCCGGACGACGAAGGGGGGTCCCGACCGGCTGGTCGGGACCCCCCTTCGTGCCCTCGGTCAGCCGAGCGGGTTGGCGCCCGTCGGGGTCACCCCGGCCTCGCGCCGGTTGCGCAGCACGACGACGCTGCGGCCGTCGACCTCGACCTGGGCGCCGGCGTCGTGCTCGCCGCCGTCGACGACGTCGGCCGCCGTGTCGATGACGCAGACCCAGCACTGGCCGTAGGCCTCGCCGGGCAGCGTGAAGGTCACCGGGTCGGGGCTGGAGTTGAAGAGCATGACGAAGTCGTCGTCGACGAGCGGGTTGCCCCGCTCGTCCGGCTCGGGGATCGCCTGGCCGTTGAGGAAGACCATGATCGCCCCGGAGGCCGAGTCGCCCCACTCCTCGTCACCCATGTGCTGGGCGTCAGGACGGAACCACTCGATGTCGCCGATCGCGGACTCGCCGCCGTGGTCGGCCCGGCCGGCGAAGAAGCGCCGGCGACGGAAGACGGGGTGCTCGCGGCGCAGCGAGACGACCGCGCGGGTGAACTCGAGCAGCTCCTGGTCGGGCAGCTCGAGCTCCCAGTCCATCCACGAGGTCTCGTTGTCCTGGCAGTAGACGTTGTTGTTGCCGTCCTGGGTGCGGCCGAGCTCGTCGCCGTGGGCGATCATCGGCACGCCCTGGCTGAGCAGCAGGGTCGTGAGGATGTTGCGCTGCTGGCGGGCGCGCAGCGCGAGCACCTCGGGGTCGTCGGTCGGCCCCTCGACGCCGCAGTTCCACGAGCGGTTGTGGCTCTCGCCGTCGCGCCCGTCCTCGCCGTTGGCGTCGTTGTGCTTGTCGTTGTACGACACGAGGTCGCGCAGGGTGAAGCCGTCGTGGGCGATGACGAAGTTGATCGACGCGAAGGGGCGACGGCCCGAGTGCTCGTAGAGGTCGGAGGACCCGGTCAGCCGCGAGGCGAACTCGCCGAGGGTCGCGCCCTCGCCGCGCCAGTAGTCGCGCACGGTGTCGCGGTACTTGCCGTTCCACTCCGTCCACAGGGGCGGGAAGTTGCCGACCTGGTAGCCGCCGTCACCGATGTCCCAGGGCTCGGCGATGAGCTTGACCTGGCTGATGATCGGGTCCTGCTGGATGAGGTCGAAGAAGGCCGAGAGCTTGTCGACCTCGTGGAACTGCCTGGCCAGCGTCGCCGCGAGGTCGAAGCGGAAGCCGTCGACGTGCATCTCGGTGACCCAGTAGCGCAGGCTGTCCATGATGAGCTGGAGCACGTGCGGGCTGCGCATGAGCAGGCTGTTGCCGGTGCCCGTCGTGTCGTAGTAGTGCTGGGGGGCGTCGTCGACGAGGCGGTAGTAGGACGCGTTGTCCAGACCGCGGAAGGCCAGGGTCGGCCCGAGGTGGTTGCCCTCAGCGGTGTGGTTGTAGACGACGTCGAGGATGACCTCGATGTCCGCCTCGTGCAGCGCCTTGACCATCGTCTTGAACTCGGTGACCTGCTGGCCGCGCCCGCTCGAGGCGTAGCCGTTGTGCGGGGCGAGGAAGCCGATGGTGTTGTAGCCCCAGTAGTTCGATAGGCCCTTGTCCTGCAGACCGGTGTCGTTGACGAACTGGTGCACCGGGAGCAGCTCGATCGCGGTCACCCCGAGGTCGGTGAGGTGGCCGATGATCGCCGGGTGGGCGATGGCCGAGTACGTGCCGCGGATCTCCTCCGGCACGTCGGGGTGGGTCATCGTCAGACCCTTGACGTGGGCCTCGTAGATGACCGACTCGTGGTACTCGTGGCGCGGCGGACGGTCGTGGCCCCAGTCGAAGAAGGGGTTGATGACGACGGAGAGCATCGTCTTGCCGGCGCTGTCCTCCTCGTTGCGCACCGAGGGGTCCTCGAAGTCGTAGGAGAAGAGCGCCGGGTCGGTGACGACCTGGCCCTCGATCGCCTTCGCGTACGGGTCGAGGAGCAGCTTGCTCGGGTCGCAGCGGTGGCCCTGCTCGGGCTCGTAGGGCCCGTGGACGCGGTAGCCGTAGCGCTGGCCGGGCTGCACCTGCGGCAGGTAGCAGTGCCAGACGAAGGCGTCGACCTCGGTGAGCTCGACGCAGGTCTGCTCGCCGTCGTCGTCGATGAGGCAGAGCTGGACGCGCTCGGCCACCTCGGAGAAGACGGCGAAGTTGACTCCTGACCCGTCGTACGTCGCTCCGAGGGGGTAGGGGGCGCCGGGCCAGATCTCCACGCGTGTCTTCTCCTGTGCTGTTGCGGTCGGGGTCGAGGACGCCCTGAGCCTACGGTGCGCAGGCCCCGATCCCGACGACAAGGGCCGCCCGTGCGCTCCCGCACGGACGGCCCCTGCCCCCTGTCCTGCCAGGTCAGCTCTTCTTCGGCGCCCCCGGGCGGGCGTATCGCCACCACGTGATGGCGATGCACATGAGCGCCCAGGCGATGCCGATGCCGTAGAAGGCGAGCGCCCCGAAGGTCGTCACACCGACCCCGAAGAAGAAGGGCCCGAAGGCCGCGATGGCGGCGGTCCAGCCGATGACGCCACCGGCCTGACGGCGCTCGAAGATCATCGGCATCTGCTTGAAGGTCGAGGCGTTGCCGATGCCCGAGAAGAGGAAGATCGCGAGCATCCCCCACAGGAACTTCGTGAAGCCGGCCTCGAGGGTGGCCGCCGAGGTCGTGTCGGGGGTGAGGGCCGTCATCGTGAAGGCGATCGAGGCGACGAGGCCGATGCCCGAGACGAGCGTCCAGACCGCCCCGCCCATCCGGTCGGTGAGCGGCGCGAAGAGCACGCGCGCGCCGGCGCCGACGAGCGGGCCGAGGAAGACGTACTTGACGACGTCGGGCACCTCGTAGCCGGGGACGAGGAGCTGGGCGCTCGCGCCCGCGCCGGTGACGATGGCGTCGTTACCGCTGCCGTAGAGGTTGGCCATGAGCAGGCCGAACTGCGCGGACAGGCCCGAGAAGGTCCCGAAGGTCATGATGTAGAGCAGCGTCATCCACCAGGTGTCCTGGTTGCCGAAGATGTCGAACTGCTGGCGGATGTTGGCCTGCACCGGCACCGAGCGCAGCATCGTCCACGCGAGGACGGCACCGACGAGCATGAGCGGGATCCACACGAAGGCGGCGTTCTGGAACCACACCTGCGTCGGCTCCTTGCCCGGCGCCGAGAGCATCTGGCTGCCACCGAAGATCGCCAGACCGCTGAGGGCGATGAGGTAGGGCGTGAGCAGCTGCACCAGCGAGACGCCGAAGTTGCCCAGCCCGGCCTGCAGCCCCAGGGCGGTGCCCTGCATCCGCTTCGGGAAGAAGTAGCTCGTGCTCGGCATGAAGCCCGAGAAGGCGCCGCCGCCGATGCCGGCGAGGAAGGCGAGCGTCATGAGCTCCCAGTACGGCGCGGTGGGCTGCTGCACGCGCACGCCCCAGCCGAGGGTGGAGAAGACGAGGAGCACGGTCGTCAGGGAGACCATCTTGCGGGTGCCCATGATCGGGGGCAGCACCATCCACACGAGCCGGAAGAGCCCGGCGGCCAGACCCGGCATCGCGGCCATCCAGTACAGCTGCGAGGCGCTGAGGTCGTAGCCGAGCGCGGTGAGCTTGGGGATGATCGCGCTCGGCAGGAACCACGCGACGAAGGCGAGGGTGAGGCAGAAGGTCGTGATCCACAGGGTGCGCCAGGCCAGCGGCTTGTCCCAGCTCTGCTCGTCCTCGGGGTCCCAGGACTGGAGCCACTCGCCTCCGGTGCGATCTCCTCGGGCGGTCGGGGTCGTGCTGCTCATCGGTGGTGTCCTTGTCTGCGCGAAGGGGTGAGGATCAGCGGGTGGCGAGCGCGCCCTGCGGCGCCTCGAAGTGGTCGGCGAGCTCGGGAGACTCGTCGTGGAGCATCCGCACGACCGTGAGGTGCATCCACACGAGGCAGATGGCGGTGAGGACGAAGACGACGAAGAAGGTGCTCGTCGGGAAGCCGCTCCACTGCTTCGTGTAGGCGAAGAGCAGCGGGAGGAAGAAGCCGCCGAGCCCGCCGAGCATCCCCACGAGACCCCCGACCGAGCCGACGTTGTCGGGGAAGTACTCGGGGATGTGCTTGAAGACGGCGGCCTTGCCGATGCCCATCGCGCACCCGAGGAGCACGAGGAGGGCGGTGAAGGGCGCGATGCCCAGGCCGTAGGCGAGGTGCTCGCTCGTCGAGCCGTCGGCGTGGACGACGACGAGGTGGCCGTTCGGCATCATGAGGACCCCGCTCGCGAGGAGCATGACGGCGAAGGTCGCGTACATGACCCGCCGGGCCCCGACCCGGTCCGAGACCCAGCCGCCGAGCGGGCGCAGCAGGGAGGCCGGGAAGATGAAGAGCGCGGTGAGCAGGGCTGCGGTGCGCAGCTCGACCCCGAAGGTGCTCACGTAGTAGTGCGGCATCCAGGCCGACAGCGCGACGTAGGCGCCGAAGACGGCGGCGTAGTAGAGGCTGAAGCGCCACACCCGCAGCTCGCGCAGGGGCGTGAGCATCGCCCGCAGCGGCTTGCCCTGGCCGGCCATCCGGTCCTGCCGGGGCACGACGAGGTAGGTGAGCAGCGCGACGACGACGAGCGCGACCGAGTAGATGGCCGGGACGACGCGCCACCCTCCCTCGACCACGCCGAGGTAGGTCGTGCCGGCGGTCGCCGTGAGCAGGCCGGGGACGAGGACGAGCAGCAGCTTGGTCACCGACGCGCCGACGTTGCCCGCGCCGAAGACGCCGAGCGCGAAGCCCTGGTGCTCCTTGGGCGTCCACGCCGAGTTCCACGCGACGCCGACGCTGAAGAGGTTGCCGGCGAAGCCGACGAGGAAGGCGAGGACGAGCAGGGTGGCGTAGCTGCCCGCCTGGGTGACGAGGAAGCACGGGATCGCGGTGAGCAGGAGCATCGCGATCGTCACGACCCGGCCGCCCACCCGGTCGGCGAGCATGCCGGCGGGCAGGCGCCACATCGAGCCGTTGAGCACCGCGACCGCGGAGATCCACGCCAGCTGGGGCTCGCTGAGACCGAGCTCGGCCTGGATCGGCACGCCGAGGACGCCGAACATCAGCCACACGGCGAACATCAGGGTGAAGGCCGTGCTCGACATGACGAGCACGCGGGTCGCCCCGCGGTAGCCGGCGCCGCCGGTCTGCACGGGTGCCGGACGTGCTGCTGGCGCTGCCGCCATGGGTGCTCCTCGTGAGCCCGGACGCCCCCTCGGACGTCTCCTTTTTAATCGCTTAAAAATGACTCTACACCCGGGGCAGACCCCCTTCGACCACGTCCTCGACGGCCTGGTCAGAGATGGTTGAACGCGTGACAAACCCCGCAACAGCAGGGAATTACGACCCCAAGGCGTTGCCGAATACGGTCGACGTCGACGCGCGGGCCTAGGTGTTCGGCTATTGCTTTTTATCTGCCAGACTGAGCGCGTGAACGTCACCCGCCTCCCGTCTCAGCCCCCGGTCCCGCCGGGGGACGAGGGCGCCGGCCTGCTCCGGTCGGCGGTGCGTCGCGACATCGTCGACGCGCTCGCCAACCTCGAGCCCGCGGTCCGCGAGGACGGGCTCACCGCCAAGGAGCTCGGCGAGCTCGTCGGCCTGCACACGACGACCGTGCGCTTCCACCTCGACCAGCTCGTCGGGGCCGGCATCCTCACGAGCCACTTCGTGCGCTCCTCGGGCGCGGGTCGCCCGAGCAAGCGCTACGCCGTCGCGCCGGGCGAGCTCGAGCCGACGGAGGACGCCGAGGGCTACAAGGTCCTCGCCGGCCTGCTCGCCGAGATGTTCGTGCGCAGCGACGGCGCGCCGATGACGCCCGAGGAGGCCGGCGCCGCGTGGGCGCACACCCATGCGCCGTCGCTGCTGCACCACTCCCCCTCGATCGAGCCTGCTCGCAGCCCCGGGGTGTGGCTGAGCAAGGTCGGCCTGATGATCGACGTCCTGCGCGAGTGGGGCTACACCCCGAACCTGCGCACGGACAGCTCCGGGCGCACCGCCGAGGTCAGCCTCGAGAGCTGCCCCTTCCTCTCGCTCGCCCGCACCAACCCCGAGGTGGTGTGCGGGGTCCACCGAGGACTCATGCGCGGCACTCTCGAGGTCTTCGGCGAGACCGAGACCGAGCTCTCGCTCGAGCCCTTCGTCGAGCCCCACCGCTGCCTGGCCCACGTGACGACCCGGACCCCCTTCTCCCGACCTGGAGGCACCGCATGACCCCTTCGCCCACGCCCTCGGCACCGACGCCCCCGCGCTCGGCCGGTCTCGACGGACCGATCTCCGAGGCTCTCGTCGGCACCCGCCGCTTCTTCACACGGGCCGGCATCTCGGCCGACCAGCGGGCGATGTTCGTCGAGGGCGGGCGCAGCGGCGACTCCTTCTACCGCGACCGCTGGAGCCACGACAAGGTCGTGCGCAGCACCCACGGCGTCAACTGCACCGGGTCGTGCTCGTGGAAGGTCTACGTCAAGGACGGGATCATCACCTGGGAGGCGCAGCAGACCGACTACCCGAGCACCGGGGCCGACCGCCCGGAGTACGAGCCGCGCGGGTGCCCCCGCGGCGCCGCCTTCTCCTGGTACACGTACTCGCCCACCCGGGTGCGCTACCCCTACGTGCGCGGCGTGCTGCTCGAGATGTACCGCGAGGCCCGGGCCCGCTACGGCGACCCCGTCGTCGCGTGGGGCTCGGTCGTGCAGGACGAGCAGGCCGCCCGGCGCTACAAGAACGCGCGCGGCAAGGGCGGTCTCGTGCGGGCCACGTGGGAGGAGGTCACCGACATGGTGGCCGCCGCGTACGTCTACACGATCAAGCGCTGGGGCCCGGACCGGATCGCCGGCTTCTCCCCCATCCCGGCGATGTCACCGGTGAGCTATGCCTCCGGCGCCCGCTTCAACGAGCTCATCGGCGCGCCGATGCTCTCCTTCTACGACTGGTACGCCGACCTGCCCAACGCCTCGCCGCAGATGTTCGGCGACCAGACCGACGTCCCCGAGTCGGGTGACTGGTGGGACGCCGGGTACCTCATCATGTGGGGCTCGAACGTCCCGCTCACCCGCACGCCGGACGCGCACTGGATGGCCGAGGCCCGGTACCGCGGCCAGAAGGTCGTCGCCGTCGCCCCGGACTACGCCGAGAACGTCAAGTTCGCCGACGAGTGGGTGGCCGCCGCGCCCGGTACCGACGGCGCCCTCGCGATGGCGATGGGGCACGTCGTGCTCAAGGAGTACTTCGCCGACCGCCAGGTCGACTTCTTCACCGAGTACAACCAGCAGTACACCGACCTGCCCTACCTCGTCAGCCTCGAGGCGGTCACGACGGACGGCGCGACCTCCTACCGCCCGGGCAAGTTCCTCGTCGCCGGCGACATCGACTGCGCCGAGAGCACGAGCGAGAACGCCATGTGGAAGACGGCGGTCATCGACGAGCGCACCGACGAGGTCGTCATCCCCAACGGCTCCATCGGACACCGATTCGGCGACGAGGGTGCCGGCCGGTGGAACCTCGAGCTCGGCGACATCCGCCCGCGCCTGTCCCTCTACGGGTCACCCGACGCGGTCGAGGTCGAGCTGCCCCGCTTCGACAACGTCGCCGGCGCCGTGCGCGAGGAGCGCCGCGGCGTCCCCGTGCGCCGGGTCGGCGACCACCTCGTGACGACCGTCCTCGACCTCATGCTCGCCCAGTACGGCGTCGCCCGCGACGGCCTGCCCGGCGCCTGGCCGACGGGCTACGACGACCCGGGGGTGCCGGCCACCCCCGCGTGGGGCGCCGAGATCTCCGGCGTGCCGGTCGAGCAGATCGTCCGGCTGGCCCGCGAGTGGGCGCAGAACGCCATCGACACGACCGGTCGCGGGATGATCCTCATGGGCGCCGGCACCAACCACTGGTACCACTCCGACCAGATCTACCGCGCCATGCTCGTCCTCACGACGATCACCGGCTGCCAGGGCCGCAACGGCGGGGGCTGGGCGCACTACGTCGGGCAGGAGAAGGTCCGCCCGATCATGGGCTTCCAGCACATGGCCTTCGCGCTGGACTGGATGCGCCCGCCGCGCCACATGAACCAGACGGCATACTGGTACGTCAACACGAGCCAGTACCGCTACGACACCTTCACCGCCGACGAGGTCAACGGCAGCACCGGCGTCTTCGCCGGCCGATCGACGATGGACCTGCTCGTCCAGTCGGCCCGCCTCGGGTGGACCCCCTCGTACCCGCAGTTCGACCGCAGCTCGCTCGCCGTCTCCGACGAGGCGAAGGAGGCCGGGGTGCCGGTCGGCGAGTACGTCGCCTCCGCGCTCAAGGCCGGCACCCTGCGCCTGGCCGTCGAGGACCCCGAGGCCCCCGACAACCACCCCCGGGTCCTCTCGCTGTGGCGGGCCAACCTCTTCGGCTCCTCGGCGAAGGGCAACGAGTACTTCCTCAAGCACCTCCTCGGCACCGACAACGCCGTGCGGGCCGCCGAGGCGCCCGAGTCGATGCGCCCCGAGGGGGTCGTCTGGCCCGAGCGGGCACCGGAGGGCAAGCTCGACCTGCTCCTCACCCTCGACTTCCGGATGACGAGCTCGACGCTGCTCTCCGACGTCGTCCTCCCGGCCGCGACCTGGTACGAGAAGCACGACATCAACACGACGGACATGCACCCCTTCGTGCACTCCTTCAACCCCGCGATCGCTCCCCCGTGGCAGTCCAAGAGCGACTGGGAGACGTGGAAGACGATCGCCAAGCGCTTCTCCGAGCTCGCCGTCGACCACCTCGGCACCCGCACCGACGTCGTCGCCAAGCCGCTGTGGCACGACACCCCCGAGGCGATGGCGACCGTGCACGGCCGCGTCCAGGACTGGGCGAAGGGGGAGTGCGACCCGGTCCCCGGGAAGACCATGCCGGTCCTCGTCGAGGTCACCCGCGACTACCCCGCGACCTACGAGAAGATGACCTCGATCGGCCCGCTCATGGAGAAGGCCGGGATGCTCACCAAGGGCGTGCGCTACGAGGTGGGGCGCGAGATCGACCTGCTGCGCGGGCGTCACGGAGTCGCCCGCACGGGCGCCGGGGCCGGCCAGCCGCGGATGGAGACCGACATCCAGGTCGCCGACGCGATCCTGCACCTCTCGGGCGTGAGCAACGGCCACCTCGCCACCCAGGGCTTCCGCTTCCTCGAGAAGCGCACCGGGACCCAGCTGCACGACCTCGCGTCGGAGCACGAGGGCAAGCAGATCACCTTCGCCGACACCCAGGCCGCGCCGGTGCCGGTCATCACCTCGCCGGAGTGGTCGGGCAGCGAGTCCGGCGGACGGCGCTACTCCCCCTTCACCATCAACATCGAGCGGCACAAGCCCTTCCACACCCTCACGGGTCGCCAGCAGATGTACGTCGACCACGACTGGATGCTCGGGATGGGCGAGGCGCTGCCGGTCTACCGGCCACCGCTCGACATGACCCGGCTCTTCGGCGAGACCCCGCTCGGCGAGCAGGTCGAGGAGGAGGGCCGCGGCATCGCGCTGTCGGTGCGCTACCTCACCCCGCACAACAAGTGGTCGATCCACTCCGAGTACCAGGACAACCTCTTCATGCTCAGCCTGAGCCGCGGCGGTCAGACGGTGTGGATGTCGGATGTCGACGCGGCGAAGATCGGCGTGCGCGACAACGACTGGATCGAGGCGGTCAACCGCAACGGCGTCGTCGCCGCCCGGGCCGTCGTCAGCCACCGGATGCCCGAGGGCACGGTCTACATGCACCACGCCCAGGACCGGCTCATCGACGTGCCGCTCACGGAGACCGACGGCAAGCGGGGCGGCATCCACAACAGCCTCACGCGGATCCTGCTCAAGCCGAGCCACATCATCGGCGGCTACGCACAGCTGTCCTACTTCTTCAACTACATCGGCCCGACGGGCAACAACCGCGACGAGGTCACGACGATCCGCCGCCGCACCGACCAGGACGTGGAGTACTGACATGCGAGTCATGGCCCAGATGGCGATGGTGATGAACCTCGACAAGTGCATCGGGTGCCACACGTGCTCGGTCACCTGCAAGCAGGCGTGGACCAACCGAGCCGGCACCGAGTACGTGTGGTTCAACAACGTCGAGACCCGGCCCGGTCTGGGCTACCCCCGCGGGTACGAGGACCAGGACGAGTGGAAGGGCGGCTGGGAGCGCGCCGCCAACGGCCGGCTGCGCCTGCGCGCCGGCGGGCGGCTGAACAAGCTGCTCAACATCTTCTCCAACCCCAAGATGCCGAGCATCCAGGACTACTACGAGCCCTGGACCTACGACTACGAGACCCTCCTCGACGCCCCGGCGCAGAAGACCTTCCCCGTCGCCCGCCCCTACTCGCTCATCTCGGGCAAGGCGATGAACGTCTCGTGGTCGGCGAACTGGGACGACGACCTCGGCGGCAGCATGGAGCACGCCGTGAAGGACCCGATGCTCAAGGGCATCGAGGACAAGGTGAAGTTCGAGTTCGACCAGACCTTCATGTTCTACCTGCCGCGGATCTGCGAGCACTGCCTCAACCCCAGCTGCGCGGCGTCCTGCCCCTCAGGCGCGATCTACAAGCGCGAGGAGGACGGCATCGTCCTTGTCGACCAGGACCGCTGCCGCGGCTGGCGGATGTGCGTCACCGGCTGCCCGTACAAGAAGGTCTACTTCAACCACAAGACCGGCAAGGCCGAGAAGTGCACCTTCTGCTACCCCCGGGTCGAGGTCGGCATCCCCACGGTGTGCGCCGAGACCTGCGTCGGGCGGCTGCGCTACATCGGGATCATGCTCTACGACGCCGACCGCGTCCTCGACGCGGCCTCGGTGGAGGACGACCACGACCTCTACGAGGCGCAGCGCTCGGTCTTCCTCGACCCCTTCGACCCCGAGGTGCAGCGCGAGGCCGAGCGGGCCGGCATCCCCGGTGACTGGGTCGAGGCCGCGAAGGCATCGCCCGTGCGGCGGCTCATCATGGACTACAAGGTGGCCCTGCCCCTGCACCCGGAGTACCGCACGATGCCGATGGTCTGGTACATCCCGCCGCTGTCGCCCGTCGTCGACGTCGTCGCCGAGACCGGGCACGACGGCGAGGACGCGGACAACCTCTTCGCCGCCATCGACACCCTGCGCATCCCCGTCGAGTACCTCGCCAACCTCTTCACCGCCGGCGACGTCCGGCCCGTCGACGAGGTCCTCAAGAAGCTCGCGGCGATGCGCTCCTACATGCGCGACATCAACCTCGGGCGCGACCCGCGCGGCGAGATCCCCGCGGCCGTCGGGATGGAGGAGGAGGACATGTACGAGATGTTCCGCCTGCTCGCCCTGGCGAAGTACGACGAGCGCTACGTCATCCCCACCGCCCACGGCGAGCAGGCGCACGGGCTCGAGGAGCTCGCGACGGACTGCGCGGTCTCGGGCTACGACACCGAGCTCGACGACCTCTCCGGCCCCTTCGGCGAGGGCTCCGGGCGCGGCGGCACGACCCCGGTCGCGGTCGAGAACTTCCACATGCTCGCCGAGCGCCAGACCTCCGACCAGCTCGTCGGCGGCGGCAGCAAGTCCGGGCGCGTCAACCTGCTCAACTGGGACGGCAAGGGCACCCCCGAGGGCATGTTCCCGACCCGAGGGTCCGGTGATCGGCCGTGATGCCGTGGCGGCGCCACCGCCGCAGCGCACCCGCCCTCGACGAGCGCGCCCAGGCCGACGCGTGGCAGATCATCTCGCTCCTCCTCGACTACCCCGACGAGCGCCTCCTGACGCTCCTGCCCGTCCTGCGGGAGAGCGCGAAGGGGTTGCCCCCCGGCGTCGGCGACCGCCTCACCGGCGTCGTCGACCACCTCGAGAGCACCCCCCTTCGCGAGCTCCAGGCGCAGTACGTCGACACCTTCGACGTCACCCGCCGGTGCGCCCTGCACCTCACGTACTTCTTGCACGGCGACACCCGCAAGCGCGGCGCCGCGCTCGTGCAGTTCAAGCAGGCCTACCGCCGTGCGGGCGTCGAGCTCGCCGACGAGGGCGCGGAGCTGCCCGACCACCTGTGCGTCGTCCTCGAGCTCGGCGCGACCGTCGACGCGGCCACCGCCTGGCGGCTGCTCAACGACCACCGCGTCGGCGTCGAGCTGCTGCACACGGCGCTCAAGGGCAAGGCCTCGCCGTGGCTGCCCGTCGTCCAGGCGCTGCGGGCCACCCTGCCCGCGCTCGGCGACGACGACGAGCAGGCTCTCGCCCGGCTCATCGCGCAGGGCCCGCCCCAGGAGGACGTCGGCATCGACCAGTCCCCCTACACCCACGACCCGGCGGTCGAGGAGCACCTCGCGCGCACCTCGGGCACCACCTGCGGCAGCGCCGCCGCGGACCCCCTTCGCCCCACCCCGCCGCAGGCGCTCACGCCCGGCCCGACCATCCCCGTAGGAGCACCCCGGTGAGCACCTTCCTCTGGGTCATCGTCCCGTACCTCACCCTCGCGACCTTCGTCGTCGGGCACGTCTGGCGCTACCGCTACGACAAGTTCGGGTGGACCACCCGCTCCTCGCAGCTCTACGAGGACCGGCTGCTGCGGATCGGCAGCCCGCTCTTCCACTTCGGGATGCTCGGGGTCGTCGCCGGCCACGTCATCGGCCTCGTCATCCCGAAGGTCGCGACCGACGCGCTGGGCATCAGCGCGCACACGTACCACGTCGTCGCGCTGGCGGGCGGCATCCCCGCGGGGCTGGCCGCCGTCGCCGGGCTCGTCATCCTCGTCTACCGCCGCCGCACCACCGGGCCGGTCTTCAGCGCGACGACGCTCAACGACAAGGTCATGTACCTCTTCCTCGGGCTCGTCATGGTCCTCGGGATCTGGAACACGATCGCGGGCTCGCTCCTGCGCTTCGGCGGCGAGTACGACTACCGCGAAGGGGTGTCGGTGTGGTGGCGCAGCATCTTCACCTTCGCGCCCGAGCCCGATCTCATGGCCGCCGCACCGCTCGGTTTCCAGCTGCACGCGCTCACCGCGATGATCCTCTTCGCGATGTGGCCCTTCACCCGGCTCGTCCACGTCTTCAGCGCGCCGATCGGCTACCTCACCCGGCCCTACCTCGTCTACCGGTCGCGCGACAGCCGTCCGGGCCGCGGCACGGGCAGCCGGGCACCTCGCCGGGGGTGGGACAAGTCCGAGCTGACCCGCCGCTGATCACCACCCCGAGCACCGCGACACCCGCGACGACGACGTACCGTCGACCCATGCCCTTCCCCGCCCTCGTCGAGCCAGGACCGCCCCTGAGCCCGGAGCAGCTGACCCGATACGCACGGCACCTGCTGCTGCCGAGCATCGGCGAGACGGGCCAGCGCCGGCTGCTCGCGGCGCGGGTCGCGGTCGTCGGTGCGGGCGGCCTGGGCTCCCCCGCCCTGCTCTACCTCGCGGCCGCCGGGGTCGGCGCGATCACCGTCGTCGACGACGACTCCGTCGACGCGACGAACCTCCAGCGCCAGGTCATCCACGACGCCATGTCGGTCGGACTGTCGAAGGTCGAGAGCGCCGTCGACCGCGTGCGCGGGCTCAACCCCGACTGCGACGTCGTCGGACGGCACGTGCGCATCACCGACGAGAACGCCCGCGACGTCCTCGCCGGCCACGACCTCGTCCTCGACGGCAGCGACAACTTCGAGACGCGGTACGCCGTCGACGCCGCCTGCGCCGAGCTCGGCGTGCCGCTCGTGTGGGCCGCCGTGTACCGCACCGCCGCGCACGTGACGACCTTCTGGACCGCTGCGCCCGAGGGGCTGCCCGCGGTCGGCCTGCGCGACCTCTTCCCCGACCCGCCCGAGCCGGGGTCGGTCCCGGCCTGCGGCGACGCCGGGGTGCTCGGTGCGCTCGTCGGGCAGATCGGGTCGATGATGACGAGCGAGGCGATCAAGCTCGTCACCGGGTCCGGGGAGCCGCTGCTGGGCCGCGTCCTGTACGTCGACAGCATGGCGAGCACGCAGCGCTCGATCCCCCTCGCCCCGTCGGGTCGGTACGACGCCGCGGTGCGGCGGCCGGCCGCCCTCGCTCCCCCGGCCGCGCCGGAGACGACGACCGTGAGCGCGACCGCCCTCGCCGCCCTTGTCGAGGCGCCGGGCTCCCCCTTCGTCCTCGACGTGCGCGAGCCGGCCGAGATCGCCTTCGGGATGGTGCCGGGCTCGGCGCACATCCCCCTGGCCACCCTGCGCGACGGCGACCCCGACGCGCTCGGCGTCCCGCGCGACCGCACCGTCGTCCTCGTGTGCAAGGCCGGGCCGCGCGCGACCCTGGCCGCCGCGACCCTGCGAGCCCACGGCTACGAGCAGCTCGAGGTGCTCGACGGCGGCATGCTCGCGTGGGTCGACGAGGTCGACCCCTCTCTCCCCCGCTACTAGGAGCAGGCACCCGTGAGCACCACCCGCGAGCTGTTGACGCTCGAGCAGTACGTCGCCGAGGTCCTGCGCCTCGTGCCCGGCCCGACCCCGGTCGAGGTCGTCGCGCTCGACGACGCCCACGGCCGCGTGCTCGCGGGCGCGGTCACCGCGCGCGGCCAGGTCCCGGCCTTCGCCAACTCGGCGATGGACGGCTACGCCGTGCGCTGGGCGGACGTCGCGAACGCGCCCGTCGAGCTGGCCGTCGTCGGCGAGGTGCCCGCGGGCTCGCCGCACGACCCGGCGATCGGGCCGGGCGAGTGCGTGCGGATCATGACCGGCGCACCCGTGCCGGGCGACGCCGACACGATCGTGCCCGTCGAGCTCACCGACGGCGGCGAGCAGCGGGTCCACGTCACCGCAGCCCCCGAGCGCGGGCAGGGCGCCCACGTCCGCGGGGCCGGCGAGGACCTCCAGGCCGGCGACCTCGTCGCCGAGCCCGGCACCACGCTCACCGCACGGGTCCTCTCGTCCGTCGCCGCCGCCGGGCACGCCGAGGTGCCCGTGCGCCGCCGACCGGTCGTCGCCGTCGCCGCGACCGGCGACGAGCTCGTCGCCCCCGGTGGCGAGCTGGGGCGTGGTCAGGTCTACGAGTCCAACGCGACGCACCTCGCGGCGACCGCCCGCGAGCAGGGCGCCGACGTCGTCGTGCCGCCCACGGTGCGCGACGACGCCGCCCTCGTCGTGCGGGCCCTCGACGAGCTCGCCGCGCAGGCCGACGTCGTCGTCCTCACCGGTGGGGCGAGCGTCGGCGCCTACGACGTGGCCCGCGACGTGCTCACCGAGCACGCGGGCGCGACCTACCGTCACGTGCGCGTCCAGCCGGGCAAGCCCCAGGGCTGGGCGCTCTGGCAGGGCACCCCGGTCGTCGCGCTCCCGGGCAACCCGGTGAGCGCGGCCATCTCCTTTGAGGTCGTCGTGCGGCCGCTCCTCGACGCGCTGCTCGGCCGGGCGCCGCGCCCGACCACCCGCGCCGTCGCCGCGACCGGGTGGCGCTCGCCGCCCGGTCGGCGCCAGCTCGTCCCGGTGCGCATCACCCAGGGCGAGGACCTGCGCCCTCTCGCCACCCCGTCGCACCGCCGGGGGTCGGCGTCGCACATGGTGACCTCGCTCGCCGGTGCCGACGCGCTCGCCGAGGTGCCCGAGGAGACCACCGAGGTCGCCCCGGGCGACCTCCTGACGATCAGGAGCCTGGCATGAGCCACCCCCTCACCCATCTCGACGAGGGCGGGCACGCCCGCATGGTCGACGTCACCGAGAAGTCGCCGACCGTCCGAGCCGCGACCGCCGCCGGGTCGGTGCGGGTCGCGCCGGAGGTCGTCGCCCTGCTGCGCGACGGCGCCGTGCCGAAGGGGGACGTGCTCGCCGTCGCCCGCGTCGCGGGCATCCAGGCCGCGAAGAAGACCCCGGAGCTGCTCCCCCTCGCCCACGTCATCGGCGTGCACGGGTGCACCGTCGACCTGACGATCACCGACACGGGGGTCGACGTCGTCGCGACGGTGCGCACCGCCGACCGCACCGGTGTCGAGATGGAGGCGCTGACGAGCGTGAGCGTCGCAGCGCTCGCCGTCGTCGACATGGTCAAGGGCGTCGACCGCACCGCCCGCATCACCGACATCCGCGTGCTGAGCAAGCAGGGCGGGCGCTCCGGGTCGTGGACCCGCCCCGAGACGCAGGACCACGCATGAGCGCCGTCGAGTACGACGTCGTCGTCGTCGCCGGCGGCGCCGGCTCGCGCCTCGGAGGAGCGGTCAAGGCGGACCTCACCGTCGACGGCGAGCGCCTGCTCGACCGCGTCCTCGCGGCGACCGGGTCGGCGTCGACCCGCGTGCTCGTCGGGCGAGGCATCGACGCCCCCGACGACGTGGTGCGCACGCTCGAGGACCCCCCGTCCGGCGGCCCGGCGGCCGGCACCGACGCCGGGCTGCAGGCCGTGACGAGCCCCGCGCGGTGGACCCTGCTCCTCGCGAGCGACCTCGCCGACCCCGCCGCCGGCATCGCCACCCTGCTCGAGGCGGCGGCCCGCGCGGACGAGGACGGAGAGGACGACGTCGACGGTATCTGCCTGGCCGGTGACGCCGAGCACCCGCAGTGGCTCTTCGGCATCCACCGCACGGCGGCGCTGCGCGGCGCGGTCGAGTCTCTCGACACCGTGCGCAACCGCTCGATGAAGGCCCTGCTGTCCTCGCTGCGCCTCACCACCGTCGCCGTCGACCCGGCCGCGGTCGCCGACATCGACACCCCGACGGACGCCCGGACCTGGCAGGCGCAGCGCCCGGCCGACGCCCCCCGCGAGCCGCGGCTGCGCGGCGACGCCGCGACCGTGCAGCGCTGGCGGCAGTGGGTCGAGATGGCCTGCGAGGCGGTCGCGGTCGACCCCGATCTCGTCGACGTCGCCGGCATCCACGTCCTCACCAAGCAGGTCGCCCACGGCTACGACCGGCCGCTCGCGCCGGTGTCGTCCTACGTCCTCGGCCTGGCCGTCGGTGCGGCGCAGGCGCGCGGCGAGGAGGTCGACCAGGTCGCCCTGCGGCGGGCCATCGTCGCGACGATCGAGCAGGCACCCCCGGTGCCGGAGGAGCAGTCATGAGCGTGCAGGTCAGGTGGTTCGGCGGGGCGGCGGAAGCCGCCGGCGTCGAGGAGGAGCAGGTGCCCGAGGGCCTGCTGTCCGCGGTGCTCGCCGCGACGGTCGAGCGTCACGGCGACGCCGTGGCGCGCGTGCTGCCGCGGTGCGCGGTGCTCGTCGACGGGCGCAACGCCCAGGGCGAGGACCCGCAGGTGCCGACCGGCTCGGTCGTCGACGTGCTGCCCCCCTTCGCCGGGGGCTGATCAGCCGCCGATCGCGCTCATCGGGCGCGGTGGCTGGAGGAATCCGGGCTCGTCGATGCCGTGACCGGGGCGCTTGCCCGCGAGGCACGAGTGGAGCAGCGCGGTGACCTCCTCCTCGGAGGACCCGTCGCGAAGGGGGGTCCTCAGGTCGGTCTCGCCCCGGGCGAAGAGGCACGAGCGCAGCTGGCCGTCGGCGGTGAGGCGCAGCCGGTCGCACGCCCCGCAGAAGGGCATCGTCACCGACGCGATGATCCCGACCGTGCCGGGGCCGCCGTCGACGACGAAGCGCTCGGCCGGGGCCGCCCCGCGACCGGGCATCTCGACGAGGTCGAAGTCCTCGCGCAGCCACCCGAGGATCTCGGCAGCGGTGATCATCTCCGAGCGCTGCCACGTGTGACCGCCGTCGAGCGGCATCTGCTCGATGAAGCGCAGCTCGTAGCCGTGGTCGAGGGCCCACCGCAGCAGGTCGCCGGCCTCGTCGTCGTTGACGCCGCGCATGAGCACGGTGTTGATCTTGATGGGGGCGAGGCCGGCCGCGTCGGCCGCGGCGATGCCGGCCATCGTGTCCTCGAAGCGGTCGCGCCGCGTCATCGAGGCGAAGCGGTCCGCCCGCAGGGTGTCGAGGCTGATGTTGACCCGGGCGAGGCCGGCGTCGGCGAGGGGCTGGGCGAGCTTGGGCAGGCGCAGGGCGTTGGAGGTCAGCGAGACCTCGACCGGGCCGTGCTCGCCGCTCATGGCGGCCACACCGCGGACGACGTCGACGACGTCGGGGCGCAGCAGCGGCTCGCCCCCGGTGAGCCGGACCTCGGTGATGCCGGCCGCGACCGCGACCTCGATGACGCGCAGGAGCTCGTCGGTCGTCAGCAGGTCGGGGGTGGGCAGCCAGGGCATGCCCTCGGCGGGCATGCAGTAGGTGCAGCGCAGGTTGCACCGGTCGGTGAGCGAGACCCGCAGGTCCCGGTGGACGCGTCCGTGGCCGTCGGTCAGCACGAGAGCCCGCTCCACTGGTGGCTGCCGTCGACCTCGTGCTGCTTCTTCCAGATCGGCACGCCGTGCTTGACCGCCTCGACGACGTCGCGGCACAGGGTGATCGCGAGGTCGCGGTGCGCGCTCGCGACGAGCACGACGAGGGCGAGGTCGCCGACCTCGAGGTGGCCGACGCGGTGCACGGCGACGACCTGGGCCTGGCCGTCGGGATCACCGGCGGCGACCGCGGCGGAGACGACGTCGCCGATGACACGGCCCGCGTCGGGGTGCGCGGAGTAGTCGAGCGAGACGACCTCGCCGGATGCCTCCGGGTCGTGGTCGCGGACCTGCCCGACGAAGGTGGAGACAGCCCCGTGCGAGGGACCGCCCACCTCGGCCATGAGGGCCGTCAGGTCGATCGGGTCGGTCGCGATCTGGGCGCGCCAGGTCATCGGTGATCGCCTCCGTGGAGCTGGTCGAGCAGGTGGGCCAGCAGCGGGACGACGACCTCGAGGCCCTCGCGCACCGCCTTCGGGCTGCCGGGCAGGTTGACGACGACGGCACCGGGGTGGTCTGCCGTCGCGTGGACGACGCCGGCGAGACCACGGGTGAGGACGGCGTGCGGGGTCTTCGTCGCGCCGTGGGCGCGGATCGCCTCGGCGACGCCGGGCAGCTCGGCGTCGAGGACCTCGCGCGTGCCCTCGGGCGTGCGGTCGCGCGGGCCGACACCGGTGCCCCCGGTCGAGACCACGACGCGCACCCCCTCGGCGAGCACCCGCCGCAGCTCGTCGCGCACGCTGTCGGCGCCGTCCGGCACGACCGAGGTCGTCACGACGAAGCCAGCGCCCTCGAGGGCCTCGCGACCGGCCGGACCGGACAGGTCCTCGCGCTCACCACGGGCCGAGCGGTCCGACACGGTGAGGACATGGGCGCCCACGGGCGCGGTGGTCGGGGCTGGCTGCGTCATCACCCCCATCCTCTCACCACGCCCTGCGGCCCCGACGCCCCCTGGGGGGTGCGGGGACGGGAGCCGGCGGGACCGGACCAGTCGTTGACCACCTGGTTAATCAACCGATAGGTTAAGCACATGGCAGACGAGCTGAGCACCACCTTCGCCGCCCTGGCCGACCCGACCCGGCGCGCGATCCTCACGCGCCTGGGCGACGGCGAGGCCACGGTGAGCGAGCTGGCGCAGCCTTTCGCCATGTCCCTGCCCGCCATCTCCAAGCACCTCTCGGTGCTCGAGCGGGCCGGGCTGATCTCGAAGACCCCCGACGCGCAGCGACGCCGCTGCCGCCTGGAGGCCACCCCGCTGCAGGACGCGACGACGTGGCTCGAGCTCTACCGGGAGCACTGGGAGCGACGGCTGGACGACCTCGGCGACTACCTCGCCACCATGAGCACGCCCTCGACGCAGGGCACCACCCAGGAGAAGCCATGAGCACTGCACCCCGAGGCGCCCGCGAGCGCGCCACCGTCACCACCGACGGCCCGGAGCTGGTCGTCACCCGCACCTTCGACGCCCCTGCCGACCTCGTCTTCGAGGTCATGACGACCCCCGAGCACGTGCGGCGGTGGTGGGGCGCCGGGCACGGCGAGGTCACCGTCTGCGAGATCGACCTGCGCGAGGGCGGGGCGTGGCACTTCGCCCAGCGCGCCGGCTCCTCGGGCGAGGAGGTGTCTTTCTCCGGTCACTACCGCACGATCGAGCGACCGGGCCACCTCGTGCACACCGAGCGCTTCGACAACCTCGAGTCGCCCTACTCGCTCGTCGACACGACGTACACCGAGAGCGAGGGACGCACCCACCTGCGCGCGGTCATCACCTACGACTCCCCCGAGACCGTGCAGATGGTCGTCGAGTCGGGCATGGAGGGCGGCCTGCAGAGCTCCTACGACGCCGTCGACGACGTCCTCGCCGAGCTGTCCTCCCGCTAGCCCCTTCGTTGGTCGAGGTGCGAAGGCCCTCCAGGGCCTGAGCCTCGAGACCACCGCCGCGAAGGGGGACCGCTCCCGTCATGGGGGTGGCCCCCTTCGCCCGGCGGGCACGACACTGCCTGGTCGGGGGGCCGACAGGGAGGGGATCGCCATGCAGCACGTCAGCGACGGGGGTCTGGAGACCGACCTCATCTACCACCACGGGGTGGACCTGCCGCACTTCGCGGCCTACGTGCTGCTTCGCGACAGGCACGGCCGCGACCTGCTCCGGCAGTACTACGAGGGCTACGCGCGGGTCGCGGAGCGGCACGGCGTCGGGCTGCAGCTCGAGACGCCGACCTGGCGGGCGAGCAGCGACTGGGGAGACCTCCTCGGCGACGACGCGTCGGCCCTCGCCGCCGCCAACGCCGACGCGGTCGCCCTGCTGCGCGAGATCGGCGAGCAGTGGTCCGACCGCGTCCCGGCCGTGCGGGTGGTGGGGCAGATCGGCCCGAGGGGCGACGGCTACCGGCCGGGGGCAGGGGTCGACCCGGACGAGGCGGCGGAGTACCACCGCCCGCAGGTCGCGGCTCTCGCGGGGGCGGGCGCCGACCACGTCGAGGTGCTGACCCTCACCGACGTCGGCGAGGCCGTCGGCGTCGTGCGCGCGGCGCGCGACGTCGGGGTGCCCGTGTGGGTGGGCTGGACCGTCGAGGTCGACGGGCGCCTGCCCGGTGGGACGAGCCTGCAGGAGGCGGTCGAGGCCACCGACACCCAGGCCGCTCCGGACGCGTACATGGTCAACTGCGCCCACCCGCGGCACGTCGCCGCCGGGCTGAGCGGGCCGTGGGACTGCGTGCGTGGGCTCAAGGTCAACGCCTCCGAGCGCAGCCACGAGGAGCTCGACGCGATGACGAGCCTCGACCCCGGCGACCCGGCCGAGCTCGCCGCGGCCCACGTCGAGCTCGAGCGCTCGCTGCCGGCGCTCGAGGTCGTCGGGGGGTGCTGCGGCACCGACGCGACCCACGTCGGCGCGATCTGGGCCGCCCGGACCAGGGGCTGACCCCCCTTCGCCGGTGATTCGAAGAAGGACCGTCACCTCGAGGTGACGGTCCTTCTTCGAACGAGGAGAGCGCCCTCCTCAGAGCCCGAGTCGTTGCGGGCTCTTCGTCGACTCCGGCTCGGCCGCGGGCTCGTTCCTCGCCCACGACCTCCCCTGCGCCCTCCTCAGAGCCCGAGGTCGCGGCCGATGAGCTCCTTCATGATCTCGTTCGTGCCGGCCCAGATCTTGTGGACGCGGGCGTCGCGCCAGGCGCGGGCCACGCGGTACTCGGTCATGAAGCCGTACCCGCCGTGCAGCTGGACGCACTCGTCGAGCACGCCGCACTGGACCTCGGCGGCCCACCACTTGGCCTTCGCGGCGTCGACGGCGGTGAGACGGCCCTGCGCGTGCGCGGTGACGCAGTCGTCGACGTAGGCCTGCGTGACCTCGACCTTCGTCACGAGCTCGGCGATCTTGAACTTGTTGTGCTGGAAGGTGCCGATCGGCTGACCGAAGGCCTTGCGCTCCTTCGTGTACGCGATCGTCTCGCGCAGGATCTGGTCGGCGCCGGCGATGTTGGCGATGGCGTTGCCGAGGCGCTCCTGTGGCAGCTTCTGCATCATCGCGACGAAGCCCATGCCCTCGGGGCCGAGGAGGCGGTCGGCGGGCACGCGCACGTCGTCGAAGAAGAGCTCGGAGGTGTCGGACTCGGGCTGACCGATCTTGTCCAGCGGGTTGCCCTTGGTGAAGCCCGCGTCGCCGGCCTCGAGGACGAAGAGCGAGATGCCCTTGGCCCCCTTCGTCGGGTCGGTGCGCGCGGCGACGACCGCGAGGTCGCACTGGTGGCCGTTGGTGATGAAGGTCTTGCTGCCGTTGATGACCCAGTCGCCCGAGCCGTCGTCGGCGCGCACGGCCGTCGTCTTCAGCGCGGCGAGGTCGGAGCCGCCGGAGGGCTCGGTCATGCCGATCGACAGGATCGTCTCGCCGGTGACGACCGTCGGCAGCCAGCGCTGCTTCTGCTCCTCGGTGCCGAGCGCGACGACGTACGGCGCGGTGATGTCGGAGTGGATGCCGAAGCACGACGCGGTCGCGGCGTTGAAGGCGGCGAGCTCCTCGGCGAGGACGGCGTTGAAGCGGTAGTCGTCGATGCCCGCGCCGCCGAACTCCTCGGGGATCGTCAGGCCGAAGAAGCCCTGCTTGCCCGCCTCGAGCCACACCTCGCGCGGGATCCGGTGCTCGCGGATCATCTCCTCCGCACGGGGGACGAGCGTGCGCTCGACGAACTCCTTGACGGAGGCGCGGAAGGACTCGTGGTCCTCGTCGTAGATGTTGCGGGGCATGCCTGATGGCCTCTCGCTCGCGGTGGTCGGGACGCGCCCAGCATGGCTAAGCGCTTGCTTAGCGTAGGCGTCGCCGGGCATGCTGGGCAAGTGACGAGCACCTCATCCGCGACGCCGTCGAGCGAGTCGCCCACCGTGTCCCGCCTCTACGAGGCGGCGGCAGATGCCTTCGGCGCGAAGGGGTTCCACGCGACGACGACCCGAGACATCGCCTCTCGGGCCGGGCTGTCCCCCGCGGGCGTGTACGTCCACTTCGCCTCGAAGGAGGACCTGCTCTACCAGCTCTCCCGCGAGGGGCACACCGTCGCCCGCGACGCGCTGGCCCGCGCCGCCGCGCGCTCGAGCGCCCCGGCCGAGACGCTGCGCTCGATGATCGGCGCCTTCGCCCGTTGGCACGCCGAGCAGCACCAGGTGGCTCGGATCGTCCAGTACGAGTTCCGCCACCTCTCCCCCGAGCACCAGCACGAGGTGCTCACCCTGCGTCGTGAGATCGACGCGGTCGTGCGCGGGGTGGTGGACGAAGGGGTGGCCTCGGGCGACTTCGAGGTCGAGGACACCCACGCGGCCGCGCTCGCGCTGCTCTCGCTCGTCGTCGACGTCGCCCGCTGGTACCACCCGGGCGTGCAGCAGACCCCGGAGCAGATCGAGCAGACCTACGGCGCGCTCGCCCTCCGGCTCGTCGGCGCCTCGCCCCACCCGGGCTGATCGCGCCCGACCGGCGCGCCCGGCCCACCTCTGCCATCATCACCGCATGACCAGCCGGGGCGGCGCGATCGCGCGCGGGAGCGCGGCCGCCGCGCTCGCCACCGCGGTCGCCCTGTGCTCGCACGTCCTGGCCGGCGGCGCCGTGCCGCACGTGCTCGGGGTCGTCGTCCCGCTCGCCCTCGCCGTGCCCGCGTGCACCCTGCTCGCCCGGTGGCGCCCGGCCCTGCCGCGCCTGGGCTCCTCGGTGGCCGCGAGCCAGCTGCTCTTCCACACCCTCTTCTCGCTCGGCGCGGCCCCGGGCGGTGCCGGTCACCTCGAGCACGTGCGTCAGACCGGGCACCTCGGCCAGCTCGGGCTCACCGCCCAGGGCGAGGCCCTGCTGACGACGACCACGACCGGCGCGCACACGATGCCCTCGAGCTCGATGTGGCTCGCGCACCTCGTCGCAGCCGTCGTGACGATCGCGGCGCTGCACCGCGGCGAGGAGGTCTCGCGCCGGCTGCACGTGCTCGCCCTGGCGGTCGCGGCCTTCCTCGCCCCTCCCGCCCCGGTGCACCTCGCCCGACCTGGCACCGACGTGCGACCGGCCCCCGCGCCCCGCGCGCTGCCGACCGCCCGGCTCGTCGAGCTCGCGCAGGAGATCAGCCGCAGGGGCCCGCCGTCGGGCCTCGCCGACTCCTTCGCCTGACCCCCGCCTCCGGCGAGGGGTCCTCGGCGACACCTGCCGTGCCCTGCATGGACGGCCGGTCTCGCCACCCGCGCACCGCGACGGCCTCTCGTCGCGCGAGCGCTCCCCCTTCGTCATCGCGCCGACCCGGAAGCCCGGGCGGCGACGCACCAGGAAGCGACCCCCCATGTCGACGACCACGTCGAGCACGACCTCCCCCACCCCTCCCCCGCCGCCGGGCCGAGACCGGACCACCCGCGGATGGCCGCCGCAGCTGCTCCTGCGGCTGCACTTCTACGCCGGGCTGCTCGTCGGCCCCTTCGTCCTCGTCGCCGCGCTCACCGGCGCGGTCTACGCGCTGACGCCGAGCATCGAGCGGGTCGTCTACGCCGAGCAGCTGAGCACCGTCGGCACCGGCGTGCACCGACCCCTGTCCGAGCAGGTGGCGACGGCCCAGGCGTACACGGGCGGCGAGCGCGTCGCCGCCGCGCGCCCCGCCCCCGACGCCGGGTCGACGACGCGGGTGATGTTCGACGCCCCCGGTCTCGGCGAGAGCGAGAGCCGGGCGATCTTCGTCGACCCGTACACGAACGCCGTGCGCGGCGACCTCACCGTCTACGGCACGAGCGGCGCGCTGCCCGTGCGCACCTGGGTCGACCAGCTGCACCGCGGGCTCCACCTCGGCGAGCGCGGGCGGCTCTACAGCGAGCTCGCCGCCTCGTGGCTGTGGGTCGTCGCCCTCGCCGGTCTCGGGCTGTGGCTGCGCCGGCTGCGGCGCACCCGGCGGCTGCGCGAGATGCTCCTGCCCCCGCGCGGGCGCGCCGGCTACCGGCGCACCCGTGACCGGCACGCCGCGGTCGGCGCGTGGGTGCTCGTCGGGGCGCTCGGGCTCTCCGCGACCGGCATCACGTGGTCGCAGCTCGCCGGCGAGCGGGTCACCGACCTCCGGGCGCAGCTGGGCTGGTCAGCACCGGCCCTCGACACCGAGCTGTCGGGCGGGACGGCCGCAGCGGGTGCGCACCACGCGGGCCACCACGGCGGCGGGTCCGGCGAGGCCCCGCGCGTCGCACCGGTGAGCTTCGACGCGGTCCTCGGGGCGGCCCGGCAGGCGGGCATCGACGCCGGCCAGGTCGAGGTCTCCGCCCCGGCGGCGGAGGGCAGCGCATGGGTGGTCCGCGAGATCCGGGCCGCCTACGCCACCGAGGTCGACACCGTCGCCGTCGACGGCGACACCCTCGAGGTGACCGACCGGGTGACCTTCGCCGAGCACCCCTTCGTCGCCAAGCTCGCGCGCTGGGGCATCGACCTGCACATCGGTGCGCTCTTCGGCGTCGCCAACCAGGTGGTCCTCTTCGTCCTCGCGTGCGGCATCGCGGCGAGCGTCGTGTGGGGCTACGCGATGTGGTGGCGACGGGGGACCATCCGGCCCGGACGGGTCGGCGGACGCGCCCCGGCGCGCGGCGCTCTCGCCCGGGCCCCGTGGTGGGGGCTCGTGGGCGTCGCGGCGGTGGCCGTCGTCATCGGCCTGGCCCTGCCGCTCGTCGGGATCTCGCTGCTCGTCTTCGTGCTCGTCGACGCCGGGCGGGGCCTGCTCGCCCGGCGACGAGAGGTCGGCGCGGCCGCAGGCTGAGTCCCTCCCCCTTCGCACGGCTCGGTCCGGTGAGCGCGGATCGCCGCTACGTCATCGGCGTGACGGCGATTCGTGCTCACTCGATGGAGGCCAGATGTGCCGACGCTCAGTCGAGGAGGAGGACCGCGCCGGCCACGGCGACGAGCGCACCGGCGGTGCGCACGTGGTCGGCGCGGGCCAGCCGGCGCAGCAGACGCGCACGCTCCTGCTCGTCGGGCCCCCGGCCCAGACGACCGTGGGTCGGGGCCGCGACGAGCGCCGTCGTGACGACCGCGACGAGCGTCCCGGCAGCCGCGAGCCAGCCCGCCGCGACGGCCGGGTGGGCGACGAGCTGCCACGCGACGACGAGGACGAGCGGCGGGTAGATCACGGCGACGACCGGGGTGATCCGGCGCGAGTGGGCGGCGTGAGCACCGGCCCACCGCTCGTGCCCGACCTCGGCGAGCGCCGGGTAGACGACGCGGTCGACCGTCAGCTGGAAGCCGAGGTGCGCACCGGCGAGCAGCACGAGCCACGGGGTCGGCTCGAGCAGGCTCATCGGGGCGTCCGCAGGGGCATGGCTGGAGGCTATCCGGCCGCTCGGCGCACGGGGTGGACGCGAGGTTGACCACGCCAGTCGAACAGGTGTTCGATGACGTCATGCCCGAGATCGACATCGCCGCCCTGAGAGACCGGGTGCGTGCGATGGAGCGTACGACGAGCACCCGAGAGCCGCTCTCGCGCTCCGCGGTCGTCGACGCGCTCGTCCCCGGCGGGCTCGTCGCGGGCTGCACCTACGCGGTGCACGGCTCGCACACCCTGCTCCTCAGCCTCCTCGCCGGCGGCTCGGCGCAGGGCCGCTGGTGCGGGCTCGTCGGGCTGCCCGACCTCGGCGTCGAGTCGGCCCGCGGGCTGGGTCTCGACCTCGAGCGCACCCTCGCCGTGCCCTCCCCCGGCGAGACCTGGGTCGAGACGACCGCGACCCTCGTCGAGGCCCTCCCCCTCGTCGCCGTCCGCCCGCCGCACACCCCGTCGCGCGCTGACGTCACCCGGCTCTCCGCCCGGCTGCGTGCCCGCTCCGCCGCCCTCGTCGTCCTGCTCGACGACGCCCCCGGCGAGCAGACCCGCTGGCCCGGGGTCGAGGCGAGCGTGCGCGTGCTCTCGCAGTCGTGGACCGGTCTGGCCGACGGCCGCGGCCGGCTGCTCGGCCGCGAGCTCGTCGCCGAGGTCCGCCCGCGCAGCGCCCCCGTCCGCCAGGTGGCGCTCGTCCAGCGGCCCGACGGCCTCGTCGGCCTGCCGGGCGCGAGCGACGACGCCGACCGGCGCGACCGGCGCGGGCTGCTCGAGGCGGCCAGCTGATGGCCCGCGCCGCCGTCCGCACCGGCACGACCGCGCTCGCCGCCGGCGGCCGACGGCTCGTCCTGTGGTGCCCCGACTGGCCGGTCCGCGCGGCCGTCTGGGACGCGGGCGAGGGCTCCCCCCTTCGCCTGAGCGAGCCGATCGGCCTCGTGGCGAAGGGGGAGATCCACGCCTGCTCCGCCGCGGCCCGCGGGCTCGGCGTGCGGCGCGGGCTGCGCGTGCGCGAGGCCCAGTCGCGCTGCCCCGAGCTGCTCACCCTCACCCACGACCCGGGCGCCGACGAGCGGCTCTTCGCCAGCCTGCTGCCCGACCTCGAGGAGGTCGTCGCCGGGGTCGAGGTCGTCCGTCCGGGCACGGCAACCCTCGTCGTCGACGGCCCGGCCCGCTTCCACGGCGGCGAGGTGCCGGTCGGGGCGCTGCTGTGCGAGCGCCTCGTCGGGCGCGGCGTCGAGGACGTGCGGGCCGGTGTCGCCGACACCGTCTTCGCCGCCGAGCAGGTCGCCCGCGTCACCGACGCCCAGGACTGCGCGGCGCTGCCCGGCGAGCAGACCGCCGACTTCCTCGCGCCGCTGCCCGTCACCGCCCTCGGCGAGCCCGATCTCGCCGACCTGTGGCGCCGTCTCGGGCTGCGCACCCTCGGCGACCTCGCCCTGCTCGACGAGGCCGACGTGCGGGCCCGCTTCGGCGAGCGCGGGGTGCGCTGCCACCGCACGGCGCGGGGTCTCGAGGACGCGACCTTCCTGCCCCGACGGCCACCGGCGACCCACGAGGAGAGCGCGCACTTCGAGCACGCGCTGCGGCGCGCCGAGCAGGTCGTCACCGGTGCCGGCGCGGCCGCGCAGCGGCTCGTCGACTCCCTCGAGCGCGAGCACCTCGTGTGCACCGCGGTGTGGGTCGAGGTCGTCACCGACTCCGGGCGCACGCTCCAGCGACGCTGGGCCCATCCCCGGTTCTTCGACGCCGCGGCGCTGCTCGACCGGCTCGCGTGGACCCTCGACGCCGAGGCCCCCGGCGCCCCGGTGAGCGAGGTGCGTCTCGTGCCCAACGAGACCGCCGACGTCACCGCCGTCGCCGACGGGCTGTGGTCGGACCCGGCCGGCGAGCAGGTGCGCCAGGCCGCCTCGCGCATCCAGTCCGCCCTCGGGCACGACGCCGTCGGTCGGCCCGAGCCCGTCGGCGGGCGGGGGCCGGCCGAGCGGCAGCGGCTCGTCCCGTGGGGCGTGGCCGCGCCACGTGTCGACGACGCGCCCTGGCCCGGGCACCTGCCGGCGCCCGCGCCGGCGAGCGTCTACACCGCCCCCGCCCCCGCCGAGCTGCTCGACCGCGGCGGCCATCTCGTCGGTGTCACCGAGCGCGGGGCCGTGAGCGCCTCGCCCGCCACGGTCCGGGCGACCCCGGGCGGCCCGGCCCGTCCGGTCCAGGGGTGGGCCGGGCCCTGGCCCGCCGACGAGCGCTGGTGGGCGCCCGACGGGCGGCGCACCGCGCGCCTGCAGGTCGTCGACGTCACCGGTCAGGCCTGGCTGCTCCTGCACGCCGACGGGCAGTGGTGGACCGAGGCCCGGTATGACTGACATCTCGCCCGGGATCTCCTGATGGGCTGGCACAACCCCCAGCAGAGCTGGTCGCAGCTCGAGCGGGTCCTCTCCGACACCCGGCTCACCCGCGAGGGCCTGCCGTGGCCCGACGGCGGCGACGCGCCGGGGTGGTCGCGCAAGCGCGAGGCGTACACCCCTCCCCCGCGCATCGACCGGCCCCGTCCCGGGTCGACCCGGCCGTACGCCGAGCTGCACGCG
Source organism: Janibacter sp. UYMM211 (assembly GCF_040547045.1). Lineage (NCBI taxonomy): Bacteria > Bacillati > Actinomycetota > Actinomycetes > Micrococcales > Intrasporangiaceae > Janibacter > Janibacter sp. UYMM211. The sequence goes on along the minus strand of NZ_JBEPOY010000002.1, from coordinate 610,144 downwards.
CACTCGCACTTCTCCTTCCTCGACGGCGCGAGCAGCCCCCAGGAGCTCGTCGAGGAGGCGGTGCGGCTCGGGCTCACGGGGCTGGCCGTCACCGACCACGACGGGCTCTACGGCGCGGTGCGCCTCGCCGAGGCCGCCGAGAGCCACGACCTCGGCACGGTCTTCGGCGCCGAGCTCTCCCTCGGGCTGCCCGAGCCGCAGGCCGGGGTCGCCGACCCCGTCGGCGAGCACCTCCTCCTCCTCGCCCGCGGGCCCGAGGGCTACCACCGCCTCTCCGCCACCCTGACGACCGGGCAGCTCGCCGGAGAGAAGGGCCGGCCCGTGCACGACCTGCGCCGGGTCGCCGACGAGCTGGCCGGTCATGTCGTCGTGCTCACCGGCTGTCGCAAGGGCGCGGTGCGCCGGGCCCTCGCCGGACCGGGCGGGGGCGGGTCCCCCGTCGGGCCCCTCGACCTCGACGCCGCCGAGCGGGCGCTGCGCGCCCAGCAGGAGACCTTCGGGCACGACGCCGTGCTCGTCGAGGTGAGCCATCGTGGGCTGCCCGGCGACGACCACCTCGCCGACGCCCTCGCCGAGGTCGCCCGTCGGGCCGGCGCCCCGGTCGTCGCGACGACGGGGGCGCACGTCGCCCGGCCCGACGCCGCCCGGCTCGCCCAGGTCGTCGCCGCGGTGCGCGCCCGGCGCAGCCTCGACGAGCTCGACGGCTGGATCGCCGGCACCGGCGCGGCCCACCTGCGCTCCGGCGAGGAGATGCACCGGCTGCTCGGGCACATCCCCGGCGCGATCGAGCTCACCGTCGACGTCGCCGCAGAGTGCGCCTTCTCGTTGCGCCGGGCCACCCCGCGGCTGCCGCAGCACCACGTGCCCGAGGGCCACACGGCGATGTCGTGGCTGCGCGAGCTCGTCGCCCGGGGCATGCCGCGGCGCTACCCCCACGCGACCGCCGCCCACCACGAGCGGATCGAGCGCGAGCTCTCGGTCATCGAGACCAAGGACTTCGCCGGCTACTTCGTCATCGTCCACGACATCGCCGCCTTCGCCCGCGAGCAGGGGATCCTGCACCAGGGCCGCGGCTCGGCGGCCAACTCCGCGGTCTGCTACGCCCTGGGCATCACGGCGATCGACTCGATCTACTACGACCTGCCCTTCGAGCGCTTCCTCGCGACGACCCGCGACGAGGAGCCCGACATCGACCTCGACCTCGACTCCGACCGCCGCGAGGAGGTCATCCAGTGGGTCTACGCCCGCTACGGCCGGGTCAACGCCGCGCAGGTCGCCAACGTCATCACCTACCGCCCCCGCTCGGCGGTGCGCGACGTCGCCAAGGCGCTCGGCCACTCGACGGGCCAGCAGGACGCGTGGAGCAAGACCATCGACGGGTGGGGTGAGGTCCTCGACGGCCACCACGACATCCCCGCCCCCGTCGTCGAGCTCGCCGAGGAGCTGCTCGGCGCCCCCCGCCACCTCGGCATCCACTCCGGCGGCATGGTGCTCACCGAGCGACCGGTGAGCGAGGTCTGCCCGATCGAGCCGGCCCGGATGGAGGACCGCACCGTCCTGCAGTGGGACAAGGACGACTGCGCGTGGATGGGACTGGTGAAGTTCGACCTGCTCGGGCTGGGGATGCTCGGCTGCATCCAGCACACCTTCGACCACCTGCGTCACCACCTCGGCGAGCAGTGGAGCCTCGAGCGGATCACCAAGGAGGAGGCGGCCGTCTACGACATGCTGTGCCGCGCCGACTCCATCGGCGTCTTCCAGGTCGAGAGCCGGGCGCAGATCGGCACGCTCACCCGGCTGCTGCCGCGCCGCTTCTACGACCTCGTCGTCGAGATCGCGCTCATCCGGCCCGGCCCCATCCAGGGCGGCGCGATCCACCCCTACATCCGCCGGCGCACCGGTGCCGAGCCGGTCACCTACCTCCACCCGAAGCTCGTGCCGGTGCTCGAGCGCACGATGGGCGTCCCGCTCTTCCAGGAGCAGCTCATGCAGATGGCGGTCGCCGTCGGCGGGTGCACCGGTGACGACGCCGACCTGCTGCGCCGGGCGATGGGCTCCAAGCGGGGGGTCGAGAAGATCGCCAGCCTGCGCGAGCGGCTCTACGAGGGCATGGCCGCCAACGGCATCACCGGCGAGGTCGCCGACGACATCTACGCCAAGATCGAGGCCTTCGCGAACTTCGGCTTCGCCGAGAGCCACGCCCTGTCCTTCGGGCTGCTCGTCTACGCGAGCAGCTGGCTCAAGCTGCACTACCCCGCGGCCTTCCTCGCCGGGCTGCTGCGCAGCCAGCCGATGGGCTTCTACTCGCCGCAGACCCTCGTCGCCGACGCCCGCCGGCACGGCGTCGAGGTCGCCCGCCCGTGCCTGCTCGCCTCCTCGGTCCACGCCGATCTCGAGGCGGGCTGCGAGGTGCCCCGGTGGGCGGGTGAGGAGGACCTGCCAGGCGAAGGGGGACCCGCCCCTGCCGGCGGGTACGTCCGCCCGAGCGGGATGGAGAGCTGCCTCGAGCGCGAGCAGCCGGCGATCCCTCCCTTCGACCCCGACGCCCCCGAGCCCGGTGCGGCCCACCGGCGCGACGCCCACCTGCGGGTGCGGCTCGGGCTGAGCGACGTCACGGGCATCGACGTGCCGACGGCGGAGCGGGTCGTCGCCGAGCGCGAGGCGAACGGCCCCTTCGTCTCGCTCGTCGACCTCACCCGGCGGGTCGAGCTCACCGCGCCGCAGGTCGAGGCGCTGGCGACGGCCGGGGCCTTCGACGCGCTCGGGCTGACCCGTCGCCAGGCGCTGTGGGGCGCCGGGGCGGCGGCGCGCGAGCGGCCCGGCCAGCTCGAGGTCGTCACCCCCCACGTCGGGGCGCCGGAGCTGCCGGAGATGAGCGCGCGCGAGAGCACCGTCGCCGACCTGTGGTCGACGGGCATCGCGACGGGCGACCACCCGATCGCGCACGAGCGCGGCTTCCTCGACAGCATGGGGGTGCTCTCCGCGCAGGAGCTGCGCACCGCCGAGAGCGACCAGCGGGTCACGGTCGCCGGTCTCGTCACCCACCGTCAGCGGCCCGCGACCGCGCAGGGCGTGACCTTCCTCAGCCTCGAGGACGAGACGGGGATGATCAACGTCATCTGCTCGGTCGGGGTCTTCCGCCGCTACCGACCGCACTCGCGCACGGCCTCCGCGCTGCTCGTGCGCGGCACGCTCGAGCGGCGCTCCGGCGCGATCAACGTCGTCGCCGACCGGCTCGAGCGCCTGCCGGTCGCAGCAGCCACCCGGTCGCGGGACTTCCGCTGACCGGGTGGCCGGGTGCTGCTCGGAGAGGGCCGGGCCCTAGACGCGGTCCTCCATGGTGCCCTCGGACGCGACCTCACGCTTGCGCGTGGCGCGGGCGGCGAGGAAGAGCACGACGCCGACGACGAGGTAGCCGGCACCGACGAGCCAGACCGTCGACTCCATCTGGGTCAGCAGGAGCAGGCTGGCGAGCAGGGCGAGGACCGGCACGACGCTGGGGATGGTGAAGTGGTCGTGGTCGACCGGGTCCTTCTTCTTGAGGACGAGCACCGAGACGTTGGCCGAGATGAAGACGAGGACGAGCAGGAGCACCGTCGTGTCCGCGAGCTGGCTGACGTCGCCGATCATGCTCATGGCCATCGTCGCGCCGCCCACCACGAGGATCGCGACCCAGGGGGTGCGACGGCCCTCGAGCACCTCGCCGAAGACGCTCGGCAGCAGGCCCACCTCGGCGAGCCCGTAGGTCGCGCGGCTGGCCATGACCATGAAGAGCAGAGCGCCGTTCGTGATCGCGACGAGCGCGATCGCCGAGAACAGCCAGGACGGGACGCCGATGCCCGATGCCTTGACGACCTCGAGCAGCGGTCCGGTCGACTCCGCCATCGTCGTGGGGTCGACGACGATCGCCGCTCCGAGCGCGATGAGCAGGTAGACCGTGGCGGCGGTGAGGATCGCGCCGAAGAGGGCCCTCGGGTAGGCCCGGGTCGGCTCCTTGACCTCCTCGGCCATGTTGGCGGCGGCCTCGAAGCCGAGGAAGGAGAAGAAGGCGGTGATCGACGCCGCGAAGGCCCCGCTCAGCAGCGGCGTGTCCGAGGCCGGGGTGAGGATGCGGCTGGGGTCGCCGTCGCCGCTGCCGAAGACGATCGCGGCGAGCACGATGACGAGGACGAGCCCGGAGACCTCGATGCAGGTGAAGACGACGTTGGCCGACAGCGACTCGCGCACCCCGCGCAGGTTGACCGCGATGAGGACAGCGAGGAAGACCAGCCGCACCGGGATGGCGACCGACGAGGGCAGGCTCTCGTCGCCGAAGAACGAGGCGAGGTAGTCGCCGGCGAAGGCGTTGGCCAGCGCCGCCGACGTCGTGATGCCCGAGGACAGCATGAGGAAGCCGATGATGAAGGTGACGAAGGGCTTGTCGAAGGCCCGGTCGGCGTACCGCGAGGCTCCTCCGGCGTGGGGGTACTTCGTGATGAGCTCGGCGTACGTGCCAGCCGTGAGCAGCGCCAGCACGAGCGCGATGACGAGCGGGAGCCAGAGCATCCCGCCGACATCGGTGGCCATCGTGCCCACGAGCGTGTAGATGCCGGCACCGAGGGTGTCACCGACGATGAAGAAGAAGAGCAGCGTCGTCGTGATGCTGCGACTGAGCCTGGTGTCGTGCTCGGAGCTGCCCGGGGCTGTCGTCGTCGCCATCGGGCGAGCATGGCAGAGCGGAGCGCCCTGATCCGGGTCGCGAAGGGGGGTCGACGAGGTCACGGTATGGGGCCGGTCACGACTTCACCCGGACTTGGCAAGGGCTCGACCGCAGCCGCCGGGGCTGCCCTACGGTGCGACGGAACCCCGCGTCGAAGGAGATGCCGTGCGCCCTGTCCGTACCCTCGCCACGCTGGCCAGCCTCACCCTCGTGAGCACCCTGGCCGTCACCGACGCCGGGGCCGCGGCCACCGGTGGCTACGTCGCCCTCGGCGACTCCTACTCCTCGGGCACCGGCACGCGCGACTACCTCGCCGACGGCACGTCGTGCCAGCGCTCGGCCCGGGCCTACCCCTCGCTCATCGCCTCGGCGCGCGGTCTCGACCTCAACTTCCGGGCCTGCTCGGGGGCGACGACGGCGGACGTCACGAGCACCCAGCTCTCCGCGCTCAGCACGACGACGAGCCGGGTGAGCATCTCCGTCGGCGGCAACGACGCGGGCTTCGCCGACGTGCTCACCGAGTGCGCGCTGCCGGCCTGGGCGAGCAGCTGCAACGCCGCGATCGACAAGGCGACGACCTTCATCAACGGCACCCTGCCCGGCCGGCTCAGCACGCTCTACGGCTCGATCCGCGCCAAGGCCCCCGACGCCACCGTCGTCGTCGTGGGCTATCCCCGGATCTTCATGGGCGAGGACTGCAACGCCCTCACGTGGTTCTCCCCCACCGAGCAGAGCCGCCTCAACGCGACCGCCGACCTGCTCAACTCGCGCATCCGCACGGCGGCGAGCGCGCGGGGCTTCGCCTTCGCCAACCCCACGAGCGCCTTCACCGGTCACGCCGTGTGCGACGACGTCGAGTGGCTCAACGGGCTCTCCAGCCCGATCAGCGAGAGCTACCACCCGAACGTCGCGGGCCACCGCAGCGGGTACACCCCGCTCGTCAGCACGCCGCTCACCGGCACGACGGTGCGCGCCACCAGCACGACCGTGCAGCGCGCCGACTCCCTCGCCGGCGAGCAGGCGCAGCGCCAGCGCGGCTATGCCGAGCAGGACCGCACGATCACCCCGAAGCGGATGCGGCTGCCCGACCTCGACTCGCCGAGGGTGCGCCGGGCCGCCGAGCGCGCCGGTGTCGACCTGGGCTCGCGGCGCAGCATCGACGCCGCCGACCGGACGTGGTCGGCGCGGCAGTCCGCAGCGCTCTGCGCCGCTGACCGCTCCGGTCCAGGTCGAGACCACGCCCCTCAGCTCGAGACGGGTCCCTCGTCGAGCAGCGGACCGAGGTAGAGCTGGAGCAGCGACGGCACGCGCCGCACGTCGAGCCCCGTGATCGTCTCCACGCGGGACAGCCGCAGGCGCAGGGTGTTGCGGTGCACGTGGAGGTCCGCCGCGCACCGGGCGACGTCGAGGTCGTGCGCGAGCCACGAGCGCACCGTGCGCTGCAGCTCGCCGTGGCGGTCGTGCTCGACGAGGCGTCGCCACGGCGCGGCGACACCCGCGCCGCGCCAGTCGCCCCGCAGCCCGACGAGCAGGGCGAGGAGGGCGAGGTCCTGGGGGTCGTAGCCCCCGCCCGGCAGGGTGGTCACCCGCAGGGACTCGTGCGCGGAGACGAAGGCGCGGTGCACCCCTTCGCCACCGCTGTGCTCCTCGCCCGTCACGACGGCGGTGCCCGGCAGCGCCCCGAGGGCCGCTACCGGTGACGGACCCGCCGGCCACCACACCGCGAGCTCCTGGTCACCGACGGCGCCGACCCGCGCCGCGCCCGCCTGCTCCGGGAGCAGACCGGCGACCCTGCGCTGGAGCGCCAGGAGGTCGACGTGGGCCTCGCCCGTGGGCCGCAGGACGGTGCACCTGCGGGGCAGGGCGAGGTCCCAGCCGAGCGTCTCGGCCATCTCGGTCGTCGCGTCCTCGTCGAGCAGGCCGCCCGCGGCCGCGACGAGGAAGTCCTCCCGCCGTCGCTCGCGCCACCGACCGACCTCGAGCGCCGCGGCCTGCTCGACCATCAGCTCGGCGGTGACGCGGATGAGGTCGCCGAGGACCTCGACCTCCTGGGGCGGCCCGGAGATGCCGACGACCCCGACGACGGCGCCGCGGTGGTGCAGGGGCAGGTTGACCCCCGGCTGCACCCCGCGGAGCAAGAGCTCGTGGACGTCGTCGATGACGACCGTGCGGTCCTGCTCGGCGGCGAGCAGCGCGCCCTCGTGCCGGGTGTGCACCCGGTCGGGCTGCCCGCTCGCGAGGATGACGCCCCGCTCGTCCATGACGTTGACGTTGCGGGCGACGACCGCCATCGTCCGCTCGACGATCCGGGCGGCGAGGGCCGCGGTCAGCGTGGTCACGAGGAGACGCTAGCCGTCCGGTGTGCAGATGCATCGCGAAGGGGTCATCAGGTCACCGATCCCTGTGCAGTCGACCATGGTCGACGCGAGCGGTGTCCGCCACGCTGTCCGGGTCCGGTCACCCGGACGTCCCGACGCCCGCCGTGCCCCACGGCCCGGGCGCGACTCAAGGCAAGGAGGCCTCCCATGGTCGACGTCGTCATCCTCGTCGGCGTGGTCGTCGCGCTCGTCGTGGCCGCCAGCGTGCTCAAGCTCCACCCCTTCCTCGCGCTGCTCCTCGCGGCCCTGCTCGGCGGGCTCGCCTTCACGCTGCCGCTCCTGCCCGTCGGCGAGGACCCCGGGCTCATCGGGATCATCAGCACCGGCTTCGGCACGACCCTGGGCAACATCGGTCTCGTCATCGCCCTCGGCACGATCATCGGGGTCGTCCTCGACAAGTCGGGCGCCGCCATCACGATGGCCGACCTCGTCGTGCGCAAGATCGGCGAGAAGCACCCGACGATCACCGTCTCGGTCATCGGCTACATCGTCTCGATCCCCGTCTTCTGCGACTCCGGGTACGTCATCCTCAACTCGCTCAAGGAGTCGATCGCCACCCGGGCGCGCACCTCGCCGGTCGCCATGTCCGTCGCCCTGGCCACCGGCCTGTACGCGACGCACACCCTCGTGCCGCCGACCCCCGGACCGATCGCCGCGGCCGGCAACCTCGGTCTCGAGAGCCAGCTCGGGCTCGTCATCCTCGTCGGCCTGCCCATCGCCGCGGTCTCGGCCGTCGCGGGCAACCTGTGGGCGACCCGCTTCCGCCACGAGACCCCGGACGGCGTGAGCTCGGCCGAGGTCGAGGAGAAGATCCGCGAGTTCGAGAGCATGCGGGAGTCCGCCGGACGGCTGCCCAGCCCCGGCGCGGCCTTCGCCCCGATCTTCGTCCCGCTCGTGCTCATCATGGTCGGGTCGATCGCCGCACTGCCGAGCGCGCCGCTCGGCAGCTCCACCGCCACCGAGGTCCTGCGCTTCGTCGGCCTGCCGGTCGTCGCCCTCCTCATCGGGCTCGTGTGCTCCCTCGCCCTGCTGCCGCGGCGCGGCTTCATGGCGGCCTTCGAGGAGCGCGTCGGCGAGGGCATCGTCGCCGCCGCCCCGATCCTGCTGATCACCGGTGCGGGCGGCGCCTTCGGCGCTGTCATCACCGCGACCGATGTCGGGACCTACCTCGGCGAGCAGCTCTCCGAGCTCGGCATCGGGGTCCTCGTCCCCTTCCTCGTCGCCGCGGCGCTCAAGACCGCGCAGGGCTCCTCGACCGTCGCCCTCGTGACGACCTCGGCGCTCATGGCGCCGCTCGTCGGCGACCTCGGTCTCGACACCGACCTCGGCCGCGTCCTCGTCGTCATGGCGATCGGCGCCGGCGCGATGACCGTCTCGCACGCCAACGACAGCTACTTCTGGGTGGTCAGCCAGTTCAGCCGGATGAGCGTCAAGCAGGCCTACCGGGCGCAGACGATGGCCACCCTCGTGCAGGGTCTCACCGCCATCGCGGTCGTCTGGGTCCTCTCGCTCGTCGTCGTGTGAGCAGGCGGCCCGTGAGAGTCGTCATCGCCCCTGACTCCTTCAAGGAGAGCCTCGGCAGCCCCGCCGTCGCCGCAGCGCTCGCCCAGGGCTGGCGGGAGGGTGATCCCTCGGCGACCGTCGTCGAGGTCCCCATGGCCGACGGCGGCGAGGGCACCGTCGAGGCGGTGCTCGGCGCCACCGGTGGCACGCGTCGCACGGTCGAGGTGCCCGACCCGCTCGGGCGTCCGGTCGCCGCGACCTACGCGCTGCTGCCCGACGGCCGGACGGCTGTCGTCGAGGTCGCCGCCGCCACCGGCCTCGCGCTCGTCGAGCCCGGGCTGCGCGACGCCGGACGCGCGTCGTCCTACGGCACCGGCGCGCTCCTCGCCCGGGCCCTGGACGACGGCGTGAGCAGCGTCGTGCTGGGGCTGGGCGGGAGCGCGTCGACCGACGGCGGTGCCGGTCTGTGCCAGGCGCTGGGCATCCGGCTGCTCGACGACCGGGGCGAGACGATCCCGCCCGGTGGCGACGGGCTCGCCGAGCTCGCGACCGTCGACCTGTCCGGGGCTCACCCGCGTCTGCGGGAGGTCGACCTCGTCGCCGCGTGCGACGTGGACAACCCGCTGTGCGGGACCCGCGGCGCCGCGGCCGTCTTCGGCCCGCAAAAGGGTGCTGACCCCGCGGACGTCGACCGGCTCGACGACGCCCTGCGTCGTCTGGCCGACGTGGTGCAGCGCCACCACCCTCGCGCCGATCCCGAGGTCGCCGGTGCAGGGGCCGCGGGCGGCATCGGCTTCGCGGTCGTCGCGCTGCTCGGAGGGCGCCTCGCGACCGGAGTCGACCTCGTCGCGCAGGCCGTCGGGCTCGAGGACCATGTGCGTGGCGCCGACCTCGTCGTCACCGGCGAGGGGCGGCTCGACGGGCAGAGCCTGTCCGGCAAGACCCCCGTCGGGGTGCTTCGCGTCGCGCAGCGGCACGGGGTGCCGACGATCGCGGTCGCCGGTCAGCTCGGCCCGGACGTCGACCGGCTCGTGGACGCCGGCGTCACCGCCGTCTTCGCCGCCGCCCCCGGCCCGGTGACCCTGGAGCAGGCGATGGCGGACGCCCCGCAGGACCTGCGTCGGCTCGCCCGCCAGCTCGCCGCGACCTGGGCCGCGGCCAGCAGGTCCTGACCGGGTCGGGTCAGCCCACCTCGATGCCGAAGGGGGTGAGCAGCCCCACCGCGCCGACGAGGTCGACCTGCAGCCCCGCGACCTCGTTGTCGCGCGGGTCGAGGACGTAGCCGTGGCTGCCGCGCAGGTCGGCCTCGCGCAGATCGGCCCGGATGACCCGGGTCCCCCGCAGGTCGCAGTCGTCCAGCCGGGCACCGCGCAGGACCACGCCGTCGAGATCGGCCTCGACGAGCGAGCAGCGCTCGAACCGGGCGCCGGTGAGGTCCGCGCCACCGAAGGAGCCGAGGTCGAGCCGGCAGCCGGTCCACGTGCTCGGGTCCGGCGGGATGGTCGGGCGGGCCAAGGAGCTCCAGGCGGCGCCGAGGGCCCGGACGTCGACGAGACGGCAGCCGTCGAGGACGGTGCCCGGCAGACGGGTGCCCGAGAGGTCCACCCCCTCGAAGGTGCAGTCCTCGAAGCGGCACCGCGCGACGACCGCGTGCGCCCAGACCGAGCCGGTGATGGTGCACCCGACGAAGGTCACCCCTTCGAGCCGCTCCTGCTCCGCGAGGTCCCCACGGAGCTCCTCGTCCTCGACGAGGTCCCGTCCTGCCAGCAACTCGTGCAGCCCGCTCATGCCGGCCACGCTACGGCGTGGGACAGGATGGCCGCATGGCGTGGACCCGGACGACCTCAGCCCAGCTCGACCTCCCCCCGGCCCAGGTCTGGTCGGTGATCTCGGACCTCTCGCGCTGGTCTCGGTGGCAGCCGGCGGTGTCCGGGGCCAGGCTCGACGGGCCCGTCGCCGTGGGTGCCACCGGCTCGTACTCCCTGAGCAGCCGGGCCTTCCGCGCCCTGCACGAGCGCACCGCGCCGCCGCTGCAGGTCACCGCGCACGAGGAGGGCCGCGTCCTCGAGATCAGCCAGCCCAACCCGACCGGGGAGATGCGGGTGCGCTGGACCCTCGACGCGGTCGACGACGCGACCCGGCTCGAGCAGGTCGTCTCGGTGCACGGGGCGATGACCCCGGCCGTCGTGCTCGGCGTCGCCGGCGCGCTGGCGCAGGACTTCTCGACGACCGCCGCCCGCCTCGCCCTCGAGTGCGGCCTCTCCCCCGACCCGTCGCGGGTGAAGGTCGTCGTCGCGGGCGGGTCCGGGGCGCTCGGCCGGCTCCTCGCCGGCGACCTGCTGCGCCACCGGCACGAGGTCGTCCTGCTCACCCGGTCGCCCGACGCCTCCCTCCCGTACCGGCAGGTGCAGTGGGACGGCCGCACCGTCGGTGCCTGGGCCGACGAGCTCGAGGCGACCGCAGATGCCGGCGTGGCGCTCGTCAACCTCGCCGGTCGTCTCGTCGACGTGCGTCCCTCCCCTGCGAACATCGCCTCCTTGCGCACCTCCCGCGTCGAGCCGACCCACGCCCTCGTGAGCGCCAGCCAGCAGCTCCAGCGCCCGCTCGTCAGCTGGCTGCAGGCCTCGACGACCGCCATCTGGTCCGACAGCGGCGAGGAGCGCATCACCGAGACCACCCCGCTGCCCGCCGACGGCGGCCTGCCCCAGATGACCGGGGTGGCCCAGCCGTGGGAGGCAGCCGTCGACGGAGCGCGCGCCGAGCACGTGCACCTGCTGCGCACCTCGATCGTCCTCGACCGCGACGCCCCGGCGCTGCAGGTCCTCGCCCGCCTCACGCGGGCCGGTCTCGGCGGCAGGGTCGGGTCCGGGCGGCAGTGGTTCAGCTGGATCCACCGCGACGACTGGGTGCGGGTCGCCCGGGCCGCGCTCGGCCTCGAGCCCGACACGACGCTGCCCGACGGGCCGGTCGTCGCCGCCGCGCCGGAGCCGGTGCGCAACGCCGAGCTCATGGCCGCCCTGCGCCGGGTGCTGCGCCGGCCGGCGGCTCCCCCGACCCCGGCCGCCCTGCTGCGCGTCGGGGCGGTCGCCCTCCGCTCCGACCCGGCGCTGGCCCTCACCGGTCGGCACTGCACCTCGCAGGTGCTCGCCGACGCCGGTTTCGTCTTCGAGCACCCGCATCTCGACGACGCCCTCGCCGAGCTCTACCGGGGCTGACGCCCCTCACCCCGCCGCACGACGACGGCCGCCGCTGCCCGGGTGGGCGGCGGCGGCCGTCGTCGTCGTGAGGCGGGTCAGTCGCGCGTCAGTCGACGGTAGGTGACCCGGTGCGGGCGGGCCGCGTCCTCGCCGAGGCGCTCGACCTTGTTCTTCTCGTAGGCCTCGAAGTTGCCCTCGAACCAGTACCAGCTCGCCGGCGACTGCTCGGTGCCCTCGTAGGCGAGGATGTGCGTCGCGACGCGGTCGAGGAACCACCGGTCGTGGCTGATGACCACGGCGCAGCCCGGGAACTCGAGCAGGGCGTTCTCGAGCGAGCCGAGGGTCTCGACGTCGAGGTCGTTGGTGGGCTCGTCGAGGAGCAGCAGGTTGCCGCCCTCCTTGAGCGTCAGCGCGAGGTTGAGACGGTTGCGCTCACCACCGGAGAGCACCCCGGCCTTCTTCTGCTGGTCCGGGCCCTTGAAGCCGAACTGGCTGACGTAGGCGCGGCTGGGGATCTCGACCTGGCCGACCTGGATGTGGTCGAGACCGTCGGAGACGACCTCCCACAGCGACTTCTCCGGGTCGATGCCGCCGCGGCTCTGGTCGACGTAGCTGATCTCGACGGTGTCGCCGATGTCGACGGTGCCGGAGTCGGGCTGCTCGAAGCCGACGATGGTCTTGAAGAGCGTCGTCTTGCCCACGCCGTTGGGGCCGATGACGCCGACGATGCCGTTGCGCGGCAGGGTGAAGCTCAGGCCGTCGATGAGGACGCGGTCGCCGAAGCCCTTCGTGAGGTCGTGGACCTCGATGACCTTGCTGCCCAGGCGCGGGCCCGGCGGGATCTGGATCTCCTCGAAGTCGAGCTTGCGGGTGCGCTCGGCCTCCGCAGCCATCTCCTCGTAGCGCTGGAGACGGGCCTTGCTCTTCGTCTGCCGCGCCTTGGCGTTGGAGCGGACCCACTCGAGCTCGGAGGCGAGGCGCTTGGCGAGTTTCGCGTCCTTCTTGCCCTGGACCTGCAGACGCTCCTGCTTCTTCTCCAGGTAGGTCGAGTAGTTGCCCTCGTAGGGGTAGAGCCGGCCGCGGTCGACCTCGGCGATCCACTGCGCGACGTTGTCCATGAAGTACCGGTCGTGCGTCACGGCGACGACGGCGCCGGGGTAGGCGGCGAGGTGCTGCTCGAGCCACAGGACCGACTCGGCGTCGAGGTGGTTGGTGGGCTCGTCGAGGAGCAGCAGGTCGGGCTTGGAGAGCAGCAGCTTGCACAGCGCGACGCGACGGCGCTCACCACCGGACAGGACGGTGACGTCGGCGTCCGGCGGCGGGCAGCGCAGCGCGTCCATCGCCTGCTCGAGCTGGGAGTCGAGGTCCCACGCGTCGGCGTGGTCGATCTCCTCCTGCAGCGAGCCCATCTCGGCCATGAGGGCGTCGAAGTCGGCGTCGGGCTCGGTCATCTCCTCGGAGATGGCGTTGTAGCGGTCGAGCTTGGCCTTGATCTCGCCCAGGCCCTCCTCGACGTTGCCGAGGACGGTCTTGTCCTCGGTGAGCGGCGGCTCCTGCAGGAGGATGCCGACGGAGGCACCCTTGGCCAGCTGCGCCTCGCCGTTGCTCGGCTGGTCCAGCCCGGCCATGATCTTGAGGATCGTCGACTTGCCGGCGCCGTTCGGGCCGACCATGCCGATCTTGGCGCCGGGGTAGAACGACATCGTGACGTCGTCGAGGATGACCTTCTCGTTGTGCGCCTTGCGGGCACGGGTCATGGTGTAGATGAACTCGGGCATGGTGCCAGGCTATCGGCCTGGCACCCCGCGCCCGAATCCGCCGACCGCCCCGCTCACGCGCTCTGCGCGACCGGCTCCTCGAGCACCTCCTGCTCGTCCTCGCCCTCGGGCCCGGAGCCCTCGTGCTCGTGCCGCGCCTCGCCGATCTCGCCGCTCAGCCGGTCGACGAGCCCGACGCCGGGGACGGCCTCCTCGCCGCCGAAGCCGGCCTCGACGACATCGCTCTCGTCGCGCACCGGGCGGGAGAAGACCGTCTGGCCCCACAGCAGGTCGTGCCCGACGTGCATCGCCTCGACCTCGACCGAGGTGCCGTAGCTCTCGTCGGAGCGCTGGTACTGACGCACGCGCTGGCGGCCGACGACGACCACCGGCTCGCCCTTGTGCAGCGCCGTGCGCGTGTTGACGCCGAGCGCCCGGTACGCGGCGACGTTGTAGAAGGAGGTCGGCCCGTCCTCGAAGACTCCGTCGCGGGTGCGCCGCCGCTCGCTCGTCGCGAGCCGGAAGGTCGTGAAGACCTGGCCCGCTCGCGTCGTGCGGGTCTCGGGGTCGGCGACGAGCCGGCCGGTGATCGTCACATAGGTCTCGTACATGTCGTGCCCTCACTGCTCGAAGTGGTCCGTGCACGCCCACTGTCCGGCGGTGCACCCGGACGCACCACGGGCCGCCGTCCGGCTGTGGACGGCGGCCCGGGCGAGAGCGGGGCTGTGGACGACTACCGGGCGTGGGCCCGGGCGACCGCCTCGCGAGCGCGGCGGTGGCGGGCGAGCACGGCTCGCACCGGCTCGACGACGACGCGGTCGGCGACCTCGCGGATCGCCTCGCGCAGCCGCTTGTCCGCGGCGGCACCACGCCGTCGGGCCCCGGCCCGGGCCATGACCCGCCCGAGACCGGCGACGAGCAGGCCGCCGATCAGCCCCCCGACGAGCAGGACGAAGGGGGTGGCGAAGGGCCCGATGTCGTAGGTGGGCAGGTCCGGCAGCTGGAGCCAGCCGGCCACCGCGATGACGACGAGCCAGAGCAGCCCGACGACCGCCGCCGCGGCGAGGAGCAGCTGCAGCGCCCCGAGCAGCCCCCACCACAGCGGGTCGCGCCCGCGCAGCGAGGTGCGCAGGACCGACTGGTCGAGCTCGTCGGCGAGACGCTCGTCGTAGGGCGCCGCCGCATCGGCGACGGCGTCGGCCCAGCGCGTCGGCAGGCCCTGCCCGGCGTGCTCGCCGAGCCGGCGAGCAGCGAGGTCGACGGCGGCGCGGGCCGAGCGGGTGGGTGGCGGGATCGAGGAGCGGCCAAGCACGGCGCGCACGTCGGCATCGGTGATGCCGGCCTCGGCGCGGTCGAGGCGTAGCCGCTTCAGCGGCGCGGCCCGCAGGCCCTGCACCCACCGGGTGAGGGGCCAGCCCGTGCGAGCGGCGGACTGCATGAGGTAGTCGCGCTCGACGGCGGCGACGACGGTGGGCACGCCGGCGGCGCGGGCCAGCGCGTCGACGAGCTCGCCGGAGCCGAGCCGGTCGACCTCCACCTCGCGCTCGCCCACCGAGCGGGCGAGACGACGGGCGCTGTCGGCGAGGTCGAGACCGAGGCGGTGGCGGCTCGCGTCGGCCGCGGCGACGGCGACGTGGAGCCGCTCGCCGAGGGCGTCGATGCCCTCACCGGTGCGGGTCGAGGTCGCGATGACCTTCGACCCCGGGATGCCGTCGCGCTCGAGCAGCCGGGCGAGGTCGGCGGTCACCCGGGCGACCCCGTCGCCGCGCAGGCGGTCGGCCTGGTTGAGCACGACGATGGTCACGGCGCCGTACTCGCGCAGCACGGCGACGTACTCGTCGTGGAGCACCGCGTCGGCGTACTTCTGCGGGTCGGTCACCCACACGAAGACGTCGACGAGCTCGAGGACGCGGCGGGCCTCCTCGCGGTTGGCCGACTCCCGCGAGTCGAAGTCGGGCAGGTCGAGCAGCACGAGCCCCTCAAGGTCGTCACGCCCCTGCACCGTGTGCCGGCGGCCGACGCCGAGCCAGTCGAGCAGCTCGCCGACGGGCTCCTCGCCCCAGACCGCCGCGGTCGGCGTCGAGGTCGTCGGGCGGCGCATTCCGGCCTGGGCGACCTCCTCGCCGACGAGCGCGTTGAAGAGCGAAGACTTGCCCGAGCCGGTCGCCCCGGCGAGCGCGACGACGGTGCGACCGCCGACGAGACGGGTGCGCTCGTCGACCTTGTCGCTCACCTCGCGCGCCCGCGCCGACGCCGTCGGGTCGAGGAGGTCTCCCCCTTCGTCCAGCGCCTCGCGCAGGCTCGCCGAGCGGTCGCGCAGCTCCTCGACCGACAGCGCCCTCGCCTTCGACCGGCCCGGCAGCAGCGGGCTCATCGTGCCGCTCGCACGGCCTCGGCGGCCTGGCTCAGCCGGCGGACCTGGCCGTCGGAGATCGTCATCGCGCCGAGCGCCTGCTCGTAGCGCTCGCGCTCGGCGGCGTAGATGCCCTGGACGCGCTCGAGGAGGAGGGTACGAGCCTTCGTCGACATCTCGCGGACCGCCTGGTCGCCGAAGATCGCCTCGAGGACCTTCTGCGCGACGGCGGTCGTCCCGCCGGCGATGGCGACCTCGGGGGCGACGAGGACCCCGCCGGTGTGGGCGAAGCTCACGAGCATGAGGAAGAGCCCGATCCCGTTGACCCCGTAGGCCGCGATCCGGGCGTTGGTGCGACGGTTGCCGCCCTCGGCACGCACGATGTCGAGCACGTCGCCCTGCCAGTCGCGCACCGCCCGCTCGATCTGCTCCTGCAGGTCGGCGGAGGAGCGGGCGAGGTCGGGGCGGGCGTCGAGGAGCGCGGGGCCGGCCTCGGTGCTGCGCCAGCGTCGGGCGACCGTCGCGGCGGCGGCGTCGGCCTCGGCCTGCACGAGGGTGGCGACCCCGTCGTGGAGGGCCTCGTCGAGCGGCTTGGACGGGGCTGGGGCACCGCGGAAGGCGGCGCCGATGCGGTCGCGGACGCGCGAGACGCCGGCCTCGACCTTCTTGAAGAGCTCGCCGGTGCCGACGAACTCCTGCCAGCGCGCGAGGACCTCGCCGCGCAGCAGCTGGCCGTCGCTCATGCCGTCCTTGACCTGCTCCTCGGCCTTGTCGTACGCGGCGAAGGCCGCTCCCTTGAGGTCGAAGACCGCGCTCTGCTGCGTCGACAGGGCGGCCACGAGCTCGCCGGCGCGGGTATCGAGCGAGCGCAGCGCGCCGTCGAGGGTCTGCCTGATGACGATGGTGCGCGCGCGCTGGTCGCCGGCGAGCGCGCCCAGCCACGAGCGCAGGCGCGCGATGTCCGGCTCGGGGATCAGGCCCGCGCGGTCGAGGTCGACCTCGGGCACGGTGAAGACCGGCGAGGTCTGCAGACCCTGCTCCCGCAGCATCTCGACGAGATGGCCACGCACCTCTCCCATCGCAGCCGGGTCGACGCGGTCGAGGACGATCGCGACGGCGGTGCCCCGCTCGGAGGCCTGGCGCAGCAGCTCCCACGGCACGGCGTCGGCATAGCGGGCGGCGGTCGTCACGAAGAGCCAGAGGTCGGCGGCCTGGAGCAGCTGGGTGGCCAGGCTGCGGTTGGCGGCGACGACGGAGTCGATGTCGGGGGCGTCGAGGAGCGCGAGACCCGCCGGGAGGGTGTCGGAGGGGACGAGCCGCACGGTGCCCGGTTGCGGGTCGGAGGGCGAGCCGGTGACCCGGGCGAGCGACGGCAGGACCCGGGCGTCGCGGAACCACCGCTCGTCACCGGGGTGGTGGATGAGCACGGGGCTCGTCGTCGTCGGCCGGATGACGCCGACGGCGCTCACCTCGCGGCGCAGGACGGAGTTGACGAGGGTCGACTTGCCGGCACCCGTCGAGCCTCCGACGACCGCGAGCAGGGGCGCGTCGATCGAGGCCAGTCGCGGGATGACGTAGTCGTCGAGCTGGGCGAGCAGCGCGGCCCGGCCCTCGCGGGCGGCGTCGGTCGAGGGGATGTCGAGGGGGAGCTCGGCGCGCTCCACCTCGTCGCGCAGGACCCTGACCTGAGAGAGGAGGTCGCTGCTCGGGAGCCCCTGCGCAGGGGGTGTGGCGGCCATGGCCCAAACCTAGCCCAGCAGCCCCCCTTCGCCCCGCACGGCACCGTCGCTGACCTGGGCGAAGGGGGGACGCCGCCCGGCGTCTCCCGGCTCACCCCCGCGAGCGGGTGGGCGACGCGGTCGGTCCGGTGCGCCCGCGTCGGGGACACTGGGGTGACAGCAGTGGCAGCACGAAGAAGGAGTCAGCAATGACCGAGGGAACCGTCCGCTGGTTCGACACCGAGCGAGGGTTCGGCTTCATCGCCCTCGCAGACGGGGGCGAGGACCTCTACGTCCACGCCTCCGAGATCGTCGGTGGCGACGGCACGAGGGTGCTCCGAGAGGGGCAGGTCGTCGAGCTCGAGATCGGCGAGGGCGACCGCGGCCCGCAGGCGCGCCGTGTCCGGGTGACCGCAGACCAGGCCGCAGACGCGCTCGGCGTCCTCGGCACCGTGGCCTGGTACGAGCCCGCGAAGGGGTACGGCTTCGTCACGCCCGACGGGGAGAGCACCGAGGTCTTCGTGCACAGCTCGGCCGTCCTCGGGGGCGGCGTGCTTTCCGAGGGCATGCGGGCTGCCTTCTTCGTCGTCGAGGGCGAGAAGGGCCTGCAGGCCGAGAACCTCATCCCCCTGGGGGCGCAGGCCGGCCGCGAGGCCGGGCCGTCCGACGGCGCCGACGGCACGGTGTCCTGGTACGACGACGACAAGGGCTTCGGCTTCATCGAGCCGGACACCGGCGGCGAGGACGTCTTCGCGCACGTCCGGTCGCTGGCCGACGGGCTCCCCGGGCTCGTCGAGGGCGACCGCGTCACCTTCGAGGTCGTCGAGGGCGACCGGGGCCCGCAGGCCCGCGACGTGCGCCTCGTGCGCGAGGCGCCGCGCAGCGCACCCCCGCGCAACGCCCCGCCGTCGCGTGGGCGCTCGGACGGCCGGCGCGGGTCAGACGGTCCCCCGGCACGAGGTGGCGAAGGGGTCGTCGCGCGCTACGACGACGAGCGCGGCTTCGGCTTCATCACCCCCGACGCGGGAGGCGCGGACCTCTTCGTGCACGTCTCGGTGATCCGTGGCGCCGACCCGCTGCGCCCCGGTGACCGGGTGCGCTACCAGGTGCGCCAGAGCGACCGCGGGCCTCAGGCCGACCGCGTCGAGCTGCTCTGACCCGAGGGTCGTGCTGGGCGCAGCCCGCGGAGCGGGCTTGCGCCCAGCGCCCCCGCGGCGCTCCCACTCCGTTCGAGCACCTGTTTGCTTCTGCCCCGCGCGCTGGGCGCAGCCCGCGGAGCGGGCTTGCGCCCAGCGCCCCCGGCAGGACTCGAACCTGCGACCTCGGGATTAGAAGGCCCTTGCTCTGTCCAGCTGAGCTACGGGGGCTCGCGGGCGTGCCCGCGCGAGGGTCAGTGTACGAGCGCGGACGACCTGCCATGATGCGAGCCATGGTCCTGCGTGTGAGCCTCGCCGAGACGGAGGTCGTCGACGACCCCGCCCTGCGGGACCTCCTCGACGACGCCGAGCGCGCGCGGGCCGACCGCAAGCGCGCGCCCTCCCCCTTCGTCACCGCCCACGCGCACGTGCGGCGCGTCCTCGGCGACCTGCTCGGCGTCGACCCGGCGTCCCTCGCCTTCGACCGCCACTGCCCGACGTGCGGCTCGACCCAGCACGGCAAGCCGACGATCGTCGGCCACCCGCAGTGGTCGTACTCCTTGTCCTACACGGACGCCCTGGCCGTCGTCGCGGTGGCCCAGGGGCCCGAGCTCGGCGTCGACGTCGAGCACGTGACGGAGGCCGACTTCGGGGGCTTCGCCCAGGTGACGCTCGCACCGGAGGAGGCCGACGGCTTCGCCGGGCACGAGGGCGAGGCGCTCCTCGCCGCCCGCGCCCAGGTCTGGGCGCGCAAGGAGGCGATCCTCAAGGCCACCGGTCACGGTCTCGTCGTCGACCCCACCGAGGTCGTCGTCACCGGGCCGGACGAGGCCCCGGCGCTCGTCGACTGGCGGGCCCGCGAGGAGCGCCCCACGGCCGTGACGCTCGCCGACGTCGTCCTGCGCTGCCCGGACCACCGGGCGAGCGTCGCCGCGCTCACCGACGAGCCCGTCGAGGTCGTCACCCTCCGCTGACCGAGATCAGCGGATCGACATCCCGGCGAACTCGCGACGGCGGGCCGTCATCGAGTCAAGGAGCACGCGCTCCTTCGAGATCGACGCGTCGTCGACCCGGTGGTTGTGCATCCGGGCGCGCAGCAGCGCCAGCTCGGAGGCGGTGTCCTGGAAGGCGCGCATCGAGCTCAGGCTCTGCGGACCGCCGTTGAGCTTGGCCCACGTGCGCGCCTCGCGCCGCTGACGCATCGAGGACAGCATCGTCACCTCGCCGGGGGCGAGCCAGCCGGTCTGCACGTAGGGCTGGAGGAAGTGACCGATGATCCGGCCCTCACGGCCGCGCGCCCACACGATGAAGATGATGAAGGCGATGAGCAGCAGGAAGCCGACGCCGTAGCCGAGGACGAAGCCGATGAGCCCGTTGCTCGCCGAGAGGTTCCACCCGGCGTGGAGGAGCACCGCGGCGCACCAGCCGACGAAGGGGGCGACGACCTTGACGGCCGTGCTGCGGGTCGACGCGGCCAGGCCGACGCCGATGCCGGTCATCGCCGTGAACATCGGGTGGCAGAAGGGGGACATGACCCCGCGCAGCACGAAGATCGTCGCGAAGGCCTCGCCGCCCATCTCCGAGTAACCACGGGCGAGGTAGAGGATGTTCTCGGTGAAGGCGAAGCCGGCCGCGCACAGCCCGGCGTAGGTCACGCCGTCGGCCAGGCCGTTGAGCTGGTTGCGCCGGAAGAGCAGCATGACGACGAGGAAGAGCCCCTTGAAGGTCTCCTCGACGAGGGGTGCGACGACGACGGCGCCGACCGTGTTGGCCGAGGTCGCGTCGAGGGAGGACGCGACGACGACGGTGGCCGCCGTGTTGAGGACGATGGAGGGCAGCGTGGCGGCGAGCGCCCCCCAGAGGAAGGCGACGAGCAGGTAGCGCCACGGCTCGGCCTCGAAGCGGTCGAGCCACAAGAAGATCGGGATGACGATGCCGAGCGGGATGATCGCGAAGAGCAGGCCGAGCAGGGTCGCGATGACCCCGAAGCTCAGCGAGAAGTACGCGGCGAACATCAGCGCGATGACCGAGAAGGCGGTCGCGATCAGCCCGCCGATGACCCAGCGGCGCACGCCCGGGCGCACAGTCGGGTTGTGCTGGGCCTGCGCGGTGACGTACTGCGGGTCGTAGTGCTGCTGCACGGGCTGCTGGTGGCCGCGCTGCTCGTAGCCCCACGCCTCCTTGAGCGGCTTGCTCCAGTGCTCCTGGGGCTCGGAGTACGGCTCGACCCAGTCGTGCTGGCCGTGCTGGGGCGCGGGCGGGCCCGGGCGCGACGACACCGGCGCGGGGGGACCGCTGCGGGCGGGCGGGCCGCTCGGAGCGGGCGGGCCGGAGGGCGCGGGCGGTCCGCTGCGGGCGGGGGCGCCGGGGGCCGGGGGCTGCCCGGTGGGGGGCTGGGGGTGCCCGCCCGACGGGGGCTGCTGCGGCCAACTCATGCGCGAAGGGTAGTCGAGCCCGCCGACGGCGCCCCGGGCCGCGCCGACCCCAGTGGCTAGAGTCGTCGCGTGACCTCTGATACGCCCGCCCCGTCCGCCCGGTCGACGAACGACCGCATCGTCTGGATCGACTGCGAGATGACCGGGCTGTCTCTCGAGCACGACGCGCTCGTCGAGGTGGCGGCGCTCGTCACCGACTACGAGCTCACGGTGCTCGGCGAGGGTGTCGACGTCGTGGTCCGCCCGCCGGAGGCGGCCCTGGCCCAGATGGGCGACTTCGTGCGCGAGATGCACACGAGCTCGGGCCTGCTCGACCAGCTCGCCGAGGGCACGACCCTGCAGGACGCCCAGGAGCAGGTCCTCGCCTACGTCCGCGAGCACGCGCCCGAGGCCCGCAAGGCCCCGCTCGGCGGCAACACCGTCGCGACCGACCGCGGCTTCCTCGCCCGCGACATGCCCGAGCTCGACGGGCACCTCCACTACCGGATCATCGACGTCTCCTCGATCAAGGAGCTCGCCCGCCGCTGGTACCCCCGCGCCTACTTCGCCTCCCCCGAGAAGCAGGGCGGCCACCGCGCTCTCGCCGACATCACCGAGTCGATCGCCGAGCTGCGCTACTACCGCGAGGCCGTCTTCGTGCCCCCGCCCGGGCTGGACAGCGAGACCCTTCGCGGCATCGCCGCCCGGCACCAGGTCGGCTCGCCGCAGGCCTGATCGGTCGGCCCCGCCGGCACAGGGACGGGGTCTGCACGAGACGCACGAAGGGGACCCGGTCGGCTCGACCGGGTCCCCTTCGTCATTGGGGTGAGTGACGGGGCTTGAACCCGCGACCCCCGCGACCACAACGCGGTGCTCTACCAGCTGAGCTACACCCACCACGACCTGCTGGACGGAGCGCCCAGCACGACGGCGACGATCCTACCTGCTCGTCAGGGGTGCTCCGACCACCCCCTCGCAGGCGCCTGTCAGGGGCCTCGGGCAGGATGGACACGTGACCTCAGCTCGCGCCGTCATCTCGCCCACCAGCGCCCTGCGCGCCTCCCTCGTCGCCTGCGTCGCCGCGGTGCTCGCCCTCGCCGGCGCGCTGCCCGCCTCGGCCCACGCGGCGCTGGTCCGCTCGAGCCCGACCTCGGGCTCGACGCTCACGGCGGTGCCCCCGGAGGTCGCGCTGACCTTCAACGAGGCGATCGACCCCCAGTTCACCTCGGTGACGGTGAAGTCCGGCAGCACGACCGCGAGCACGGGCAAGCCCACGGTCGAGGGCCCGACCGTCTACCAGTCGCTCGACCCCCGGATGGACGAGGGCACCTACACGGTGTCCTACCGGGTGACGAGCGCCGACGGCCACCCCGTGTCGGGGTCGTACACCTTCACCTACAAGTCCTCGGGCGGCGAGGACCCGGAGCCCTCCGGCAGCTCGACCTCGAAGACCCCCACGACCTCGACGCCCTCGACGTCCTCCACGTCCTCGACGAGCGAGCCCTCCGCCTCCTCGACGAGCCAGCCGTCGAGCAGCTCGACGAGCGAGCCCTCCTCGACCTCGACGACGACCTCCAGCTCGTCCTCCACCAGCTCGACGTCGAGCACGTCCGACACCCCGAGCAGCAGCTCGACGACCACCCCGAGCGAGACGACGACCGAGCCGAGCACGACGAGCTCGAGCCCGTCGACCGACGAGCCCGTCGAGAGCACCGCGGACGGCGCCCAGGACGGCACCCCGTGGTGGGTCTGGCTGCTCGTCGCCCTCGGCGGACTGGCCCTCCTCGGCGCCCTCGTGGCCTACCTGCGAGGTCGCAGCGAGCGCCAGGACGACGAGTACGACTTCCGCGACGACGACCTGCGCTGACCGCGAGGAGGCAGGGCCCGCAGCCGATTTCACCCTCCGCTGCACCGGTGCTACTGTCTCTTCTCGCGCGCCATTAGCTCAATTGGCAGAGCAGCTGACTCTTAATCAGCGGGTTCGGGGTTCGAGTCCCTGATGGCGCACCACCCGAAGGGCCCCGGTCGACGACCGGGGCCCTTTCGTCGTCCCGCCCGACGCGTCCCGCCCCGAGGAGCCCACCCGATGAGCACCGTCACCGCCGTCCCCTTCGCCCCCGGCCTGGTCCGCGGTCACGACCACCTCGAGACGACGTCTCGCGGGCTGCGCCCGCACCGCCTGCCCGAGGACGTCACGACGCGCTTCCCCGACCCGCAGCTGCTCTCGATGCAGGCGCAGCCGAGCGGGGTCCGGGTGGCGATGACGACGACCGCCGGCGTCGTCGAGCTCGTCACCCACCCGACGCGGACCGCCTACCGCGGGCTGCCGCGCCCGCGCGGTCAGGTCGACCTCGTCGTCGACGGCGCTCTCGTCGCCTCGGACGAGCTCACCGGCGGCGACACCGTGCTCGTCGACCTCGCGACGCGCAGCACGCAGACGAGCGCGGGCGAGGCGCACGTGTCGCGCTTCGAGGGTCTGCCGGCCGGGGAGAAGCGCGTCGAGCTCTGGCTCCCCCACAACGAGGTCGTCGACCTCGTCGAGCTGCGCGCCGACGCCCCGGTCGCCCCGGCCGAGCCCGTCGGGCCGCGCTGGCTGCACCACGGCAGCTCGATCAGCCAGGGGTCGAACGCGACCTCCCCCGCGCGGACCTGGCCCTCGCTCGTCGCCCGCGGCGCCGGGGTCGAGCTGCGCAACCTCGGCCTGGGCGGCAGCGCCCTCGTCGACCCCTTCATGGCCCGCGTCATGCGGGACACCCCGGCCGACCTCCTCAGCGTCGCGCTCGGCATCAACGTCGTGAACGGCGACGTCATGCGGCTGCGCTCCTTCGTGCCCGCCGTGCACGGCTTCCTCGACACGATCCGCGACGGCCACCCCACGACGCCGCTCGTGCTCGTCACCCCGATCCACTGCGCGATCCACGAGGACACGTCCGGCCCGGGTGCCTTCGACGTCGAGCGGCTGCAGCGTGGTGAGGTGGGCTTCGTCGCCACCGGTCCGGTCGGCGGCGACGAGCTCGGCCGGCTCACCCTGCGCCGCGTGCGCGAGGCCCTCGCCGAGGTCGTCACCCGCCGGGGCGACCCCCACCTGCACCTCCTCGACGGGCTCTCGCTCTACGGGGAGCAGGACGAGGCCGAGCACCCGCTCCCCGACGCCCTCCACCCCGACACGCGGACCCACGAGGTCATCGCCACCCGCTTCGCCGAGCGGGTCTTCGGCGAGGACGGCCCCTTCGCGGGCGGTCGCTGATCCGAGCACGACGAAGGGCCCCGGTCGGCTGACCGGGGCCCCTCGTGCTCCCCCTTCGCGCTGGTGGGCGAAGGGGTGAGCGCGCCTACCAGCGGTTGCGGCGGCTCGAGATGATCTTCAGCGCGACGACGCCGACGACGAGGGCGGCGGCGATCGCGACGCGGTCGGTGCGCAGCTGCCCGTCGGGGGTTCGGGTGGCGTTGTAGAACGACGCCTTCGCCGACTCCTTCTGGCGGGCCACGACGTTCTTCGGGGCGGCGCGGTCGGCCAGCTCGTCGATCGAGCGGGCGAGGCGGTCGCGCAGCGCCGAGATGTCGTTCTCCAGGGCCGTCTGGCTCGGGGTGGTGTTGCTCATGTCAGGCTCGTCCGTCCTTCTCGCGGTGACTTGCGGTCAAGTATGGGGGCTGCGTCAGGCGGTCTGGAGCCCGAGGTCACGCTGGATCTTCGCGACGTGACCGGTCGCCTTGACGTTGTACATCGCGTGCGTCACCTCGCCCTGCTCGTCGACGACGACGGTCGAGCGGATGACCCCGGTGACGGTCTTGCCGTACAGCTTCTTCTCGCCGTAGGCGCCGTACCGGGTCATCACCTCGCGGTCGGGGTCGGAGAGCAGCGTGATCCGCAGGTGCTCCTTCTCACGGAAGGTCGCGAGCTTGTCCGGGCTGTCCGGCGAGATGCCGAGGACCGTGTAGCCCTGGTCCTGAAGGACGTCGATGCGATCGGTGAAGTCGCAGGCCTGCGTCGTGCAGCCCGGCGTCATCGCGGCCGGGTAGAAGTAGACGATGACCTTGCGACCGCGCAGGTCGGACAGCGTGACCTGCTTGCCGCGGTCGTCGGTGAGGGTGAAGTCGGGGGCGGTGTCCCCGGGGCTGAGTCGTGCGGCCATCGGCCGTCTCCCTTCGCTAGGTGCAACAGAACTGCAATAAGATCTCGAGGTCCACCTGCCAACGTACCCAACGCGACGGAGCGACCCTGTGCACGTCCCCGACGGCTTCCTCGACATCCCGACCTCGGTCGGGACCGCAGCGGTCGCGGCCGGCGCGATCGCCCTCTCGCTCGCCCGGTCCCGGCGCGAGCTCGACGACCGCGCCGCCCCGCTCGCCGGGCTCGTCGCGGTCTTCGTCTTCGCCGCGCAGATGCTCAACTTCCCCGTCGGCGTCGGGGTGAGCGGGCACCTCCTCGGCGGCGCCCTCGCCGCCGTGCTCGTGGGGCCCTGGGTGGCGACGCTCGCCGTGACGGTCGTCCTCGTCGTGCAGGCGCTCGTCTTCGCCGACGGCGGCATCACCGCGCTCGGCACCAACGTCCTGCTCATGGCCGTCGCCGGCGTGTGGATCGGCTGGACGGTCTTCGTCGCCGTGCGCTCGGTCCTCCCCCGCCGCCTGGCCATGGTCACCCCCGCGGCCGCCGTCGCCGCGGCCGTCTCCGTGCCGGCGACCGCCCTCGTCTTCACCCTGCTCTTCGCCGTCGGCGGTCAGGCTCCGGTCGACCTCTCCACGATGGTCGGGCTCATGGTGACCTGGCACGCCGTCATCGGCATCGGCGAGGCGGTCATCACCGCGCTCGTCGTCTCCGCCGTGCTCGCCACGCGGCCCGACCTCGTGCGCGGCGCCGTGCCCGCGCTCGCGCGGCAGCGCGAGCAGCGCCTCGCCCCGACGACCCCGGAGGCCACCCGATGACCCGTCCCGCCGTGCAGACCCAGGGCACCAGTCGCCGGGTCTCGACCCGCACCCTCGTCGTCGTCGGCCTCCTCGTCTCGCTCCTGCTCGCCGGGGTCGTCTCCGGCTGGGCCTCCTCGCACCCCGACGGCCTCGAGCACGTCGCGAGCCAGGTCGGCTTCGGCGACACCGCGCAGGAGAGCCCGACCGCCGACTCCCCCATGGCCGAGTACGAGACCCGCGGCGTCGAGGGACGGCTCGGCGGCGCGCTCGCCGGCGTCGTCGGCGTCGGGCTCACCGCGGTCCTCATGGGCGGGCTGC
Organism: Janibacter sp. UYMM211; assembly: GCF_040547045.1. Taxonomy (NCBI): domain Bacteria; kingdom Bacillati; phylum Actinomycetota; class Actinomycetes; order Micrococcales; family Intrasporangiaceae; genus Janibacter; species Janibacter sp. UYMM211. The sequence goes on along the minus strand of NZ_JBEPOY010000002.1, from coordinate 583,766 downwards.
TGCTCCTGCTGCGCCGCCGGCGGGAGGAGTAGGTGGGCGGCCCCCACGGCCACACCCTGCACTTCCACGGCCACTCCCTCCTGCACCGCGCCCCCGCGCACGTCAAGGTCGTCGCCACCCTCGGCTTCGTGCTCGCCGTCGTCGGCACGCCGCGCGAGGCGGTCTGGGCCTTCGCGGTCCACCTCGCGCTGCTCGTCGGCGTCGCCGTCGTCTCGACGGTCCCTCCGCGCTACCTCGCCCGACGGCTCGTCGTCGAGATCCCCTTCGTGCTGCTCGCCGTGACGATGCCCTTCATCGCCACGGGTCCGACGGTGCCGGTCGGCCCCCTCGAGCTCTCGCAGGCCGGCCTGTGGGCCGGGTGGGGGCTCTTCGCGAAGGGGTCGCTCGGCGCCCTCGCCGCGGTCCTGCTCGCCGCGACGACCGAGGCCGGCGACCTCGTGAGCGGGCTGGCCCGGTTGCGCGTCCCGCGCCAGCTCGTGCTCGTCCTGTCCTTCATGATCCGCTACCTCGACGTCGTGAGCGGCGAGATGCGCCGGATGCGCGTCGCCCGCGAGAGCCGCGGCTTCCGCACCGGCGGGCTGCGGTCCTGGCCCGTCCTCGGCTCGACGGCGGGCGCGCTCTTCGTGCGCAGCTACGAGCGCGGCGAGCGCGTGCACCTCGCGATGCTCTCGCGGGGCTTCCAGGGCCGGGTCGACCTCGACGACGGCGTCGCCGTGCGGGCGACGACCTGGTCCGCAGCACTCGTCGTGCCCGCCGCGGCCGTCGTCGTCGCGACGACCGCGTGGGCGCTCACCGGCGGGGGCGTGCGATGAGCGCGCCGGTGCTCGACCTCAGCGGGGTGCACCACGCCTATCCCGACGGCCACCACGCGTTGCGCGGCGTCGACCTGCACGTCCACGCCGGCGAGCGGGTGGCCCTCCTCGGCCCGAACGGCGCCGGCAAGACGACCCTCGTGCTCCACCTCAACGGCATCCTCGTGCCCGAGGCGGGCAGCGTGCGCGTCTCCGGGCTGCCCGTCGACGGCGAGCACATGCTCGAGGTCCGTCGCCGCGTCGGCGTCGTCTTCCAGGACCCCGACGACCAGCTCTTCATGCCGACGGTGCGCCAGGACGTCGCCTTCGGCCCGCGCAACCTCGGCCTGCGCGGCGACGCGCTCGACGCCCGGGTGCACGCGGCGCTCGAGGCGGTCGACATGGGCGACCACGCCGACCGCGCGCCCCACCACCTCTCCTTCGGGCAGCGCCGGCGCGTCGCGGTGGCGACGGTGCTCGCGATGGAGCCGGAGATCCTCGTGCTCGACGAGCCGAGCAGCAACCTCGACCCGGCGTCGCGGCGCGAGCTCGCCGAGATCGTCGACGCGCTCGACGTCACCGTGCTCATGGTCACCCACGACCTCCCGTACGCCCTGCAGCTGTGCGAGCGATCCGTCGTCCTCGCCGCGGGCCAGGTCGTCGCGGACGGCGCGACGGCGCAGGTGCTCGGCGACGACGCGCTGATGACGCGTCACCGTCTCGAGCTGCCCTACGGCTTCGACCCCTCGTCGGTCCCTGCCCGCACCCGTCGGGCCGGCTGACTCCCCCTTCGCCCCCCTTCGCCCCTGCCCGACGGCCACGCCGCGGCCCCCGCTACCACGCAGTACTGGTCGTGATCACGACCAGTACTGCGTCGTAGCGGGCGGTCTAGGTGGCACGGACGACGGTCGCCTCGATGACGACCTCGCTCGTCAGCGAGCGGGCGACGAAGCACTCGCGGTGGGCCACCTCGAGCAGGTGGTGGATGCGGGAGTCGGGCACGTCGCCGCGCACCGTCACCTCGGGGCGAAGGGTGATCCGCCCGACGCGAAGGGGTGGGTCGGCCTCGTCCATGACGGCCTGCGCCGCGTCGCGGTAGCCGACGACGTCGAGCCGCGCCCGCGCGGCGACGGCGAGGAAGGACAGCAGCTGGCAGCTGCTCGCCGCCGCGAGCAGCAGCTGCTCGGGGTTGAGCCGCGCCGGGTCACCGCCGAAGGAGGGGTCGGCGCTCAGCTCGAGCTGCTCACCGCCGACCCCGGCGGCGTGGCCGCGGTCGTAGTGCTCGTAGCCGAGCGCCGTGGATCCCTCCCAGACGAGGGTCGCGGTGTAGTCGTGGGTCGTCACCCCCATAGACTCCCACCGCGCCCACGACGGGCGTCGCGCCGAAGTGGTGGAACTGGCAGACACGCGAGATTTAGGTTCTCGTGCCCTCGGGTGTGCGGGTTCAAGTCCCGCCTTCGGCACCGGTGAGATCAGGCGAGGTGCTCGCGCAGCAGCGGCACCATCGCGCGGAAGGCCGCGCCGCGGTGGCTGATCGCGTTCTTCTCCTCGTCGGAGTGCTCGGCGAGCGTGCGGGTCCCGCCGTCGGGCACGAAGACCGGGTCGTACCCGAAGCCGTTCTCCCCCACGGGCTCCCGCACGACGACGCCCTCGACCCGGCCCTCGGTCGACACGACGTCCTCGGCACCGGGCAGGGCGAGGACCGCGGCGCAGCGGAAGGCCGCCCGGCGGTGCTCGTCGGGCACGTCGGCGAGCTGGTCGAGGAGCAGCTGGAGGTTGCGGCGGTCGCGCTCGGCGCGGCGCAGGTCCTCGCCGCCGTGCAGACCGGACCAGCGCGCGGAGAAGACCCCCGGAGAGCCGCCGAGCACGTCGACGCTGAGGCCGGAGTCGTCGGCGAGAGCCGGCAGACCGGTCGCGGCAGCCACCGCGCGCGCCTTGAGCGTGGCGTTGCCGACGAAGGTCACCTCGGTCTCGGGCACCTCGCCGACCTCGGGGTAGGCGGCCATCGAGACGACCTCGAGACCGAGGTCGCCGAGCGGGCCGGAGAGGATCTGCTGCAGCTCCTCGACCTTGTGCTCGTTGTGCGTGGCGAGGACGACCCTCATCGCACGCGCTCGCGCGCCGGGGTCTCGAGGGCCTGCTGCTGCAGGACGGTGAGCTGGGCGCAGCCGGCCGCGCCGAGGTCGAGCAGCTGGTCGAGGAGCGCGCGGTCGAAGGGGGCGCCCTCGGCCGTGCCCTGCACCTCGACGAAGTCGCCGGTACCGGTCATGACGACGTTCATGTCGGTCTGCGCGGTCGAGTCCTCGGGGTAGTCGAGGTCGCACACGGCGCGGCCGTCGACGACGCCCACCGAGACAGCGGCGAGCGAGCCGGTGAGCGGCTGGGCGGAGGCGGGGATAAGACCGCGGGCGCGGGCGTCGGCCACCGCGTCGGCGAGGGCGACATACGCGCCGGTGATCGCCGCGGTGCGGGTACCGCCGTCGGCCTGGAGCACGTCGCAGTCGACGACGACGGTGTTCTCGCCGAGCGCCGAGGTGTCGATGACGGCGCGCAGGCTGCGCCCGATGAGCCGGCTGATCTCGTGGGTGCGGCCGCCGACCTTGCCGCGGCGCGACTCGCGGTCGCTGCGCGTGTTCGTCGAGCGGGGCAGCATCTCGTACTCGGCGGTGACCCAGCCGGTGCCGCGGCCCTTGAGCCAGCGCGGCACCCCTTCGGTGAAGCTCGCGGCGACGAGCACGCGGGTGCGCCCGAACTCGACGAGCACCGAGCCCTCGGCGTGGTCGAGCCAGTTGCGGGTGATGCGGACCTCGCGGAGGTCGCCGGGGGCGCGGCCGTCGTGGCGCGCAGGTGCTGCGGAGGTGGCGTCGGTCATGCCGTCCAGGCTAAGGGTCCCGTGAGGCTGGACGTGACCCGCCGTGGGCAGCCCCACCGCCCCCTTCGCCCCCTGAGCGACGCCCCACGAACCACAAGTTTCTCGGGTCACCCGATAAACCCCGGGTCAGCATGGGTAAGAGACTCATGCTGAGCAGGGGTAAGTCTTGCTGAGCACCGCCCGCACCGACGCGGCGTCACATGCGTCACAAGATTCTCGGGTGACCCGATAAACGAGGGGTTGGTGTGACGTGCCGAGCGGGGGTGACTCGACGTGCCTGGGCTCGTGCTCGTGCTCGTGCTCGTGCGACTCGAGGCGGGCCGGTGCGGCTCGTCCCCTGGACCCGCCCGAAGGGGGGCTCAGACCTCGTAGGTCGCGTCGGGCTCGGCGAGCTCGACCTCGCGGCCCTCGCCGCACCACACCGCGGCGGCCTGGGCGCGGCAGACCTCGGGGTCGTTCCACGCGGGGATGTGGGTGAGCACGAGGCGCCCCACTCCCCCGGCGTCGACCGCGGCCTGCGCGGCTCGGGACCCCGAGAGGTGGACGTCGGGGATCTGGTCGCGCCCGTCGACGAAGGCGGAGTCGGCGAGCACGAGGTCGGCGTCGCGCATGAGCCGCGACAGCGCCGGGCACGCGTCGGTGTCGCCCGTGTACGCGAGCACCCGCCCACCGCTCTCGACGCGGAAGCCGTACGCCTCGACCGGGTGGTTGACGCGGTACGGGGTGATGACGAAGGGGCCGATGTGCACGGGGATCGTGTCGGAGAGCCGCCGGAAGTCGAGCTCGCGCGTCATCCCGACGTCGTCGATGCCCTCGTACGCCGCGGCGAGGCGGTCGGCCGTGCCGGCGGGGCCGTACACGGGCAGGCGGGTCGGCAGCGGCCCCTGCGGGCGGTAGCGCCGGGTGACGTACAGACCGGTGACGTCCATGCAGTGGTCGGGGTGCAAGTGGGTGAGCAGCAGCGCGTCGAGCGAGGCGGGGTCGACGTGGCGCTGCAGCGCACCGAGCGCGCCGTTGCCGAGGTCGAGCGCGACCCGCCACGTCCGCTGCCCGTCGTCGGCGCTCAGCAGGTAGCACGACGCGGGCGAGGCCGGGCCCGCGAAGGACCCGGAGCACCCGACGACCGTGAGCCTCACGCGACACCTCTCATGTTGCCGAAGACGCTGCCGACCTCGGGCCCGAGGAAGCGACGGGCCAGTCGCCGGAACTCCTCGGCGTCACCGGTCGTGGTGAAGCCGTGCCCCGGCGGCGGGGCGTCGTCGGGTCGCAGCAGGTCCCTATCGGCAAGCACACGGTAGACGTCCTTGGCCGTCTCCTCGGCCGACGAGACGAGCGTCACCCCGTCGCCCATGACGTAGGAGATGACACCGGTGAGCAAGGGGTAGTGCGTGCAGCCGAGCACGAGCGTGTCGACCTCCGCGGCCCGCAGCGGCTCGAGGTACTCGCGGGCGACGGCGATGAGCTCCTGCCCACCAGTCGTCCCCGACTCGACGAACTCGACGAAGCGGGGGCACGGCTGCGAGAGCACCCGCAGGTGCGGCGCCGCCGTGAAGGCGTCGACGTACGCCCCGGACTGGTGCGTGCCGACGGTCGAGATCACCCCGACCCGGTCGGTCCGCGTCGCGAGCACCGCGCGGCGCACCGCCGGGCGGATCACCTCGACGACCGGCACGTCGTAGCGCTCACGGGCGTCATGCAGGACGGCGGCGGAGGCGGTGTTGCACGCGATGACGAGCACCTTGACCCCGTGCTCGACGAGCCGGTCGAGGCACTCGAGCGCGTACTGGCGGGTCTGCGCGATCGGCCGCGGGCCGTACGGCGCCCGGGCAGTGTCGCCGAAGTAGGTCGTCGCCTCCTGCGGCAGCTGGTCGAGGACCGCCCGCAGCACGGTGAGGCCGCCGTACCCGGAGTCGAAGATCCCGATCGGCGCGTCCACGGCGCTCACCCTACGCAGCACCCCCGGTGCGCCCGGCGCCCCCGCGCGGCGGCCCGGCCGGCAGCGTGCGGCCGAGCGACTCCTGCAGCCAGGTGAGGAAGTCGTAGAGCATGAGCGCGAAGGCCGCCGGGTCCTCGTCGTCGAGATCGGCGACGACCCGCTCGAGCCGGTCGGCGTCGTCGTCGGTGCGCAGGCCGAGCCGCTCGCCCATGACAAGCCGGATGTCGGTGAGCGCGACGAGCACGGCGACGGCCTCGCCCCGGTCGAGCACGACCGCCTCGGGGTCGCCCGGGTCGGCCGAGGGCCGCAGGACCGCCTGCGCGAGGGTGCGCAGGTTGCCCGCCTTGCGCTGGCGCAGCCCGCCCTCGGTGAGCCGGCGGAACTCGCGGGCCTCCTCGGGGTCACCGCGGTGACCCGCGGGGAAGAGCCGGTCGAGCGCGGGGTCGCGCTCCTCGTCCAGGCCCGCCGAGCGCTCGGGGTCGGGGGTGCCCGTGTCGGTGCTCAAGGTCCCCAGGCCCGCGACGATCGCGTCGAAGGGGTCGACCTCCCCTTCGCCCGCCGTCACCGGGCCGTCGTCCTGCGGCGAGACGACGTCGAGGACCTGCTCGGCGAGCTGGGCGAGGACCTCGCGCTCGTCGGCGTCGAGCCAGGCGACGACGTCCTCACCACGGCGCTGGAAGGCGCGGGCCATCAGTCGTCCTTCTGGTAGGTGGCCCACAGGCCGTAGCCCTGCATCGCCTCGGTGTCGAGCTCCATCTGCTCCTTCGGCCCGGTGGAGACGACGGCGCGGCCCTTCGTGTGCACGTCCATCATGAGCTTCGTCGCGTGCTGCTCGGTGTAGCCGAAGTGCGTCTGGAAGACCCAGGTCACGTACGACATGAGGTTCACCGGGTCGTTCCACACGAGCGTGATCCACGGGACGTCGGGGTCGACGACGAGATCGGGCTCGTGCACCTGCTGGTCCACCGGCGCTGCACTCACCCGCACAACCATAGAGTGACGCCGTGACGACGACCGACCCCAGCACCGGCCTGCTCACCGACCACTACGAGCTGACGATGCTCCAGGCGGCGCTGCGCAGCGGCGCGGCGAGCCGTCGCTGCGTCTTCGAGGTCTTCGCCCGCCGCCTGCCCGACGGTCGGCGCTACGGCGTCGTCGCGGGCACCGGCCGTCTCCTCGACGCCATCGAGTCCTTCCGCTTCGACGAGGCCGAGATCGCCGACCTGCGCTCGCGCGGCGTCGTCGACGAGGCGACGCTCGACTTCCTCGCCGGCTACCGCTTCGACGGCGACGTGTGGGGCTACGCCGAGGGCGACGCGTACTTCCCGTACTCGCCGATCCTCGTCGTCGAGGCCGACTTCGCCCACGGGGTCATCCTCGAGACGGTCATCCTCTCGATCCTCAACCACGACAGCGCGATCGCCTCCGCGGCCTCGCGGATGACCGGCGCCGCCGGCACCCGCCCGTGCATCGAGATGGGCTCGCGGCGCACGCACGAGGAGGCCGCCGTCGCCGCCGCGCGGGCCGCCTACATCGCCGGCTTCGCCTCGACCTCCAACCTCGAGGCCGGCCGGCGCCACGGCGTGCCGACGGTGGGCACCTCCGCGCACGCCTTCACCCTCTTGCACGACGACGAGCGCGCCGCCTTCCGGGCCCAGGTCGACGCCCTCGGTGCCAGCACCACCCTGCTCGTCGACACCTACGACATCACCGAGGGGGTGCGCACGGCCGTCGAGGTCGCCGGCACCGGGCTCGGGGGCGTGCGCCTGGACTCCGGTGACCTCGTCGTGCAGGCCCAGGAGGTCCGCGACCAGCTCGACTCCTTGGGCGCGACGAGCACCCGGATCACCGTGACCTCCGACCTCGACGAGTACGCGATCGCGGCGCTGGCCGCAGCACCGGTCGACGGCTACGGCGTCGGCACCCGGGTCGTCACCGGCTCGGGCCACCCGACGGCGTCGATGGTCTACAAGCTCGTCGCCCGCGAGGACGAGAGCGGCGAGATGATCGGCGTCGTCAAGAAGAGCAAGGACAAGCAGTCCGTCGGCGGGCGCAAGTACGCCCTGCGCCGCCTCGACGCCCATGGCATCGCCTCCGCCGAGCTCATCGGCGTCGACGAGCTCCCCGAGGACGACGGCGAAGGGGTCGGCGACCGCGAGCTGCTCGTCCCCCTCGTGCGCGACGGCGTCGTCATCGGCCGCGAGAGGTGCACCGTCGTCGCGGCCCGCGAGCGCCACGAGGCCTCGATGGCCGAGCTGCCCCGATCCGCCCACCAGCTGAGCGCCGGCCGCCCCGCGGTCGAGACGGTCTTCGTCACCGAGACCCCCTGAGCCGGGCGGTAGCGTCGGTCGCATGGCCCGTGCGCTCGTGCTCGTCGACATCCAGAACGACTTCTGCGAAGGGGGATCCCTCGCCGTGACCGGGGGCGCCGAGGTGGCCCGCCGGGCCGCCGAGCGGGTCCTGAGCACGAAGGGCGAGTACGCCGCCGTCGTCGCGACGGCCGACTGGCACGTCGACCCGGGCTCGCACTGGGCCACGCCGGGCACCGAGCCGGACTACGTCGACAGCTGGCCCGTGCACTGCGAGGTCGGCACGGCCGGCGCCGACTTCCACCCCGCCCTCGCGCCCGCGCTCCCCCACGTCGACGCCGTCTTCCGCAAGGGCCGCCACGAGGCCGCGTACAGCGGTTTCGAGGGCACGAGCGAGGACGGCACCGGTCTGGCGGCGTGGCTGCGCGATCGCGACGTCGACGCCGTCGACGTGTGCGGCATCGCGACCGACTACTGCGTGCACGCCACGGTCCTCGACGCCGTGGGCGCCGGTCTGCAGGTCCGCCTGCTCGAGGACCTGTGCGCCGGCGTCGCCCCGGAGAGCACGCAGCGGGCGCTCGCCGAGATGGCCGCCGCGGGCGTCGCCCGCGCCTGACCGCGCCCCCGCGCGCCCCCGCGGCGCGACTTCTCACACCGGCGCGCCCGCCGGTGTGCACGCAGCGTTACGCCCCTTTCACCGCGGCACGCGTCGGCCGGTAACACCGGCTCGGCAGTCTCGGCGAGGACAGCCCGCACGACGACGAGGTCAGGTGGGCCCCCCTTCGCACGAGAAGTCGAGGCCAGCATGTCCACCACCGCACTGCCCGGGAGCGCCGCTCCCGACGAGGCGCTCGCGCCGCCGCAGACCTCGCCCGCCCCGACCGGCCCCGTCGTCGGACCGGGCCGGTGGGTCAAGCACTGGGACCCGGAGGACCCGGTCGCCTGGGAGCACGGCGGCCGACGGCTGGCCCGGCGCAACCTCGGGCTCTCGGTCTACGCCGAGTTCCTCGGCTTCTGCGTCTGGGCGCTGTGGAGCGTCGTCGTGCCCCAGCTGCCGGCGGCCGGCATCCCGGTGACGCTCGGCGAGCAGTTCTGGCTCGTCTCGCTCCCCGCGCTCGTCGGCGCGACCCTGCGCGTGCCCTACTCCTTCGCGGTGACGAAGGTCGGCGGGCGCAACTGGACCGTCGTCTCGGCGCTCCTGCTCCTCCTGCCGACCCTCGCGCTCGCCTGGTCGGTGAGCACCCAGCAGGGCTTCGGGGTGCTCCTCGCGTGCGCCGCGCTCGCCGGGCTCGGCGGCGGCAACTTCGCCTCGTCGATGACGAACATCTCCTTCTTCTTCCCCGAGGCCGCGAAGGGCCGGGCGCTCGGCATCAACGCCGCAGGCGGCAACCTCGGCACCGGCATCGTCCAGATGGTCATCCCCGCCGTCGTCGCCGTCGGCGCCGGCATCCACCTCGAGTACGCGGGGCTCGTCATGGTGCCGCTCGTGCTCCTCGCCGCCGTCCTCGCCTGGCGCGGCATGGACAACCTGCGCGAGGCCCGCTCCGACCTCGGCTCCTACCGCGACGCGTGCCGCCGGCGCGACACCTGGGTCATCTCCGTGCTCTACATCGGCACCTTCGGCTCCTTCGTCGGCTACTCCGCCGCCTTCCCCACGCTGCTCGTCAGCCAGTTCCCCGAGCAGTCGCCCTACATCGCCTTCGTCGGCGCGGTCGTCGGTGCGCTCACCCGACCGCTCGGCGGGTCCGTCGCCGACCGGCTCGGCGGCGCCCGGGTGACGATCGCCGCCTTCGCCGTCATGGCCGCCGGGGCGGTCGGGGCGGTCCTCGCGCTCGCCCAGCACTCCTTCGTCCTCTTCGTCGCGAGCTTCGTCGTGATGTTCGCCGGCTCGGGCATCGGCAACGGCGCCACCTACCGGATGATCCCCGCCGTCTTCCGCGCCGGGGTCTCGGCCGCCGACCTGCCCCGGGCCCGTCGCGCCGCCGCCGCCTGCATCGGCATCGCCGGGGCGGTCGGGGCGTACGGCGGCTTCCTCATCCCGCAGGGCCTGCGCCTGGCGCGCACCGAGCTCGGCTCGCTCGTGCCCGCGCTATGGGTCTTCGTCGCCGCCTACGTGCTCATGGGCCTGCTCACCTGGGTGCGCTACGCCCGCCGCGGCAGCGCCCTCGCCGAGCACACCGTCTGACATGACCGACACCCGAGCCACTGACACGCATTGCCCCTACTGCGCGCTGCAGTGCGCGCAGCGGCTCACCGTCGGCGCGGACGGCGTCGTCGAGCCCGCCGGGCGTGCCTTCCCGACGTCGAAGGGAGGGATGTGCCAGAAGGGGTGGACCTCGCCGGCGCTGCTGCGGGCCCCCGACCGTCTCGTCGAGCCGCTCGTGCGCGGCGCCGACGGCGTGCTGGCACCGGCGTCGTGGGACGACGCGCTGGACCTCGTCGCCGACCGGCTGGCGGACCTGCGCCGCGAGCACGGCGCCGACAGCGTCGCCGTCTTCGGCGGCGGAGGGCTGACGAACGAGAAGGCGTACGTCCTGGGCAAGCTCGCCCGGGTCGCCCTCGGCACGGCGATGGTCGACTACAACGGCCGCTTCTGCATGAGCTCGGCGGCCGCGGCCACGAACCGCAGCCTCGGCCTCGACCGCGGCCTGCCCTTCCCCCTCGCCGACCTCGCCGGCGCCGACGCGGTCCTGCTCCTCGGCTCCAACCTCGCCGAGACCTCGCCCCCCGCGGTGGCCCACCTCACCGGGGTGCGCCGGCGGGGTGGCCTCGTCGTCGCCGACCCGCGGCACAGCGCGACCGCCGCGCTCGCCGACGACGGCGCGGGCATCCACCTGCAGCCCCTGCCGGGCACCGACCTCGTCGTCCTGCTGGCGCTGGCCCACGTCGTCCTCGCCGACCGGCTCCTCGACGAGCGGTACGTCACCGAGCGCACGAGCGGGCTCGACGCGCTGCGCTCGGCGGTCGCCCCGTGGTGGCCCGAGCGCGCCGAGCAGGTCTGCGGGGTGCCGGCGCGCACGCTGCGGCGCACCGCCCACCTGCTCGCCGCGGCCTCTCCACACCGCGGCGGCGCGGGCGCCTACGTGCTCACCGGGCGAGGCGTCGAGCAGTCCCGCCAGGGCACCGACACGGTGAGCGCGGCGATCGCGCTCGCGCTCCTCCTCGGTCTCGTCGGCCGGGTCGGCAGCGGCTACGGCGCGATCACCGGTCAGGGCAACGGCCAGGGCGGTCGCGAGCACGGCCAGAAGTGCGACCAGCTGCCCGGGTACCGCTCCATCACCGACCCGGCCGCCCGGGCGCACGTCGCCCAGGTGTGGGGCGTCGACCCCGACGAGCTGCCCGGTCCCGGCATCCCCGCCGTCGCGCTCCTCGACGCCCTCGGGCGACCGGGCGGACCGCGCGCCCTGCTCGTCCACGGCTCGAACCCCGCCGTCAGCGTGCCCGGCAGCTCCGGCGTCCACGAGCGCCTCGCCGCGCTCGACCTGCTCGTCGTGTGCGACCTCGTGCCGTCCGAGACCGCGCTGCTCGCCGACGTCGTCCTGCCGGTGACCCAGTGGGCCGAGGAGGAGGGCACCATGACGAGCCTCGAGGGCCGGGTCCTGCGACGCCGGGCCGCGGTGCTCCCACCGGCCGGCGTGCGCTCCGAGCTGTGGGTGTGGGCCGAGCTGGCCCGCCGGCTCGGGGCGCCCGGCACGTGGTCGAGCGACCCCGCCGAGGTCTTCGACGAGCTGGCCCGCGCCTCCGCCGGGGGCGTCGCCGACTACTCCGGTCTCAGCCACGCCCGGCTCGACGCGGCCGAGGCGAGCGGTGCGGACGACGGCGGCACCGCGCTGCACTGGCCGTGCCCCGCGACGCCGGACGGCACCCCCGACCACCCGGGCACCCCGCGTCTCTTCCTCGACCGCTTCCCCACCCCCGACGGGCGGGCCCGCCTCGTGCCGGTCCGCCACCGCGGGCCCTCCGACGACCTCGGCCCGACCACCCCGGTCTACCTCGTCACCGGTCGGGTGCTCGCGCACTACCAGTCCGGCGCGCAGACCCGTCGGGTGCCCGAGCTCGTGGAGGCGGCCGGTGACCCCTTCGTCGAGGTCCACCCCCTCCTCGCCGAGCGCACCGGCGTCGCCGACGGCGACCTCGTCCACCTCGACGGCCTGCGCGGGCGGGTCACCGCCCGGGTGCGGGTCGACGCCGGGACCCGACCGGACACGGTCTTCATGGCCTTCCACTGGGCCGGGCCGGGCGGCGTCAACGAGATCACCTCGCCCGTCGTCGACCCCGTCTCCTCGATGCCCGAGCTCAAGGTGTGCACGGTCTCGCTCACCCCGGCCGCCGACGCCCCCGGCACGGCCGACCTCGCGGGGGCCGTGCGATGACCCGTGTGCTCGTCGTCGGCGCCGGCATGGTCGGGGCGCGGGTCGCCGACGACCTGCTCGCCGCCGACTCCGCCGGCCGGCTCGACGTCACGGTCCTCGGCGCCGAGGCGACGACGCCCTACAACCGTGTCCTGCTCTCCGACGTCGTCGCCGGGCGGTACGCGGCGAGCGAGATCGGCCTGCCGCCGCTGCCGCACGACCGCCTCGCGGTGCACGAAGGGGTCGCGGTCGCCTCGGTCGACCGGGCGGACCGGTCCGTGACGACGTCCGACGGCCGCCGGCTGCGCTACGACTTCCTCGTCCTCGCCACCGGCGCGAGGGCCCGCGTGCCCGACCTGCCCGGTCTGCGGGGCGGCGAGGGCGGCACGCTGCCGGCCGGCGTCCACCCGCTGCGCACCCTCGGCGACGCGACCGCCGTCGTCGCCGCGAGCCGCACGGCCCGTCACGCCGTCGTCCTCGGCGGTGGGGTCCTCGGGCTCGAGGTCGCGACCGGTCTGCGGCGCCGCGGTCTCGAGGTCGTCGTCGTGCACCCCGGCGCCGGTCTCATGGACCGCCAGCTCGGCAGCCAGGCCGCCGACGTGCTCGCCCGCTCCCTGCACGACCTCGGCGTCGGGCACCGGCTCGGCCGGGGTGCGACGGAGGTCGTCACGACGGCGGGCGCCGACGGCCGGCGCGCCGTCGAGGGAGTGCGCCTCTCCGACGGCGAGGCCGTCCCCGCCGACCTGCTCGTCGTCACGGCGGGCACGGTCCCCGACACCGACCTGGCCCGCGGCGCCGGGCTCGCCGTCGGGCGCGGCGTGCTCGTCGACGAGCACAGCCGCACGGCCGACCCCCGGGTCTTCGCCGTCGGCGACTGCGCCGAGCCGCCCGAGGGCGGCACCGGCCTCGTCGCCCAGGGCTGGGCGCAGTCGGCGCGGCTCGCCGAGCTCCTCACGAGCGGGACGAGACCCCCGGCCCCGGCTCCCACCCCCGCCGGGGACGACGTCGTCCGGGTCAAGGCCCACGGCGTCGACGTCGTGACGATGGGGGTGAGCGGCGGCGCCGACGCGCGCACGCTCGCGCTCAGCGACCCCGCCGCCGGGCGGCACGTCGAGGTGAGCGTCGTCGGCGACCGTCTCGTCGGCGCCACGTGCATCGGCAGCCCGGACGTCGCCGCCGACCTCGTCGTCGCGTACACACGCCGGACCCCGCTGCCCACCGACCCCGCGCGGCTCCTCCTCACCGCCCTCGCCGGCGAGCCCGTCGCCCGCGTGCCCGTCACCGAGATGCCCGACGACCGCGTGGTCTGCCGCTGCTCGAGCGTGACGAAGGGGGCGATCCGCGCCGCCGTCGCCGACGGCGCTCACGACGTCGCCGAGGTCGCCGCCCGCACCCGCGCCAGCACCGGGTGCGGCTCCTGCCGCGCCGACGTCTGCGCCCTCCTCGCCGCCCTCACACCCGCCGACGCCCCCGCGTGAGCACACCGTGACGACGGCGAAACCGCGACCGACACCCGACGACACGTCCGACCGAGAGGCTCCTGCCATGACCCACCACCCGAAGCAGCTCGTCGTCGTCGGCGGCGGCATGGTCGCCCGCCGGCTCGTCGACGCCCTGCGCGAGCGCGACACCGACGGCCGCTGGGCGATCACCCTCCTGTGCGAGGAGCCCCGTGCGCCGTACGACCGCGTCGCGCTGACGTCGTACTTCTCCGGACGCGACCCCGACGACCTCTCCCTCGGCGGCGCGGAGATCTGGGACGACCCGCTCGTGACGATCCGGCGTGGCGTGGCCGCCACCCGGGTCGACCGCGAGATGCGCGAGGTGACGTGCAGCGACGGCAGGGTCCTCCCCTTCGACGAGCTCGTCCTCGCGACCGGCTCCTCGGCAGCGGTGCCCCCGGTGCCCGGCACCGACCTCCAGGGCTGCTTCGTCTACCGCACCATCGACGACGTCGCCGCGCTGCGGCAGTGGGTCGAGGCGCTGCGCGAGCGCCACAACCGGCCGCTGCGCGGTGCGGTCGTCGGCGGCGGCCTGCTCGGGCTCGAGGCGGCCGGCGCCCTGCAGGCGCTCGAGGTCGCCAGCCACGTCGTCGAGTTCGCACCACGGCTCATGCCGATCCAGGTCGACGACGGCGGTGGCGAGGCCCTGCGGCGCCTCATCACCGGGCTCGGCGTCGACGTGCGCACCGGCACGGCCACGTCGCGGATCAGCGGCGAGCGCGGACGGGTGCACCGGATGCACTTCGCCGACGGGCCCGCCCTGCCCGTTGACGTCGTCGTCCTCGCGACGGGGGTCAGGCCCCGCGACGAGCTGGCCCGCGCGTGCGGGCTCGAGACCGGCGAGCGCGGCGGCGTCGTCGTCGACGACGCGTGCCGCACCTCCGACCCGGCGATCTCGGCGATCGGCGAGGTCGCGTGCATCGAGGGCCGGGTGTGGGGCATCGTCGCCCCCGGCTACGCGATGGCCGAGGTCACCGCCGACCGCCTCCTCGGCGGAGCCGCGACCTTCCCGGGCGCCGACACGGCGACGAAGCTCAAGCTGCTCGGTGTCGACGTCGCGAGCTTCGGCGACGCCTTCGGCACCGAGCCCGGCAGCCTCGACGTCGTCGTCTCCGACCCGGTCGCCGGGGTGTACAAGAAGCTCGTCCTGTCCGACGACGCCCGCACCCTGCGCGGCGGCATCCTCGTCGGTGACGCCTCCGCCTACGCCGGGCTGCGCCCGATGCTCGGCCGCGAGCTGCCCGGCGACCCCGTCTCCTACCTCTTGCCCGAGGGCGCGGGCGCTGCTCCCTCGGCCGAGCTGCCCGACGACGCCACGGTGTGCTCGTGCAACAACGTCAGCGCCGGCACCGTGCGCGGGTCGGTCACCGAGCACGCGTGCACCGACCTGCCGGCCGTCAAGGCGTGCACCCGTGCGGGCACGAGCTGCGGGTCCTGCCTGCCGCTCGTCAAGCGCCTCATGACGACCGAGCTCGAGCGCTCCGGCGTCGAGGTGAGCGACGCGCTGTGCGAGCACATCGACCTCTCGCGCGCCCAGCTCTTCGACGTCGTGCGGGTCGGGCGGCTGCGCTCCTTCACCGAGGTCGTCGAGCGGCACGGGCGCGGGCAGGGCTGCGACATCTGCAAGCCGGTCGTCGCCTCGGTGCTCGCGTCCCTGTGGAACGAGCACCCGCTGACGCAGGGGCGTGCCGGCCTGCAGGACACCAACGACCGCTACCTCGCGAACATGCAGAAGGACGGCTCCTACTCCGTCGTCCCGCGCATCCCCGGCGGCGAGATCACCCCGGAGGGGCTCATCGTCATCGGCGAGATCGCCCGCGACTTCGGGCTCTACACGAAGATCACCGGCGGCCAGCGGATCGACCTCTTCGGGGCCCGGCTCGACCAGCTGCCCGACATCTGGCGCCGGCTCGTCGACGCGGGCTTCGAGTCCGGACACGCCTACGGCAAGTCGCTGCGCACGGTGAAGTCCTGCGTCGGCTCGACGTGGTGCCGCTACGGGGTGCAGGACTCGGTCGGCCTGGCCATCGCCCTCGAGGAGCGCTACCGGGGCCTGCGCAGCCCGCACAAGATCAAGCTCGGGGTCTCCGGCTGCGCCCGGGAGTGCGCCGAGGCGCGCGGCAAGGACGTCGGCGTCATCGCCACCGACCACGGCTGGAACCTCTACGTCGGCGGCAACGGCGGCTTCACCCCGCGCCACGCCCAGCTGCTCGCCGAGGACCTCCCCACCGACGAGCTCGTCCGCGCGATCGACCGCTACCTCATGTACTACGTGCGCACGGCAGACCGCCTCCAGCGCACCGCGGCCTGGCAGGAGGACCACGAAGGGGGTCTCGACGCGATCCGGGCGGTCGTCCTCGAGGACTCGCTGGGCATCGCCGCCGACCTCGACGCCGCGATGGCCCAGCACGTCGACACCTACGTCGACGAGTGGGCGGCGGCGCTGGAGGACCCGCAGACCCTGGCGCGCTTCACGACCTTCATCAACGCGCCCGACGCGCACGACGACACCCTCGCCTACGTCGCCGAGCGCGGCCAGGCCCGGCCGGCGACGCCGGCCGAACGATCCGGCCCGGTGCTCGTCGCCGGCACGACCCTGGAGGTGCGCTCATGAGCTGGACGACGGTGTGCGACGTCGAGACCATCGGTCTCGACGAGGCGGTGCTCGCCCTCGTCGACGGCGAGCAGGTCGCCGTCGTGCGCACGGCCGGCGGCGAGGTCTTCGCCGTCGACCAGCGCGACCCGTACAGCGGTGCCCACGTCATGGCTCGCGGCATCGTCGGCACGCGCGGCGACCGGCCGTGCCTCGTGTCGCCGATGTACAAGCAGGTCTTCGACCTGCGCACCGGGGCCTGCCTCGACACCGTCGGCGGGGAGGAGCGGGTGCTGCCGACCTGGCCGGTGCGGGTCGAGGCGGGTCGGGTCCTCGTCGGGAGCGGCCGAAACACCGGCGCAACACCGACGTCATCGCCGGAGCCGTCGTCCGTCGGAGCATGAGGTCATGGCACCTCGACACACGCCGGGCCGCGTCGTCCTCGTCGGCGGCGGACCGGGCGACCCCGACCTGCTGACCGTGCGCGCCCTGCGCCACCTGCGCAGCGCCGATGTCGTCGTCGCCGACCGGCTCGGCCCGACCTCCGTGCTCGACGACCTGCCGCTGCGGGTCGAGATCATCGACGTCGGCAAGGCCCCGGGCCAGCACGCGATGAGCCAGGAGCGGATCGACGAGCTCATCGTCGAGCGGGCCCGGCGCGGTCAGGTGGTGGTGCGGCTCAAGGGCGGCGACCCCTTCGTCCTCGGGCGCGGGGGCGAGGAGGTCCTCGCCTGCCGCGACGCGGGCGTCGAGGTCGAGGTGGTGCCCGGCATCTCCAGCGCCCTCGCGGTCCCCGCGCTCGCCGGGGTGCCGAGCACCCACCGGGGGGTCGTCGGCGCCGTCCACGTCACCCACGGGCACGAGCCCCTCACCGCGACGGCGACGAGCGCCGTCGTCACCGGCGAGGCCACGCTCGTCGTCCTCATGGGCGTCGCCCGCCTGGCCGAGCACGCCGCCTCGCTGCTCGCGGCCGGTGCCGCGCCCTCCACCCCCGTCGCCGTCGTCGAGTCCGGCAGCACGCCCGACGAGCGGGTCACCCGCGCGCCCCTGTCGCAGGTCGCTGCCGTCGCCGCGCAGATCGGTGTGCGCTCCCCCGCGGTGGTCGTCGTCGGGGCGGTGGCTGCGGAGGGCTTCCTCGACGCGCGGGCCCTCGTCGAGGCCGTCGCGTGAGCACCGCGCTCCCGGCAGTCCTCGCCGGCTGCGTCGTCCTCGTCACCGCGGACCGCCGCTCGGCCGACCTCGCCGCCGCGCTGGAGCGTCGCGGCGCGAGCGTGCGGCACGCCCCGGCGCTGACGATCGTGCCGCACACCGACGACGCGCAGCTGCTGCGTGCCACCCGTGACCTCGTCGCGGCCCCGCCCGACGTGCTCGTCGTGACGACCGGGGTCGGCTTCCGCGGCTGGCTCGAGGCCGCCGACGCCGGCGGTCTGGGCGCCGAGCTGCACGAGGTGCTCGCCGGCACGCGCGTCGTCGCCCGCGGCCCGAAGGCCAAGGGCGCGATCATGGCCGCCGGCCTCACCCCCGACTGGGTCGCCGAGTCCGAGACCTCGGCGGAGATCCTGCGTCTGCTCCTCGACGAAGGGGTGAGCGGCCTGCGCGTCGCGATCCAGCACCACGGGGCGGGCGCGGACGGGCTCGACGTCGCGCTCGCCGACGCCGGGGCGGACGTCGCCCCCTTCGTCGTCTACCGCTGGGGACCGCCGCGCGACCCCGAGGCGGTCGCGGCCTCCGTGCGCGACAGCGCCGCCGGGGCGATCGACTGCGTCGTCTTCACCTCTGCCCCGGGGGCGCAGGCCTGGCTCGACGCGGCCCGGGGCGAAGGGGTCCTCGGCGACCTCGTCGCCCGGGCGGCGAGCGGCGGCCTCGTCGCCGCGGCCGTCGGGCCGGTCACCGCAGCGCCCCTGCGCGAGGCGGGCATCGAGCCCGTCGTCCCCGAGCGGGGTCGCCTCGGCGCGCTCGTGCGCGCCGTGCTCGCCCACTACTCCGGCGCCCGGTGCCCGGCCGTGACGACCGTCGCCGGCGAGCTGCAGGTGCGCGGCACGGCGGCCATCCTCGGCGAGCGCGTGCTGCCGCTCTCGCCGAGCGGGCTGGCCGTGCTGCGCGCCCTCGTCGACGCCCAGGGCGCCGTCGTCTCCCGCGAGCAGCTGCTCGGTGTGCTGCCCGGCGACTCCACCGACCCGCACGCGGCCGAGGTCGCCGTGTCACGGGTGCGCGAGGCCGCCGGCCGGCGCGACCTCGTGCAGACCGTCGTCAAGCGGGGCTACCGGCTCGGCGTCCCCGTCTGAGCGCGACCGGGACCGGCCGAGCGGTCAGCGCCCGCCGGTCCAGCTCCAGGCGTACCGGCCGTCGTCGCAGGCCAGTCCCCCTTCGCCGATCTCGAGGGGCCGGAAGGTGTCCACCATGACGGCCGTCTCGTCGAAGTACTCGATGCCGATCGACTTCTCGTAGGCACCCGGCTGCGGCCCGTGGGCGTGCCCGCCGGGGTGCAGGCTGATCGAGCCGCGCCCGATGCCCGAGCCCTTGCGCGCCTCGTAGTCGCCGTCGACGTAGAACATCACCTCGTCGCTGTCGACGTTCGAGTGGTAGTACGGCACCGGGATCGACAGCGGGTGGTAGTCGACCTTGCGCGGCACGAAGTTGCACACGACGAAGTTCCACCCCTCCCACACCTGGTGCACGGGCGGCGGCTGGTGGACCCGGCCGGTGATCGGCTCGTAGTCGGCGATGTTGAAGACGTAGGGGTAGAGGCAGCCGTCCCAGCCGACGACGTCGAGCGGGTGGAAGGGGTAGGTGAAGCGGGTGCCGACGACCCCGCCGGGCCCGTTGCCACGATGGCGCACGAGCACCTCGGTGCTCTCGCCGCGCTCGGCACCGATGTCCTCGGCGAGCAGGGGCCCCTGGGGGCCGCGCAGGTCGCGCTCGCAGTACGGGGCGTGCTCGAGCAGCTGGCCGTGCTTCGAGAGGTAGCGCTTCGGCGGCTGGATGTGGCTGCTCGCCTCGCAGACGTACAGGCGCAGCACGGACCCGTCGGCCGCGTCGGCCGAGGACGCGGGCAGCCAGCGGTGGGTCGTCGCGCGGGGCATGACGACGTAGTCGCCCTTCGCCACCTCGAGCGAGCCGAAGACCGTCTCGACGCGTCCGGCGCCGCGCTCGACGTAGACGAGCTCGTCGCCGACGGCGTTGCGGTACCAGGGGCTCACCGCGCCGGCGACGACGTAGGAGATCCGCACGTCACCGTTGCCGAGGAGGAGGCGGCGGCCCTGCACGGCGTCGACCTCGGCCACTGCGGCGTCGTCCTCGCCGAAGAGGCGGTGCGGCTGCAGGTGCATGGGCTTGAGCGGGTGGTTCGCCGTGAGGGTCTGGTCGGGCAGCTCCCAGATCTCGCTCGCGGTGATCTCGCTGGGGATCTCGCGGTGGTAGAGCAGCGAGCTGTCGCTCGAGAAGCCCTCCTCGCCCATGAGCTCCTCGTAGTAGAGCCCGCCCTCGCCGTCCGGGTGCTGGGTGTGCCGCTTGGGCGGGATGCTGCCCGTCGCGCGGTAGTACGCCATCGCAGACCTCCTGAGCCACCGTCCGACTATCGGACGACTATGTCCTTCTTCCGGACTCATGGTCGCGAGGTCGCCCGGCCCTGTCAAGACGGGGGCGAAGGGGGGTCAGCCCAGTCGCGCGGCGACCTCGGCCGCCGCGGCGACGATCCTCGGGCCGACCGACGCGAGGTCGAGCTCGCCGAGCGAGACGACCCCGACGGAGCCCTCGACACCGCACCCGGGCGGCAGCGGCGCGGCGACCCCGACAGCCCCCGACTGCAGCTCCCCCTTCGTCATCACGGCCCCGAGGTCACCCGCCCGGCCGGCGAGGACCGCCCGGCCGGCGGCGCCCTCGTCGAGGGCGTGCCGGGTGCCGACGCGGTAGGCGACGTGCAGATCGGTCCACGACGGCTCGACGACGACCGCGGCGGCTGCCTCACCGCTCTCGAGGAGGGTGAGGTGGGCGGTCGCACCGATCTCGTCGGCCAGACGGCGCAGGGTCGGGGTGGCGCTCGCCCGGATCCGCGGGCCGAGCGAGCCCGCGAGCTGGGTCAGCCCCATGCCGAGCCGGCAGCGCCCGTCTCCTGCCCGTCCGACGAGGCCGTGGTCGGCGAGGGTCTCGACGAGGCGGTAGACGACGGTGCGCCCCACGCCGAGCTCACGGGCGAGCTCGGCGACGGTCAGGCCACCGGCCGCCTCGGGGCGGGCGAGGACCTCGAGCACACGCAGCCCCCGGTCGAGGGTCTGGACGGACTCGCGCGGCCGCACCGCGCCCTGGCTGTGCTCCGCGTCGGGCATGGGGGCACCCTATGTCCGTGACGGAGGTCGTGCGCTTGACATCGACCCGGGCGGCGCACCACGGTGGAGTCCGCTGCACGGATGATCTCGACCGATAAACGGACACCAGGAGACGCGATGACGCCCGCCCCACCCGCCGCGCTCTTCGCCGGGCTCGTCGACGACGCCGCCGTCTTCCCCCCGGGTCAGGCCCCTCTCCCCCGCGCCCTCGCCGAGCACCACGAGCACCGCGCCGCCTGGTACGCCGCGATGGTCGGGCCGCTCCTCGTCCCCGCCTCCGGCGTCGGCGAGCTCGTGCCCCTCGCCGGCGGCACCCCGGTCGGGGTCGTCGTCGTCGCCCGGCCGGGCACGCCCGCCGCAGACGTGAGCGCCGCGCTCGACGCCACCCACGGCACGGCGCTCGACGTGCGCGGCGTCGAGATCGGCTGGCAGGCCGACTGGCGCTCCCTCCCCTTCGCCGACCGCCCCCTCGTGCTCGAGATCCCGCGCGGCGCCGACCGCGACCGCGCCCTCGCCGACGTCCGCGACGGTCAGCAGGAGGGCCACGCCGTCCAGGCGAAGCTGCGCACCGGCGCCACCCCCACGTGGGAGTGGCCCGACGAGCACGAGCTGGCCCGGCACATCACCGACGTCGTCCAGCTGGGCATCTCGACCAAGCTCACCGGCGGTCTGCACCACGTCGTGCGCGGCGACCACGACGGCGGTCCGCAGCACGGGCTGCTCGACGTGCTCGTCGCCGTCGACGCCGCGATCACCGACGCCCTGGCACCCGACACCGACCGGCTCGCCGAGATCCTCGCCGAGCGCGACCCCGCCGTCCTCGCCGCCGCCGTGCGCACCTGGGACGCCGACCGCACCGACCGCGTCCGCCGCACCCTCACCGCCTACGGGTGCTGCGGCGTCACGGACCCCATCACCGAGCTCGCCGAGCTCGACCTCGTGGCAGGAGCAGCATGACCACCCACCCCTGGCTCGCCGTCGGCACCGACCACCCCTTCGGCCCCCACCACCTGCCCTACGGGTCCTTCTCCGTCGGAGCCGGTGCACCCCGTCTCGGCGTGCGCATCGGCGAGCAGGTGCTCGACGTCGCCGCGGCCGCGCAGGTCTGCCACCGCGACGCACGGCCGTACTCGGGCGGGGACCTCACGGCCCTGCTCGAGGTGCCCCAGGAGTGGGAGCCGACCCGTGCGTGGCTCACCGAGCTCGTCGCCGACGAGGACCGCGCCCCGGTGCTCGCCGAGCACGTGCACGACCTCGACGACGTGACCCTGCACCTGCCCTTCGCCGTCGCCGACTACGTCGACTTCTACGCCAGCGAGCACCACGCCTCGAACGTCGGGCGCATCTTCCGCCCCGACTCCGAGCCGCTCACCCCGAACTGGCGCCACCTGCCGATCGGGTACCACGGCCGCTCGAGCACCGTCGTCGTCTCCGGCACCGACGTGCGTCGCCCCCACGGCCAGCGCAAGGCCCCGGCCGACGCCGCCCCGACCTTCGGCCCGAGCATCAAGCTCGACATCGAGGCCGAGCTCGGTCTCGTCGTCGGCGGGAGCACGCAGATCGGGCAGAGCCTGAGCGTCGACGAGGCCGCCGAGCACCTCTTCGGTGTCGTGCTGCTCGACGACTGGTCGGCCCGTGACATCCAGGCCTGGGAGTACGTGCCGCTCGGCCCCTTCCTCGGCAAGTCCTTCGCGACGACGATCTCGGCGTGGGTCACCCCGATGGTCGCGCTCGAGCCGGCCCGCGTGCCGCTGCCGGCGCAGGACCCGCAGCCGCTGCCCTACCTCACCGGAGCCGCGGCCCGCGGCATCGACCTCGAGTACGAGGTGGAGTGGAACGGCACCGTCGTCTCCCGCCCGCCGTACCGCACGATGTACTGGGCGCCCGAGCAGATGCTCGCCCACCTCAGCGTCAACGGCGCGAAGGTGAGCGCCGGTGACCTCTTCGGGTCGGGCACCATCTCGGGCCCGAAGGCCGGGACCCGTGGCAGCTTCCTCGAGCTGTCGTGGAACGGCACCGAGCCGGTCACCCTCGACGACGGGTCGACCCGCACCTTCCTCGAGGACGGCGACACGGTCACCCTGCGTGCGAGCGCCCCGGGCGCCGGCGGCCGGATCAGTCTCGGCGAGTGCACGGGGACCATCCGCGGCTGACCGGCCCTCCCCCGTCGCCCCGCATGTCGGGCGGCGACGGGGTGGCGGGGCTCAGCGCTGGACGACCTCGGTCCCCGCGAGCTTGTCGTGGATGGTCTGGCGCTGCGGGTCGCGCGCGGCCCACACGTGGTCGACGACGAGCGCCGGCACCGCGAACCAGGAGATCAGCGGCACGCTGCACAGCAGCCACAGCAGGACGACGAGGCTCGTGCGGCGGATCGCCGCGCTCGCCGGGAGCGGGCCGACCGGCTGGCCGACGACGCGCACGGTCGTGCTCGTCGCGAGCTTGCCGACGGTCCCGCCGCGCCGGGTGAGCATGAGCACGTGGTAGATCCAGGCGGTGAGCGCCATGAGCCCGATGGCGATGGTGAACCAGCGCCAGTCGAAGAACGCGACGAGGTCGTCGGGGTCGAGGCGCTGCACCGCGTCGGGGTCACCGACGTTGTCGACGGCGAAGGCGACGTAGTCGGCCATCCACAGCCAGAAGGCCCAGCCCGCCGTGACGACGCCGATCGCCCACACGACGAGCAGGTCGATGAGCCCCGAGGCCAGGCGCAGCCCGAAGCCCGCGAGCGGGCGGCCGTCGGCGGCCACCCCGCCCGCGCCGGGCGCGGTGCGGGGGCCGTCCTGCCACGAGGCCTGCGGTGCCGGCTGCCGCGGGAAGCCGACCGGGGTCGGGTCGACGTGCCCCGGGACGGGCGAAGGGGTGGGCTCGGGCTGCCGGACCGGGGCGCGCTTGGGCACGACCCGCTGCGACCACACGATGCCGTCGAAGTAGCGCAGCTGCTCCGGGTCCTCCGGGTCGTCGTACCAGCCGGCGCGCTCGGGGCTCTGCGTCATGGGCACAGGTTCTCACGACGGCCTGCAGGCCTCCGGCCCGGGCGGCGTCCGGGTGGGGCAGCATGGGCGCGTGACTGACGCGATGCACCTGTGGATGCGGCACGAGACCCGGAGCACGGAACGACGTGCGCCCCTCACCCCGGCCGACGCGGCTCGCGTCGTCGCCGCCGGGCACGCCCTGACCGTCGAGCGCTCCCCGCAGCGGGTCTTCGCCGACGACGAGTACGCCGACGCGGGCGCGACGCTCGCCGACGCGCTGTCCTGGGTGGACGCGCCCGACGACGCCGTCGTCCTCGGTCTCAAGGAGCTGCCCGACGAGCCCGCCGAGCTGCGCCACACCCACGTCTTCTTCGGCCACGCCTACAAGGGCCAGACCGGGGCCCAGGAGCTGCTCGCGCGCTTCCGTCGCGGCGGGGGCCGCCTGCTCGACATCGAGTACCTCACGGTCGAGGGCCGGCGGGTCGTCGCCTTCGGCTACTGGGCCGGCTACGTCGGAGCAGCCCTCGCGGCGCTGAGCACGAGGGGTGCGCTCGAGACGCCGCTGCACCCGATGGAGCGCGAGGAGCTCGACGCGCGCCTGCGCGCGAGCACCGGGCAGGACGAGCGCTACCTGGTGACGGGGGCGCTCGGGCGCAGCGGCACCGGTGCGCGCGACGCGATCGCCGTCGCCGGCTCGCAGGCCACCGCCTGGGACCTCGCGGAGACGGCCGTCCTCGACCGCGAGGCCCTCCTCGCCCACGACGTGCTCGTCAACTGCGTCATGGTCACGGCGCCGGCTCCCCCCTTCGTCACCGACGCAGACCTCGACGACCCGGCACGACGCCTGCGCACGGTCGCCGACGTCACCGCCGACTTCACCAGCGAGCTCAACCTCGTGCCCGTCGTCACGCAGGAGACGACGTGGGAGCAGCCCGTGCGACGGGTCCGCGACGACGGCGCCGGACCGGCCGTCGACGTCATCGCGATCGACAACCTGCCCTCGCTGCTGCCCCGCGAGGCGAGCACGACCTTCTCGGCCGACCTCCTGCCGACCCTGCTGCAGCTGCCCGGTTGCAGCCCGGCGTGGACGGCGGCGCAGCGCTCCTTCGACGAGGCCATGGGCGCACGCGCCTGAGCGGGCTCACGGGGCGCCGCGGGGCTCCTCGCCCTGGAGCGTCTCCGTGAGGTCGTCGACGACGAGGAGGTCGGAGCGCACCTGACGGGCACGGAAGGACGCGCGCCCGACCATGTGCGAGGCGATGGGCGCCGTGACGCCCTGGAAGACCGCGACGAAGACGAGCAGGACCGCGACGGGGATGCTGCGCAACGACAGCGCGAGCCCGAGCAGCGCGAGACCGAGGCCGACGACCTGCGGCTTGGTGCCCGCGTGCATCCGGCTCAGCAGGTCGGGGAAGCGGAACATGCCGATCGCGGAGACGAGGGCGAAGAAGCACGCGAGGACGAAGCACACCGAGGCGAGGACGTCGAGGACCTGGGTCATCGCATCTCCCCTCGGGCCACGCCCTCCACGGGCGAGTCGTCGAGCGCCTCGCCCTCCGCGTCCCGGCCGTCGCCGGCCGGCTGCTCCTCGCCGTCGTCGTCCACGCTCGTCGGGTCGATGAAGCGGGCGACGCTCACCGAGCCGATGAAGCCGACGAGGGTGAGCACGACGAGCAGCACGAGGCTGTCGGTCGAGCGCACGACCGCGGCGTGCAGGCAGATGCCGATGATCGCGAAGGCGACCATGACGTCGAAGCTCACGGTCCGGTCGAGGACCGTCGGGCCGATGGTCATCCGGGCCAGCAGGAGCAGCAGCCCGACGCCGAGCATGGCGACGCAGATGCCGACGACGACGGTGCTCATGAGGGCTCCCGCGGGGTGATGGTCTGGCCGAAGGCCCGGATGAGCTGCTCCTCGGTGCGCAGCACGCGCTCGCGCTCGCGCTCGACCGCCTCGTCGTCGTCGACGCCGAGGGCGTGGATGAAGAGGCTGTGCGTCGAGCGCCGCGCCTCGACGACGACCGAGCCGGGGATGAGCGAGGTGACGATCGCGACGAGCGTGAGGATGAAGTCGGACTCGCTGCGCAGGTCGACCTCCATGACGGCGTTGCGCGGCGTCGTGCGCAGGCTGAGCACGTGCCGCGCGACGACGACGCTCGCGACGAGCGTCTGCCAGACGAAGCCGACGAGGAAGGTCGTCAGGGCCACCGGGTGCACCCGGCCGTCGATGCGCAGCGGCGGCAGCGGCAGGAGCACCTGCACGCCGACGGCGATGAGCAGCCCGGCGACGACGTTGTAGACGTTGAGCTCGCCCCACAGCGCCACCCACAGCGCCGTGAGGACGACGAGGAGGAAGGGGTTGACGCGCGTGCGCCGCGAGGGCGTCTTCGCAGAGGTGGCCACCGCGCCGTGGTCTCGGGTGCTCATCGCGACTCCACCGTCGGCAGGACCGCCTGGACGTAGTCCTGGGGGTCGAGCAGGTCGGCCGAGGCCCGGTCGGCAAGCCCGTACAGCGGCCCGCCGATGACGCTGAGCATGACGCTCGCGGCGACTAGGGCGACCGTCGCCCCCACCATCGAGCGCGGCAGCTGGTGGCTCGCGCCACGCAGCTCGCGCTCGTAGAGCGTCTCGTCGTCCTCGGTGTCGAAGGCCTCGGGCCCCGCCTCGGAGTCCTTGCGACGGCGCTCGTCGTCAGCCTCCTCGCGCTGGAGCGTGAAGGACTCGGCCTCGACGAGGGCGTCGGACTGCCACCGCCCGCTGGTGCCGACCGGGACCGAGGTCGTCTCGACCGCGTCGTCGGTGGTCTGCTCGTGCGCGACGATGGCGACCGCGAGCTCGTGCGCCTGGGCCGGGGTGCGCCAGAAGGCCAGGCTCCACGCCTTGGCGATGGCGTAGAGGGTGAGCAGCGAGGTGACGGCGCTCGCCGCGACGAGGACGTAGGCAAGCGGGGTGCCCGTCTCGACGCCGGCGCTCATCAGCCCGATCTTGCCGATGAAGCCCGACAGCGGCGGGATGCCCGCGAGGTTCATCGCCGGCACGAAGAAGAGCACCGCGATGAGCGGGGCGATCCGGGCGAGACCGCCGAGGCGCACGAGCGAGGTCGAGCCCGCCCGGCGCTCGAGCAGGCCGAGCACGAGGAAGAGCGCGGTCTGGATGGTGATGTGGTGCGCGACGTAGAAGACGGCGCCCGACACTCCCCCCTTCGTCGCCAGCGCGATGCCGAAGATCATGTAGCCGATGTGGCTGACGAGGGTGAAGGACAGCAGTCGCTTGAGGTCGCTCTGCGCGACGGCGCCGAGGATGCCGACGACCATCGTCAGCACCGCGACGACGAGGAGCAGGTCGGTGAGCGGGCGGTCGGGGAAGAGCAGCGTCTGCGTGCGCAGGATCGCGTAGACACCGACCTTCGTCAGCAGCCCCGCGAAGACCGCGGTGACCGGCGCGGGGGCCGTCGGGTAGCTGTCCGGCAGCCAGAAGCCGAGCGGGAACATCGCCGCCTTGACGCCGAAGGTCGTGAGGAGCAGCAGCTGCAGGGTGAGCGCGACGGGGTCGGGCAGCTGGGCGAGGCTCTCGTGGAGCCGGGCGAGGTTGACCGACCCGGTCGCCCCGTAGACCGCCGCGATGGAGATGAGGAAGAGCATCGAGCTGAGCATGTTGACGACGACGTAGATCGTCCCGGCGCGGATCCGGCTCTCGGTTCCGCCGAGGGTGAGCAGCACGTACGAGGCGAAGAGCAGCATCTCGAAGCTGACGAAGATGTTGAAGAGGTCGCCGGCGAGGAAGGCGTTGCTCACCCCGGCGACGAGCACGAGGAAGGTCGGGTGGTAGATCGAGACCGGCGCGCTCTCGTCGTCGTCGATCATGCCCTGGCCGATCGAGTACACGAGGACGGCGAGCGCGACCGAGCTGCTCACGAGGAGCATGAGGGTCGAGAGCCGGTCGGCGACGAGCGAGATGCCGAGCGGCGCCTCCCAGCCGCCGACCCAGACGGCCATCGTGCCGTGCTCGTCGACGGCCCAGAGCAGGTAGGCCGCGAGGGCGACGACGGCCACGAGTACCGCGACCGAGACCGCGCGCTGGGCCCGCGGCCGGTGCACGAGCACGAGCGTCAGGCCCGCGCCGAGCAGCGGCAGCAGGACGGGGACGGGGATCAGGGAATTCATCGGGTCTCCTGGGCGGTCGCGCGCGGACCGGCCCCGTCGTGGTCGGGCCCCTCGGGCTCGTCGCCCTCCTCGTCGAAGACCTCGAGGGCGTCGTCGGTCGTCTCGCCGGCGGCGAGGTCGTAGCCGTCGGACATCTGGTCCTCGTGGGCCAGTCGGCGGATCGCGGCGTCCTCGACGTCGTCCTTGACGTCGTCGTTGCCGCTCAGCTGCCAGCTGCGGTAGGCCATGGCGAGCAGGAAGGCGGTCGTGCCCAGGGTGATGACGATCGCGGTGAGCACGAAGGCCTGGGGCAGCGGGTCGGAGATCTCGGAGACGTCGTAGCGGTCGACGAGCGGGGGGCGTCCGCTCGGTCCGCTGACGACGAGGAAGCCGAGGTTGACGCCGTTGCTCAGCAGCACGAGCCCGACGAGGACGCGGGTCAGCGAGCGCTCGAGCATGAGGTAGACGCCGCAGCCGACGAGGATCATCGTCGCGAGGACGAGCGTGAGGTTGACGGTCATGCTGCGGCCTCCTCCTCTCGTTGGCGCTGCTCTCGTCGGATGTGCCGGTCGATGCCGGAGCCGAGCGAGCGCAGCAGGTCGAGCACGAGCCCGATGATGACGAGGAAGACCCCGATGTCGAAGAAGAGCGAGCTGACGAGCTTGACGTGGCCGAGGAGCGGGACGTCGGTCTCGAGCACGAAGGACTGGAGCACCTGGCCGCCGAAGGCGAGCGGCGACAGCGCCGAGATCGCGGCGACGAAGAGCCCGGCACCGAGGACGACACCGGCGTCGACCGGCATCGCCTCGTCGAGCTCGTAGCGGCCGCCGGCGAGGTAGCGCACGACGAGCGCGAGCCCGACGACGATGCCCCCGGCGAAGCCGCCGCCGGGGTTGTTGTGCCCGGCGAAGAGCAGGTAGACCCCGATGAGGAGCATCGGGTGGAAGATCAGCCGGGTGACGACCTCGAAGAGGATCGAGCGGTTCTCCGGCGCGAGGGTGCGCGGGGCCGGCAGCCACGCGCGGCGGCCGGGCTGGCTCGGCAGCTTCTTCACCCCCTTCGGGTAGGGGATGTCGGCGACCCGTCGGATGCCCGCGCTGCGGGTGTCGATGAAGAGCAGCGAGGCGACGCCGGTAGCGGCGACGAGGAGCACCGAGATCTCGCCGAAGGTGTCCCACGCGCGCACGTCGACGAGGGTGACGTTGACGACGTTGTAGCCCGCGCCGAAGTCGATGGCGCCCGCGACGAGCTCGGGGGTGAGCGGGGCCTGGGTGCGGTACATCGTCGCGGCGGTGAGGATCGCGCCGACGACGACGGCGACCGCGGTGGCCAGCGCCATCCGCCAGTAGCGCGTGCGCGTCAGCGGGCGGTCGGTGAAGTGCTGCGGCAGACGGCGCAGGACGAGGACGAAGACGACGAGGCTGATCGTCTCGACGAGCACCTGGGTCAGGGCGAGGTCGACCGCGCCGTGCAGGAGGAAGAGCAGGGCGCAGCCGTACCCGGTGACGCTCACGAGGATGACGGCGCGCAGACGACGACGAGAGCGGGTCGTCACGAGCGCCGCGAGGACGATGACGAGGGCGACGAGCAGCTGCGCCGGGGTGTCGTAGGCGATGACCCCGCCGCCCTGCTCGACGGTCCACACGACGGTGCCGGGCACCGCGACGACGACGACGAGGGCGACGGCGAGGTAGATCGCCACCGAGCCCCGCTGGGCCAGACCGGTCGTCTCGACCGCGGCCCGCTCGAGACCGCGGATCGACCAGCCGTACGCGCGCTCGGCGCTCCAGCCGAAGGACAGCGCGCCCTGCAGCTGGCCGAAGGTCTTGCGCCCGAGGAAGAGCAGGACGCCCCCGAGGGTCGCGAGGACCGACAGCAGGAGCGGTCCCCCGACGCCGTGCCACAGGGCCAGCTCCTCGGGGTGCAGGGCCGGCTCGAGCTGCTCGGCGTAGGGCCAGATGTGCTCGCTGAGCACCGCGCCGCTGAAGCCGAGACCGAGGCTGAGCAGGGCGAGGACGCCCGGGACGGCCCAGTAGCGCGGCGAGACGTGGGTGCAGGGCGTGTCCTCGTCGGCCGGGCCACGGCCCCAGAAGGCGCCGTGCAGGAAGCGCAGGGTGTACGCGACGGTGAGCACCGTGCCAAGGACGAGGGCGACGACGACGGCCCACCCGGCCCACCCGCGAAGGGGGGTCCCGTCCCCTTCGGTCGCGACGGCGAGCAGCGCCGCCCAGATGCTCTCCTTGCCGATGAAGCCGATGAGCGGGGGCAGCCCGGCCATCGACATGCTCGCGAGCACCGCGAAGGCGAAGACGAGCGGCATGCGGTGCCGCAGCCCGTGCAGCTTGCGGATGTCGCGGGTGCCGGCGTGCTTGTCGATGATGCCGACGACGAGGAAGAGCGTGGCCTTGAAGAGCGCGTGCGCGAGCACCATCGCCATGCCGGCGAAGGCGGTCATCTGCGAGCCGACCCCGAGGACGGTGAGCAGGAAGCCGAGCTGGGAGACCGTGCCGTAGGCGAGGAGCAGCTTGATGTCGTACTGGCGAAGGGAGCGCCACCCGCCGATGAGCATCGTCAGGGCGCCCAGGGGCAGGAGCAGCTCGCGCCAGCCCGGGACGTCGGCGAAGGCGGGGACGAGCAGCGCGACGAGGAAGACGCCGGCCTTGACCATCGCGGCGGCGTGGAGGTAGGCGCTCACCGGGGTCGGCGCGGCCATCGCCCCGGGCAGCCAGAAGTGGAAGGGGAAGAGCGCCGACTTGCTCAGCGCGCCGAGGAGGAGCAGCACGACCGCCGCGGACAGGGCGCCGGAGCTGGCCGGTGGCGAGGCGAGGATCCCGCTGATCGAGTAGGTGCCCGCCAGGCCGCCGAGGACGAGGATGCCGACGAGCATCGCGAGCCCGCCGAGGGTCGTGACGACGAGGGCGGTCGTCGCGGCGGCGCGCGCCGAGCGCTTGGCCGGGTCGAAGCCGATGAGCAAGAAGCTGAAGACCGTCGTCAGCTCCCAGAAGACGTAGGTGATGAGCAGGTTGTCGGCCCACACCAGACCGAGCATCGCGCCGGCGAAGGCGACGAGCGTGCCGGCGAGCAGACCGCGCCCGGCCTCCCCCTCGCCGAAGTAGGCGGCGCAGTACGCGAGGACCAGGGCCCCCACCCCGGCGACGACAAGGGTCATCAACCACTGGAGCGGCCCCATGACGAGGGTGACGCTCATGTCGAGGGCCGGGACCCACGTCAGCTGCTGGGTGACCTCCCCGCGCATCGCGGCGTCGGTCTGGGCCAGGGCCCACACCGTCGTGGCGGCCGGTCCGAGGGCCAGCACGTAGAACGCGCGACTCCCCATCCGGCCGATGAGCACGGGCGCCAGCACGGCGAGGACGACGTGCGCGGCGAGAAGGGGGAGCAGAAGGGGCCTCCGGCTGTCGTGCAGATGCAAGCATCGGCGGTCGGTGGGTCAGCCCAAGTTTACGTCAGGGACGACGGCGCCCCGTCGGCCGTGGGAGCCGACGGGGCGTCGAGGTCTCCTGGGGGCCGCGCGGCGGCGCCTCAGAGGTTGCCGCGCTTGTCCTGCTCGCGCTCGATGGACTCGAAGAGCGCCTTGAAGTTGCCCTTGCCGAAGCCGAGCGAGCCGTGGCGCTCGATGATCTCGAAGAAGACCGTCGGGCGGTCGCCGAGCGGCTTGGTGAAGATCTGCAGCAGGTAGCCGTCCTCGTCGCGGTCGACGAGGATGCCGCGCGCCTTGAGCTCTTCGATGGGGACGCGGACCTCGCCGATGCGTGCCCGCATCTGCGGGTCGTCGTAGTACGCGTCCGGGGTGTCGAGGAACTCCACGCCCTCGGTGCGCAGCTCGTCGACCGTGCGCAGGATGTCGTTCGTCGCCAGGGCGAGGTGCTGGGCACCGGGACCGGCGTAGAAGTCGAGGTACTCGTCGATCTGGCTGCGCTTCTTGGCGATGGCCGGCTCGTTGAGGGGGAACTTCACGCGGTGGTTGCCGTTGGCGACGACCTTGCTCATGAGCGCCGAGTACTCGGTGGCGATGTCGTCGCCGATGAACTCGGCCATGTTCACGAAGCCCATGACCCGGTTGTAGAAGCCGACCCACTCGTCCATCCGGCCGAGCTCGACGTTGCCGACGATGTGGTCGAGGGCCTGGAAGAGGCGCTTCGGGGCGCCGTCGCGCTTGACGAAGCCGGAGGTCCTCGCGACGTACCCGGGCAGGTACGGGCCGGCGTAGGTCTGGCCGTCGACGACGCGCTGCACGAGGGTGTGGCGGGTCTCGCCGTACGTGGCGATGGCGGCGACGCGGATCGCGCCGTGCTCGTCGGTGACGGTCTCCGGCTCCTGGAGCACGGTCGCCCCGGCGGCCTTGGCCTGGGCGATGCACCGGTCGACGTCGGGCACCTCGAGCGAGATGTCGACGACGCCGTCGCCGTGCGTCGCGTGGTGGGCGATGAGCGGGCTGTCGGGGCTCACGGCGCCCTTGACGACGAAGCGGATCGAGCCGGACTTCAGGACGAAGGCCTTGTGGTCGCGGTTGCCGTTCTCCGGGCCGGAGTAGGCGACGAGCTCCATGCCCCACGCGGACTGGTAGTAGTGCGCCGTCTGGGTCGCGTTGCCGACGACGAAGACGATGGCGTCCCACCCGGTCACCGGGAAGGGGTCGGTGCTCTCGTCGTACTCGACGAGACCGACGAGCTGCTTGAGCTGGTCGAGGTCCAGGTCGGCCTGGCGCTCCTGCTCGGTGAGGTCGAGGGGCGGGGTCGACGTCGCTGTCGTGTCAGTCATGAGCCGAGGGTCCAACCGACATGCAGTCTGCGCAAGGGAAGCATCCGACACTGGACAGGCTGTCCAGGACCTTGCGGCATACATCGGCACGCGAGCACAATGTGACCATGGCCAGACCCGACGGCATCGACGAGCTCGACGCACGCCTGCTCGACCTGCTGACGCAGCAGCCGCAGATCGGCGTGCTCGGCGCCTCGCGCGAGCTCGGGGTCGCCCGCGGCACCGTGCAGGCACGTCTGGACCGGTTGCAGACGACCGGGGTCATCGCCTCGCTCGCGCCTCAGGTCGACCCGGAGGCGCTCGGCTTCCCCGTCACCGCCTTCTGCACCCTCGAGATCAACCAGCGCCAGGGTCACGGGCCCGTCGTCGCGCACCTCAGCGGGCTGCCGCAGGTCCTCGAGATCCACTCGACGACCGGTGACGGCGACCTCATCGTGCGGGTCGTGGCGCGCGACAACGCCGATCTCGGCCGCGTCATCGACGAGATGATCGACGACGTCCACGTCATCCGGGCGAGCACCGCGATCGCGCTCGTCACCCACCTGCCGATGCGCACCGGCCCCCTCGTCCACCGGGCCGCCGGTCTCGTGTGAGCCTGGCCCGCACGAGCCGCTAGGACGCGAGCAGGTCGCCCAGCACGAAGGCAGCCCAGATCGACCCGACGACGAGCAGCCCGCCGAGCACGGAGACCGCCATCCCCCGCGCCCCGTCGGTGCGGCGGCGGCGCTGGCCGCCGACGACGACGAGCGCCGCTCCCACCAGGTCCATCGGCACGGCGACGAGCCACGCCCAGGTCCCCGTCGCCACGGCACCGGCGGTGAAGGCCGTCGCCAGCAGGACCGCGATGACGACGAGGGCGACCTGGGTGACGGCGATCTTCGCCTCGAGCACGCTCACCGACGGCCGACGAACCAGCGCCGGATGGTCTCGATCCGCTCGGTGACCTGCTCGCTCGTCGCCGTGGCCAGCTCCGGCCCGCCGCACGCCCGGCGCAGGTCCATGTGGACGTTCGCGTGGGCGACGGACTTCTTGGTCGCGTAGGCCGAGACGAGCGAGTTGAGCTCCTTGCGCTGGCTGGCCAGCGCCCGGTGCGCCGAGACCGTCTGCGGCTCGGCCGGGCGCTTCCGACCGGTCTTCGCGGACTGCTTGCTCTGCCGCTCCGAGAGCAGTGCGTGCACCTGGTCGGGCTCGAGCAGACCGGGCAGGCCGAGGTAGTCCTGCTCGTCGTCGGAGCCGACGTCGGCGTGCAGGCCCCACTGCTTGCTGTCGTAGAGCACGTGGTCGAAGTGGGCGTCGGACTCGAGCGCCTCGAAGCTGCCGAGCAGGTCGTCGCTCGCGCCCTCGTCGCGGTTGGCCTCCTCGAGCAGGCCCTCCTCCTCGGACCAGATCTGCTCCTCGCCGGCCTCGGGCTCGGGGCGGTCGAGGGCGTGGTCGCGCTCGACCTCCATCGTCCCGGCGTGGGCGAGGATCACCGGCACGCTCGGCAGGAAGACCGAGGCGGTCTCGCCGCGCTTGCGCGCCCGCACGAAGCGCCCGACGGCCTGGGCGAAGTACAGCGGCGTCGAGGTCGACGTCGCGTAGACCCCGACGCACAGGCGCGGGACGTCCACCCCTTCGGACACCATGCGCACGGCGACCATCCACCGCGAGCTGCTCGCGGCGAAGGTCTCGATGCGTGCCGAGCTGCCCGGGTCGTCGGAGAGCACGACGGTGGGCTTCTCGCCGGTGATCGACTCGAGGATGCGCGCGTAGGCGCGGGCCTGGGTCTGGTTGCTCGCGATGACGAGCCCCCCGGCGTCCTCGACGTGCCGACGCACCTCGGTGAGCCGCTTGTCGGCGGCCGAGAGGACCGAGGGGACCCACTCCCCCTTCGGGTCGAGCGCGGTGCGCCAGGCCTGCGCCGCGAGGTCCTTGGTCATCGGCTCGCCGAGACGGGCCGCGACCTCGTCGCCCGCGCGGGTGCGCCAGCGCATGCCGCCGCCGTAGGCCATGAAGAGCACGGGGCGCACGACGTGGTCGGCGAGCGCCTGGGCGTAGCCGTAGGTGTAGTCGGCCGAGGAGCGCAGGATCCCGTCGTCGCCGTACTCGTAGGTGACGAAGGGGATGGAGTTGGTGTCGGAGCGGAAGGGCGTGCCGGTGAGGGCGAGGCGGCGGGTGGCCGGCTCGAAGGCCTCGCGGATCGCGCTGCCCCACGACTTGTTGTCGCCGCCGTGGTGGATCTCGTCGAGGATGACGAAGGTGCGCCGCGACCTCGTGCGGGCCTCGTGGACCGAGGCGCGCGAGGCGACCTGGGCGTAGGTGACGGCGACGCCGTCGTAGTCGCTGCTCGTCGAGCCGACGGAGTTCGAGAACTTCGGGTCGAGGTGGATGCCCACGCGGGCCGCGGCGTCGGCCCACTGCGTCTTGAGGTGCTCGGTGGGCGCGACGACCGTCACCGCCTCGATCTCGCCGCGGGTCAGCAGCTCGGCGGCGACCCGCAGGGCGAAGGTCGTCTTGCCCGCTCCCGGGGTCGCGACGGCGAGGAAGTCGCGCGCGCCGCTGCCGAGGTACTTCTCCAGCGCCTCGGCCTGCCAGGCCCGCAGCGCGCCGGCGGTCCCCCATGCTGCCCGCTCCGGGAAGGCGGGGGGCAGGTTCGACGCGGCGTGCTGGCTCATGACGCCGACCAGGGTAAGCCGCCGCACCGACTGCGACGAAAGCGTGCCCGGCGAGACCGCCGACGGCACGGCGGGACGGCACGACGAAGGGGGCGCCGCGCGACCTCGTGCGACGCCCCCTTCGTCGGGGTCGGGTCAGCTCGCCCGGTAGGTCACCCACTGGTTCTGCATGCGGGTCACCTGGTTGGCGGTGAAGTGGTCCATGCACGCGTCGTCGGAGTAGTCCATGAAGTTGCGGATCGGGTCGAGACCGGGCTTGGCCGGGCAGGTGTCGGCGCCGGTCGGGCAGCCGGAGGCCGGCTGGGCCTCGGCGGGGGTATCGGCGACGTAGTCGCCGTCCTGGCAGCCGCCCTGGAAGGTGTGGTAGAGCCCGAGCCAGTGGCCGACCTCGTGGGTGCCGGTGTCACCGAGGTTGTACGGCGCGGCGTTGCCGCCGGGGACCGAGCCGTCGAGGATGACGACGCCGTCGTTGCTGCCGATGTTGCGGGTGGGGAAGGTCGCCCAGCCGAGCAGACCGCCGGCGAGGTCGGCGCTGTAGACGTTGAGGGCGTTCTTGCCGCCCTTGCGCAGGGCGCTCTTCATCTGCGACTCGGCGGTCGAGCCGTGGTCGAGGCCGTTGTACCAGGTGGAGTTCACCGTGGTGTCCGTGCCGGCCAGGGTGAAGGAGAAGCCCGAGCCCGCGT
The DNA here is from genome assembly GCF_040547045.1 of Janibacter sp. UYMM211. Lineage (NCBI taxonomy): Bacteria > Bacillati > Actinomycetota > Actinomycetes > Micrococcales > Intrasporangiaceae > Janibacter > Janibacter sp. UYMM211. The sequence continues at coordinate 547,857 of NZ_JBEPOY010000002.1, read as the reverse complement.
AGGCGTCGTTGAGGACCTTGACCTGCGAGCTGATCTGGGTCGAGGTGAGCTTGCCGTTCGTCCCGTCGGTGATGACGTGGAAGTACACGGGGATGTTCGTCGAGGCGAACTGCGCCGTACCGGGCTTGCCCTTCGCGGCGACCTTGCCGGTCGGGCTGAGCCGCAGGCCCTTGTCGACGAGGGCGTCCTGGAAGGCGTCCTCGCGGATGTCGACCTGCGCCTGGCTCAGGGTGTGCGGGTCCTTGACCTTGCCGCCCTTGCCGGTGCTGCGGGCGGTCGCGGAGACCTCCTCGTCGCAGTGCTCGTCGGCGTGCGAGGCCGAGACGCGGGAGGCGCCCGCGTCGGCGGCGTCAGCGCCGGCGAGGGCGGGCAGAGCGGGGGCGGACCCGGTGAGGGCCAGGGCGAGCAGGGCGGGGGCGACAAGGGCGCGCGTGGACTTCACAGGCTCTCCATCAGGGGTGACGGGCCGGGTGTGTCCCGGCCGTTACCTCGGACGCTAGGAGCCCGATGGTCAGGGCGGCACCCCGTCTGCACCCAGGAGTTGGCAAAGGTTCGGCCAAGCGCTCCCGGGTGCGAGAGGGGTCAGTCCTCGCCGTCCTGGGGGTCGCGCAGGCCCTGGTAGATCTCCTTGCAGATCGGGCACACCGGGAACTTGTCGGGGTTGCGACCGGGGATCCACTTCTTGCCGCACAGGGCCGTCACGGGCTCGCCGGACAGCGCCGACTCGAGGATCTTCTCCTTGCGCACGTAGTGCGAGAATCGCTCGTGGTCGCCCGGCTCCTGCAGCTGCGGGGTGACCTCCGTGCGCTCGAGCAACCCGGTGGAGGTCCCCGGAGAGGTGGGGTCGGCGTCGGGCCCGCTCGGGGGCAGTGGCTCGCTCATGGGGGCGAGTCTAGGACGCGGCGCGAAGGGGGTCAGCCCCGCGTCAGTTCTGGGTCGGGTCCTCGGGGTAGGTCGAGACCCAGGCCATGACGCCGCGCTGACGACGCAGGACCCGACGCCACAGCGTCGCCGGGTCCGCGTCGAAGATGTCGCCGATCTCGGCGTCGCAGACGAACCAGCCGCCCCGCTCGATCTCACCGGCGAGCTGCGGGGCGGTCCACCCCGAGTACCCGGCGAAGATCCGCAGCGCGCTGATCGCGGGCCACACGCTCTCCTGCGGGGCGTCGAGGTCGACCAGGCCGATCCCGCCGAAGAGGCGCTTGACCCCCGCAGGGGGCTCCCCGTCGCCGGGGACCCCGACGAGCCCAACCGCCGAGTCCGTCTGGACGGGCCCGCCCTGGAAGACCTTCTGCGGCTCGCTCGCGCCGTCCTGCCACCCTGGCAGGACGGCGTCGATCGGCGCCTGGACGGGCTTGTTGATGACGACGCCCTCGGCGGACTGCTCGTCATGGGCCAGCACGAGCACGATGCTGCGGTCGAAGACCCCGTCGGTGATCTCAGGGGTGCTCACGAGCAGACGTCCGGCCAGGCTGTCCATGCCTACATCATCACCCGTGACGCGGCCCGCGGCGCTGGCCGCCGCCCCGGTACTGCCCACCGGTGCGCGCACCGCGCGGGCCGCCGGTGCCACCGTGGCGCCGTGCGGGCCGGGGGTCCAGCAGCTTGCGGAAGTCGGCCTCGTCGATCGGCACACCGCTGACGGGCGCCGCGCCGGCGGCCTCGAGGACCTCGTCACCGGGGGCCGCCTTGACCGGACGGGCCTCGAGACCGGCGTCGGTCGCCATGCGCTCCATCATCTTGCGCTGGTGCGGCAGGGCGAGGGTGACGACGGTGCCGCGCTCACCGGCGCGGGCGGTGCGGCCCGCGCGGTGGAGGTAGTCCTTGTGGTCCGCGGGCGGGTCCGCCTGCAGGACGACCGAGACGTCGTCGACGTGGATGCCGCGGGCAGCGACGTCGGTGGCGACGAGCACGGGGATCCGACCGGTGCGGAAGGCCCCGAGCACCTTGTTGCGGGCGCCCTGGGTCAGACCGCCGTGGAGGGCCGCGGCGCGGACACCGGACTCGCGCAGCTGGAGGGCGACGCGGTCGGCACCGAGCTTGGTGCGGCAGAAGACGACGGTGCGGCCCTCGCGGTTGGCCACCTCCGCGGTGATGACCTTCTTGTGCTGCGGGTCGATGACGAGGATGTGGTGCTCCATCGTGTCGACCGACGCGGTGGCGTCGTTCGTCGAGTGGGTCACCGGGTCGACGAGGTAGCGCTGGACCAGGGTGTCGACGCCCTTGTCGAGCGTCGCCGAGAAGAGCAGGCGCTGCCCGCCCTCGGGGACCTCGTCGAGGACGCGGGTCACGGCCGGGACGAAGCCCATGTCAGCCATGTGGTCGGCCTCGTCGAGGATCGTCACCTCGATGGAGTCGAGGATGACGGCCTCGCGGTCGAGCAGGTCGACGAGACGGCCCGGGGTCGCGATGAGCAGGTCGACGCCCTTGTCGAGCGCGGCGATCTGACCCGTGTAGGACAGGCCACCGGCGACGAGCTTGTGACGCAGCCCGGCGACGTGCACGAGCGGCTCGAGCGAGTCGCTCACCTGCATCGCGAGCTCACGCGTCGGCACGAGGACGAGGGCACGGGGGCGGCGGGGCTTCGAGCGCTCGCCGGAGAGGCGGGCGATCGTCGGCAGGCCGAAGGCGAGCGTCTTGCCCGACCCGGTCTGGCCACGGCCGAGGACGTCCTTGCCGGCCAGGGCGTCGGGGATCGTCGCCTCCTGGATCGGGAAGGGGCTCGAGATGCCCTCGCGGGCGAGTCGCTCGACGAGGCGCTCGGGCAGGCCGAGCGCGGCGAAGCCGTTGTCCTCGGCGACCGTCACGGGCTCGGTGGTCGTCGTGCGAGCCGCCGAGACCCAGCTGTCGGCCTCCATCCGCTCCGCCTCGGCGTCCTGGTGGTGGTCCTGCGAGGTCTGCTCGCGGTCGAAGCGGGGACGGTAGCCCTGGCGCTCGTCGCGGGGACCGCGACGGAAGCCCTCGCGGGACCCACCCCGGCGGTCGTCGGAGCGGAAGCCGCCGTCACGGCGGTCGTCGCCGCGGAAGCCACCACGGCGGTCGTCACTACGACGGTCGTCGGAGCGGAAGCCACCACGACGGTCATCAGTACGACGGTCATCCGAGCGGAAACCGCCAGCACGACGGTCGTCACTACGACGGTCATCGCTGCGGAAGCCACCGCGACGGTCATCGATACGACGGTCGTCGCTGCGGAAGCCACCGCGACGGTCATCGGTACGACGGTCGTCGCTGCGGAAGCCACCACGGCGGTCATCGCTGCGACGGTCGTCCGAGCGAAAACCACCACCACGGCGGTCATCGCCGCGGAAGCCGCCGTCACGACGGTCGTCGCTGCGGAAGCCACCACGGCGGTCATCAGTGCGACGGTCGTCGGAGCGGAAGCCACCACGACGGTCGTCGCTGCGACGGTCGTCGCTGCGGAAGCCACCACGACGGTCGTCGCTACGACGGTCGTCGCCGCGGAAACCGCCACCACGACGGTCGTCGGAGCGGAAGCCACCGGGGCGGGTGTCCTCGCGGCGCTCCCAGCGACGCTGGCCCTGGTCCTCGGCGCCGTCCTTGCGGACGCGACGCGGGCGGTCCTCGGCGGCGCGCACCGGACGCTTGGCGCCGCGAGGGGCGTCGTCGGCCGGCTTCTGGCCGCGGTGGTAGGGCTTCTTCGGCCCCTTCGTGCTGGCAGCAGCCTTCTCGGCAGCGCTCCAGCGGGCCTTCTTGTTCGGGTTCTTCGCGGGCATGTCAACATCACCTTCTGGCTCGAGCAGACACGTCTCGAGCCACCGCGAAGGGGTGACCGCACCAGACGAGTCTCAGGCGCTCTACGGCGCCCATGGACCGGGCGGCATCCGTGCGGCCCGGCGGTCGTCACGGGTGAGGGATCATCAGCGACCGGGAGCGATCGCGGGGCGCATCAGTGCGCAGTCCGTGGACGACGAAGGTACGAGTCTACCAGCGCGAGGACGGTGCTCCTGACACGCGGCTGAGCCTGCAGGCGACGAGCGCGCCGAGCGCCACGCCGACGAGGTCGGCGACGACGTCGAAGGGGTCGCCGCTACGGGTGGGCAGCGCCAGGCCCTGGACGATCTCGCTCACCGGGGCGTGCACGGCGATGACCGCGGCCACCCACCCCCACCGCACCCGGGCCCAGCCGGCGAGCGCGACGGGCATGCCGAAGACGAGCGCGTGGACCACCTTGTCGGCGAAGGGGATGTCCCCTCCCCCGGCGGGGCTCGGGTCGTAGAGCACGACCAGCTGGACGAGGACGGCGACCACGGTGAGGACGACGGCCAGACACCGCCGGCCGGTCTGGACGGGGCGTCCCGTCGTCGAGGTGCTCACGGGCCTCATCCCAGCACACCGGGCCACGCCCCCTTCGCCCTCCCCGGGCATGCCGACGGCCGCCCGCTCGAGAGATCTCGTACGGGCGGCCGTCGGCTGCTGACGTGGGTCACGGTGGTGGAGGTGGCGGGAATCGAACCCGCGTCCACTGGTAGACGAGCAGGACTTCTCCGGGTGCAGTGCGCTATGGATTTTCTCGGCCTCAGGGCTCGCACGCACACGTCCCCTGACAGGCCCAGTCGAGAAGGAGTCCCGCGCAGCGTCCCGACACCGCTGCGCAGCAAGATCTCTAGCTGACGCTGGTTACTGAGCCGAGATCGAGCTCAGACCAACGGACTTCGGGCTCGCTCAGGCGGCGAGGGCGAAGTCGGTGCGCTTGGAATCGGCACCTATTGATGTGCACGGGGCGTTGACGAGATGACCGTGCATCCTCGACCCGCTTCTCCTGCAGGACCGACCAATGTCGAAACCGATCACCCCCGTGAGGGTGTCCACGTCACGCTGTTGAGTTGTGGGGTGAGACTACCGTCCTCAACCGCGGGGCCGCCAACCGCATTCCCCTCCCCCGCTGCCACCAACTGCCCAGGCAGGCCGCCTAGTGTCGAGGAGCACGGACCACCACACCCCAGGAGGCACATATGGGTATCGGCGACAAGATCGAGAACGCGAAGGACCAGCTGGCCGGCAAGGCCAAGCAGGCTGCGGGCGACGCCAAGGACGACCCGGAGATGCAGGCCGAGGGCCAGGCTCAGGAGAGCAAGGGCAACCTCAAGGCCGCTGGCGAGAACGTCAAGGACACCTTCAAGTGACCCTTTGACCCTGATCAGCGCGAAGGGGTGGCCCGCCGACTCGGCGGGCCACCCCTTCGTCGTGCTCGGCCTGGTGCGACCGGGCGCGGGTCACTCCTCGCGGTGCCGCCCGAAGACCGCGCGCTCGGTCTCACGGCGGTCCTGCCGCTCGCGCAGGGCGTGGCGCTTGTCGTAGTGCTTCTTGCCGGTGGCGACGGCGATCTCGACCTTGACGACGCTGCCGGAGAAGTACAGCGAGAGCGGCACGATGGTCCGCCCGCTCGCGTGGACGGCGGCGTGCAGCTTGTCGAGCTCGCGGCGGTGCAGGAGGAGCTTGCGACGGCGACGCGGGGTGTGGTTGGTCCAGGAGCCGTTGAGGTACTCGGGGATGTGCACGCCCTCGAGGTAGAGCTCGTCGCGGTAGAAGGTCGCGTAGCCGTCGACGAGGTTGGCCCGGCCCATGCGCAGCGCCTTGACCTCGGTGCCCATGAGCGCCAGCCCGGCCTCGTAGGTGTCCTCGATGAGGTAGTCGTGCCGCGCCTTGCGGTTGCTGGCGATGACCTTGCGGCCCGCCTGGCCCTTGTCGGCCACCGATCTCACCCGTCCTCGCTCGCTGTACGTCGTGCCCCTGCCGGGGAGCATCACGCTACCTGGCGGCGCGGGCGGGACCTACTCGGTTGTCCGGGGCTCAGAGCCAGCGGCGCGGGTCGACCGGGGTGCCGTTCTCGTAGGTCTCGAAGTGCAGGTGGCAGCCGGTCGAGGTCCCGGTCGTGCCGACGTAGCCGATGAGCTCGCCGCGCTTGACCGTGCCGGAGGTGCGGGCGAAGGCCTGCAGGTGGTTGTACGTCGTCGAGAGCAGCACGCCGCGCTTGACCCCGTGGTCGACGGCGATCTGGTTGCCGTACCCGCCGGCGACGCCCGCCGAGACGATCGTGCCGTCGGCCGCCGCGCGCACCGGGGCGCCGCACGCGCCGCCGTAGTCGCGACCGGCGTGCAGGCGCCAGTAGCTGAGGATCGGGTGGAAGCGCAGCCCGAACTCCGAGGTGATCGGCGCGTTGACCGGGGCCGCGAGGACCCCCGAGCTCGTCGCGGGAGGCGTCGGGTTGGGGTCGGCGGCCTCGGGCTCCGGGGCTGCGGCGGCCCGACGACGGGCCTCGGCCTGCCGGGCCTGCTCGGCCTCGCGGGCGGCCTTGATCTTCGCGGCCTTGACCCGGGCCTTGCGGGCGCGCTCCTCGAGGATCTTGCCGAGGCGGTCGGACTCGGCGCGCAGACCGGTGAGCCGGCCCTGCTCCTTGGCCCGCTCGGTGCGCAGCGTCTTGGCCTGGCTCGTCTGGTCGGCCTCGAGCGACTCGAGGTCGGCCTCGGCCTCGTCGGCCTCGGTCTTGGCGACCTTCGCGTCCGACAGCGCGGTGCTCGCGTCGTCGCGGGCCTGCTGGGTCTTGTCCTTGAGCGCCTCGAGCCGGTCCTGCTGGGTGACGAGGTCGGCGCGCGAGGTGGTCAGCGAGTCCAGCGAGTCGGACTGGGCGCCGCCGGCGGAGTCGGCGATGACCATGCGGTCGATGACCTCGCCGGGCGACTCGGCCCCGAGCGCGACGGAGAGGTCGCCCAGACCCTGCTGCTGGTAGACCTCGCCGGCGAAGCCCGCGACGTCGGAGCGGGCGCGGGTGATCTTCGTGCTCGTCGTGCGGATGTCCTTGCGCGCCTTGGCCTCGTCGGCCTTGGCCACGCGCAGGTCGGCGGCCGCGTCGTCGTACTTGCTCTGGGCGGCGGTCTCGGCCTCCTCGGCCTGCTTCGCCTTCGAGCGCGCGGCGGGCAGCTTGGCCCGGGTGCTCTTCAGCGAGTCGTAGGCCTCGACGAGCTCGGCGGAGGTGTCGCTGAGGTCGGCCTTCGTCGCACTGATGCTGTCGTCGACCTTGCGCTTCTTGTCGGCGGGGTCGGGGTCACCGGCGGCCCACGAGGCCGTCGCGAGACCCGCGGCGAGGCAGACCGCCAGGGCCGAGCTGGTCGCGGCCCGGCTCGTACGGCCGGCCCGGGGTGCGAAGCGCTTCATCGCGACGAACGATAGCGGCGCCGCCTGGGAGGCCAAGGGAGGTCAGCGCACCCCGCGTGTCACACGGGTCCCAGACGTCCAACGCCGACCTAGACGCGCAGGTATCTCCACAGCGTGATCGTCGAGGTGCCGATGGCGAGCACGCCGACGAGACCGAAGAGGGCGGGGGCGATGACGAGGACCTCGGAGCTGCTGATGAGCGCGGTGCCCGTCGTCTCCTGGATGAGGTACTCGTCGAAGAGGCTCCACGCCGAGAACCACAGCATGCCGACGGCCAGACCCGTGCCGACGAGCCCGGCGACGAGGGTCTCGATGATGAAGGGCGTGCGGATCGTGCTGTTGCTCGCGCCGACGAGCCTCATGATCGCGATCTCTCGTCGCCTCGTGAAGGCGGCCTGGCGGATCGTCGTCGCCATGAGCAGCACGGCGCTGACGAGCGTAAGCAAGGACAGCGCGACCATGACGGCCGAGGCGATGTTGATCGCCTGGAAGAGCTTGCTGAAGACCTGCCGCAGGTCGGGCACGCTCGCCACCCCGGGCGCGTTCTCGAAGGCCGAGGCGACGGTCTCGTACTGCTCGGGGTCGCTCAGCTGCACGCGATAGCTCGGCGGGATGTCGCCCACGCGGATGTTCTTGCTGAGCGGCGAGTTCTTGTAGTCCTCGCGGAAGCGGTCGTAGGCCTCCTGCTCGCTCTCGAAGTAGACCTCCTTGACGAGCGGGCGGGACTCCTCGAGCTGGGCCTCGATCGTCTCGCGCTGCTCGTCGGTCACCGCGCCCTCGGCGCAGTTGGGCTGGCTCGAGCTGTCGGTGCACAGGTAGATCGAGACCTGGACCCGGTCGTACCAGTAGCCCTTCATCGTCGTGACCTGGCGCTGGGCGAGGACCCCGACGCCGAGGAGGTACATCGAGATCATCGTCACGAGGACGACGGAGATGGCGATCGACTTGTTGCGACGCAGGCCCTGCCATGCGTCGACGAGGACGTTGGTCGGCCTCATCGCGCCTCCTCCTCGTCCCTGTCGTCCCACTCGGTGCTCTGCACCGCCACGGGCTCGGCGTCCTGCTCGGCCCGGCGCTCGGCCTCGGCCTGCTCCTCGTCCGGGTCGCGTCGCTCCTCGAGCAGGTCGTCGTCGTCGCGCTCGGCCACCCGCTCCTCGCGGTCGACCGAGTCGACGACCTTGGGCACGTAGCCGCCGGTGGCCTCGTCGCGGATGATGACGCCGTCCTCGATCTCGACGACGCGCTGCTGCATGCTGTCGACGATCGTGTTGTCGTGGGTGGCCATGAGGATCGTCGTGCCCGAGTCGTGGATGCGCTTGAGCAGGTGGACGATGTCGAGCGAGGTCGCCGGGTCGAGGTTGCCGGTCGGCTCGTCGGCGAGGAGCACCGGCGGGCGGTTGACGACAGCCCGGGCGATCGCGACGCGCTGCTGCTCTCCGCCGGAGAGCTCGTGGGGGAATCTCTTGGCCATGCCGTTGAGCCCGACGAGGTCGAGGGTCTCGGGCACGAGCGAGCGGATCGCGCGGCGCGGGCGGCCGATGACCTGCAGCGCGAAGGCGATGTTCTGCTCGACCGTCTTGTTCGGCAGCAGGCGGAAGTCCTGGAAGACCGAGCCGATCTGGCGACGCAGCTGGGGCACCTTGCGGCCCGGCAGCCGGCTGAGGTCGTGGCCGCCGACGAGGAGGCGGCCCTTGGTCACCTGCTCCTCGCGGATGGCCAGGCGCAGCATCGTCGACTTGCCCGAGCCGGACGCGCCGACGAGGAAGACGAACTCCCCGCGAGCGATGTCGAGGCTCACCCCGTCCAGCGCGGGGTGCTGCTGGCGGGGGTAGAGCTTGGTGACGTCTTCGAAGCGGATCATCGCGTGGTACGAGCCTCAGGGGTCGAGCGGGCAGGCCGTCATCGAGGATAGGTGGGGGTCCTGGGGACCCCGCCGCACCTCGGGGACCTCGGCGCGTTCACCCGCGCCGGGGTCCCCCTTCGCTCAGTCCTGAGCCCGGGACTGCTCGATGCGCCAGCGCACGCCGGCCTCGATGAACTCGTCGATCTCGCCGTCGAAGACGGCGGTGGGGTTGCCGGTCTCGTGCTCGGTGCGCAGGTCCTTGACCATCTGGTACGGGTTGAGGACGTAGGAGCGCATCTGGTCGCCCCAGCTGGCCTTGATGTCGCCGGCGAGCTCCTTGCGCTCGGCGGCCTCCTCGGCCTTCTTGAGCAGCAGCAGGCGCGACTGCATGACGCGCAGCGCGGCGGCGCGGTTCTGGATCTGGCTCTTCTCGTTCTGCATCGACACGACGGTGCCGGTGGGGATGTGCGTCATGCGCACGGCCGAGTCGGTCGTGTTGACCGACTGACCACCGGGGCCCGAGGAGCGGAAGACGTCGATCTTGAGGTCGTTCTCCGGGATGTCGATGGAGTCGGTGCCCTCGATGAGGGGGATGACCTCGACGGCGGCGAAGGAGGTCTGGCGGCGCCCCTGGTTGTCGAAGGGGGAGATCCGCACGAGGCGGTGGGTGCCGCCCTCGACGGAGAGGTTGCCGTAGGCGTAGGGCACGTTGACCTCGAAGGTCACCGACTTCAGGCCGGCCTCCTCCGCGTACGAGGTGTCCATGACCTTCGTCGGGTAGCCGTGGCGCTCGGCCCAGCGCAGGTACATCCGCATGAGCATCTCGGCGAAGTCGGCGGCGTCGACACCACCGGCGCCGGCGCGGATCGTCACGACCGCGGAGCGCTCGTCGTACTCGCCGGAGAGCAGGGTGCGGACCTCGAGCTCGCCGACGGCCTTGCGCACGGCCTTGAGCTCGCGCTCGGCCTCGGCGAGGGTCTCGGCGTCGTTCTCCTCCTGCCCCATCTCGACGAGCGCCTCGACGTCGTCGATGCGGCTGTCCATGCCGGTGATCCGGTCGATCTCGGCGCGGGCGCGCTGCATGGCCGAGGTGACCTTCTGCGCGTTGTCCGGGTCGTCCCAGATCGAGGGGTCCGAGGACTGCCGCTCCAGCTCCTCGACCTGCGCCTGGAGCTTGGGGACGTCGCTCACCTCGCGCACCGAGCTCATCGTCGTGCGTAGGTCTTGGATCTCCTGGGTGAAGTCGACAGCCACGATCAGCAAGAGTACGGCAGCCCCGCCGGGCCGCTCGCCGCTACACCGGTTGGGCCGACGAGGACTGGTCGGGGTTGGAGGCGATGAACTGGTTGAGCCAGCGCGCGTCGGGGTCGCGGTCGATGAGCAGGCTCTTGACGAGCAGGGTGAAGGGGATGGCGAGCAGGGCCCCGAGCGCGCCGAAGACGTAGCTCCAGAAGATGAGGGAGAGGAAGGCGGTCGTCGCGTTGATGCCCACGGCGTCGCCGGTGAACTTCGGCTGGAGCACGGTCTGGATGACGAAGTTGACGACGCTGTAGACGACGACCACCCAGATGAGCTTCTCCACTCCCCCGTCGAGCAGGGCGAGCAGCGCCGGCGGCACGAGGCCGATGACGAAGCCGATGTTGGGGATGTAGTTCGTCACGAAGGCGAGCAGACCGAAGGTCAGCGGCAGCGGCACGTCGAGGGCCATGAGCGCGAGCGCGTCGATGACGGCGACGACGATGCCGAAGGTCGTCGAGACGACCCAGTACTTGCGCACCCGCTCGGCGAAGTCGGCCAGGGCGTCGGCGATGTCGGGCTTGACGACGTGCACCCGGGTGAGCCGCTTGGGGAAGCCGCCGGCGTCCATGGTGAGGAAGAGCATCACCGTGAGCAGGAAGAGCATCGAGGAGGTCAGCCCGGTGAGGGCGTTGGCCAGGCCGCGGGCGATGCCGGAGAGGTCGCGGATGTCGAAGTTCGTCATCGCGTTGTCGATCTGGTCCTGCCCGACGCCCCACCCGATGAGCGTGCTGCGGCCGGACTCGACGAGGTCGTCGAAGGTGTCGCCGTACTTCGGCAGCTCGGTCGCGAGCTTGCCCGCCGCGAGCCCGATCGAGCCGACGAGGAGGAAGAGCAGCCCGTAGAGGAGCAGGAGCATGACGACGGCGCCGAGGGCCCGGGGCAGCACGGCGGAGATCGCCCGGTAGATCGGGTAGACGGCGATGATGAGGGTGATCGCGAGGAAGGTCGGCGCGATGATCGACGCCACGGACTTGAGCCCGCCGATGGCGATGACCGCCCCGGCGATGCCGATGAGCAGGGTGAGCGTCGGCGGCAGGACGGTGCGGATCTCGCGGCGCGGCGGGGTGGGGTGCTCGTGCTCCCGGTCGACGGTGGCGACCTCAGCGACCGGGACCGTGTCCTCCCCCTTCGCCGGCTCGGTCTCGACGCTCCCGTCCGTCCGGTGGGCGACCTCGTCCGCCGGCTCGGCGGTCTTGTCGGGGTCGGGCGTGGTCGTCACGGGGCGCCTCACAGGTCGGGTCAGGGCGAAGGGGTGTCCGCCACGGCGATTGTGACCGACAGCCCCGACTGCGTGCACCCGGGTCCCGGAGGGACGCTGGTTCGGAGAAGATCTGTCACCTCGACGTGACTCTTCTTCTTCGAGCCAGAGTTCTTCGAGTCAGAGGTCCCGGACGAAGGTCCACTCCCCGGGCAGGTCGCCGAGATCCCGCTCGAGCTCGAGCGTCGAGTACACCCGCTGCATGACGAAGCTCATCCCGTCAGCACCGCGGTGGCCGAAGGCCGCCCTGGCTCCGGGGCCGGCGCGGCGCACCGCCTCGCGCAGATCGTCCTCGCTCACCACCCACCACGCGTACGGGACCCCGTCGCGCTCGAAGACGACCCGCCGCCCGACGTAGCGGGCCTCTCGCTCGCCGTCCTCCTCGAGGCCCTCGAGCAGGCGGTCGATCGTCGGCCTCACGGCGCAGCCACCGGGACGCGCGCCTGCGCTCTCGACTCGACGGTCAGGGTGACGGAGCCGCCGAGCCCGCGGATGAGCCCGCCGACGAGCGGGAGGTCGGCTTCGCCGGTGAGTCGCACGACGGCAGTCTGCCCGTCCGCGGTGCCGGTGCCCGGCGCGACCTGCCACGACCTCAGCCCAGGCGGCATCTCTCGGCCCTCAAGCGTCTCGGCCGCGGTGCGCTGCACCGCCTCGTCGCTCACCGGGACGACCTCGTCGATGCCCTCGGCGTAGATGCTCGCCTCGTCCTCGTCGGCCGCGTCGAGAGCGGCGGTGTCCGCCGCGTCGAGCAGGCGCATGCGGGTGACCTGCACCGAGGTGACGGCCATGGCACCGAGGATCAGCGTCAGGGCGATGACGGTGAGGCCGAGGACGAGGAGCGAGAGCTGGCCGTCCTCCCCCTTCGCCCGCCGTACCGAGACGCGCCACAGCCCGCTCATCCGGTCCGTACCTCGTAGCGCGGCACGACGGAGACCTGGGTGGCGCTGACCGGCACCTCGAGCGGGATGACGTCGCGGGCGAAGGTGGGGACGAGCGGGAGGGGGACGCTCACCGTCGCCGTCGACCGGATCTCGCCTTCGGGGGTCAGGCACGGAGTCTGCGTGCACGTGACCTGCAGCTGCCCCTCGCCGGCGAAGCCCTGGTCCTCGAAGGCGATGTCCGCGGCGGCCGCGGCCCGCGCAGGTGCAGCGTCCTCGGAGGTCGAGGTGACGAAGCCGCGGCCCGACTCGCGCGCTGCCTGGGTCACGGCGTACGTCCCGGCCTGCAGCCGCGCGAGCATGAGGACGAGGTAGATGAGCGGGACGAGCAGCACGACGGCGAGGGTGACGAACTCGACGACCGCCGACCCCCTGTCGTCCGTGGCCCGGTCGCGCAGGACACGTCCGACCGCGCGGAGCCGGCGTCCCGGTCTCACTGGTCCTCCACGAACGCACGACCGGTGACGTCGAGGGCGCCGTCGGGTCCGAGCGGTCCGATGACGGGCAGGGGTGCACTCACCCGCACGACGACCACCTGCACCCCGGCGGCGGTCTGCTCGGTCGTCACGCTGACGTCGTCGGCGTAGCCGTCGGAGATCGAGCGCCGGATGAGGTCCCGGGTCCGGTCGGCGCCTGCGTCAGGGCTTGAGCCGATCTTGGCCCCATGACGTGCGCCCTCGGACGCGCACGAGATGAGGGTGTTGCGGATGTGCAGCGCCGCACCCAGCTGAAGGACGGCGACGAAGACGAGCGCGAGCAGGCCCGATGTCAGCGCGAAGTCGACGACGGCCGCACCGGTCTCGTCCCGCAGCCGTCTCATCGGGGGTCGTCGGGACCCGTGACGCCGCTGAGCGCGTCCTCGAAGATCGTCTGCAGCTGGTCGCCCGCGATGGCCCACAGCCCGACGACGAGGGCCGCTGTCATGAGCGTGATGAGGACCCAGCCGGGTACGTCGCCGCGCTCGCTGCGGGTCGCGGCGGCAGCGCGGGCCGCCGATGCGCGCAGGGCCTGGTGCCCGCGGATGAGGTGTGCGGTCATGATCTGTGCCTCCCTGTCGGTGCCCGATCGGGCGGTGGTGCTGTCGTGCATGCCTGGGTCACATCTCGAAGCGGAAGAACTCGATGCCGGGGAAGATCGCGAAGAGGATGGTGATGGGCAGGACGAGGAAGACGACCGGCACCATCATCGCGATCTCCTTCTTGCCACCCTCCTCCATGAGCTGGCGCCGCCCCTCTTCGCGCACGTCCTGCGCCTGGGCCCGCAGCACGTCGGCCAGCGGCGTGCCGCGCTCGACGGCGATGACGATCCCGTCGACGAAGCGGGCCAGGCTGGTCAGGCCGGTGCGGTCGGCCAGCCCCTGGAGCGCCTGCGGCAGGTTGGCCCCCGCGCGTGCGTCGGCGAGGCAGGTCCGCAGCTCGTCGGCCAGCTCGCCGTGCGACATCCGGCCGACGCGCTCGAGCGCCCCGACCGCGCCCTCCCCGGCACCGACCGCGAGCGCCAGGAGCTCGGCCACGGTGGGGAACTCGGTGAGCATGCGCTGCTCCCGACGGGTGGCGGCGCGGGTGAGCATCGTGTCCCGGGCGAGGACACCGACGCAGAAGCCGAGACCGACGAGGGCGACGAGCACGACCCACGACGAGCCGCGAGCCGCCACCGACAGGACGCCGAGGGCTCCCCCGCCGACGGCGAAGACGACCCCGGTGAGCACCTGCTCGGCCCGGAACTGGTCGGTGTCGGGCTCTCGCCCGGCCCGCAGCAGCCGCCGGCGCACCGACGCGTTGCCCCCGACAACCCGCTCGACCCGCCCTGCCGCGGAGATCACGAGAGGACGCAGCAGCGCCGGGACGGCCCCGGTGACGCCCACCCCCTTCGGCATGAGCAGGCGCGACGGGCGCGGCGTGTCCCTCAGGTAGGGGGCGATCCGGTCGTCGAGGGTCGCGCGCCGGTGACGCGGCAGCCCCTGGTGCACGAGGAGCACCCCGAGGGCGAAGACCAGGCCGAGCAGGGCGCCGCTGCGCCCCAGCCCGACGTCGTGGAGCAGCTCGCTCATCGCAGCACCCGGGCTTCCTCGGGCAGCCGTCCGAGCCGCATCATCAGCCGGTACGCGAGCACCGACGAGATCGCGCCGAAGGCGAGCACGACGGCACCGGCACGGCTGTCGTACGCGGCGACCGACTCGGGCCTCGTGCACAGCAGCGCGAGGACGACCCACGGGGCGGCCACCGCGAGGCGGGCCGCGTTGACCGTCCACGACTGCCGCGCCTCGAGCTCGGCCCGGGTGCGTGCGTCCTCGCGCAGGAAGGTGCTCAGGGTCCGCAGCAGCGACCCGAGATCGGTGCCGCCGACCTCGCGCGCGATGCGCAGCGACTCGACGATCCGGTCGCCGACGGGGTCGGCGAGACGGTCCTTGAGACGGTCGAGGGCCTCGGCGAAGCGCCCGCTCGTGCGGTAGTCGCTCGCGAAGTCGGCGAAGGCGGGGCGCAGCTCCTCGGGACCGCGGTGTGCGAGCTGGGCGAGGGCCTCCGGCAGCGCCATCCCCGCGCGCACGGCTGACGTGATGTTGTCGACGACGTCGGGCCACAGGTCGCGCAGCTGGGCGCGTCGTGCCCGGGCCCGCATCCGCACCGTGGCGAAGGGGACCCACGCGGCCATCGCGGCGAAGCACAGGGAGACCGTGAGCACGGTGGTGAGCACGAGGACGAGCAGCAGGGCGGCGCCGCCGAGGAGGAGGCAGGACGCGACGAGCACCTGCGGGGACACCGTGTGGTACCCCGCCTGGGCGAGCTCGTCGCGCAGCCGGTCCATGACGACCGACTCACGACGTCGCCGCGGCGTGCGCGGCCAGGTCGACCACCAGATGCAGAAGAGCCCGCACCCGAGGAGCAGGCCGACGAGGACCCCGGTCATGTCTCGCTCCTGGCGAGGATGCCGGCGATGTCGTACCCGGCACGCTCGAAGCGGTCGCGGTGCGGCGGGAAGCCGTCGGCGCGCACGAGCCGCCCGTCACGCTGGGTGAAGATGTCGGCGGTCTCGACGACGTCGGCCTCGACTCGGCCGGGCAGGGCGACGATCTCGCGGACGCGCCGGACCCCGTCGCCCTCCAGCGCGGCGTGGACGACGACGTCGATCGAGGAGGCCACGGTCGGCACGACGAACTTCGCACCGACGTTCTCCCCGGCGAGGAGCGGCAGGGTGCACATCTTCGTCACCGCCTCGCGCGCGCTGTTCGCGTGGATCGTGCACATCCCGGGCAGCCCGGAGTTGAGGGCGATGAGCAGGTCGAGGCTCTCGGACTGGCGGACCTCGCCGACGATGATCCGGCTGGGCCGCATCCGCAGGGCCTCCTTGACGAGGCGGCGCAGGGGTACCTCGCCGGTGCCCTCGAGGCTGGGCTGGCGGCACTGCATCGCGGCGACGTCGCGCAGCGGCAGCTTGAGCTCGAAGACCTCCTCGCAGGTCACGACCCGCTCGCGGGCGGGGATCGCCGCGGCGAGGCAGTTGAGCAGGGTCGTCTTGCCCGCCTGCGTACCGCCGGCGACGAGGACGTTGAGCCCCGACGCGACGGCGGCCTGCAGGAAGGTCGACGCGTGCTGCGTCAGCGTGCCGAGACGGACGAGGTCGTCGAGGTGGTCGGCCTTGACGACGAACTTGCGCACGTTCACGAGCCAGTGCTCGCGGCTGATGTCGGGGATCGTCACGTGGAGGCGGCTGCCGTCGGGCAGCACCGCGTCGACGAAGGGGGACGACAGGTCCACCCGTCGGCCGGAGGACTTCAGCATCTTCTCGACGAGGTCTCGCACCCCGTCGGCGGTGAGGATCGTGCTCGTCAGCTCCGCGATCCCCTGACGCGCGACGAAGACCTGGCTCGGCGCGTTGATCCAGATCTCCTCGACCTCCGGGTCGTCGAAGTACTGCTGCAGCGGGCCGAAGCCGGCCACCGCGTCCATGACCTGCTTGACCGCCGCCTCGAAGTTGCCGAGCAGCGGCAGGCCCCCGTGCATCGAGCGCTCGTCGTAGTCGGTCACCGCCTCGCGCACGAGCTCGCTCACGGACCGGTGGTCGCGCACGGGGTCCACCCCGCTGCGCCGGATCAGCTCCCTGACCTCCGCCTCGACGACCGCGTGCGCCTCCACGCCATCCCCTTCCGCTGCGTCCCCGTCTCCCCATCGCCCCCCGGCCGATCACAAGAAGGTAGTGCTTCGAGCCTCACCTGGCGCGGCGAGATCCACAGGTCACCCTCGCGGACGGTGCGCCAGGGCACCTGTGGACAGCGCAGGTCGCCGGTCGACCGACCTCGTCTACCGTCCCCGCACATGCACCTCGGCCTCACCCTCTCGACGACCGACGGCCGCACCCACGAGGTGACGGTCGACGTGGCCGGGGCTCACGACGGCCGCTGCCTGGCCGACGCGCTCCTCGAGGCGCTCCACCTCGACCCCGCGAGCGAGGTCTGGGTCGGCGAGGAGGTCGTCGACGAGCAGATGGCGGCGGGCTCTCCCCCGCTCCTCCACGGCGCGCACCTCCTCGTCCGGCCGGCCGGCCACGTCCCGCACGGCGGGGCGCGCGGCTCCCCCCTTCGCCTCGCGGTCGTCGGGGGGCCGGACGCCGGTCACGACATCGCCCTGACCCACGGCAGCTGGACCGTGGGCCGCTCCCCCTCGTGCGACCTGACCCTCGACGACCCCTCGCTCTCCCGGACCCATCTCGTCGTCGAGGTCGGCTCCTCGGGGGTGCACGTGCGACCCGCGTCGACGACCAACCCCACGCGGCTCGACGACCACGACCTCGACGACGCGGGCGAGACCCTCACGGCAGGCTCCGTCCTGACCGCCGGGGCTCACCGGCTCGCCGTCCGGGGGACGCACGGACGACGTCTGGCCGTCGTCCCGACCGGGGACGGGACGCTGCGGGTGAGCACCCAGCCGCTCCCGGCTCCCCCGGAGCCGGCCCGGGCCGTCGCCTTCCCCGCCGAGCCACGAGCACCGCGAGCCCGACGTCTGCCGTGGGTCATGCTCGTGGCACCGCTGCCGCTGGCCGGCGCGATGGCCTACCTCTTCGGTCCCCGCATGCTGCTGCTCGCGCTGCTGTCGCCGGTGATGATGCTCGGCACCCACCTCTCGGACCGGATCGGCTCCCGCGCCGACGCCCGCCGCGAGCGCGCCGACTGGGTGGACGCCAGCCGTCGCGCCCGCGCGCGGCTCGAGGCGGCGCTGCAGGACGAGGCATCTCGGCTCGAGCGGTCCTCGCCCGACCCCTACGAGCTGCGGCTCGTGGCCGCCGGGCCGGGCGCACGGCTCTGGGAGCGACGACGCGACCACGCCGGTGCGTGCCTGGTGCGCGTGGGCGTCGGGGAGACCGCGGCGCACCTCCAGGTCACAGCTCCCGGCGCCGACGCGACGCACCCCCGTCTCACCGGTGTGCCTGTCGCGCTCGACCTCGACGCGCACCCTCTCCTCGGCGTCGAGGGCGACCCGGCCGAGGTGGCCGGGGTCGCCCGCTGGGTGGTCGGGCAGCTGCTCGTCCTGCACCCTCCCTCTGAGGTCGAGGTGCTCGTGCTCGGCCGGGTGATGTGGATGGGCGGGCTCGTCCGCGCCCCGCACGTCTCGTCCGCGGGCGGGGACGGCCTGCGCTCCCTGGCGGAGGAGGTACGTCGCCGTGACCCACGATCCACCCACGACCTGACCCTCGTCGTCGTCGACGACCCCAGGCCGTGGCGCCGCTCCGAGGCGTGGCGCACCGTGGTCGACGACGGCCCTGCGGTCGGGGTCCGGGTCCTGCTCGCCCCCACCGGCGGGGGCGAGCTGCCCCACGAGTGCCGCACCGTGCTCGCCCTGCGCGACGGGCGGGGGGTCGTGCGCGGCCCCGGTCGGCACGACGCGGTCGTCACGGACGGGGTCGACCTGTCGTGGGCGGAGCAGGTCGGCCGCGCGCTGGCGCCCCTGCGCGACGCGGCACCCGGTCGTCGTCGGTCACGGCTGCCCGCCGTCGTCGCCCTGGCCGACGTCGCCGACGTCCCGACGGGCCCCGGCGCCCTCCTCGAGCGGTGGCGGGCCCCGTCGTCGGGCCTCGCGGCCGTCCTCGGCGCGGGCGAAGGGGGACCCCTCACCGTCGACCTCGTGACGGACGGCCCCCACGTCCTCGTCGGCGGCACCACCGGCTCCGGCAAGTCCGAGCTCCTCCAGTCCTGGATCTGCTCCCTCGCCCTCGCGCACGGACCGGACCGGCTCAGCTTCGTCCTCGTCGACTACAAGGGCGGTGCCGCCCTCGCCGCCTGCGCCGAGCTGCCCCACACCGTCGGGGTGCTCACCGATCTCGACCCCGACGGCGCGCAGCGGGCCCTCGTCAGCCTCGGCGCCGAGCTCCGCCGGCGTGAGGCCCTGCTCGCCGAGCTCGGCGCAGCCGACATCATCGCCTACCGCGAGGCCGGGGGCGCCCTGCCCCGGCTCGTCGTGGTGGTCGACGAGTTCCGGGTGCTCGCCCAGGAGCAGCCCGACGTCCTCAGCGGCATGGTGCGTCTCGCCGCGGTCGGGCGCTCGCTCGGCATCCACCTCGTCCTGGCGACGCAGCGGCCGGGCGGCATCATCACCCCCGAGATCAAGGCCAACGTCAACCTGCGCATCTCGCTGCGGGTCCGCGACCGCGTCGACAGCGACGACGTCATCGGGTGCGCCGACGCCGCGAGCATCCCGGAGGGGATGCCCGGTCGCGGGCTGCTGCGGACCGGGGACGGCCCGCCGACCGCCGTCCAGGCCGCGTACGTCGGCGGGCGGAGCGGTGGCGGTGACCATCTCACCGTCCGCGGCGAAGGGGGCGAGCTCCTGTGGTCTCGAGCAGACCAGGTCCCGGCGGGAGCAGGCAGCGACCTGCGCGAGGCGGTCGACCTCGCGCGCGAGGCGTGGGAGTGCACCGGCGCACCCCCGCCGCACCGGCCGTGGCTCCCCCAGCTGCCCGCGGTCGTCGACACGGTGCCGTCGGCACCGCCGGACGTCGTCGTCTGGGGGCTGACCGACCACCCTGACGAGCAGCGGCAGGACCCGCTCACCTGGGCGCTCGGCGACGGTCATCTGCTCGTCGTCGGCGGCCCGAGGACAGGTCGCACGACCGCGCTGCACTCCCTCGTGAGCCGGATGGGCTCTGCCCTGCGCTCTCACGTCGTCGTGCACCTCGTCGCGCCGCCGTCCCCGGCGACCGACCGCGCCCGGGGGCAGCCGCACGTGGCGTCCCTCGTCGACCCCGGCGACCGGTCCACGACTCGCCGGCTGGTCGCCCGCCTGCGCGAGGACATCGGCTCACGGCGCGAGGCACTGCGGGCGAGCGGCCGTCCCGGGTACGAGCAGTGGTGGGCTGACTGGCGGCGGGGCGAGGCGGACCCGCCCCCGCCCGTCCTCGTGGTCGCCGTCGACGGCTGGTCGCTCGTCTCCCGGGCGCCCGACCAGCCCGACCTCGAGAGCGCCGACGCGCTCGAGTCCGTGGCCCGCGACGGCACGTCCCTGGGCATCCGTCTCGTCGTGACCGGCGGACGGGAGCTATCCTCGGGACGGCTCGGGTCGCTGGCTCGTCGGCGTCTCGTGCTCCACCTGCCCGATCGAGGCGACGTCCTGGCCGCCGGTGCGCCGCCGTCGCTGGTGCCCGCCGGTGCGGTGCCCGGCCGTGGTGCCCTCCTGCCCGACGGCGTCCTCGCCCAGGTGGCACTGCCCGTGCCGGCAGGACGACCGTCCACCGACTCCTGCGACCCGTGGCGGTGGCGTGTCGTCGACCTGCCGGCGAGCGTCGCGCTCGACGACCTGCCGCACGCGGAAGGGCTCGTGCTCGGCCACTCCGGCGACCCGGACCGTCCCGTCGTGGTCGAGGTCGACGGCGGGCCCTGGGTGGTCGTCGGGCCCGGCCGGTCGGGACGCACCACGGCTCTGCGGCTCCTCGGCGAGCAGCTGGCGAAGGGGGGTCGGCCCGTCCTCGAGGTCTCCTCACGGGCGACCCGGCTCGTCTCGTCGTCGCTCGCCGTCATCGGTCCCGAGGAGGTCGACCCCTTCGTGCGCGCCGTGCAGTCGCACGAGGACCTCGTCGTCCTCGTCGACGACCTCGACACGCTGGACGAGACGCCCCTCGACCCGGTCCTGCGCAGCTACGCCAGCCACTGCACGCGCTCGGGCGACGTCCTCCTCGCCGCGAGCAGCTCGACGGCTGCGACGTCCTTCAGGGGGCTCACCGCGACGATGTGCCGGTCGCGTCGGGGCTTGCTGCTGCAGCCCCAGGCCCGCTCCGACGGTGACGTCCTGGGCGTCCGGGTGCCGGCCTCGCCGCGGGTCCCGGGCCGGGGTCACCTCGTCGACCACGGGGTCGCCACCGAGGTGCAGGTCGCGCTCCCGGCTCCAGCAGAGAGCCTGTCGCGCCCTGACCGACTGCGCTGACCCCGGCACGCACCCGGGTCGGATCTCACCCCCGCGCTCCCCGTGTCGTTAGAAGAAGATCTGTCACCTCGACGTGACGATCCTTCTTCGAACCACCAGGGCGGGTGCACCCATCGACCGCCGCCGTGGCTGGCACCGCCTCAGTGGACGGTGTCCTCCGGTAGGTCGGCGGCGGGCGAGGACATCGCGGCGAGCAGACCGGCGATCGACAGCACCGCGAGCGGGGCGGCGACGAGCAGGCCGTTGGAGGTGTTGAGGGTCCAGATCGCCGGCAGGGTGAGCAGGCACCACACGACCGTCGCGGTCCGGGGCCAGCGGCGGCCGGTGAGCCACCCGCGGGCCATGGCGGCGAGCAGCACGGTGAAGATCGCGGTGACGACGAGCGAGAGCGCCGCGGCGGAGGCGACGTCGGTCGTACCGGTGACGAGCTCGCGCAGGTACAGGCCGGCCGCGACGAGCAGGGCGAGCGCGTACACCGCGCACACCGCCCCCGCGACGAGGGCAGCGGGGGCCAGGCCCGTCCGGGCGCCGTCGGGTCGTGGTGCGGTGCTCACAGGCCGCACCCTACGACTCCGCCCCGGCATCAGCCCCGGGTGCGCGTCGGTCGCCCTTCGCGGGCGACCCGGTGAGCGCGTCGTCGGACCCCCGTGATGGGGTGGGACGGCCACGGGGCCGAGACCCGCCGGCAACTCACCGGCCGCTTCCCCTAGCGGGACATGCCCGTCCCCGGCTAACATCGAGGGTCGCCCCCGATACAGGCTCCTGCCTGCCCTCACGCGCCCCGGCCCGGAACATCGAGCCTGCGTGGATCGTTGGCACAGGGTGTCCCCGACCGGGACTCCCGAGCGAGCACCGTCCGTCAACGCCGATCGACTGGTGATCCACCCCTGACCCCTGCCCGGGCCAGGATCCCAGGCCACCACCGCTAGGCCCCACAGACAGACAAGGAGCACGACTACATGGATTGGCGCGACCGGTCAGCCTGCCTCGACGAGGACCCCGAGCTGTTCTTCCCCATCGGCAACACCGGCCCTGCGATCGCCCAGATCGAGGAGGCCAAGAAGGTGTGCCGCCGCTGCGAGGTCATCGACACCTGCCTCAAGTGGGCCATCGAGTCCGGCCAGGACGCCGGTGTCTGGGGCGGTCTGTCCGAGGACGAGCGCCGCGCGCTCAAGCGTCGTAACGCCCGCGCCCGCCGCGCCGGCTGAGACGCTCATACACCTGCACGACCCGAGCCGGCGGCCAGCTCCTCACGGAGCGGCCACCGGCTCTCCCTTCGCCCGGGGTCAGCTGCGCTGACGCAGCCGGGCGCTGAAGCGCACGGTCGTCCCGCCCTGGGGGTTGTCCTCCCAGCGGATCGTGCCGCGCAGGTCCTGCACCATCGAGGTGACGATCCGGGTGCCGAGCCCGGCCCGGCTGGGCCGGAAGCCCGCCGGCAAACCCGCCCCGTCGTCGGTGATGCTCACCCGCAGGATGTCCTCGCCGTCCGCCGCGGTGCGCTCGGCCCGCACGACGATCGCTCCCCCGTCGGGCACGCCGTGCTCGACGGCGTTCTGGATGAGCTCGGAGAGGATGAGGGCGACCGAGGTCGCCTCGTTCGGGCCCATCCAGCCGAAGCTGCCCTCGACCCGTGAGTCGAGCGAGCCCTGGGTGCGCGCGACCTCGATGATGCCGCGCAACCCGCGCACGGCGATCTCGTCGAAGTCGGCCTCCTCGGAGAAGCCGGTGCTCAACGTCTCGTAGACCATCGCGATGACCCCGACGCGGCGCTCCGCCTCGCGCAGCGCCTGACGACCCTCGCCGTCCTCGACCCGACGCCCCTGCATCCGCAGCAGCGCCGCCACAGTCTGCAGGTTGTTCTTCACCCGGTGGTGGATCTCGCGGATCGTCTGGTCCTTGCTGAGCACCTGCTCGTCGCGGTGCCGCAGGTCGGAGATGTCGCGGATGAACACGATCGCGCCCTGCCGGACGCCGCCCCGGGTCAGCGGGAGGGCCCGCAGGGTCGCCGCCTGACCGCCCGCCGTCACCTCGGCCCGCCACGCGGCGCGGCCCATGACGACGATGGCCAGGCCCTCGTCGAGCGGGCCGTCGAGACGGGGCAGGCCGCCGATCGCCTGCGCGAGCACCGCGCCGAGGATCTGGCCGTCGTGCCCGAGGCGGCGCATCGCGCTCACGGCGTTCGGGCTGGCGAAGAGGACCTCGCCCCGCTCGTCGAGCTGGATGACCCCGTCGGCGACCCGGGGCGCCCCGCGGCGCTGGCCCGTCGGGGCCGACGCCGAGGGCCACTCCCCCCGCACGAGCATCTCGCTCAGCGTGTCGGTGAGCTCGCCGTAGGTGCGCTCGAGCGGGCTGGTCGAGCGGTCACGACCACCCGGCTGGTGCCGGGTGACGACGCCGACCGTGCGCCCGCCGAGCCGCACGGGCACGGCGGCGACCTTCGTCGTGCCCTCGAGGCCGTCGGCGTCGATGCACTGCCCCGCGTCCGCGGCGGCGTCGATGACCTCGCGCAGGTCGTCGAAGGCGGGCCGCCCGATCATGTCGTCGACGAAGGCCATCGGCCCCGTCATCGGGCGGGCGTGGGCCACGGCGACCCAGCCCTCGTCGAGGCACACCCACATGACGAGGTCGCAGAAGCCGAGGTCGGCGAGCAGCTGCCAGTCCTCGAGGACCAGCCGCAGCCGCTCGACCTCGGCCTGCGTCAGACCGCTGGCCGCGAAGACCTCGGTCGTCGTGCGGACTGGGGTCACCGCGTCACCGAGCGCAGCATCCTCAGCGCGACGGACAGGGCGGCGACGGTCGGCGCCGACAGCGCGCGGATGCCGGCGAGCGAGGTGCGCACGCGCTCCCACGACTCGTCGTGCCCGTCGAGCCAGCTCTGCCACCGCTCCTCGGGCGTCGGGTCGCTGAGCTCGGAGCTCGACTCGAGCACCGAGCGGGTGAGCGCCTGCAGCGTCGCGTAGAGATCGTCGCGCAGCGCACCGCGGGCCAGGCTGTCCCACCGCTCGACGCGCGGCAGCGCGGTGACGCGCAGCAGCAGGTCGTCGATGCCGAAGCGCTCCGAGACGAGGTAGTACAGCTCGGCGACCTGCTCCGGCGTCTGCCCCGAGTCGGCGGCGATGTCGGTGATGTCGAGCAGCGAGTAGCCGTCGAGCAGCGACGCGGCCCGGGCCGCGAGCTGCTCGGGGACGCCCCGCTCGACGAGGTCGGCCGTGTTGTCCTCGAGCCGCTTCGCCTCCGAGCCCTGGAGCATGCCGCCGACGCTCGAGCCGAGCTCGGCGACAACCGGCGCGAAGCGCTCGATCTCCTCGCGGATCGCCAGCCGACCCGGGCGCGCGGCGAGCAGCCAACGCACCCCGCGGTCGAGCAGCCGACGGAACTCGAGGTAGAGCCGCGTCTGCACCTCGGTCGGCACGACCGCGTCGAGCGCCTCGACCTCGGCGACGTAGTCGTCGAGTCCGAAGACCTCGCGGATGACGACGTAGGCCCGGGCGACCTGCTCGGGCGTCGCACCGGTCTCGGTGACCGCGCGGTGCACGAAGGTGATGCCGCCGCGGTTAACGACGTCGTTGGCCAGGACGGTTGTGACGATCTGTCGGCGAAGGGGGTGCGCGAGCACCTGGTCGCCGTACTCGTCACGGATGCGCTGCGGGAAGTACGAGAGCAGCATGTCCTCGGTCGCCGGGTCGTCCGGGGTCGCGGACTCGAGCAGGTCGGCCTTGAGGGCGAGCTTGCTGTAGGCGAGGAGCACCGACAGCTCGGGCGAGGTGAGCCCCTGCCCGGCCTCCTGACGGCGGGCGACCTCGCTCTTGCTCGGCAGGAACTCGAGCTCGCGGTCGAGCTCGCCGCGCTCCTCGAGGTCGGTCATGAAGGTCTCGTGCACCGAGAGCATCGAGCCGCCCTGGGCACGCGCGTTGCCGAGCAGGACGTTCTGCTCGTAGTTGTCGCGCAGG
This sequence comes from Janibacter sp. UYMM211, assembly GCF_040547045.1. Classification (NCBI taxonomy): domain Bacteria; kingdom Bacillati; phylum Actinomycetota; class Actinomycetes; order Micrococcales; family Intrasporangiaceae; genus Janibacter; species Janibacter sp. UYMM211. Next base: position 522,985 of record NZ_JBEPOY010000002.1, on the reverse strand, counting down.
ACCATCTCGCCGACCTCGTCGGTCATCGAGGCGAGCAGGTCGACGCGGGCCGGCTCGTCGAGACCGCCCTCGCGCACGACGTCGCCGAGGAGGACCTTGATGTTGACCTCGTGGTCGCTCGTGTCGACGCCGGCCGAGTTGTCGACGGCGTCGGTGTTGATCCGCACGCCGCTCTGCGCGGCCTCGATGCGACCGCGCTGGGTGGCGCCGAGGTTGCCGCCCTCGCCGACGACCTTCGCCTGCAGCTGGGCGCCGTCGACGCGGTAGGCGTCGCCGGAGCGGTCGCCGACCTCGTCGTGGCTCTCGCTCTGCGCCTTGACGTAGGTGCCGATGCCGCCGTTCCACAGCAGGTCGGCTGGCGCGAGGAGGATCGCGCGGATGAGGTCGTTCGGCGCGAGCGAGGTCGCCCCGTCGAGACCGAGCGCGGCCGCGGCCTGCTCGCTCACGGGGATCGACTTCGCCGAGCGCGGCCACACGCCGCCGCCCTCGCTGATGAGGGAGGTGTCGTAGTCGGCCCACGAGCTGCGCGGCAGGTCGAAGAGGCGCCGGCGCTCGGCGAAGGAGCTCGCCGCGTCGGGGTCCGGGTCGAGGAAGACGTGACGGTGGTCGAAGGCCGCGAGCAGGCGGATGTGCTCGGACAGGAGCATCCCGTTGCCGAAGACGTCACCGGACATGTCGCCGATGCCGACGACGGTGAAGTCCTCGCTCTGGGTGTCGACGCCCATCTCGCGGAAGTGCCGCTTGACCGACTCCCACGCGCCACGGGCCGTGATGCCCATGCCCTTGTGGTCGTAGCCGATCGAGCCGCCGGAGGCGAAGGCGTCGTCGAGCCAGAAGCCGTACTCCTGCGCGACGGAGTTCGCCAGGTCGGAGAAGGTCGCCGTGCCCTTGTCGGCCGCGACGACGAGGTAGGGGTCGTCGCCGTCGACGCGGACGACGCGCTCGGGCGGGACGACCTCGGAGCCGACGCGGTTGTCGGTGATGTCGAGCAGACCGGAGATGAACTGCCGGTACGCGGCCCGGCCGGCCTCCATCCACGCCTCGCGGTCGGCGGAGGCGTCGGGCAGCTGCTTGCCGTAGAAGCCGCCCTTGCTGCCGGTCGGCACGATGACGGCGTTCTTGACCATCTGCGCCTTGACGAGGCCGAGCACCTCGGTGCGGAAGTCGTCGCGCCGGTCGCTCCAGCGCAGACCGCCACGGGCGACCGCGCCGAAGCGCAGGTGCACGCCCTCGACCATCGGCGAGCACACCCAGATCTCGTAGGCGGGCCACGGCTTGGGCATGTCGGGCACCTTGCGCGGCTCGAGCTTGAGGCTGATCCGCGGCAGCGGCTCGCCCTGCTCGTCGTGCTGGTAGTAGCTCGTGCGCAGCGTCGCGGCGATCACGCCGACGAAGGAGCGGATGACCCGGTCGTGCGCCAGCGAGGCGACGTCGTCGAGCAGCTCGTCGATCCGGCCGCGGATCTCGGCCTGGGCCGCCTCGCGCGCCTGCGCGTCACCCTCGACGTCGGGGTCGAAGCGGGCGTCGAAGAGCGCGACGAGCTCGCGGGCGATCTGGGTGTGCTCGGTGAGCGCCTCGGCGAGCGAGCGCAGGCTCCACGTCGTGCGGGTCTGGCGCAGGTAGCGCGCGACGGTCCGCAGCAGGGCGACCTGGCGCCAGGTGAGACCGGCGGAGACGACGAGCGAGTTGAGCGCGTCGGACTCGGCGCGACCCGACCAGACCGCGGTGACCGCGCTCTCGACGAGCTCGCGGAGCTCCTCGTGGGTGTGCTGATCCCACAGCCCCGCGTCGTCGACCCGCAGGCCGAAGTCGTAGACGCCGATGCGCTCGCCGTCGGAGCGGGTGACGATGTACGGCTCCTCGTCGACGACCTCGAGACCGAGGTCGTGGAAGAGCGGCATGACGCGGGCCAGGGAGACCCGGTCGATGCTGAAGAGCTTGAAGCGGCGCACCGTCGCCCCGTCGTCACGCCCGTGGCCGCGGCGGGGGTCGTACAGGACGCACTCGAAGCGGTGGTCCTCGTCGATGGAGACGAGGTTCTTGAGATCGGCGACGGTCTGCGCGGCGTCGAAGTCGTCCTGGTAGTCGACGGGGAAGCCGTGGACGAAGGGGGCGAGCATCGCCTCTGCGCGATCGCCCAGGCGCTCCTCGGCGGCGGCGGCGAGGTGCTCGGTCCACGTGCGCGAGGCGGCGGCGACCCGGTCGCCGAGCGACCCGGCCTCGTCCGAGGACGGGGTGTAGACCGGCTTGCCGTCGGTGCGGCGCAGGACGTAGTACAGCCGCGCGAGGGAGTCCTCGCTCACGTGGGCGGTAAAGGTCGCCTCGTCGGCCCCGATCGCGGTGAGCAGGACCTCCTCGATGCGGTGGCGCACCGTCGTCGTGTAGCGGTCGCGCGAGAGGTAGACGAGGGCGGTGACGTACTGGCGCTGCGCGTCGCCGCGCAGGTAGAGCGAGGTCTGGCGCAGGGTCTCGATGCGCAGGATCGAGTGCACGACCTGGTCGAGGTGCTCGACGTCGTCCTGGAAGAGCTCGTCGCGGGGGAAGGTCTCGAGCAGGCGCAGGACCCGGTTGCCGGAGTGCGAGTCCTCGCTCCACCCGGCGGTGTGCAGGATCGAGGTGACCTTCGCCGAGACGACGGGGATCGTGATGACCGGCTCGGTGTAGGCGCTCGAGGTGAAGAGCCCGACGACGCGGGTCTCGCGCAGCGAGCCGTCGCTGCCCTGCCAGCGCACGGCGACGTGGTCGGGGTAGGCGGTGCGGTGCACGGTCGAGCGTGCGCTGCCCTTGCCGATGCGCACGCCCACGCGGTCCTGCGCCAGGCGCTGCTCGGCCTCGCTGAGGGTGTACGCGTCGTCGGCGAGCAGACCGAGACCGGACCCGGCGACGGGCTCCATGCCGGCGTCGGTCACGGTGTAGTCGCGGATGCCGAGGAAGGTGAGGTGGTCGCGGGTCAGCCAGCGCAGCAGCTCGGCGGCCTCGTCGAGCTCGTCGTCGTCACCGGACGCGGCGATCTCGTCGGCGCGCTCCAGCGCGCGCTGCTGCATCGCCTCCCAGTCCTGGACGGCGCAGCGCACGTCGTCGAGGACGTCGCGCACCGTCGTCGTCAGCACCTCGTCGTCGGCGGCGGACGCGGAGGTCTCGACGTGCATCCACGACTCGGCGAGCTCGCCGGCGGCGACGCCCTGGCCGCCCGTGGGGGCGTCGCGCAGGTCGACGATGCGGCCGTCGTCGTCGCGGCGCACGGCGAACTGCGGGTGGATGACGAGCGTGACCCGGTGGCCCAGGCGCTCGAGCGCCCCGACGACGGAGTCGACGAGGAAGGGACGGTCGTCGGTGACGACGTCGACCGAGCCGTTGCTCACGTGCAGGTGGGACTGCCCGGCCGAGCGCTGCTCGGCGGCGGAGCGGTGCCGGCTCGCGAGCGCGAGCAGGTCCTCGGGTGGTCGGCCGGAGACCTCGGCCGGGTCCACGTGCCGCAGGTAGCGGCGGACGAAGGTGGGGTCCTCACCAGCCGCGGCGGCCGCCGTGGCGGCCCCCTCGGCGACGGTGGAGGACGAGTCGGCGGAGAGCGGAACCATGTGCTCGGGCATCCTTGATCTGCGGTCTCGACGGCGGGTGGCCGACGTCCTCGTCGGCTCGCAGCACCCAGCCTAGCGCCGCGCCGTCACGCGCCGAGACGCCGCCTGACCGCGCGTGCCTCGCTGTCGACGAAGCCCCCGATGACCTCGGCGATCTGCCCCTCGAGCGAGCGTCCGACGAGCGGGATGGAGCACTTGAGGTCGCCCTCGACGACGAGGCTGCAGCCCTCTCCCTCGGGCGTGAGGGAGAGGGTGCCGTCCATCGTCACGGGGGCGCCCTTGACCCGCACGACGACCGTGCCCCGCCGGGCGCCGTCGGACGCGGCGTCGCTCTCCCAACGACGGTCGTCGGTGACGGTGAGGGAGTCGCCGAGGAACTTCTTCGCCGGGCCGGGCGCACCGTCGGTGGGCAGGTTGAGCACGATGCTCACGACGTCGGCGTCGGAGCCGCGGGTGACCTCGGCGCGGGGGTCGGTCCCGGTCCGGGCGACCCGCTCGCGCTGGAAGCCCTCGTCCATCAGCAGGTCGTAGACCTGCTCGCAAGGGGCGTCGAAGCTGTAGGCACGGTGGAAGCGCATGGCCTCACGGTAGCCATCTCGAGACCTCCTCGGCGCGGTGGGCCAGGGCTGCTCGGCGGCGCTCGAGCAGGACCGCGCTGCGCTGCAGCCGTCGGCCCAGCCGCTCGGCCGTCTCGGCACGCTCGGCGTCCGCGCTGCCGTCGGCCTCGCCGGAGATGCCCCACCCGGGCAGCACCTGCCCGTCCTGCACGACGAGCCCGTGCGAGCGGGCCTCGTCGCTCGCGCGGCGCAGGTCGTGCTGCGCCTCGCCGAGCGCTGCGGCGAAGTCGTCGAGCGCGTCGGCGAGCTCTCTCATCCGCGCGGCCGCACCGCGGCTGGTCGCTGTCACGGCGTCGACCCGGCGACGGTGCCCGACGGCCACGCGACCGATCCACCCCGCAGCAGCAGCCGCGTGGGCTGCGTCGGTCTCGTCGGCGCGGACCTCGAGGTCGCCGGCCCGCCGTCGCAGCGACGCGACGAGGGCCGAGACCGACGCGGCGTCACCCAGCAGCGCGGCGCTCATCGGGCCTCGCGGGCGTGGTCCTCGGCGGGTCGCGGCGCGCTGGAGGGAGCGCGGCGCGCCTCGCCCCGGGTGCCGGTGCTGCCGAGGACGTAGGCCAGCTCGGCGCACTCGGCGTCGACCCCGCGCAGCGCGCTCACGAGGGCGTCGACCGCGTCGTCGACGACCCGCTGGGTGCCGTGGTCACCCACCATGACGAGGCTGTCGAGGAGCTCGTCGCCGGCGGCCCGCGCGAGCCGCCCGAGGCCGCCGACCTCGGTGGCGAGCTCGGTCAGACGCTGCGGCTCGGGGTGTCCTGGCATGGTGCCGTCAGCGTATCCGGGACGCCGTCGGTGGCGGCCGGGTCGCCCACAGGGCCGCCGGTCAGCCCGCCTCGGCCACGAGCTGGTCGAGCTCGGTGACGTCGTACCAGAGGAGGTCGTCGTAGCCCTCGCCGAGCGCGGTGCCGGTGCTCTCCTCGACGTGGAAGGACACGACGTCGGACAGGGCGACCGGGGCCTCGACGGCGACGGTCCACGCGTCCTGATCGCGCACGGACGCGACGTCCGCGGCGACGACGACGCGGCGCTCCCCCGTCGTCCGGCGGCGGTCCGAGGCGCTGTCGAGCGCCTGGCAGGTCGCCTCGAACTCGAGGTCCTCCTCGTCCTCGCCGGGATGGTCCGCGCGGTCGCCCGCCGTCACGGCGTGCGCGGTGCGGCGGGCGGAGAGCGGCACCTCGCCGGAGGTCTGCACGGCGGCGAGGTCGGACATGACCAGCGGCAGGTAGACGCGCACGCTCACGACCGACCCCCGCCCCGCGGGCTCTCCCGCAGCTCGGCGAGGGCCTCGTCGACCGCCTGGGCGAGCACGTCGAGGTCGGGCATCGCGAGACGGTCGGCGTTGAGCCCGAAGTAGACCGACCCGTCGTAGGAGGTCAGCCCCACGGCGAGCGCCTGCCCGCGCGAGAGCGGCATGACGGGGTAGGTCGCGAGCAGCCGCGCTCCCCCGGCGTACAGGGGCTGCTGGGGGCCGGGCACGTTGGTCACGACGAGGTTGAAGAGGCGCCGGGTCATCGCCGCTCCGGTCCGCGCGCCGAGCGAGTGCAGGGTGGGCGGCGCGAATCCGCCGAGCGAGGACAGCGAGGCGGCGTCGACCGCCTGCGTGGTCTCCATCTGCTGGCGCATCGAGAAGGCGATCTGGTGCAGGCGCATCGACGGGCTGGCCTCGCCGACGGGCAGGTCGACGAAGCACGCGGTGAGGCGCGAGCCGGAGCGGTGGTCGCCGGACTCGTCGTAGACGCTCACCGGGACCATCACGCGGATGACGGCGGTCGAGCCCAGGTGCTCGCCGCGGTTCTGCATCCACGTGCGCAGCGCACCGGTGATCGTCGCGAGGACGACGTCGTTGATCGTCACGTCCTCGACGTAGCGCCCACGGGTCAGGCTGGTCCGGATGCGGCGGTAGTCCGCGAGGTCCGTGCGCACCATGACCCACCGACGGGTGCCCGACACGGTGACGTCGAGCGGCGACTGCGGGGCCGGGCGCGTGCCGACCTGGGCGAGGGTCGAGACGAGCCCGCCGGCCAGGCCGAGAGCGCGCCGCCCGGTCTCGGAGACGTCGCGCAGACCCCCACGGACGTTGTCGGCGACCTGGCTGGGTCGGCGCACCGAGTCCATGACGGCGTCGGCGACGAGGCGAAGGGGGCTGGGAGACCCCGTGGGGCGGCGGGTCTCCTCGTCCGGGTGGACCCCGTCGGGGTCGAGGAGGAGGTGCCCGACGTCGACGGCGTTGATGCCGTCGACGAGCGACTGGTGCGCCTTGCTGACGATCGCGAAGCGGCCGTCGGTCAGCCCCTCGACGAAGTAGAGCTCCCACAGCGGACGGCTGCGGTCGAGCGGGCGCGAGGTGATCCGCGCGACGAACTCCTCGAGCTGCTCGTCGTCACCCGGACGCGGGAGCGCGGAGCGGCGCACGTGGTACGTGAGGTCGAAGTCCTCGTCGTCGACCCAGACGGGGTTCGCGAGCCGCGCGGGCACGCTCTGGACGCGCTGGCGGTAGCGCGGCGAGCTCGCGATGCGCTCGGCGATGAGTTCGACGAGGCTGTCGTAGTCGAAGCCGTCACGTGGGGGCTCGAAGATCATCACCGACCCGACGTGCATCGGCAGCGTGGCGTCCTCGAGGTAGAGGAACGACGAGTCGAGGGCGGACAGTCGTTGGCTCACCGGGTCATCGTCGCACGGGGCCTGCCTGCTCACCTGCTCCTCGTGCGGGCCCGCCGCAGCCCACGCCGCTCGTGGCGCTCGGCCCGCGGCACCTCGACGTCGAGGAGGTCGGCGGCCAGCGCCCGCAGGGCCAGACGGACCGGGCTGCTCGGGGCGCTCTCGGCGAGGGTCGCACCCGCGAGCATCGCCGCGTCCGTCGCCGCGGGGTCGTCCGGGACGAAGACGAGCCCGGTCAGGCCGGCGAAGCGCTCGAGCGACTCGGAGATCCGTCGCTGCGGGTCGGGCCCGACCGCGGCGGCGCGGACCCTGTTGACGACGGTGCGTGGCTGCGGGCTCGGCACCGACGCCAACGACTGCACCGCCCGGACGAGCCGTTGCAGGCCGACGGGGTCACCCGCACCGACGACGAGGAGGTCGTCGGCGACCGCGAGCGCGGTGAGGGTCGTCGCGTTGCGACGCGGCGCCGCCGTGTCGTAGGAGAGCTCCTCGTCCTCCTCGACGCAGAAGCCGAGGTCAAGGACGACGAGCGGGGCGAGCCCCCGCGCCAGCTCGAGGACCTGCTCGACCGCCGAGGCACGCAGCTCGGGCCATCGCTGCGGGCTGACGACGCCGGAGACGACCCGAAGCCCCGGGGCGACCTCCGGGGCGAGGCGCGCGAGCGAGACGAGGTCGAGGGTGCCCAGCTCGGACGCCCGGGCCGCCGCCGCGATGCCCGGCGACTCGTCGAGCATCGACAGCGCCTGGGCGACCGAGGCACCGTACGTGTCGAGGTCGAGCAGCACGGTCGGCACCCCGAGCGCCGCCGCCTCGCTGGCCACCCCGACCGCCACGGTGGTGCGGCCGGGCGCACCGGTCGGGCCCCAGACCGCGACCACCCGGCCGCGGACCGGCTCGGCGTCGGTCACGTCGTCGTCGTCGCCCGCCCCGCCGGGCCCTCGCGCGTCGATCTGCGTCTCGTCGGCGCGTCGGGCCGTGCTGCGGGCTGCCGTGCCCAGGCGCTCGCGCAGCTCGTCGCGGTCGAGACCCGGGTGGACGACGGTCTCGACGCCGAGCTGGCGCAGGACGCGCTCCGAGGGCTCGTCACCCTCCGCCGACGCCCCGACGACGGCCACGCCGTCGCCCGACATCCGGGCGACGGCGTCGCGTCCGACGCCCCTGAGGTCGGCCGAGACGATGGCGACGTCGCCGTGCCCGGCGGCGACGGCGGCGAGCAGGTCCGCCAGGTCCGGGCACCGGCGTGCCACCCGGACCCCGGGGACCTCGTCGATCGCGGTGACCAGCTGGCTCTCCCAGCCGTGGCCGACCGCGACGAGGACGTCGATCACTCCGCGACCTCGGCGAGGGTGCCGCCGTTGGCCACGACGCGAAGGGGTGGGTCGGCGTCGGTGTCCGCGGAGAGCACCCGCTCGACCTCGTCCTCGGGGATGAGCAGCTCGACGGACGAGTCCGCGCTGCTGCCGCCGATGACGGTGCCGCCCTGCGTCGGCACGCGGTGCACCGTTACCGGGCTGAGCAGCTCGGTGTACTCGGGTCGCCTGCCAGCCTGCTTGTCCTGCGAGCTGAGGGGAGCGGCGGCGTAGATCGCGACGCGCGACCCCTTCGCCAGGCCGCTGAGATCGGTCGCGGGGACGTGGACGACGGTCGGGAAGACGGTGAGGTCGCCGCGGTCGATGAGGGCGGAGCGGGGCACGAGCTCGCCCTGGCGCAGCTCGCGGTCGATGGTCGCGCCCTGGGGGAACTCACGCCCGGTCTGCAGGTACTTGCCCGCCTGGTCACCGAGCGAGACGTCGACGCGCACGAGGTCGCTCTCGCGCACGGGGTCGCCCGGGGTCATGTCCGAGGCCGCGGCCCACACCCCGACCCGCTCGTCGGCCGCGCCGATCGCCAGGGCCCCGACGACGACCGAGGCGAGGACGAGCACGACGCCGACGAGCAGACGGCTGTCCTTCCAGCTCGGCGCGGAGAGTCGGCGGGCGGTCGGTGCGGGCAGATCGGCGCTCACGGTGCTCCCCTGGCTCTCGTCGGTGACGGGCGGGTGTCCTCGGCGACGCCCGCAGGCTGCGTGCCCCACTATGGTCCAGGTCGGGGCCCCGCGGCACGCGGTCTCCACAGGCTCCGGCGCACCCCGCGCGAGCAGTGGCAGACTGACGGCTCCCGTCCTGCCCGTCGTGCGAGAGACCATGGCCAAGAGATTCGTCCCGCTGAGCGAGGTCGCCGAGACCCTCGACATCTCCGCTGCCCAGGCGTACGCCCTCGTGCGCAGCGGAGAGCTGCCGGCGATCAAGGTCGGCGGGCGCGGCCAGTGGCGCGTCGAGCTCACCGAGCTCGACGCCTACATCGAGCGGATGTACTCGCAGACGAAGGCCTTCGTCGACTCCCAGCGCGACGGCTGACCCCGCCTCGCCCAGGGGCTGAGCCGCCTCACCCCGCGTCGGCGACGGCCGCGAGGGCCGCCAGCGGCAGGACCCGCACCGAGCGCACGTCGCCCGCCCGCCGCGGCACGTCCACGGGGTGCTCGCCGACGTCGACGACGTCGGCCCCGACCCCGTCGATCGTGCCGGTCGTCAGCCCTCCCCCGACGTCGTGCACGTGCACGACCCGGCGGTCCCGGCTCACCCCTCGCAGCGCGTAGCCCAGGGTCAGCCGCCGTGCGCTCGCCGTGCTGCGCGGCCGCCGGGCCAGCCCGGACAGGGAGACGACGGCGCCGGCGACGACGAGCGTCGGGCGCGAGCGCGCCTCGAGCACGAACCACCCCGACCCCACGTCGACGAGCACCCCCTCGAGCCGCCGCCCGCCGAGAAGGTGCGCTCCGACGACGGCTCCCGTCGACCCCACGAGCCGGTCGGTGAGCGTCACCTTCGAGCGCTCGACGCGGGTGCGCTCGGCGACCTCGCTGTCGAGCTCGAGACGCTCCTGGGCGGCGAGCTGCGACTCGAGGTCGTCGAAGAGACGGTCCCAGCGCATGGGCGACATCCTGCCCGCGCGCCGGCTCCCCCGCCGGGCGCGCGCTCAGCGGCGTGGGCCGCGCGGCGTGATGACCGCTCGGCGACCACCCTGTTGCTCGATGTCTTTTGATGTTGTTTGCTGTCGTTTGACGGCGTTAGATGATCGCCGCAGACCGGCAGCCCGACGACGCAGGGGTGAGGACGATGAGCACGACGACCGGCCGAGGAGCGATCTCGGGCTTCTTCGTCACCGCCACGGCGGCGACGCTCGCACTCGCCGCCGCCTGCCGGACGGCGCTCGCGCAGCTCGAGCGCTCCGACCCCGGCTCGGTCCTGCTCGCCCTGTGCGCCGTCGCGGCCTGCGCGGGTGCCGGATGGCTCTGCGCGCTGAGCGGGCTCCACCTCGCCGCCACGCTGCCGGGCCGGCTCGGGCGTCTCGTAGCGCGCCTGGCCGACCGGGTCACCCCCGCCGTCCTGCGCCAGGGTCTCGCCCTCGTCGTCACGACGAGCAGCGTCGCCGTGGTCCTGCCCGGTGCGAGCGTGTCCGCGAGAGCCGCGACGACCGGCACGCCCGGTCGTGGCGGCGAGGACCCCGCAGGCCCACCCTCGGTCTCCGCTCCCGACCCGGGGTGGCGCACCACCGTGCCCACCTCGGTCCCCGACGCCTCGTGGCGGGCGACGGCGGTGCCGCACGAGAGGTCGGCCGCTCGCCCCGCCGTCGCGCCGTCGGCGGGCTGGACCCCCCACCGCCCGCGGCCGGTGCAGCAGCCCTCGCTCGAGGTCATCGGTGGTCGAGCGGCCCCGGCGGACGAGCCGGGCGTGAGCCATGTCGTGCGCCGCGGCGACTGCCTGTGGGACGTCGTCGAGCGCCACCTCGGGTCCCGCGCGACCCCGGCGGAGGTCGTCGCGGCCCTGCCGCACTGGTACGAGACCAACCGGTCCGTCATCGGCGACGACCCCGACCTCGTGCTGCCGGGCATCGTCCTGCACGCACCCGACCCGCTGCCCGCCGCGGGGCGGACCGCGCGATGAGCACGCCCATCCACATCGTCCCCGCGCCCTCGGCGCGGCCGGTCGGCGTCCCGCTCCCCACCCGCGACGAGGCGGACCGGCGCGACCCGCGCACCCCCTACGTCCAGGACGCGCTGGCCGTCGACTTCCGGATGGCCAGCGACGAGGCCGTCTTCGGCATCCAGCCGACCCCGGCCGACGAGCTCCCCGACGCCCAGGCCTGGGCGGCCCACGTGGGCCAGGCCGTCGTCGAGGTCATGCACGGAGCACGGCCGCCGGCGCAGGTGCTGCGGTGGACCTCCCCCGAGGTCTACACCGTCGTCGCCCGGCGTGGCGCCCTCGCCGCCCGACGGGCGGGTCACCCCCTTCGTCAGGGCGAAGGGGTGGTCCGCCGCGTCCGGGTCCGCACCGCGCGGGTCTGCCACCCGCGCGACGACGTCGCCGAGGCCAGCCTCGTCGTGCACGACGGCGGGCGGCTGCGCGCCATGGCGATACGGCTGGAGGGCCGTGACGGACGCTGGGTCGTCACGGCCCTCCAGGTGGCCTGAGGGCGGGGGCTCACAGCCCGTCGCGCTTGGTCGTCACCGCTTCTTGCGCTGCTTCTTCGCGGCGGCGCGACGCTCCGAGCGCGAGCTGCCGGCGGTGACGGTCTCGTCGTCGTCGCGCTCCTCGACGCTGCCGTCCTCGGACGGGGCCGAGTAGTGCAGGTTGCGCGCGCTCGGCTCGTCCTCGAGCCCCTTCGCCCGGATCGCCGGACGCTCGTGGGCGACGTCGCCCTCGCCCTCGCCCGAGCCGGAGCCGGAGCCGATGAGGTCGGAGACGCTCATCGGGGCGGCGCCGACGCTCGTGCGCTGGTCGACCTCGACCTCGGCGTTGAAGAGGTAGCCGACACTCTCCTCCTTGATCGCCTCGTTCATCGCCTCGAAGAGCTGGAAGCCCTCGCGCTGGTACTCGACGAGCGGGTCGCGCTGGGCCATCGCCCGCAGGCCGATGCCCTCCTTGAGGTAGTCCATCTCGTAGAGGTGCTCGCGCCACTTGCGGTCGAGGACCGACAGCACGACGCGTCGCTCGAGCTCGCGCGCCACCGGCGGGGTGAGCTCGGCCTCGCGGCGGTCGTACGCCTCGTGGATGTCGGTGACGACCTCCTCGCGCAGGTTCGTCGCCGTGAGCTTGGTGAGGCCGCCGGCCCGCTCGAGCAGGTCCTCCTTGGTGAAGGAGATCGGGTAGACCGCGCCGAGCGCCGTGAGCAGTCGGTCGAGGTCCCAGTCCTCGGCGAAGCCCGCCGAGGTCTCCGCGTCGACGTAGCCGCCGGCGACGTCGGTCATGAAGTGACGGACCTGCTCCTCGAGGTCCTCGCCCTTGAGCACCCGGCGCCGCTCGTCGTAGACGACGGTGCGCTGGCGGTTGAGGACGTCGTCGTACTTGAGGACGTTCTTGCGGGTCTCGAAGTTCTGCCCCTCGAGCTGGCTCTGCGCCGACTCGATCGAGCGCGAGAGCAGCTTGCCCTCGATGGGGGTGTCGTCGTCGATCTTCGCCGTCGCCATGACGCGGTCGACGAAGCCGGCGTTGAAGAGCCGCATGAGGCTGTCCTGCAGCGAGAGGTAGAAGCGGGACTCGCCCGGGTCGCCCTGACGGCCGGAGCGACCGCGCAGCTGGTTGTCGATGCGGCGCGACTCGTGCCGCTCGGTGCCCAGGACGTACAGGCCACCGAGCTCGGTGACCTCCTCGTGCTCGGACTCGACGGCCTTCTCGGCGGCGGCGAGCGCGTCGTCCCACGCCGCCTCGTACTCCTCCGGGGTCTCCTCGGGGTCCAAGCCGCGCTTCTTCAGCTCGGCGACCGCGCGGAACTCCGGGTTGCCGCCGAGCATGATGTCGGTGCCTCGACCGGCCATGTTCGTCGCGACGGTGACGGCGCCCTTGCGCCCCGCGTCGGCGACGATCGCGGCCTCGCGCTCGTGGTGCTTGGCGTTGAGGACCTCGTGCTTCACGCCGCGCTTGGTCAGCTCTGCGGAGAGGTACTCGCTCTTCTCGACGCTCGTCGTGCCGACGAGGACCGGCTGGCCCTCCTCGTACTTGTCGGCGATGTCGTCGACGACCGCGCGGAACTTCGCCTCCTCCGTGCGGTAGACGAGGTCGGCCTGGTCCTTGCGGACCATCGGGCGGTTCGTGCGGATCGGCACGACACCGAGCTGGTAGATCGAGTGCAGCTCGGCGGCCTCGGTCTGGGCGGTGCCCGTCATGCCGGAGAGCTTGTCGTAGAGCCGGAAGTAGTTCTGCAGGGTGATCGTCGCCAGGGTCTGGTTCTCGTTCTTGATCTCCACACCCTCCTTGGCCTCGATCGCCTGGTGCATGCCCTCGTTGTAGCGACGCCCCTTGAGGATGCGACCGGTGTGCTCGTCGACGATGAGGACCTCGCCGTCGATGACGACGTAGTCCTTGTCGCGCTTGAAGAGCTCCTTGGCCTTGATCGCGTTGTTGAGGTACCCGATGAGGGGGGTGTTGACGCTCTCGTAGAGGTTGTCGATGCCGAGGGCGTCCTCGATCTTCTCGATGCCCGGCTCGAGCACGCCGATCGTGCGCTTCTTCTCGTCGACCTCGTAGTCGCCGGTCGCCGCGATGCCCTTGAGGGTGTCGGCGGCGGTGCCGCGCTCGAGCTTCGTGACGAGCTTGGCGAACTCGACGTACCACTTCGTCGGCTGGTCGGCCGGCCCCGAGATGATGAGCGGCGTGCGCGCCTCGTCGATGAGGATCGAGTCGACCTCGTCGACGATGCAGAAGTTGTGGCCGCGCTGCACGAGGTCGTCGACCTTGTTGGCCATGTTGTCGCGCAGGTAGTCGAAGCCGAACTCGTTGTTCGTGCCGTAGGTGATGTCCTTCGCGTACTCCGCGCGGCGCTCCTCCGGCGTCATGTGCGACAGGATGCAGCCGGTCTCGAGCCCCAGGGCGCGGTGGACGCGGCCCATGAGGTCCGCCTGGTACTGCGCGAGGTAGTCGTTGACGGTGATGACGTGCACGCCCTTGCCCTCGAGCGCGTTGAGATAGCTCGGCAGGGTGGCGACGAGGGTCTTGCCCTCACCGGTCTTCATCTCCGCGACGTTGCCCAGGTGGAGCGCGGCGCCACCCATGACCTGCACGTCGAAGTGGCGCTTGCCGATGGTGCGGCGGGACGCCTCGCGCACGGCCGCGAAGGCCTCGGGGAGGATGTCGTCCAGCGTCTCGCCGTCGGCGAGGCGAGCGCGGAACTTCTCCGTCTCACCTCGCAGCTCGGCGTCGCTCATCGCCTCGAAGTCCTCCTCGACGGCGGCGACCTGCGCGGCGATGCCCTCCAGCCGCTTGACGACCCGGCCCTCACCGGCACGCAGCAGCTTCTCGACGATCTTCACGGGTATGTCTCTCCTGACGACGACATCCGACCCGCGGCGAGACCCTGCAGCCTCGGGGGTCGTGGACTGTGGGTCAGGTTAGTCCCTCGCCACAGCAGCGCCCAACGAAGAGGGTCGCGCGGCGGTTCCCCCTTCGCCCGCAGGGCAATTGACTTGCCCCCCACGGGGACGGGCGGCGAGGGTGACGCCATGACGAGCAGCTACCCGCAGTGCGTGCCGGTCCTCGACGACGGGCGCGTCCGGCTGCGCGCGATGACGCCGGCCGACCTGCCGGCCGTCGTCGAGCAGAGCACCGACCCCGAGACCCTGCGGTGGACCACCGTGCCGAGCCCGTACGGCCCGGACGACGCCGCCGACTTCCTCGAGCACATCGGCTCGCAGTGGGAGGACGAAGGGGGTGTGCGCATCTTCGTCGTCGAGCTCACCGGGGTCGACGGCGAGGAGGGAGCCCCCTTCGCCGGGCTGCTCGACCTGCGCCCCGGCCCCTCGCTGCAGCACCCGTGGGAGGTCGGCTTCGCCACCCACCCGGCGGTGCGCGGCCGCGGCGTGATGACGGCCGCGATGCGTCTCGGGGCGGCATGGGCCTTCGAGCAGGGCGCGCCGAGCCTGTACTGGTACGCCAACGTCGGCAACTGGGGCTCGCGGCGCGTCGCGTGGCGGGTCGGCATGACCGACCACGGCACGCTCCCCCAGCGCGTCCCCGGCCGCGACGGGGCGGTGATGGACGCGTGGTGCGCCTCGCTGCTCCCCGGGCAGGAGATGAGCCCGCGCACCCCGTGGATCACCCCGCCGGTGCTCACCGACGGCTCAGTCCGGCTGCGCCCGTGGCGGGACGACGACCGGGCGAGCGTCGAGGAGCCGGACCACCCGAGCCACCACGTGCCGGCCCGCGCCCTGCCGACGGCGCAGACGTGGGACGCGTGGCTCGACCGCCGCCGGCACGCCATGGCGAGCGGGTCGGGGGTCAACTGGTGCGTCGCCGACGCGCAGAGCGACGTCGCCCTCGGCGAGGTGCTCGTCTTCGTGCACGGCGGCACTCTCGTCGACGGCGACACGGCCGAGCTCGGCTACTTCCTCTACCCCCGGGCCCGAGGTCGCGGAGTGGCCAAGGCCGCCGCCGCCCTCGCCGCGGAGCACGCCCTGACCCCGCGCGAGTCCGGCGGGCTCGGTCTGCGCCGGCTCGTCGCGCAGACCGCCGCCGACAACGCGGCGAGCAACGCCGTCCTCTCCTTCGCCGGGTTCTCCCGCTGGGGCCACGAGGCGGCCGCCACCGCCCCCGACGGGTCGGTGGGACCGGCCGACCACTGGGAGCGGGTCCGCCCCTAGGCCCCGCCGGCGACCGCGCCGAGCTCGAGCCAGCGCGCCATGAGGTCGAGCTCGGCGTCGAGCTCCGCACGGTCCTGCACTCCCCCGCGCCCGCTCTCCCAGCCGACCCGGTGCACCCGCAGGACGCCCGCGGCGCGGTCGGCCTTGAGGTCGACCCGCCCGACGAGGGCGTCGCCGAGCAGGAAGGGCAGCACGTAGTAGCCGTGCACCCGCTTCGGAGCCGGGGTGTAGATCTCGAGGCGGTAGTGGAAGTCGAAGAGCGCCTCGAGCCGGGGGCGGTGCCAGACGGCGGAGTCGAAGGGGGACAGCAGCGCCCGCCCGGAGACCGACCGGGGGCGACGCGCGGCGGCGTGGAGGTAGGCCGGGGCCGACCAGCCCTCGACCCGTACCTCCTCGACCTCTCCGGCAGCGACGAGCCGCTCCAGAGCCGGCACCGCGTGCTCGCGCCGGATGCGGAAGTAGTCGGCGATGCTCGCGACGTCGGCGACACCGAGGGCACGCGTCGAGATCCGTACGAGCTCGTCGTACGCGTCCTGCGGGCCGAGCCGCCGCGCGGGGTCGAGCCAGCGGGCGGCGTCCGCCGGCGGCACGACGCGGGACAGCCCGGCGTACCGCCGCTCGAACTGGCGGGTGCGGCCGGCGCTGGAGATCCGTCCGGTCCAGAAGAGGTGCTCGAGCGCGTTCTTCACCAGCGACCAGTTCCACCCCCAGCCACCCTCGGCGCGGGGCGCGTCGTGCTCGAGCGCGGCCTCGATCTCACGGGCGGTGCGGGGACGGCCGGCCTCGACCTCGGCGAGGACCGCGCCCACGAGATCGGGGTGCTCCTGGGCGACCCTGCGCATGCCGCCCCACGAGTCCTCCTCGCCGCGACGCATCCGCGGGTGCTCCATGAGCGGCCACGTGCTCGGCGGCAGCAGGCTCGCCTCGTGCGCCCAGTACTCGACCATCCGGCGGGACGCCCGGTCGCGCATGCGGTCGAGCAGCCCCGTGTCGTAGGGGCCGAGCCGGGAGAAGAAGGGCAGGTAGTGGCTGCGGGTGAGGACGTTGACGCTGTCGATCTGGACCAGGCCCACGGTGTCGAGCACCCGACCGAGGTCGCGCACGGTCACCGGCCGCTGCGGTCGCGGTGCCGCCAGCCCCTGCGCGGCGAGGGCGACGCGGCGGGCGGCGGGCAGGCCGAGGCGGCGGGGCCCGGGGACGGCGCTCACGCGCGCCGGGCGTCGCCGGGGCGCTCGGCCGTCACGCCGTGACGAAGGGCGTACGTCGCCGCCTCGACCCGCGAGGTGAGGACGAGCTTGTCGAGGATGTTGCGCACGTGGTTCTTCACGGTGTTCTCCGCGATGAAGAGCTCCTGGGCGATGTCGCGGTTGCGCCTGCCCAGGGCCAGCAGGGCGAGGACCTCGCGCTCCCGGGCGGTCAGCTCGCGCTGCTGCACCGGCTCGCGGACCGGCTCGCCGTGGCTGACCATCGTCAGCTTCATCGAGTCGTACGCAGCGAGCAACAGCGGACCGAGGTCCTCGGCCGCCACCGGCTCGCCCGCGTGCACGGCGCACACCGCGGCGAGGAGCTCCTCACCGGTGCACTCGCGCAGCAGGTAGCCCGCCGCGGGCGGGACCCCTTCGCCGAAGACGTGCTCGTCGGTCACCGAGACGAGGACGAGCACCCGGGCCGAGGGGCAGGCGTGCTGCAGCCGCGAGAGCAGGTCCGCCAGGAGCATGCCGACGACGTTGCTGTCGACGACGACGACGTGGGGCTCGAGCTCGGGGGCGACGGCCAGGGCCTCGGCCCCCGTTGCGGCGTCGACGACCTGCTCGAAGGCGTCCGCTCCGCCGAGCGCGGCGCGCAGGCCCAGGCGGTACAGGGGGTACCTGCACACGAGGAGCACCCGGATCGGCTCGGCCATGCAGGACATCATGCAGGAGCGGGGACGCGCCGACCGGCGTCGTCCCCGCCCCTTGTGCGTACGGCCTCTCGCTTGCGCTAGCCGCGGGCCCCCTGGCCGGCGGTGGCCGGCTCGGGCTCGGGCGCGCCGTCGGCGGCGGCCTCGAGGTGCAGGACGCCGTAGGACCAGCCGCGACGGCGGTAGACCACGCTCGGCCGGTCGGTCTCGCTGTCGTGGAAGAGGTAGAAGTCGTGGCCGACGAGCTCCATCTCGCGCAGCGCGGCCTCAAGGGTCATCGGGGCGCTGACGTGGACCTTCTCGCGGACCTCGATGGGGCTGTTGCCGACCGCGCCGAAGAGGTCGGGCCCGTCGTCGGTCGTGCTGTCCCCGTCGAGCACGGGCTCGGGGGCCTGCAGCCCGGCCGTCGCCTCCGCCACGGAGACCGGGGCCTTGCGCCCGCGGTGCACCTTGCGGCGGTCGTGCGCGCGACGCAGCCGCTCCATGAGCTTGTCGGTCGCGAGGTCGACGGCTGCCTGCCGGTCGTCATGACACGCCTCGGCTCTGATCACCGGACCCTTCGAGCGACAGGTGATCTCGACGCGCTCCGAGGTCTTGGACTGCCGGGGGTTGGTCTCGTGGCTCACGAGCACCTCCACCCTCTGCATCCGTGGCTCGAGCTGGGTCACCTTGTCGAGCTTCTCGGCGACGTACTCGCGCAGTCGGTCGGAAACGTTGACGTGCCGTCCGGTGACGACGATCTCCATCGGTCCTCCTTGGGACGAGGGGGTACGTGGTGGTGGCGTGCTAGGCCTGACGCGCTGGGTCCCACCCCCTTCGCCGCCGCCGCCGACCGCTGGTCGGGGCAGACGCAGAGAACCCCCGTGGTCCGCGGTCGCCGCGTGCCTGGGGGTCCATGACGACACGTTAGACCCCAACGGGTGCACTCGCCAGGGCGGGTCCCTCCCTGTCTGAGCGCAACGGGGTCGCGAGGGCGCAGGCGGCGACGACACGGGCCGCCCCGGCTCGCCGCAGGACCCGCGTCGCCTCGGCCAGGGTGCTGCCGGAGGTGACGACGTCGTCGACGAGCACGCACGTCGCGCCGACGAGCAGGCCTGTGCCGCAAGGGCTCACGTGCATCGCCCCGTCGAGGTTGGCCCGGCGCCCGGCTCCGCCGAGGGTCGCCTGGTCACGGACCCCGCGGCGCAGCCGGAGCAGGTCGACGACGCGCGCCTCCTCGGGTCGCAGGCCGGCGACCGCACGTCGTGCGAGCGCCCGGACCGGTCGGTCGCCGCGGGCGCGAGCGGTGCCCGGCGCGCTCGGGGCCGGCACGACGAGGAGACCCCCGAGGGCCGCGGCACGGGCGGTCGCCGGGTCGGCGCGCAGCACCGCGTCGAGCGCACGGGCCAGCGGCAGGGCGAGGACCGGCGCGAGGTCACGCCGGTCACCGTCCTTGTAGGCGCGCACGAGGGCCGCGGCCACCCCTTCGTAGGCCCCGCCGGCCCAGCACGGCGGCCACCCCGGTGGCATCGGCCGGGGCACGACGACGCGCGGGCGCGGCGAGAGGGCGGCGGCGCACGACGCGCACAGCGGGGCACCGGTGTCCCCGCAGCCCGGGCACGCGGCGGGCAGGACGAGGTCGAGGGCCGCGGCGAGGAGGTCTCTCACCCCGCCAGCCTCGTGCGGCGCTCCCCCGCCGCGGGCGCGGACGACGGCGGTGTGGACGACGGCTCGGCGCAGCGAGGTCCTGTGGACGGACCCGTGGTGGGGAGGTACCGCGGTCAGGGGATGCTGCGGGTCAGGACGACGGGACGACGACGGTGCCGGTGACGCCGAGCGCGCTCCAGCTCGCCCCGACCCGGCTGTACGTGCGACCCGACGAGGTCGTCACGTAGAGCTCGCGCTCGCCACCGGTCGTCGCGATCGAGCGGGCCGAGGTCACCGCGGCGAGGGCCTCGATCTGGCCCCCGACCTCGACGAGGAGCGGGCGCACGGCCTTGTCCGTCGACCGGCGTCCGAGGACGCCCAGGGTCGTCGGGGTGATCCACGTGAGGTCTCTCGCCTGCTCGACCGACGCCGCGACCTGCAGCGACTGGGTCGCCGTCGACGTCGGCAGGCCGTTGGGCTGGCGGGCGATGCCGCTCACCTGGATCTGCACGTCGCCACCCCCGTCGTCGGTCGAGATCGCGGCGAGGCAGGTGCTGTCCGGGCTCACCGAGATCGCGATCGGCCGGCGGCCGGTGAGCCACGGCGCCGGCACCTCCGCCGGCTCGGCGTCGGGCTCGGAGGGGTCGACGGCGGTGTTGATGACCCACAGCCGCGAGGAGTCGAGCTCGCCGCGCCCGGCGACCCACAGCACCCCCGACGCGTCGTAGACCGGGCGGGTCATGTGCGTGGCGAACTGCTCGACGGGCACCGAGGTCTTGTCGTCGAACCAGCGCACGAGCTCCAGGCCGGAGCCACGGACCGCGGCGATCTCCTTGCCGTCGAGGCTCACCGCGAGTCGGGCCCAGCGGGTCGGCACGTCCGAGAAGGGGCTCTCGCGGGCAGCGACGTCGGTGTCCGTGGCCGCGCCCACCTGCCGCAGCGGCACGGGCACGGCCCGCTCGTCCTCGCGCACGATCGCGTACTGGCCGTCCGGCGAGCCCACCTCGACGAAGCCGAACTGCGCCGGGCTCGTGAGCGGCGGCTCGATGCCGGGCAGGTCGAGGGTGGAGCCGGCGACGCTCAGGGCCACCTGGGTGACGGCCGGCAGCTGCATGAGCGAGGCGACGAGCTGGGCGGCGAAGTTCTTGCGCACCGTCGGGTCGCTCGACAGGTCGGTCTTGAGGTCGACCTGGGCGACGCCGTCGATGACCGGCACCGCGTCGACGGTGAGGCGCGCGTCGGCGTCGGTCTGGACCGCCCCGGCCAGGTAGCTCGGCACGTCGCCGAGCTGGGCCCGCACGAGACGGGTCGCCTCCTGGTCGCTGGGGATCCAGCGCAGGTCGGGCACGAGCCTGTTCCACCCGATCGCCGCGTAGTGCACGCGGTAGCGCCGGTACATCTGGTCGACGCGCGAGGAGGGCAGCAGCCGCCCGAAGTCCTGCTGGACCTTCGAGATCCGCCACTCCCCCTCGACCCGGCTCACCCCGAAGCGCACGATCGCCCCGTCGCTGGCCTTGGCGAGCGAGTAGCGCCCGTCGGCGTCGATGCGCGCGGCGACACGGGTCTGCACATGCATCGTGCCGTCGCCCTCGGAGCGGATCTGCGGCAGGTCCTGGGCCTGCACGATGGTCTGCGCGTCGTCGGGGTTCCACGCGCTCGACGCCTCGGGCGTGAGATAGCTGCGCGCCACCGACAGCCCGCTGCCGGTCGACGCGCCGGCGAGCAGGAAGCCCTGGACGAGCTCGGCCGGGGTCATCCCCGGGCGCGGCGGCTCGGGCTGGTACTGGATCTCCTCGCGGTCCTGGGCCGCGTCGACCTCGAGCCCCGGGCGCACGGTGTCGTCGACCGACAGACCGCACGCGCTGAGCGCCCCGACGCCGCCCGCTCCGAGCGCGAGGCGCAGGACGGCCCGGCGCGGCAGGCCCGGCCGCTCGACGGGGGTCACGAGGTCCCCCCTTCGCTCCTCGCCAGACGCGGCGAGGGGTCCGCCGCCATCTCCGTGGGCGTGAGCGGGAGGGCGGCCGTCTGGATGCGCGACTCCGGGGTCTTGGGCAGGGTGAGACGGAAACGCGAGCCCTGGCCCGGCTCGCCCCACGCCTGGAGCCAGCCGTGGTGGAGGCGGGCGTCCTCGAGCGAGATCGCCAGCCCGAGCCCGGTGCCGCCCGTCGTGCGGGCGCGAGCCGGGTCGGCCCGCCAGAAGCGGTTGAAGACGAGCGAGGCCTCGCCGGCGCGCAGGCCGACGCCGTGGTCCTCGACGACGACGCTCACCGAGTCGTCGTTCTCGCCGACGTGCACCGTCACCGGGCGGCCCTCGCCGTGCTCGACGGCGTTGACGACGAGGTTGCGCAGGATCCGCTCGATGCGACGGCTGTCGACCTCGGCGATGGCGGTCGTGCCGGTCCGTACGACGCCCACGTCGGACCCGCGCACGCGGGCGATCGGCTCGGCCGAGGCGATGGCGCGGTCGACGACGGCGTAGATGTCGGTGGGCTCGAGCTCGAGCACGGCGGCGCCGGCGTCGTGGCGGCTGATCTCGAGCAGGTCGGCGAGCAGCGCCTCGAAGCGCTCGAGCTCGGTGACGAGCAGCTCGGCCGAGCGGGCCGCGACGGGGTCGAGCTCGTCCTTGCTCGACATGAGGACGTCGGCCGCCATGGTGATCGTCGTCAGCGGGGTGCGCAGCTCGTGCGAGACGTCGGAGACGAAACGCTGCTGGACGCGCGAGAGCCCCTCGAGCTGACGGATCTGGGCCTGGAGGCTGTCGGCCATGTCGTTGAAGGAGCGGCCGAGCTGGGCGAGGTCGTCGTGGCCGCGTGCGCTCATCCGCTCGTTGAGGTGGCCCGAGGACAGGCGCTCGGAGACCGCGGCCGCGCGGCGCACCGGCGAGACGACCTGTCGGGTGACGACGAAGGCGACGGCCGAGACGAGCAGGACGAGCGAGAGCGCGCCGAGGACGAAGGAGCGGGTGATCGTCGCGAGCGTGCGCTCCTCCTGCTCCATCGGGTAGACGAGGTAGACGTCGTAGGCACCGGCGGTCGGCACGGTGATCTGCGAGCCGACGACGACGGCGGGGATGGTCTCCTCGCTCGACAGCCCCGTGAGCGCGCCCGCGCTCTGCCCCTCGCGGCGCAGGTCGATCGTCGTCGTCTGCTGGCGCTCCGGGTCAGCGGCGACGGCCTGGCGCAGCTCGGGCGGGATGTCGTTGAGGTCGACGCCGCTGCCCTTGATGAAGCGGGTCTCCAGCGCCGGGCCGGGCTCGTCGTTGTTCTGCGAGCGGGCGAAGACGAAGTAGCGCGAGCGGTCGTCGGCCGGCGGGGCGAGGGTGGAGTTGACGATGTCGTTGACCGCCTGCGACAGCTTCGCGGGGGTCTCCGTCTGGTCGGTCTGGTCGAGCGTCTCCTGCGCGTCGCCGGCGAGCTGACGGGCCTGGGCCTGCGAGGCGCTCACCCGGTCGGCGATGAGCCCCTCGGCGATGGAGCGGTACATCGCCGCGCTGATGAGCGAGACGGTGATGATGCCGAGGACGACGGTCGTCGTCACGACGCGCAGCTGGAGGCTGCGCCGCCACAGGGCGACGATCCGGCGGACCGCTCGGACCGGCAGCGCCGGACGGCTCGGCGGCTCGGGGAGGAGACCCCCGGCCATGGTCAGGCCGGGCCCGCCTTGTAGCCGACGCCCCGGACGGTGACGACGATCTGCGGGTTCTCGGGGTCCTGCTCGATCTTGCTGCGCAGGCGCTGCACGTGGACGTTGACCAGACGGGTGTCACCGGCGTGCCGGTAGCCCCACACCTGCTCGAGGAGGACCTCGCGGGAGAAGACCTGCCACGGCTTGCGGGCGAGGGCGACGAGGAGGTCGAACTCGAGCGGGGTGAGCGAGAGCGGGGTGTCGCCGCGGCGCACGGAGTGACCGGCGACGTCGATGACGAGGTCGGCGATCTGCAGGCGCTCGGGCTCGGGCTCGTCGCCGCGGCGCAGACGGGCGCGCAGCCGGGCGATGAGCTCCTGGGGCTTGAAGGGCTTGACGACGTAGTCGTCGGCACCGGACTCGAGACCGACGACGACGTCGACGGTGTCGGTGCGCGCGGTGAGCATGACGATCGGGACGCCGGACTCCTGACGGATGCGGCGGCAGATCTCGATGCCGTCCATCCCGGGGAGCATGACGTCGAGCAGCACGAGATCGGGACGCACGTCGCGGAAGACCTCGACAGCCCTCGCCCCGTCGGCGACGTGGCTGACCTCGAGACCTTCCTTCTGGAGCACGATGCCGAGCATCTCGGCGAGCGCCTGGTCGTCGTCGACGACGAGGACACGTCCCTTCACGTCTGTCCCTCCTACGGGTCCCTGCTACCTGTACGGGTCGGCCCCATGGTCGCACAACGGCGGGCCCGGGACTCCCAGGCCCGCCGTCGGCGGAGGCGTCGAAGGGGGACCCGGCGGGGTCCCCCTTCGCGCTCAGTAGCGGTAGTGCTCGGGCTTGTACGGGCCCGCGACGTCCACGCCGATGTACTCGGCCTGGGCCTTGGTCAGCTCGGTGAGCTCGGCGCCGATGGCGTCGAGGTGCAGCCGCGCGACCTTCTCGTCGAGGTGCTTGGGCAGCACGTAGACCTGCTTGTCGTACTCCCCCGGCTTCGTGAAGAGCTCGATCTGCGCGATCGTCTGGTTCGCGAAGGAGTTGCTCATGACGAAGCTCGGGTGGCCCGTCGCGTTGCCGAGGTTGAACAGGCGCCCCTCGGACAGGACGATGATCGAGCTGCCGCTCTCGAAGGTCCACTCGTGGACCTGCGCCTTGATCTCGGTCTTGACGACGCCGGGGACCTTCGCCAGGCCGGCGATATCGATCTCGTTGTCGAAGTGGCCGATGTTGGCGACGATCGCCTTGTTCTTCATCTTCTGCATGTGCTCGGCAGTGATGATGTCGAAGTTGCCGGTCGTCGTGATGTAGATGTCGGCGGTCTCGAGGAGGTCCTCGAGACGGGCGACCTGGTAGCCCTCCATCGCGGCCTGCAGCGCGCAGATGGGGTCGACCTCGGTGACGATGACGCGGGCGCCCTGGCCGCGCAGCGCCTCGGCGCAGCCCTTGCCGACGTCGCCGTAGCCGCAGACGACCGCGACCTTGCCGGCGATGAGCACGTCGGTGGCGCGGTTGAGGCCGTCGATGACGGAGTGGCGGCAGCCGTACTTGTTGTCGAACTTCGACTTCGTGACGGAGTCGTTGACGTTGATCGCCGGGAAGAGCAGCTCGCCCGCGCGGGCCAGCTCGTAGAGCCGGTGCACGCCGGTCGTCGTCTCCTCGGTGACGCCCTGGATCTCACCGGCGACGGTGGTCCACTTCTGGGCGTCCTGCTCGAGGGTGCGGCGCACGAGCGCCTTGAAGACGGAGAACTCCTCGGAGTCGTCCTCGGTCGTCGGGGGCACCTGACCGGCGGCCTCCCACTCGCGACCCTTGTGGACGAGCATCGTGGCGTCGCCGCCGTCGTCGAGGATCATGTTCGCGCCCTCGCCGGGCCAGGTGAGGATCTGCTCGGTGCAGTCCCAGTACTCCTCGAGGGTCTCGCCCTTCCAGGCGAAGACCGGCACGCCCTGGGGGTCGTCGGCCGTGCCGTGCGGGCCGACGACGACGGCCGCGGCGGCCTCGTCCTGGGTGGAGTAGATGTTGCACGAGGCCCAGCGGACCTCGGCGCCGAGCGCGGTGAGCGTCTCGATGAGCACGGCGGTCTGCACGGTCATGTGCAGCGAGCCGGCGATGCGCGCGCCCGTGAGGGGCTGGCTGTCGCCGTACTCCTCGCGCAGGCTCATCAGGCCGGGCATCTCGTGCTCGGCGAGACGGATCTGGTGGCGGCCGGCCTCGGCGAGGCCCAGGTCGGCGACCTTGTAGTCGAAGGACACGGGTGTGCTCCTTGGGTGTCGGGTACACGGACCCGGCGCGCCCCTCTGGGCTCCACGGGTCATCACCCACGCCGGCCCCTCCAGTGTAGGACCGGCGACGGGGTGCCCCGTCCGCCCGCGGGCGAAGGGGGCTCCCCTTCGCCCGACCCCTCCGACAAAACCCTGCTGGCTGCCTTTCGACGAGCCAGGACCCCTTCGAGACCCTGCTGGGTCGTCAAGACCCAGCCAGCAGGGTTTCGTAGCACCACGGATCCCCGGCGAAGGGGGTGTCGCGCACCATCCGCAGCTCGTCGGCGCCGATCGCGGTGGCCACCCCGCGACGCTGATGCGCCGGGTCGACGGAGAGCGACCACATCTCGAGCAGGGCAGGTGCGTCCTCGTCGCGGGGCGATCCGGTCGTGCACCACCCCACGGGCCGACCGTCGAGGCGGGCGACGAGGGTCCGGGCGCCCGCGGGCGACAGGGAGCGGGCGACGGGTGGCTCCCCCTTCGCCGCGGTTCGAAGAAGGATCGTCACCTCGAGGTGACGATCCTTCTTCGAACGACCGCTGCCGGTGGGGGCCGGCCCCCGTCAGTGGGTGCGGGGCGTCGTCGGCTCGGCGGGGGCGTCGTGGCCGGCGTCCTTGCCCTTGCCCTTGCCGAAGGGCAGGACGTGCATGACGGCGACGATGACCGCGCCCCACGCGACGCCGAGGAGGAAGGAGAAGAAGGTGTTGGTCAGCCAGCCGAGCACACCGCCGAGCGCGCCCGTCGCCTCGTGGACGGCCTCCTCGAGGTGGTGGACCCACTCGTAGGGCGCCGCCCACCAGCCCGACTCCTCGAGCCCGACGAGGATGATGTGCCCGCCGACCCAGAGCATCGCGACGGTGCCGATGACCGAGATCGCGGCGAGGACCTTCGGCATCGCGGCGACGAGACCGCGCCCGAGACGCTCGGAGCTGGGGTTCTTCGCCAGGCGCAGGCCGATGTCGTCCATCTTGACGATGAGCGCGACGACGCCGTAGACGACGAGGGTGATGAGCACCGCGACGACGGTGAGGATCACCGCGCGCGAGACGAAGCCCTCGGAGGCGACCTCCTTGAGCGCGATGATCATGATCTCGGCCGAGAGGATGAAGTCGGTGCGGATCGCGTTCGAGGTGACCGCGGCCTCCTGGGCCGCCGCGTCCTCCCCCTTCGCCGCGACCGGGTCGCCGTGCCCGCCGCCGTGGCCGGAGACCTTCTCCCAGATCTTCTCGGCGCCCTCGTAGCAGAGGTAGGAGCCGCCGAGCATGAGGATCGGGCTGATGATCCACGGCACGAACTGGCTGAGCAGCAGCGCCGCCGGGAGGATGAAGAGGATCTTGTTGCGCAGCGAGCCGATGGCGATCTTCTTGATCATCGGCAGCTCGCGGCTGGGGTCGACGCCCTGGAGGTACTGCGGGGTGACCGCCGTGTCGTCGACGACGACGCCGGCCGACTTCGCCGAGGCACGACCGGCCGCCGCGGCGACGTCGTCGACGCTCGCCGCGGCGAGACGGGCGAGGGCCGCGATGTCGTCGAGCAGGGCGAAGAGGCCGCCGCTCATCGCCGCGCCCCCGGGGTCAGCCGGCGGGCCGGCGAGAGGGGCGCGATGGCGAGCGGGTCCGTGAGCACGCTCGCAGGGTACTGCCGAAGGGGGATCAGCCCGGGGTCTGCGCGGAGGCGATGCTCTCCGGGTCCTCGGTCTGCATCGTCTCGAGCAGCCCGAGCGCGGCGTTCTCGACGACCTCGGTGAGCGCTGGGTGGATCCAGTACTGCCCACGGGCGAGGTCGAGCAGCGAGCTGCCGAGCGCGAGGGTCTGCACGACCGGCTGGATGAGGCTCGACGCCTGCGGCCCCACGACGTGCCCGCCGAGCAGCGCCCCGGTGCGGCGGTCGCCGACGAGCACGCAGCGGCTGGTCCGGTCCTCGAGGGCCCACCCGTACGCGGTCGAGCCGTACTCCTGGACCTTGACGACGACGTCGTGGCCCGCGTCGCGCGCCTCCTGCGTCGTCATCCCGACCGAGGCGACCTGCGGGTGGGTGAAGACGGCGTACGGCACGGCGTCGTGGATGAAGCAGTGGAGGTCCTCGGGGTGGGCGAGGTTGTGCGCGACGACCCGGGCCTCGTGGTTGGCGACGTGCTTGAGCATGTACGGCGACGAGACGTCGCCGAGCGCCCACACGCCCTCGGCCGTCGTGCGGCCGTGCTCGTCGACGACGACCCGGCCGTCCTGGCGCAGGTCGACACCGGCGAGCTCGGCGCCGAGGTCGTCGGTGCTCGGGCGGCGGCCGGTCGCGACGAGTACCTCGTCGACGACGACCTCGGCGCCGTCGGTGAGGGTGGCGTGGATGCCGTCGTCCTCGCGCCGCAGCGCGGCGACGTTCACCCTCGTGCGCACGTCGTAGCGCTCCCGCGCAGCGGCGGTGACGACGGCGCGCACGACGTCGTCGGCCTCGCGCAGCAGGTCCTCGCCGCGCACCGCGAGGGTGACGGCCGACCCGAAGGCCTCGAAGACGTGGGCCATCTCGAGCGCGATGTACCCGCCGCCGACGACGAGCAGGCGCTCGGGGAGCTCCTCGAGACGCATGATCGTGTCCGAGGTGTGGGTCTCGACGTCGCTCTGCGCGATCTCCGGGGGCACGAAGGCGTGCGACCCGGCGGCGATGACGACCTGGTCGGCCGTGACCTCGACCGCCCCCTCGGGCAGGTCGACGACGAGGCGCCGCGGCCCGACGAAGCGGGCGTGCCCGCGGTAGAGGGTCGTGTGCTCCCCGTCGCGGCGGTAGGCCTCGCCGGAGGCGGCGATGGGGTCGATCCGCCCGAAGACCCGGTCACGGATCGCCGGCCAGTCGGCGCCGTCGAAGCGCGTGCGCACCCCGAGGCGCTCCCCCGTCTGCGCGTCGATCGCACGGTCGGCGGGCAGGACGAACATCTTCGTCGGGATGCAGCCGACGTTGAGGCAGGTCCCGCCGAACCACGGTGCGCCCTCGATGATCGCGATGTCGGCGTCGGCGAGCTCGGGCGTGACGAGCGAGTTGCCCGACCCTGACCCGATGATGACGATGTCGTGGTGGGGCATTCAGGCCCTCTCTCCTGTGATGTCGTCCAGACCGGGCACCCGGCCTGGGTCGAGCCCATGACCGAGCGCGAGGTAGGCGGTGGCGAGGTCGAGCATCGCCGCCAGCGAGGCGACCCGCACGAGGTCGGCGCCGGGGCGGGCGTACTGCTCGACGACCCGGACCCCGCTGTGCTCAGCGGCCCGGCGCACCGAGCGGGTGAGGCCGTGGTCGACGCCGTCGACCTCGACACCCTCGGGCTCGCGCAGGAGCACCAGGGCCAGGGGGCGGGCCGGGGCAGCGCCATCGAGGTAGGGGTCGGCGAAGACCCCGCCGCCGGACCCGTCGGGCGAGCCCGCGGCCGGCCCGGACAGGCAGGCGACGATCTCACCCGCGTCGTCGGGCAGCCGGCCCCAGGAGGCCGGCACCCGTGAGGTGCGGTGGAGCATCGCGGCCGCCCGGGAGGCGGCGACGGAGGTCACCGGCCCGTCGGCGAGGACGAGCGGCGAGCGGTCCGCGAGGTCTAGCGCGAGGGTCTTGGCCGGGTTGACGAAGTACTCCGCGTCCGGGCGGGCGCGCTCGGCGACCTCGTCGAGGGTGTCGGCGAGCTCGTCGAAGGGGGTGGCCCCCGCCTCGAGCAGACCGGCCAGCTGGAGGGCGCGCAGCACGGGCACGGCGGCGGCCCAGGCGGCGGTGCGCGAGCGGGCGACCCGGTGGGTGTGGTCGCTGCGGCCGGTGACCTCGACGTGCACGCCGCGGGCTCGGGCGGCGGCGTCGGCGAGCGGGCCGCCCGGCGCACCGACGGTGAGCACGCTCGCGCCGCGGCGGGCGGCCTCGTAGGCCTGGGCGACGGGTCCGTCCGCCGCGCCGCTCAGCGAGATCGCGACGACGAGGTCGAGCGGGCCGATCCAGCCGGGCAGGGCGCTGCCCGCACCCGTCGTCACGAGGACACCGGAGTGCCGGGTCAGCGAGCAGGCGAGGTCGGCAGCCAGCCGGGTGCCCCCGACGGCGACGACGTGCACGGCGCGCGGACGGTCGGCCGCGAGACGCCGCAGCGGCTCGGCGAGGTCGCCGTCGACACGACCGGTGACCTCGCGCACGAGCGCACCTGCCCCGGCGAGCGAGCGCAGGTAGTCCGTGCGGTCCACCTCGTCACGACGACCGGGGTCGTCGAGGAGGGTCTCGTCGAAGGGGTGCACGGCCTGGGGCCTAGGAGCCGTCGGTCCCGGGTCGGCGGGCCTCGTCGACGAGCAGCACGGGGATGCCGTCCTCGACCCGGTAGGCCAGACCGCACGTCGGGTCGACGCAGACGAGCTCGGGCCCGCCAGGCCCCTGCTCGTCGCGCAGCTCGCTGCGGCAGGCGGGGCAGCGCAGGATATCGCGCAGCCAGGGCTCGATGGTGGTGCTCATGGGTCGTGCTCCCTTCGTCGGTCGGGGCGCTCGCCCCGCCGCAGGTCAGGCTCGGACGCGGGCCAGGACCTCGTCACGGATTTGGGTCATGGTCGCCTCGTCGGCGGCCTCGACGTTGAGCCTCAGCAGCGGCTCGGTGTTGCTCGGGCGCAGGTTGAACCACCACATCGGCTCGCCGGCGTCCTCGCGGTGGGTGACCGTCATGCCGTCGAGCTCGTCGATCTCGACCGTGCTGCGCTGCTCGACCCAGGCGCGCACGTCGGCGGCGACCGCGGCCGCGTCGTCGACGGTCGAGTTGATCTCGCCCGAGGCCGGGTAGCGGTCGTAGGGCGCCATGACCTCGCTCAGCGGGGCCGGCGTCTCGCCGAGGGCGGCGAGGACGTGCATCGCCGCGAGCATGCCGGTGTCGGCGAAGAAGAAGTCGCGGAAGTAGTAGTGCGCCGAGTGCTCGCCCCCGAAGACCGCGTCGTGCTCGCTCATCTGCGCCTTGACGAAGGAGTGCCCGACCCGGCCGCGCACGGGCCGGGCGCCGTGCTCGGCGATGATCTCGGGCACGGCCGCCGAGGTGATCGCGTTGTGCACGACGCGCACGTCGGCGGCGGAGCGGCCGGCGGCGACCTCACGGGCGATCTCGCGCGCGGCGATCATCGCGGTGATGGCGCTCGGCGAGACCGGCTCTCCGCGCTCGTCGACGACGAAGCACCGGTCGGCGTCGCCGTCGAAGGCGATGCCGATGTCGGCGCCGTGCTCGCGCACGGCGGCCTGCAGGTCGACGAGGTTCTTCGGCTCGAGCGGGTTGGCCTCGTGGTTGGGGAAGGTGCCGTCGAGGTCGAAGTACATCTCCTCGACGCGCAGGGGCAGCTCGGGCAGCCCCGCCGCGGTGCCCAGGACGGCGGGCACGGTGAGCCCGCCCATGCCGTTCGCCGCGTCGACGACGACGTGGAGCGGGCGCGACCCGGACAGGTCGACGAGCGAGCGCAGGAAGCCGGCGTAGTCGGCGAGCACGTCGCGGTGGCTCATGCGGCCGTGCGGGCCGTCGAAGCCGGACCGGCCGGCGTCGAGGTGCCCCTGGGCGACCTCGCGGATGCGGTCGAGACCGCTGTCCTGGCCGACGGGGCGGGCGCCCGCGCGGCACAGCTTGATGCCGTTGTAGCGGGCCGGGTTGTGGCTCGCGGTGAACATCGCGCCGGGCATGTCGAGCGCACCGCTGGCGTAGTAGAGGCCGTCGGTGCTCGCCAGGCCGATGAGGACGACGTCGACCCCGCGGGCGGTGATACCGGCGGCGAGGGCCTCGACGAGCTCGGGCGAGGAGGGCCGCATGTCGTGGCCGACGACCACCGTGGACGCACCCTCGGCCTGCGCGACGACCTCGGCGAAGGCGGCGCCCAGCGCCCACACGACGTCGACGTTCAGCTGGTCGGGCACCGTGCCCCGGACGTCGTAGGCCTTGACGAAGGCCCGCAGGTCGATGCTCACGTCGACAGCCTAGACGGCGGCCGGAGCGCCTCCGGCACGCGCCTCAGCCCTGGTCGCGCAGGACCCGCAGGTGACCGCGACGGCCCGTCTCGCGCAGACCGCTCGCCTGCTCGCTGGCCTGCGAGGTCGGGCGGGCGGTGGCGGGTGCGGAGGTGGCGACGGGGCCGCGCGACGACGGCGCGGCGCCCGGCCGACGGCGCACGGCCTCGGCGATGGCGACGAGGTCGTCGTGCGAGTCGGGGGCCGGGGCACCGGAGTCCAGGCGCACGACGTCCCACCCGCGCGGTGCGGTGAGCCGGGCGGCGTGGTCGGTGCACAGGTCGTAGGCGTGCGGCTCGGCGTAGGTCGCCAGCGGTCCGAGCACGGCGGTCGAGTCCGCGTACACGTAGGTGAGGGTCGCCGTCGCCGGGAGGGAGCAGGCGGCTCGGGAGCACAGACGGGAGACACTCACGCCGGTCAATGTAGGCCACGACGGCGACAGCCGTGGGCGGCGCGCCGGGCGCACCCGGCGCGGGACCTCCCCGGGGGCGCCCCGGCGACCTAGGGTGGCCCGGTGAGCACGGGCAGGGACCGACGCGGTCGCGGGCGACGCGGACCGCTCGCGTGGCCGGCGGTCCCGGCCATGGTGAGCCGGGCCGTCGCCTTCGACGAGCTCGTCCTCGACTGCGCGCAGCGCTACGAAGGGGTCCTCGGCGCCCGGTGGGCGGACGTCGAGCTCGCCGTCGCGGACGTGCCCCCGACCGACCCCGCACCGTGGGAGGACGGCCCCGCGCTGGCCCGGATCTTCCCCGCCGAGGGCGCGCACCCGCACCGGGTCGTCGTCTACCGCCGTCCGGTCGAGACCCTCGCCGCGCGCGAGGGCGACCTGGCCAGCGTCGTCGAGCTCGTCGTGGCCCGCCAGCTCGCCGAGCTGCTGGGCGTCGACGTCGAGGACATCGACCCCGAGCTCGGCTGAGCCGGGCTCACTGGACGGGCAGCACCTCGACGGTGCGGTCGGCCACCCGGGCGCGCAGGAGCGGCGTCACCGAGAGCACGGGGGTCCCAGGTCCGGTCTCCCCCTTCGTCAGCAGCGACGCGTGCACGTCGCCGGAGACCCGCCGCACCCAGACGGCGTCGACGTCCTCGAGCGGCACGACCGTGCTGCGGTCGCGCTCGAGCGAGACCGTCCTCGTCGTCGCCTCGCCGGCGTACACGCTGACGACCTCGGCCTCGGCGGCGCCGGACGGCGCGGTGAGCTGGACGTGGCGCGGCAGCCCCGCGACGGCGTTCGGCACCACTGCTCCGACGAGGTCGCGCACGGCCGGGGTCGCGGTGCTCCACGACATGTCCTGGCCGCCCGTGCGCGACGCGGAGCCGACGACCTCGGCCGCGGCGACGACCGGCTCGTCGGAGGTGACGGTGTAGGCGACGACGCCGCTCTCGACGTCGACGTCGACGCTGCGGCTGGTGCCGGCGGGCACGGTCGCCACCGCGACCGAGCGGGCCCGGTCGGAGCCGACGGCACGCACCTTGACGACGGCGTCCCGGCTGCCGGGGGCGCCGACGACGACGCGGGCCGACTCCCCCTTCGAGATGGCGCCGAGGACCTGCTCACGGCTCGGGCCGCCGGTCGCGGGCACGACCTCGAGACCGCGCGGCTCGAGGCCGTCGACCCAGTGGTCGACCACCCAGGCGGCGACGGGCCCGCCGGTCGTGCGGACGCGGACGACCTGCGAGGCGCTCGCCCCGGTGATGCCGTCGAGGAGCAGCGCGACCCGCGAGCGCGGCGGCACGGTGACGTCCTGGCCGGCCGGCGGGGTCTGCGGGCGACGCTCGCCGAGACCGGTGACGTCGACGGAGACGGGGTTCTCGCCCGGGTTGCTCACGAGGAGGCGCTCCTGACGGCCCGGCCCCGAGCCGCCCGCGACGAGCCACTGGTCGGCGCTCGTCACCACGCACGGCGCGGTGCTCGCACCGCGCACCTGATCGTTCGACGCGACGACCTCCTCCGCGCCGACGAGACCCGGGGCGTGGTCGCCCGTGCCGGTGATCGTCGCCCCCTGGGCGAGAGACCCGCCACGGGCGACGCGGTCTCGCTCGACGGGTCGGTCGGCCTCGCCGCCGCCGAGCGGGCTCACCTGGAGACGGCCCTGCTCGTCCGGCGGGCGCACGAGCCGGCGCACGAAGTCGTCGGGGGCGACCTGACCGGCGACGACGCCCGACGTGCGCACGTCCTCGACGCCGTCGACGCCTGCGAGCGGCGAGCCCGGGCAGACGAGCTCGGCCTGCGTGGCCGGCACGCTCGCGCGCGGCGCGGCCCCCGTCGGGCCCGCGGGCTCGGGGCGGGTGGCGGCCTGGGCACCGGCGACGGTGCCGCCGGCGAGGACGGCGACGAGGACGAGCCGCAGCGGCTTCACTGCTCCTCCTGCGGGTCGGGTCGGCGCTCGGTGGGCAGGGCGAGGTAGAGACCGACGACGAGCGAGCCGAGGACGAGCCACTTCCAGGCTGCGTGCCCGGTGCGCACGTCGATCTCGACCTCACGGGTGCCGGCGGGCACGGCGTAGGTGGGCACGCTGCTGCGGGTGTCGAGGACGAGCGGCACGCCGTCGCCGGTGACGACCGCGTGCTCGGTCCAGCCGATGGGCTCGCCGACGACGACCCGGCCCTGGCCGGGTACTCGCAGGACCCCGGTGCTCTCGCTGTGGTCGCGCAGCCCGACGAGGTTGCGCGCGCCGTCGGCTCCCCCGACGTAGCGCACCCGCGAGGGCGTCGTCGACCCGGTCGACTCCGGGCGCACGGACCACGTCGTCGTGCCGGCGCTCGTCGACAGCCGACGCAGACCGGGGGTGGCGTCGACGGCGACCTGGTCGTCGCTCGAGGGGTCGTGCATCGTCACGAATCCCACGCCCCACGCCCCGAGCGCGGCGTCGACCGGGGTGCGACCGGACGGCCCGACACCGAGCAGCGCCGCGACGTCGTCGCTCAGCCCCTCGTCGACGAGGGGTGCCGGCAGGTCACGGACGAGATCGGGTGCCTCACGGCCGACGAGGCGGTAGGTGATCGCGCCGTCGTCGGTGCGGCCGAGCGAGAGGGTCCGGCCGGCGAGCGGGCCCTCGGCGGCGTCGACGGCGATCTGCGGCCGGTCGTCGCGCCATGTCGTCAGCTCGTCGCCGAAGCCGGTGTCAGCCACGAGCGCCGCGCTGCCGACCACCCCGCCGGCGAGGACGAGCACGGGCAGCACCTGCAGGGCGCGACGGGCGCGTGAGGTCGCGGCCGGCAGGGCCGCGAGGCCGAGCCCGGCCAGCGAGAGCACCCCGAGCGCGACGATCAGCCCGCCGACGCCCGGCCACGGGTGCACCTCGGCGCCCGCGTCCGCCAGCCCGGCCGGGACCTCGCCGAGGACGACGAAGGGAGACCCGACCGCGGCGGCCGCCCCGAGGACGACGACGAGACCGGCCGCCCAGGGCACCGGGCCGCGGGCGAGGAGGAGACCGAGCAGCGCGAGGAGGGCCACGGGCAGGTACCACCACAACGGGATCTCGCCGGGGCCCCCGGGCGCTGCGGCGGCGAGCCGCCAGGCCTCCGGGAGGGGACCACGGGCGGTGGCCCCCCAGCCGGCGAGCAGCCGCTCGGGCTCGGCGCGCAGGGAGAGCAGCCAGGGGCCGGCGAGCAGGAGCGGGAGCGCGAGGAGGACGACCCCGCGCCCGCGCCGGCCCGGTCGGCCGAGGAGGAGCAGGGCGACGCCGACGAGGAGCACCGGCACGGCGAGGGCGGGCACGAGAGAGCCGAGGACGGCGGCCCACAGCGCGGTGCGCACGGCGTCGCTGATCCCCGGGCCACGGCGGGCGGCCCGGACGAGACCGGCGGCGACCCGCGGCAGCAGGACGACGGCGAGCAGCGGGCCGACCCGGCCCTCGCCCGCGGCGGCCGCGGCGGCGGGGGTGCTGATCCACCCGAGGGCGAGCAGGGCGCGCACCCACCGGGCGGACGTGACGACGCGGGCGCTGCGGTAGGCGACGACGGCACCCAGGGGCAGCGCGGCGAGGACGAAGAGGCTGAGCGCGACGCCTGCGGGCGAGTCGGCGTCACCGCCGCCGGGGACGTGCTCGACGACCCAGCTGGCCGCCGCCAGCAGCAGCAGCGCCGGGCTGCGCTCGAGGTCCGACCCCGCGCCGGCACCGGACCACGCGTCGCGCCAGCTCGCGAGGAGGGACCCCGAGGTCGCCCGGCCGCCGAGCAGCTCTCCGCCGACGAGCCCCGCGTCGAAGCGGTGGCGCAGCTCACCGGTGATCTGGCGACCGGCCCAGGCAGACATCGCGACTGCGGCGAGGAGCAGGAGGGGCACCGGGCTGCGCAGCACCCCGGTGGCCTCGGCGCCGGACGCGGGGGCGCCGACGCCGGCGCCGGGGTGATGACCGCGGATGTCGTCGGCCAGGCGCTGGCGGGCCTGGGCGGCCGGCACGAAGAGGGTCGCGAGCTCGCGCCGGTCGACGGTGGCGCGCCCGCCGCGGCGCCGCAGCGAGGCGAGGGTGCGGGGGTCGAGCGAGCCGCGCACGAGCGCGAGCTCTTCTCGGGCCAGCCCGGGGCGCTTGAGCAGCAGCAGGCCGAGCGCGGTGAGCAGCGCGAGCAGCGCACCGCCGAGCGCCCGGACGGGCGCCGCCCACAGCGGGCCGCGAGCC
This sequence comes from Janibacter sp. UYMM211, assembly GCF_040547045.1. Taxonomy (NCBI): domain Bacteria; kingdom Bacillati; phylum Actinomycetota; class Actinomycetes; order Micrococcales; family Intrasporangiaceae; genus Janibacter; species Janibacter sp. UYMM211. The sequence goes on along the minus strand of NZ_JBEPOY010000002.1, from coordinate 487,446 downwards.
AGGGCGACGCGGCGGACCTGGGCGCGGTGGCGCAGCCCCGGCCGGCGCTCGACCGGCCACGGGCGGACGGCGAGGACGGCGGTCGGCACGGCGACGACGCGGTGCCCGCACCGCTGCGCTCGCCAGCCGAGGTCGAGATCGCCCCCGAGGTCGCCGAGGGCGGGGTCGTGACCGCCGAGCGCGAGGTACTCGTCGCGGTCGAGGAGCAGACCGTCGAGGGGGCCTGCGAGCACGTCGACGGAGTCGTCGTGCTGGCCCTGGTCGCGCTCGCCGCACACGGGTGTCGGGACGAGGCGCCCGGCCCGGGTCACCTGCAGGCCCTGGCGCACGAGGACACCCTCGTCGGCGACGTCGACGACCTTCGGCGTCGCCATGACCACCCCGCGGCTGACGGCGGCGACGAGCGCGTGGAGGGCGTCGGGGCGGGGCCGGCAGCGGCTCGTGAGGACCCACACGAGGTCACGGCGGTCGGCGTGGGTCGGCAGGCTCTCGACGAGCCCGGGCAGCGAGCGCCGCAGACCACGCCGGGGGTCGAGCCGGGTGGACAGGGCGGGCAGCCCGGCCTCGCGCACCGGGGCGAGGACGGCGTCGACGTCGAGCCCCGAGGGGCTGGCGTCGACGAGGAGCACCGTGTGCTGCTGACGGTCGGCGGCCCCGGGGGCGTCGCCGAGGTGCGACTGGGCCAGGAGGGCCGCGACGGTCTCTGCGGCGTCGTCCGCGGACCGTGCGAGCAGGACGGTCGCGACGGCAGGGGGCGCCTCAGGAGCGCGGCGGGAGGGGGCCGCGGTGGTCTCGGGCGCGTGCTGGGGTGGTGCCGGTGTCACGAGGAGCGCGTCAGACGGCGCGCTTCTTGAGCTTGCGACGCTCGCGCTCGGACAGACCGCCCCAGATGCCGAAGCGCTCGTCGTTAGCCAGGGCGTACTCGAGGCACTCCTGGCGCACCTCGCACCCGACGCACACCTTCTTCGCCTCGCGGGTGGACCCGCCCTTCTCCGGGAAGAAGGCCTCGGGATCCGTCTGAGCGCACAGGGAGCGCTCCTGCCAGGACATCTCCTCGGCCTCGTCGTCCTGGATCGGGTTGAGCATCAGCAGGTCGTGCATCCGGATCCCTCCTCGACATATCGCACCTCGACCCACGCGATCTCGCGCGTGCGATGTCCACGACCTGCTCGCAAGCAGAAAGACATCACCGAAATTACACGCGTGTCATCCACGATTAGTCAAGCCGAAGGGGTTATACGGTCCCCCTGTCCAGGGTCTGCGGCGCGGATCGGGTCGATCCGCGCGGACAGCCGGTCTCCAGGGCCCCGTGCGGTGCTGCGACGTGGTACTGGGCGCCCCGCGCGTCGGGAGAGACTGGACCCATGCACGTCGTCCTCATCGCCCCCTCGCCCACCAGCGCACCGGTCGTCGCCGCCCTCGTCGAGGGTCTCCTCGCGCGCGACGAGAGCACCGCGGTCGACGTCGTCGTCGCGACCGCCGAGGACGTCACCGCGCTCGGCCTGCGCGTGAGCGCGACGAGCGACGCGGTCCTCGACGCGCTCGCGGGTCGTCCCGAGCCCGTCGGCACGACCGTGCAGGACGGCCTGCGGGAGACCGGGTCGGGTCCGGGCTGGCTCGAGCTGCCCGACACCGCCGTGGCGACCCACCTGGCCCGCAGCGCGTGGCTGGCCCGGGGTGCGACGCCGAGCGAGGTCCTCGCCCGTCTCTGCCAGGCCGCGGGCCTGCCCGACCGCGTCCGGGTGCGCCCGGTGACCGACGTGCCCGTCGAGACCCACGTCGTCCTCGACGTGCCGGACGGCGAGGCGCCCCAGAGCGCCGTCCACGTGCGCGAGTGGCGTGAGGGGCTGGGCGGGCGGCCGACCCCCGCCCGTGTCGTCGTCGCCGGCCTCGACCGGGCCCCTGCGGCGCCGGGCGTGCTCGACGCCGTACGCTCCGCCGACGCCGTCGTCGTCGCCCCGGGCGACCCCGTCCTGCAGGTCGGCCCGGTGCTCGGGGTGCCCGGCATGTCCGACGCGCTGCGCGGCACCTCGGCCGACGTCGTCGTGCTCGACCCGCGCCTGGGCCCCGGCACCGCGCTCGTCGGCCTCGAGGTCGCCGGGCTGCCCGCGACCGGGCCGGCCGCCGCCGGCATCTACCGCGACATCGCCGACGTCTGGGTCACCCCGGTGCCCGAGACGGGCTACGCCCGCGCGCTGCGCGTCGTCCCCACCGCCGCGGCGACCCCCTTCGCCCTGGCCGCCGAGGTCCTCGCCCTCCTCTGAGCGCGGCCCCACCTCAGCTTTCCCGCCCAGGGCGGGAAAGTGCGACCTCGGGAAGGAACGGTTCTTGCCCGAGGTCGAAGCTTCCTTCCCGAGGTCACCGGACCACGGGCGAAGGGGATCAGAAGCGGGTCGGGAGGTGGGTCGGCAGCGAGCGGCGGGGGCCGCGGCGCGGGGGCGCTCCCCCGACGGCGCTGATGATCCGGCAGGCGCGGAAGCGGTGCCCGGCGTAGGGGGCGACGAGCTCGGCGAGCTCGTCGTCGTCGCCGATCCGACCGGTGAGCGACCACGTGACGTTGCGGGCGAGGTGGTAGTCGCCGAAGGACACGGCGTCGGCGTCGCCCAGGGCGCGCTGGGCGACCTCGGCGGTCGTCCAGACCCCGACGCCGGGCAGCGCCCGGAGCCGGCGGGTCGCGGCGTCCCGGTCGAGCTCGGCGCACTCCTCGAGCCGGCCGGCGACCTTCGCGGCGTTGACGACGACCCGGCTGCGCGCGCCCTCGACCCCGGCCTGCAGCCAGGCCCACGACGGCACGCTCCCCCACCCCGACGCCGTCGGCGGGCAGATCATGCCCTGCTCCCCTGCCGGCCCCGGCGCCGGCTCGCCGAAGCGCGTGACGAGCTGGCGGTAGGACGAGAAGGCCTCACGACCGGTGACCCGCTGCTCGATGACGGCGGGCACGAAGACCTGGAAGACGAGACGCGACGCGGGCACGCGGTAGCCCGACCACGACGGCCAGCCGGCCGCGACGAGGTCGTGGTGGGGCTCGAAGCCCGTGGGGTCGTCGCGCCCGCCGAGCAGGTCGGGCAGCGCGTCGAGGAACCACTGCGCACCGGCGCCCCACGCGTGAGCGGTGACCTCGTCACCGGGCACGAGGTGAGCCCCGACGGGACCGTCGGGCGTCGTCCAGGCGAGCCACCAGTCGCGCCCGACCCGGCGCGAGGTCGGGTCGCCGGCGCCCCGGCGGAAGGGCCCGAGCACGCGGTCCAGCGACACCGGGGCGTCCAGCCCCGGCGGCTGGTGGCGCCGGGTCGCGGTCATGCTCAGATCTTGCGGAAGGTCAGCAGGACGAAGGTGTAGTCGAGGTCGACCCGGGTCCAGTGCACGGGCCGCTCGTCGTGCGCGAGGAGCTCGTCGCTCAGCTCGCCGACGAGCTCGAGGCCGTGACGGCGGGCGGTCGCGACGAGCTCGCGGATCTCCCCCGGCGAGAAGATGTGCACCTGCGAGCCGTAGATGTGCTTGCCGGTCGTGTCCGGCGGGCTCTGGTCGTAGTCGGTGGACAGGACGAGGACGCCGCCGGGGCGCAGCACCCGGGCGGACTCGGCGAGGAAGCCCTCGACGGGGACCCCGTGCTCGATGACCGACATGCACGTGATCGCGTCGAGCGCCCCGTCCGCGAGCCCCGTCGCAGTGACGTCGCCGTAGCGGAAGACCACGCCGTCGCGGGTGACGACGTCGCCGAACTCGAGGTTGATGCCGAGGAGCGACTCCGGCTGCTCGCCGAAGCCGTAGAGGCGCAGCCAGGGCAGGACCGGCGAGTACCGGGCGCTGCCCGCGTCCATGACGCGCGCCCGGCGCGAGCCGTCGTCGACGAGCGAGAGGATCGCGCCGACGGCGCCGAGGGCGTCCCAGTTCTTCGGCAGGTCGCGGTGCAGCGGCAGGCGCAGCGAGCGGGCCTCGGCCGTCGCGCGCTCCCACGTCGCCTTGTCGCCGAGCACCGCCGTCGGCGCCACCGAGGTCGGCGCCGGGCGTCCGCCGCCGACCCCGCGCCGGCCCTCGAGCCGGCGCTGCCCCGCGACGCGGCCCCACAGCGCGAGCTCGGCACCGCGCTTGGCGACGGCGAGCAGACGACCTCCAGGAGGTGCGGCCACCTGGCCGGTCGGCTCCGCGGCAGGGGTGCCGGTAGGTCGGTCGGGGTGGACGTCAGACATGGGTATCAACCTTCGAGTCGGGCAGGAGGTGGTGCGCACGTGCCCAGAGCCAGCCGATACCGGCCCAGGCGACGTCGGCGACGACGCTGTAGAAGCGTGCCACGACGACGACGGCGGTCGCCGCGGCGACCGGCATCGACGTCGCGAGGAGCACGACGAGGACCCCGTCGCGCACGCCGACACCGGCGGGCACGACGAAGGAGAACATGCCGATGCCCGCGGCGAGGAGGTAGCCGCAGATGCTCACGAGCGCGAGGTGACCGGGGTCGGCGCCGGCGTCGGCGAGCGAGGTCGCCATGACCCAGATCGACGCGCCACCGGCGAGCCACGACAGCGTGAACCACATCGTCGACAGCGCGACCGCGGCGAGCGAGAGGTCGTGCTCGAGCGGCTCGCGGCGCAGGAGGCGGAAGAGCAGGGCGATCGCCCGGTTGAGCACCGGGGGCCACAGCGCGACGAGCAGCCCGCCGACGACGAGGACGAGGAACCACGTCGGCAGGTTGGCCTGGCCACGGGTCAGCAGGGCCGGCAGCGCGGGCAGGCCGACGACGATGCCGCACAGCGCCGACAGCGCGATGGTGATGAGCCCGACGACGGCGGTGCGGCGGCGCGGGACCCCGAGCCGCCGGGCCATGTCGGCCTGGGCGACGACCGACCACACCGAGCCGGGCAGGTACTTGCCGAGCTGGCCGACGAAGAAGACGCCGCTCGCCGGGGCGAGGTGCAGCCGTGAGCCGAGGTCGGCGAGGAGCACCCGCCAGCCGAGCACGGTGAGGGCCGGCGACACGAGGGCGAGGACGAGCCCGAGCGCGAGCGACCCGGCGCCGATCCGTCGGAAGGACGCGGAGACGTCGTCCCAGCCGCGCGTCAGGGCGTAACCGACCGCGAGGAGGACGAGGGCGAGGAAGGCGACGCGCACGGCGTCGACGACGCGCTTGCGGGTCGAGCGGGTGGCGGGCGGGGCCGGCTCGGTGGCGGGCGCGGCCGCTTCAGCAGCACCCGGCTCGGGCGCGACGGGCTCGCTCATCGGCGGCGCAGGGTCAGCCGGACGACGGCGTAGGCGTCCTCGGCGTCGCGGCCCGAGGCGCCCCCGGCGACGTCGGCGGCCCGGCGCAGCCGCGCGGTGAGATCGCCGTCGAGGTCGCCGACGAGCGCGAGACCGGCGTCGTCGGCCCGGGCGATGACGCCGCGCAGGTCCGCGGGCCCGACCGCGCCGTCGTCGGAGCCGCCGACCGCGACGGTGAGCACGAGGATCCCGCGGGCGCGCAGCGCCCACGAGGCCATGGTGACGAGCTCGTCGACGTCGCCCGCCGCGGCCCCACCGGGGTGCAGGGCGGTGATGACGTCGAGGCTGGCCGTGTCGAGGTCGAGCAGGTCGAAGGGCGAGCGCCCGCCGGACAGCTCGACCTCGACCGGTGCGTAGCCGAGCGATCGGGCCCACCGGGCGAAGGGGGACCTGGGCCCGGAGGAGTCGAGGACCGTCGCGGAGCGGGCGGTGTCGCCGCCGACGGACAGCAGCGCCGACACCGCGCCGAGCGCGGCCCAGCCGGCGATCCGGTCGCCGCGGCCGGGCAGGCCGAGCGAGCCCGCGAGCTCGTGGGCCGCCTCGGCCTCGTCGTCGATGCCGAGCACGTCGGTGGGGCGCACCCAGTCGGGCAGGTCGCGGTCGCGCAGGTCCAGGCGCGGCTCCCGCCGGCGCCGGGCCGCCCGGGCGAGGTCGCGCACCGCGCCGAGGCGACGGGCGAAGGGGGCGGCCGAGGGCGCCTCGTCCGGCCGGTCGGAGGCGTCGGGGATCGCCACGGCGCCGTCTGCGGCGACCGCCTCGAGGGTGCCGACGTAGCGGGCCCACGGGCCGGAGAGGTCCGGCGGGCGGACCCCCGCGCGCAGCCGCTCGACCTCGTCGGGGTCGGCGAGGCGCTCGAGGGCGGTGACGAGCGCGTCCTCGTCGTCCGGTGCGACGAGCAGCCCGTCGACGTCGTCGCGGACCTGCTCGGCGAAGGTCCCCACCCGCGAGGCGAGCGCGGGCAGCCCGTGCTGGTGGGCGAGCAGGACGTTCTGCGAGGCGGTCGCGCTGCGGTAGGTCAGGGCGAGGACGTCGTGGTCGGCGAGCAGGGGCGCGATCCGCTCGGCGGGCACGTACCCGCCGTGGATCTCGACCCGCCCGGCGAGCCGGGGGTCCTGCGCGAGCTCACGGATCTGCGCGCCCGCGTCGCCCCACATCTCCCCGGCGACGGTGAGGCTCACGCCCGGCACCCGGGTCATCGCGCGCATGAGGACGTCGATGCCCTTGTAGCCGCGCACCAGCCCCAGGGCGAGGATGCGGGCCGGGCCCCGGTGGGCGGGCCGCTCGACCGGTGCTCCCCCGGGCAGGTGCGGGGGCAGCTCGGAGACGACGACGTGCGAGGCACCGAGCTCGCGCGCGAGCCGGGCCTGCTCGCCGGAGTGCACGACGACCGCATCGACCCGGGCGAAGAGCCCGCGCATGATCGCGGCGTCGCCGGGGTGCGGCTCGTGCGGCAGCACGTTGTGGCAGATGACGACGCTGCGCGGGCCGCGACCCGTGCTCGACGTGCGCCCGGCGCCCGCCGCCCGCAGGAGCAGCAGGTGGAGCGGCACGACCGGCGGGATGACGTGGACGACGACGACGACGTCGACGTCGCGCAGCGCTCGACCGGCCCGCACGAGCGTGTCCGGGCGCGCCCACGACAGCGAGTGCTCGGTGCCCGGGAAGGGCTCGACGTCGGGCGCCCCGCCCGCGGGGACCGACTGCTCCCCCGGGTAGAGGAAGCTCGGGTACAGGTGCCGCCACGAGACGAGCCGGACGTCGTGCCCGGCGTCGCTCAGCTCGTGGGCGAGCGTCGTCGTGTGGCTGGCGACCCCGCCCTTGTACGGGTGGGTCGGCCCGACGACGGCGACCCGCAGGCGCGCCTGGTCGCTCACGGGCTAGACCGCGTCGCGCGAGCGGACGAGCAGGTCGGCCATGAGCGCGAGGGACCCGATGAGGATGCCGCTCACGACGAGCAGGATCGTGCTCGCCGGGACGTAGAAGGGGTGGCGCACCATGTCGACGACGAGCTTGAGCCCGCCGATGAGCACGAGCCACAGCGCGGGCGGCATGAGCACCCGCAGCGGGTCGAAGTACATGACCATGCGCAGCACCTGGAGGATGTAGCGGTAGGCGTCCTTGAAGAACTTGAACTTCGAGGTGCCGGCCCGCTTCGCGTACGACGTGTAGACGTACTTGATGTCGTGCTGGTTCATGAGGAAGGCCAGCGTGATCGTCGTGACGCACGAGAAGCCGGGGGGCAGCAGGCGCAGGTAGGGCAGCGCGACGGAGCGGCGGATCGCCCGCAGACCGGAGTTGAGGTCCGGGATCCGCTGGCGCGAGAGCCACTCGGCGATCTTGCGGATGACGAACTTCGCCGGGACGCGCGCCCACTTGTGGGTGCCCTCCTCGGTGGTGCGCGCGCCGACGACCTGGTCGTAGGACGGGTCGTCGAGGAGCACCTGGACGAGCTCGGGGATGCGCTCGTTCTCGTAGGTCATGTCGGCGTCGGTCCACACGACGATCTCGCCGCGGGCCTGCTGGGTGCCGATGCGACGCGCGGTGCCCGAGCCGCCGTTGCGGCGGAAGGCGAGGATGCGGATGGCCGGGTAGTCCACGGCCGCGGCGGTGAGCACCTCGAGGGTGTCGTCCGTCGACGCGTCGTCGATGCACAGCAGCTCGTAGCTCAGCCCGCTCTCGTCGAGGACGCGGCTGATCCGCTCGATCTCGAGCATGACGTGCTCGGCCTCGTTGTAGCAGGGCAGGACGACGGTGACGAGCGGGTCGCCCGGCTCGCGCTCGACCGGCTCGCCGGCCCCGACGTGCTCGACGACAGGGTTGCGCCGACCGGGGTGACCGGCGACGGCCGGCGTGACGACGTGGTCCCCGTCGTCGCGCACGGCACCGCTGCGCCCCGGCTGCGGGACCGGGACGGTCGGGTCGGACGACGGGACGGGGGTGGGCCCGGGGCCCTGCATGTGCTCGCTCATCTCGTGAGCGAGGGTATCGCCCGCCGGGTCGGCGGGCCGCATCGTGCCCGAAGGGGTGGTCGGCCCGCCGTGCTCAGCCGGCCGGGGCGAGCCAGACCTGGAGGGGCAGCGGGGTCGTCCCGTCGGGGCGGTCCTCGAGGATGCGCATGTCCTCCTGAACGGTGACGTCGAGGACGAGCTCGCCCGCGGGCAGACCGAGCTCAGGCAGCGACTGCGGACCGCGCGAGGCGACGAGGACGAGACGCCCGCCGGAGGCCTCGACCCGCTCGGCGAGGTCGTCGACGGCGGCCCGCAGCTCCTGCGGGTCGTCGCGCAGCAGGCCCTGGGTGGCGACGGCCGGCACGTCGCACATGCCCCGCGTCACCTGGGCCCACTGGTTGACCGCCCAGTCGTCCGCCGCGAGCACGAGCGTGGCCCCGCTGTCGTACACGGCACGGCAGTAGGTGTCGACCGCGGCCAGCTCGCCCTGCTCGATGCGCTCGGAGCGGTGCGGCCAGGTCGCCGCGGCGGTGGGGACGGCGGCGGCGAGGAGGACGACCGCGACGGCCGCTGCGGCCAGCCCCCGACCCGCGGCCCCCGGGGCAGTCGCGAGCAGCCGGCGGCCGAGCCAGGCGGCCGCCACGACGACGAGGAGGAGCACGAGGGGCAGGACGACGAGGAGCCGGCGGTCGGCCCACGGGTGGTCGGGGGTGATGCCGGGTCGCCACAGGGTGAGCAGGCTCGACCCGGTCGCGACGAAGAGCGGGCCGGCCCAGGACGGGTAGGGGTCCCCCTTCGCCCACGTCGAGCCCAGCCGCCCCCACAGGGCGGCGAGCGCGAGGAGGGCGACGACGAGGGCCACCGGGCCCACCCACCACGACAGCCACTCGACGGAGTGCTCGGCGTAGGTGCGTCCGCCGTCGACCGGCAGGCCCTGCGCGGCCTGCATCCGCGCGACGTACATCGCGCCGGGGTCGCTCGGGTCCTGGCGCACCGTCATGACGAGCGGGCGCAGCGCGAGACCGACGCCGACGAGGACGACGAGCGGCGCGAGCACGCGCGGCAGGGTCGTCGTGAGGCGCGCCGGCAGCGACCAGCCGCGCGCCGAGCGGCGCAGGAGGTACCAGCACAGCAGTCCCATGAGGACGACGAGCCCGACGAGGGGCAGCAGGGAGGCGCCGATCTCGCCGAGGTAGCGCCAGCTCATGACACCCGCGACGGCGAAGCCCGCGAGCGTCGCCCCGACGGAGCCGACGAGCAGCGGCCGCCCCCACGACCGCCCGCGCGCGAGGAGCAGTGCGGCGACGGGGACGAGCAGCATCGTCTCGCGCAGGGCGTCGATGCGCACGATGCTCGTGCCGCCGACGAGCACCCCGGCGAGCAGCGCGGTGCGCGCGACGCGCACCGCCGCCGGGCCGGAGGCCCCGCGGCCGTCGTCTCGCGTCGCGAGAGCCAGGGCGAGGAAGCCGCCGGCGAGGGTGAGCGCGGCGAGCGGCTCGGAGTACGTGCTGCGCGAGGTGTGCAGCCACGGGAAGCACGCCCCGACGAGCAGCACCCCCGGCGTGGCGAGCCAGGCGCCGGCTCGGCCCCGGATGCCGAGGGCGAGGAGCAGCCCGAGCCCGAGCAGTGCGGGACCGGCGAGCACGGCCGGCGCCCACATCGCGAGGTCCGGCCCGCCGAGACGAAGGGGGATCGAGTACGTCAGGGCGGGGCCGGGCATGAACTGCGGCTGGACCGAGGGGTCGTCCGGCGAGCCGATCTCGTAGAAGGCCGGGGACTCCAGCGTCAGCCCCGGCACCGCGAGGGTCTCCGGGCCGCCGATGTCGGCCGGGTCGACGGGCACGGGCCGGCGCGACTCACGGGCCAGCTGCTCGGTCGCCTGGTAGTAGCTCGCGGAGTCGCGGCGGGGCAGCACCTGCTCGCTGCGTGTCGTACCGGTCCACACCGTGATGGCGAGGACGGCGAGGACGAGGAGCGCCGCGGGGGCCGCCGGCATCGCGACGGCGGGCAGGTCACGGGTCCCCCGCACCGCCGCGGCCGCGGCGACGACGGCGGTGACGACGCCGACGAGCGGGGTCCAGGCCCCGACCCAGGCGAAGACCGCTCCGACGAAGCCGAGCAGCACGAGCCACAGGGCCGTGGCGAGCACGACGCGGGTGAGCACGCCACCGGCGTCGGCCGTGCTGCGGGAGGCGGTCCGCTCGCGGTCGTCAGGAACGGTCGCGGCGGCAGTCACGCGCGCCACGGTATCCCGACCACCTCGACGCGACGTGGCACGGTGGTGCCATGCCAGCCCCCTCCCCCGCCGACCTCCTGCCCGCCCTCCTGGCCGACGACCCGGCCCGCCCGCGGATCACCTGCTACGACGACCTGCCCGGCGCGACGGCCGGCGAGCGGGTCGAGCTGTCCGCCCGCGTCCTCGACAAGTGGGTCTCGAAGGCGGCGAACGCGCTCCAAGAGGAGTGGGACGTCGCCCCCGGCTCGGTCGTCGTGCTCGCCGCCCGGCCGCACTGGCGCGCCACGTACTGGGCGCTCGCGACATGGGCCGTCGGCGCGACGCTCTCGCTCGTCGAGGTCGACGACGCCGAGGTGGCCGTGAGCGACACCCTGCCCGGCCCGGACGCGACGACGAGCGTCTACCTCACCCGCGCCTCGCTCGCCCGCTCGAGCGACGTCGCGCTGCCCCCGGGCGTCGTCGACGAGGCGGCCGACGTGTCGGGCTACGGCGACTTCTTCGCCCCCTGGGCGACGCCCGAGCCCGACGGCACCGCGCTCGTCACCGGCTCCGGCGAGATCACCTACGGCGAGCTCGTCGACGCGGCAGCGCGGCGCTGGCCCGACCTGCCCCGTGGCGGCCGGGTCGACGTCGCGCCCGCGAGCACGCAGGACCTGCTGCTCGCGCTCGTCGCCGCGTGGTCCGCCCGAGGCTCTCTCGTCGTCCACGTCGGCGGCACCGACCCCGCCGTGCGGGCGCGGCGGGCCCAGGACGAAGGGGTGGACCACCAGATCGAGGTCGACCCGGCCTGAGCCGGGTCGACCTCGTCGTGGGTACGGGGGTGCGTCAGCCCGCGCGGCGGGCGCGCAGCTCGTGCTCGAGGGCCTGCCACGTCATGCCGCCGACGACACCGGTGCGGGCCATGCCCCGTCGGCCCTGGAGCGCCTTGACCGCCTCGACGGTCTTCGGCCCGTAGGAGCCGTCCGCCCGGACGCCGAGGTAGCGCTGCAGGGTGGTGACGGCATACCCCTTCGAGCCGGGCTTGATGACCGTGGTGCGGTACTTGAGGAAGGGGTAGTCGCGGGCCTCGAGCGCGTCCCACGTCTTGGCGTCGACGACGCCGGTGACCTTGAGCTTGCTCGCCCACTGGAAGGAGCGGACGGCCTTCTCCGTGGCCTTGCCGTAGGCACCGTCGACGCCGATGGCGAGAGCGCGCTGGAGGGTCTTCACCGCGGCACCGCGAGCGCCGGGGGCCAGGACCGTCGACTTCAGGCCGGAGTACTCCGTCGTCGAGCGCACGGTCGGGGTGACCGGGGTCGGCTTCGGCGTCTGGACCGATCCGTTCTTCTTGTACGGCAGCCCGGCGAGCGCGCGCCAGGCGTTCTCGCCGACGACGCCGTCGACCTTGAGGGTCATCTTGCGCTGGAAGGAGCGCACGGCGGTCGCGGTCTTCTCGCCGTAGCTGCCGTCGGCGGCGATCCCGAGCTTCTTCTGCGCGGCCTTGACCGCCTCACCGGTCGAGCCGAGGCGCAGGGTGGTCTTGAAGTACTTCGCCAGGCTCTCCATGCCCCCGCGAGCGGGTATCTCGCCCAGCGCCACCATCCGCTCCCACGTGCGGGTGTCGAGGACACCGGTGACCGGGATGGACTGCGCCGACTGCCAACGGCGCAGCGCGGTCTCCGTCGCGGGGCCGAAGGCGCCGTCGGCGGTGACGCCGATGACCTTCTGCGCGAGCTTGACGTCGTCCCCCTTCGCGCCGACCTTGAGGGTCGGGTAGCTGTCCGGGGTGGCGACCGGGGGCGTGACGGGGGTCCCGCTCGACCCGCCGGGGGTGCTCGTGACGCTCGTCCACGCCTTGCCCGTCCACCACGACGTGCGCTGCATCGCGCCGTCCCAGCTGAAGGAGAAGTGGATGTGGTCGGTGTGCGGGCTCGACCCGTAGTACGGGCGCCAGCCGACGCCCATGTTGTACGTGCCCCAGATCTTGCGGTCCCAGATGATGTACATGACGCCGAAGCGGCGGGCCATCGCGCCCGGGCGGCCCTGCGCGTCCGGGGCGACGAGCCAGGCGACGACCGAGTCGGCGATCTCCTGCTGACGGGGGTCGTTCTTGTTGAGCATCCAGTCCAGCGCGCGCCCCTCGGAGTGCTCCGTCAGACCGGCGTTGCAGTTGCGGCTGATGCCGTAGTTGAGCTGGCTGTAGTGCTGGGACATGAGACGGGCGAAGGCGGTGACGCCCGGCTTGGCCACCGGGTCGCAGACCGTCTGCGGCAGGTACGGCGAGGCGACGTCGAGGTCACCGGGCAGGTTGTTGTTGACGGGCGGCCTCGGGGCGTCCGCCGCGGCGAGCGGGGCCATGACGGGGATGGTCACGGCGGGGACGACGAGGGCACCAAGAACGCGGGCGCTGAGGGACACGCCGGATCCTCCGTTTCAGCAGGCAGATCCGCTGGGCCAGGGGGAGCCCAACGGCGTCTGGCATCAGGTGTCACAGAGGTCCCTGGCGCCACAACGTGCACAGATATCTCACGGGGCACTCCCGACGCGCCAGACCCTCGGGGTGAATTACGTCCCTGTCGTTCCGTGGACGAGCCCACGGCGCGGTGCTGCGGGAGGACACTGCTGACCGGCCCGCCGGGCCCGCGCACCCCGCCCGGGACCGTCCGTCGACGGCCACTAGCCTGGCGCCATGGACAAGGTCGTCTCCACTGCTGCCGAGGCCGTCGACGGGATCCGTGACGGCGCCTCCCTGGCCGTGGGCGGGTTCGGGTTGTGCGGTATCCCGAGCGTGCTCATCGCCGAGCTGCGACGGACGGGGGTGAAGCACCTGCGCTGCGTGAGCAACAACTGCGGCGTCGACGACTGGGGGCTGGGCCTGCTCCTCGCCGGTGGTCAGATCGACCGGATGACATCCTCCTACGTCGGGGAGAACAAGGAGTTCGCCCGCCAGTACCTCTCCGGCGAGCTCGAGGTCGAGCTCACCCCTCAGGGCACGCTCGCGGAGAAGCTGCGGGCCGGTGGCGCCGGGATCGCTGCCTTCTACACCCGCACCGGGGTCGGCACGCAGATCGCCGACGGCGGTCTGCCGTGGCGCTACGACGCCGAGGGCGGCATCGCCCTCGCCTCGCCGCCGAAGGAGGTGCGCCCCTTCGCCGTGACGAGCCGCGACGCCGAGGCCGAGGACGGCCGCCGGGTCGAGGAGCACGAGTTCGTCCTCGAGGAGGCGATCTCCACCGACTTCGCCCTCGTGCGCGCCTGGAAGGGCGACCGCCACGGCAACCTCGTCTTCCGCACGAGCTCGCGCAACTTCAACCCGCTGTGCGCCATGGCCGGCCGGCTGACGATCGCCGAGGTCGAGGAGCTCGTCGAGCCCGGCGAGCTGGACCCCGACGAGGTGCACCTGCCGGGCATCTACGTCCAGCGGGTGCTGCCGCTGACGGCCGAGCAGGCCGCCGACAAGCGCATCGAGAAGCGCACGGTCACCCCCACTCCCACGACGCAGGAGGCCTGAGATGCCGCTGACCCGTGTGCAGATGGCCGCACGTGCCGCCCAGGAGCTCGCCGACGGCGACTACGTCAACCTCGGCATCGGGCTGCCCACGCTCGTGCCGAACTACGTGCCCGACGACGTCGAGATCGTCCTGCAGTCCGAGAACGGCATCCTCGGCGTCGGGGCCTACCCCGCCGAGGACGCCGTCGACCCCGATCTCATCAACGCGGGCAAGGAGACGGTCACCCTGCGCAAGGGGGCGAGCATCTTCGACTCCGCCACGTCCTTCGGGATGATCCGCGGCGGCAAGGTCGACGCGGCGATCCTCGGCGCCATGCAGGTCGCCGCCAACGGCGACATCGCCAACTGGATGATCCCCGGCAAGATGGTCAAGGGCATGGGCGGCGCGATGGACCTCGTCCACGGCGCCCGCAAGGTCATCGTCCTCATGGAGCACGTCGCCAAGGACGGCTCGCACAAGATCGTCGCCGAGTGCGACCTGCCGCTCACCGGCAAGGGCGTCGTGCAGCGGGTCATCACCGACCTCGCCGTCATGGACCTCACCGAGGACGGCGTCGTCGTGCGCGAGCTCTTCGACATCTCCCCCGCGGACCTCCAGGACAAGACGGGCGTGGCGCTGACCTTCGACCTCGAGGGCTGACCCCCTCGCCGGTCGAGGTGCGACGAAGGAGCCTCGAGACACCCAGCCACCTTCGCTGGTCGAGGTGCGAGACCACCCAGCCCTCCTCGCTGGTCGAGGTGCGAGGGCGCCCTGCGCCCGAGCCTCGAGACCAACCGAGGCGGCTCACGACTCCCGCGCGGCCCACAGCCAGGCCGTCGGCACCTCCTGCGTCGTGCCGACGGCCCGCACGCGGGTCCACGACGGGGCGCGCTGCAGGGCGGCCGCCGTGGCACCCGGCAGCGGGGCAGCCCCGACGAGCACGACCTCGCCGAGCCCTCCGGCGACCGCCCGGTGGAGGACCCGGGCCGAACCCGCCGGGGCGAGGACGACCTCGGTGCCGCCGACGGAGCGCACGAAGTGCTCCCCGACCCGCCCGGCGACCTCGGCGTCGTCGTCACCCGGCAGGCGCACAGTGCTCAGGCCGGCCCCGGTGAGCGAGTCCTCGACGGCCTCGGAGACGTGCGCGGTGCTGCCGAGCAGGTGCGCCGACGTCACCCCCGCTCGGCCCACCGCCGCCCGGGTGCGCCACGGCAGCTGCGTGCTGCCCGCGACGACGACCGGCTCGCGCAGACGTCGCGCCGTCCCGGAGAAGGCCGCGCCGGCCGAGCGCCCCGTCGTCGTCGTCACCGCGACGGCCCGCACGGTGCGCCTCGCCGAGATCTGCTGCAGGACCGCGGCGGCCACCGAGTCGACGTCCGAGCCGCCGAGACGCACGACGACGAGACCCCGCGAGCGCAGCGCGCGCAGCACCCCGTCCTCGACCGTCGCGGGCCCGCCGACGACGTAGGCGGTGCGTACGCGGCTCCCCCGCCGGTCCAGCTCCGCCGTCGTCGCAGACCCCAGGCCGCGGCGACCGGTGAGGAGCAGCGGGGCGTCGAGGGTGCCGGCGAGCGGCTGGGCGACGAGGGCGTGGAGCGCGTCCTGCTCGTACTGGCTGGCGAGGACCACGCTCGTCGCGCTCGTGGGGACCGACCGCGCGATCGCGACGGCCAGCCCGGGGGCGCCCGCGCCCGACGTCCGCGCGTCGGCGCGGCGCAGCGCCGTCGACGGGAGGCCGAGGGCCTGACGGAGCGCGACCCCGGTCAGCGTCGCCGTCGCGCCGCCCGAGGAGGTCGCCCTCGCGGTGGCCACGGCGTGGCCGGTCGCCCGGTCGGACAGGTCGAGGCGCACGACGTCGGGCAGGCCGAAGGCCGCCGCGAGGCTCGACTGCGAGATCGTCCGGGTCCACGAGCGGTAGGGGTTCTCCGAGCCGAGGCTCGCGGGGTCGTAGCGGCTGCGCAGGTAGGGCCGCGCCGCTCCGAAGACCTCTCCCCCGTCGAGCGACCACCCGCCGTTGCTCGACGAGTACAGCGCCTCGATCACCTGGCCGCCGTAGCGCGGGACGTACCCCGTCGAGGACGAGCCGGTCGCCCGCACGGCCGCCTGCCAGCGCGGCCAGGCGGCGAGCTCGCCGCCCGTGGGCACGGGGTGGAAGACCTGGTCGGCGACGGTGTCGGTGACGTGGCAGGCGCACTCCGGGCGCAGCCCGGCGGAGATCTTGCGCATCGCGTAGGCCCGCGCCGCAGCGGCCTGCGCCTGGAGGGCCGACGACGGCCAGCTCCACGGCACCTCGCGGATCTGGTCGAGGTACTCGTCGTGCAGCCGGACCCAGAGGACGGCGTGCACTCCCGCGCCGGCCGAGGGGGTGAGGACGAGGCGGCCGTACCGGTAGAGCGACCCCGAGACCTCGAGATCGGTCCGGGCCGCCCAGGTCGTCGCGGTGATGCTCGACCCGGTGAGCGGCGCCCAGGAGCAGGACGAACAGCTCGCGACGACCGACGAGCCGCTGCGGGTGACGACGACCGTCGCCCCGCCCGGGGCGCTCACGGTGCGCGAGCCGGCGGTGAGGGTGAGGGTGCCCCCTCCGCTCGCCGTCGCGCGCCCGACGAGCCGCGACCGCGCCACCGACTGCTCGAGCGAGACCGCGACCTGCTGGGTGTCCGGGACGGCGTCGTAGGTCGTGCCGGCGTAGTAGTGCGCGAGGATCTGGCGCGCGCTCCAGCCCTCGTCGGCGAGGTGCTTCGCCCCGTACTGGCTCATGCCCACGCCGTGCCCGAAGCCCGACCCGCTGATCTGCCACTGCGCCGGCACGACGACCGCCGCGTCCGCGGCCGGCGCACGGCCCGGTGGCGCGGCGGAGGTCGGCGCCGCCAGCGGCACGAGGAGCACGGCGGCGAGGAGCAGGGCGGGCAGTGTGCGAGGCGAGATCATGGCGGGACCGGCTGGCTCGAAGGGATCTGCGGGGCATCGATCGTAGTCCCGCGGGCCGCCCCGCGACAGGGCCTCAGCGGGTCTGGTCGTCCCCGTCGGCGGCGAGCGAGGCGGGGCTGGTGAGGAAGCCGATCCCCCACGCCCAGTGCATCGTCGCGATCGCCAGGGGCACCCGGGCCCGCACGGCGGGGGTCTCCCCCTTCGCCACCACCCAGCCGCCCACGGTGACGGCCGCGGCGTAGCCGAGCGGCACGACGAGGGCGGGCCGCCAGCGCAGCCCGACGACGGTCGCGGCGAGGGTGCCGGCGACCATGACCGGCGGGGCGAGGTAGCGGGCGTTGGCCGTGCCCGGGTGACGACGGGCGACGACCCGGCGCCACCGGCCGTAGCCGCGGTACTGCTCGGCGAGCCGGCGCACCGTGCTGCGCGGGCGGTAGGTGACGACGAGGTCGGGGGTGAACCACACGCGGCGGCCCTGCTGGCGCAGGCGGTGGTTCATCTCCCAGTCCTGGGCCCGCGAGAAGTGCGGGTCGTAGCCGCCGACGGACTCCAGGGCCTCTCGCCGGAAGACCCCGAGATAGACCGTGTCGGCCTCGCCCGCGCCCCCGCCGACGTGGAAGCGGCTGCCGCCGACGCCGAGCGGGCTGCGCATCGCCGTCGCGACCGCCCGCTCGAAGGGGGTCGTCCCCCGGGCGTCCATGATCCCGCCGACGTTGTCTGCGCCCGTCTCGTCCAGGACGCGCACCGCCGTGGAGATGTACGACGGGGGGATCTCGGCGTGGGCGTCGACGCGGGCGACGACGTCGCCGGAGGACGCGGCGATGGCGGCGTTGAGGCCGTCGGGGGTGCGTCCGCTGGGGTTGGGCACGGAGAGCACCCGCGGGTCGGCGGCGGCCAGACGCGCGGCGAGCTCCTCGGTCCGGTCCGAGGAGGGCCCGACGGCGAGGACGACCTCGACCCGTCCCTCGTAGTCCTGCTCGAGGACCTGGCGCACGGAGGCCTCGAGGTGACGCTCCTCGTCGAGGACGGGCATGACGACGCTGACGGCGGGGAGGGGGTGCGGCACGGGCCCAGTATGGCCGTCCACGGTGTTGCTGCGAGCGAGCACACGGCTGCGCCTCGTACCCTGTCCGGCATGCCTGAGCACCCCCGCCGGCCCCGCCGCCCCGAGGACGGACGTCGCGACGACGACGCGATGACCTTCGACGTGCGGCGCGGCCGCTCCCGCTCCACCGGGGGTTCGCCGACCCCGCGCGAGCGGCCGCAGCGGCCTCAGCGCCCCGCCCAGGGCGCGGCCAAGCCCGCCCCCAAGCCCACATCGAAGCCCGCGCCGAAGCAGCCCGCCGACCGCCCGCGCCGCCGTCCTGAGCCGGGCTCAGCACGCGCCGACGACACCGCCCGCGCCATCCCGACCGGCAGCCGCGCCGCCCGTCCGGCAGGGTCACGCCCCCAGGGGCAGTCCCGTCCCCGCCAGCAGGCCCGGCCCGACGAGCGGGCCGAGCCGCGCACCCGGGTCATGCCGGTGGCCGGCCAGGGCCAGTCGCCGCGCCCGGAGCGGCCCCGCCGTCCGGAGCGGCCCGCGACCGACGACCGGGGTCGTCCCGGGGGCCCGACCGGCCCGACGCGCACCGGTGGGGGCCGGCGCCGCCGCCCCCTTCGCACCGCCGGGATCGTGCTGCTCTGCCTCGCCCTCGTCTGGGGCGGGGCGACGTACTGGGCCGTGAGCTCGGCGTGGGGCGAGGTCAACAAGGTCGACGCGACCCCGAGCGGCGAGCGCGTCGCCGAGGGCGACGGGCGCAACGTCCTGCTCGTCGGCAGCGACTCCCGCGAGGGCATGACCCGCGAGGAGCGCAACCGGCTGGGCACCGGCCAGGCCGAGGGCAAGCGCACCGACTCGATCATCGTGCTGCACACCGGCGGCGACCGGCCGGTCCTGCTGTCGATCCCCCGCGACTCCTACGTCGAGATCCCCGGCCACGGGATGAACAAGATCAACGCCGCCTACTCGATCGGCGGGGCCAAGCTGCTCGGCGAGACGATCGAGGCCAACACCGGTCTGCACATGGACGGGTACATGGAGATCGGCTTCGGCGGCTTCGCGCAGGTCGTCGACGCCGTCGACGGGGTGTGGATCTGCGTCCAGCGCGACATGGACGACCCCAAGGCGCACATCGACCTCAAGAAGGGCTGCCAGACCCTCGACGGCAAGACCGCGCTCGGCTACGTCCGGGCGCGCTACTCCGACCCCGAGGGCGACATCGGCCGCGCGAAGCGTCAGCGGCAGTTCCTCGGCTCGCTCATGGGCGAGATCGCGACGCCGGGCACCCTGGTCCAGCCGTGGAAGCTGCGCTCCCTGGGCCAGCAGTCGGGCGGCGCCCTCACCGTCGGCGAGGACGACTCGATGATCGAGACCGGTCGTGCCTTCTGGGCGATCCGCTCGGTGTCGAAGGGGGAGGGCGACTCGATCGTCGTCCCGATCTCGAACAGCAACCTGCCCACCCCGGTCGGCTCCGCCGTGCAGTGGGACACCGAGAAGGCCCCCCAGCTCTTCGACGACCTCAACCACAACCGCCCCCTGAGCATCGACCCCTCGAAGGGCTGACCCGTCAGACCCTGGCGGGCCGTCGCACCTCGCCCACCACGGCCCCCTTCGGTCTCCACCCGATGTGCTCCGCGCCACGACTGCCCGGTAGCGTCGCGCCCATGCAGAAGATCGGTGTCGTCGGGTGCGGGCTCATGGGTGCGGGCATCGCGGAGGTGTGCGCGCGAGCAGGCAGCGAGGTCGTCGTCGTCGAGTCCGACGACGCGCGCGCCGAGTCGGGCCGCGCCCGCCTCGAGAAGTCCCTGCGCCGGGCCCAGGAGCGCGGCAAGCTCGACGACGCCGGCGCCGTGCTCGAGCGGATCCGGGTCGTCACCGATCTCACCGAGCTCGCCGACCGCGACATGGTCGTCGAGGCGATCCTCGAGGAGGAGTCGGCGAAGGTCGCCCTCTTCAAGCAGCTCGACGAGATCGTCACCAGCCCGGACGCGATCCTCGCCTCGAACACGAGCTCGATCCCGATCATGAAGCTCGCGACGGTCACCAAGCGCCCGAGCCACGTCCTCGGCGTCCACTTCTTCAACCCGGTCCCGGTGCTCAAGCTCGTCGAGCTCGTCCCCTCCCTCATGACCGACGCGCAGACCACCGAGCGTGCCCGCGACTACGTCGACAACACCCTGGGCAAGCAGGCCATCACCTGCCAGGACCGCGCCGGCTTCGTCGTCAACAGCCTGCTCATCCCCTTCATCCTCAGCGCGATCCGGATGTACGAGTCCGGCTTCGCGACCGCCGAGGACATCGACTCCGGCCTCGTCCTCGGTGCCGCCCACCCGCAGGGCCCCCTCGCCCTGGCCGACCTCATCGGTCTCGACACGACGATGGCCGTCGCCCAGTCGCTCTACGAGGAGTTCAAGGAGCCGCTCTACGCTCCCCCGCCGCTGCTCGCGCGCATGGTCGACGCCGGCCTCCTCGGTCGCAAGACCGGCCGCGGCTTCTACACCTACGAGCAGTAGGCCGAAGGGGGACGCCCCAGGTCGCGCAGAAGCCCCCGCCGGTCTCGGCGGGGGCTTCTGCGATGTCCGACGAAGGGGTGTCGGGCACACCGGGGTCTCGGCTGGGCGGGGAGGACGCCGGTCAGGCGCGAGCCGGCTCCACCGGGCTCTCGATGCTCTCCTCCGCGGCGCGTGCGGCGCGCTGCGGGATGAGCAGGGCGACCCCCGCAGCGAGCGCGGCCGCCGCGGCGCCGAGCAGCAGCCCGACGCGGAAGCCGGACTCGCTGGGCAGCGGCACACCCCCGAGGTCGGTCGTCATGTGCGACAGGACGACGCCGATGACCGCGGACGACACGGTGGTGCCGATGGAGCGCATGAGCGTGTTGACGCTGTTCGCCGACGCGGTCTCGGAGATCGGGACCGAGCCCATGATGAGCGCGGGCATGGCGCCGTATGCGAAGCCGACACCGGAGCTCATGAGGCACACGGCGACGAGCAGCCCCCACGTCGAGCCCATGAGCGCGATCGCGGCGAGGTAGCCCACCGACACGACGAGCGCGCCGAGCGCGAGGGTCGTGCGCGGACCACGGGCGTGCGAGAGCCGGGCGCCGACCGGCGAGACGAGCATCATGACGATGCCGCCCGGGGCCATCCACAGCCCCATCTGGAGCATGTCCTGGCCGAGCCCGTACCCGGTCTGGGTGGGCAGCTGGAGCAGTTGCGGGATGACGAGGCCCTGGGCGTACATCGCGAAGCCGACGACGACCGAGGCGAGGTTGGTGAGCAGCACGACCGGCCGGGCGGTGACCCGCAGGTCGACGAGCGGCTCGGGCGTGCGCAGCTCGTAGGCGCCCCAGACGAGGAGGACGACGACGCCGGCCACGAGCGGGACGAGGGTCCGGCCGCTCGCCCAGCCCCAGTCCGCCCCCTTCGTGATCGGCAGGAGCACGCAGATGAGGCCGACGCCCAGGCCCAGCGCGCCGACGACGTCGAAGCGACCGCCCGCGGTCACCCCGGACGCGGGCAGGAAGCGGTGGACGAGGAAGGCCACGACGAGCGCGAGCACCGCCGCGCCCCAGAAGAGACCGCGCCAGCTGCCGTACTCGGCGACGGCCGCGGCCGCCGGCAGGCCGAGCGCGCCGCCGATGCCGAGCGAGGCGCTCATGAGGGCGATCGAGCTGCCCAGCCGCTCCGGCGGCAGCAGGTCGCGCATGACGCTGATGCCGAGCGGGATGAGACCCATCGCGGCCCCCTGGAAGGCGCGCCCGACGATCATCGGCACGACGCTCGAGGCGGTGGCGCACACGAGGGACCCGACGACGAGTAGCGCGGTGCACCCGAGCATCACCGGTCGCTTGCCGTAGAGGTCGCCGAGGCGTCCGCTCACCGGCGTGACGACGGCGGCGGCGAGCAGCGTCGCGGTGATGACCCACGTCGCGTCGGTGGCCGTCGTGCCGAGCAGCTGCGGGAGGTCACCGATGAGCGGCACGACGAGGGTCTGCATGAGGGCGGCGACGATGCCGGCGAAGGCGAGGACGGGGACGATCGCGCGCGGCGACGCCGCGGGTGCGGGGAGGGTCTGTGACACGGATGTGTACCGTACATATGATGTGCACGATGCACAAAGCCGGGCGGGTGCACCCGCACCCGCACCCGCTCCGACGACGAGGGACGAAGCCATGACGCACGACGGGCGCCACGAGGCGCTGGAGCTCGAGACGATGCTCCTCAGCCGCTACCTCCTGCCCGGACGGCGCCCGCCGAAGCGGGTGCGCCACCTCGAGCGCAGCGCCTACACGCTGCTGCGCCGCCTCCAGGCCGAGGGCCCGATGACCATCGCCGAGCTCAGCGAGGCCCTCGACCTCGACGTGTCCACCCTCAACCGGCAGACCGCAGCGATGCTGCGCTGCGGAGACCTCGAGCGCGTGCCCGACCCCGATGGCGGGGTCGCACGCAAGTTCCGCCCCACGCCGGCCGGCGAGGAGCACCTGCAGCACGACCTCGGCGCGAACGTCGACGGCCTTCGCCGGGTCGTCGGCGACTGGCCCGAGGAGGACCTCGACGACCTCGTCCGGCTGCTGCGCCGCTTCAACGGCGACATCGAGCGCCTCCACGGGCGCCCCTGGCCCCGCGGCTGACGCGGCCCACGCAGGACGGTCTCCCCCGTCAGGACGGCGAAGGGGTGCCCCCTCGCCTCAGGCCTTCGGCAGGCCCTGCAGGAGCTGACGTGCCATGACGACCCGCTGGATCTGGTTGGTGCCCTCGTAGATCTGGGTGATCTTCGCGTCGCGCATCATCCGCTCCAGCGGGAAGTCACGGGTGTAGCCCGCCCCGCCGAGGAGCTGGACCGCGTCCGTCGTGACGCGCATCGCCATGTCCGAGGCGTAGGCCTTCGCGGCCGCGCCGAAGAAGGTGAGGTCGGCGTCGCCGCGCTCGGACTTCGCGGCCGCGACGTAGACCATCTGGCGAGCGGCCTCGAGCTCCATCGCCATGTCGGCGAGCATGAACTGGATGCCCTGGAAGTCGGCGACGGCCTTGCCGAACTGCGAGCGCTCCTTGACGTAGGCCAGCGCGTGGTCGAGCGCGCCCTGGGCGATGCCTACGGCCTGCGCGCCGATGGTGATGCGGGTGTGGTCCAGGGTGCGCAGGGCGATCTTCAGCCCCTCGCCCTCGGCGCCGACGATGCGGTCGCCGGGCAGACGCACGTCGTCGAAGTGCAGCTCACGGGTCGGGCTGCCCTTGATGCCGAGCTTGCGCTCCTTCTCGCCGAAGGTGAAGCCCTCGTCGGACTTCTCCACGACGAAGGCGCTGATGTTGCGCCCGCGCTCGCCGTCGGGGTCGGTGACCGCGAGCACCGTGTAGTACTCCGAGACGCCGGCGTTGGTGATCCACGCCTTGCTGCCCCGCAGCACCCAGTCCTCGCCGTCCTTCGTGGCCCGGCAGCGCATGCCCGCGGTGTCCGAGCCGGCCTCGCGCTCGGAGAGCCCGTAGGAGAAGAAGCCCTCGCCGGAGGCGAGCTTGGGCATGTACCGCGCGTTGATCTCCGGCGAGCCGCCGAGGATGACCGGCAGCGAGCCGAGCTTGTTGACCGCGGGGATGAGCGAGGAGCTCGCGCAGACCCGCGCGACCTCCTCGATGATGATGCAGACCGCGAGTGCGTCCGCGCCGACGCCGTCGTGCTCCTCGGCGACGTGCGCCGCGTGGAAGTCGGCCGCGACGAGGGCGTCGTGCGCCTCCTGCGGGTAGCGGCTCTCCTCGTCGACGGCAGCGGCGAAGGGGGCGATCTTCGCCTCGGAGACGGCACGCACCGCCTCACGGAGGGCCTCGTGGTCCTCGCTCGTGCGGAAGAGGTCGAAGTCGGCGTCAGCGCTCACGAGCCCGATGCTACGTCCGGCCTGCACGAGACCGGCACGCCCCCCGCCCAGAGGTGAGCAATCGCTCACTCACCGGGTCGAAGAAGGAGCGTCACCTCGAGGTGACGCTCCTTCTTCGAACCAGGGCGGGTCGGCTCAGGAGTCGGAGCCGAAGAGGTCGCGGGTGTAGATCTTGTCGTCGACGTCGGCGAGGTCGTCGGTGCGGCGGTTGGCGACGATGACGTCGGACATGGCCTTGAACTCGTCGAGGTCGCGGATGACGCGCGAGCCGTAGAAGGAGTCGTCGGTGAGCTCGGGCTCGAAGACGACGACGTCGACGCCCTTGGCCTTGATCCGCTTCATGATCCCCTGGATCGAGGAGGCGCGGAAGTTGTCCGAGCCGGCCTTCATGATGAGGCGGTGGATGCCCACGACACGGGGGCTGCGGGCCAGGACGTCCTCGGCGACGAAGTCCTTGCGGGTGCGGTTGGAGTCGACGATCGCCTGCATGAGGTTCTGCGGGACGTCCTGGTAGTTCGCGAGCATCTGCTTGGTGTCCTTGGGCAGGCAGTACCCGCCGTAGCCGAAGCTCGGGTTGTTGTAGTGCGTGCCGATGCGCGGGTCGTGACCCACGCCCTCGATGATCTGGCGGGTGTTGAGCCCGTGGGTCGCGGCGAAGGTGTCGAGCTCGTTGAAGTACGCGACGCGCATCGCGAGGTAGGTGTTGGCGAAGAGCTTGATCGCCTCGGCCTCGGTGGAGTCGGTGAGCAGCACCGGGATGTCGCTGTCCTCGGCGGCCTCGACGAGCAGGTCGGCGAAGCGGCGCGCACGGTCGCTGATCTCGCCGACGACGATGCGCGAGGGGTGGAGGTTGTCGTACAGGGCCCGGCCCTCGCGCAGGAACTCCGGCGAGAAGATGACGTCGGGGGTGCCCAGGCGCTCGCGCACGCCGGCGGTGAAGCCGACGGGGATCGTGGACTTGATGACCATCGTCGCGCCCGGGGCGTGCTCCATGACGTCGGCGATGACGCCCTCGACGGTGGAGGTGTTGAAGTAGTTGGTCTGCGGGTCGTAGTCCGTGGGCGTGGCGATGACGACGTACTCGGCGCCGGCGTAGGCCTCGGCCTTGTCGAGCGTGAAGCGCAGGTCGAGCTCGCGGTGGGCGAGGAAGTCGACGATCTCGGGGTCCGCGATCGGGCTGCGCCGGTCGTTGAGGGCCTCGACCCGGTCGGGCGCGATGTCGAAGCCGACCACCTCGTTGTGCTGCGCGAGGAGGACGGCCATGGACAGGCCGACGTAACCGGTGCCGACGACGGCGATGCGAGTGCTCACGGGGTCCCTGTCTACCTGGGGGTGCGGACACGGCATTATCACCCGCCCCCCGACCCGCTCCGAAATGACCCGGCGCGCCCCTCCCCACGACCGGGTCGGAAGGCAGAGACTGACCGGATGAGCCTGACCCATCAGAACGACGACGACCTCATGCGAGAGCTCATGGCCGACCCGGGCATCTGGGTGGTCGTGGGGCTGTCCAACAACACCGAGCGTGACGCCTACCGCGTCGCCCGCTGGCTGAAGTACGAGCTCGGCAAGGGCATCATCCCGGTGCACCCCGACGCCGAGGACGTCGACGGCGACACGGGCTACGCCTCGCTCGCCGACATCCCGGACGACACCGACGTCAAGGTCGTCGACTGCTTCGTCAACAGCACCGAGGTCGGGTCGGTCGTCGACCAGGCGATCGCGCACAAGGACCGGCTGCAGATCGACGCGATCTGGATGCAGCTCGGCGTCGTCGACGCCGCCGCTGCCGACCGCGCCCGCGCCGCCGGTCTCGACGTCGTCATGGACACGTGCCCGAAGATCCAGGCCCGTCGGCTGCGCACCATGGGCTCCCACCGCTAGGACACCGGCGGCGAAGGGGGGTCAGCGCTGCGCGCGCAGCGCCTCCCCCTTCGCCCGGGCGGACGACTCGAGGTCGGCGGCGAAGGCGACGAGCGCCGAGCGCAGGCGCGCCGCCTCCTCGCCCTCGCCCGCCCCGAGCATCCGCGCGGCGAGCAGGCCCGCGTTGCGGGCCCCGCCGACGGCGACGGTCGCGACGGGGATGCCCGCGGGCATCTGGACGATGGAGAGCAGGCTGTCCATGCCGTCGAGGTACTTCAGCGGGACCGGCACGCCGATGACCGGCAGAGGCGTGACCGACGCGAGCATGCCCGGCAGATGGGCCGCTCCCCCGGCGCCGGCGATGATGACGCGCAGCCCGCGCTCGGCGGCCTGCTGGCCGTACTCGATCATCGCCGTCGGCATGCGGTGCGCCGAGACGACGTCGGCCTCGTGGGCGACGCCGAGCTCGTCGAGCACCTCGGAGGCGGCCCGCATGACGGGCCAGTCGCTGTCGCTGCCCATGACGACCCCGACGACCGGCTGCTGCTCACTCACGGATGGCTCCTTCGATGTAGTCGGCGGCGTGCCGGGCCCGCTCACGCAGGTCGGCGAGGTCCTCGCCGCTGAGGTTGACGTGCCCGATCTTGCGGCCCGGGCGGACCGCCTTGCCGTAGAGGTGGACCTTGAGCTCGGGGTCGCGGGCCATGACGTGGCGGTACGTCGGGTAGAGGTCGGCGTCGACCCCGCCGAGCACGTTGGCCATGACCGTCCAGCGCGCCCGGGCTCGCGGCGAGCCGAGCGGCAGGTCGAGGACCGCCCGCAGGTGCTGCTCGAACTGCCCCGTCGTCGCGCCGTCCATGCTCCAGTGGCCCGAGTTGTGGGGGCGCATCGCGAGCTCGTTGACGACGACGTGGCCCTCGGGGAGCTCGAAGAGCTCGACGGCGAAGACCCCGGTGACGTCGAGCTCGGCGGCGATGCCGAGCGCGACGTCGCTCGCCCGCTCGGCGAGCTCGGGCGTGAGCCCCGGTGCCGGGGCGAGCACCTCGGTGCAGATGCCCCCGGACTGGACGGTCTCGACGACCGGCCACACGCTGGCCTGGCCGGAGGGCGCGCGGGCGACGAGGACGGCGAGCTCGCGCACGAAGGGGACCCGCTCCTCGACGAGCAGCGGCTCGCCGGCGGCGGCCGCCCGGGCGAGCCACTCCGTGGCGTCCTCGGGCTGGGTCGCGACGAGCACGCCGCGGCCGTCGTAGCCGCCGCGCGGGGTCTTGAGCACGACCGGCCAGCCGTGCTGGTCTGCGAAGGCGAGCAGCCCCCCTTCGTCACGCACCTCCGCCCACGCCGGGCACGGGATGCCGGCCCGCGAGAGGCGCTCGCGCATCGCGAGCTTGTCCTGCGCGTAGCGCAGCGCGGAGGGGCGCGGGTGGAGGGTCGCGCCGTCCGCCTCGAGGGCCGCGAGCACCTCGGCAGGGACCTGCTCGTGGTCGAAGGTCACGACGTCGCAGGCCCGGGCGAAGGCCCGGACGGCCTCGAGGTCGGTGTGCCCGCCGACGGGCGCGCTGGGGACGACGAGGGCGGCGCTGTCGTGGGCGTCGGCGGCCAGGACGGACAGCGTCACGCCCAGCTCGACGGCCGGGCCCGCGCACATCCGGGCGAGCTGACCACCACCGATGATGCCGACGACGGGGAAGCCTCCAGGAGCACGGCGCGGTGATGTCACGAATCGCAGAATAACGAGGTCACGCACTAGGCTCCCCCGGTGCCCACCACGCCAGACACCCCGACAGGGGACGCACCGGCGCCGGGCCCTGCCCGCACGGGTCTGCGTGGCCTCGTCGACACCATCTGGCACGAGGTCGCGAAGTTCGGGGTCATCGGCCTCATCTCCTTCGTCATCGACCTCGGCGGGATGAACCTCCTCACGCACACCGTGCTCGAGGAGAAGCCGACGACGGCCCGCATCCTCAGCGGTGTCGCGGCGACGATGTTCGCGTGGTTCGGGAACCGCAGCTGGACCTTCGCCCACCGGCGCAGCCGCCCGGTCGCCCACGAGGTCACCCTCTTCTTCGTCGTCAACGGCATCGCGCTCGTCATCTCGACGCTCACGCTCGTCATCTCGCACTACGTCATGGGCCTCGAGTCGCGCCTGGCCGACAACATCTCGACGATCTTCGGCATCGGGCTCGGCACGCTCTTCCGCTTCTGGGCCTACCGACGCTTCGTCTTCGCCAACGAGCCGCTCGACGTCGACACCTCTCCCCTGGCGGAGGACGAGCCCGTCAGCGGGTGACGTGCCCGTCTGAGAGGTAGACCTCGAAGACCGCCGGCTGGGTCTGCACGAGCTGGAGGCGACCCCCGTTGCGCTCGGCGAGGTCGCGCGCGAGCGCCAGCCCCAGGCCCGTGCCCTGCGAGGTCACCGAGCGCTCGAAGATGTGCGGCGCGATCGCCATGGGGATCCCCCGGCCCTCGTCGCGCGCCTCGACGACGATGCTCGGCCCGCTGCGCCGCGGCACGACCGAGACGGTGCCCGCACCGTGCTTGAGGCCGTTCTCGACGAGCGCGCCGATGATCTGGCTGAGGTCGGAGGGACGCACCCGGACCATGAGCCCGCGCTGGCCGGCGACCCGGATGCTGCGCTGCTCCGCGGCGAAGGCGGGCAGGTACTCGCGCTGGATCGAGGCGAGCACCGAGTCCAGCGAGATGACCGGCAGCTCGACCTCGTCGGTGCGCGTGCGGGCGCGCAGGTCCTCGACGACCCCGCCGAGACGCACCACCTGGGCGATGGCGACCTGCGCCTCCTCGTGCACCTCGTCGACGTCGTCCATGATCGCCAGCTCCTCGAGCCGCATGAGCAGCGCGGTGAGCGGGGTGCGCAGCTGGTGCGCGGCGTCGGCGGTGAAGTCGCGGTCGGTCGCGGTGCGTCGGCTCAGCTCGACGTCGCGCGCGGTGATGACCTGCGCCAGCCGGTCGATCTCGGCGACGTCCGAGCGGGGGGCGGGCGCTCCCCCTTCGCCCAGGGTGCGCACGCGCTGCGTGAGCTCGCCGATGGTGCCGGTGAGCTCGTCGGCGAGCCGGTCGCTCGCCCGGCGGGCGAGCATCGCGCTGCCGGCGACGACGAGGGCGACCCAGGCCAGGCCGACGGCGGCCCACCCGGCGAGGTGACCGGGCTCGACCTGCAGGGCGCGCTCCGGGTCGCTCGCGGCGACGAAGAGCGCGGCGACGAGCGGCAGGCCCAGCCCGACGGCGAGGACGACGAGGGGCAGCGTCGTCGCGGAGAGGGCGCGGCGCCTCATCCGGCGTCGAAGCGGAAGCCGACCCCCCGCACCGTCGTGATGTAGCGGGGGTTGGAGGCGTCGTCACCGAGCTTCCGGCGCAGCACGGAGATGTGCATGTCGAGGGTCTTCGTCGAGCCGAACCACTCGGTCTCCCAGACCTCCGCCATGAGGCGGTCGCGGGGCACGACGCGACCGGACTCGCGCACGAGGACGGAGAGGACCTCGAACTCCTTGACCGTGAGCGCGAGCTCCTCGCCGTGGAACCACGCGCGGCGGGCCTCGGCGTCGATGCGCAGCACGCTCTCGGCCGAGGCCTCCTCGGCGGAGGTGCGGCGCAGCAGGGCGCGCACGCGCGCCATGAGCTCGGCGAGCCGGAAGGGCTTGGTGACGTAGTCGTCGGCGCCGGCGTCGAGCCCCACGACCGTGTCGACCTCGTCGGCCCGGGCGGTGAGGATGAGGACGGGGACCGCCGAGCCGCTCGCCCGCACGCGGCGGCACACCTCGAGCCCGTCGAGCGTCGGCAGCCCGAGGTCGAGGATGAGCAGGTCGGGTCCCGAGGCGACGACGGCGTCCAGCGCCTCGCGCCCGTCGACGAACGCGTCGACGTCGTAGCCCTCACGACGCAGCGCACGGGTCAACGGGTCGGCGATGGCTGTGTCGTCCTCGGCCAGCAGCACTCGCGTCATGGGGCCTGAGTGTAGGGGCGGGATCTGCGATCCGCCGACCGGAGCGCTCAGGGGTGCGCGGTGACGTCGATGCGGTCCCGGACACCGGTGACGCGCACGAGCCGGGAGGGGGTCACGGTCCCGATCCCGCGCAGCGAGCGCTGCCGGGTGCGGATCGTCGTGAAGCCGCTGAGGGGGGCGAGCTGGCGCGCGAGGGAGTCGTCGACGAAGACGCCGTTCGAGGGTGCGACGGCGGTCAGCCGGCTCGCGCGGTTGACGGTCGTGCCGAAGACGTCGCCGAGCCGGCTGACGACCGGGCCGTGCGCCATGCCGATGCGCACCTCGGGCAGGAGCGGCTCCTCGGTCATCGCCTCGACGAGGTCGAGCGCGATGGCGGCGGCGGGCGCGGCGTCACCGGTGAGGTACATGACCTCGTCGCCGACGGTCTTGACGACCCGCCCGCCGTGGGCGGTGACGACGTCGCTGGCGAGGATCTCGAAGCGCTGGACCATGTCGGCGAGCTCGCGCTCGGACAGCCGTCGCACGACGGCGGTGAAGTTCACGAGGTCGGCGAAGCCGACGACCCGCGGGACGCCGGTGCCGTCCGCCTCGGGGGCGTCGGCGAGGCTGCGGTTGATCGCCGCGGTGAGCTGGCGGCGCCACACGTAGACGAGGAGCGGCTCGAGCTCGTCGGCGAGCTCGGCCATCCGCACCGCGGTCTCCTCGAGCACCGGCTGCGAGGACGCGAGGTCGTAGGCGGGCCGGTCGTCGCCGCCGAGCTCGGCGACCTCCTCGGCGATCGCCTCGGCGACGAGCTGGGTCTGCCAGATGGCGAGCCGGTCGAGGGTGCGGGCGAGCGCCCTGGCCATCGACAGGGCGAACTCCTCGGGGACCCCGCTGCGCACGAGCTCGGCGACCTGGCGCAGCGCCTCGAGGTCTGCCTCGGTGAACATCGCGTCCTCCTCCCCCACGAGGGGGAAGCCGAGCGCGTGCCAGAACTTGCGGGCGGAGCGGATCGAGACGCCGGCGCCGCGGGAGACCTCGCGGCGCCCCATCGACGCGGGGCGTCCGAGGAGGGCGCGCTCGAGGGCGTCGGGGTTGGGGTCGAGGACCGCGGGCGGGTCGAGACCGGGGTCGGGCTCGGGGTGCGGGTCCGCGCCGGGTGCCGGGGGCCGGGCCTGAGGCATGGCGCTCCCTTCGGGCCTACGACGGTGGTTGGTGACGCAGGTGGTGCACGTCACCCGCGCTCACCGTAGCCGAGCCCTGCGGGCCGGCGACACGGAGCCGACCGTCGTCGTCGACCCCCTCGGCGCGGGCCCGCAGCACGCTGCCGTCGGGCAGGTGGACGTCGACCTCGCGCCCCAGGGTCGCGGAGGCCTCGCGGTAGTCGTGGCGAAGGGAGGTGAGGTCCAGCGGGTCGAGGCGGTCGCGCAGCGCGTCGAGGAGGGCGGGGACGACCTCGTCGCGGGTGGGGGCGGGCCGGCCGGCCGCCCGCGCGAGGAGGCGAAGGGAGGTCGCGGTCGGCACCGGCAGGTCGGCGGCCTCGTGGTCGAGGTTGACGCCGACGCCGACGACGACGCGAGGTCGCTCCCCCTTCGCACTGGGAGGGAGGGCCTCGCAGAGGATCCCGCAGACCTTCTGCTCGGACGGGCCGGCGAGGACGTCGTTGGGCCACTTGAGGGCTGCGTCGAGACCGAGCGAGACGAGGCAGTCGCGCACGGCCAGCCCGGTGGCCAGGGGGACCCAGCCGAGCGCGCCGTCACCCTGGCCGTCGACGTCGACCTCGGCGAGGAGGGAGCAGGCGATGCCGTGGCCCTCGGTGTCGGACCACGCACGGCCGCGGCGACCGCGTCCGGCGCTCTGGCGGCGGGCGACGACCGCCGACCAGACCGGCAGGCCGCGCACCTCGAGGTTGGTCGAGCCCACCTCGTCGACGAGGCGGACCTCGCCCCAGGCGCGCCCCGGGCGCAGTGCGGCGAGGGTCTCACGGACGACAGGTGTGGGCTCCACACGACAAGGCTAGGCTCCGGCCCATGTCCCAGAGCACCGACACCGCAGCGTCCCTCGGCGGCACCGACGTCCCCGCCGACATCGACGTGCACACCACGGCCGGCAAGCTCGCCGACCTCAAGCGGCGCGTGGCCGAGGTGGCCCACGCCGGGTCCGAGCGCGCGGTCGAGAAGCAGCACGCGAAGGGCAAGAAGACGGCACGCGAGCGGATCGCGCTGCTCCTCGACGAGGGCACCTTCGTCGAGATGGACAAGTACGCGCGGCACCGCAGCGTCGCCTTCGGGCAGGAGGCCAACCGGCCCTACGGCGACGGCGTCGTCACGGGCTACGGCACGGTCGACGGGCGCACGATCGCGGTCTTCGCGCAGGACTTCACCGTCTTCGGCGGGTCCCTCGGCGAGGTCTTCGGCGAGAAGATCACCAAGGTCATGGACTTCGCGATGAAGGTCGGCTGCCCCGTCGTCGGGCTCAACGACTCCGGTGGCGCGCGCATCCAGGAGGGTGTCGTCTCGCTCGGGCTGTACGGCGAGATCTTCCGCCGCAACGTCCACGCCTCCGGCGTCGTCCCGCAGATCTCGCTCGTCATGGGCCCGTGCGCCGGCGGCGCCGTGTACTCGCCGGCCGTCACCGACTTCACCGTCATGGTCGACCAGACCTCGCACATGTTCATCACCGGCCCCGACGTCATCAAGACGGTCACCGGCGAGGACGTGGAGTTCGAGGACCTCGGCGGTGCCCGCACGCACAACACGAAGTCCGGCGTCGCGCACTACATGGGCAGCGACGAGGAAGACGCGATCGAGTACGTCAAGGCGCTCCTGTCCTACCTGCCGAGCAACAACCTCGAGGACCCGCCCGTGCTCGGGGACGAGCTCGACCTCGAGGTCACCGACCTCGACCGCGAGCTCGACACGATCGTGCCGGACTCGGCGAACATGCCCTACGACATGCACAAGGTCATCGAGGTCGTCCTCGACGACGGCGAGTTCCTCGAGACCCAGCCGCTCTTCGCGCCGAACATCATCTGCGGCTTCGGCCGGGTCGAGGGTCGATCGGTCGGCGTCGTCGCTAACAACCCGATGCAGTTCGCCGGGACCCTCGACATCGACGCGTCCGAAAAGGCCGCGCGCTTCGTGCGCACGTGCGACGCCTTCAACGTGCCGGTGCTGACCTTCGTCGACGTGCCCGGCTTCCTGCCCGGCACCGACCAGGAGTGGGACGGCATCATCCGCCGCGGAGCGAAGCTCATCTACGCGTACGCCGAGGCCACCGTGCCGCTCGTCACCGTCATCACGCGCAAGGCGTACGGCGGCGCGTACGACGTCATGGGCTCCAAGCACCTCGGGGCCGACATCAACCTCGCGTGGCCGACCGCCCAGATCGCGGTCATGGGGGCGCAGGGCGCCGTCAACATCCTCTACCGCAAGCAGCTCGCCGCCGCGCAGGCCGCGGGCGAGGACGTCGACGCGGCCCGCCAGGCCTTCATCACCGAGTACGAGGACGCGCTGGCCAACCCCTACGTCGCGGCCGAGCGCGGGTACGTCGACACCGTCATCACCCCGAGCAACACCCGGCTGAACGTCAGCCGCGCCCTGCGGGCCCTGCGCACCAAGCGCGAGACCCTGCCGGCGAAGAAGCACGGGAACATCCCGCTGTGACGGCCGACGACATCTCTGCGGAGGAGACGTCTGCGCAGGCCGTCGAGATCGTCGGCGACGCGACGCCCGAGCAGGTCGCCGCGCTCGTCGCCGTCCTCTCGGGCCTCGGTGGCGGCGAGGAGGAGCCCGCCCCGGCGAGCACCTCGCGCTGGACCAGCCGCGAGCGGCTCGTGCGCCGCGACGTCCACCCCGGCCCCGGCGGCTGGCGCGCCTCGGCCTTCCCCCGCTGACCCCCCTTCGCCCCCTCCCCCTTCGCGCGTTCGAAGACGCCCCGCACGTCCAGGCGTGCAGGGTGTCTTCGACTCATCGCGGTGCCCGCCCCCGCAGGAGCGCGAGGGCTGCCTCGACTTGGTCGACGAAGGCGTCCGGCTCGAGCCTCATCCCCAGCAGAGGGATCCGCAGGACGACGTCGCCTGACATGCTCACGGAGTTCTGGCGCAGCATGTCCTGGACCGGAGCCAGCCCCTCGAGGTGGCGGCGTCCGTCGACCTCGACCACGAGCCCCTCACGCCAGCGGACGTCGAGGTAGCACCGGCCCCCGAAGCCGGTCACGACGACCTGCCTCTCGGGCTCGGGCAGACGACGTCGGCGGCACAGCGCGGCGAAGTCGAGCTCCCCGAGCGAGTGCGCTCCGTCGACGAGGTCGGCGACGATCGTCGCCACGAAGGCCCGACGCCTCCGGCCCGGGTACTGGTCCAGTGCTGCCTCCAGCTGAGCTCCGGTCACGAGACGCTGCTGGACCGGCACGGCGAGGTAGAGGGCGGCCTGCCGATCGCTCACCGCCCACTGGGCCGCGCGCAGGGCAGCGATCGCCGGCCGGGTGCGCGGGAGACCGGCTCCCGCCGCTTCCCCCTCGACGCGCCTCGACACCTTGTGCACGGCGACGCCGTCCACGCTGGGTGAGCGCTGCAGGCTGTGGACCGAGACATGCACGACCGAGCCGTCGAGCCCGCTCACCCCTGCGGCGC
The DNA here is from genome assembly GCF_040547045.1 of Janibacter sp. UYMM211. Classification (NCBI taxonomy): domain Bacteria; kingdom Bacillati; phylum Actinomycetota; class Actinomycetes; order Micrococcales; family Intrasporangiaceae; genus Janibacter; species Janibacter sp. UYMM211. The sequence continues at coordinate 453,261 of NZ_JBEPOY010000002.1, read as the reverse complement.
GCAGCGCGCTCACGCCGTCGACGAGGGCACCCCCGCCGACCTCGTGCACCGCGCGCCAGCACGCACCGACGAGCTCCACCTCGGCGCAATGGGTCACCACGCTGTGCCGCCCCCATGCCGCCCACCGGCGGTCACGCACCAAGCGCGCGGTCACCCCTCGCTCGATGCCCAGGCTGCGCAGCTGGCCCCGGCTCAGCACTCCGCCATGGTCGAGCGAGAGACGTTCGGCGCGCTCGACCCGTCGACGGGTGGTCTCCGAGATCATGCGGCGAGGATGGAGCGGCCGGCCACCGCGCGCGGGTGGCCACCTCGTGCCTGGGGAGGGCGGCAGTCCGAGACGGCCCCCTGTGGACGACGCAGTCGAAGACGTCGTGCACGCCCGGCCGTGCGCACCGTCTTCGACCCGCGGATACTCTCGCCCCCATGCAGCCCCAGGTCATCTCCGTCAACGTCGGGCGGCCGATGCACCAGCGGGTCCCGAAGGACAAGGCCACCGGCATCGGCAAGGTCCCCGTCGACGTCGTCACCGTCGCCGACCCCGGGCGCAAGCGCGTCGAGGACGGGCACGGCGTCTCGGGGGTCGAGGGGGACTTCATCGGCAACGGCCGCCACCACGGCGGGAGCGACCAGGCGGTCTACGCCTTCGCCCGCGAAGAGCTCGACCGGTGGGGCGCAGAGCTCGGCCGCGACCTCGCCCCCGGCCTCTTCGGCGAGAACCTCACGACGCAGGGCCTCGACGTCGACGCCGCCGAGATCGGCGACACGTGGCGGGTCGGCGGCGCGGTGCTCCAGGTCTCCGGGCCCCGGGTGCCGTGCGCGACCTTCGCCGCCCGCATGGAGGAGCGCGGCTGGGTCAAGCGTTTCGCGCAGCGCGGCCGCTCCGGCGCCTACCTGCGCGTGATCGAGCCCGGCGACATCCGCCCCGGCGACACCGTCGTCATCGAGCCGTCCGCCAGCGGCCTCGACGTGCCGACGACGCTGCGGGCGCTCATGGGCGACCCGGACGCCGCTCGACTCGTCCTCGCGACCGGCCTCTTCGAGGGCAGCACCGAGGCGACGACGATGCGGCGGGTCGTGCGCACGAAGGGGTAGCGTCCGCCGCGTGACGTCACCCACCGACACCCCGCGCCAGCGCACCGAGATCGACCGCATCGCCGAGGACTACCTCGACGCCTCCGTCGAGCTGAGCCCGCTCGAGGCGACCTACCTCGGGGTACCGGGACGCGAGGACGCCCTCGACGACCTCTCCCCCACGGGCCTGGCCGCCCACAGCGAGCTGCGCCGCCGCACCCTCGCCGAGCTCGAGGCCGCCACCCCCGTCGACGACGTCGACCGCGTCACGGTCGAGGCCATGCGTGAGCGGCTCGGCCTGGCCGAGGAGATCCACGCCGCCGGCCTCGACGCGATGGAGCTCAACAACATCGCCTCGCCCATGCAGGCCGTGCGCGACGTCCTCGACCTCATGCCCACCGACACCGAGGAGCAGTGGGCGACGATCAGCCGTCGCATCGCCGCGATCCCGAAGGCGCTGTCGCAGTACGCCGAGTCGCTGCGCCACGCCGCCGACCGCGGTCTCGTCGCCTCGCGCCGCCAGGTCGACGTGTGCGCCGAGCAGGCCCGCGAGCTCGCCGCCGACGACTCCTACCTCGGGACCCTGGCGAGCAGCGCCCGGGTCGGCGACGCGGAGCCGAGCGCCCCCCTTCGCTCCGATCTCGAGACCTCGACGGCCGCCGCGCGCCAGGCCTACCTCGACCTCGCCGACGCCCTCGTCGCGCTGCGCGAGCAGGCGCCCGACACCCTCGGCTGCGGCCGCGAGCGCTACGCCCTGCACTCCCGCGCCTTCCTCGGCAGCGAGGTCGACCTCGAGGAGACCTACGCGTGGGGCCAGGAGGAGCTCGCCCGCATCACCGCGCAGATGGAGCAGGTCGCCGAGCAGATCCGCCCCGGCGCGTCGGTCAAGGAGGCGATCGCGATCCTCGAGGAGGACCCCGCGTACCGCCTCGAGGGGACCGACGCCCTGCGCGAGTGGATGCAGGGCAAGGCCGATGAGGCCGTGAGCGCCCTCGGGGGCTCGCACTTCGACATCCCCGAGCCGGTGCGCACCATCGAGTGCCGCATCGCGCCGACGCAGACCGGCGGCATCTACTACACCGGTCCCAGCGACGACTTCGCCCGCCCCGGCCGGATGTGGTGGTCGGTGCCGAAGGGGGTCACGACCTTCGGCACGTGGCGCGAGCTGACGACCGTCTACCACGAGGGTGTCCCGGGCCATCACCTCCAGGTCGGCCAGACGGTCTACCGCCGCGAGCTGCTCAACCGCTGGCGCCGCCTCGCGGCGTGGACCTCCGGGCACGGCGAGGGCTGGGCGCTGTACGCCGAGTGGCTCATGGCCGAGCTCGGCTACATGGACGACCCGGGCAACCGCATGGGCCTGCTCGACGGGCAGAGCCTGCGGGCCGCGCGCGTCGTCATCGACATCGGCGTGCACTGCGGCTTCGAGGCGCCCGCCGAGGTCGGCGGTGGCGAGTGGACCTACGAGAAGGCCTGGACCTTCCTCGACACGCACGCCAACCAGGGCACCGAGCAGCTGCGCTTCGAGCTCGACCGCTACCTCGGCTGGCCGGGCCAGGCCCCGAGCTACAAGATCGGCGAGCGGCTGTGGATGGAGCTGCGCGACGAGGTCGCCCGCCGCGAGGGCGACGACTTCGACCTCGCCGCCTTCCACCGTCGCTCGCTCGACATCGGCGGCGTCGGCCTGGACACCCTGCGCCGGGCGGTCCTCCAGGAGCTCTGAGAAAAGCCCTCGGGGACAGGCGGCACCCCAATACCGTGGGCTGACACACGCCACGACCCTGAGGTGCTCCATGCCTGAGCCGCACATGATCCTCGTCCCCTGCGCAGTGTTCATCGCACTGGCCGGGTGCTCGTCGGGCTCCGGCCCGCAGGCGACCGCTACCCAGACCGTCATCGTCTCTGAGCGGACCGTGACGGAGACGGCGGCGCCGAGCAGCACGTCGTCTCGGCCCACCACGCCGAGGAGCACGTCGGCCTCTCGAAGCACGACGACCACCGCAGTCCCCGCAGCGAACCTGCCGACAGCGGCAGGCGCCTACGCGGACGAGCTGGTCCAGGCGTGGGGCATCGGTGACCGCGCGGGGGCAGACACGTACGCGACGAGCGACACGGTCGCCACGCTCTTCGCGAGCTCGTCACGCGGCGGGAGCGACTGGGTCCGTGGAGCAAGCCTCGTCCAGGACGCCCGGACCCAGGTGAAGTACGAGCGCACCAGCACCGACGAGGTCATCTACCTCGTCGTCGACACCGCGACCGCCGCACGAGGTGACGAGGACGCCGTCGTCGGCCTGAGCTTCGACTGGGAGGGTGCCGACTACTCCGCCGAGGACTACTCGGAGAACTACGTCGCAGCCGGGCTCCCGACGGGCGTCGGGGAGTACTCGGACGGCTTCGTCCGCGCATGGGGCGCGGGTCGCACGACGGACGCCGACACCTACGCGTGGTCCTCGGTCATGGACACCGTGGGGGCGTACGACGGACCGGGCGGCGGCGACTGGGCGCGCACGGGAACAGGACCAGGTGAGGTCACGTCGGCCACGTACAAGAACTCGTCCGGGTGGACCCTGACCCTCTACCTGGACCCGTCCGCCCTCGCCGTCGGGGCGCAGGACGCGATCACCTACGCGGAGTTCACGCACTGACCCGACCACCCCATGACGAAGGGGGACCCCCACGACCTCGTGGGGGTCCCCCTTCGTCGTCCGCGGGGTGCGGGTCCCTCAGAGCCGCCAGCAGCTGCTCGGCTGGTTGAGCCCGGCGAAGCGCGCCTCGAAGAAGAGCATCGACTTCTCCACGTGCGGGAGGAAGCCGCCGAGGTGGGTCGGGTTGATGCCGGCGTTGAAGGTCACGCGCGTGCCCCGGTCGCACCAGTCGCTGCCGAGCTGCTTGCCCCCGGCGTAGGGGATGACGTCGTCGGCGACGGCGTGGTTGATGACGACCGGCGCGTTCGGCGTGCGCCGCCCGATGCGCTGCTCGTCGACGACGCTCGCGAAGGGCTCCCGCCCGAGCAGCTCGGTGAGCGAGGACCCGTCGGCGGTGTACCTGCGGCTGTCCTTGAAGGAGTAGTCGAAGAGGTCGAAGACGCATGCACCCTCGACCTTCGAGGTCAGCGCCACGCCATCGCTGTTGAGGTACGGCTTGGGGTCGATGCCCGCGTCCTGGGCGACGCCCAGGAGCGCGAAGGTCGCGAAGGCGAAGTAGAAGGAGCTGTCGATCTTCGCCCCCACCGAGGCGAGGTCGGCCGTCGGGGCGCCGATCGCCGAGCCCTTGATCGCGAGCTCCGGCGCGTACGTCGCCGCCAGCTCGGCCGCCGAGGCCGCCGCGCCGCCGCCCTGCGAGTAGCCCATGAGGCCGACGGGCGTCGAGCTCGTCACGCCGCTGCCCTGGAGGTTGCGCGCGGCGCGCGCCATGTCGAGCACTGCGTGGCCCTGCGCCCCGCGGGCGACGTACGTGTGGGTGCCGGGGGTGCCCAGCCCCTGGTAGTCGGTGATGCCGACTGCGTAGCCGCGACCGATCGTGCGCGTGAGCCCGATGCCCTCGTACTCGACGAGCTCGGCCATCTGGCGCGACGGGGCGCACCGGTCGGCCATCCCCTGGGTGCCGGGGGCGTAGGAGACGAAGGGGCGACGCGACGCCCCGACGTAGGGGGTCTTCGGCACGAAGATCGTGCCCGTCACGGCGATCGGGCGGCCCGCGCTGTCGGTCGAGGAGTACATCACCCGGGTCGCGGTGACGACCGAGCTCGACAGCCGCAGCGGGTCGAGGAGCAGCGGCGCCGGCTCCGAGCGGATGATCGTGCCGGGGGTCGAGGGGATCGTCGCCGGCGGCTCGTAGAAGGCCGGGCGGGCCGGCTCGGGCGTGCCCGTGAGCGTCTGCGCGCCGGCGGTGCCGGGGACGTCCCCGGGTCCGGCGCTCGCCACCGGGGCGGCGACGAGGGCGAGGGCGGCGGCCACGGCGAGCGCGGGCACGGTACGGCGGCGTGTCTTCATCGACGGTCCTCCACGGTGAGGCAGCCCGGTGGTCCGAGCCGGCCCGCTCGACGTTACTGACGGGTCACAAGACCGGCAACCGCTCGTGACGTGTCCCGCGTCATACGGTGCAGGCGTGCGCCCCCTCGTCCTCGCCTCCGCCTCCCCTGCCCGCCGCGAGCTCCTCGAACGCGCCGGCGTGCGCCCGACGACCCGGCCGAGCGCGGTCGACGAGGACGCCGTCGAGCGAGCCGCCCGCGCCGCGGACCCCGGGCTGGATGCCGCCGGCCTCGTCGTCGAGCTCGCCCGGGCGAAGGGCGAGCACGTCGCCTCGTCGTGGCCGCAGGAGGACGACGCGCCCGTCGTCGTCGCGTGCGACTCCGTCCTCGAGGTCGGCGGCGCGGTGGTCGGCAAGCCCCACGAGCCGCACGTCGCCGTCGAGCGGTGGCGGCAGATCCGCGGTGGCGAAGGGGTGCTCCACACCGGTCAGTGGGTGCGAGACCTCGCCACCGGCGCGACGACCTCGGCGGCGGCCTCGACGCGGCTGCGCTTCGCCGAGCTCTCCGACGACGAGATCGAGGCCTACGTCGCGACGGGCGAGCCGCTCGAGGTGGCGGGCGCCTTCACCATCGACGGGCTCGGCTCCCCCTTCGTCGAGGTGCTCGAGGGCGACCACGGCACGGTCATCGGGCTGAGCCTGCCGCTGCTGCGCCGGATGCTGCTCGACCTCGGCGTCGGGTGGTTCGAGGTCGTCTCGCGCTGACGTCGCCGCGGTCCACCACCACCAACTACTTTCCAAAGACGAAAGTAGTTGTTACCGTGCTTCCCATGGACACCGAGCAGCCGACCCCCACCCCGGAGCAGGCCCGCAGCGCGCTCGCCGAGGCCGAGGCCAACGCCGTCCGCGACCGCCGCGACGTCCAGGTGCACGCCCTGGCGGTCGCGGGCTTCGGCACACTCATCGGGCTCTTCGTCGCCGCCCGAGAGCTCTTCAGCGGCCCGTGGACGGGTCTGCTCACCGCCGCCTACCTCGCCGGGCTCGTCGGCCTGGCCACGTGGCAGACCCGGGCACCGCGCTCGGCGCCGCGCCACAGCAAGCGCACCGGCTACCTCGGTCTCGCCGGCACCCTCGTCATGGTCGTCGTCTCGGTCGGGCTGCTCAACTGGCGCGGCCACGGCCGCCAGCCCGAGCTGTGGCTCGTGCTCCTGTCAGCCCTGCTCGTCGCGGCCCCGATGCTCCTGGCGGCCGCCCGCATCCACCGCGCCGCGCGTCGATGAGCGCACCCGGCCGGCACGCCCGCCACCGGCTCGACGAGACGATCCACGCCCCGGTGCGCTTCAGCATCGTCACGACCCTGGCCGGGTCCGACGAGGTCGAGTTCTCCGCCGTGCGCGACACCGTCGAGGTGAGCGACTCGGTCCTCTCGCGCCAGGTGAGCACGCTCGAGGCCGCGGGCTACGTCAAGGTCCGCAAGGGCTACGTCGGCAAGCGTCCCCGCACCTGGCTCTCGCTCACCGCCGCCGGACGACGCGCGCTCACCGCCCACCTCGACGCCCTGCGCGAGATCGCCGGCGGCCGTCCCTGACCCTGACCGGGACCGACGGTCAGACCGGGGGGATCCCCCGACGCCGCTCGGAGAAGCGGCGGTCCCGCCCGCGCGCGTGCGCGAGCCGCCGCACGATGTCGGCACGCAGCTGCTCGGGCTCGACGACGTCGTCGATGACGAGGTCGGCGGCGAGCCGCTCGAGGTCGACGTCCTCCAGGTACTCCGCCCGACGGGCCTCGACGAAGGCGTCGCGGGCCTCCACCCCTTCGCTGCTCTCGATCTCGGCGATCTTGTTCGCGTAGACCGCGTTGATCGCCGCCTCGGGACCCATGACGGCGATCCGCGCGGTCGGCAGCGCGATCGTCGCGTCAGGCCCGAAGCCCGGGCCGCCCATCGCGTACAGCCCCGCCCCGTAGGCCTTGCGCACGACGACGCAGAGCTGCGGCACGGTGGCCGACGAGACCGCGGAGACCATCTTCGCGCCGTGCCGGATGATCCCGGCGCGCTCGACCTCGGAGCCGATCATGAAGCCCGGCACGTCGGCGAGGTAGACGAGCGGGATCGAGTACGCGTCGCACAGCCAGATGAAGCGGGCCGCCTTGTCGGCGCTGTCGGAGAAGAGGACGCCCCCCTTCGCCATCGAGTTGTTCGCGACGATGCCGACGCTCTCGCCGGCAACACGACCGATGCCCACGACGAGCTCGGGCGCGAAGAGCGGCTTGACCTCGAAGAAGGAGTCGTCGTCGACGAGCCCGTCGATGACGTCGTGGATGTCGAAGGGCTGGCTCTCGCGCTCGGGGATGTCGGCCGCGGTGAGCGGGCGCGCGGGCTCCTCCGGCTCGTAGGTCGGCAGGTCGGAGCGCCAGCTGAGCGGCAGGTAGGAGAACCACAGCCGGGCCAGCTCGATCGCCTCGGCGTCGTCCTGGACGAGGAGGTCGCCGACGCCGGAGACGGTGCAGTGCATGCGCGCCCCGCCCATCTCCTCGAGCGAGACCCGCTCCCCCACGACCATCTCGGCCATGCGCGGGCTGCCGAGGTACATCGAGGCGTTGCCCTCGACCATGATGACGAGATCGGTGAAGGACGGGATGTACGCGCCACCGGCCGCGCTCGGCCCGAAGAGGCAGCAGATCTGCGGCACCTTGCCCGACAGCGCGACCTGGTTGTGGAAGATCCGTCCGGCACCGCGTCGACCGGGGAACATCTCGACCTGGTCGGTGATCCGCGCACCGGCGGAGTCGACGAACCAGAAGACGGGCAGCTCCTCGCGCAGCGCGGTCTCGGTGGCGCGCACGATCTTCTCGACCGTGCGAGCGCCCCACGACCCCGCCTTGACCGTCGGGTCGTTCGCGATGACGATCACGGACCGGCCGTCGACGAGGCCGCGTCCGGTGACGACGCCGTCGGCGGGCAGCCCGCTCGCCAGGGCGTTCGCGTACCGCCCGTCCTCGACGAAGGTCCCCTCGTCGAGGAGGAGGTCGATCCGGTCGCGGACGTAGAGCTTGCCCTGGTCGTCGAGCTTGGCCCTCGCGCGCTCGGTCGGCGCGGCCGAGGCCGCGTGCGCGGCACGCAGCCGCTCCCGCACCTCGGCGACCTTCCGGTCGGCGGGGTACCCGGGCGAAGGGGGCGTCACGCCGGCAGCCCGAGGTGGCGGGCGATGACCATGCGCTGCACCTCGGAGGTGCCCTCGCCGATCTCGAGGATCTTCGCGTCGCGGTAGAAGCGGGCGACCGGGTACTCCTCCATGAAGCCGTTGCCGCCGAAGACCTGGGTGGCGATCCGGGTCGCGGAGACGGCAGCCTCGGAGGTGTAGAGCTTGGCGATGCTCGCGGCCTTGGCGACCTCGGTGGCCGAGCGGCGCCCGCGGTCGTGCTCGTCCTTGAGCCACGCGGCCTTGTAGGTGAGCACGCGTGAGGTCTCGGCCATGAGGGCGAGGTCGGCGACCTGGAAGCTCACGCCCTGGTTGGCGCCGATGGGGCGGCCGAAGGCGGTGCGCGTCTTCGCGTACTCGGTCGACAGCTCGAGCATGCGCTGGGTGAGCCCGCACGCGAGCGCGGAGATCGCGATGCGCCCGTCGTCGAGGGTCTTGAGGAACTGGCGGAAGCCGCGCCCCTCCTCGCCGAGGAGGTTCGCCTCGGGCACCCGGCAGCCGGCGAAGGTCAGGCCGTGCGTGTCGGAGATGTGCCAGCCGAGCTTGTCGTAGGGGGCCTCGACCGTGAAGCCCGGCGTGCCGCTCGGCACGAGGATCGCGCTGATCTGGGGGCGGCCGTCCTCGCCGGTGCCGGTGCGCGCGGTGACCGTGACGACCGAGGTGATGTCGGTGCCGGAGTTGGTGATGAAGGCCTTCGCCCCGTCGATGACCCAGTCCTCGCCGTCGCGCACGGCGCGGGTGCGGGTGCCCCCGGCGTCGGAGCCGGCGTCGGGCTCGGTGAGGCCGAAGCCGGCGAGGGCGCGCCCGGCGACGAGGTCGGGCAGCCAGGTCTGCTTCTGCTCGTCGGTGCCGTACGTGAGGATCGGGTTGATGCCCAGGCCCACGCCCGCCGAGAGGGTGATGCCGATCGACTGGTCGACGCGGCCGAGCTCCTCGATGGCGACGCACAGGGCGGTGAAGTCGCCGACGACCCGGCCGTCGCTCGTCTGCTCGTCGGCGCTGCCGCCGTACTCCGTCGGCACGACGAGGCCGAAGAGCCCCAGCTCACCCATCCGCGGCACGACCTCGGTCGGGAAGTGGTGGTCACGGTCCCACTGCGCGACGTGCGGCTCGACCTCGCTCTGCGCGAAGTCGCGCACCGCGGCGCGGAAGTCCTCGTGGTCCTGGCTCAGCTCGAACATCGTCGTCCTCACGCTCTCTCTGGGGTCGCCAGTGCTTGACGTTGACGTCAACGTAAAGCACGATGCGGGCCATGACAAGTCGTCCCACTCCCCCGTCGTCGCACCCCGACGAGCGGTCCCGGACGTGGACGATCCGCGAGATCGCCGAGGAGTTCGGCATCACGCATCGCACGGTGCGCCACTACGAGGAGCTCGGTCTCATCAGCCCCGAGCGGGTGGGCACAACCCGCGTCTACCGGCGCCGTGACCGCACCCGGCTCGCGCTCGTGCTGCGCGGGCGGCGCCTGGGCTTCCCGCTGGACGAGATCGCCAAGATCATCGACCTCTACGACGCGCCGCGCGGGCGGGCCAGCCAGCTCGAGTACGTCCTGGGGCAGATCGAGGAGCGCCGCGACGACCTCGAGCAGCGCCGCCGCGACATCGAGGACGCCCTCGCCGAGCTCGACACCTTCGAGCGGCGCTGCCGCGAGGACCTCGGGTCCCTCGCCCGCTGACGCGACTTTCGTCGACGGGGCACGAGGCCCCCCGTCGCGCGCGTAGGGTGCGACGACATCGTGACGGCCGGACCCACCGGGGGGAGACGGCCGTCGAAGACGAAGGAGTCACGATGCGTCCTGCAGTCTTTGCTGCCCTCGCGGTGCCGACCGCGGCCACGCTGCTCGTCCTCGGGGGGACGAGCGCGAGCGCCGAGGACCGCTACACGATGACGCTCCGCGACACGATGGGCAACGGCAGCGGCGCCACGGCCACCGTGATCATGGACATCCACGACGACGAGATGACCCTGAAGATCACCGGCAAGGGCTTCGTGCCGAACGCGCCGCACGCCCAGCACTTCCACGGGTCCTTCGACGTCAACAAGGACTTCACCTGCCCGACGCCCGCGGCCGACGCGGACGGCGACGGCCAGGTGACGACGGAGGAGGGCCTGCCGACGTACGGCGACATCATCATCTCGCTGACGACGGAGGGCGACACGAGCCCGAAGAGCGGTCTGGCCGTCGACCGGATGCCCGTCGCGGACGCCAAGGGGCGTCTCACCTACGAGCGCACATTCCCGCTGCCGAACGGCTCGGGCCGCAAGCTGCGCAACCTCCACGTCGTCCAGCACGGCCTCGACGCCAACGGCAACGGGAAGTACGACCTCGCGGCCCTCGGCGAGTCGAGCTTCGCGCGCTCGGCCGGGGTGAAGGGAATCCCCGAGGAGGCGACGAACCCCGCGACGTGCGGCACCGTGAGCGGCGCCGCGGTCGGGGCGGCCCCGAGCGGTGGCGTCGACACCGGCAGCGGGTCGAGCGACGGGCTCGAGGCGAAGGGGGCCCTGGGCGGGGGCGCCGTCGCGATCCTCGCGGCCGGCGCGCTCGTCGCCTGCCGCCGGCGCCTCACCGGGGAGGGCTGAGCAGGCCCGGGCGGGCCCCCTTCGCGTCCCGTTGCTGCGGGGTGCTCAAGAAAAGATGCAACCTGTCCCATCCGACCTCGTGAGGACTCCGAACCCCTGTCACGACCGACCGACCCCAGGGGCCGGTCGACACCACGACAAGGGAGTCACGATGCGTACCCTGACCAAGGCCAGCATGGTCGTCCCGGCAGCGGCTGCGATGCTGCTCGCCAGCGCCACGGGCGCGAGCGCCGAGGACCGCTACTCGATGAAGCTGCTCGACACGATGGGCAACAACAGCGGGTCGTCCTCGACCGCCGAGGTCACCGTCGACGGTGACGAGATGACGATCAAGATCCAGGGCAGCGGCTTCACCCCCAACTCGCCCCACGCCCAGCACTTCCACGGGTCCTTCGACGCCAACAAGGACTTCACCTGCCCCACCGCCGCGGACGACGCGGACGGCGACGGCCAGGTGAACACCGAGGAGGGTCTTCCCCGCTACGGCGACGTCATGATCTCGCTGACGACGAAGGGCGACACGAGCGCCAAGAGCGGCCTGGCCGTCGACCGCATGCCGGTCGCCGACGCCGACGGCAACCTCAGCTACGAGCGCACCATCGCGCTGCCGGCCGGTGCCGGCGCGAAGCTGAAGAACCTCCACGTCGTCCAGCACGGCCTGGACGCGAACGGCAACGACAAGTACGACATGGAGGCGCTCGGCGAGTCCAGCTTCGCCAAGTCGCTCGGCGTCGACGGCATCCCGGAGGAGGCCACGAACCCGGCCACCTGCGGCACCGTGAGCGGCGCTGCGGTCGGCGCGGCCCCGACCGGTGGTGTCGACACCGGTGGCGGCACGACCGACGGCGTGGAGTCGAAGGGGGCGCTCGGCGCCGGTGCCTTCGCGATCCTCGCCGCGGGCGCGATCGTCGCCACGCGTCGTCGTCCGGCCACGGAGCGCTGAGCGAGCCGTGTCGAAGCACGCCACTGACCGCAGTCGCCGCGCCACCGGCGTGGCGGCTGCGGTCGCGGCCCTCACCCTCGGTGGCGGGGGGCTGGTCGCCTACGGTCTGAGCCAGCAGGAGACGCGTGACCCCGCCTGGGTCGCCTCGTCCGGCGGGTCGCACGAGGGTCATGGGATGTCGTCCTCGGCCGCCGAGCCGAGCGGCGCGAGCACCTCTGGGTCCTCGTCCGGCTCCGCGGGCTCCGCCGACCCCCACGCCGGGCACATGGGCATGGGCGGGTCCAGCTCGTCGGGCTCCTCGAGCCCCACCGCGGCGAAGAAGCCGGCCGCACGCTACGTCCGCCCCAGCGGCGAGACCCTCGCGCGCTCCCAGCCGACGAAGGTCCGCGTCCCCTCCCTCGACGTCTCGAGCACGATCGGCGAGCTCGGTCTGCAGCAGGACAAGCGGATGGAGGTGCCGCAGGACGGCACGAGCACCGGGTGGTACACGGGCAGCCCCACCCCGGGCGAGCTCGGCCCGTCGGTCCTCGCCGCCCACGTCACGTGGGACAAGAAGCCCGCGGTCTTCTTCGACCTCGGGGCGATGAAGAAGGGCCAGAAGATCGAGGTCGACCGCAAGGACGGCACGACCGCGATCTTCTCCGTCGAGGACGTCGGGCAGTACCCGAAGTCCGACTTCCCGACCGACGACGTCTACGGCACCGTCGACCACGCCGCGCTGCGGCTCATCACGTGCGGCGGGTTCTTCGACGGCGAGACCGGCCATCACGTCGACAACGTCGTCGTCTACGCGAAGCTCGTCGGCTCGCGCTGACGACGCAGGGACTCAGCCCCGGGGGGAGGCTGAGCCGGAGGGGACTGAGCCGCAGGGGGGCTCAGCCGGCAACCGGTCGAGATAGCTGTCGATCTCGGCCGCGGTGGGGGCGGTCGCCGGTCCGCGGCGGGTGACCTTGATGGCACCCGCGGCGTTGGACCGGCGGCACGCCTCGACCCAGTCGGTGCCCCGGGCGCGCTCCGCGACAAGGACACCGGTGTGGCAGTCGCCGGCGCCGTTGGTGTCCACCGCCCGCTCCGGGTAGCCCGCCACGAGGGTCGCCGGCAGGTCGCCCGAGGCGACGGCGCACCCCTTCGCCCCGTCACGCACGACCGCCACCGCTCCCGGCGCGAGGTGCGCGAGAGCCGCCTGAGCGGCCATCGTCATCTCGACCTCGCCGGTGAGCGCCTCGCCCTCCTCGGCGTTCGAGGTCCACACGTCGGTGAGCGCCAGCGCACGACGCCGCACCGGCTCCTCGAGCTCGGCGAAGATCGCCCCCGGGTCGAGCACGACGTGCACCTGCGCGGGCAGGCTCTCCAGCCAGCCGAGCAGCGGGTCGCGGGTGCGCCCGACGAGGCTGTAGCCGCTGACGCACACGAGGTCCCCCGCGACGGGCTGCGAGGTCTGGAGGGACTCGACGGTGATCTCGCGCTCGGCGAGCTGCGTCGTGACGAAGGTCCGCTCGCCGCTCGGCTCGAGCATGACGACGCAGATGCCGGTGTCCTCGCCGCGCACGACGGGCGCCGACACGCTCACCCCCTCGGCGGCGAGCGCCTCGCGCACGAGGTCGCCGTTGGGGCCCTCGCCGTGCGCGCCGGCGTGGACGCACGTCGCGCCCGAGCGGGCGGCCGCGAGCAGGATGTTGACCGCTCCCCCGGCGTAGCGCTCGTAGCCCGACGCCATGGAGTTCGCGCCCCGGCGCGGCAGCGCGGGCACCTCGAGCACGGCGTCGACGAGCGCCTGGGCGGTGTGGATGACACGCGGCGCCGTCATGACCTGCCTCCTCCGTCGGGGTGCCGCCACCGTAGCCGGGAGCGCGAGCCGCTCCGGTCACGACGTGCCGTGCCCTACCCTGGCGTGCGAGCGAAGGGGGATGTCGTGCGCACGATCGTGCTGGCCGGTGCCGTGGGGATGCTGCTGTGCCTCCCCCTGGCCGCTCCGTCGACCGCGGCCGAGGGCGACCCCGCGGGGGTGGCCTCCACCGCGGCGCCCACGCCCTCGACGACGACGCCCTCGTCACCCGTGGCGACCCCGTCCGCGTCGGGCACCGACGCGCAGAGCTCGACCCGGCTGCTCCTCGTCCTCGACGGGTCGCGCTCGATGCGCGGCAAGGACCCCGGTGGCGGCACCCGCATCGAGGCGGCGAAGAAGGCGCTGACGACGATGGTCGACCAGCTGCCCGACTCGGCCGTCGTCGGGCTGCGCGTCTACGGGGCGACCGCGAGCTCGAAGGACCCGCGCACGACCCAGTGCACCGATTCGCAGCTCACCGTGCCCGTCGGCCCCCTCGACCGCGACGCGATGAAGACCTCGATCGGCGGCTTCACCGGGCAGGCCGCGACGCCCATCGGGTACGCGCTGCAGGAGGGTGCCAAGGACCTCGGCGACACCGGCAAGCGCAACATCGTCCTCGTGAGCGACGGCCGCTCGAACTGCTCGCCGCCCCCGTGCCCGACCGTGCGCACGCTCGTGCGGGGCGGGGTGAGCATCCAGGTCGACACCGTCGGGTACGGCCTGGGCACCGAGGACGACGCCGCGCGCAGCGACCTGCAGTGCATCGCCGACGAGACCGGTGGCACGTACTACGACGCGAAGGACGCCGACGCGCTCAACGCCAGCCTCGTGCGCATCTCGCAGCGGGCCCTGCGCCCGTACTCCTTCTCCGGCACGCCCGTCGACGGGGCCGACGCCTACGACCAGGCCCCCGAGATCGGCCCCGGCCAGTACCTCGACACGTACACGAAGGACCAGGGCACGCGGTACTACGCGATCAAGCGCACGCCCGGCTCGACGCTCTCCTTCGCGCTGACCAACCTCGCCCGCGACGGGGCGGACGACGACGAGTACGTCTCCGAGGGCTACGAGGTCGAGCTGCAGACCCCCGACGCGCAGACCTGCGAGTCCGCCCGGCTGGGCTCCTCACGGCTCAACTACCGCTCCCGGCTCGCGGTCGGCGCCGACGCGCTGACGATCGTCGGTCCCGACCCCGCCGACGTCGCGTCGAGCTCGTCCTCCTACAGCTCGGCCATCTCCTCGAGCTCCTCGTCGTGGAGCTCGTCGACCTCGCAGGACGCGGCCTCCGCGAGCTCGGCCGGCTCGCCCGCACCCACCCCGAGCCCGCTCTCCCCGTCACCCTCACCGACCGACAGCGACGCGTGCCGGACCTCCGACCGGATCATCGCGGCGGTCGACCGGGTGGACGACGAGACCGACGAGGCCCAGGTCGAGCTGCTCGTCACCGAGGAGCCCGCGGCGCCCGACGCCCTCTCGCTGCCCGAGGCGCAGGACGAGCAGGCCCCGGCGCTCGTCCCCGCGACCACCCCGGAGCAGCCCGTCGTCGGCGGCCCGTCCTTCACGACCGCCACCGAGATCTCCCCCGGGACGTACACCGACGCGCTGCTGCCCGGCGAGCAGGTCTTCTACAAGATCAAGGCCGACCACGGCCAGCAGCCGGTGATCACCGTCGACATCCCCGCGCCGGGCACCCGTCTCACCCCCGACGTGACGACCGCGGTCGACCTCAAGGCGTGGTCGCCGACCCGACGCTGGCTCGAGATGAACTTCCCCGACCCGCCCGTGTCCGACTCCGTCTCCGAGGGCGACCGGGTCGTGCTGCACCGCTACGCCCCGCGCGTGCGCTACCGCAACCACTGGGCCTCCGGCTCCTCGGGCGCCATCTCCTCCTCCGTCGTGCGCGCGAGCGGCCAGCCGGGCTACTACTACTTCTCGCTCACCGCCGGCGCCTACAGCCCGGACGACGAGGGGCTCCAGGGACCGGTCGCGGTGCGGCTGCGCGCCGCGGTCGACGGCCAGGTCGAGGCCGGGCCCGCCCCGGTCGTCGACGAGAGCGCCGACGGCGGGGGCGAGGGCGCCACCGGGGAGCGGGCCGACGGCTCGGACGACGGCATCTCCTCCGGCACGATCGTGCTCGTCGGTGGCCTCGTGGCCATGCTCGGCGCCGCCGGGGTGCTCGCGGCGCTCGTCATCGGTCGCCGTCGCCGCTGACGACCTCGGGAGGCATCGTCCCCGCGGGCTCCCGACGCGTCAGTCGCGCTGCCAGGCGTAGGCCTGCTCGTCGGCGTCCCACCGGCAGGTGACCGGCACCGAGCCCTCGAGCGTCGTCGCCCGCTCGTCCTCCTGGGCCAGCGAGCAGCGCTGGCCGACGCGCTGCACGACGGTCCCGACCGTGTAGTTGCCCGTCGACGAGGTCGGCGTCGGGCTCGTCGAGGTCGCGGAGGAGGACGAGGACGTCGGCGACGAGGACGACGAGGTCGTCGAGGAGGTGCTCGGCGAGCCCGACGACGT
Source organism: Janibacter sp. UYMM211 (assembly GCF_040547045.1). Lineage (NCBI taxonomy): Bacteria > Bacillati > Actinomycetota > Actinomycetes > Micrococcales > Intrasporangiaceae > Janibacter > Janibacter sp. UYMM211. The sequence goes on along the minus strand of NZ_JBEPOY010000002.1, from coordinate 437,159 downwards.
GGGGTCGGCCTGGCCGCCGCGCATCCCGGCCAGCCCCACCCCGACCGCGGCGAGACCGCCGACGAGCACGAGCACCGAGGCGGCGACGAGCCACCCGCGGCGTCGGCCGGGCCGGGTCGGCGTCGCCGACGCACCTGTCGAGCCACCGCTCGAGGCACCGACGGGAGACGCCTCCGCTGCGCCGGCCGTCGGGGGCAGCGGCGGCAGCCGCACCGGCACCGACAGGCCGGCCATCCCCCCTTCGCCCCAGGCCAGTGCCGGGTCGTCGAGCAGCGCCCGGGCCTCGGCGGCCGAGGCCGGCCGACGCTGCGGGTCGACGGCCGTGAGGGCGGTGACGACGCGCGAGAGGGCGGGCGGGGTACCGCCGAGGAGCGTGGCCGCCTCGCCCCGGTCGTCGCCGCGCCGCCCGGTGAGCAGGACGGCGGCGACCATGCCCGCGGCGTAGAGGTCGCTGGCCACCGACGGGACCGCGCCGCGCTCGAGCTCGGGCGCGATGAAGCCCGGTGTGCCGACGACGACCTCGGTCGTCGTCAGCCGGGGCGCGCCCTCCTCGACGGCGATGCCGAAGTCTCCGAGGTAGAGGTGCGGGCGCGCGCTCCCGGTGGCGGCGAGCAGGAGGTTCGCGGGCTTGACGTCGCGGTGGACGATGCCCGCGGCATGGACCGCCTCGAGGCCCTCGAGCAGCTGGCGGAGCAGCTCGGCGACGAGGAGCGGGGGGAGCGGCCCGGCACCGACGACGAGGTCGCGCACCGACCCGCCGTCGACGACCGGCATCGTGAAGAGGACCTTGTCGTCCTCGCCGGCCCAGGCGATCGGGGCGAGCACGTGGGGGTGGCAGACCCGTACCGCGGTCTCGCGCACGAAGCGCAGCAGGCTCACGGCGTCGGACTGACGCAGCACCTTCGCGGCGAGGACCTCGCCGGTGCGGTGGTCGCGCACGCGCCACACCGTGCCCATGCCGCCGTCGCCGATGGCGTCGAGCAGCTCGTAGCGCCCACCGAAGAGCTCGCCCACCGTGCCCCCTTCGCCCGCGACCTGACCGACGTCACACTAGCCGCGGCAGCCCCCGGCGGACCGGCGAGGCACACTGATCGGCATGACCGACGCCCGCCGTTTCACCTCCGTCGAGCACGCCGCGAGCGCCCTCGCGGACGCCGGCTACATCGCCTCCGACGCCATCGCGACGACCGTCTACCTCGCGGACGCGCTCGGCAAGCCGCTCCTCGTCGAGGGGCCCGCCGGCGTCGGCAAGACCGAGCTGAGCAAGGCGGTCGCGACGGCGACCGGGGCCGAGCTCATCCGGCTCCAGTGCTACGAAGGGGTCGACGAGGCGCGCGCGCTCTACGAGTGGAACCACGCGAAGCAGCTGCTGCGCATCACCGCCGCCGGCGCGCACCACGACAGCACCGGCGCGGACGAGGCCGACTGGCAGCACGTGCGCGACGACATCTTCACCGACGAGTTCCTCCTCGACCGCCCGCTCCTCAAGGCGGTCCGCTCCGCGCACCCCACCGTGCTGCTCGTCGACGAGCTCGACAAGGCCGACGTCGAGATCGAGGGGCTGCTCCTGGAGATCCTCTCCGACTTCGCCGTCACGGTGCCCGAGCTCGGCACGATCACCGCACGGCACACCCCCTTCGTCGTCCTCACCTCGAACGCGACGCGAGAGCTCTCCGAGGCGCTGCGGCGCCGGTGCCTCTACCTGCACATCGACTACCCCGAGGCCGCGCTCGAGCAGCGCATCGTCTCGCTCAAGGTCCCCGAGCTCGACGCGACGCTCGCCGAGTCGGTCGTGCGGCTCGTCGGGGCGCTGCGCGAGATGCGGCTGCGCAAGTCGCCGTCGGTCGCCGAGACCATCGACTGGGCGCGCACCCTCATCGCCCTCGGCGGCGACAGCCTCGACCCCGAGCTCGTGCGCTCCAGCCTCGGCGTCCTGCTCAAGCACCAGGAGGACATCGACACCGCGACCGCGCGGCTGGACCTCACCCGTGCCCTCGCCTGACCTCGACGCGACGACGGGCGACCCGCTGACCCGGCGGGTCGTCGACCTCGCCCGCGCGCTGCGCCAGCACGGCGTCTCCGTCGGACCGTCCGAGAGCGTCGACGCGGCCGCCGCGTGCGCCGCCCTCGGCGTCACCGACCGCGAGCGTCTGCGCGCCGGGGTGGCCGCCGCGATGATGCGGCGCGAGGGCGACCGGGCGGTCTTCGACCAGCTCTTCGACATCTACTTCCCGGCGGCCGTCGGTGACCGGACCGAGGTCGGCGAGGTCGAGGCGGCCCGCGACCCCGCGAGCGCGCGCGAGGCGGCCGCCCGCCTGCGCGACGAGCTCGCCGACGCGCTGGCCGCCGACGACACGGCCGCCCTTGACCGGCTCGCCGCCCGCACGGTCGCCGAGCTCGGCGCCCTCGCCAACGAGGCGACGACCGGCAGCTACTCCGCGGCCCAGGCGCTCGAGCGGCTCGCCCCCCAGACCGCGATCGCGGCCGCCCTCCAGCGTGCCCGCGACGTCGGCCGGGTCGTCTCGGGCTCGGGCGAAGGGGGCGGTGGCGGCGGCTCCGGCAGCGGCGGCACGCAGGGCGGCGGGTCCGGTGGTGGGTCCGGCACGGGCGAGCAGGTGGAGTCGCTGACCGACCGCTTCGACCGCGACGAGATCCGCGGGCGGGTCGCGGGCTTCCGCCGACGGGTGGAGCGCGAGGCGACCCGGCGCAACGCCGAGGTCCGCGGGGCGGAGCGGATCAGCCGCTACGGCGTGCGAGACCCCCTGGCGCGCAAGGACTTCCTGCTCACCGGGACGACCGAGGCCGGCGAGCTGCAGGCGGCGATCCGACCGCTCGCCCGCAAGATCGCGGCGCGGCTCGCGGCCCGGCAGCGCCGCGCGTCGCGGGGGTCGGTCGACATCCGGCGCACCCTGCGGCGGGCGATGTCGACCGGTGGGGTGCCGGTGCGCCCGGCCTACAAGCACCGTCACCGCTCGCGCGCCGACGTCGTGCTCGTGTGCGACATGTCCGGCTCGGTGTCGGGCTTCTCGCGCTTCACGATGCTGCTGCTGCAGGCGCTGTCGACGCAGTTCCGGCGGGTGCGCTTCTTCGGCTTCGTCAACATCTGCGACGACATCACCGAGATCGTCACGAGCGCGCGGGTCGGCGAGGACATCCGCACCGAGGTCGCGCAGCGCGCGAGCATGTCGCGCTGGCACGGCAGCAGCGACTACGGCAGCGCGCTCACGGACTTCGTCGACCGCTGGCTCGACGCCGTCGGCCCCCGCAGCACGGTGCTCGTCCTCGGCGACGCCCGGACCAACGGCACCGAGCCGCACGTCGAGGCGCTGCGCACCATCGCCGCGCAGGCCCGCCACGTCGTGTGGCTCAACCCCGAGCCGCGGGCCCAGTGGGACAGCGGGGACTCCGTCGCCGGCCGCTACGGGCAGGTCGTCGACATGCACGAGGTCCGCAACCTCGACCAGCTGCGCCAGTTCGTCGCCCGCGCCCTCCCGGTCTGACCCGCCCCTCCCCCGTCGCCGACCCCTCCCCCTTCGCCGACCCCTCCCCCTTCGCCCCGGCCTCCCCCGTCGCCCGCCCCCCTCGCCCGGCCTCCGACAAAACCCTGCCAGCAGCCTTTCGACGTGGCGGGACCCTGTCGAAGGGGTCCTGGCACGTCAAGACCCAGCCAGCAGGGTTTTGTCGGAGGGGGGCAGGATCTCCACGAGATCTCCAGATCGACCTCCGAAGGCCTGCAGGTGGGGCTCCCTAGCCTGGGCTCATGCCGCTCGATCCTGTCCCCGCGCCACGTCGCGTCCTCGTCGTCGAGGACGACCCGACGATCAACCAGGCCCTGTGCGACCGCTTCGCCGCGGAGGGCTTCGCCGTCGAGCGGGCGGTCGACGGACCGGGCGCGGTCGACACCTTCGAGCGCACCGCGCCCGACGTCGTCGTCCTCGACCTCATGCTCCCCGGCTTCGACGGCCTCGAGGTGATGCGCCGGATCCAGCCGCTGCGCCCCGTGCCGGTGCTCGTGCTCACCGCCCGCGACGAGGAGGCCGACGTCGTCCTCGGTCTCGGGCTCGGTGCGGACGACTACCTCACCAAGCCCTTCCGGATGCGCGAGGTGCTCGCCCGCGTGCACGCCCTGCTGCGCCGGGTCGACCGCGCCCGCGAGCTCGCCGACCCGGGTACGCCGGTGCTGCGGCACGACGGCCTCGAGCTCGACCCGCGGACCCGTCGCTGCACCGTCGAGGGCACGGAGGTGCACCTCACGCCCACGGAGTTCGACCTGCTCGCGCTGCTCTGCGCCGACCCCGGCACCGTCGTGCGGCGCGAGCGGATCGTCGCCGAGCTGTGGGGCTGGGACGAGAGCCTGGGCAGCCGCACCCTCGACAGCCACGTCAAGGCGGTCCGGGCGAAGGTGGGCGCGCACCGTCTGCGCACCGTCCACGGCGTCGGGTACGCCCTGGCCGACGAGACGCCGTGATGGACCGTCACGAGCCCCTCGCGGGCGTCACCTCCATCCGGACCCGGCTCGCCGTGCTCGTCGGCGCGAGCGTCATCGTCGCCGCGCTCGTCGGTGCGCTGGGCACCGACGTCGGTGTGCCGCTGTGGATCTCGCTCCCGGTCACGATCGCCCTCGCGCTCGTCGTGACGCGCTGGCTCGCCACGGGGATGACGACGCCGCTGCGCGAGATGACGGCGGCGGCGAGCCGTGTCGCGGCCGGTGACTACGACGTGCGGGTCACCGACTCGGGGACCGCCGAGATCGGTGCCCTGTCGCGCGCGCTGTCATCGATGGCCCACGACCTCGGCGCCGCGGACGAGCACCGGCGTCGTCTCGTCGCGACCGTCGCCCACGAGCTGCGGACCCCCCTCGCGGCGCAGCAGGCCCTCCTGGAGAACCTCGTCGACGGCGTCACGGCACCCGACGACGCCGCGCTGCAGCAGGCGCTGCACCAGTCCGAGCGGCTCGGGGCGCTCGTCGCCGACCTGCTCGACCTCTCCCGCGACGACGGGCGCGGCGCGCCGATGACCCCGCAGCGCCTCCCCGTCCGCGAGCTCCTCGACCGCGCCGTCGGTGAGGCCGCGCTCCAGAGCCGCTCGGTCGAGCTCGTCGCGCGTGTCGACCCCGAGGACCTCGTCGTCACCGCCGACCGCGGTCGCCTGCAGCAGGTGCTCGCCAACCTCGTCGACAACGCCCTGCGCCACTCCCCCGAGGCGGGCACGGTCACCCTTCGTGCGGCGCTGGCCGGACCCGACCACTGGTCGCTCACCGTGGAGGACGAGGGGCCCGGCCTCGCGCCCGACCGCGCGGAGCGCCTCTTCGACCGCTTCGGCAGCGGTGGCGACGCGGCCGGCGGCACCGGGCTCGGCCTGGCCATCGTCGGCTGGGTCGCGGCGATGCACGGCGGCCGGGTCGAGGCCCTCCCGCCCCGAGAGGGCTGCTCCCCCGGCGCCCGGTTGCGCATGACCCTGCCCCTCGACCCCTCCGCCCGACTCCAGGAGCCCGTGATGAGCACACCCGACCCCGCCCTGCCCGCACCGACGGTGCCGACCGTCGCACCGCTGCCCGACGTGCTCGACCAGCCCCGCGGCTGGGTCCGCCGGTGGTGGCCGGAGCGCGACGAGCGCCCGCAGACGCAGGCCGTCGGGGTGGCGCTGGCCGTCGGCGCGCTCGCCGCCGTCGTGCTCCCGGGGCACGACCCCGGCCTCGGGCTGCTCCTCGTCCTCGTGGCGGGCGGGGTGAGCCTGTGGGTCGCCTCGCCGCGCCGGTCGCGCCCGCTCTCCTTCGTCGTCGCCGCGCTCGCGGTGCCGCTCGCCCTGACGACGGTGCTGCGGGCCGACTTCGGGCTCGTCGTCCTCGCCCTGCTCACCGCCGCGGTGCTCGCGATGCTCGCGTGCACCGGCGCCCGCTCCCTGCCGGGTGTCGCCGCGGGTGTCCTCGCCTGGCCGGCCGCCGCGCTGCGCGGCCTGCCCCTGCTCGACCGGACCCTGCGGGCGAGCGCACGCCGAGGACAGGTGTGGTCGACGGTGCGGGTGGCCGCGATCTCGCTCGTGCTGCTCCTCGTCTTCGGCGGGCTGCTCGCCAGCTCCGACGCCGTGCTCGGCTCCTGGGTCGACGCCGCGCTGCCGGAGATCGGGGACGACGCCGTCTTCCGGGTCTTCACCTTCGTCTTCTTCGCCGGCGTCACGCTGTGCGGTCTCTACGTCGCGATCAACCCGCCGGCCGTCGACGCGGTCGAGCCCAGCGCGGTCGTCGGCTACCGGGTGCCACCGCGGGAGTGGCAGGTGCCGCTCGCCGTCGTCATCGCCGTCTTCGTCGCCTGGCTCGCGGCCCAGGCCGCCTCGCTCGTCGGCGGCCACGAGTACGTGCTGCGCACGACCGGAGTCACCTACGCCGAGTCCGCCCGCGAGGGGTTCGCCCAGCTCGCCCTCGTCACCGCGCTGACGATCGGGCTCGTCAGCCTCGTACGCACGTGGGGTCGCGCGGAGCGCGCGGCCGACCGGCGCCTGCGCACCGGGCTCTGCACCGCCCTGTGCGTGCTCGCCCTGCTCGTCGTCGGCTCGGCCCTGCGCCGCATGGCGCTCTACCAGGAGGCCTACGGGTGGACCGTCACGCGGGTGGCCGCGGACCTGCTCGAGATCTGGTTCGGCGTCGTGCTCCTCGGCGTCCTCGTCTCGCTCTACGTGCCCTGGCGGCGGTGGTCGGGCCGCTTCGTCGTCCTCACCGGTGCGGCGACGATGCTCGTCCTCACGGTCGGCGACGTCTCCGCCTTCGTCGCCGGGCGCAACATCGCGCGCTACGAGGCGACGGGGCGGATCGACACCGAGTACCTCACGTCGATGAGCGCGGACGCCGCGCCGACGATCCACGCGAGCTCGCTGCCCCGAGACGTCAAGGCCTGCGCGCTGGCTCGGTGGTCCGACCCGGACGAGGGGGTGCCGGCGTGGAACCTCTCGCGGCACCGCGCCCAGGAGATCGCCCGCGTCTACGTCGGTGACCCGGCCGCCGCGACCTGCCCGTCCGGACCCCGCTGGTCCTAGTCCCCCACGGCCGTCGCACGTCGGGCGTAGCCTGACGCCGATGCGTCCAGCGACCTCGTCACTGGCGACCCTGAGCCGCCTCGTGCGCCCCACGCACGCCTCCGCGTGCGTGGGGTGGTCCGCGCACGCGGAGGGGGTCGACCGTCTCCTCGCCTCCTTCGCAGCGGTCCCCGCCGAGCAGCAGGTGCGGCTGGCCAAGAGCACCTCGAACCTCTTCCGCGAGCGCTCGCGCGCACGCGGGCCCGGCCTGGACACGAGCGGTCTCACCGGGGTCGTCGAGGTCGACCCGGCGACCCGCACCGCCGAGGTCCAGGGGATGTGCACCTACGAGACGCTCGTCGACGCGACCCTCGCGCACGGGCTCCTGCCGCTCGTCGTCCCGCAGCTGAAGACGATCACCCTCGGTGGTGCCGTCACCGGGCTCGGCATCGAGTCGACCTCCTTCCGCCACGGCCTGCCGCACGAGTCGGTGCGCTCGATGGACGTGCTCACCGGGACCGGCGAGGTCGTCACCGCCTCCCCCGACGGGACCGCCGACGAGCAGGCCCTGTGGCGCGGCTTCCCCAACTCCTACGGCAGCCTCGGCTACGCGGTGCGGCTGCGCATCGAGCTCGAGGAGGCACCCCCCTTCGTCGCCCTGCGCTCGGTGCGCCTGGACGACCTCGACGCCCTGCAGGACACCCTCGCCCGGGTGGCGGAGACCGGCGCGCACGACGGCGAACGGGTGGACGCGGTCGACGCCGTCGTCTTCGCCGCGGACGAGTGCTACGTCGTCCTCGCCCGGTGGAGCGACGAGCCGGGGCCGACGAGCGACTACACGGGTCGGCAGGTCTACTACCGCTCGCTCCAGCACCCGAGCGGCACGACCCACGACCGCCTCACGATCCGTGACTACGTGTGGCGCTGGGACACCGACTGGTTCTGGTGCTCGCGCGCCTTCGGCGCCCAGGACCCACGCGTACGGCGGCTGTGGCCGAGACGATGGCTGCGCAGCAGCGTCTACTGGCGTCTCGTCGCCCTCGACCGCCGGTTCGCGGTCGCCGACCGGCTCGAGCGCCGCGCCGGCCGCCCGCCCCGCGAGCGCGTGGTCCAGGACGTCGAGGTCGAGGTCGGTCGCACCGCGGACTTCCTGCGGTGGTTCGTCGCCGAGGTGCCGGTCGAGCCGGTCTGGCTGTGCCCGCTGCGGCTGCGCGAGAGCTCCGACGCCCCCGGCGCCGACCGCCCGTGGCCGCTCTACCCCCTTCGTCCCGGGCGCACCTACGTCAACATCGGCTTCTGGTCGACGGTGCCCGCCACCCCCGGCGACCCCAGCGCCTGCAACCGCGCCGTCGAGCAGGCCGTGGGGCGCATGGGCGGGCACAAGTCCCTCTACTCCGAGGCCTTCTACGACGAGGCGACCTTCGCCGCCCTCTACGGCGGTGATCACGCGCAGCGCCTCAAGACCCGCTTCGACCCCGGGTCCCGCTTCCCGACCCTCTACGACAAGGCGGTCCGACGACGATGACGACGCAGACGACGACCCGCGACCGGATGAGCGTCGCCGAGATCCTCCAGGCCTTCCTGCCCGCCGACGCACCGCTGCGGGTGTGCGCCTACGACGGCTCGGTCTTCGGCTCCCCGGACGCTCGCCTCGAGATCGAGGTCCTCTCCCCGCGCGCGGTGCAGCACGTCGTCACCGCACCGGGCGACCTCGGGCTGGCCCGGGCCTACCTCTCCGGCGAGCTGCGGCTCGGGGGCGTGCACCCCGGAGCCCCGCACGACCTCTTCGCCGTCCTCGAGCACCTGCGCAAGGAGGTCGCCCGCCGGCCCGACGCCCGCACCCTGGCCCGGGTGGCCCGCTCGCTCGGGCCGTCCGCCGTGCGACGCCCACCGGTCCCGGACCTCGAGGCACCGCCCGGCTGGCAGCGGGCCCTGCACGGGCTGCGCCGGCACACCCGGGCCCGCGACCTCGAGGCCGTCTCCTCCCACTACGACGTGTCGAACCGCTTCTACGAGCTCGTCCTCGGGCCGTCGATGACGTACACGTGCGCCGTCTACCCCGACGAGGGGGCGACCCTCGAGCAGGCGCAGGAGCACAAGTACCGCCTCGTGCACGACAAGCTCTCGCTCGCCCCGGGTGACCGGCTCCTCGACCTCGGCTGCGGGTGGGGCGGCATGGTGCGCCATGCCGCCCGTCGTGGGGTGCGCGCGCTCGGCGTCACCCTCAGCGCCGAGCAGGCCGCGTGGGCGCAGCGCGAGATCGAGCGCGAGGGTCTGGGCGATCTCGCCGAGGTGCGCCTGCAGGACTACCGCGACGTGCCCGAGCGGGACTTCGACGCCGTGAGCTCGATCGGGATGACCGAGCACATCGGGCGCGACCACTGCGGCGAGTACTTCGGCGAGGTCCGCGAGCTGCTGCGCCCCGGCGGGCTCTTCCTCAACCACTGCATCACCCGGCCGGTCACCGTCGGGCCGGCCCGCGCCGGCCGCTTCATCGACCGCTACGTCTTCCCCGACGGCGAGCTGAGCGCCGGGGGCACGGTCCTCGCGGCGATCCAGGACGCCGGCCTCGAGGTGCACCACGCCGAGAACCTGCGCCAGCACTACGCACGCACCCTCGCGGGCTGGTGCGCGAACCTCGTCGAGCACTGGGAGGAGTGCGTCGCCGAGGTCGGCGAGCCGAAGGCCCGGCTGTGGGGCCTGTACATGGGCGCCTGCCAGTACGGCTTCGAGACCGATGTCACCGAGCTCTTCCACGTCCTCGCCCAGCGGCCGCTGGCACCCCGTCGGCCGGCGCCGGTCCCCCTTCGCCCGTGGTGGGGCGGGTAGCCCGGCCTCGACGCGACGAAGGACCCGACCAGCCGGCCGGGTCCTTCGTCGTCGAGCCGTCGCTCAGGCGTCCTTGCCGAAGGTGGTGGGGTCCGGGCCGATCCGCCCGTCCGAGCGGTCGAGGCCCTCGATCGCCTTGAGGTCGTCGTCGTCGAGCGTCACCTCGGTCGCCGCGAAGTTCTCCGCGATGCGCGAAGGGGTGACCGACTTGGGGATGACGACGTGGTCGAGGGCGAGGTGCCAGGCGATGACGACCTGCGCCGGGGTCGCGTCGTGCTTGCGGGCGAGGTCGAGGATCACCTCGTCCTGGAGCAGCTCGCCGCCCTGGCCGAGCGGGCTCCACGCCTGCGTGACGACCGCGTGCGAGCGGTGGAAGTCGCGCAGCTCGCGCTGCTGGAAGTACGGGTGCAGCTCGACCTGGTTGATCGCCGGCATGATGCCGGTGAGGTCGCTGGCGCGCTGGAGGTGCTCGGGCTCGAAGTTGCACACGCCGACGGCCCGGGTCAGTCCCTCCTCGCGGACCGCGAGCAGCGAGCGCCACGCCTGCGCGTAGCGGTCGGCCGCCGGCACCGGCCAGTGCATGAGGTAGAGGTCGACCTGCGTCAGGCCGAGGCGCTCGAGCGAGCCGCGCAGCGCGGTGCGCACGGTGTCGACGTCGCCCTGGTCGTCGTTCCACAGCTTCGTCGTGACGAAGATGTCCTCGCGCGGGTAGGGCGCGTGCTCGAGCGCGCGGCCCACGCCGGCCTCGTTGCCGTAGATCCGCGCGGTGTCGATGTGCCGGTAGCCGGCACCGAGCGCGGCCGCGACCGGCGCCTCGACCTGGTCGTCGTCGACCTGGAAGACGCCGAAGCCGAGCTGGGGGATGTCGACGCCGCCGGAGGAGGGGTCGAGGTGCACGTTCTTCACATCAGCCATGTCCTCGACCCTAGGCGCTGGAGCCCCGGCCCGGCCCCCTCGCGCGGGCCGTTGTCCAGGTCATAGTCACCTCACGACCGGCGCCCGCACGACCCCGCTACAGTCCCCCTCATGGCCATCAGCAAAGTCCTCATCGCCAACCGTGGCGAGATCGCAGTCCGTATCGCCCGCGCGTGCAAGGACCACGGCATCGGCTCGGTCGCCGTCTACGCAGACCCCGACCGGGAGTCGCTGCACGTCACGGTGGCCGACGAGGCCTACGCCCTCGGCGGCACGACGCCCGGCGACTCCTACCTGCTGCAGGACAAGCTCATCGAGGTCGCCCGTCAGGCAGGCGCCGACGCGGTCCACCCCGGCTACGGGTTCCTCGCCGAGAACGCCGAGTTCGCCCAGGCCGTCATCGACGCCGGGCTGACCTGGATCGGCCCCTCCCCCGAGGCCATCGACGCGCTCGGCGACAAGGCCAAGGCCAAGCACATCGCCGTCAGGGCGGAGGCGCCTCTCGCGCCCGGCACGAAGGACCCGGTCAAGGACGCCGACGAGGTCGTCGCGCTCGCCCAGGAGTTCGGGCTGCCGGTCGCCATCAAGGCGGTCTACGGCGGTGGCGGGCGCGGCCTCAAGGTCGCCCGCACCCTCGAGGAGATCCCCGAGCTCTACGAGTCCGCGGTGCGCGAGGCGGTCACCGCCTTCGGCCGCGGCGAGTGTCTCGTCGAGAAGTTCCTCGACCGCCCGCGCCACGTCGAGACCCAGTGCCTGGCCGACCAGCACGGCAACGTCGTCGTCGTCTCGACCCGCGACTGCTCGCTGCAGCGCCGCAACCAGAAGCTCGTCGAGGAGGCGCCCGCGCCCTTCCTCACCGACGAGCAGAACGCCGAGCTCGTCCGCGCCTCGAAGGCCATCCTGCGCGAGGCCGGCTACGTCGGCGCCGGGACCTGCGAGTACCTCGTCGCCCAGGACGGCACGATCAGCTTCCTCGAGGTCAACACCCGCCTGCAGGTCGAGCACCCGGTGACCGAGGAGGTCACCGGCATCGACCTCGTGCGCGAGCAGTTCCGCATCGCCGACGGCGAGGAGCTCGGCTTCGACGACCCCGCGCCGCGCGCCCACTCCTTCGAGTTCCGGATCAACGGCGAGGACGCCGGCCGCGGCTTCATCCCAGCCCCGGGCACCGTCTCGGCGATGACGATCCCGCAGGGCCCGGGCGTGCGCTGGGACGCCGGCATCGTCGCCGGCGACACCGTCGCCGGCGCCTTCGACTCGATGATCGCCAAGCTCGTCGTCACCGGCAGCACCCGTGAGCAGGCCCTCGCGCGCTCCCGCCGTGCGCTCGACGAGCTGCAGGTCGAGGGCATGCCGACCGTCCTGCCCTTCCACCGCAAGGTCGTCTCCGACCCCGCCTTCGCCCCCGCGGACCCGCAGGAGGCCTTCTCCGTGCACACGCGCTGGATCGAGGAGGAGATGGTCAACGACATCGCCCCCTACGGCGGAGAGGTCGCCGAGGGCGAGGAGACCGGTGAGCGCCAGCGCGTCACCGTCGAGGTCGGCGGCAAGCGCCTCGAGGTCGTCCTGCCCGCCGGGCTCGCGCTCGGCGGCGGTGGCGGTGCCACCGCCAAGAAGAAGGCCCCCCGCCGCAGCGGCGGCAAGAGCGGCGGCGCCGCCGCCTCCGGCGACTCCCTCACCGCACCCATGCAGGGCACGATCGTCAAGGTCGCCGTCGAGGAGGGGCAGAGCGTCGCCGAGGGCGAGCTCGTCCTCGTGCTCGAGGCGATGAAGATGGAGCAGCCGATCACCGCGCACAAGGCCGGCACCATCACCGGCCTCGCCGCCGAGGTCGGGGCCACCGTGAGCAACGGCGCCGTCCTCGCCGAGATCAAGGATGCCGAGGGCGCCTGACCCTCCGCGGACGACGAAGGGGGGCGGTCACCGGATCGGTGACCGCCCCCCTTCGTCGTGCGGTGGTGCGACGGGCGCTCGCGCGCCGCCCGCTCAGCCGCGCAGCTCCTCGCCACCGGGCGGGGTGCCGTCGGTCTGCGTCTGGGGGTCGAACTCAGGCTGGGTGCCCGGCAGCGGGTCGGGGTCGCTCTGCGGCGGCGGCCCCGGGGTCGGCGTGCCGCCCGGCTGGGGCTCGGGGGTGACACCGGGCAGCGGGCTCGGCTCGCCGCCCGGGGTCTCGCCGGGCACCGCGGGGGCGTTCGGGTCGCCGGGCTGGGCATCGCCCTGCGCGGGCGGGACGGGGTTGGGTGCGGGGATCTGCTGGTCGCTCATCCGGGCCTCCTCATCGGTCCCGGCGGACGCTCCGCCGGGCCGCTCCCGACGCTACGCCGCGATCAGGCCTCGGTGGGGTGCAGGCGCCGGGCCGCCTCGGCGAGCGTGCCGCTCAGCGAGGGGTAGACGGTGAAGGTGGCGGCGACCTGGTCGACGCTCAGCCTGTTCTGGACCGCGAGGGAGAGCGGGAAGATCAGCTCCGAGGCGCGCGGGGCGACGACGACGCCCCCGAGCACGGTGCCCGCGCCGCGCATCGAGAACATCTTGACGAAGCCCTCCGAGATGCCGAGCATCTTCGCCCGCGGGTTGCGCGCGAGCGGCATCGTCACGGCCTCGACCTCCTCGCTGGCCTCGGCCTGCGCCGCGGTCATGCCGACCGTGGCGATCTCGGGGTCGGTGAAGACGTTGGCGCTCACGGCGCCGAGACGAAGGGGGGCCACCGCGTCGCCGAGCGCGTGGGACATGGCGATCCGGCCCTGCATGGCCGCGACGGAGGCGAGCGCGAAGACGCCGGTGCAGTCGCCGGCGGCGTAGACGCCGCGCACCGACGTGCGCGAGACGCGGTCGACGGCGACGTGCCCGGACTCGCTGAGCTCGACCCCGGCCTCCTCGAGCCCGAGGCCCGAGGTCTGCGGCACGGCACCGACGGCGATGAGCACGTGGCTGCCCTCGACCTCGCGGCCGTCGGTGAGGGTGACGACGACGCCGTCCCCGCGGCGCTCGGCGGAGGCCATCCGCGACCGGTTGAGCACAGTCATCCCGCGCCTGCGGAAGACGTCCTCGATGACGGCCGCGGCGTCCTGGTCCTCCCCGGGCAGGACGAGGTCGCGCGAGGAGACGAGGGTGACGCGGGCGCCCAGGCCGAGGAAGCCCTGCGCGAGCTCGGCACCGGTGACGCCCGAGCCGACGACGACGAGGTGCTCGGGCAGCTCGGTGAGCCCGTAGATCTGCTGCCACGTGAGGATCCGCTCGCCGTCGGGCTGCGCCGTGGGCAGCACGCGCGGGGTGGCACCGGTCGAGACGAGCACGACGTCGGCCTCGAGCCGCTCGTCCCCCTCGTCGGTCGTCGCGACGACGACGCCGGGCGACTCGAGACGGCCCGTGCCGGAGACGACCCGCACCCCGACCTCGTCGAGACGGGCCGAGATGTCGCTGGACTGGTGGGCGGCGAGGTCGAGCACGCGGCGGTTGACCTCGCCCAGGGCGGCGACCGTGTCGGTGACGGCGTCGCCCTCGCCGTCCTCGAGGTGGACGCCGAGGTCAGCCGCGGTCTCGAAGGCCGACATGTAGTCGGCGGTGGCGATGAGGGTCTTGCTCGGCACGCAGTCGGTGAGCACCGCCGCGCCGCCGATGCCGTCGCGGTCGACGATGGTCACCCGCGCACCGAGGTGCGCGGCGACGAGGGCCGCCTCGTACCCGCCGGGGCCGCCGCCGATGATCACCACAGAGCTGTCGCGCGTCGTCACGGCCCCCATCCAACCACCCCGGCCGGGGCGCGGCGGTGGCCGCTCAGCCCGCGATAGCCTGCCCCCCGTGCATGACGACCCCGCCGCCCTCGACCTCGACGACCCCGCGACCGACCCGATGGACGTGGCCCGTGCCGCAGCAGCGGTGATCGCGGAGCGCACCGGGGCGCCGCGTCACGACGTCGCCCTCGTCCTCGGCTCGGGGTGGGGCCAGGCCGGCGACCTCGTCGGCGAGACCCTCGCGAGCATCGAGCAGGACGAGGTGCCGGGCTTCGCCCGGGCCAGCGTCGCGGGGCACTCGGGCGTCATGCGCTCGGTCGCCATCGGCGAGACGGGGCGTCGCGCCCTCGTCTACGGCACCCGCACGCACTACTACGAGGGTCGCGGCGTCCGGGCTGTCGTGCACGCGATCCGCACCGCGGCCGCCGCCGGGTGCTCGACCGTCGTGCTCACCAACGGCTGCGGCGGGCTGCGCCCCGAGTGGGGCCCGGGCACCCCGGTCCTCATCAGCGACCACATCAACCTCACGGCGACCTCGCCGATCGAGGGCGCGACCTTCGTCGACCTCACCGACCTGTACTCGAGCCGGCTGCGCGCCGTGGCTCGCGAGGTCGACCCGGGTCTGGACGAAGGGGTCTACGTCCAGTTCCGCGGTCCGCACTACGAGACCCCGGCCGAGGTGCGCATGGCCGGCACCCTCGGCGGCGACCTCGTCGGCATGTCGACCTCGCTCGAGGCGATCGCCGCCCGCCAGGCCGGTCTCGAGGTCCTCGGCATCTCGCTCGTCACCAACCACGCCGCCGGTGTGAGCGACCAGCCGCTCTCGCACGACGAGGTCGTCGCCGCGGGGCAGGCCGCCGCGCAGCGCTGCGGCCGGCTGCTCGCCGACATCGTCGGCCGGATCTGACCGGGCCCGCCATGAGCTACACCGGGCGACACTCCGACGCCGCGTCCGCGGACTCCGACCTGCTCGACGCGGCCCGCGACTGGGCCGCCGACGACCCCGACCCCCAGACCCGCGCCGAGCTGCTCGACGTCGTCGACGTCGCCGCGTCCGGCGGTCCCGGCGCGGAGGCGGCCCTGGCCGACCTCGCCGACCGCTTCAGCGGGATGCTCGAGTTCGGCACCGCCGGGCTGCGCGGCGCCATCGGCGCCGGGCCCAGCCGGATGAACCGCTCGGTCGTCATCCGTGCGGCCGCGGGGCTCACCGCGACGATCGCCGCCGACCAGGCGACCCGTGCCGGCGCCGAGGAGGGGGGCTCCCCCTTCGCCCCGGCGGACGTGCCCGTCGTCGTCATCGGCTACGACGCCCGCCACGGCTCCGACGTCTTCGCGCGCGACACGGCCGCCGTCGTCACCGCCGCCGGCGGGCGCGCGATGGTGCTGCCGCGCACCCTGCCCACGCCCGTCCTCGCCTTCGCGACGCCGTGGACCGGGGCCGACGCCGGCGTCATGGTCACCGCGAGCCACAACCCGCCGCAGGACAACGGCTACAAGGTCTACCTCCACGACGGCAGCCAGATCGTGCCCCCCGTCGACGCCGAGATCGCCGGGCACATCGCCGCGATCCGCCGCACCGCCGACGTGCCGCTCGCGAGGGACGGGTGGGTGACCCTCGACGACGGGGTCGTCGACGCCTACCTCGACGCGATCACCTCGCTCGTGCCCGCCGGCTCGCCGCGGGACGTGCGCATCGTCCACACCGCGCTGCACGGCGTGGGCACCGAGACGGTCACCGCGGCGCTCGCCCGGGCCGGCTTCCCCGAGCCGGTCCTCGTCGCCGAGCAGGCCGAGCCCGACCCCGACTTCCCCACCGTCGCATTCCCCAACCCCGAGGAGGACGGCGCGCTCGACCTCGCGCTCGCCGCTGCCCGGGGTGCCGACGCCGACGTGCTCATCGCCAACGACCCCGACGCCGACCGGTGCGCGGTGGCGGTGCCGAGCCCCGACGTCGAGGGCGGCTGGCGGCTGCTGCGCGGCGACGAGCTCGGCGCGCTGCTCGGCAGCCACCTCATCATGCGTGGGGTGCCTCAGGGGCACGCCTTCGCCTGCTCGATCGTCAGCTCGCGCCTGCTCGCCGCCATGTGCGACGGGGTGGGCGTGCGCCACGAGGAGACGCTCACCGGCTTCAAGTGGATCAGCAAGGTCGACCGGCTCGCGTACGGCTACGAGGAGGCCCTCGGCTACTGCGTCGCACCGCAGTGGGTCAAGGACAAGGACGGCGTGAGCGCCGCGCTGCTCGTCGCCGAGCACGTCGCGATCCTCAAGTCGCACGGGCGCACCCTGCTCGACGTCCTCGACGACCTGCACCGGGAGTACGGCGTGCACGCGACCGACAGCTTCTCCGTGCGGGTCGAGCGGGTCGAGCAGGTCGCCCCGATCATGGAGCGGCTGCGCACCGCTCCCCCGGCCGCCGTCGCCGGTGTCGAGGTGACGCGGTGCGACGACCTCGCCGAGGGCGTCGACGGGCTGCCCCCGACCGACGCGCTGCGCTGGTACCTCGCCGACGGGTCGCGCGTCATCGTGCGTCCGTCGGGCACCGAGCCCAAGCTCAAGGTCTACCTCGAGGCGGTCGAGCAGGTGCGGGGCGACGACCTCGTCGGTGCGCGGTCGGTCGCGGACGAGCGGCTCGCCGCCCTGCGCGCGGACCTCACCGCCCTCACGGCGCTGTGACCGGCCGGGCCCACCACCCACCGCGCCGCCACGACGAGCCCGTGCGGCGCGGCCGCGTCGTCGTGCTCGCCGGCCCCTCGGGCAGCGGCAAGTCGCGCCTGGCCGACCGGCTCGCCGAGCGCTTCGGCTGGCCCGTCGTCCGGCTCGACGACTTCTACCTGCCCGAGGACCACCCGGACCTGCCCCGCAGCGCCGAGCTCGGCATCGCCGACTGGGACGACCCGCGGTCGTGGGACGGCGAGGCCGCGGCGGAGTGCATCGACCGGCTGCTGCGCGAGGGCTACGCCGAGGCGCCGGTCTACGACATCTCGACCTCGTCGGTCGTCGGGCGTCACGAGCTGCGCAGCCGCCCGGGCGACCTCGTGGTCACCGAGGGGATCTTCGCCGCCGAGATCATCCCCGAGCTGCGCGCCCGCGGCCTGCTCCACTCGGCGTGGTGCGTGCGGCACCGACGACTCGTGACCTTCGCGCTGCGGCTCGTGCGCGATCTCGCCGAGCGGCGCAAGCCGCCGCTCACGCTCGTGCGTCGCGGGCTCGTGCTGCTGCGCGAGGAGCCGGCGGTCGTCGCCGGGCACGTCGCCGCCGGCGCCCGGGCGGCCAGCCCCCGCACCGTCGAGCGGCTCCTCGTGTCGACCGCGCAGCGGTCGCGCTGAGCCCGCCCGCACGCGCCGTACCCTGGTGCGCATGAAGGCCTACTCCCCCGGCGACACCCTCACCGTCCAGGACGTCGCCGATCTCGTCGACCACGCCCTGCTCAAGCCCGAGCTGACGCCGCAGGAGGTCTCCGCGGCCGTCTCCGAGCTCGCCGCCCAGCGCATCTGGAGCGTCTGCGTGCGCCCGAGCGACGTCGCCCTCGCCGCGCAGACGATCGCGGCGGTCGAGGGCTCCCCCACGCGGGTGTGCACGGTCATCGGCTTCCCCCACGGCACGACGACGACGGCGACGAAGGTCGCCGAGTCGCAGCAGGCCCTCGCCGACGGCGCCACCGAGCTCGACATGGTGCTCAACATCGGCCGCCTGCGCGGCGGAGACGTCCAGGCCGTGCGCGACGACATCGCCGCGGTCGTCGAGGTCGGCCATGCCGCCGGCGTGCTCGTCAAGGTGATCTTCGAGACCGCGCTGCTCGACGAGCGGGCGAAGATCGACGCCTGCCGGGCGAGCGCCGACGCCGGCGCCGACTTCACGAAGACCTCGACCGGGTTCGCCGGCGGAGGGGCGACCCTCGCCGACGTGCGCCTCATGCGCGAGCACACCCCCGAGGGCATGGAGGTCAAGGCGTCCGGCGGCGTGCGCGACATCCCGACCCTGCTCGCGATGCTCGCCGAGGGAGTCACCCGGATCGGCACGTCGAGCACGCAGACCTTGCTCGCCGAGGCCGAGCGCTACGCCGCCTCGGGCGACCTCGTCGTGCCCCACCCGGGCCAGGACTGCGCCGTCCCCGCCGTCACCGGGTACTGACCGTCGCTGGTCGAGGTGCGAGCGCCCGCCAGGGCGTGAGCCTCGAGACCGTCGACCGAGCGACCACGGTCACCGCGCTCCCCTCGAGGCGCGGTGACCGTGCCCGCGCTCAGCGGCGGGCGGCGCGGATGGCGTCGCGGGCGCGGTCCACGAGCGCGACGGCAGGACCGAGCGCGAGATTGGCCGTCGCCGACTCCACCCCGGCGTGCGGGTGGGTGGGCGCGGCCAGCTCGGCCGCCTGCACGAGCGTGAGCATGCCCCGGCGCTCGCTCTCGGAGCAGTACTGGCGCACCCGGTTGAACTCGTAGCGCTGCTCGGCGAGCGCGTGGGTGATCACCGCGGTGCGCAGCAGCGCGAAGAGCGGGTCGAAGCGCGGGTCGTCGACATCCATCCCGTCGAGCTCTCCGAGCACCTGCTTCGCGGCGTTCTCCTCGTCGAGGCGGTCCTCGACGACCCCGTGCTCACCGGCGATCCGGCGAGCGACCGGGTGGAGCACCTCTTCCTCGACGGTCTCGTGCACCGAGAGCATCCGCACCACCGTCTCGAAGGCGTCGCGCTTGGCCTCTCCGGTGCTCGTCATCACCACGTGCATGAGGTCACGGACCTGCATGTGCTGCGCGACGAGCCGGTCGACGACGTCGGGCTTCGGCAAGACCCCGAAGGGCATGGCGACGTGCCCGTCTGCGTGCTCCTGGGGCGCCATCACAGACCGCCCAGGCGCTCGGCGCGCTGCGCGGCGTCCTGCGGGTACGGACCGGCCTGCGTCGACCGGTAGTCCTCGCCGCCGAACATCTCCCGATGCCGCTCGACGACGAGGTCGGAGGCGGGCGTCGTGCCGCTGTGCAGCGTCTCCTGCATCTTCACGAAGCGCTCGTGCTGGTCTCCGACGTACCCCGTGCCGAGCGTCGTGAGATCCATCTGCGTGTCGAGCAGGTGGCGCAGGTACTCCTTGTTCGGTTCGAAGGTCAGCACGTCCGGCAGCTCCGTCGGCAGCAGCTCCTCGGGGTCGCGGTCCTCGTGGGTGCGCACGAGGTCGCACGCGGCGTGCAGCTGGCCGATCTCCATCTGCAGGTGCAGCTCCCAGATCGCCTTGATCTTCGGGTCGACCTCCTGCTCGAAGAACGAGTGGTAGAGGTAGCACTCGTTGTACTCGTGCAGGAGCAGCTGCTCGAACCAGCTGAGGCTGCCGTCCCCGAGCGACTCGTAGTGCGTGACGTGCTCCTCCTCGACCATCCCGATCTCCTGGTAGAGCTGGCGGGCGATCGGCTCCATGTACTGCGGGCCGACGTTGGCGTAGAAGTTCAGCGTCTGCTGCTCGGCCGAGAGGATCGTCAGCTGGTGCAGCTTCGACAACGCGGCGGCGGTCTGGCCGTCCATGTTCTCGCGGACGTTGTCGAAGGGGTGACGGTGGTGCGCCCGCGTCGGCCGCCCCGGCATGACCTCGGTGAGCTCGTCGACGAGCTTCTCGGCCTTGCGGTGCTCGATCATCTCGTAGAGGTTCGCGTACCGGTAGAGGTGGTCGAAGTCCTCGAGGACGCCGAACTCGTAGGCCTGGCGCAGGTACGCGTCGGGCTCGTTGCGGGCCACCCACGACGTGAGGTCGGTCGCGACCTGCTCGTAGGCGATCGTCGTCTCGAGCACCGAGGACCACCCGGGCAGGAGCCAGTTGACGACCTTCTGCTGCTGGTGGTCGACGTAGCGCGACAGGGCGAGCTGGCGCTGCAGCTCCTTGTCGTTCGTGTGCCGGGTCATCTGGTGGCTGAAGCTCAGGGCCTCGACCTCGATGCCGTTCATGACGATGACGCGGCAGCGCGTGTACGGGTGGACGGTGTCGGGGTCGAAGGGCTCGACGTTGAGCTCTTGCCAGCTGCGGATCGAGTCCTCGGGCGCGATGCCCTTCTCGGCCAACGGGTTGAACGCCATGGGTCTCTCCAGTGACTTCGGGGGGCCCCGACCGTGCGATCGGGTTCCTTCGTCACCGTAGGAGCGGGCAGCCGGGCCGGGCCGCCCCGAGCTGGGCGCCCTTAGGGGTGGAATCCCTCGGCGGCGCGGGCGTAGGCCGGCTTGACCGTGCCCTCGATGAGCTCGAGACGCTCGTCGAAGGGGAGGAAGGCGGACTTCATCGCGTTGGTCGTCACCCAGCGCAGGTCGTCCAGGCCCCAGCCGGCCTGCTCGACGAGCGTGGTCATCTCCTTGGTCATCGACGTGTCGGACATGAGCCGGTTGTCGGTGTTGAGGGTGACGCGGTAGCGCAGGCGGGCGAGCGCGGTGATCGGGTGGGCGGCGATGCTCGGCGCGGCCCCCGTCTGCACGTTGCTGTGGGGGCACATCTCGAGCGGCACACGGGTGTCGCGCACGTACGCGGCGAGCCGGCCGAGACGCAACGAGGAGGGGTCCTCGACGGCAGCGCGGTTGGCCGCCTCCGGGTCGTCGGTGACCGTCCCGTCGCCGAGCGCGATGTCGTCGACGACGCGCACGCCGTGACCCAGACGGTCCGCGCCGCAGACCTGCAGCGCCTCCCAGATCGAGGGCAGCCCGAAGGCCTCGCCCGCGTGGATCGTGAAGTGGGCGTTGTGGGCCTTGAGGTGCTCGAAGGCGGCGAGGTGGCGGCTCGGCGGGAAGCCGGCCTCTGCTCCGGCGATGTCGAAGCCGGCGACGCCCTCGTCGCGGTAGCGCACGGCGAGCTCGGCGATCTCCAGCGAGCGTGCCGCGTGTCGCATCGCCGTGAGCAGCGAGCGCACGACGACCGGACGACCGGCGGAGGCGGCCTCGGCCTCACCGGCGCGCAGCCCGGCGTTGACGGCCTCGACGACCTCCTCGAGGGTCAGCCCACGCTCGAGGTGCTGCTCGGGGGCGTAGCGGGACTCGGCGTAGACGACGCCGTCGGCGGCCAGGTCGAGCACGCACTCCTTGGCGACCCGGAAGAGGTGCTCCCGGGTCTGCATGACGGCGACGGTGTGCTCGAAGGTCTCGAGGTAGCGCACGAGCGAGCCGGAGTCGGCGCTCGCGCGGAACCACTCGGCCAGACCCTCGACGGTGCCGTCGGTGACCGGCAGGTCGTGGCCGATCTCCGCGGCCAGCTCGAGGACGGTGGCGGGGCGCACGCCCCCGTCCAGGTGGTCGTGCAGGAGCACCTTGGGCAGCCCGTGGATGACCTCACGGGTCAGCGACGCGCTCACGCCTCGTCCTCGCGGTGCACCGAGCCCGGGCCGAAGGCCGGGGTGCAGATGGCGACGTACTCGGCGCCCTCGGGACCCACGGAGTAGCGCACGCGGCGTCCGGCCGGCGTGCGGACCGACTGCCCGGCGTGCACCTCCACCCGGCCGCCGTCGTGATCGACGACGACGGTCCCGGCGACGACGAGGGTGACCTCGTCGAAGTCCGGCGTCTGCGCGGGCTCCTCCCAGCCCGCCGGCGCCTTCATGTGGGCGACGGACATGCCCTCGTCCCCGGTGGCGACCCGGCCGACGTGCTCGGCGATGACCTTGCCGCCGGGCACGTCGATGACGGCCGGCTGCGTCGTGACGACGACCTCGCTCATCGGGTCACCCCGTCGGCGTCGACGCGGTCGAGGACGACGGACCCGCTCGCTGCGGCTGTGTCGCCGACCCGCCAGGCGCCCGCGAGGGCCTCCTGGGCACGCGCGAAGCGCTCAGGGGTGTCGGTGTGCAGGGTGAGCAGCGGCTGCCCCGCGCGCACCTGGTCACCGGGCCGGGCGTGCAGCTCGACGCCGGCGCCGGCCTGCACCGGGTCCTCCTTGCGCGCGCGACCGGCACCGAGGCGCCAGGCGGCCACGCCGACGGCGAGCGCGTCGAGCGACTCGAGGACGCCGTCGCGGTCGGCGACGACCTGCTCGGTCTCGCGGGCCCGCGGCAGCTCGGCCTGCGGGTCGCCGCCCTGGGCGGAGATCATCGCGCG
Source organism: Janibacter sp. UYMM211 (assembly GCF_040547045.1). Classification (NCBI taxonomy): domain Bacteria; kingdom Bacillati; phylum Actinomycetota; class Actinomycetes; order Micrococcales; family Intrasporangiaceae; genus Janibacter; species Janibacter sp. UYMM211. The sequence goes on along the minus strand of NZ_JBEPOY010000002.1, from coordinate 414,627 downwards.
CCACACGTCCATGGCGCGTCCGTCGCAGAGCGCGGCGCGGACCTCGACCTCGTCCTGCGGGCGCCCCGCCCCGGCGAGCATCTCGACGGCGAGGGCGACGGTGAGGTCGACGACGTCGGCGGGACCGCCGCCGGCGAGCACCTCGACGGACTCTCGTACCTCGAGCGCGTTGCCGGCCGTGAGGCCGAGCGGGGTCGACATGTCGGTGAGCAGCGCGACGGTGCGCACCCCGGCGTCCGTGCCGAGCGCGACCATCGTCTCGGCGAGCTCGCGGGCGTCCCCTTCGGTCTTCATGAAGGCGCCGCTGCCGACCTTGACGTCGAGGACGAGCGCCCCGGTGCCCTCGGCGATCTTCTTGCTCATGATCGAGCTGGCGATGAGCGGGATCGCCTCGACGGTGCCGGTGACGTCACGCAGCGCGTAGAGCTTCTTGTCCGCGGGGGCCAGCCCGGACCCGGCCGCGCAGATCACCGCGCCGACCTCCTCGAGCTGACGCATCATCGCCTCGTTGGTGAGGTCGGCGCGCCAGCCGGGGATCGACTCGAGCTTGTCGAGCGTGCCCCCGGTGTGGCCCAGGCCGCGCCCGGAGAGCTGGGGCACGGCGACGCCGAAGACGGCGACGAGGGGGGCGAGCGGGAGGGTGATCTTGTCTCCGACTCCCCCGGTCGAGTGCTTGTCGGCCGTCGGGCGGGAGAGCCCGGCGAAGTCCATCCGCTCGCCCGAGGCGATCATCGCGCCGGTCCAGCGGCTGATCTCGCGGCGGTCCATGCCGTTGAGCAGGATCGCCATCGCGAGGGCGCTCATCTGCTCGTCGGCGACGACCCCGCGTGTGTAGGCGTCGACGACCCAGTCGATCTGCGCGTCGCTGAGCTCGGCGCGGTCCCGCTTGGCCCGGATGACGTCGACGACGTCGTGCTGCTCGGTCATGGCTCTCCCTTCGCGTCCCGGCCCGTGCGGGCGGTGCGCTGGTCCTCGGCACCCCGCGGGCGCCCTGTCGTGCGATGCAGGTGTGGTCAGGTCGCGCGCTGCGCGGCGGCCTCGAGGTCGGCGGCGCCGAAGGCCTGCGGCAGCACCTGGGCCATCGTCAGGTCGCCCTCGGGCGTGCGCAGGACGCACTGCTCGCCGCCGTGCTCCCACAGCAGCTGCCGGCAGCGGCCGCAGGGCATGAGCGTGGACTCGTCGCCACCGACGCACCACACGGCGACCAGCCGGCCGCCGCCGCCGCGCACGAGGTCACCGACCATGCCGCACTCGGCGCACAGGCCGACGCCGTAGGACGCGTTCTCGACGTTGCACCCGGAGACGACGCGCCCGTCGTCGACGAGCCCGGCGACCCCGACGGCGAAGCCGCTGTAGGGCGCGTAGGCGCGACGCATCGCGGCGACGGCCTCCTCGTGCAGGCGCCCCCAGTCGACCTCGAGGGCCACTAGTGCCCCTCGCCGCGGCGGTAGATCATGCCGTCCGCCTTGGGCATCCGCAGCCGTTGGCTGGCGAAGGCGAGGACGAGCAGCGTCGTGAGGTGCGGGGCGAAGGGGGTGATGTCGGACGGCACCGAGTCGGTGACGAACCACAGCACGAAGACGACGACGGCGACGACGACGGCGATGCCGCCCTGGATCATCCGGCCGTTGCGCAGGACCTGCCACAGGCCGATGGCGAGCAGCAGCATCGTGATGAGGAGCAGCAGCCCGTGCAGGGCGGTGCCGCCGCCGCGCAGCTGCAGCGCGTCCATGAAGCCGAAGAGACCGGAGCCGGCGAGCAGGCCGCCGGGCCGCCAGTTGCCGAAGATCATCGCGGCGAGACCGATGTAGCCACGTCCGTCGACCTGCGACTCGCGGTAGATGTTCGTCGCGACCATCGACAGGAAGCCACCGCCGAGACCGGCGAGGGCGCCGGAGATGACGACGGCGACGTACTTGTGGAGGTAGACGTTGACGCCGAGCGTCTCGGCGGCCACCGGCGACTCACCACAGCTGCGCACGCGCAGGCCGAAGGGGGTGCGCCACAGCACGTAGAAGGTGATGACGAAGAGGGCCAGGCCGATGACTGTGAGGACCGACAGACCGGTCGTCAGCGCCTTGAGGATCGCCGCGACCTCGGAGACGAAGAACCACCCCTTCGTCTCGACCGCCGACAACGCGTCGCCGGCGCCCGGGATGCCGATCTTCGGCAGCTGTGGCAGGGGCGGGGACTGGACGTCGCTGCCGCCCTCGAGCTCGCCGAAGAAGCGGGCGGCCAGATAGCTTGCGGCGCCGACGGAGACGATGTTGAGGGCGACACCGGAGACGATGTGGTCGACGCCGAAGGTCACCGTCGCGAGGGCGTGGATGAGGCCCCCGACCGCGCCGCACAGGGCGGCGCCGACGATGCCCATCCACGGGCCGCCGTGGAGGGAGCCGAAGGCCCCGCCCCACGTGCCGAGGACCATCATCCCCTCGAGACCGATGTTGACGACGCCGGCCCGCTCGGACCACAGGCCGCCGAGACCGGCGAAGGCGATGGGCATCGCGAGCGCCAGCGCGGCGCTCAGGGTGCCCGAGGAGGCGATGTCGTTGCGGCCGGTGACGACGCGCACGACGGAGAGGGCGAGGACGAGGGCGAGGGCCATCGCGCCCCAGGCCCACAGGGGCAGACGGCGCTTCGGGGTCGCCTCCGGGACGACCTCGGTGCCGACGCTGAGGTCGCTGCTCACGCTGCGGCTCCTTCGGGGACGGAGGATGCGTCGAGGTCTCGCGCCACCTGGCGCTGCTCCATCCGCCGCTCGACGCGGTGGACGACCTCGTAGGCGATGACGACGGCCAGGAGGATCGAGCCCTGGATGATGTAGACGAGGGCCGGCGAGACCTGGGCCTCGAGCTGCAGGCCGTCGGAGGCCTTCTCGAGCCAGGACCACAGCAGCGCGGCGAAGGCGATGCCGACCGGGTGGTTGCGCCCGAGGAGCGCGACGCCGATGCCGACGAAGCCGACGCCGTCCTGGAAGCTGCTGCCGTAGGCGTGGTCGGCGCCGAAGAAGGCCGGCATCCCGACGAGACCGGCGACGGCACCGGACAGGACGATGGAGATGAGGACCATCCGCTTGACCTTGACGCCCGAGGCGACGGCCGCCGACTCGGACTGCCCCGTCGCCCGCAGGTCGAAGCCGAAGCGGGTCTTGTTGATGACGAACCAGTACAGGACGCCGACGAGCACGGCGAGGGCGACGAGGGTGTAGACCGTGTTCGCCGCCCCGGGCACGAGGGCGAAGCCGTCGAGCTGGTTGGACTCGGGGATCGGCGTCGTCGAGCGGGCGTTGCTGCCCTCGGCGCGCTGGCCCCAGCTGCGCAGCCCCCAGCCGACGAGACCGGCCGAGATCGTGTTGAGCATGATCGTCGAGATGACCTCGGACACCCCGCGGGTGACCTTGAGCCAGCCGGCGATGCCCGCCCAGATGCCACCGGTCACCATCGCGACGAGCATCGCCACGATGATGTTGAGCCAGCTCGGGAGCCACCCGTAGCCGGCGAAGATCGCGGCGGCGAAGGAGGCGATCCGGTACTGCCCGTCGACGCCGATGTTGAAGAGGTTCATCTTGAAGCCGATGGCGACGGCCACCGCGGCGATGTAGTACGTCGTCGCGCTGTTGATGATGTTGACCGTCGTGCGCGGACGCGGCTCCTTGAGCAGCGTCGACCACACCTGGCCGACGGGGTCGCCCACGGCAAGCAGCACGAGGCTGGTGATGACGAAGGCGACGACGACGGCGAGCGCCGGTGCGGCCAGGGTGAGCGCCAGACGACGCGGGTTGAGACTCATCGGGGCTCCTCGCCGGCTCCGGTCATGGCGCTGCCGAGCTCCTGGCTGGTGACGGTGTCGGGGTCGAAGGTGCCGGTCATGCGGCCGCGCAGGATGACCTGGATCGTGTCGGAGAGCCCGATGAGCTCCTCGAGGTCGGCGCTGATGAGGAGCACGGCGAGCCCCTCGCGACGGGCGGCGCGGATCTGGTCCCAGATCGCGGCCTGCGCGCCGACGTCGACGCCGCGGGTCGGGTGCGAGGCGACGAGCACCCGCGGGCTGTGGCTCATCTCGCGGCCGATGATGAGCTTCTGCTGGTTGCCGCCGGACAGCGAGCCGGAGGTGACGTTGATGCTCGGGGTGCGCACGTCGTACTCGCGCACGATCCGCTCGGTGTCCTTCTTCGCCGCGCGGGCGTCGACGAGACCGCCGCGGACGTTCGGTCGCTCGGTCTGGTGGCCGAGGACGCGGTTCTCCCACAGCGGCGAGTCCAGGAGCAGGCCGTGGCGGTGGCGGTCCTCGGGGACGTAGCCGACGCCGGCCTCGCGGATCCGGCGCACGTCCCAGTCCGAGATGTCCTCGCCGCCGAGGTGCACCTGGCCGGAGGTGGGCTCGCGCATCCCCATGATGACCTCGACGAGCTCGGCCTGGCCGTTGCCCTCGACGCCGGCGATGCCGAGGACCTCGCCGGCGTGGATCTCGAGGTCGACGTCGTCGAGCAGCGCCCGGCCGGTGCCCTGGGCCCCGGCGAGGCTCACGCCGCGGCAGGACAGGACCACCTCGTCGGTGACCGTGGACTCCTCGGTCGCGGGGGTCGGCAGCTCGGAGCCGACCATCATCTCGGCGAGCTCGCGCGAGGTGATCGAGCTCGGGTCGTCGACGGAGCCGACGGTGGTGCCGCGCCGGATGACGGTGATCGCGTCGGCGACCGAGAGCACCTCGTCGAGCTTGTGGGAGATGAAGATGACGGCCAGGCCCTCGTTCTTCAGCTCGCGCAGGTTGTCGAACAGCTCGTCGACCTCCTGGGGCACGAGGACGGCGGTCGGCTCGTCGAGGATGATCGTGCGCGCCCCGCGGTAGAGGACCTTGAGGATCTCGACGCGCTGGCGCGAGCCGACGCCGAGGTCCTCGACGAGGGCGTCGGGGTCGACCCCGAGGCCGTACTCGTCGCTGATCCGCCGGATCTCCGCCCGCGCCCGGCCGCCGATGCCGTGGAGCTTCTCTGCCCCGAGCACGACGTTCTCGAGCACGGTGAGGTTGTCGGCGAGCATGAAGTGCTGGAAGACCATGCCGATGCCGTGCTTGATGGCGTCGCTCGGCGAGCGCAGGTCGACGACCTGGCCGTCGACCTCGATGGTCCCCTCGTCGGGACGCTGCACGCCGTAGAGGATCTTCATGAGCGTGGACTTGCCCGCGCCGTTCTCGCCGACGACGGCGTGCACGGTGCCCCGGCGCACCGAGAAGGCGATGTCCTTGTTGGCCACCACGCCCGGGAAGCGCTTGGTGATGCCCTCGAGCCGGACCGCGACGTCGCCCGCTGCGGGCGCCGAGGGGGTCGGGCTGGTCGTCGTGGTGCTGATCGGGTGCCTCCTGATGACGAAGGGCCGCACGTGGGGTGGTCGTGGGCGGAGCAAGAGTAGCCGCTGCGTGGTGAGCGGACGGCCCGCCCCTCGCTGGTGCGCGAGGGGCGGGCCGGGTGCGTCAGGCGGGTCGCCCGACGGTGATCACTTGGTCGGGACCGTGACCTTGCCGTCGACGATCTCCTGCTTGTAGCCGTCGAGCTTGTCCTTGATGTCGTCGACCTTGCCACCGGTGGTCGAGTAGTCGACACCGCCGGCCTTGAGGTCGAAGATGACGTTGCCGGACTGCATGTCGCCCTCGGTCACGGCCTTGATGTGGTCGAAGACCGCGACGTCGACGTTCTTGACCATCGAGGTGAGGATGACGTCGCGGACGTCCTCCTCGGCGGTGAGCGCCTGGTCGGAGTCGACGCCGATCGCCATCTTCTTGGCGGCCTTGGCCGCCTTGAAGACGCCGGAGCCCGACCCGCCGGCGGCGTGGTAGACCACGTCGGCGCCGTTGTCGTACATGCCCTCGGCAGCGGTCTGGCCCTTGGCCGGGTCGGCGAAGCCGGAGCCGTCCTCGGCGAGGTACTTCGTGCTCACCTCGATGTCGGGGTTGACGGCCTTGGCGCCGGCCTCGAAGCCCGCCTGGAACTTGTTGATGAGCGGCACGTCGACACCGCCGATGAAGCCGACCTTGTTGCTCTTGGACTTCAGCGCCGCGGCGGCACCGACGAGGTAGGAGCCCTGCTCCTCCGCGAAGGTCAGCTGCGCGACGTTCTCGCCCGCGGAGTCCTCCGACGCGTCGTCGATGATCGCGAACTGGATGTCGGAGTTCTCCTTGGCGGCGCCGCCGACGGCCTTCGCGTAGATGTAGCCGACCGCGATGATGTCGGTGCAGCCGCTCTCGATGAGCTGGTTGAGGCGGTCCTCTCGGGCGGCGTCGTTCTCGCCCTGGGAGGCCTCGACCTCGGCGGTCTCGACCTTGAGCTCGTCCTTGGCCTTGTCCAGGCCCTTGGCGGCCGAGTCGTTGAAGGACTGGTCGCCGCGGCCGCCCACGTCGTAGGCCAGGCAGGCCTTGACGTCGGAACCGCTGCCGCCCTCGGCCGAGGTCGAGTCCCCGGTGGAGTCGGAGCCGCCGCAGGCGGCGAGGGACAGGGCGGCGACCGACGAGACCGCGGCAGCCTTGATCAGGGAGTGGCGCACAGTTGCTCTCCTTCGTCGAAACTCGTGCACTGACCGACAGGGGGCGGTCATCGGCGCCATGCTAGGTGCGGAACCTCACGAGCCCGACCGATCCGTCGAAACCGGCGGAGGTTGTTACCGAGTCGCGACGCAGGCGTGACCCGCGGGTGTCCTCAGTCCGGGTCCTCGACCCGGGTCCACTCCCCCGCCGCGGAGAGCGCGAGCAGCGCCGTCCCGGCGCGCACCGCGGCCTCGTCGACGACGAGGTCGCCCTGGTGCAGGTCGTACGTCGTGCCGCCCGGGGTGCGGGTGCCCAGGCGCGCCATCGCGCCGCTGCTCGCGTGGATGAGCCAGCCGAAGTCCTCGCCGCCGAGCGACTGGGGGGTCGGCACCGGGCGCAGCCCCGCGGTCATCGCCGCCCGTCCGAGCGAGGCGACGGCGCGGGGGTCGTTGACGACCGGGGGCACGCCGCGGACGTAGTCGACACGGGCGCGCACGCCGTACGGGTCGACGACCTCGTGGACGACCTGCGTGAGCAGCTCCTCCATGTCGTCCCACACCGCGACGTCGAGCATCCGCAGGGTGCCCTCCGCGTGACCGGTCGAGGGGATGACGTTGGCGGCGCCGCCGGCGTGGAGCTGGCCCCACACGAGCGCGACGCCCGAGCGCGGGTCCATCCGGCGCGAGAGGATCGCCGGCACCTCGGTGACGACCTTGGCCAGGGCGAAGGTGAGGTCCTCGGTGAGGTGGGGGCGCGAGGTGTGCCCGCCGCGTCCGCCGAGCGTGATCCGCACCTTGTCGGCGGCCGCCGTGAGCGGCCCCTCCTTGAGCCCGACCTCGCCGACGTCGATCGAGGGGTCGCAGTGCACCGCGTAGGCGATGTCGACACCCTCCATGACGCCGAGCTCGACGAAGCGCTCGGCACCGCCGGGCATCGCCTCCTCCGCGGGCTGGAAGACGAGCCGGACGCCCACGCGGCGCTCGGCCAGCTCGTCGGCGACGCTCGCCAGGGCCAGGCCCGCGCCGAGCAGGACGGTTGTGTGGACGTCGTGGCCGCAGGCGTGGCACACCCCGTCGACGGTCGAGGCCCAGTCCAGACCGGTCCGCTCTCGGATCGGCAGTGCGTCGATGTCGCCGCGCAGGGCGACCCGTCGTGCCGGGTCCGGGTCACCGAGGTCGACGACGACGCCGGTCGGACCGACGTCCTGGGGGACAAGACCGCTCGCGGCGAGACGCTCGCGCAGACGCTGCGTCGTGCGGTGCTCGGCGAAGCCCAGCTCGGGGTGGGCGTGGAGGTCTCGCCGGAAGGTGAGGAGCTCGGGGACGAGGTCGTCGACGACACGCAGCAGCGTCGGGGCGAGAGGTGCGGTCATGTCGGCTCACCACCCTACTCGGGGTGTGCGCGACGCCTCGGCGACCCCGCCCGCCGTGGACACCCCTGTCACACGAGCTCGTCGCGGCCGGCGGCCTTGAGCGACTCGACGACGCGCTTGACGTCCTGGGCGCGGGCCCGGGTCGTCACGAGGAGGGCGTCGTCGGTCTCGACGACGACGATGTCGTGCACCCCGACGAGCGCGACCATCCGCCCCGACTCGCTGACGACGATGCCGCTGGAGTCGACGGACTGCACCTGCCCCGGGTCGCCGACGACCGTCGTCCCGTCGTGCGCGCCGGGCAGGATCCCCGACAACGACCCGAAGTCACCGATGTCGTCCCACCCGAAGGTGCCGGGCACGACGGCGACGAGGCCCTCGTCGGCGGCCGGCTCGGCCACGGCGTGGTCGATGGCGATCTTCTCCAGGTCCGGCCAGAGCTCGTCGAGCCGCGCCGGGTCGGCGGCGAGCGCACGGGCGCCCGCGGCGAGCCCGGGGTGCCAGCGGCCGAGCAGGTCGAGCAGGGTGCCCGCCCGCACGACGAACATGCCGGCGTTCCACCGGAACTCACCGGTGGCGAGGTAGCGGGCCGCACGCTCGGCGTCGGGCTTCTCGACGAACTGGCGCACCCGGCAGGCGGTGCTGAAGCCGCGCAGCGGCCGGCCGGTCTGGATGTACCCGAAGCCCGTCGCGGGGTAGGTGGGGTCGATGCCGATCGTCACGACGTAGCCCTCACGCGCGACGTCGACCGCCTCGGCGACCGCACCGGCGAAGGCACCCTCCCCGGTGATGACGTGGTCGGCGGCGAAGGACCCGAGCACGGCCTCGGGGTCGCGCGCCTCGAGGACCGCGGCCGCCCAGGCGATGGCCGCCATGGAGTCGCGCGGGCTGGGCTCGGCGAGGAGCTGGTCCGGCGCGAGGTCGGGCAGCTGCGCGGAGACCGCCGCGGTGTGGGCGGCGCCGGTGACGACGACGACCCGCTGGCCGGCGAGGGGACGCAGCCGGTCGACCGTGGCCTGGAGGAGGGTGCGCCCGCTGCCGGTGAGGTCGTGGAGGAACTTCGGCGAGCCGGCCCGCGAGACCGGCCACAGCCGGGTGCCGGCACCGCCCGCGGGGACGACGGCCCAGAAGCCCGGGATCGGTCCGGTGGCGGTCTGCGGCTGCGCGTCCGGCGTGGCGCCGGTCTCCTCGGTCATGGCCGCGACGGTACCGGCTCCCCCTTCGCCCCCCGGCGGCGCCGACACGTCACCCGCCCGTCACCCGACACCTCCCCCGACGTCACCCCCTGGGCGCGCACGCCGAGGACCGTGGTCGGCGTGAGAGTGGCGATCGCGACCGAGTCCTTCCTGCCGAGCCTCAACGGCGTGACGACGAGCGTGTGCCGGGTGAGCGAGGAGCTCGCCGCCCAGGGCCACGAGACCCTCGTCATCGCGCCCGGCCCGGGCCCGGCGACCTACGCGGGGCGGCCCGTGCACCGGCTGCCCGGTGTCACCGTCCGCGGCTTCCGGGCCGGGGTGCCGACGACGGCGGTGCGACGAGCCCTCGACAACTTCGAGCCGGACGTGCTCCACCTCGCCTCGCCCTTCCTCGTCGGTGCCCGCGGGGTGCGCGACGCCGCGCTGACGCAGGTGCCGACCGTCGCGATCTACCAGACCGACATGCCCTCGTACGTCGAGCAGCACGGCCCGGGCGCGATCGGCCGCGGGGCCGGCTCCCTCGTCTGGCGGTGGCTGCGGCGCCTCCACGACCAGGTCGACCTCACCCTCGCCCCCTCCCGCCCCACCCTCGAGGACCTGCGCGCGCACGGGATCCCGCGCACCGACCTGTGGGGTCGCGGCGTCGACACCCGGCTCTTCGCCCCGAGGTGGCGCGAGGAGGAGGGCACGCTCGCGCTGCGCCAGGCGCTGGCCCCCGGCGGCGAGGTGCTCCTCGGCTACGTCGGACGGCTCGCCCCGGAGAAGGAGCTGCACCGGCTCGTCGAGCTGGCGCACCTGCCCGGCACCCGTCTCGTCCTCGTCGGCGAGGGGCCGAGCCGTAACGAGCTCGGGGCACGGCTCAGCGAGGCGGTCGCGAGCAGCGGGCGTCGCCCCAACCTGCCGCCCGCCTTCCTCGGACCGCGCACCGGCGACGCCCTCGCCCGGGCCTACGCGGCGCTCGACGTCTTCGTGCACACGGGGACGAAGGAGACCTTCGGCCAGACCCTGCAGGAGGCGGCGGCGACCGGTCTGCCGGTCGTCGCCCCGGCCGCGGGCGGCCCGCTGGACCTCGTCGCCGACGGGGTGAGCGGTGCCCTGTACGACCCGGCGGTGCCGGGCGCCCTCCGGGCAGCCGCCGCGCCGATCGTCGGGGACGCCTTGCTGCGGTCCCGGATGGGACGGGCCGGCGCCGAGCGCGTCGCGGACCGGTCGTGGTCGGCCCTCACCGGCCAGCTCGTCGGTCACTACGAGCGCGTGCTCGCCGGCGCAGAGGAGTCGGTCAGGTCCCGGTGAGCGCGAAGTCGGCGACCGGGCGCCACACCGAGTCCTCGCCGTGCCGGTAGAGGTGGAAGTCGGCGACCTCGAAACGGGCCTCGAAGTGCGCGAGCCCGTCGAAGGCCTCGTCGAGGTGGTGCTCGGCGACGGCGTGGGCGACGGTGACGTGCGGGTGGTAGGGGAAGTCGAGCTCGCGCTCGACGGGCCCGGAGCGCACGGCCTGCTCGAGCATCTCGCACCACGGGATGCCCGAGGCGACCTGGACGAAGACGACGGGGCTGATCGGGCGGAAGGTCCCCGTGCCGCGCAGCAGCATCTCGAAGGGGGCGAAGCGCTCGCCGACGAGCCGGAGGTGCTCCTCGAAGGCCGGCAGGGCCTCGTCCTCGACCTGCGTCGGGGGCAGCAGGGTCACGTGCGGCGGGATCGCGTAGGCGAGCGGGTCGCCGTAGTCCTCACGACGTGACTGCAGCTCGTCTCCCCAGGGCGGGGGGATCGAGATCGAGACGCCGTAGGTCGCCACCGCCCGGCCTCAGCGCTGCGCCGGGAGGACGCCGACCGCGTCGTACACGGCGTCACGGGTCGGACGGGCGATCTCGGTGGCCCGTGCGGCCCCCTTCGCGAGGATCCGGTCGAGCTCGGCCGGGTCGTCCATGAGCTCGCTCATCCGGGCCTGGAAGGGCTCGACCGCGGCGACGACCGCCTCGGCGACGGCCTTCTTGAGGTCGCCGTAACCGCGTCCGGCGTACTCCGCGACGAGCTCGGCGACCGGCCGGCGCGACATCGCCGAGTGGATCGTCAGCAGGTTCGACACCCCGGCCTTGGTCTCGGGGTCGAAGCGGATCTCGCCGTCGGTGTCGGTGACGGCCGAGCGCACCTTCTTGGCCAGGCGGGCCGGCTCGTCGCTCAGCAGGAGCAGGCCCTTGTCCGGCGAGGTCGAGCCCGACATCTTGTTCTGCGGCTCCTGGAGGTCCATGATCCGCGCCGACTCCTTGAGGATGTACGGCTCGGGCACGGTGAAGGTCTCGCCGAAGCGCGAGTTGAAGCGGGTCGCGAGATCGCGGGTGATCTCGAGGTGCTGGCGCTGGTCGTCGCCCACCGGCACGAAGTCGGGCCGGTAGAGCAGGATGTCGCTCGCCATGAGGACCGGGTAGGTGAAGAGCCCGACGTTGGCGTTCTGCCCCTTCGTCGTCTTGTCCTTGAACTGCGTCATCCGGCTCATCTCGCCGAAGCCGGTCTGGCAGGCGAGGATCCAGGCGACCTCGGTGTGCTCGCGCACGTGGCTCTGGCAGAAGAGCGCCGAGCGCTCGGGGTCGACCCCGCCGGCGATGAACTGGGCGGCCGTCACCCGCGTGCGACGACGGATGACCTCGGGGTCGGTCGGCACGGTCTGCGCGTGGAGGTCCGCGACGAAGTAGAAGGCGTCGGTGCGCTCCTGCAGCTCGACCCAGTTGACGAGCGCCCCGAGGTAGTTGCCGAGGTGGAGCGAGTCGCTCGTCGGCTGCATCCCTGACAGGGAGCGCGGCGGGGTGGCGGGAGTGGCGTCCGGCATGCGCTCATCATGTCAGGCCGCCCCCCGTGCACCGCCGCGGCTCCCGCCGGGTGGGTAGCGTCAGCGCGTGGACGTCGCCCAGAGCCTGCAGCAGCGCACCGGATCTCCCGCCGAGGGGGTGTGGTCGGCCCCCGGCCGGGTCAACCTCATCGGCGAGCACACCGACTACAACGACGGCCTGTGCCTGCCGATGGCGCTGCCGCTGCGCACGCGTGTCGCGGCCTCGCGTCGCGACGACGACCTCGTCGTCGCCTCGTCGCAGGGTTTCGGCCGGGTCGTCAGCACCTCGATCGGCGACGTCGGGCCGGGTCGGCCGAAGGGGTGGGCGGCCTACGTCCTCGGTGTCCTCTGGGCGCTGCGCGAGGCCGGTCACGACGTGCGCGGCCTCGAGCTGAGCATCGACTCCGACGTCCCCTCCGGCGCCGGGCTGTCGAGCTCGGCCGCCCTCGAGTGCGCGGTCGGCGCCGCCGCGAGCGACCTCTTCGACCTCGGGCTCCTCGGCTCCGACGAGCGCCGGGTCGAGCTCGCAGCGGCCTGCGTCCGCGCCGAGAACGACATCGCGATGGCCGCCACGGGCGGCATGGACCAGGCCGTCGCGCTCCGCTCGCGCGAGGGCGCCCTGCTGCTCCTGGACTGCCAGGACGGCTCCGTCGAGCACGTGAGGGCCGAGCTCGACAGCCACGTCGTGCTCGTCACCGACACCCGCAGCCCGCACCAGCTCGTCGACGGGCAGTACGAGGCACGGCGACGCGACTGCGAGGCCGCCGCCGCGGCGGCGGGCGTCGCGAGCCTGCGCGAGGTCGAGCCCGAGGACCTGCCCGCGCTGCTGGGTCGGGTCGACGAGGTCGTCGGCCGCCGCGCCCGCCACGTCGTCACGGAGAACGCCCGCGTGCGTCTCGTCGTCGACGCGCTGCGCTCCGGCGACCTCGACGCCGTCGGTGCTGCGCTGAGCGCCGGTCACGCCTCGCTGCGCGACGACTTCGAGGTGACCGTGCCCCATCTCGACGTGGCCGTCGAGGCGGCGGTCGCCGCCGGCGCGCTCGGCGCCCGGATGACGGGGGGCGGCTTCGGCGGGTCGACCGTCGCGCTCGTGCCCTCCGAGCTCGTCGAGCCGGTCCAGGCCCGTATCCGCGAGGACTACGTCTCCCGCGGGTGGGAGGAGCCGGCCTTCCACGTCGCCACCCCGTCCGGGCCGGCGACGCGGGAGGCCTGACTCCCCCCGGTCCCCCTGCTCTCCCCTTCCCCCGGGGTCCTAGTACGCCCCTCGGCCGCCGACGACGGCCTTGACGGTGCGCAGCAAGATCATCGCGTCCTGGGTGATCGACCAGTTGTCGGCGTAGTACAGGTCGAGCCGCACGGTGTCCTCCCACGACAGGTCGGAGCGGCCGGAGACCTGCCACAGGCCCGTCATCCCGGGGCGCACGCGCAGCCGCTGGACGATGTCTCCCTCGTAGGCGTCGACCTCCCGCGGCAGCGGGGGCCGGGGGCCGACGAGGCTCATGTGCCCGGCGAAGACGTTGAGCAGCTGGGGCAGCTCGTCGAGCGAGTAACGGCGCAGCACCCGACCGACGCGGGTGATCCGCGGGTCGGCCTTCATCTTGAAGAGGACCCCGCTGCCCTCGTTGCTCTCGGTGAGGCGCTGCAGAACGGCGTCCGCGTCCTGGCACATCGAGCGGAACTTGAAGCAGTCGAAGTGCTGCCCGGCGATGCCCACCCGCCGCTGCCGGAAGAGCACCGGGCCGCGGTCGTCGAGGACGATCGCGAGGGCGACGAGCAGCGTCACCGGTGACAGGAGCAGGAGCAGCAGGCCCGAGCCGACGACGTCGAAGATGCGCTTGCACACCCGCATCGGCAGGTCGCGCTGCGGCCGCTCGACGTGGACGAAGGGCAGACCGGCGACCGGTCGCACGTCGAGCCGCTGGCGCGAGATGTCCGACAGCGAGGGCACGACGATCATCTGCACGTTGCGGGACTCCAGGTCCCAGGCGGTGCGCCGGAAGTCGTCGGCGCACGGCAGCGCGCCGTCGGCGAAGACGATGGCGTCGACGTCGGTGCGCTCGAGGACCGCCGAGACCGCGGACGGGTCCCCGACGACCTCGACGCCGCCGAGGGTCTCCCCGCTCGGCGGGGGCGTCGGCGACAGGCCGCCGACGACCTCGTAGCCGAGCCACGACTCGCGGCGCAGGACCCGGGCGACGTCGTCGATGTGCCGGTCGGTGCCGGCGACGAGGACCCGGCTGCGGAAGTGACCGCGCACGTGCGCCCGCTGGATCGCCCGGCGCAGCGCGAGCCGGCCGACGAGCAGCAGCGTCGTGCCGATGCCGAAGAAGATGACGAAGAAGCCGCGCGAGAGCTCGGTCTGCACCATGTAGGCACCGATGCCGACGAAGGCCGCGGTCCCCAGGGACGCGGTGAGCACCCGCTGGTACTCCCACGAGCCGACCCCGGTGCGTCGTGGCGACTGCGCACCGAAGGCCCACAGGGCGAGCAACCACAGCAGGCTGAGCTGGGGCGCCACCTCTCGGGGGAAGTCACCGAGCTGCTCGGTGACGCCGATCGACGCCAGCCACTGCGTCTGCGAGCGCAGCACGAGAGCGGCCAGGGCGGCGATGCTGATCATCATGGTGTCGGCGGCGATCATCGCCGCGCGCGTCTTGACGAAGGCGTTGGTGCCCGCCCGAGGGACGGTCGTGCTCGCTGTGCCGGCCGGGGCGCTCGCGCGCCCCAGGACACCCAGGACGTCTGATCCGCCCTGGTCCAAGGTATGGCTCATCCAGGTCTCCCCACCCCAAGTCGCCTGGTCAGACCCCCCTGACCATGAATGACGACCTCTGTGCTGGCGCGATCAGCGCCGTGCTCGCCACACTAGGGCGGGCGAGCGGACCCGCGCCGGTCTTTGCAAAAATTTGGTCAACGTCATCCCCCGTAGCGGTCAAGGATCTGTTAGCGCAAGCCCCCCCTCGGGGTGCAGCCGGGTGATCAGACCGCCCGCAGCCGCCGCTGCAGCGGGGCGGGGAGGGCGAAGAGCCAGCCCATCCTCGCCCGGCCCGCCAGCCACCAGATCCCGAGCGGCGCGAGCACCCCGACGGCCGTGCCGACGACGAGGTGGGCACCGTCGGTCTGCACGCCCTCGTCGACGAGGACGGCCCGCACGAGCACCCCGACGAGGATGTGCGCGAGGTAGATCTCCATGCTGCGCTGCCCGACGAAGGCCAGCCAGCCCAGACCGGGCAGCCGGGCGAGCAGCGCGCTCGCCGCGAGCACGAGCACGAGGCCGCTCGTCGAGCCCAGGACGCCCCAGACGAGCGGGATCGCCGAGCGGTCCGGGCTCGCCGCGGTCGGCATGGCGAAGTTCCCGACCGCGACGACGCCGAGGTACACCACGCCGGCCGCCAGCGCCAGGACGCCCAGCCGCAGGACCGTCGACCCGCTGACGAGGTCGACGACGCGATCGCCCCGGACGAGCACCCCCGCGACGAAGAAGGGCGTGAGCGCGAGCCCCTGGACGACCACGGCGTTGGGCTCCCAGCCCCACACGACGAGCGCAAGGGCTGCGGTGGCCCCGAGCAGGGCGAGCCCGCGTCGCCGCGAGCGCCAGGGGTGGACGAGCGCGACGAGCACCGTGGCCGCGAGCAACCACGGGAGGAACCACAGCTGCCCCTCTGGCCGCCACAGGCGCAGCAGCTCGACCGGCGAGGCGGCCGTGCTCGCGAAGGGGCCGCCGAGCACCCTCGACCCGCGCTGCAGCAGGGTCCACAGCAGGTAGAGCCAGACGAAGAGCGCGCCCCGCTCGGCGAGGTAGCGCGCCGCGCCCCGACGGCTCACCCCCCGCTCGACGAAGAGCCCGGCGAGGAAGGCGAAGACGACGATGTGCACGAGGTAGAGCGCCGGCATGAGCGGCCCCTTCGCCCCCGTCTCGATGGCGTCGGACTGCCACACGCCGACGATGACGTGCGAGAGGACGATGAGGACGATGGAGATGCCGCGCGCGATGTCGACGGTGCGGTCGCGTCGCAGGCCGGCCGGGGGTCCCGTGGGGTAGGTGCTCGACATCGCCCGCCAGTATGGGGCACCCCGCGCGGCTCCTCCCACGACCTGTCCAGGCCCGGGCGGACGGGTCGGCCCGGGCCGCCGCCGCGACAGAGCCGAACGCCCCGGCGGCCCGCGAGGGGTCCGTGGGAAGATCGGGACGAGCCACCCATCACGACCCCGACGGAGGAGTCACATGAGCACGTCCAAGATCGTCTGGACGCAGATCGACGAGGCGCCGGCGCTCGCCAGCTACTCGTTGCTGCCGATCGTCCAGGCCTTCACCAGGGGCACCGGAGTCGAGGTCGAGACGAGCGACATCTCCCTCTCCGGTCGCATCCTCGCGCAGTTCCCGGAGCGCCTGCAGGAGGACCAGCGCGTCGAGGACAACCTCGCGCGCCTCGGCGAGCTGACGCAGGACCCGTCCGCCAACATCATCAAGCTGCCGAACATCTCGGCGTCGGTCCCCCAGCTCAAGGCCGCCATCCGCGAGCTGCAGGGCCAGGGCTACGACATCCCCGACTACCCCTCCGACCCGAGCACCGACGAGGAGCGCGAGACCCAGTCCCGCTACGCGACCGTCCTGGGCTCTGCGGTCAACCCCGTGCTCCGCGAGGGCAACTCCGACCGCCGGGCGCCCCAGTCGGTGAAGAACTTCGCCAAGAAGCACCCGCACCGCCTCGGCCCGTGGACCGCCGAGAACAGGGCGCGCGTCGTCTCGATGAGCGAGGGCGACTTCTACGGCCACGAGCAGTCGGTCGTCATGACCGCCGACGACACGCTGACGATCACCCTCATGACCCCGCAGGGCGACACCGTGCTCAAGGACGGCGTCTCGGTGCTCGAGGGCGAGATCGTCGACGGCACCTTCATGTCCGTCTCCGCGCTGCGCGCCTTCTACGCCGAGCAGATCGAGGCCGCGAAGAGCGAGGACCTCCTGCTCTCGCTGCACCTCAAGGCGACGATGATGAAGGTCTCCGACCCGGTGCTCTTCGGGCACGCCGTCTCGGTGTGGCTCGGCGAGGTCATGGACACCCACGCCGACGCCTTCCGTGAGGCCGGCGTCAACCCCAACCTCGGCCTCGGCGCGCTGCACTCCTCCATCGAGTCGCTCCCGCAGGAGACGCAGGAGGCGATCCGCGCCGACATCGACGCCGTCTTCGCGCAGCGCCCCGCGCTCGCCATGGTCGACTCCGACAAGGGCATCACGAACCTCCACGTGCCGAGCGACGTCATCATCGACGCCTCGATGCCGGTCGTCATCCGCGACAGCGGTCAGATGTGGGACGCGAAGGGGGGTCAGCGCGAGACCCTCGCGATGGTCCCGGACCGCAGCTACGGCCCGATGTACCAGGCCGTCGTCGAGGAGCACAAGAAGAACGGCGCGCTCGACCCGGCGACGATCGGCTCGGTGCCCAACGTCGGTCTCATGGCCCAGAAGGCCGAGGAGTACGGCTCGCACCCGACGACCTTCGTCGTCCCCGCCGCCGGCACCGTGCGCGTCTCGACGGCCGACGGCACCGTGCTCATGGAGCACGAGGTCGAGACCGGTGACATCTGGCGGATGGCGCGCGTGCGCGACATCCCCGTCCAGGACTGGGTCAAGCTCGCCGTCACCCGCGCCCGCGCGACCGGCGCCCCCGCGGTCTTCTACCTCGACGACGCGCGCGCGCACGACCGCAACGTCATCGCCAAGGTCGAGCGCTACCTGCTCGACCACGACACCGAGGGCCTTGAGATCGTCGTGCTCCCCCCGGTGGAGGCCATCACGTACTGCCTCGAGCAGATCCGGGCCGGCAAGGACGCGATCTCGGTCACCGGCAACGTCCTGCGCGACTACCTCACCGACCTCTTCCCGATCCTCGAGCTCGGCACGAGCGCGAAGATGCTCTCGGTCGTGCCGCTGCTCAACGGCGGCGGGCTCTTCGAGACCGGTGCGGGCGGCTCGGCCCCGAAGCACGTCCAGCAGTTCGTCAAGGAGAACTACCTGCGCTGGGACAGCCTCGGCGAGTTCTCCGCGCTCGGCGCCTCGCTCGAGCACCTCGCGACGACGCAGGACAACGCCAAGGCGCAGGTCCTCGCCGACACGCTCGACCAGGCCATCGCGACCTTCCTCGACGAGAACAAGTCGCCGGCGCGCAAGCTCGGCAGCATCGACAACCGCGGCAGCCACTACTACCTCGCCCTGTACTGGGCGCGGGCCCTGGCCGCCCAGGACGCCGACGCCGAGCTGCGCGAGCGCTTCACCCCGGTCGCGCAGGCGTTGGGCGACGGCGAGGAGCAGATCACCTCCGAGCTCATCGGCGCGCAGGGCGAACCGGTCGACCTCGGCGGGTACTACCGCCCCGACCCGCAGCGCGCGAGCGCCGCGATGCGTCCGAGCCCGACGCTCAACGCGGTCGTCGACGGGATGTGACCCGCACGCCCATCCGGACGGCGGGTCTGCGACGAACCTCCACCATGGAGAGATCTCAGACCCCCGTCCGGGTGGGCGCCCTGCACGGGCTGCTCGCAGCCGCCCTGGGCACCGGCGCGGCGCACCTCGTCGCCGCGCTCGTCGACCCCGCCGCCTCGCCGGTCCTCGCCGTCGGGTCCACGGTCATCGACGCCACCCCCACCCCCGTCAAGGAGTGGGCGGTCTCGACCTTCGGCACCGCCGACAAACCGATCCTCGTCGGATCCGTCGCCGTCGTCACCCTGCTGCTGGCCGCCCTGGCCGGCGTCCTGCACCGCACCCGGCCGGTGCTGGGCCTCGGGCTGCTCGCCGCGCTCACCGCGCTCGCGGGTGCTGCTGCGCTCAGCCGGCCCGCTGCCGGCCCCGCCGCCGTGCTCCCGTCGGTCGTCGCCGGAGTCCTCGGCTGCGCCACCCTCGCCTGGCTCGCCGGCCGTCGTGAGGCCGACACCTGGGCGGCCCCCGGCCAGCCAGCCCGCCGCGGGGTCCTCGCCGCCGGTGGCGCGGGCGTCGCCGCCGCGGCGCTCGGCGGCGGCGGTCAGGTCATCACCGCTCGCCGCCGCGTCCCCGAGATCGCGCTGCCGGAGCCCACGACCTCTCCCCGGCCGCTCCCCGCCGGCATCGAGGGCACGCACGAGGGGGTCTCCCCCTTCGTCACCCCGCGGGACGCCTTCTACCGGGTCGACACCGCCCTCACCGTGCCGCGGGTGGACCCGAAGGACTGGCAGCTCGTCATCGACGGCGACGTCGAGCGGCCCCTCACCCTCTCCTTCGACGAGCTGCTCGAGCTGCCGATGATCGAGAAGGACATCACGATGACCTGCGTGAGCAACGAGGTCGGCGGCGGCTACGTGGGCTCCGCCCGCTGGCTCGGCGTGCCCACCCGCACCCTGCTCGAGCGCGTCGGTGTGCGCCCCGGGGCCGACCAGGTGCTCAGCACGAGCGTCGAGGGGATGACGATCTCGACCCCCGTGCAGGCGCTCATGGACGACCGGGACTCGCTCGTCGTCGTCGGCATGGACGGGGCACCGCTCCCCCGCGAGCACGGCTTCCCCGTGCGCCTCGTCACGCCTGGGCTCTACGGATTCGTCGGCGCGACGAAGTGGCTGACGAAGATGACCCTGACGACCTACGCCGCCCAGAGCGCCTACTGGACCGACCGCGACTGGGCGACCGACGCCCCGGTGCTCACCCAGTCGCGCATCGACACCCCGAAGCCGCTCGACCCCATCCCGTCCGGGAGCACGGTCATCGGCGGTGTCGCCTGGGCCCAGCAGCGCGGCATCGAGCGCGTCGAGGTGAGGATCGACGACGGCGAGTGGCAGCGCGCCACCCTGGGTCCCGATGCAGGCATCGACTACTGGCGTCAGTGGTACATGCCGTGGAAGGCCACGTCCGGCCGTCACGACATCTCGGTCCGCGCGACCGACGAGACCGGCTACACCCAGACCACCCAGCGGGCCACGCCCTTCCCGAAGGGGGCCACCGGCCTGCACACGATCGCCGTCGTCGTCACCTGAGAGGGCTGGTCCGAAAAAGGTTGTGCCGCAGACCCATCCGATCCGCGCGCAGCGACGAAGACCAGGTGTCAGCTTGATCCCCTCAGAGAGGACCGCTCCCATGCGTCGCATCACCCGCACCACCGCCCTGGCCACCCTCGCCGCCCTCCCCCTCGCGCTCACCGCGTGCGGTGGCGGCGACACCGACACCGCCAGCGGCTCGAGCACCAGCTCCGGCATGAGCTCCTCGTCCTCCTCCCCCATGGAGTCCAGCTCCAGCTCGAGCGACGACATGGCCATGGGCGACGAGCCCTTCGGCCCCGGCTGCGAGTCGGTCCCGGCCGACGGCGCGGGCTCCTTCGCCGGCATGGCCAAGGACCCGGTCGCGACCGCCGCGAGCAACAACCCCGACCTCAAGACGCTCGTCGGCGCGGTCAAGGAGGCCGGCCTCGTCGACACGCTCAACAGCTCCGAGGACATCACCGTCTTCGCCCCGACGAACGACGCCTTCGACGCGGTCGACAAGGACACCCTCGACTCGGCGATGGCCGACCCGAAGGGTCTGCTCACCACCGTCCTCACGCACCACGTCGTCAAGGGCAAGCTCACCCCCGAGGACCTCGCGGGCACGCACAAGACGCTCGCCGGTGACGAGATCACCGTCGAGGGCTCCGGCGAGGACTTCACCGTCGGCGACGCGAAGGTCGTCTGCGGCAACGTCCAGACCTCCAACGCCACCGTCTACATCATCGACGGCGTCCTCATGCCCGAGATGAAGAAGTAAGAAAGCACGACCACGGCGGGGGATGAGTGATCATGGGTGCATGCGGGCGTTGTCGAGCGATGATGAGTCACCGGTCGACGACGCCCGCGCACCTGTGGTCCCCGACCTCGCCGCCCTCCTGCGTCGCTCCGCGACCGGTGACGAGTCCGCTTTCGCCGAGCTCTACGACGCGACGGCCTCACGGGTCTACGGCCTCGTCGTGCGCGTCCTGCGCAACCCGGCGCAGTCCGAGGAGGTCGCCCAGGAGGTCTTCCTCGACATCTGGCGCACCGCGAGCCGCTTCGACCCCGCGCGGGGCAGCGCGCTCGGGTGGATGCTCACCATCGCCCACCGCCGCGCCGTCGACCGGGTCCGGGCCAGCGAGGCGGCCGACCACCGCGACCACCGCTACGAGGTCGAGACTCACAGCCCGGCCTACGACTCGACCGCCGAGGTCGCCGCGGCCCGCCTCGAGGCGGCCCGTGTGCACCGCGCGCTGGGGGACCTCACCGAGGTCCAGCGCGAGGCCGTCACACTGGCCTACCTCGGGGGCTACACGCACACCGAGGTGGCCGCACTGCTGGACCTGCCGCTCGGCACCGCGAAGACGCGCATCCGAGACGGCCTGATACGACTACGAGACACGCTGGGGGTGACCGCATGAACGCCGAGCTGCACACGCTGACCGGGGCCTACGCCCTGGGCGCGCTCGACGACGCCGAGCGGTCCGCCTTCGAGGAGCACCTGCGCGACTGCGCGGCCTGCCGCGAGGAGGTCGCCTCCTTCGCCGAGCTCGGCCCGCTGCTCGCCTCCGACGAGGCCGTCTCCCCGCCGCCGAGCATGCGTGCCTCGGTCCTCTCCGGCATCACCCAGACCCGTCAGCTGCCCCCGCTCGTCGGCGACCAGGACGGTCGCGGCGACGACGAGACCACCTCCGACGACATCGGCCCGCAGCCGGCTCGGCACGCCGACGTCGTGCCGATCACCGCGACGCGTCGGTGGGGCCGCCGCGTCAGCGTCCTGGCCGCCGCAGCCGCGCTCGCCGTCGGTGGCACCGTCGCCTGGCAGGTCACCCAGACCGAGCAGAGCAGCCAGACCGACATGGCCCAGCTCGTCATGGACGCGCCCGACGCGCGGACCGCACGGGCGCAGGTCACGGGCGGGGGCACCGTCGAGGTCGTGCGCAGCGCGTCGATGGACGCCGCAGTCCTCGTGCCCACGGACCTGCCCGAGACGGACGCCGACAAGCGCTACCAGGCCTGGCTCGCCGACGACTCCGGCACGATGCACGCCTCGACGGTCTTCGCGTCGGGCTCTGCCCCGGTCCTGCTCACCGGCGACGCGTCCGGCGCCACCGGCGTCGGTCTGACGATCGAGCCGAGCAGCGGCTCGAAGCAGCCGACGAGCGACCCGATCGCCGTCGTCGCGCTCTAGGCGACCGGCTCCCACGAGGAGAGGTCGGCGCTGCTCCACGAGCTCGTGCCGACGAGCCACCCACCCTGCTCGCCCAGGACGACGGCGGCGGTGCGGGCGCCCGAGACGCACGTCGCGTCCTCGAGGTCGGCCTGCGAGGTGGTGCCGGACGCCACGGAGAGCCCGTCGCACCCGGTGACGACCGAGCCCACGAGGAGCCGCTCGCCGCTCACGGCGAGCGAGGTCACCCCCTTCGCCCGGCCGACGCCCTCCCAGCTGGCCCCGGTGTCGGTGGTGCGCCGCAGGGTGCCGTCCGAGCAGGCCGCCCACGCGCTCGTCTCGTCGACGGGCGCGAGGCCGACGGCCCGGGCCGACCCGCACGCGTCGACCTCCTCGCCACCGGGGACGAGGACATTCCCGTCACGCAGAGGGGCCCAGGTCTGGCCCGCCGACGTCTCCTGCCAGGTCTGACCGCCGTCGCCGGTGCTCTTGACGACCGTCTCGGGGCACCCGCGGTCGGCACCGACGGCGAAGCCCACCGAGGGCTCGGTGAGGCGCAGGCGGTAGACGACCTGCCCGTCGTAGCGGGTGCGCTCCCAGCTCGCGCCGCCGTCCTGCGAGCGCTCGACGACCGCCGCGTCACCGGTGCACCGGGCGACCGAGGCCCGCCAGAGGGTGTCGCCGACGGAGGTCGCGACGTACCGGGCCGCCGGTGCCGCGGGCTTCGAGGTCGTGCTCGGCGAGACAGAGGGCGAGGCCGACGTCGCGGTCGGCGCAGCCGCGGGCTCGGGCACCGCCGCGTCCGCCCCGCTGCCGGGCAGCAGCCCGAAGACCCAGGCGAGGAGCACGGCGTCGGCGAGGAGCATGACGACGAGGGCGAGCACGCCGAGCCGGCGCTGGGTCATGACCGGCCTCCGGCCACCGCTGGAGCCACGGCGCTCCCCCTTCGAGTCGGGCGCGGCGGGTCGCCGCGCAGGTGCCTGACGGCACCACCAGATCTCACCACATCCGGGCTCCCCCGGTCCTCGCAGCGTGACCCGGCTGCCCGTCCGGCCGCGCGAGCGGGCTAGAGTCGAGGGACATCCGACACCCACGACGAAGGGGTAGAAGTCCCAGTGAGCACCACGCCCGTCAAGGTCGCCGTCACCGGCGCCGCCGGTCAGATCGGCTACAGCCTCCTCTTCCGCATCGCGAGCGGCTCCCTCTTCGGCCCGGACACCCCGGTCGAGCTGCGCCTGCTCGAGATCACCCCCGCCCTCAAGGCCCTCGAGGGCGTCGTCATGGAGCTCGACGACTGCGCCTTCCCGACCCTGGCCGGCGTCGAGATCGGCGACGACCCCGAGGTCGTCTTCGACGGCGTCAACCACGCCCTGCTCGTCGGCGCGCGGCCCCGCGGCCCGGGCATGGAGCGCGGCGACCTCCTCGAGGCCAACGGCGGCATCTTCGCCCCGCAGGGCCAGGCGCTCAACAAGGTCGCGGCCGACGACGTGCGCGTCACGGTCACCGGCAACCCGGCGAACACCAACGCGCTCATCGCGATGAGCAACGCCCCCGACATCCCGCGCGAGCGCTTCGCGGCGCTGACCCGTCTCGACCACAACCGCGCGATCAGCCAGCTCGCGGCGAAGCTGTCGGTCCCGGTCACCGAGATCCGCAAGATGACGATCTGGGGCAACCACTCGGCGACCCAGTACCCCGACCTCTTCCACGCCGAGGTCGGCGGCCGCAACGCCGCCGAGGCCGTCGGCGACCAGGAGTGGCTGGAGTCGACCTTCATCCCCACCGTCGCCAAGCGCGGCGCGGCGATCATCGAGGCGCGCGGCGCGTCCTCCGCGGCGTCCGCGGCGAGCGCCACCGTCGACCACGCCCGCGACTGGGCGCTCGGCACGCCCGAGGGCGACTGGGTCTCGATGTCGGTCGCGTCCGACGGCTCGTACGGCGTGCCGGAGGGCCTCATCTCCTCCTTCCCCGTCACCGTCTCCGGTGGCGACTGGAGCATCGTCCAGGGCCTGGAGATCGACGACTTCTCGCGCGGCCGGATCGACGCGTCCGTCGCCGAGCTCGAGGAGGAGCGCGAGGCGGTCAAGGGCCTGGGTCTCATCCAGGGCTGACCGCCCCTCCCCATGACGAAGGGGGGTCCCCACCGGTGGTGGGGACCCCCCTTCGTCGTGCCTGCGGGTCAGGTGCGACGCAGCGCCAGGCCGACGACGAGGACGGCAGCGCCGAGCGCGACGAGCACGAGGACGTCGAAGCCGCGGGAGCGCACGACGAGCCCGCCGGCGACCGTCTCGGGCACGACGGCGCGGATCGCCGCGCCGAGCCACAGGCCGGAGGCGACGAGGATGACCGCCCAGCGCAGCTGACCGAGGGCGAGGACGACGAGCGCGACCGCCCCGACGGCCACGACGAGCCACCACGCGGACAGGCGCGGGGTCGCCGGGGGCCGCTGCTCGGGGGCGACGACACGAGGCTGGGTCTCGACCTCGATCTCGCGGGGCTCCTCGCTCACGACGGGCCGGTCAGAGCTGGCGCTCGGCGGCGGCGACGACGTTCGACAGCAGCATCGCGCGGGTCATCGGGCCGACGCCCCCGGGGTTGGGGCTGACCCACCCGGCCACCTCGGCGACGTCGTCCGCGACGTCTCCGGCGACCTTCGAGCGGCCGTCCTCGGCGACGACGCGGCTCACGCCGACGTCGAGCACCGCGGCACCCGGCTTGACCATGTCGGCGGTGATGATGCCCGGCACGCCCGCGGCGGCGACGACGACGTCGGCCTGGCGGACCTCTGCGGCGAGGTCACGGGTGCCGGTGTGGCACAGCGTCACCGTCGCGTTCTCGGAGCGCCGGGTGAGGATGAGGCCGAGCGGGCGGCCGACGGTGATGCCTCGGCCGACGACGACGACCTTCGCGCCGGCGATCGGCACGTCGTGGCGCCGCAGCAGCTCGACGCAGCCGACGGGCGTGCACGGCAGCGGTGCCTCGTGACCGAGGACCAGCCAGCCGAGGTTCGTCGGGTGCAGCCCGTCGACGTCCTTCGTCGGGTCGACGGCGGAGAGGATGGCGTTCTCGTCGAGCCCGGTGGGCTGCTGGACGATGAAGCCGGTGCACGCGGGGTCCTCGTTGAGCTCGTGGACGACGGCGAGGACCTCCTCGAGGGTCGAGCTCGCCGGCAGGTCGCGCCGGATGCTCGTCACGCCGATCTCGGCGCAGTCCTTGTGCTTGGCGCCGACGTACCACTGGCTGCCGGGGTCGTCGCCGACGAGCACGGTGCCGAGGCCGGGGACGACGCCGCGCTCGCGCAGGGCGGCGACCCGTCCGGTGAGCTCGCGCTTGATGTCGGCGAGCACGGCCTTGCCGTCGAGGAGAGTGGCGGTCACGGGGAGCATCCTTCCATCGCAGGGGTGTGGTCGGGGCAGGGCGTCATCGAGCGGCCACCACCCTAGGGCGGCGGCGCGGACGGGCCGCCCAGCCGGCGAGCGCCGCGGCGCCGAAGGTGATGAGCACGCCGAGGATCATCACGGCGCTCACCTCGTGACCGGCGCTGGGCCAGACGACGTCGATGAGCACGGCGGAGCCGAGCTGGCCGGTGAGCAGGGCGAGCCCGAAGAGCAGGACGCCGACGTGGGCGACCGCCCACGCGGCGATGGCGATGAAGGCGATGCCGGCGAGACCCCCGAACCACGCCCACCACGGCACGCCCTCGAAGCTCGTGGGCCGATAGCTGCCCCGCGAGTACTGGACGAGGGCGAGCAGGAGGAGCAGGGTCGTCCCGGCGACGAAGTTCTGACCGGTCGTGGCGAGGACGTGACGGCTCTCGAGGTTGACCCGGGCGTTGACGCCCTGCTGGAAGGCAACTCCCCCGCCGGCGAGGAGCGCGAGCACCACGGCGAGCACCGAGATGCCTCCGTCGCCGAAGGACCCGCTCACCGTCACGGCCACGCCGACGACGGCGAGGAGGGCTGCGAGCACCCGGACCGGCTGGACCGGACGACGGCCGCCGGGACCGACACCGAGCCGGTCGACGGCCAGGGCGTTGCTCGTCTGCCCGGCGACGGTCGCGACCGTGAAGATCGCGACGCCGACGAGCGGCACCGCGTACGTCTGCACGGCGACGAAGACCGCGCCGAGGGTCCCGCCGATGCACTGCCACCAGCGCAGCCGGCCGGCGCGCAGGGCCGCGGCGATCCGGCCGATGCCCGAGCGGACGGCGGGCAGGAGGGCGAGGAGGAGCAGGAGGGCCAGCCCGGATCCGAAGCTCCACAGCGCCGCCTGCACCGGCGCCCCGATCGTCGCGGAGATCTCGCCGTTCATCCGGGCCTGCAGGGTCGTCAGCAGGCCGCCGAGGCAGGCGAGGACGAGGGCGAGCGCGTGCTGGCGCCCGCCCTCCTCAGTGGGCAAAGTGCCGGGTCCCGGTGAAGTACATCGTCACGCCGGCGGCCTGGGCGGCCTCGACGACCTCGGGGTCGCGCATCGACCCGCCGGGGGCGACGACAGCCCGCACGCCGGCGTCGAGGAGGACCTGGAGCCCGTCGGCGAAGGGGAAGAAGGCGTCGGAGGCGGCGACAGCGCCGGAGGCGCGCTGCTCGCCCGCGCGGTCCACGGCGAGGTGGCAGGAGTCGACACGGTTGACCTGGCCCATCCCGATACCGACGGACGCGCCGCCGCGGGCGAGGAGGATCGCGTTGGACTTCACCGCGCGCACGGAGCGCCACGCGAAGTGCAGGTCGGCCAGGGTGGCGTCGTCGGCGGGCTCGCCGGACACGAGGGTCCACCGCGAGGGGTCGTCGCCGTGGCCCTGGGTCGGGCGGTCGCCCTCGGCCGGCTCGAGCACCGCGTCGATCGCGTCGCGCTGCTGCACGAGCAGGCCGCCGCCGATCGGGCGCACCTCGACGCCGCCGGTGCGCGGCGGCGGGCAGGTGAGCAGGCGGATGTTCTTCTTCGCCGTGAGGATCTCGAGCGCCTCGTCCTCGAAGGCCGGGGCGAGGACGACCTCGGTGAAGATGTCGGCGACGGTGCGGGCCATCTCGGCGCTCACCGGACGGTTCGTCGCGATGATGCCGCCGAAGGCGCTCACGGGGTCGCACTCGTGGGCCTTGCGGTGGGCGTCGGCGATGTCGTCGCCGACGGCGATGCCGCAGGGGTTCGCGTGCTTGATGACGGCGACCGTCGGCTGGTCGCCGTGGTCGTAGGCGGCGCGCACGGCCGCGTCGGCGTCGACGAAGTTGTTGTACGACATCGCCTTGCCGTGGAGCTGCTCGGCCTGGGCGAGCGCCGGGGCCGCTCCCCCTTCGATGCGGTAGATCGCGGCGGCCTGGTGGGGGTTCTCGCCGTAGCGCAGGACGTCGGAGCGGCGCCACGTCGCGCCGAGCCACGACGGGAAGCCGGTGCCCTCGCTGCTGTCGGTGACGACCGAGCCCATCCACGACGCGACGGCGACGTCGTAGGTCGCCGTGTGGACGAAGGCGTCAGCGGCCAGCCGCTGACGCTGCTCGAGGGTGAAGCCGCCCTCGGCGACCGTGCGCAGGACCTCGGCATAGCTCGTCGGGTCGGTGACGACGGCGACGCTCGCGTGGTTCTTCGCGGCGGCGCGCACCATCGTCGGCCCGCCGATGTCGATCTTCTCGATGCAGTCCTGGACGCCTGCCCCGGACGCGACGGTGTCGGCGAAGGGGTAGAGGTTGACGACGACGAGGTCGAAGGGGGCGATGTCCAGCTCTTCGAGCTGGGCCTGGTGCTCCGGCAGGCGGGTGTCGGCGAGGATGCCGGCGTGCACCCGCGGGTGCAGGGTCTTCACGCGGCCGTCGAGGCACTCCGGGAAGCCGGTGAGCGCCTCGACCTGCGTCACGGGCAGCCCGAGGCGCTCGATGGTCGCGGCGGAGCCGCCGGTGGAGACGAGCTCGACACCCGCGGCCACGAGACCGGCGACGAGCTCTTCGAGGCCGTCCTTGTCGTAGACGGAGACGAGGGCGCGGCGGACCGGGCGGCGGTCCTGCGCGGCCTGGTCGAAGGGGACCTCGGGCGTGGCGGTGGTGGACTCGGGCATGGCGTGCTCCTCGCGGTCGACGTCGGTGGTCCTGTCAGGTGTCCCTGTCAGCAGGAGGCGCACCCAGGCGGGCGATGCACCCCGACGTCACTCCCCGGTGGTGACCCACCTGCGCCAGTCGTGTCCGGCCAGGGTATCGCTCAGCGCGCGCCCCACCGAACCGAGCGGCCGTCGACGACGTAGCCCTCGGTGATGGCGCGGGCGAGCGTCGCGACGAGCATCTCGCGCTCGACGAGCTTGATCCGCTCGTGCAGCGAGGCCTCGTCGTCGCCCTCCTCGACCCGCACGGCGACCTGCTCGAGGATCGGACCGGTGTCCACGCCGCCGTCGACGAGGTGGCAGGTCGCGCCGGTGACGCGCGCACCGCCCGCCAGGGCGTCACGGACGCCGTGGGCACCCGGGTAGCTCGGCAGCAGCGCGGGGTGGGTGTTGACGACCCGGTCGGCGAAGTGCTCGACGAAGGTCGGGCCGAGGATCTTCATGAAGCCCGCGGTGACGACGAGGTCGGGGTCGTGCTCCTGCACGGCCTGGGTGAGGGCGCGGTCCCACTCCCCCCGGTCGGCGTGGTCACCGACCCTCAGCACGAAGGTGGGCACGCCCGCGCGCTCGGCGCGGCGCAGCCCCTCGACGTCGGGGCGGTCGGACCCGACGGCGACGACCTGCGCGCCGTAGGCGGGGTCGGCGCAGGCGTCGAGGAGGGCCTGCAGGGTGGTGCCGGAGCCGGAGACGAGGACGACGAGACGCACCTGACCAACCTAGCGGGGCCGGCATGCGCGCCCTTCACGCCGTCTCAGCGGCGCAGCCGCCGTGCCGTCTCAGCGGCGCAGCCGCCACCAGTCGTGGGCGAGGACGAGCGCCGCCCCGATGCCGAGGTCGACGACGAGCGCCAGGGCCAGGCGCGGCGCCGGCACCCCGATGCGGGCGAGGCGCTCGGAGCCGAGCGAGCCACCGGCGACGGCGTCGAGCAGCGCGACCGCGACGGCCGCGACGACGACGGCGCAGCCGACGACGGCGGCCTTGTCCACGGTCCGCGACAGCCGGGAGATCCGGGCGAGCGACTGACGGGCGAGCCAGGCGCCGAGGAGGACGGGGACGAGCACCGAGAGGCGCGCGACCCACGGCAGGGCACCGGGCTCGGGGTGGGCTGCGAGGACCGGCACCATCGGCAGCAGCGCGGTCTGCGACTCGGCCCACGTCGTCTCGGCGCCGAGCGAGACGGAGAAGCCGGGCCCGGCGAGCCAACCGAGGCCCCACAGGCCGAGGTTCGGCAGCGCGAGGACCTGGAGGGCGGCGAGGAGCGCTCCCCCGGCCACCCCGGCGTCGAGCTCGGAGTGCACGTGGAGCACCCGGCTGAGGTGCACGACGACCATGACGACGACGAGGAGAGAACCGGCGAGCACGAGCGCGCCGGCCGTGCGCAGACCAGGCACGACGGCGCGGCGCAGCGCGACCGGGAGCACCCCGAGCAGCCCCGCGCCGACCTCGTCGTCGCCGAGGACGAGACCGAGGAGCGGCACGAGCAGGACGGGCAGGAGCAGCGAGAGCAGTCGCACGTCGAAGGGGCCGGTCAGGCTCGCGCCCCACGCCGCGAGCGCGGCGAGGGCGTAGCCGGCCAGCCAGGCGCCGGCGACGCGGGTCCGGGGCTGCACGACCCGCTCGCGCCAGGTGAGCTCGGGGGCGAAGGGGGACCCCTCCACCTCCCGCAGCGCCCGGCGGGCCCCGGTCCGGGCCGCCCAGACGAGCAGGGCGAGCGCGAGGAGCGGCACGAGGGCGATCGTCGCGGTGCCGAGGCCGAGGCGGGCGCCGCCGAGGGCGAGCCACACGGCCGAGCCGGCACCGATGCTGCCGCCGACGGGAGCGGCGCCGCCCGAGAGCAGCACCGCCGTGAGGACGAGAGCGGTGACGACGACCCAGGTCGCGGCGGCCGTCAGGGCACCACGACCGAGCGCGGCGAGCTCGGGGCGCTGGTCGCCCGTCTCGTCGGCGGTGGCCGAGCGGATGCGGTCGATGACGGTCATCGCCCACATCGTCGGTCACGGTGCGCGTCGCACCGTGGAGGCAACGCCGGGCGCGGCGAAACACGGCGAAGGTTTCTCGTCGGGCGGCACGAGACCCGGCCCGGACATGAGGCAGCGCCGACCCGGGAGCAGGGGGGTGTCGACCGGGTCGGCGCTGGTGAGAGCAACACTAGGGCCTCTTGCCCGCTTGCGCCACGCAGACGCGAAATCTGCCGTTGAAAGATGGATCACCCTGCTCGACCGAGGTCAGAGGAGCGCCCTCGTTGCCGGTCGAGGTGCGACGAGCAGCCTCGAGACCACCCCTTGACTGGTCGAGGTGCGACGACGGTGCTCATTCGCTGGTCGAGGTGCGACGAAGGAGCCTCGAGACCACCCCTTCGCTGGTCGAGTTGCGACGAAGGTGCTCATTCGCTGGTCGAGGTGCGACGAAGGAGCCTCGAGACCACCCCTTCGCTGGTCGAGGTGCGACGAAGGAGCCTCGAGACCACCCCTTCGCTGGTCGAGGTGCGACGAAGGAGCCTCGAGACCACCCCTCGTGGCCTCGAGGCTCAGGCCTGGCGGCCTTTGCACCTCGACCACCAAAGCCCCCCTCGTCGGTCAAGGTGCGACGAAGGAGCCTCGAGACCACCGCACGTGGCCTCGAGGCTCAGGCCTGGGGGCCTTCGCACCTCGACCAGCAAAGCCCCCCTCGTCGGTCGAGGTGCGACGAAGGAGCCTCGAGATCACCGCAACCCCCTTCGCTGGTCGAGGTGCCCGTGCGCACGACGAAGGGGGACCACCCTCGCGGTGGTCCCCCTTCGGCAGAGGTGGTGCGGGAGGTCAGGCGCTGATCTGGGCCATGATCTCGCGCATGAGGGCCGCGGTCTCGGACGGCGTCTTGCCGACCTTGACCCCGGCGGCCTCGAGGGCCTCCTTCTTCGCGGCCGCCGTGCCCGAGGAGCCCGAGACGATGGCGCCGGCGTGGCCCATCGTCTTGCCCTCGGGAGCGGTGAAGCCCGCGACGTAGCCGACGACGGGCTTGGTGACGTGCTCGGCGATGTAGGCCGCGGCACGCTCCTCTGCGTCGCCGCCGATCTCGCCGATCATGACGATCGCGTCGGTGTCGGGGTCGGCCTCGAAGGCCTCGAGGCAGTCGATGTGCGTCGTCCCGATGACCGGGTCGCCGCCGATGCCGACCGCCGAGGAGAAGCCGAACTCCTTGAGCTCGTACATCATCTGGTAGGTCAGCGTGCCCGACTTCGAGACCAGGCCGATGCGGCCCGGGCCGGCGATGTCGGCCGGGATGATGCCGGCGTTGGACTGACCGGGGCTGATCAGGCCGGGGCAGTTCGGGCCGATGATCCGGGTGCCCTTGCCGAGGCTGTAGTTGTAGAACTCCGCGGAGTCCTTGACCGCGATGCCCTCGGTGATGACGACGGCCAGGCCGATGCCGGCGTCGATCGCCTCGACGACGGCGGACTTGGCGAAGGCCGGGGGCACGAAGACGACGGTGACGTCGGCGCCGGTGGCCTCCATCGCCTCGGCGACGGAGCCGAAGACGGGGACCTGCTTGCCCTCGGGGAAGTCGACGGTCTGGCCGGCCTTGCGCGGGTTGACGCCGCCGACGACGTTCGTGCCGGAGGCGAGCATGCGCGTCGTGTGCTTCATGCCCTCGGAGCCGGTCATGCCCTGGACGACGACCTTGGAGTCAGCGGTGAGGAAGATTGCCATTTGAGTCTCTTCGTCCTTACTTGGCGGCCAGCTCGGCGGCCTTGCGGGCCGCGCCGTCCATGGTCTCTTCGATGGTCACGAGGGGGTGGTCGAAGTCGGCGAGGATCTGCCGACCCTCGACGACGTTGTTGCCGTCCAGACGCACGACGAGCGGCTTGGTCGCCGAGTCGCCGAGGGTCTTCAGCGCGCCGACGATGCCGTTGGCGACCGCGTCGCACGCGGTGATGCCGCCGAAGACGTTGACGAAGACGGACTTGACCTGCTCGTCGCCGAGGATGACGTCGAGGCCGTTGGCCATGACCTCCGCGGAGGCGCCGCCGCCGATGTCGAGGAAGTTGGCCGGCTTGCTCGCGCCGCCGGTGTGGTCCTCCCCGGCGTAGGCGACGACGTCGAGGGTCGACATGACCAGGCCCGCGCCGTTGCCGATGATGCCGACGTTGCCGTCGAGCTTGACGTAGTTGAGACCCATCGCCGCGGCCTTGGCTTCGAGCGGGTCGGCGGCGTCCTTGTCCTCGAGCTCGGCGTGGCCGGGCTGGCGGAAGTCGGCGTTGCCGTCGAGGGTCACCTTGCCGTCGAGGGCGACGATGTTGCCGTCCTCGTCCTTGACGAGGGGGTTGACCTCGACGAGGGTCGCGTCCTCCTCGCGGTAGACGGTCCACAGCGACTTGAGGACCTCGGCGACCTTGGGGGCCGTCTCGGCGTCGAAGCCGGCGGCCTGCACGATCTCGGTGGCCTTCGCGTCGTCGATGCCGACGTTGGGGTCGACGGCGATCTTCGCCAGCGCCTCGGGGCGCTCCTCGGCGAGCTGCTCGATCTCCATGCCGCCCTCGACGGAGCACATGGCGAGGTAGCGGCGGTTCGCGCGGTCGAGCAGGATCGAGAAGTAGTACTCCTCGGCGATCTTCGCGCCCTGGGCGATCATCACCTTCTTCACGGTGTGGCCCTTGATGTCCATCCCGAGGATCGCCTGCGCGTGGACCTCGGCCTCCTGCGCGGTCTTGGCGACCTTGACGCCACCGGCCTTGCCTCGGCCACCGGTCTTGACCTGGGCCTTGACCACGGTGACGCCGCCGCTGCGGGCGCCGATCTGCTCGGCCGCGGCCAGGGCCTCCGCCGGGGTGGTGGCCACGGCGCCGGCCAGGACCGGGACACCGTGCTTCTCGAACACGTCACGTGCTTGGTACTCGAAGAGATCCACGAGCGTTATCCGTCCTCTTTCTCGGGCACAGGGGCATGGCTGTCGCACATGCCCCACGGGTGTAGTCCCGGAGCCTAGACCTCCCGCCGTCACCCGGGCACGCCCGGTCCTGCGGGTGGGACGCAGGCCCCGGCGAAGGGGGCGCCCACCCCCGTCGTCGGCCCGACCGCACGAGGACGCACGAAAACCCTCGACACACAAGGCCATCGGGGCAGGTCAGACGGTTACTGTCGATCTCGTCATGGAGCCGCAGCCACGCCTCGTCACGCACGAGTCGAGCACCCCGCCGACATCCGGGGATCTCGGGTCGTACGTCGTCGAGCGTGCCCGCGCCCTGGCCAGCCCGCACGCCGTCCTGGGGTCGATGGTCGAGGCGATGTGGGGACTGAGTCATCTCGCGGTATACCCGCTCGGGGCGCTCGCGCCGCGGCGGGGCGGAGCCGGTCATCGCTACCGCATGGAGCACCTCACCCCGCTCCAGCGCGGCATGGTCGTCTCCGGTGTGGCCGAGAGCGGCACGCCGATCCTCCTCATCCACGGGATGGTCGACAACCACTCGATCTTCGCGCTGCTGCGACGGGGTCTGCAGCGGCGCGGCTTCAGCCGGGTCTACTCGATGAACTACTCGGTGCGCACGTCCGACGTGCGCACCGCCGCGGCACAGCTGGCCGCGGAGATCGAGCAGATCTGCGAGGAGACCGGGTACGAGCGGATCCACGTCGTCGCGCACAGCCTCGGTGGGCTGATCGCGCGCTACTACGTGACCCGTCTCGGTGGTGACGACCGAGTGCACACGGTCGTCACCCTCGGCTCCCCCCACCAGGGCACGCACATGGCCCGCCTGCTCCCGCTGCGGATCGCCCGCCAGCTGCGGCCGGGCAGCCCCCTCTTCGAGGAGCTCGACCGACCGGTCCCGGGGTGCACGACGCGCTTCGTGTGCTTCTGGTCCGACACCGACGAGGCCGTGCTCCCGGCCCACCACGCCCAGCTGCGACACCCCGACCTCGCGGTGACCGACGTCCCCCTCACCGGCGTCGGCCACCTGTCCCTGCCGATCCTGCCCAGCGTGGCCCACCGGATCTCCACGACCCTGACCCAGCTCGACAACGACGGAGCGCCCACCGCGTCAGTGACCTCGATCACCCCGGCCTAGCGCCGACAACCGCATATCGCCACACGCACGGGTCCTCGCGGACTCGGGCGAGCCGCTGTCCACAGCCCGAGTTTTGTGTAACGAAGTGGTCACGCTAGGCTCGCCGAGATTTGTCCGCGACCCCCTGCGAGGACTTTCTCGATGTCAAGCTATTCCGGGCGCCACCGCACGCCCACCCGCGCCGAGCGACGCGCCGCCACCGGCCGTCGTCGCCTCCCCAAGGCCTTCGGTGCCGGATACGCCCTGCCCACCGCCGCTGCCGCGACGCTCGTCGTGACCGCCGGCGGGGCGACCGCAGCCCAGAGCACCGCGCTCGCCTCGGGCACGGCCGTCAGCGCCTTCACGGCCCCGGCTGCCCAGCACAGCGAGGCGCTCGCCGACCCGGCGCTCGCCGAGCGCTCGAAGGGCGAGGTCGCCCAGACCGTCGCCGGCTACACCGACCTGGCGCAGCGACGCCAGGAGAGCAGCCAGTCCGTGGCCGAGGGCCAGGGGCGGGCGCAGGAGCGCCAGCGCGTCGCCCGCGACAAGAAGCGCAAGGAGCTGGCCGCGCAGAAGCGCGAGGCCGCGAAGCAGCGTGCCGCAGAGAAGAAGGCCGCGGCCAAGGAGCTCGGCGTCTCCACCGAGGACGTCACGGTCGACGCCGCGGGCACCCCCGCCGTGGCCGACGGCGCCTGGGTCCTGCCGCTGACCAACCCCGTCTTCACCTCCGGCTTCGGCCCCCGCTGGGGTCGCATGCACGCTGGTGACGACTTCGGCGTGCCGATCGGCACCCCGCTGCGCGCGATGAGCAACGGCGAGGTCGTCTTCGCCGGGCAGCAGAGCGGCTACGGCACGATGGTCGACATCCGCTACACCGACGGCACGATCTCGCGCTACGGCCACATGAGCAGCCTCCAGGTCACCGTGGGCCAGAAGGTCTCCGCGGGCGAGCAGGTCGGCCTGTCCGGCAACTCGGGCCGCTCGACCGGGCCCCACCTGCACCTCGAGATCCACCCGGGCGGTGGCGAGCCCGTCGCGCCGCGCTCCTGGCTGGCCGCCAAGGGTCTGACCTACTGATCCGACCCGTCCACGGGGTCGTGGGCATGAGAGAGGGCCGCACCGATGACCGGTGCGGCCCTCTCTCGCGCCCAGGGACGGACGTGCCCGTCGCAGGTCTCAGGCGGGGCTCGACGCCGCCGCCGCGATGACGGCGGCGAGCTCGTCCGGGCGGCTCCACATCGGCCAGTGACCGGTCGGCAGGTCGACGACGTCGACGGTCGTCAGCCGGGCGACGTCGGCGAACATCGGGTGCCCGCCACGTGCCAGCTCGAGCACCTGCGCGCTCGGGATCGAGCAGCACACGAGGGTGGTCGGCACGTCGTGCCGGTCGTCGTGCGTGAGCTCGACCGCCTGGCGGAGCACCGGGGCCGGCTCGGGGACCGCCCTGGCCCGGAAGGTCTCGAGCACCTCCGGGCTCAGGCCCTCGAGGCTCGCCTGCTCGGCGAGGACGGCGAAGGGGGGCAGCTCCAGCTCCTCGACCCCCGGCGGCAGGTCCGGCGCGGCGGCGCTCCCGGACGTCGCCGGGCCGGAGTCGACCCACACGACCCGGCGCACGA
Organism: Janibacter sp. UYMM211; assembly: GCF_040547045.1. Lineage (NCBI taxonomy): Bacteria > Bacillati > Actinomycetota > Actinomycetes > Micrococcales > Intrasporangiaceae > Janibacter > Janibacter sp. UYMM211. The sequence goes on along the minus strand of NZ_JBEPOY010000002.1, from coordinate 378,843 downwards.
GCTGCGGGTGCCGGTCGAGCACGCGGCTGACCGGCGCGTTCGCCCCGCTGTGGGCGACGACCACGGCAGCGTCCTGCGACGAGCCGCCGAGCCGTCCCAGCGCCGTGCAGATCGCGTCGACCTGGTCCTCGAGGGTCCGGGTGCGGCGCAGCGGGTCGCCGGGGTCGAGGCCGGGCAGCGTCAGCGCATGCGCCCGGGCCGCGGCCGGCCCCAGGTGCTCGAGCACGTCGTCCCAGGCCCAGGCGCCCAGCCAGTGGCCGGCGAGGAGGAGGACGGGGCTGGGTGTCGTCGGTGTCATGACCCCATCGTCTCGGGTGCAGTGGTCAACGGCATGTCACCATCTGTGTCATGGATCTGCGGCGGGTGACGCGATGAGGCGTGCCGAGCGGCTGCACGCCGTCTCGGAGATGCTGCGGCGGGCCGGACCGTCGGGCGTCTCCGCCGAGCGACTGGCCGAGGAGCTCGGGGTCTCTGTCCGCACCGTCAAGCGAGACGTGGCTGCGCTCGAGCGCAGCGGCGCGCCCGTCTGGTCACGTCCGGGCCCCGGGGGCGGGTACGGCATGGCCGCCGGCGCGTCGCTCGCGCCCGTCAGCCTGTCGCCGGCACAGGCGGTGGCGCTCATGGCCGCCGTGTCCGCCGCCCCGGACGCCCCGTACGCAGATCTCGCCGCGGCGGGGGTCCGCAAGATCGTCGACGTGCTCGACCCCCGGACCCGGGCACGGTCCCTCGAGCTGGCCGGCCGCGTGTGGGTCGACGCGCCCCCCTCCCCCGCCCGGCGGGTCAGGTCGGCACTGGAGGAGGCGATGGCCGAGCAGCGGGTCGTCCGCATCCGGTACACGTCGGCGCAGGGGGTCACGACGACGCGTGACGTCGAGCCCGTGCTCTTCGCATCCACGGCCGGCCGGTGGCACCTCGTGGCCTGGTGCCGGACCCGCGACGCGATGCGGTGGTTCACCGTGTCGCGGGTCGAGTCGGCCACCGTGACGCGGACCCCGTGCACCGGCCACACCGTCGCCGAGATCGGCGAGCCCCCGCCGCACGCCCGTCCGGTCCACGGCGGCGGGTGAGAGCCGCTGGGGCGACCCCGTCGTCCTCGACGCCCGGGTCTAGAGCTTGGTGAGCGGCGCGTAGCGCAGGAGCAGGCGCTTGACGCCGGTCTCGCCCCCGAAGTCGACGTGCGCCATCGACTTCTCGCCCTCGCCCTCGACGCGCACGACGGTGCCGAGCCCGAAGGCGTCGTGCGTCACCCGGTCGCCGGCGTCGAGCGCGATGACCGGCCGGTTGCCCGGCGAGCGCACGCCGGGACGGGCTGCGAGCCGGGCCACGGCGGGCTCGCCGCGGCGCGCGACCGGCGAGGTCGGCCCCGTGCGCTCCCACTCGAGGAGCTCCTCGGGGATCTCGGCGAGGAATCGGGAGGCGGGGTTGTACTGCGGGGTCCCGAAGGCAGAGCGGACGCTCGCCCGCGACAGGTGGAGCCGCTCCCGGGCGCGGGTGATGCCGACGTAGGCCAGGCGCCGCTCCTCCTCGAGCTCGCTCGCCTTGCCCAGGCTGCGCATGTGCGGGAAGGTCCCGTCCTCCATGCCGGTGAGGAAGACGACGGGGAACTCGAGCCCCTTCGCCGTGTGGAGGGTCATGAGGGTGATGACCCCTCGGTCCTCCACCTCGCCGTCGGGCTGGTCGGGGATCTCGTCGGCGTCGGCGACGAGGCTGACCTGCTCGAGGAAGTCGTCGAGGCTGATCTCCTCGCCGGTGGCGACCCGGGTCGCGTCGAACTCGCGGGCGACGGCGACGAGCTCGGCGAGGTTCTCCAGCCGGGTCTCGTCCTGCGGGTCACGGCTGGCGCGCAGCTCGTCGACGTAGCCGGAGCGCTCGAGGACCTCCGTCAGCAGGTCGCCGACTCCCTCACCGCTCTCGCGCACGCCCTGCAGCCCCTCGAGCAGCGAGGTGAAGCCACGGATCGCGGTGAGCGAGCGGGTGACGAGCCCCGGCGCGTCCTCGGCGCGGCCGAGGGCGGCGACGAAGGGGATCCGCTCGCGCTCGGCGAGCTGGGAGACCGCGGCCTCGGCCCGGTCGCCGATGCCGCGCTTGGGCACGTTGAGGATGCGGCGCAGGTTGACGGTGTCGGTCGGGTTGGCGATGACACGCAGGTAGGCGAGCGCGTCCTTGATCTCGCGCCGCTCGTAGAAGCGCGTGCCGCCGACGACCTTGTAGGGCAGGCCGACGCGGACGAAGACCTCCTCGATGGCGCGCGACTGCGCGTTGGTGCGGTAGAAGACCGCGACGTCGCCGGGCTTGACCCCATGCTCGTCGGAGAGGGTGTCGATCCGCGTCGCGATGAAGGACGCCTCGTCGTGCTCGTTGTCCGCGACGTAGCCGACGATCGCGTCGCCCGCACCGGACTCGGTCCACAGCCGCTTCGGGCGGCGCGACTCGTTGCGCTCGATGACGGCGTTCGCCGCGCGCAGGATCGTCTCGGTCGAGCGGTAGTTCTGCTCGAGCAGGATCGTGCGGGCGTCGGGGTAGTCCTGCTCGAACTCGGCGATGTTGCGGATCGTCGCGCCGCGGAAGGCGTAGATGGACTGGTCGGCATCGCCGACGACGACGAGCTCGCTCGGGCCGACCGCGTGCTCGGCCGGCTCGTGGTCGGGGCTGCCGCCGACGAGGGTGCGGATGAGCATGTACTGCGCGTGGTTGGTGTCCTGGTACTCGTCGACCATGACGTGGCGGAAGCGACGCCGGTAGTGCTCGGCGACGTCGGGGAAGGCCTGGAGGATGCCGACCGTCGTCATGATGATGTCGTCGAAGTCGAGCGCGTTGGCCTCGCGCAGGCGCCGCTGGTAGGCGGTGTAGACCTCGGAGAGCACCTGCTCCTGGTGCGTGCCGCCGGGCGCCTCGTCGTGCTCGCTGCCGACCCGGCGGGCGAAGTCCTCCTCGTCGACGAGCTCGTTCTTGAGGTTGCTGATCTGGTGGCCGAAGGAGCGCGGCGGGTAGCGCTTGGAGTCGAGGTCGAGGTCGCGCATGACGAGCGCGATGAGGCGCTGGCTGTCGGCGGCGTCGTAGATCGAGAAGCTGCTTCGCATCCCGACCTTCGTCGCCTCGCGGCGCAGGATGCGCACGCACGCCGAGTGGAAGGTCATGACCCACATCGCCTTGGCACGCGGGCCGACGAGGTCCTCGACCCGCTCGCGCATCTCGGCGGCGGCCTTGTTGGTGAAGGTGATGGCGAGGACCTGGCCCGGCTGGACCCCGCGGGCTGCCAGCAGATGGGCGATGCGGTGCGTGAGCACGCGGGTCTTGCCCGAGCCGGCGCCGGCGATGATGAGCAGCGGGGAGCCCTCGTGGAGCACGGCCTCACGCTGCTGCGGGTTGAGCCCCTCGAGCAGCTCGTCGGGGTCGCGCCCGCCGGGGTGGGCGGGGTGCGTCCCCGCCCGGGCCGGGCCCTCGTCGGTCATCGCCCAGGTGGGCACGCCGGAGTCGGTCACGGCGGTGGACCAGTCGCCGGGCATCGCGTCGGGGAGGTCGTCGAAGAGGCTGCTCATCTCGGGTCCAACCCTACGTCGCGGCGCGGACAGCCCCGCCCACCGCGGGCGGGCGGGGCTCCCCCTTCGCCCTACGGCCTGCGGACGGGCAGGCCCGCCTCGAGCCACGCGTCGAAGCCGCCGACGACATCGGCCGCACGGTGGATGCCGACCTCGCGCAGGGTCTGCGCGGCCAGCGAGGACGCGTAGCCCTGCTGGCACAGGACGAGCACCCGCAGGTCGGTCGACGCGATCGGCAGGCTGGCGCCCGAGGTGGGGTCGAGACGCCACTCGAGGACGTTGCGGTCGATGACGACCGAGCCCGGCCCCTCCGGCAGCTCGCCGGTGGTCTCGCGCTGCGAGACCGGCCGGATGTCGACGACGACGGCGCCGTCCTCGACCTCGCGCCAGGCCTCCTCGGGAGTCACCCGGTCGATCTGGGCCCGGGCGGCCTCGAGCCGCCCCTCGATGCCGGGAGTGCTCACCACGCCTCCCGGCGCTCGACACCGGCCGGGCGCAGCCGGCCGTCGACGAGGTCGTAGTGGGTCATCTGCTCCAGGGACGGCGAGTACGCGTGGATGCTCACGGCCTCGTCCTCGCCGAGGTTGACGACGTCGTGGACGTGAGAGGCCCCGAAGGCGCGCCCGTCTCCGGCGCCGAGGCGCTCCTCCTGCACCTGGGCGACGCGGGTGCGCTCGGTGAGCGCGCCCCGCACGACGGTGAAGGCGCCGACCGCGCTGCCGTGGTCGTGCCAGCCGGTCGAGGTGCCGGGGGGCCAGCGGATGAGCCAGACCTGCAGGTGCGGGGCGCCCGCGAGCTGGAGCCAGGTGCGCTCGTGGGGGTCGGCGTCGGGGCGCGCGGTCGCCTCGTCGGCGATGCCGGGGCGGCCGGCGAAGAGCCGCGCGAGGCGCAGCAGCTGGACGGGGGTGAGGTCGCGGGCGTCGGCCGCGAGATCAGCGGTGCTGCTGGGGACGGGCATGGTCTCTCCTGGGGTGCGAGGTGTGCGGGCGGGGGCGAGGCCCCGGACACATCGCGGCGGAGAGGCGCATGAGGTCGACGTGCCGGCGTCGGTGCAGCGGCGTCGTCGAGGTCATGCCCCGATCCCACCACCCATCTCCTACCAAGTCAGTAGGCGTTTCGCATCGTGGACGCACCCTTCGCCGCCACCGAGCACGCCGCGGCTCCTACGCTGCCCCCATGGCCAAGGGAGAGCACGGCGAGGACGTCCATCTCGAGGTCGGCGGGCGCGACGTGCGCATCTCCTCGCCGCAACGGGTGTACTTCCCCGAGACGGGCGCGACGAAGCTCGACCTCGCGCAGTACTACGTCGCGGTCGGCGACGGCATCCTGCGGGCGCTGCGGGAGCGGCCGACGATGCTCCACCGCTTCCCGAAGGGGGTGTCGGGCGCGAAGGTGCACCAGAAGCGGCTGCCCCAGGGGGCGCCGCCGTGGGTGGAGACCGTGCGCCTGCACTTCCCGCGCTACGGCCTGCACGCCGACGAGCTGTGCCCGACCGAGCTGGCGCAGATCGTCTGGGCGGTGCAGATGAGCACCGTCGAGCTGCACCCGTGGAACGTGCGCCGCGCCGACGTCGACCGTCCTGACGAGTGGCGCATCGACCTCGACCCGATGCCCGAGGCCGGGCTGGACCGGGTGCGCGAGGTGGCCGGCGTCGTCCACGAGGTGCTCGACGAGCTCGGCATCGTCGGCTACCCGAAGACCTCGGGCGGCGGCGGGCTGCACGTCTACGTGCGCGTCGAGCCGCGGTGGGTGTTCGGCGAGGTGCGGCGCGCGGCGCTCGCCTTCGCCCGCGAGGTCGAGCGGCGCGCGCCCCAGCTCGTGACGACGACGTGGTGGCGCAAGGACCGCGACCCCTCCGCCGTCTTCGTCGACTACAACCAGAACGCGCGGGACCACACGATCGCCGCCGCGTACTCCGTGCGCGGCAACGCACGGGCGACGGTCTCGACCCCGATCACGTGGGACGAGATCACCGACGTGGAGCCGCAGGAGTGCACCATCGCGACCGTGCCGGCCCGCTTCGCCGAGCTCGGCGACCTCCACGCCGGCATCGACGACGTCGCCTACGACCTCACCCCGCTCCTCGAGTGGGCCGAGCGCGACGAGGACGCGGGCGAGCAGGTGCCGCCCGACCCGGACGAGGACGACGCGTGACCCTCCTCCCCCACCCGGTGACGGGTGCCCCCTTCGCCAGCCCGGTCCCGCCGGGCACGGGCTGGCCCGGCGACCCGGCCACCGACCGGACGCCGGTCGCACGCACGCCCGCCGGCGTGCGCCGGCTCGCGGCGACGCCCGACCCGGCCGAGCTGGCTGCACGGATCACCGTGTGCCGTGCGTGCCCCCGGCTCGTCGACTGGCGCGAGGAGGTCGCGACGACCAAGCGCGCCGCCTTCGCCGACCAGCCGTACTGGGGCCGTCCGGTGCCCGGGCTCGGCCCGCTCGACGCCCGGGTGCTCGTCGTCGGGCTCGCGCCCGCGGCGCACGGCGCCAACCGCACGGGGCGCAACTTCACCGGGGACCGCTCCGGCGACTGGCTCTACGCGGCGCTGCACCGCGCGGGCTACGCGAGCCAGCCGCAGTCGTGGGCCGCCGGGGACGGCCTCGAGCTCACCGGCGTGCGCATCGTCGCGCCCGTGCGCTGCGCCCCGCCGGCGAACAAGCCGACCGGCGAGGAGCGGGCGACCTGCGCGCCGTGGTTCGAGGCCAGCCTGCGCATCAGCGAGCCGCACGTCGAGGCGATCCTGTGCCTCGGCTCGATCGGCTGGGACGCGACCGTCACCGCGCTGCGCGGCGCCGGGTGGCAGGTGCCGCGGCCCAAGCCACGCTTCGGGCACGGCGCCCGCGCGGCCGTCGCGACGCCGTCCGGCCGACCCGTCGAGCTCGTCGGCTGCTACCACGTGAGCCAGCAGAACACCTTCACCGGGAGGCTGACGCAGGACATGCTCGACGACGTCCTCGCGTCTCTGCCAGGGTGAGCCGCATGACCGACATCCGTGCCCTCGTCGCCACGTCCACCGGTGGGGGCGACGTCCTCGCCGTCGAGTCCCGGCTCGAGCCCTCCCCCGGACCCGGCGAGGTCGCGGTGCAGGTCGCGGCCGTCGGGGTGAACTTCATCGACGTCTACCAGCGCGAAGGGGTCTACCCGACGCAGACCCCCTTCGTCATCGGCAACGAGGGGGCGGGAGTCGTGCGCTCCGTCGGCGAGGGGGTCCACGACCTCACCCCCGGCGACCGGGTCGCGTGGCCCTTCACCCTCGGCTCGGCCGCCGAGGTCACCGTGCTCCCGGCGGCGCGGGTCGTCCCGGTGCCCGACGGCGTCGACCTCGAGATCGCCGCCGCCGCCCTGCTCCAGGGGCTCACCGCGCACTTCCTCACCCGCTCGACCTTCGAGGTCCGGCCGGGCACGCTCGCTCTCGTGCACGCCGCGGCCGGCGGCGTCGGCCGCCTGCTCGTGCAGATGATCACCGACCTCGGCGGCACGGTCATCGCCACCGCGGGCGGTCCGGAGAAGTGCGAGATCGCCCGCGACCTCGGCGCGCGGGAGGTCATCGACTACCGCGAGGCGAAGGGGGACGACCTCGCCTCCGAGATCGAGGGCGCCGCCCACCGCCTCGGTCGGGAGGACGGCGTCGACGTCGCCTACGACGGGGTCGGGGCCGCGACCTTCGACGCCTCGCTGGCCTCGCTGCGACCGCGAGGGCTCATGGTGCTCTTCGGCGGGGCGAGCGGCCAGGTGCCCCCCTTCGACATCCAGCGCCTCAACTCCGGCGGCTCGCTCTTCCTCACCCGCCCGACGCTCGCCCACCACATCGCGACGACCGAGGAGCTGCGCGGCCGCGCCGCCGAGCTGCTCGGCGCCGTCGCCGAGGGCCGGCTCGACGTGCACGTCGGCGGCCGCTACTCCTGGGACGACGCCGCGAGCGCCTACGCCGACCTCGAGGGCCGGCGCAGCACCGGCAAGCTGCTCCTGCTCCCCTGAGTCCCAGCACGCAGACGGGGACGAGATGCCGGGGGCGTCAGCGCTCCCCGATGACGAGGCACAGTCCGACGCGCGCGGTCACCAGAGGAAGGCGACGAGCGCGTTGACCACGGTGAGACCGGCCGCGGCGAGCATGAGCGGGCGGTGGCTCTCGCCACGGCGGGCGCGCGCGTTCGCGATCTCGGCGCAGGCGACGACGGCGAGCGCCACGAGCAGCTTCACGCCGATCTTCGTGTGGTTCAGGCTCGCGTCCTGCATCTCGAGGACGCCGACGAGCAGGAGCCCGATGAGCAGCTGGACCCGGGCAGCCCACACCTGGGTCGTGCGCCCGAGGGCCGCGACGAAGGGGGAGAGCACGATCGCCACCATCGCGATCATGTGCAGGACGTAGAGGACGAGGCGCAGGGCTTCCATACCGCGGAGTTTACGGGCCGGGGGTATCGCCGAGGTGCCCGGCCTCGCGCAGCAGGCGCACCGTAGGGACGAGCGGCAGCGCGTCGATCTCGTCGAGCGGCACCCAACGCGCCGCGGCCGTCGAGCCGCCCACGTCGTGCACGACCGGGGCGCTGGGCGCGGCCACCCGGGCCCGGTAGATCAGCCGCACGGCGTGGAAGTCCTCGAGCGCACCGCTCGGCGCCCGCCCCACCCAGTGCTGCGTCTGCACGTCGAGCAGCCCGCCGATCTCGGCGTCCTGGCCGCTCTCCTCCCACACCTCGCGCACGAGCCCGGCGACCGGGTCCTCGCCGGGGTCGAGCCCGCCGCCGGGCAGGGTCCAGCGGCCGGGGGCGGCGTGCACCCGAGAGGAGAGCTGGGTGAGCAGGAGCGCACCCCCCTCGACGACGACGGCGTAGGCGGCGACCCGCTGGTGCGGCACGACCTCCTCGCCCGGTGCGAGGTCGAGACCGGCGTCGAGCGGCGCGACCGCCGGCACGAAGGGGGTGACCTCGCCACGACGGGCGGCCACCTCGATCTCGACGGTCTCGGGCTCGCCCGCCGGTCGGCTCGCGCCGAGCCAGCGCGGGTCGTGCCACCCCACCGCTGCGAGCGCGGCCCGCGGGTCCTCGCCGTGGCGAAGGGAAACGAGCGCGGTCGGGTCGCACTCGTCGAGCAGACCGGCCGCTCCCCCGGCGTCGGCGCAGACCCGCAGCAGCACCCTGCTCATCGCGCCCCAGCCCGCTCGTACTCCGCGAGCACCTCGGGCAGGACGTGCGACCACACCTGCCGCGGCGGGACGGTCCGGTTGTGCGCCGCCATCCGTGCGCGCAGGGCGTCGTCGGTGACGAAGCGGGCGACGGCACGCGTCAGCCCCGCGTCGTCGGGCACGAGCAGACCGGACACGCCGTCGTCGACGACGTCGTCCACCCCCGAGCCACCCATGGCGACGACGGGCAGCCCGGCGGCGCGGGCCTCGAGCACCGCGATGCCGAAGGCCTCGAGCCGGGTCGGCGCGAGGTAGCCGTCGGCGTCGGCGTAGAGCGCGCGCAGGTCCTCGCGGGGCAGCCGCCCGCGCACGACGACCTGCCCGGTGGGCAGCTCCGCGACCCGGTGCTCGAGCCGGGCGCGCAGCGGGCCGTCACCGACGACCTCGAGCCGCGCCCGGTCCCCCAGCCCCGCCGCGACGAAGGCGTCGACGAGCTCGAGGGGGCGCTTGCGCGGAGCCAGCCGCATCGTCGAGACGAGCCGGATCGGCCCCCCGTCGCCCGGCGTCGACCCCCCTTCGCCGCCGGCTACCACGCCGTACTGGTCGTCAACGCGACCAGTACGGCGTGGTAGGTGGGTGCGCCACCGGTCGAGGTCGATCGCGTTGGGGAGCACCGACACCTGCGTGCCCGCGGGGGCGGCGGCGCGCACCTGGCCCGCGGCGAAGGTCGACACCGCCGACAGCGCCGCGCCCCGCCCGGTCCACCGCGCGAGCACCCCCGACGCGCGGTACAGCGCCGCCGCCCGGTGCAGCACGCAGTGCCACGTGATCGCCGTCGGCAGCCCGAGACCTGTGCTCACCCGAGCCGCGTCCCACGCGAAGGGGCTGACCACCCCCACGTGCACGTGCGCCACGTCGAAGCTCCCCGCCGCCAGCCGGCGGCGCAGCTCGGGCACCGCGAAGGGGTTGACCGGCACCCGCAGCAGCGGCTCGGCGAGGCGGTGCACCCGCACCGGGCCCTCCTCGACGTCGCCGCGGGACTGACCCGCCGCACCCGTCGTCGCCGTGAAGACCTCGACCTCGTGACCGTCGTCGACGAGATGCGCGGCGAGGTCGGCGACCTGCGACTCGATGCCCCCGACACGCGGGGGGTAGCAGTCGGTGAGCAGGGCGACCTTCACGGGTGCCAGGGTGCCACGGCCGGGTGTGGGAGGGTGTGGCCGATGACCTCGCAGCCCGCAGGCGGGGGCGGCCGCACGATCGTCGCCCTCCACGCCCATCCCGACGACGAGGCCCTCCTCACCGCCGGCACGATGGCCCGCGCGGCCGCCGAGGGCCACCGCGTCGTCCTCGTCGTCGCCACCGACGGGGCGCAGGGGCTGGCCGACGCCTCGGCCTACGGCGCGAAGGGGGACCACCTCGCCGCCACCCGGAGCCGCGAGCTCGCCGCGAGCGCCCGCGCGCTGGGCGTCGCCCGTGTCGTCGAGCTCGGCTACGCCGACTCCGGCAGCGACCCGCAGATGGAGCCCGACCCCGCGGGGGCCACCCGCTTCGCCCGGGTGCCCGTCGAGGAGGCCGCCGAGCGTGTGGCCGAGGTGCTGCTCGAGGAGCGCGCCGACGTCCTGCTCACCTACGACTGCCACGGCGGCTACGGCCACCGCGACCACGTCCACGTCCACCACGTCGGTGCCGCCGCGGCGCAGCGCTACCGAGAGGCGAGCGGGCTCCCCCTTCGCGTCCTCGAGGCGACGGTGCCCCGCGACACGATCTGCCGGGCCCTCGACCTCGTCGGGCGCGTCTACCGCTTCCCCGACGCCTTCGACCGCGCGTCCTTCGACCGGGCCTACTCGGCGCGCTCCGAGATCACCCACCGCATCTCCGTGCGCTCCCACATCCGCGCGAAGCGGGCCTCCATGCGCGCCCACGCGAGCCAGACGAGCGGCTCCGCGGGCGACGCCCGGACGCTCGGGATGCTGCTGCGCATCCCCCGCCCGCTCTACGACCTCGTCTTCGGCCGCGAGTGGTACCGCGACCCGGCCCTGCCCGCGGGCTCCCCCGTGCGCCGCGACCTCCTCGCCGACGTCGAGGCCGGCTCATGACGACCCAGGCCCCCGACCGCCGCCGCGTCCTCGTGCGCCGCGGGCTGCAGGTCACCCTCGGTCTCGGGCTCGCCGCCGTCATGCTCGTGTGGGGCCTGCCCTACTTCGCCAAGACGAGCTGGTCGGAGGTCTTCTCGGTGCTCGGCACCGTGCCGGCGACCTCCGCCCTGATCTACGTCGCCCTCGTCCTCGCCGGCCTGTACTGCTACACCTTCGTCATGGTCGGCGCCATGCCCGGCCTGAGCCACGGGCGAGCGCTCGTGCTCAACCTGTGCGGCTCGTCGGTGAGCAACCTCCTGCCCGGCGGCGGCGCCGTCGGCCTCGCCGCGACGTACACGATCGCGAAGTCGTGGGGCTTCTCCGCCGCCCGCGTCACGACGATGGCCGTCGTCACGGGCGTCTGGAACGTCCTCACCCGCGCCGCGCTGCCCGTCGTCGCGATCGCCGGGCTGTCCGTCGGCGCCACCGACCTGCCGACCTCGATGCGCGAGGCGTCGTGGGCGGCGATCGTCACCGGCGTCGTCGTGCTCGCGGTCTTCGCCCTCGCCGTCGCGACCGACCGAGGGGCCGCGCTCGTCGGCTCGGCCGTCGACCGCGCCATCCGCGTCGTGCGGCGTCGGCACGCCGACCAGGTCGAGCGGGCCGCGCGCGACCTGCGCTCGCGCATCGCCGAGACCTTGCGCACCGGCTGGCTGTCGATGACCCTCGGCATGGTCGGCTTCTTCGGGCTGTACTACGTGCTCTTCCTGCTCGTCACGCGCGCGACGGGCGTCGACCTGCCCTTCGGCCAGCTCTTCGCCGCGTACGCGATCGGGCGTCTGCTCACGGCCGTCGGCGTCACCCCGGGCGGGCTCGGGGTCACCGAGACCGGCACGGCCGCCGCCCTCGTCGCGTGGGGCGCCGACCCCGCCGCCGCGATGGCCGGCGTCGTGCTCTTCTCCGTCTTCACCCACCTCATGGAGGTGCCGCTCGGGGCCATCGGGTGGCTCGCGTGGACGGTCATGCCGCGCCGGGCGAGCACCGCCGACGACGACCTCGAGCCGGTCGCCTAGCCGACGAGGCGGCGGACCTGGCGCTGCTGGGCCTCGCGCGCCGTCGAGTCGTCGAGCGTCTCTGGCACGAAGGGGGACCCCGTCGCGTGCTCGGCCGCCCACCCGACGAGCGTGTCGGCGAGGACCGGGTTCGCGGGCAGGATCGGCCCGTGGAGGTAGGAGCCGATGACGTGACCGGTGATCGCGCCCTCGGTGCCGTCGGAGCCGTTGTTGCCCAGACCGCTGCGCACCCGCCCGAAGGGGGCCTGGCCGGGCCCGAGGGTCGTCGAGCCGGAGTGGTTCTCGTAGCCGACGACGTCACCGTGGTCGGTGCTCAGCACGACGGGGCCGATCATCCGCTTCGCGTTGCCCTGGGTCGTGACGTCGAGGATGCCCAGCCCGGGCAGGCGCTGCCCGTCGACGGTGATGAAGGCGTTGCCGAAGAGCTGGTACATGCCGCAGATCATGAGCATCGGCACGCCCTGGTCGGCGAGCTCGCGCAGCCGGTCGGCGATCCGCTCGAGGTCGTCCTCGACGGTCACCTGACCGGAGTCCTGCCCGCCGCCGCCGACGACGAGGTCGACGCGCTCCGGGAAGGGCCGGCCCGGGTGGTGCTGGTGGACGACCGGCACGTAGCCGTGCCGCCGGATCCGGGCGGCGAGGCAGCGGGTGTTGCCGAGGTCGCCGTAGATGCTCATCTCGCGCGGGTAGAGGTGGACGAGGTGGATCTCGCCCTTGCCCTCCCCGCCGGGGTCCGCCGGCAGCGACGAGCCGAGGGGCTCGCCGAGGATGGTGACGTCGAGATCGCTCATGCCTGACCTGCCTCGGGTGCGTCGGTGCCCATCTCGGGCACGTCGTAGCGCTCGCCGAGCATCCGGCGCAGGGCGAGCATCGCCGTGTATGTGCAGAAGACCCGCTTGGGCTCGTCGCGGTGCTCGGCGAGGAAGGTGCTCAGCCCCGCCTCGAGATCCGTGAGGGTGCGGCCCACCGCGACGTCGTCGTACTCGAGGCGCAGGGCCATGTCCCAGCCGCGCACGCCCGAGGTGAGCGCCACCCCCTTCGCCCGCAGCGGGGTGAAGTCGACGTCGTAGAGCCACGAGACGTCGCGGCCGTCGGCGTAGTCGTCGTTGATCGCGATCATCGACGCGACGGGCGTCGAGCCGTACGTGCCGAGCGCGACGGTGAAGCCCGCGGGGTTCTTGACGAGCACGAGCTCGAGCGGCTGGCCGTCGGCGTCGATGACCTCGCCCCGGCCGAAGGGGGGAGCCACGGTGCGCAGCGCGTGCAGGGTCGCGTCCTCGCGGAAGTCGTCGCCGAGGAGCATCCGGGCGGTCGTCGTCGCGGCGGTCGCGTTGATCATCGCGGCGAGCCCGCGCTGCTTGAGGGTGACCGGTCCGAGGACGCCGCCCTCGTGCTCCTCGCCCCAGCGCACGAGCAGCTGCTGCTCGTCGATCGGGGCGAGCAGGCCGTCGAGCGGCCCGGCCGGCGGCGGGGTGTAGGCGTCCTGCGCCCGGACGTCCTGCTCCTGCAGCTCGCCGAGCCGCGCGGCGATGCTCTCGTCGAGCCCGAACCACCTCACCTGCACGCCGTCGGCGAGCTCGGCGGCGATCCGGTTGACGTAGGAGTCGTCGCGGTTGAGCACGACGCCGGTCGTCGTCATGCCGGCGAGCTCGGTGAGCAGCCGCGCGGTGTGGTCGATCTCGGCGAAGCGGTCGAGCTGGTCGCGGGCGACGTTGAGCAGCAGGGCGTGGCTCGGGGCGACCGCCCGCGCGAAGTGCAGCGCGTGGGCCTCGTCGAGCTCGAGCACGGCGAGGTCGGCCTCGAGCCGGCCGCGCAGGGGCAGCTCCTCGAGCATCGCCGAGATGACGCCGCGGGTGAAGTTCGAGCCGGTGGGGTTGGTGAAGACGGTGCGCCCGTGGGCCCGCAGGAGCGCTACGAGCATCTTCGTCGTCGTCGTCTTGCCGTTCGTCCCGCTGACGACGACGACGCCGTCGCGCACCCCGGCGAGGGCGTGAGCGAGGAAGCCGGGGTCGACCCGCTCGGCGACGAGGCCGGGCAGCGCCGAGCCCCCGGACCCACCGCCCCTGATGCGGGCGGCGGTACGCGCGGCCTTGCCGGCGATGACGGCGGCGGTCGTCCTCAGCACGCGGTCAGTCTAGGAGGCGGGCCGGACGCCCGTGCGGCGCACCGGGGTCCGCGCGCCCGTGTCGCGCCCGGCAGGGTCAGGACGCACTGCGGTCGGAGAAGCCGTCGGAGCGCTCCTGCGGCGAGCGCTGCGCGATCTCCTCCATCACCGCGTCCGTGATCGCCCGGTAGAGCCGGGTCTTCACATGCTGGCGCTTGAGGCTCGCGACGTCGACCGGCGGGCCGAAGCGGACCGTCACCCGGTGCGGACGCAGCCCGCGCGCGCCGACGGGCTGCACGCGGTCGGTCCCGACGAGCGTGCACGGCACGACGACGGCGTCGGTCGCGTCCGCGAGCCGGCCGACCCCGGTCTTGCCCTTGTGCAGGCGGCCGTCGCGGCTGCGCGTGCCCTCGGGGTAGATGCCGAAGGCCCCGCCGGAGCGCAGGTGCTCCTCGGCGACCTCGAGCGACCGGGCGGCAGCCCGGGGGTCGTCCCGGTCGACCGGGATCATCCCGGCGAACTCGCTGAACCACAGCCGCTTGAGCCACCCCTTCGCCCCGGTGCCCTCGACGTACTCGGCCTTGCCGAGGAAGCCGACCTTACGGCCCGCGGCGAGCGGGATGACCATCGAGTCGACGAAGCTGAGGTGGTTGCTCGCGATGATGACGGCGCCGGTGGCGGGCACGTGCTCGCGCCCCTCGACGCGCATCCGCAGGTAGGCCTTGAGCGGCGGCCCGACGAGCACCTTGCGCAGGATCACCTCGGCGACATGGGTCGGCAGGTTGGCGGGCATGCGGCCAGGGTAGTCACCTAGGGTCGGCCGCATGTCGAGCCTTCCGCCTGTGGGACCGCCCCCGCCGCAGCAGCCCCCGCACCACCACCCCGGACCGCCCGCCCCGCCGCCCCAGCACCACCAGGCCCCGCACCACTCGTCCGGGTCGCCCGCACCGCAGCCGCCGCAGGGCGGCGCGATCATGCCCGTGCACGGCGAGCACTCCCGGACCATGGCGCCCCCTCCCGGCCACGGCGCGATCCTGCTCACCCTCCAGGGCAACGCCCTGACGACCGGTCTGACCCCCGCGGTCCATCTCGACGGGCATCGCGTGAGCGGCGCCTTCGGGCCCACGCTGTACCCCCTTCGCCCGGGCCGTCACCGCGTCGACGTGCACACCCAGTGGCTGCGTCGCTACGGCCAGGCCGGCATGGAGGTCGACGTCCGCGAGGGCCAGGTCGTCCCCGTCTTCTACGCCGTGCCGTGGCACCAGTTCACGACGGGCTCCATCGGGCACGAGACGCAGAAGCGCAAGGGCGTCGGCGTCCTCGTCGCGATGCTCGCCGTCGTCGTCCTCGTCGTCGCGCTCTGCGTTGGCGGCCCGATCCTGCTCAGCTGAGCGAAGGGGGACCCGCCTCGCCCGTCGGGTCGGCGGGCGGGGCGTCGAGCCCGGCCGCGCTGCGCGCGACCCAGCCGTCCCAGTCGGTGCCGAGGTCGGCGCCCACTCCCCCGCGGTAGCGCACGGCTCCCCCGCCGATGTCGCCGACGACGACCGACCCCTCGGGCTGCACGTGCACCATGAGCGACTCGGTCTCGCCGTCCGGGCCCGGGAAGCGCACGAGGTTGCCGATGTGGCGGGTCCGGGTGAGGAAGCCCAGCTCGTCGCCGTCGCGGCGGGCCGCGGCCCCCAGCTCGGCCTCGGTGAGGAGCACGTCGACGTCGGGCGCGGCGGCCTGCGCCGCCCCGTCGGGCAGCTGGAAGCGGCCGAGGTAGACCTCGCGCTCCGCGGCGTCGAGACGCACGAGGCTTACGAGGTGGAAGCCGTGCGTCGTGACGACCTCGCGGCACCACAGGTCGTCCTCGACGTGCCGCAGGAGGTACCACGTCTCGCCCATCGACCCCACGACACGCAGCGACAGACGGATCTCGCGCGAGCGCAGGGCCAGGGCCGCGACCACCTGGTCGTCGAGCACGACGTGACCGACCGCGTCCTCGCCCGTCGTGTCGAGCTCGACGTCGACCGCGTCCCGAGCAGCGGCGGAGCGCAGCGCCCCGAGCGCGGCCGCCTGCTGTGCCTCCTCGGTGAGGTTGGCGAACCACAGCCCGTGCGGCGTGGAGTCGGCCGGCTCGTCGCAGTAGGCGTAGAGCTCCTCGTCGGTGAGCACCGCGAGGTCGACCGGCTCGTCACCGGCCCGGGCGAGCGCGACCACCGCCGCCACGGCCTCGTCGGTGCTGGTGGTCTCGCTGGTGAGCGTCATGGCGTCCTTCGGGTCGGTCACGGCCACGGCAGGGGGTTGGGCAGGGAGGGGAGCGGGATCGGGTTCTTCGCGACGTCCTTGATCGTGTCCCACGTGCCGCTGGCGATCTCCGACGGCGACGGCCCGGGCAGGTCGAAGTCGGTGTCGGGCAGCAGGTCGGCGAGGACGAGCGGGTTCATCGGTGCCATGAGGCCGACCCGACCGATCCGGATGACGTCCTCGGAGATGCCCGTCTGCTCCGCGAGCCAGCCGTCGAGCGTGGGCATGTGCTCGTGGCGCAGCTGCTCGAGCGTCAGCCCGACCGAGACGAGCGTGCCGTAGGGCGGGAAGAAGGCGGCGACCGACGAGCCGCCGCCGAGGATCACCTTGTTCCAGATCTCGTGGGGGTTGGCCCTGCCGTTCCACGCGTCGGAGAAGACGCCCTTCATCTCCCACAGCGCGACACCGGCGCCGACATAGGGCAGCGCCTTGAGGAACTTCGCACCGATGCCGAGCACGGGGAGCAGCGAGCGACCGAGCGGCACGAGCTTCGGCGCCCACTTCGCGACGAAGCGGCTGATGACGCCACCGGTCGCGGCGAGCCAGGCCTTGAACTTCGGGGAGATCTCGCGGAAGGCGTCGACGAGATCGGCGGCGATCATCGAGAACTTCACCGCGAGGTTGTTGAAGACGCCGGTGATGCCGTCGAGCACCCCGGTGACGAGGTCGCGGACCGGCTGGGTGACGCGGTCCAGCGCGTCCCAGATGCGGTCGAGGAGCGACTGGCCCTGCCCGGTGCGACCCGGCGGGAGGGGCGGCAGCGGGACCGGCGGCGTCGGCGCACCGGGGGCGCGCCCCCCGACCGAGGCGGACGCGTCGTCCTGGTCCTCGGCCTGGTCGTCGAGGCGCTGCCCGTAGTCGCGCATCGCCTGACCCGCGTGGGTGAGGCGCGGCACGGTCGCGCGCCAGGAGCGCTGGAAGTGCTCGAGGTCGGGCCCGGCCCACACGTCGTCGAGGACGTCGACCCGGGCCTGGCCCTCCTGGCGCACGTCCTCGACCCTCGACCCGAGATCCATGAGCTGCGTGGCGATCGAGCGCACCCGCTCGACGTCCATCCCCTCGGTGACCGTCATCTGCATCCCCCTGCCCGTCGCGTCGGCGGCTCCGCCCCTGTCTGCTCGAAGACTAGGGGCGCGACGAGCCGCCCGACCATGGGGAGTACTGCCCTCCTGCCCCGATACGCTCACCGCCCATGACAGCTCATCCGCGACCGGGCAGCGCCGTCGTCGTGCATGCCGTGAGCGGGGCGAGCGGGGGCCAGGTGCGCTGCCGCGTCGACGGCCACGAGGTGCAGCTGCTGCCGAGCGTCGGCAGCGGGTCGAGCACCCTCGTGCCGGTCACGCCGGGTCGGCACACGATCGCCTGCTACGGCATCTACCAGCTCGTCGCGCGCTACGGCGAGGCCGAGCTCGTCGTCGACGTCCCGCCGGGCGGGCAGGTCGACGTGCACTACGCGCTGCCCCGGACCTCGGAGGCGAAGGGGATGATCGGCCTGGTCCCGCAGCAGCGCTCGGCGGCACCGCACGCGCGGACGGTCCTGACGAACGTCGCGATGGCGGTCGTCGTCGTCCTCGTGTGCGGCGGCGGCGCCGCGCTGTGGCAGCTGCTGCAGGACCGGGCCTAGACCCGGCGCAGCGCCGCGCTCACTCCCACTCGATGGTGCCCGGCGGCTTGCTCGTGACGTCGAGGACGACTCGGTTGACCTCTTCGACCTCGTTGGTGATGCGGGTGGAGATCTGGGCGAGCACGTCGTAGGGGACGCGGGTCCAGTCCGCGGTCATCGCATCCTCGGAGGAGACCGGACGCAGGACGACCGGGTGGCCGTAGGTCCGGCCGTCGCCCTGGACGCCGACGGAGCGCACGTCGGCGAGCAGCACGACGGGGCACTGCCAGATCTCCTTGTCGAGACCGGCCTGCGTGAGCTCCTCGCGGGCGATCGCGTCGGCGCGACGCAGGATGTCGAGGTTGGTCTCGGTGACCTCGCCGATGATGCGGATGCCCAGACCGGGCCCGGGGAAGGGCTGGCGGTCGACGATCGGGTCGGGGACGCCGAGCTCGCGGCCGACCTGGCGCACCTCGTCCTTGAAGAGCGCGCGCAGCGGCTCGACGAGGCTGAACTGCAGGTCGTCGGGCAGCCCGCCGACGTTGTGGTGGCTCTTGATGTTCGCCGCGCCCGAGCCGCCGCCGGACTCGACGACGTCGGGGTAGAGCGTGCCCTGGACGAGCCACTTCACGGGGTGCTCGGCGTCTCCGCGGTCCTCGACGACGTCGCGGGCGGCCTGCTCGAAGACCCGGATGAACTCTCGGCCGATGATCTTGCGCTTCGCCTCGGGCTCGGTGACCCCGGCGAGGGCACCGAGGAACTGCTCCTTGGCGTCGACGACGACGAGGTCGACCCCCGTCGCCGCGACGAACTCCTGCTCGACCTGCTCGGCCTCGCCCTGGCGCAGCAGGCCGTGGTCGACGAAGACGCACGTCAGCTGGTCGCCGACGGCGCGCTGGACGAGCGCGGCCGCGACGGAGGAGTCGACACCACCGGAGAGCGCGCACAGGACGCGGTCCTCGCCGACCTGCTCGCGGATCGCCGCGACCTGGTCGTCGACGACGTTGCTCGCGGTCCAGTCGGCGGAGAGACCGGCGCCGCGGAGCAGGAAGTTCTCGAGGACCCGCTGCCCGAAGGTCGAGTGCATGACCTCGGGGTGCCACTGCACGCCGTAGAGACGACGCTCGTCGTCCTCGAAGGCGGCGACGGGGGCGCCGGAGGTCGTCGCGGTGACCCGCATGCCCTCAGGCGCCTCGATGACCGAGTCGCCGTGGCTCATCCACACCGACTGGTCCTCGGGCTGGCCGTTGAAGAGGGTCGACTCACGGTCGGCGATGCGCGCCCGGGTGCTGCCGTACTCGCGCAGCCCGGTGCGCTCGACGGTCCCGCCGAGGGCCTGGACCATCGACTGGAAGCCGTAGCACATGCCGAAGACGGGGACCCCGGCCTCGAGCAGCTCGGCCTGCAGCTCGGGCGCGCCCTCCTCGTACACCGAGCTCGGGCCGCCCGAGAGGATGATCGCGGCCGGCTCCTTCGCGAGCAGGTCGGCGGCGCTCGTCTCGTGGGGGACGACCTCGCTGTAGACCTTCGCCTCACGCACCCGACGGGCGATGAGCTGGGCGTACTGGGCGCCGAAGTCGACGACGAGGACAGGGTGCTGCTTCAGCGATTCCGTCACGCGCCCAGGCTACCGGGGCGCGAGGGCGCTCCTCGCTCCCCCTTCGCCCGCCCCGCGGAGAGCTGCTCAGCTGGTGAGCGGCGCGACCTCGCGCACGACGCGGCGCTCCTCGACGAAGGCGACGAAGGGGATGCACGCGAGGAGGAGGATCGCGACCATCCGCCCGATCCCCCAGCCCACCTTGAGGCCGAGGTTGGCCGTCGCGGCGGCGAAGACCATGAAGATCAGGCCGTGGACGGGGCTCCACCACGTGAGCACGTCGTTGCCCATGCCGTACTTGAGGACCATCTCGAGGATGAGGACGAACATCGCCAGACCGGCGACGATCGCGCTCACCCGGAAGAAGGACAGCGCGCTCGCGACCTGGCGGGGGCTCGCCCCGGTGCCGGTCCTGCTCGTCTGGGTCATAACTCTCCTGTCTGCACGACCGCGCGCTCCTGCGCGGGCGTCTCGTCGCGTCGGGCCTCCTGACGCATCATCCGCCACCACATCCAGATGACGAAGGCGGCGATGACGTACCACTGGGCCGCGTAGCTGGCGTTGCGCCAGTCCAGCGAGGTGTCGGGCAGGGGCGGGGGCACCCGCTCCAGCCCGTCGGGCGGGGTGGCGCCGGACCCGCCGCGCTCGTCGACGACGAAGCCGAAGCCGTTGTACAGCTCGCCCGGCCAGTCGTTGACGAGGGCGGCGAGGTCGACGGTCGAGGCGGTGCCGGGGGCGAGCCCGGTCGCGGTGTCGGGGGCCTCGCCCGGCGCGAGCGAGGCGACGACGTCGACGGTGCCGGTCGGGGGCGCCGGGGGCTCCTCCCCCTTCGGCAGCCAGCCGCGCACGACGGGCAGGTTGGCCCCGGTCTGCTCGACGACGAGCCGCTCGACGGCCCAGCCGCCCTCGCGCCCGTCGAGCAGCCGGCCGACGACGACGAAGCCGCTGCCGGGCTCGTACTCGCCGGTGACGTCGACGCGCTGGCCGGACCCGTCGTCGGGGAAGCCCTCGTGGGGCGCGATGACGTCGGCGATCGGCTCGACGGGACGCTCCTGCACCTCGCGCACGGCCTCCTCGCGGGCCCGGTCGTGGGCGACGGCCCACTGCCAGCGCCCGGCGGTCACGGCGAGCGCGGCACCGAGGAGCGCGAGGACCAGCAGACCCAGCCACTTCGGGCGGGTCGCGGTCCTGAGCACCCGCCCAGGTTACGTCCCGCCCCTGAGGGCTCCCTGCACGGGCTCAGACGCTCGCGGTGCGCCAGTCGTCGGCGGGGCCGACGACGTCGACCTCCTCCGGCGGGGGCGCGACCCGGGGCATGCCGAGGTCGACCTGGCGCGACTCGACGTGGGTGAAGGCGGTGACGGCCGGGGTGCGCGCGGGCACCGGGTCGAGCCGGCGGTAGCCCTCGCCCTGGGCCGGTCGCGGGTCGTCCTCGCCGCGGTTGGGCCACAGCGCGAAGGCCCGCTCGGCCTGCGCCGTGATCGTCAGCGAGGGGTTGACCCCGAGGTTGGCGCTCACCGCGGAGCCGTCGACGACGCTGATCCCGGGGTAGCCCCACAGCCGGTGGTAAGGGTCGAGGCCGCCCGACTGCGCCGTGTCGCCGATCGGTGCCCCGCCGAGGAAGTGCGCGGTGAGCGGGATGTCGAAGGCCTCGCTCCACGTGCCCCCCGGGTAGAAGGGGATGCCGATGCGCTCGGAGAGGCGGTGAGCCAGCGCCCGGATGCCGCGATGCCCGGCCTCGATGTACGTCGGGTTGGGCTCTCCGTGACCCTGCGTCGAGGTGAGCCGGCGACGGCCCCCCTTCGTCGTCAGCGAGGTCGTCAGCGAGTTGTCGAGCGACTGCATGACGAGACCGATGACCGTCGAGTCGGCGAAGTGGGTGCCGGGCGGCGCCCAGGCCCGCAGCGCGGGCAGGTTGCGGGGCAGCTCGGCGAGCAGCCGCAGCCACCGGGGCGTGCGCCCGGTGCGCGGCGGGGCGAGGAGGGTGGTCAGCAGACCCATCGCGTCCGAGCCCCGCCCGTAGCGGCAGTTCTCGACGTGCGTGTCCGCGTCGGGGTGGAAGGAGCTCGTGATCGCGACGCCGCGGGTGAGGTCGTGCTCGCCCGTCGGCGGGGTCGCCGCGAGCGCCCCGACGAGGGCCTCGGAGTTCGTGCGGGTCAGCTCGCCGACCCGGTCGCTCGTCGCGCTCAGCTCGCCCTCGGCGCGCATCTCGTGCAGCAGGTGCTGGGTCCCCCACGTGCCCGCCGCGAGGACGACGTGGCGGGCGGTGGTGACCCGCGCCGAGCGGTCGCCCCGGTCGTCGGTCGCCTCGTGGCGCACGCGGTAGGTGGGGGTCCCCCCTTCGCTCCCGGGCACGAGACCGAGCCGGGTCACCGTGCGAAGGGGGGTCACCCGCGCCCCGAGACCCTCGGCGAGGGCGAGGTAGTTCTTCACGAGGGTGTTCTTCGCGCCCACCCGGCAGCCGACCATGCAGTTGCCGCACTCGGTGCACGTCGTGCGCTGCGGCCCGGCCCCGCCGAAGTATGGGTCGGGGATCGTGCGGCCCTGCTCCTCGGGGCGGTTGCCCTCGCCGAAGAGGACGCCGACGGGGGTCTTGCGGAAGGTGTCGCCGACCCCGAGGTCGTGCGCGGCGTCACGCATCGCCTGCTCGACCGGGCCGTCGCACGGGTTGGTGACGACGCCGAGCATGCTCTGGCCGGTCGCGTAGTGCGGCGCGAGCTCGGCCTCCCAGTCGGTGATGTGCCCCCACTGCCGGTCCTCGAAGAAGGCCCGCGGCGGCACGTAGAGGGTGTTGGCGTAGTTGAGCGAGCCGCCCCCGACGCCTGCCCCGGCGAGGATCATCACGTCCTTGAGCAGGTGGATGCGCTGCACCCCGTAGCACCCGAGGCGGGGCGCCCAGAGGAAGTTCTTCAGGTCCCAGCTCGTGCGGGCGAAGTCCTCGTCGGCGAAGCGGCGTCCGGCCTCGAGGACGAGGACGGAGTAGCCCTTCTCGGCGAGCCGCAGCGCGGCGACGGACCCGCCGAAGCCGGACCCGACGACGAGGACGTCGACATCGGGCTCGACGGCGGGGCCGGCCGCGCTCTCGAGGGCGCTCACGACAGCCCCACCGACTTCAGCGCGCGCAGCCCGAGCGTCATGACCTTCGCGTACCGGCGCTGGTCCAGCCCCATCGACGGCGCGATCGGCAGGACGTGCTGGGCCGTGACGTTCTGGCTCTCGGTGTACTTGAGGATCCCCTCGGCGCCGTGCCGGCGGCCGACCCCGGAGTCCTTCATGCCGCCCATCGGGGCGCCCATCGACGCCCAGGCGGCGGCGTAGGCCTCGTTGACGTTGACCGTGCCGGTGCGGATCCGCGCGGCGACCGCGCGCCCGCGCCGCACGTCACGCGTCCACACCGAGGCGTTGAGGCCGTAGTCGGTGTCGTTGGCGAGCGCGACCGCCGCGTCGTCGTCGGCCACGCGGTAGAGCGAGACGAGCGGCCCGAAGGTCTCCTCGTCGCGGCAGGTCATCGCCGAGGTCACCCCGTCGAGGACGGTCGGCTCGAAGACGAAGGGGCCGACGTCGGGCCGGGCGGACCCGCCGGCGAGGACGCGAGCCCCCTTCGCCACGGCGTCGCGCACGTGCTCGGTGACGGTGTCGAGCTGGGCCTGCGAGACGAGGCTGCCCATGTCGTAGCCGTACTCGAGCGAGGTGCCGAGGCGCAGCGCGCGGACCGCCTCCACGAAGGCGGGCACGAAACGGTCGTAGATGCCGTCGTGGACGAGGACGCGCTCGGCCGAGATGCACAGCTGGCCGGCGGAGGAGAAGCACGCCCGCACCGCTCCCTCGACGGCCCGGTCGAGATCGGCGTCGTCGGCGACGTAGACGGAGTTCTTGCCGCCCAGCTCGAGGCTGTAGGACACGAGGCGCTCGGCGGCCGAGCGCGCGACGGAGCGACCGGTCGCCGTCGACCCGGTGAAGCAGACGTAGTCGCCGGCGTCGACGACGGCCTGCCCGGTCGACCCGCCCGGCCCGAGGACGACCTGGAGGACGCCGTCGGGCAGCCCGGCCTCGCGGAGCAGCTCGACGCCGGCGAGCGCGGTGAGCGAGCCCTGCTCGTCAGGGCGCAGGACGACGGCGTTGCCCGCCATGAGCGCGGGGATCGCGTCGGTGACGGCCAGGCTCAGCGGGTAGTTCCACGGCGAGACGATGCCGACGACGCCCTTCGGGTGGTGCAGGGTGCGCGCCTGGCTGAGCAGCGGCAGGGCGCCGAGGTGGCGGGTCGGCGCGAGGTAGCTCTCCGCCCGCGCGGCGTAGTGACGGGCGGCGATCGCGCAGTCGAGGACCTCCTCGAAGGCGTGGAGGCGCGCCTTGCCCGCCTCGAGCTGGACGAGGTCGAGCAGCTCGACCTGACGCTCGAGGACGAGGTCGTGGAAGCGGCGCATGACCCGCCGGCGGTCGTCGTGCGTCGTCGCCGCCCACCGCGGCTGGGCCGCGCGCGCGGACGCGAAGGCCCGGGCGACGTCCTCGGGGGTCGAGATCGGCAGGGCCGCCAGCGGCGCACCGGTCATCGGCGAGGTCCGCGTGAAGGTCTGCGCGCGCGGCGCCGCGACGACGCGTGCGGAGAGGCAGCGGGCTCGTGCCGGGTCGACGGCGTAGGCCGCGGTGGGGTCGAGCTCGGGATCGGCGATGATCTCGGACGTCATTACTCCACGGTAATGCCGTCGCCGCGCTTGCGCCTGTGCTCTGCTCACCCGCACCGGCCCGAGGACGACAAAACCCTGCTGGCTGCCTCTTGATGTGCCAGGACCCTGTCGAGAGGGTCCTGCCACGCCGAAGGGCAGCCAGCAGGGTTTTGTACGCCAGCCGGCATGGGCCGGGGCGAAGGGGGTCAGCTCGGCTGGTGCGGGGCGACGACGACGCCGATCCGCTGCAGCTCCTTGACGTCGGTGTACCCGGTCGTCGCCATCGCGCGGCGCAGGGCGCCCATGAGGTTCGTCGTGCCGTCGGAGTGGCGGCTCGGCCCGAAGAGGACCTCTTCGAGGTTCGCGACGGAGCCGACCTCGACCCGCGAGCCGCGGGGCAGCTCGCCGTGGTGGGCCTCGGCGCCCCAGTGGTAGCCGCGGCCGGGGGCGTCGGTCGCGCGCGCCAGCGCGGCGCCGAGCATGACGGCGTCGGCGCCCACGGCGATCGCCTTGACGATGTCGCCGCTCGTGCCCAGGCCGCCGTCGGCGATGACGTGCACGTACCGGCCGCCGGACTCGTCGAGGTAGTCGCGGCGGGCAGCAGCGACGTCGGCGACCGCGCTGGCCATCGGCGCGTGGATGCCGAGGGTCTGCCGGGTCGTGTGGGCCGCTCCCCCGCCGAAGCCGACGAGCACGCCGGCCGCACCGGTGCGCATGAGGTGCAGGGCCGCCGTGTAGCTGCCCGCGCCGCCGACGATGACGGGGACGTCGAGCTCGTAGATGAAGCGCTTGAGGTTGAGCGGCTCGGCCCGGCTGCTCACGTGCTCGGCCGAGACGGTCGTGCCGCGGATGACGAAGAGGTCGACCCCGGCCTCGACGACGGTCCGCCAGTGCTGCTGGGTGCGCTGCGGGCTGAGCGCGCCGGCGACGGTCACGCCGGCCTCGCGGATCTCGCGCAGCCGCTCGGTGATGAGCTCGGGGACGATCTCGGCGGAGTAGATCTCCTGCATCCGCGCCGTCGCGACGGCGGGGTCGAGGGTGGCGATCTCGGCGAGGACCGGCTCCGGGTCCTCGTAGCGGGTCCACACCCCTTCGAGGTCGAGGACGGGCAGCCCGCCGTGCTTGCCGAGGGCGATCGCGGTGGCCGGCGACATCACCGAGTCCATCGGCGCTGCGATGACCGGCATCTCGAAGTGGTAGGCGTCGATCTGCCAGTCCAGCGAGACCTCCTCCGGGTCGCGCGTGCGCCGCGTGGGGGTCACCGCGATGTCGTCGAAGGAGTAGGCCCGACGGCCGCGCTTGCCTCGCCCGATCTCGATCTCGTTCACCCGGTCAGCGTACGGGTAGCCCGATGGGCGGGTGCGCGGGGAGCAATCGGGCGCACCGCTGCGTTACACATGGACGAAGCGTCCTCGACCCGAAGGAGAAGACCATGGCCAGGCTCGGCAGGATCACAGTGCTCGCCACGGCGGCAGAGGCCGCCCGTCAGTGGGCGAAGAACAACCCCGACAAGGCCGGCGCCTACATCGACAAGGCGGGCGCCGCCGTCGACAGGGGCACCAAGGGCAAGTACTCGCGCCAGATCACCTCGGCGACCGGCAAGGCGAAGGGCGCGGTCGGCGGCGGGCACCGCGGTGGCACCACCACCGCACCTCCCGCCCCGGGCACGACGCCCCCGCCCTCCTCGCAGACGCCGCCGCCCCCGGTGAGCTGACGCCACGTCCGACGAAGGGGCGACGCACCACGGTGCGTCGCCCCTTCGTCGTGCGTGGTGACCCGTCAGCAACAGGACCCGTGAGTGCCTGGCCCTCCCCATGCCGGGGCAACCGCACCAGGAGTCCCGTTACTGCCGAGTAGCTGCGTCAGGCCTGCGCGCACGACCGCGCCCCGCGTCAGACCTCGGTGTCGCGCAGGACGCGCAGGGCGTTGCCGTGGGCGAGCGCCTCGAGGTCGGCCCGTGACCACCCGCGCTCGGCGAGCGCACCGAGCAGGTGGGGGTAGCGCGCGACGTCGTCGAGATCGGCGGGCAGCACGTCGACGCCGTCGAAGTCGCCGCCGAGACCGACGTGCTCGATGCCGACGACCTCGCGCAGGTGCTCGAGGTGCGCGACGACGTCCGCCGCGGTCGCCGGCGCCGGCGCCTCGCCCTGAAAGCCCCCGAGCCGCCACTGCGCCCAGTCCTCGCGCAGGAAGTACGGCACGAAGTTCGCCATGACGACCCCGCCGTTGTCGGGCATCCGCTCGAGGACGTCGTCGGGCACGTTGCGAGGGTGGGAGCACAGCGCGCGCGCGTTGCTGTGGCTGAAGAGGACCGGCCGGCTCGTCTCGTCGAGCGCGTGGTGCATGGTCTCGGCGCTCACGTGGCTGAGGTCGACGGCGACGCCGAGGGCGTTCATCGTGCGCACGACCTCGCGCCCGAAGTCGGTGAGGCCGCCGTGGACGCGCTCGTCGGTCGCGGAGTCCGCCCACGCGGTGTTGTCGTTGTGCGTGAGGGTCATGTAGCGCACGCCGCGGGCGGCGAAGGCCGCGAGGTGCTCGAGCGACCCGTCGATGCTGTGCCCGCCCTCCATGCCAAGCAGCGCCGCGTGACGCCCCTGCTCCCACACCCGCTCGACGTCGGCGGCCGTGCGGGCGAGCTCCATCTCCTCGTAGCGCGCGCACATGGCCTCGACGAAGTCGACCTGCTCGTGGGTCGCGGTCACCGCGGCCTCGCCCGGCAGCTCGCAGGGCACCCAGACCGACCACAGCTGGGCCGCGAGCCCGCCCGCGCGCATGCGCGGCAGGTCCGTGTGCAGCTCGGGCTGGTCGAGCGCGATGTCGCAGCGGTCGAGGTCGTACCCGGCGATCTCGCGGTGGTGCCACGGGAGGTCGTTGTGACCGTCGAGGACGCGGATGCCGGTGATGTCGGGGCTCTCCATGCCCGGCAGTCAACCAGCCGTCGAGCATGCTGGGCGCATGGACCTCGCCCCCGCCGGACCGCTCGACGCCATCACCGACGTGCCCGGCGTGCGCGTCGGCCACGCGACCCGTGACGAGCCGGGCTGGCTCACCGGCACGACCGTCGTCGTGCCCCCGATCGGCACCGTCGGCGGGGTCGACGTGCGCGGCGGCGGTCCGGGCACCCGTGAGACCGACCTGCTCGACCCCCGCCACACGGTCGACCTCGTCGACGCGGTCGTCCTCGGCGGGGGCAGCGCCCTCGGGCTGGCCGCCTGCGACGGCGTGAGCGCCGGCCTGCTCGCCGACGGGCGGGGGTGGCCGGCCGGCCCGGGCCCCGGCGAGGTCGTGCCGATCGTGCCCGGCGCCATCGTCTTCGACCTCGGCCGCGGGGGCGTGTGGGGTCATCACCCGGGGGCCGCCGAGGGCCGGGCCGCGTACGACGCGGCGACCACCGGCCCTGTCGACGAAGGGGTCGTCGGCGCCGGCACCGGGGCCCGCGCCGGGGGTCTCAAGGGCGGGGTGGGCACGGCGAGCGCCGTCCTCGCCGACGGCTCGACCGTGGCCGCTCTCGTCGTCGTCAACGCCGTCGGCTCCCCCGTCGCCCCCGACGGCCGGCTCCTCGGCGCGCGCCTGCTCGGGCCGCAGGAGGCGGCCGAGCTCCCCGAGCCCGACCCGGCGCGGGTCGACGCCTACTGGGCGGCGCTCGAGCAGGAGCAGACCGCTCTGCGGGCCGGCACCGCGACGACGATCGCGGTCGTCGCGACGGACGCGAGGCTCACCAAGCCCGCGGCCTCGATGCTCGCCCGGGTCGCCCACGACGGCATGGCCCGGGCGATCTCACCGGTGCACACCGCCTTCGACGGCGACACGGTCTTCGCCCTCGCCACCGGCGAGGGGCCCACCCCCTCGCCGCTCGACCTCGTCGTCCTGCAGACCGAGGCGGCCCGTTGCGTGACCCGGGCGATCGTGTCCGCGATGCTCGCGGCGACCTCGGTCGACCGCAGCGCCGACGGCGGCGCGGTCCTGCGCTCCTACCGGGACGCCCTCGTCGGCTGAGCCGCGCTCAGCGCGCCCGGCTCAGCGGGCGGAGTAGTTCGGCGCCTCGACGATGCCCTGGAGGTTGTGCGGGTGGCTCTCCTTGAGCGAGGCGGAGGTGATCCGGACGAACTTCCCCTTCGCCTGCAGCTCGGAGACCGTGCGGGCGCCGACGTAGAACATCGACTGGCGCAGCCCGCCGAGCATCTGGTGGGTGACCGCCGAGACGGCGCCGCGGTAGGCGACACGCCCCTCGACACCCTCGGGGACGAGCTTGTCGTCGCTGTCGACCTCGGCCTGGAAGTACCGGTCCTTGGAGAAGGACTTCTTGCCGCGGCTGCTCATCGCGCCGAGGCTGCCCATGCCCCGGTAGGACTTGTACTGCTTGCCGTTGACGAAGATCAGCTCGCCGGGGCTCTCCTCGCAGCCGGCGAGCATCGAGCCCACCATGACCGAGTCGGCGCCGGCGACGATCGCCTTGGCGATCTCGCCGCTGTGCTGCATGCCGCCGTCGGCGATGACCGGCACGCCGGCGGGCTTGCACGCGAGCGAGGCGTCGTAGACCGCGGTGATCTGCGGGGCGCCGACGCCGGTGACGATGCGGGTGGTGCAGATCGAGCCCGGCCCGACGCCGACCTTGACCGCGTCGACGCCCGCGTCGACGAAGGCCTGGGCGCCCTCACGGGTCGCGACGTTGCCGCCGATGACCTGCACGTGACGGGTCGCCGGGTCGGACTTCAGGCGGCCGACCATCTCGAGCAGCATCCGCACGTGGCCGTGGGCGGTGTCGGCGACGAGCACGTCGGCCCCGGCCTCGATGAGCGTCGTCGCGCGCTCCCACGCGTCGCCGAAGTAGCCGATGGCGGCACCGACGAGCAGACGGCCGTCGGCGTCCTTGCTCGCGAGGGGGAACTGCTCGCTCTTGACGAAGTCCTTGACGGTGATGAGACCGGCGAGACGACCCTCGTCGTCGACGATCGGCAGGCGCTCGCGCTTGTGCTGGCGCAGCAGGGTCGTCGCGTCCTCCTGCGAGATGCCGACGGGGGCGGTGATGAGCGGCATCTTCGTCATGACGTCGCGCACGAGCGTCGTGGCCCACTCGGCGACGGGGGTGAAGCGCAGGTCGCGGTTGGTGATGATGCCGATGAGGTGCTCGCCCTCGTCGACGACCGGCAGCCCGGAGACGCGGTACTCGCCGCAGCGCTGGTCGAGCTCCTCGAGCGTCGCGTCGGGCCCGATGACGACGGGGTTGGAGATCATCCCGGTCTGGGTCCGCTTGACGAGGTCGACCTGGTAGGCCTGGTCCTCGATGGAGAGGTTGCGGTGCAGCACGCCGATGCCGCCCTGCCGCGCCATCGCGATCGCCATCCGCGACTCGGTGACGGTGTCCATCGCGGCGGAGAGCAGCGGCGCGTTGAGCGAGAGCTCACGGGTCAGCCGCGTCGTCGTGTCGAGCTCGTCGGGCGCCAGGTCGCTGAAGCCGGGCAGGAGGAGCACGTCGTCGTAGGTGAGCCCCACCTTGGCGAAGGGGTCCGCCTGCGCCGCCGCCTGGGCGGCGAAGTCGTCGTGGCGAGGGTCGGAGGAGGAGCCGAGAGCCATTGGACAAGTCTAGGCCGCATCGGCAGGTGGTCCGGACACCCCCACGACCGGGCTCGACCACGTCCGCGGGGCGGTCCCGTGACGTCCGCGAGGCGGTCGCCCCTAGCGCGATCGCGCCGACCCGCAACCCGGCATGACCATCTCTTGACGAAGACCCCCGATTTCTTGGGCGAATCCTGACGTCGAGGGGTGTTGGACCTGGGCGCCCTCTCCGTAGCGTTCCGTGCCACGAGGGCAGCCCGCCCAGGGGTCGACATGACCAGGGCCGCCCTAGATCAGCAGAGCAGAACGGGGTACCGCGATGGCCGACCTAGGACACCTGCCAGGACCGGTGGCGGACCTGTGGGAGTGGCAGTACGAGGGCCGGTGCCGCAGCATCGACACCGACGTCTTCTACCACCCGGAGGGCGAGCGAGGGGCTGCCCGCCGGCTGCGCGAGACGGCGGCCAAGGAGATCTGCGCGACCTGCCCGGTCATCGCGGCCTGCCGCGCGCATGCCCTCGCCACCCGCGAGACCTTCGGCGTGTGGGGCGGCATGACCGAGGACGAGCGCGAGCACCAGCTCGCCCGCGCCGCCCTCGCCGGCTGACCCGGCGGCGACCGCGGCACGCGCCGACCCGCCTACGCTGGTCCGCGTGAGCACGCACGAGTCCGTCTACATCCGCGACGACGTCATCCGGCTCGGCCAGCTGCTCAAGCTCGCCGGGCTCGTCGACGACGGCGCCACCGCCCGCGAAGTCATCAGCGAGGGCCGGGTGAGCGTCGACGGCGAGGTCGACACGCGACGCGGCGCCCAGATCCGCCCCGGCCAGGTCGTCGCGCTCGACGGCCAGGAGGTCACCGTCGTCCAGGGCGAGCCGGAGATCGACGTCCCCTGGTGACGCCACCGACCCGGTCGAGGTGATGGGGCGAGCCCTGGCTCATGGGATCATCTCGACGCGGTGCGGGTCGCTCAGGAGCCGGCGAGCATCCAGTCGAGCGCGTCCGCGACGTGGATCTCCGTCGTGTCGTGCAGGGGCACCGGGCAGTCGTCGGGCTCGATGAGCAGCCCGAGCTCGGTGCCGGCGAGGACGACGGCCTCGGCGCCGCGGTCGACCATGCCCTCCATGACCTGACGCACCCGCTTGCGCGAGGCGTCCTTGATGACGCCGTGCACGAGCTCGTCGTAGATGAGCGCGTCGACCTCGGGGCGCTCGCTCTCCTCGGGGAGGATCACCTCGAGCCCGCGGGCCGACAGCGGCCCCGTGTAGAAGTCGGCGCCCATCGTCGTCGCCGTGGCGAGCAGGCCCACGCGGCTCTGGCGCTGCTCCTCGACCCGCCGGGCGGCGGACTCGGCGATGTGGAGCAGCGGGATGTCGACCGCGGCCGAGACCCGGTCGGCGACGGCGTGCATCGTGTTCGCCGCGATGAGCAGGCCCTCCGCTCCCCCGCGCTCGAGCGAGCGGGCCGCGTCGACGAGGACCTCGGCCATGCCGTCCCAGTCGCCGGCGTGCTCGAAGTCCGTCACCGGCGCGAAGTCGACGCTGTGCAGGAGCACCCGCGCGCTGTGCAGACCACCCAGGCGCGCCTCCACCCCTTCGTTGAGCAGCCGGTAGTACTCAGCCGTCGCGGACCAACCCATGCCGCCGATGACACCCAGGAGCCTCATAGCGCTCACCCTAACCACGGGTGCGCGCGTCCGAGTGGCGTACACCCTGCGCACCGTCCTCGCCAGGCGATCTAGGCTCGTGCGACGTGAAGGTCCTGCTCCTCGAGAACATCCACGAGTGCGCCACCGCCGCGCTCACCGACGCCGGCTTCGAGGTCGAGACGCGCTCCGGCGCCCTCGACGAGGCCGAGCTGATCTCCGCGCTGGAGGGCGTGGAGATGCTCGGCATCCGCAGCAAGACGCAGGTCACCCGGGAGGTGCTCCAGGCCCGGCCGGAGCTGCGGGCCATCGGCGCCTTCTGCATCGGCACCAACCAGGTCGACCTCGACGCGGCCGCCGCGCACGGCACCGTCGTCTTCAACGCGCCCTTCTCCAACACGCGCAGCGTCGTCGAGCTCGCCATGGCGGAGATCATCGCGATGGCCCGTCACCTCACCGACAAGAACTCCGCGCTCCACGCGGGCGTCTGGGACAAGTCGGCGAAGGGGGCGCACGAGGTCCGCGGGCGCAGCCTGGGGATCGTCGGCTACGGCAACATCGGCAGCCAGCTCTCCGTCATCGCCGAGGCCTTCGGCATGCACGTCAGCTACTACGACGTCGACGACAAGCTGCCGCTCGGAAACGCGCGTCGCTGCGACAGCCTCGAGGAGCTGCTCGAGACCTGCGAGACGGTCTCGCTCCACGTCGACGGACGCGACGGCAACGCCGGGGTCTTCGGCGCCGAGCAGTTCGCCCAGATGCGACCGCGCAGCCTCTTCCTCAACCTGTGCCGCGGCTTCGTCGTCGACCTCGAGGCCCTGCGCGAGCATCTCGTGAGCGGTCACATCGCAGGCGCGGCGGTCGACGTCTTCCCCGAGGAGCCGAAGAAAGCGGGCGACCCCTTCGTCTCGATCCTCCAGGGTCTGCCGAACGTCATCCTCACCCCGCACGTCGGCGGGTCCACCGAGGAGGCGCAGTACGACATCGGGCGCTATGTCAGCGGCAAGCTGCGCGACTACGCCCACACCGGTGCGACGACGATGTCGGTCAACGTGCCCTCCGTCGCGCTCACGCAGTCGCCCGGAGACACCCGCATCCTCCACCTGCACCGCAACGTCCCCGGCGTCCTCGCCCGGGTCAACACGCTGCTCTCCGAGGGCGGGGCAAACATCGACAGCCAGCAGCTCTCGACGCGGGGCGAGTACGGCTACGCCGTCACCGACCTCGCCGGCTCCCTGCCCGGAGACGTCGAGCAGCGGCTGCGCGAGCTCGACGAGACCATCGAGGTCCGCGTCATCACCTCCTGAGGCCTGCCCGTCCGGCGCGTCGGACGGCGCCTCGACAGGGCGAAGGGGTGAGACCCGCCAGATCTCGTCGGGTCGGGACCCACCCGCAGTCCGACGCGCGGAGCCGCTCAGCGAGCGGCAGAGACGGGCTCGGGCAGCACCGGGGCGCGGCGCGCGCGGGCCTGGAGCAGCTGGGCCGCGGCCAGGCCGGTCATCGCGATGCCGGCACCGACGAGGTCGGTCGCCGAGGGCTGGTCGCCCTGCAGCACCCAGGCGAGCAGGATCGCCAGCGGCGGCACCGCGAGCACCCACGAGACGACGGTCGCGCTGGGGTTGCGGTGGAGCAGCGAGTAGAAGATCCCGTAGCCGACGAGCGTCGAGACGACCGCCGTCCATGCCGTCGACAGCAGCGGGCGCCAGCCGAGCCCGGAGAGGGCGTCGACGACGGTCGCCGGGCCGTCGACGAGCAGGGACAGCGCGAGCAGCGGCAGCGGCACGACGAGCGAGGACCAGACCGTCAGACCGAGGCCACCGGGCACCCCCTTCGCCCGCACGACGACGTTGCCGACCGCCCAGGACAGGCCGGCGAGCAGGGTGACGGCGAAGGGGAGCAGGCCGGCCGCTCCCCGGCCGAGGGCGACGACGGCGAGTCCGACGACGGCCACGCCCACACCGATCGCCACCGCCGGGGCGACCCGCTCGTGGAGGACGACGGCCGCGATGACGAGGGTGAGGGGCACCTGAACCTGCAGGACGAGCGCGGCCATCCCGCTCGGCATCCCGAGGTGCAGCGCGAGGTAGAGCATCGAGAACTGGCCCAGGCTCACGGTGAGCCCGACCGTGGCGAGCACCCGCCACGACACCGCCGGGCGCGGGACGAGGAAGATCGCCGGCAGCAGCACGAGGACGAAGCGCATCGCGGCGAAGAGCAGCGGCGGGACGTCCTGCAGACCCCACTCGATGACGACGAAGTTGCTCCCCCAGATGAGGGCCATGAGGGCGGCGAGCCCGGTGTCACGAGGGGTCATGGGTGCCAGTCTGCGCGCGACGACCTCGTAGCACCAGCAAATGATCTGTGTGCTGACCGTGTACCGTCGCTGCATGATCGATCTCGACGCCGTCCGCGCGCTGCGCGCCGTCCGGGACCACGGCACCGTCGTCGCCGCGGCGGAGGCGACCGGCTACACGACGAGCGCGGTGTCGCAGCAGGTCAAGCGGCTCGAGCGGGCCGTCGGCCTGCCGCTCCTCGAGCGCGTGGGGCGCGGCGTCATCCTCACCGAGCACGGCCGACGGCTCTGCGACTCGGGCGGTGAGGTCCTTCGCGCCGTCGAGCAGGTCGAGGCCGGGCTGCAGGCCGCCGCCGACCGCGTCGTCGGCGAGCTGAGCGTCGCGGCCTTCTCGACGGCGCTGCGCGGGCTCGTGGCCCCGGTCGTCCGCGACGTCCTGCGCACCTGGCCCGACCTGCGCCTGCGCCTCAGCGAGAGCGAGCCGTGGCAGACCGTCGAGCTCGTCGCCGCCGGTCGGGTCGACCTCGGCATCACCCACTCGTGGGGGACGGTGCCGCTGTCGATCCCCGAGCACGTCGACGTCCGCCCGCTCCGCGTGGACCGGGCCGACCTCGTCGTCCCGGCGGGTCATCCCCTCGCCACGGCCCATGAGGTCCGCGCCGCCGACCTCGTCGACGAGGGCTGGGTGGCGACGCCCGAGGGGACGATCTGCCGCGAGTGGCTCGTCCACATGCATGCGCTGCACCGGGCTCGCCCGCGGGTCGTGCACGAGTCGGCCGAGTTCGACGCCCAGCTGGCGCTCGTGCGCGCCGGTCTCGGGGTCGCCCTCGTGCCGCGCATGGGCCGCTCCGAGCTCACGGCGGACCTCGTCGCGGTGCCCGTCGTCGACCCCGTGCCGACCCGCGAGGTGCTCGCGCTCTCGCGGGTGTCGATGCGCGAGTCCCCCGCCGTCCGCGTGCTCCTCGACGCCCTGACCTGCTGAGCCGGGCTCTCCTGCCCGCTGCGCGGCGACGAGCGGGGAGGTGCCGGAGCCGGTAGGTTCCGCACACGCGGGTGCAGGGCCCGCGATGTCGGCAGGGGGTCGTCATGAGCAGGTCCGTCCGTGCGCTGCAGGTGCTGCTCGCCGCGCTGCTGCCCCTGCTCGTCCTGGCGCCCGCCGCTGCGGCCGAGCGCGTGCCGGTGCCGCCGGCGCCCTCCTCGGCCACCCGCTTCGCCGACCCGGACGACGTGCTGACCTCGGGTCAGCGCAGCCGGCTCGCACGCTCGCTGCGCGAGACCGCCCGCTCCGAGCCGCAGGTCGTCGTCCGGGCACTCGTCGTGCGCACGACCGGTGACGAGGGCGTCGAGGCGTATGCCCGTCGGGTGGGGACGAGCTGGCGGGCCGGCGTCGGACGCGGGGTGCTCGTCGTCGTCGCGACCCAGGACCGCCGCATCCGGGTCCAGGTCGGCAGCCGCGAGCGGGCCCGGCTCACCGACCGCGAGGCCGCGCGCATCATCGGGCAGGTCCGACCTGCTCTGCGTGACGGGCGCTGGGAGACCGCGGTGGCCCGGGCCGTCGAGCTCGCCGCGGCCGAGGCCGGCAGCCCCGCCCAGCGCACCGGCGCCGACACCGAGAGCGACTGGGTCGAGCACGACGAGATGCTCGGCGGGCCGTGGGACGTCGGCGACGACGGGGTCGCGACGGGGCAGGACCTCTTCGGCGTCCCCTTCGCCTTCGTCGGGGGCCTCGTCGTCGTCCTCGGGCTCGTGGCCGTGGTGACAGGCGGTCGCGGGTCCTCGCGGCACCGCTCGAGCGCGGCCGGCGTCGCGCTCGGCATGTCGCACCACCATCACCATCACGGCGGGCACATGGGTGGCGGCTTCGACAGCGGGAGCGGCTTCGGCGGGGGCGGCGGAGGGGGCGACGGCGGGTCCTCGGGGTCCTTCTGACGAGGCGGGAGGGCCCGAACCCTCCCCCGCGCGGTCTCGGCCCCGAGATCCCAGCTCTCCCCGGAGCTACCCGGCAGTAACTGGACCCCTGGTGCGGTTGACCCCGTATATGCGGGCCAGCACCCCCACGGGTCCCGTTGCTGCCGGGTCACCGGGACGACGAAGGGGGCGACGCACCGTGGTGCGTCGCCCCCTTCGTCCGGGGTGAGGTCGGGTCAGTGGTGGTGACCGTGACCCGCGGCAGCGGGCTCCTCGTCCTCGGGCTTGTCGACGACGAGCGTGTCGGTGGTGAGGACCATCGACGCGATCGACGCGGCGTTGACGAGCGCGGAGCGGGTGACCTTGACCGGGTCGATGACGCCGGCGCCGACGAGGTCGCCGTACTCACCGGTCGCGGCGTTGAGGCCCTGACCCGGCTCGAGCTCGGAGACCTTCGAGACCGCGACGTAGCCCTGGAGGCCGGCGTTCTCGGCGATCCAGCGCAGCGGCTCGACGGCGGCCTTGCGCACGATGCTCGCGCCGGTCGCCTCGTCGCCCTCGAGGGTGAGGGTGTCGATGACGGAGACGGCGTGCACGAGGGCGGAGCCGCCACCGGCGACGATGCCCTCCTCGATCGCGGCGCGCGTCGCGGAGATCGCGTCCTCGATCCGGTGCTTCTTCTCCTTGAGCTCGACCTCGGTGTGGGCACCGACCTGGATGACGCAGACGCCACCGGCGAGCTTGGCGAGGCGCTCCTGGAGCTTCTCGCGGTCCCAGTCGGAGTCGGTGCGCTCGATCTCGGCCTTGATCTGGTTGACCCGGCCCTCGACCTGCGAGCTCTCGCCCTGGCCGTCGATGATCGTCGTGGCGTCCTTGGTGATGACGACGCGACGGGCCTGGCCGAGGTCCTCGAGACCGGCCTGGTCGAGCTTGAGGCCGACCTCCTCGGCGATGACCTGGGCACCCGTGAGGATGGCCATGTCCTGCAGCATCGCCTTGCGGCGGTCGCCGAAGCCGGGGGCCTTGACGGCCGCGACGTTGAAGGTGCCGCGCATCTTGTTGACGACGAGCGTCGACAGCGCCTCGCCCTCGATGTCCTCGGCGATGATGAGCAGCGGCTTGCCCGACTGCACGACCTTCTCGAGGACGGGGAGGATGTCGGCGACCGTCGAGATCTTGCCCTGGTTGATGAGGACGTAGGCGTCCTCGAGGACGGCCTCCATGCGCTCGGCGTCGGAGACGAAGTAGGGGCTGATGTAGCCCTTGTCGAACTGCATGCCCTCGGTGAAGTCGAGCGAGGTCTCGGCGGTCGAGGACTCCTCGACCGTGATGACGCCGTCCTTGCCGACCTTGTCGAAGGCCTCGGCGATGATCCCGCCGATGGTCTGGTCCTGCGCGGAGAGCGAGGCGACCTGGGCGATCTCGTCCTTGCCCTCGACCTCGCGGGCGGTCTCGAGCAGACGCCCGGAGACGGCCTCGACCGCCTTGTCGATGCCGCGCTTGAGGCCGGACGGGGCGGCGCCCGCGGCGACGTTGCGCAGGCCCTCCTTGACCATGGCCTGGGCGAGGACGGTCGCGGTCGTCGTGCCGTCACCGGCGACGTCGTTGGTCTTGGTGGCGACCTCCTTCGCGAGCTGGGCGCCGAGGTTCTCGTAGGGGTCCTCGAGCTCGATCTCGCGGGCGATCGTCACACCGTCGTTGGTGATCGTGGGGGCGCCCCACGACTTGTTGATGACGACGTTGCGACCCTTGGGGCCGAGCGTCACCTTCACCGCGTTGGCGAGCTGGTCGACGCCACGCTGGAGGGCGTCACGGGCGGAGTCGTTGAACGCCAGTTCCTTGGCCATGTCAGTCCTTACTGTTGATCGAAGGGGGGAGGTCAGCGCGACGCCCCGGGGAGCCCGGGCGGGCCCGCACCCGGGGCGTCAGCGTGCTGAGAGGTGGGTCAGCCGACGATCGCGAGGACGTCGCGCGCCGAGAGGATGAGGTACTCGGTCCCGCCGTGCTTGACCTCGGTGCCGCCGTACTTGCTGTAGATGACGCGGTCGCCGACGGAGATGTCCATGGCGACGCGCTCACCGGCGTCGGACACGCGGCCCGGACCGACGGCGACGACCTCGCCCTCCTGGGGCTTCTCCTTGGCGGTGTCCGGGATGACCAGGCCGGAGGCCGTGGTCTGCTCGGCCTCGAGCGACTTGACGATGATGCGGTCCTCGAGCGGCTTGAGCGAAACCGACACGTTGGCTCCTTCGATGGAAGTTACTTCGCTTGTCTTCAGTGGTCAGAGCCGCTCGCCGTCGCGGGGGTCGACCGGCTCTGGTCCTGGCACTCACCAGTGGAGAGTGCCAAGCAGAAATCTAGGCCGCTCGTTAGCACTCGGTCAACCTGAGTGCCAGCAGGCGGTCAGCGCGGGCCGTGGTGGTGGGAGCTGAGGACCTGGCGGCCCGTCGCGGTCGGTGCGTAGTAGACGCTGCTCCCCCGCCGGCTCGGCTCGAGCAGGCCGGCCCTCGTGAGCCACCGCAGGTGCTGGCCGGCGGCCGAGGTGGAGACGCCCAGGTGGCGACCGAGGGCGGTGCTCGTCGTCTCCAGGCCCACCGAGGACAGCGCCGCCGCGCGGGCCGGCCCGAGCAGGGCGGAGAGGTCGGGGCGGTGCGGTGCGGCCCCGAGCGGCACCGGACGCGCCGGGTAGAGGACGTAGGGCTGCGCCCCCTCGTGCACCGGGCAGGCCGGGAAGGGCGCGAAGAGGGTCGGCACGAAGACGAGCCCTCGCCCGTCGACGTCGGCCTCGAAGTTCGGCCCGTTGGGGTTGCGGCAGACGACCTGCGTCGCCGTGACCTCGAGATGGGGGCTCAGCTGGTCGAGAGCCGGCAGCAGCCCCGCGGTCACCGCGACGTCGGAGCGCACGGCGATGTCCTCGCGCAGCGCGGCGCTGATCCGCTCCCACCACGGCGCGAAGCTGTGGGTCCAGTACGCCTGCATCGCGGCGACGACCTGGCGGTGCACGGCGACGTCCGAGCCCTGCAGCGCCACGGGGCGACGGTCGGGGAAGAGCACGTCGAGCTCGGCCCCGACGACCGCTGGGTCCATGCGGGCCAGCTCGCGCATCTCGGCGGTGAAGTCCGGTGCACCCGCGTGCGGCCGCGGGTTGAGGAACTCCGGGGTCGACATGTCGTCGGAGACGAGCGCGGCGAGGGTCTGCAGCACGGGCAGCGGCGTCGTCGCGAGCACGTGCCGACGCCACTCGCGCAGGTGCGGGTAGTCCTCCGGCCGACGGATGACGCGCAGCGAGAGGCAGGCCTCGGTGAGGGCGGAGATGCCGAAGCGCGACGTCATGAGCTCGGTCGGCGTGAGCCGGTACACGAGCTCGTCCGGCGCGGGCAAGGCCTTCAAGGGATTCACTTCATCTCTGCACGAAGGGGTGTGCTCCGTCAGAGCATGTCACCTGGACGAATCGCACCGAGACCACAGCCAGATCCGGGCGTGACCACATCACGACGTCACGCCGGTCTGCGCGGAAGGAGCCTCCCGAGCTGAGCTCGACGGCGTGACCCCGCTGGTGCGGGCGCGCGCAGGAGATCAGCCACCCGTCTGCCCGGCGCAGGGACCGTTGGCAGCCCCCGGAGGGACGAAGGGGGACCTCACTGGCGAAGGGGCCAGAGGGGTCCCCCTTCGCATGGGGTCTGGCCGATCGGAGGAGGTCCCAGGGGGCCGCGCCGACGACGGGTCCCCTTCGCGCAGCGCGCACGACCACGGCACGGCCTGGGGAGGCCGGGCCGAGCGACGCACCGCGCGAAGGGGGGTGAGAGGGTGGGGCGGTGGACGTCACGACGGTCAAGGCCCTCGCGGGTCCCCAGGGGCACGAGCTGCTGAGCTCGCTCCCCCCGTACGACGAGTCGCAGGTGCTCGCGGTGCAGGGCCGGCTGCGGGCGCAGGGGCACTCCCCCGAGCTCGTCGCCGCGGCGCTCACCCAGCACCGGCTGCGCCACCGCGCCCGGGACAAGTTCGGCGAGTTCGCCGACGGCATGCTCTTCACCCCCGACGGCCTCGAGCAGGCCACCCGGCTCGAGGTGGCCGCCACCCACGCCGCCCGCTTCGCCGCCGCCTCGCTCGCGACCGTCCACGACCTCGGCTGCGGCATCGGCTCGGACGCGATGGCGATGAGCTCGCTCGGCGTCACCGTCCAAGGCCTGGACCGGGACCCCGTGACCGCCGCCGTCGCCGACAGCAACCTGCGACCGTGGCCGGACAGCCGCGCACGCGTCGGCCTGGCCGAGGACCTGCAGCCCCCGGCGGACCCGATCCACGCCCGGGTCGGCATCTGGCTCGACCCCGCGCGGCGCACCCCCGGGGTCGCCGACGCGCAGGGGCGCACCCGTCGGGTCTTCCGGCTCGAGGAGCTCTCGCCGTCGTGGGACCTCGTCCTCGAGCTGGCCACCGCCGTGCCGGCGACCGGGGTGAAGATGTCGCCCTCTCTGCCGCACGACGTGCCCCCGCTGGGCACCGAGGCGCAGTGGGTCTCCTACGACGGCACGGTCCTCGAGTGCTCTGTGTGGTGGGGCCCCCTCGTGCGCACCGCCGGGCGCAGCGCGCTCGTCATGCGGCACGGGGCGCCGAGCGTGCGGGTCGACCAGTCGCACGCCGACGAGGACCCGCCCGCCGTCGCCTCGCTCGGGGGGCTCGGCGCGCACCTCTACGAGGCCGACCGCGCGGTGGTGCGGGCCGGTCTCGTCGGCGCGCTGACCCGAGAGGTCGGCGGGGCGGAGGTCGAGCCCGGTCTGGGGCTCGTGACGAGCGAGAGCGCGCACGACGTCCCCTTCGCCCGCGGCTACCGGGTCGTCGAGGCGATGCCCTACAACGTCAAGGTGCTGCGCGCCTGGCTGCGCGAGCGCGGCATCACCGGTCTGACCATCAAGAAGCGCGGGATCCGGGTCGACGACGAGCAGCTGCGACGCGGGCTGCGCATCGGCCGCGGGGCCGGCGACGGGGCCCAGGCGGTCGTCGTGCTGACGCGAGTGGCCGGCGAGAGCGCGGCGGTCGTCGTCGAGCCGCTCGCGTAGCGTGACCCGGGTGACGCACCGCTACCTCCTCACCCCCGCGACCCTGGCGGTCTTCGCCCTCGCCGCGTGCTCGGGGGACTCCCCCGTCTCGAGCAGCACCGGCACGAGCAGCACGTCCTCCAGCAGCGCGTCCTCCAGCGGCACCTCGAGCAGCACCTCCCCCAGCAGCGCCTCGAGCCCGAGCAGCAGCACCACCTCGAGCCCCTCGAGCGCCACGAGCAGCACGTCGAGCACCCCGGTCGTCTCGTCCTGCGTGAGCCGCACCGTCGCGGCGATGACGCCGACCCAGCACGCCGGCCAGCTGCTCATGGTCGCGCTCACCCCCCAGATGGGCACGAACGGCCTCGACGCACAGCTCGCCGACGGGCTCGGCAGCATGCTCTACCTCGGCGGCTGGACCGGCCGGGCGAACGTCGCCGCGACGAGCGAGCACCTGCAGGACTCCGCGGTGCGCGTCGGCGGCACCCGCGTCGGTGTCCTCGTCGCGGCCGACCAGGAGGGCGGCGAGGTCCAGCAGCTCACCGGCGAGGGCTTCTCGACCATCCCTTCCGGGCGTGAGCAGGGTGCCCTCGCACCGGCCGAGCTCACCCGGCAGGCGAAGGGGTGGGGAGCCGAGCTCGAGCAGGCGGGGGTCAACGTCAACCTCGCCCCGACGACCGACACCGTCCCCGCCGAGATCGGCCGGGGCAACGCCCCCATCGGGCAGTACGGGCGCGAGTACGGCTCGACCCCCGCGGCCGTGACGCGGGGCGCGACGGCCTTCGCGAAGGGGATGCACGCGGCGGGTGTCATGCCGACGACGAAGCACTTCCCCGGTATCGGCCGGATCACCGGCAACACCGACGCGACGGCCTCGGGCATCACCGACTCCACGGCGACGACGTCGGACCCGCACCTCGCCCCCTTCGCCGCCGCGATGCGGGCTACGCCGACGCTCGTCATGGTCGGGTCGGCCCGCTACCCGAAGATCGACGCCGACAACCAGGCGCCCTTCAGCCGGGCGGTCGTCACCGACCTGCTCCGCGAGCAGATGGGCTTCGACGGCGTCGTCGTCACCGACGACGTCGGGGTGGCCAAGGCGGTCGCGGACGTGCCCGTCGGCCAGCGCGCGACCCGCTTCATCGCCGCCGGGGGCGACGTCGTCCTCACCGCCGACGCGACCCAGACGCAGACGATGACCTCCGCGATCGTGCGCCGGGCGGCGTCCGACGAGGACTTCGCCGAGCAGGTGCAGGCCTCGGTGACGCGCGTCCTCACTCTGAAGGAGGACATGGGCCTGCTGCGCTGCGGCTGACCCCGTCCGCGCTCGCCCCTCCGCCGGCCCCCCCCTTCGCCGCCGGCTGCCGACCCGGCTACCACGCCGTACTGGTCGTGATCACCCCACCTACGGCGTGGTAGGTGGGGGCGCAGCCGAGCACGAAGGGGGCGCGGCGGGGCGCGAAGGGGGTGGCGGCCTCAGTGGGCGTGGTCGTGGTCGACGTGCACCGGCAGCCCGGACTGCACGTCGGTCACCGGCATCGAGGAGTCCGCGGGGAGCGAGAGGTCGCTCGCCGGGCGGCCCTTGATCATCATCTGCGCGCCGAGGCTGGCGACCATCGCGCCGTTGTCGGTGCACAGCCCCGGGCGCGGGATGCGCAGCTCGATGCCGGCCGCGTCGCAGCGCTCCTGGGCCATCGCGCGCAGCCGCGAGTTGGCGGCGACACCTCCGCCGACCTGCAGCGCGGCGACGTCGTGCTCGGTGCACGCGAGGACGGCCTTGCGGGTGAGCACGTCGACGACCGCCTCCTGGAAGGACGCGGCGACGTCGGGCACGGAGATCGCGACGCCGTCGGCGCGCTGGTGCTCGACCCACCGCGAGACGGCGGTCTTGAGACCGGAGAAGGAGAAGTCGAAGCGGTGGCGCTGCATGTCGCGGCCGGTCGTCAGCCCGCGGGGGAAGTCGATGACGACCTGCCCGTCGCGCGCGGCCCGGTCGACGTGCGGCCCGCCGGGGAAGGGCAGCCCGAGCACCCGTGCGACCTTGTCGAAGGCCTCGCCGGCCGCGTCGTCGATCGTCGACCCGAGGCTGCGGATGTCGTGCGTGACGTCGGGGACGAGCAGCAACGAGGAGTGCCCGCCCGACACGAGCATCGCGAGGGTCGGCTCGGGCAGCGGCCCGTGCTCGACGATGTCGACGGCGACGTGGCTGGCGAGGTGGTTGACCCCGTACAGCGGGATGCCGAGGGCGACGGACAGGGCCTTCGCCGAGGCGACGCCGACCATGAGCGCGCCGGCCAGACCGGGCCCGGAGGTCACGGAGATGCCGTCGAGGTCCTGCAGGCGCACACCGGCCTGGGCGCACGCACGCTCGAGGGTCGGGACCATCGCCTCGAGATGGGCGCGGCTGGCGACCTCGGGCACGACGCCGCCGAAGCGGGCGTGCTCCTCGACCGAGCTGGCGATCGCGTCGACGAGCAGCTCCTCGCCGCAGACGATCCCGATGCCGGTCTCGTCGCACGACGTCTCGATGCCGAGGACGAGCGGGGTGGAGGTGGTGGGCGGGGTCATCGGCTCTCCGGTCCGTCGGGCGGCGAAGGGGTGTCGAGGTCGAGCCCGAGGACGAGCGCGTCGACTCCCCCGGGGTAGTAGCCGCGTCGGCTGCTCAGCAGCCTCATCCCGGCGGCCTCGTACATGGCACGGGCCGCGACGTTGTCGGCGCGCACCTCGAGCAGCAGGCGGGCGGCGCCGCCGGCCCGCGCCCGGGCGACGAGCTCGTCGAGCAGCGACCGACCGAGCCCGCGGCGGCGGCCGCGCGGCGCGACGGCGATCGTCATGACGTCACCCACCTCGCCGCCGTGGTCCAGACCGGCGTAGCCGAGCACGCCCTCGTCGTCCTCGACGATGACGTAGTCGCGCCGCGGACGCGCGGCGAGCTCGCCCCACCAGGACTGCTCGGACCACGCGTCGTCGGGGTAGATCTGCTGCTCGAGCGCGGCGAGCGCGGGGATGTCTCGCCACCCGACCGCGCGCCACGTCGGCGTCGTCGCGGTCGCGCTCACTGCTGGGTCGCCCCCGCGGGCCCGGCGGAGGGGGTGCCGGGCGTCTGCTCGTCCTGGCGCTGGGCGCCGATCGCCGAGCGTGGCACCGACGGGGTGGCGTCGGGGCGGCGGAGGTACAGCGGGTCGGTGGGCTGGTCGAGACCGAGGCGGTGGCGGGCCAGGGCGACCCCGCCGAGCGCTGCGGCGGAGACGTCGAGCGGGCCGTCGGCGTTCGCCAGCGCCTCGGGGTAGAGCGAGGGACCACGACCGGCGGTGGGCAGGACGCGCTCGCCCTCGGGCAGGTCGACGGCGCGGCTGACGAGCGGACCGCGCGTCAGCTGCCAGGGCAGCGCGCTCTCGTCGCCCGCGGCCTGCGCGTAGACGCTCGCGTAGACCTCCTTGCGTCGGGCGTCGGTCGCG
Organism: Janibacter sp. UYMM211; assembly: GCF_040547045.1. Taxonomy (NCBI): domain Bacteria; kingdom Bacillati; phylum Actinomycetota; class Actinomycetes; order Micrococcales; family Intrasporangiaceae; genus Janibacter; species Janibacter sp. UYMM211. The sequence continues at coordinate 334,880 of NZ_JBEPOY010000002.1, read as the reverse complement.
ACGAGCAGCGGGCCCCGCCCCCCGGCGAGGTACCACTCGTGGGCGATCGCGTCGTGCGAGGGGACCCCGAGGACGGGCACCGAGCGGGCGAGGGCGAAGGTCCGCGCGGTGACGATGCCGACCCGCAGGCTCGTGAAGGGACCGGGCCCGGTGCCGACGGCGACGAGCTCGACGTCGGCCGGCGTCGCACCGGCGGCGGCGAGCGCCCGCTGCACGAGCGGCGCGAGGAGCTCGGTCGTCCCCCGGGGGTCGACGACGTGCTCCTGCGCCAGCAGGCCGCCGTCGAGGTCGAGCAGGGCGACGGCGACGGCCGAGGTCGAGGTGTCGAGCGCGAGGAGCATCAGACCTCCGCGGTGAGGGATCGGACGAGGGCGTCGGCGGGCGCGCCTGCCCACCGGCCACGGCCGGTGAGGGTCAGCGTGCGCGCCTCGGTCTCGGAGTCGGCGGCGAGGGTGATCTCGAGACGGTCCTCGCTGAGGTCCTCGACGAGGCCGCTGCCCCACTCGACGACGGTGACGCTGTCGGTGAGGTCGGTGTCGAGGTCGAGGTCGTCGAGCTCGGCGGCGCCCCCGAGCCGGTAGGCGTCGACGTGCACGAGAGCCGGCCCGCCGACGAGGCTCGGGTGCACACGGGCGATGACGAAGGTCGGCGAGGTGATCGGCCCGCGCACGCCCACCCCGTCGGCCAGGCCCTGGGTCATCGTCGTCTTGCCGGCACCGAGGCCGCCGGTGAGCACGACGAGGTCGCCGGCACGCAGCGACTCGCCGAGGCGTCGGCCGGCCTCTCGGGTGCTCTGCGGGGTCGGCAGCGAGATCGAGGTCATGCGCTCGCCTCGACGCCCGCCCCGGTGTCGCGCACCTCGACCCCCGAGGCCGAGCGGCCGCTGCGGGCCCGGGCGGCGACGCCCCGCTCGACGAGCGCGAGGAGCTCGCCCGTCACGACGTCGGGCCGCTCCATCGGCAGGAGGTGACCCGCGCCGGGCACGACGACGTGCACGCTCCGCGGCACGAGGTCGACGATGGCCTCGCTGTGCGAGGGAGGAGTCAGCTGGTCACGGCTGCCGCCGAGCACGAGCACCTCCGTGCGCGCCAGCCCGGGGAGCGCGTCGCGGACGTCGAGCTCGTCGAGCTGGGGCAAGAAGGCCGCGATCGTCGCCAGCGGGGTCGAGAAGATGACGTCGGAGAAGTACGACAGCGTCTCGTCGTCGGCCCGCTCGCCGAAGCCGTAGCGTTGGACCGCCGTGCGCTCGGCGTCACGCCCGACGCGCCGCAGACCGCCCCAGACGCCGTCGCGCGAACCGAGGCGGCGCAGCAGGCCCGGGCCGAGGCGCACGACGAGGCCGTCGAGCAGGGGCCCGAAGCCGACGCTCACGAGTCCGCCGCCGCCCGCGCTCGTCGACACCAGCCCGACCGCGCGCACCCGCTCCTCGACGAGCGCGGGCTGCTGCTGGGCCAGGCTCATGATCGTCATGCCGCCCATGGAGTGCCCGACGAGCACGACCGGGCCGCTCGGCACGACGGCCTCCAGGACGCTGCGCAGGTCGCGGCCGAGCTGCTCGATCGTGCAGTCCGAGAGGTCGCCCTGCCCGGACAGCCCGTGGTTGCGCTGGTCGTAGGTGACGACGCGGTAGCCCTCGAGCACGAGGCGCCGGCGCTGGTGCGCCCACGTCGTGAGGTCGATCGTGAATCCGTGGACGAGGACGACGGTGGGACGACCGCGGCGGGTCGACCCCTTCGGCTCGTCGACCTCGACGTGCAGGACGGTGCCGTCGGTCGCGAGGACCGACTCGACCCGACCGGGGGTGAAGCCCCACGGGTGGGTGCCGTCGGGGTGCGAGGTGCGGACCGGGCCGTGGCCACGGCGAGCGGCGATCGCCCCGGCGCCCGCGGCGATGACACCGGCGCCCAGCGAGGCCCCGAGCGCGGTCTTCGTGCGTCGCGAGGCCATCACGACCGCTCCCCCGAGCCGGCCCCGCCGAGGTAGACCCGCGGCACGCGGGCGCCGATGCGGGTGACGACCTCGTAGTTGATCGTGCCGGCCGCCTCCGCCCAGTCCTGCGCGGTCGGCTCGCCGTCGACGCCGCGGCCGAGGAGCACGACCTCGTCACCGGGCTGCGCGTCGCTGCCCGGGCCGAGGTCGACGACGACCTGGTCCATGCACACGCGTCCGGCGATGCGCAGGCGGTCTCCCCCGACCTGGATCGGGCCGGCGTTGCCCGCGTGGCGCGGGATGCCGTCGGAGTAGCCGAGCGGCACGAGGCCGAGGCGGGTCGCCCGCGAGGTCGTGTACTCGTGGCCGTAGGAGACGCCCTGGCCGGCCGGGGCGTCCTTGACCGACACGAGGCGGGCGGTCAGCCGCATCGCCTCGCGCAGCCCGAAGTCCTCGGGCGACCCGAGGTCGGGCACCGGCGACAGCCCGTAGACCGCCAGACCGGGACGCACGAGGTCGAAGGCGGCGGAGGGGTTGGTGAGGGTCGCCGCGGAGTTCGCGAGATGACGAAGGGGGATCCGCAGCCCGAGCCGCTCGGCCCGCGCGCACGTCGTCTCGAAGACCTCCTGCTGCGCGCGCACCGTCGGGTGCTCGGGGGCGTCGGCCCAGGCGAAGTGCGACCAGATGCCCTCGACCTCGACGACCTGCTCGGTCGCGAGCTCGGCCGCCCGGCGCAGGACGTGCTCGAGGTCCTCGCCCCACGACCCGCCGCGGCCCAGGCCGGTGTCGACCTTGAGGTGGGTGCGGGCGGTCAGGCCCGTCTCGCGAGCGGCACCGGCGATCGCCTCGAGGGCCCACGGGGAGCCGGCGGACAGGGTGATGCCCGTCCGGACCGCCTCGGTGAGGTCGTCGCCCGGGGCGAAGAGCCAGGTGAGCAGGGGCGCATCGACACCGGAGCGGCGCAGCCCGAGGGCCTCCGCGAGCTGGGCGACGGCGAGGTAGCGCGCCCCGCCGGCGATCGCGGCCCGGGCCGAGGGGACGAGGCCGTGACCGTAGGCGTCGGCCTTGACGACGGCCATGACGCCGGCCTGACCGGCCCGGCGGTCGAGCTCGACGACGTTGTCGCGGATCGCGTCGAGGTCGACGCTCACGCGGCTCGTGCCGAGGTAGGGCGGGGCTGACGAGGTGGGCTCGAGCGGGGCGGTGGACATGGTCGTCCCATCCTAGGTCGGCTGCCCCGGGCGACCGCGCAGGCTGCTCAGCGGGTCCGGCGCCACTCGTAGGGGGTCGTCGCCGTCACCCGCACGAGGCCCGAGCGCTCGAGGACGGGCCGGGACCCCTCGGTCGAGTCCGAGTGGATCCAGCGCACGCCGCGCCGCATCGCCGAGCGGGCCCGCTCGGCGGTGAGCGCCCGGTAGACGCCCTGGCGGCGCCACTGCGGCAGGGTGGCCCCGCCCCAGATGCCGGCGACCCCGGAGTCGCCCACCGGCTCGAGCCGGCCGCACGAGATGACCTGGCCGTCGTGCTCGGCGACCCACATCTCGAGGTCGTCGCGCCCCGACATCACCCTTCGCACGATCTCGTCGGCGATCCGGCGCGCGTCCTGCGGCGAGCTGTCGAAGACGGCCGCCGCGCACGCCTCGGCCGCGCGCAGCCCCCCTTCGTCCTCGACCCGACGGATGGTCACGCCGTGCGGCAGCGGCAGGTCGAGCGCGAGCGCGCTCGCCGCGCCGATCATCACCGACTCGACCTCCTGCGGCTGCAGGCCGTGCGCGCGCAGCGCCTCGTCGAGGCCCGGGGCCTCGTCGTGGCCGCGTGTCTTCCACTCGACGACGTCGACCGCCGGGTCGTCGAGGAGCGGACGCACGACCCGCGCGACGAGGTCGGCGATGCCCTCGGCGTCGAGACCGCCGAGGTCGCGGTAGGTGACAAAGCCTCGCTCGGCGCCGTAGCGCCCGACGAGGACCGGGCCGACCCGCTCGACGCGGTCGGCGGAGGGCACCTCGCCCTCGGCACGCAGGTGCTCGTCGTAGAGCGCGAGGAGCGCGGCCCGGTCGAGGGTGGCGGCGGCGAAGGGGGTGTCGGTCACCCCGGCGATGCTGCCAGGAGGCGCGCGAGGGTTCGACCGATTTCTTCGGCGACGGCGAGGGCCCGGACGGGCCCGCCGCCGCTCGCGTCGTGCGCGGCCTCGCCGTGGACGAGCGCGCCGAGGGCGCCGGCAGTTGCGGGGTCGAGCCCGGCGGCGAGCAGGGTGCCGACGAGACCGGTGAGGACGTCGCCGGAGCCAGCCGTCGCGAGCCAGGCCGGGGCGCTGGACTGGACGAGGACCGGACCGCTCGGGGGCACGACGAGGGTGCTCGCGCCCTTGAGCAGGACGGTGGCGCCGGTGAGCTCGCCGATCCGCCGGGCGTGCGTCACCGGGTCGGCCTCGACGTCGGCCCGCTCGACCTCGCCGCCCCCGAGCCGCGAGAGCAGCCGCGCGGCCTCGCCGGCGTGCGGCGTGAGCAGGGTCGGGGCGTCGCGGACCCCGGTGACGAGATCGAGACCGCCGGCGTCGAGGAGGACCGGCAGATCGGAGTCGAGGGCCTCTCGCGCGACGTCGAGCTGCGCCTTGGCCCCCTTCGCCCGGGACGCGACGTCGAGACCGGGGCCGATCGCCCAGGCCTGCACCCGTCCGGGCCCGTGGGTGGCCTCGGGCACGGAGGCGCGCACGAGCGCCTCGGGCTCGGGGGTGCCGACGTAGCGCAGCATCCCTACGCCCGCGGTGACCGCCGCCGTCGCGGAGAGCACCGCCGCCCCGGTGTAGGACTCGCCGCCGGCGACGAGCCCGAGGACGCCGCGGGAGTACTTGTCGTCGCCGCGCTGCGGGACCGGCCACAGGGCCGCGACGTCGTCGGGGTCGAGCGAGGTGACGGCCGGCTCGCCGGGCGCCCGGACACCGATGTCGATGACCGTGAGCAGGCCGGTCGTCGACTCGGTGGGCGGCAGCAGGTGCACCGGCTTGGGCGCGACGAAGGTCACCGTCTCGTCGGCGAAGACCGCGTCGGGCACGACTGGTCCGCCGTCGACGGGCTGCCCGGAGGGGGCGTCGACGGCGATGACGTAGGCGCCGGGGTAGATCGCGTCGACCCAGTGCCTGGCGAAGAGCGGGACCCCCGGGCGCCCCCCGAGGCCCGTGATGCCGTCGAGGACGACGTGCGCGGCGGAGATCGTCGCGAGCGCCTCGGGACCGTCACCCGCGTGGAGCTGTGCGCCGGCGGCGGCCGCGGCCTCGGCGGCCTCCTGCTGGGCCGGCACCGCGGTGGTGTCGTGGACGACCGCGGCGACGTCGAGCCCCTTCTTCGCGAGCCGGTGCACGGCCCACAGGGCGTCGGCGCCGTTGTTGCCGGGGCCGACGAGCGCGACGACGCGCTGGCCGCCCTGCTCGCGCAGCCGGTGGCGGGCCACCTTCGCCAGCGCCTTCGCGGCGCGACGCATGAGCTCGCCGGACTCGAGGAGCTCGGGCTCCCCCTGCTCGGCGGCGCGGACCTGGTCGGCTCGGTATCCGTGGATCACCCCGCCGACGCTATCCCCCTTCGCGCCGTGCGACCGCCCCCCGCCCCGACGCGACCGGCCCCGCTGCGACGCGAGCTACCACGCAGTACTGGTCGTCATCGTGACCAGTACTGCGTGGTAGCTCGCGGGAGAGCCCGCGTCACTCGACGGTGACGGACTTCGCGAGGTTGCGCGGCTGGTCGACGTCGAGGCCCTTGGCCGTCGACAGGTGCAGGGCGAAGACCTGCAGCGGGATGACCGTGAGCAGCGGCTGGAGCAGCGGCGAGGTCTTCGGCACCCGGATCACCTCGTCGGCGAAGGGCACGACGTCCTCGTCGCCCTCCTCTGCGATGACGAGCGTGCGCGCCCCGCGCGCCCGGATCTCCTGGATGTTGGAGACGACCTTCTTGTGCAGGCCGTGGGGGGTGTCCGGACCGGGCACGACGACGAAGACCGGCTGGCCGGGCTCGATGAGCGCGATCGGGCCGTGCTTGAGCTCACCGGCCGCGAAGCCCTCGGCGTGGATGTAGGCGAGCTCCTTGAGCTTGAGCGCGCCCTCCATGGCGATCGGGTAGCCGACGTGGCGCCCGAGGAAGAGCACCGAGCGGGAGTCGGCCATGAAGCGCGCGATCTCCTCGACGCGGTCGGTCGACGCGAGCAGGGTCTCGATGTGCTCGGGCATCTCGTGCAGCTCGGCCATGACCTGCTTCGCGTCGTCCGCGTAGGTCTGGCCGCGCAGCTGGGCGAGGTAGAGGCCGAGGACGTAGCAGGCGGTGATCTGGGCGACGAAGGCCTTCGTCGACGCCACGGCGATCTCCGGGCCGGCGTGCGTGTAGAGCACGGCGTCGGAGCCGCGCGGGATCGTGCTGCCGTGGGTGTTGCAGATCGAGATCGTGCGGGCCCCGAGGTCCTTGGCGTGCTTGACCGCCATGAGGGTGTCCATCGTCTCGCCGGACTGGCTGATCGACACGACGAGGGTGCGGGCGTCGACGATCGGGTCGCAGTAGCGGAACTCGTGGGCCAGCGAGACCTCGACCGGGATCCGGGTCCAGTGCTCGATGGCGTACTTCGCGACCATGCCCGCGTAGGCCGCGGTGCCGCAGGCGACGACGTAGATCCGGTTGACCTCGCGCAGCTCCTCCTCGGAGATGCGCAGCTCGTCGAGGACGAGCCGGCCGTCCTCGTCGGTGCGACCGAGCAGCGTGTCGCGCACGGCGGCCGGCTGGTCGTGGATCTCCTTCTCCATGAAGGTCTCGTACCCGCCCTTCTCGGCGGCCGCGGCGTCCCACGTGACCTCGTAGTCCTTGCCCTGCGCGGGCGTGCCGTCGAAGCCGACGATCGAGTAGCCCTGCGGGGTGATCGTGACGATCTGGTCCTGCTCGAGCTCGACGGCGTGCTTCGTGTAGCCGATGAAGGCCGCGACGTCGGAGCCGAGGAAGTTCTCGCCCTCGCCGACGCCGACGACGAGCGGGCTGTTGCGGCGGGCGGCGACGACCGTGTCGGCGTCGTCGGCGTGCACGGCGAGGAGGGTGAAGGCGCCCTCGAGCCGGTTGACCACGTCACGCATGGCCTCGGTGAGGTCACCGGTGGCGGCGAAGGCACGGGCCAGGAGGTGGGCGGAGACCTCGGTGTCGGTCTCGGAGGTGAAGGTGACGCCCTCGGCGAGCAGCTCGTTCTTCAGCGCGTGGAAGTTCTCGATGATGCCGTTGTGCACGACGGCGAGCTTGCCGTCGGGACCGCCGCGGTGCGGGTGCGCGTTGGCGTCGGTCGGGCCGCCGTGGGTGGCCCAGCGGGTGTGCCCGATCGCGGTGCGCGACGTCGGCACCGTCGCGCCCTCGAGGGCGGCGGTGAGGTTGGCGAGCTTGCCGGCGCGCTTGGCGGTGAAGACCTCGTCCTGCGACACGAGCGCCACGCCCGCGGAGTCGTACCCGCGGTACTCGAGGCGCGCGAGCCCCTCCATGACGACGCCGAGCGCCTTGCCGTCGGTGTCCGGGCCGACATATCCCACGATTCCACACATGGGCCGAAGCGTATCTGCCACGGCCTGAAGGGGTCTCATCACGACGCGCGGGCGGGACGCGCCGCCGTGCCGACGCGGCCGGTCAGCCGTCCCGGCCCGCCGGTGGGGCACACTGACCGCGTGTCACCGGCGCCCGTCCCCTCCCCGTATGTCGAGCTCGACCGACGCGACTGGGCGCGACTTCGCGAGAACCACCCGCTGAGCCTCGACGAGGCCGACCTCGCCCGGCTGCGCGGGCTCGGCGACCCGATCGACCTCGAGGAGGTCGAGGAGGTCTACCTCCCCCTGTCGCGGCTGCTCACCTTCTACGTCTCGGCGACGACCCGGCTGCACCGCATCACCTCGACCTTCCTCGGCGAGCGCCCCCCGCAGTCCCCCTTCGTCATCGGCGTCGCCGGCTCGGTCGCCGTCGGCAAGTCGACGACCGCCCGCATCCTGCGCGAGCTCATGCGGCGCTGGCCCGACACCCCGCACGTCGAGCTCATCACGACCGACGGCTTCCTGCTGCCCAACGCCGAGCTCGAGCGACGGGGCCTGCTGCAGCGCAAGGGCTTCCCCGAGTCCTACGACCGGCGCGCGCTGCTGCGCTTCATGGCCTCGGTCAAGGCCGGTCACCGCGAGGTCCGCGCCCCTGTCTACTCGCACCTCACCTACGACATCGTCCCCGGCGAGCACGTCGTCGTGCGCCAGCCCGAGGTGCTCGTCGTCGAGGGGCTCAACGTCCTGCAGCCCCCCATGGCGCGCGGCGACGGCCGGCCCGGCATGGCCGTCTCGGACTACTTCGACTTCTCGGTCTACGTCGACGCGCACGTCGAGGACATCCGGGCCTGGTACGTCGAGCGCTTCCTGCACCTGCGCGAGACCGCCTTCGCCGACCCGGCGAGCTACTTCCACCGCTACGCGGCCCTGTCCGACGACGAGGCCCGCGAGCGCGCGCTGCAGATCTTCCGCGACATCAACGAGCCCAACCTCGTCGACAACGTCCTGCCGACGCGCAGCCGAGCCACCCTCGTGCTGTCCAAGGACCGCGAGCACCAGGTCCGTCGGATCCGCCTGCGCAAGCTCTGAGGGCGGGCGAAGGGGGACCCGGCCCCGTCGGGTCCGCGTCCGCCGGCCGGCCGGTCGCGGGGCTAGACCGCGGCTGCGAGGACCGAGGCGACCATGCCCGTCGGGCGGCGCGAGCCGGTCCACACGGCGCGCAGCTCGCGGGTGAGGTCGACGCCGTCGACGCGCACCTCGACGAGCTCGCCGCTCGCGAGCAGTCCGGCGACCGCGAGCTCGCTGAGCACCGCGGGCGACTGCGCCGACAGGGCGGCGATGCGCACGGCCGTGCTCGTCGTCAGCTCGAGCGCGGGCCGCACCGCGAGGCCGTGCTGCTCGAGGGCGTCCTCGAGCGCGACCCGCGTGCCCGACCCGGCCTCGCGGACGAGCAGCGCGGTGGCGGCGAGCTCCGACGCCGTGACCGGGAGGCGACGTCGTCGCGCCCACGGGTGCCCCGGAGCCACGACGACGACGAGCCGGTCGCTCGCGACGACCGTGCTGTGCAGCCCGCTCGGCACCCGCCCGTCCTCGACGAAGCCGATGTCGGCCTCGCCGCCGCGGACCGCACGGGCCACCTCCGTGGAGTTCGCCGCGACGAGGGCGACCTCGACGTCGGGATGGGCGGTGCGCAGCGGCACGAGCCACCGCGGCAGGAGGTACTCCGCGATCGTCATGCTCGCGGCGACGGTGACGGCGCTGCGGCCCGACACGAGGGTGCGCTGGGCGTCGGAGAAGCGGGCCGCCGCGGCGAGCAGGTCACGTGCCCAGTCCACGACGAGAGCGCCCTGCGCGGTGAGCACGGTCCCGGACGGCGTGCGCTGCAGCAGGGTGACCCCGGTCCGGCGCTCGAGGCGCAGCAGCGAGCGGCTCGCGCTCGGCTGACCGGTGCCCACCGCGGCGGCAGCCGCGCCGATGCTGCCCGTCTCCGCGACGGCGACGAGCAGCTCGAGCACGGCGAGGTCGGGCCAGGTGGTCACGCGGCCACCGTAGCCCTCGCCCATGCCCCGTGGACATGGGTCCATGGCAGACCGGGGCCTGGCGCACCCCCGGCCACGAGACGAGCGTGGGGTGCATGACCCAGGCAGTGCTCGTCCCGGACCGCGCGCCGACCGACCCCTGTCACCGCACCGGTGCCGGACCCGGGCTCCTCCTCGCGGTGTCGGTCGCGCTCCTCGCGCACGGGCTGCACGCCGCAGTACCTACGGCGCACCCGTCCCTCGTGGCCGTCGCCGTCGGTGCGGCCGCGGGCCTCGGCGGTCTCGTCCCCGGTGCCGCGGCCCCCGGGGTGGCCGTCGCGGGCCGCACGGTGCTGCGCTGGGCGGTCGTGCTCCTCGGGCTCCAGCTGTCGCTCGCCGAGGTCGCCGGCCTGGGCCCCGGCGTGCTCGTCCTCGCCGTCGTCGTCGTGACCGGCGGCGTGGTGGGCACCCTCGCGATGGGTCGCGCGCTCGGGGTGCCGCCGGCGATGCGCCTGCTCCTCGCGTGCGGCTTCTCCATCTGCGGCGCGGCCGCCGTCGCCGGCGTGCGCGATCTCGCCGACGCCGACGACGAGGAGGTCTCGGCGGCCGTCGCGCTCGTCGTCGTCCTCGGCACCACGACGATGCTGCTCCTCCCTCTCGGCCTCGCCCTCACCCCGCTCGACGTCCGGACCCGCGGCGTCGTCGTCGGCGCGTCGGTCCACGAGGTCGCCCAGGTCGTCGTCGCCGGGGGCCTCGTCGGCGGCGCCGGCCTCGGGGCCGCCGTGATCGCCAAGCTCGCCCGGATCGTCCTCCTCGCGCCGACGCTGCTCGCCCTGCGCCTGACGACCGCACGGCGGGGCGCCGCGGACGCGGCCCGCCCGCCGCTGCTGCCGTGGTTCGTCGTCGGATTCCTCGTCCTGGCCGCCGGGCGCAGCCTCCTCGACGCGCCCCCGCCCGCGCTCGCCGTCGCCGCCGAGGTCCAGGGCGTGGCCATGGCGGGCGCGATGTTCGCCCTCGGCTGCGGCCTGCGGCGCGAGACCCTGCGCCGGGTCGGGGCCCGTCCGGTCCTCCTCGCCGTCGTCGCGACGCTCCTCGTCCTCGCCCTCGCGCTCACCGGCGCCCTGCTCCTGGGGTGACACCCGGCGCCCCCGAGCACGACGAAGGGGGACCGCTCGGCGGTCCCCCTTCGTCAGCTGCGAGCCGGGCTCGGTGCCGGCTGCGAGCCGGTCTCAGTACCAGTGCGGGTCGTTGTTGCTCCAGAACTGGTAGGCCGCGCAGGGCGAGCCGTAGGCGTCCTTGATGTACTTCATGCCCCAGCGCATCTGCGTCTCGGGGTTCGTGCGCCAGTCCGGGCCGGCGGTCGCCATCTTCTCCGCGGGCAGCGACTGCGGGATGCCGTAGGCGCCCGAGCTCGCGTTCGTCGCGTCCCACTCGAAGTCGCTCTCGCCGATCCACAGCGACTGCAGGCAGCCCCACTGGTCGTCGGAGAAGCCGTGGTCGCGCATGATCTCGATCGCGTAGGGCTTGGGGTTGGCCTGGACCGCCTTGAGCCGGTCGGTCTTCGCCTTCGCGGCGGCCTTGCGCTTGGCGAGCGCCTTCTGCGCGGCGGCCTTCTTCTTCGCCGCAGCCTGCTCCTTGGCCTTCTTCGCCTCGGCGATCCGCTCCTGCTCACGGCTCTCGCTGCGGCTGGCGGCCACGGAGCGGCGCTCGTCGGCGAGGCGCTGGGCGTCGGCCGACCCGGTGCTGTCGGTGAGCGCGGTGAAGGCGTCGCCCACGGGGGCGGCGCGCCCGGTGAGGGCGACGTCGGACTGCGGCGCGGCGGTGGCCGGTGTCTCACCGGTGCCGACGGCTGCGCCGACCGAGGCGATGAGGGCGACGGCGATGCCCGACCCGACGACGGGTCGCTTCATCGCGGCGGCCGACGGCATGCGCCGACCGCGGGTGCGCGTCACTCCGTGCCGCGGGGTGTAGTCCGTGCTCAACAGGTCCTCCCTCATGCAGCGACCACCCGCGCTCGCGGGTGGTCGGCTGCCGTGCCGGTGGGCGTCCTCGTCGTGCGGGACGCTCCGTTACCGTTTCGAGACCTTACCGTCAGCCCCGGGGAGGACTCAAATCGGCTAGAGCTCGCCGCCTTCGAGCAGGTCCGTCACGAGCGCGGCGATCGGGCTGCGCTCGCTGCGGGTGAGGGTGACGTGCGCGAAGAGGGGGTGGCCCTTGAGCCGCTCGATGACCGCGGCGACCCCGTCGTGACGCCCGACCCGCAGGTTGTCGCGCTGGGCGACGTCGTGGGTGAGGACGATCTTGCTGTTCTGACCGATGCGCGACATCACGGTGAGCAGGACGTTGCGCTCGAGGCTCTGCGCCTCGTCGACGACGACGAAGGCGTCGTGGAGCGAGCGCCCCCGGATGTGCGTGAGCGGCAGGACCTCGAGCATCTCGCGGTCGATGATCTCCTCGACGACCTCGCGCGAGACGAGCGCGCTGAGGGTGTCGTAGACCGCCTGGGCCCACGGACCCATCTTCTCGTCGCCGGAGCCGGGCAGGTAGCCCAGGTCCTGGCCGCCGACGGCGTACAGCGGGCGGAAGACGACGACCTTGCGGTGCTGACGGCGCTCCATGACCGCCTCGAGGCCCGCGCACAGCGCGAGCGCGCTCTTGCCGGTGCCGGCGCGCCCGCCGAGGCTGACGATGCCGACGTCGGGGTCGAGGAGGAGGTCGAGGGCGATCCGCTGCTCCGCGCTGCGGCCGTGCAGCCCGAAGGCGTCCCGGTCGCCGCGCACGAGGCGGACCTGGCGGTCGGCGGTGACCCGCCCGAGCGCTCCCCCGCGCGGCGAGATGAGCCGCAGGCCGGTGTGGCACGGCAGGTCGCCGAGGTCGTCGTGGCTCATACGGCCGTGCTCGAAGAGCTCGTCGACCTGCTCGACCGTCACGTCGAGGTCGGTGATGCCGGTGAAGCCCGAGTCGATGACCGACTGCTCGGCGCGGTACTCCTGGGCGTCGAGGCCCAGGGCCGAGGCCTTGACCCGCATCGGCAGGTCCTTGCTGACGACGGTGACGCGACCGCCGTGCACCGACAGGTCCTGCGCGACGGCGAGGATGCGCGTGTCGTTGTCACCGAGGCGGAAGCCCGCGGGCAGCACCCCAGGGTCGGCGTCGCCGAGCTCGACCCGCAGCGTGCCGCCGTCGTCGCCGACGGGGATCGGTGCGTCGAGACCGCCGGCCTCGACCCGCAGGTCGTCGAGCAGGCGCAGCGCGGTGCGGGCGAAGTAGCCGAGCTCGGGGTGGTGGCGCTTGGCCTCGAGCTCGGTGATGACGACGACCGGGAGGACGACGTCGTGCTCCTTGAAGCGCAGCAGCGCCCGCGGGTCGGACAGGAGCACGGAGGTGTCGAGCACGTAGGTGCGGGTGGCCTCGTCCTGGTCGGGGAGCGGGACCGGGTCAGCCGCGAGGCGCTCGGACGGGGCGAGGTGGGTCATCATGGCCACTGCGATCTCCTCCGCACGCTCGCGCCGACCGGCGCCAGCGCGCCGTCAGTATCGGTGCGAGTGCCGGGACCGGGCCGCGGGCTGGAGCCGGGGCCGGGTCCGGCCCCGTCCTCGAAGCGAGTGCTCCATCGAAGGCCTCCCGGACGGGTCCCGCGGGAGTGCGGTGCCCGTCAGTCGTGACAGTAGGTCGACGACCTCGGCGACCGACCCCACGACACGGGCGTGTCGCGAAGTTCACCGGGTGCTGACGCGGGGTTCACGAAGGGGGTCGCCCCACCCGTCCCACGGGGCTCACGCGCCCCGTGCGCACCACCGGGTCAGGACCCGAAGCGGCGCTGGCGCTCCCCGTAGGCGCGCAGCGCGCGCAGGAAGTCGACCTTGCGGAAGTCGGGCCAGTAGGCCTCGCAGAAGTAGAACTCGCTGTGGGCGCTCTGCCACAGCAGGAAGCCCGAGAGCCGCTGCTCCCCGGACGTGCGGATGACGAGGTCGGGGTCGGGCTGGCCGGCCGTGTAGAGGTGGTCGGCGATCGTCTCGGTCGTCACCGAGCGGGCGACGTCCTCGAGGCTCTCGCCGCGCTCGGCGGCCCGGCGCAGCATCTCGCGGACCGCGTCGGCGATCTCCTGGCGACCGCCGTAGCCGACGGCGACGTTGACGTGCAGGCCCTCGACGTCGGCGGTCTGCTCGGCGGCCCGGCGCAGGGCCGCGGCGGTCTCGACGGGCAGGAGGTCGAGCGCGCCGGCCGGGTGGACCCGCCAGCGGGCGCTCGCGGCGATGTCGCCGACGACCCCCTCGATGATCCGCAGCAGCGGCTGCAGCTCGTCCTGCGAGCGCGTGAGGTTGTCGGTGGAGAGCAGCCACAGCGTGACGACCTCGACACCGGCCTCCTCGCACCACTGGAGGAAGTTGGCGATGTTCGCCGCCCCCGCCCGGTGGCCGTCGTCGGTGCGAGCCCCGCGGGCCCGGGCGAAGCGACGGTTGCCGTCGACGATCATCCCGACGTGGCGGGGCACCCCGACACGGGCGACCTCCTTGGCGAGGCGGGCCTCGTAGGCGGCGTAGAGGGGATTGCGCACCCGCTCTCGCCTCCCTTCGTGGTCGATGACGCGAGCCTCGCGCGGACCGGGTCAACCTATCGCGCGGGTCTTCGACGACGCCGCCTCCCCTGGCCGGACGTCCGACCGTCGCGCGGGCCAGCCGTCTCACAGCCAGGTCCGATACCGTCTCCCCATGACCTTCGACGGCGAGCTGCGCGGACGCGCCCAGGAGATGGCCCGTGACGTCTCCGAGCACGTCGACGAGATCGTCGACGCGGTCAAGCCGCACCTGCGCGGCTGGCTCCACCTCGTCATGGCGCCGCTGGCGCTCGTCGGCGGGATGATCCTCATGACGACCGCCCCGACGATGCAGGGCCGGGTCGCGGCCTTCGTCTTCACCATCACCGCGGGCCTGCTCTTCACGACCTCCGCGGTCTACCACCGCGGTCGCTGGTCGACGAAGGTCGGCGCGGTGCTGCGCCGCTGGGACCACGCGAACATCTTCCTCATCATCGCGGGCAGCTACACGCCCTTCGCGATGTTGCTCCCACGCGACCAGGCGATCACCCTGCTGAGCATCGTGTGGTCCGGCGCGATCCTCGGCGTGCTCTTCCGCGTCTTCTGGATCGGCGCCCCGCGCTGGCTCTACGTGCCGGTCTACATGGCGCTGGGGTGGGTCGCCGTCTTCTACATCGGCCCGCTGCTCACCCACGGCGGGGTGCTCATCATGAGCCTCATCATCACCGGCGGGCTGCTCTACACCCTCGGTGCCGTCGTGTACGGCCTCAAGCGGCCCAACCCGTCACCGCGGTGGTTCGGGTTCCACGAGATCTTCCACGCCTTCACCATCCTCGCCTTCGTCGCCCACTTCGCGGCGGCGGCGCTGGCCCTCTACGGACCGGTCGCCCAGGGCGCCTGAGACCTCCCTCTCGGCGCGACGCCCGCGCTCCTGGGCCTGACGGTCCGCCTCGGCCAGCCGCATCCGGCGCAGCCGCGTGAACATGCTGCGCATGAGCAGCCACAGCCCGACGGCGAGGAAGAAGAAGGCCACGAAGGCCCACCAGCCGGGGCCGACCTCGGTGCTCGGAGAGCTCATCGCCAGTCCTTCACGGTCGGCTCCACGCGGTCGTCACGCAGGAGGGTCGGACGGCCCGTCGCGAGCTCGTCGGCGCGCTGCGGGTCGATGCCCGCGAAGAGGTCGTCCTCGGTGTCGTCGGTCGGCACGTACGACATCGCCAGCTCGAAGTCGTCGGTCGGCCACACCTCGGCCTGGATGTCGTTGGTCACCGCGAAGAAGCTGCCCCCCGGGTCGACCTGCGTCGCGTGGGCGCGCAGCGCGTCGTCGCGCACGTCGAAGTACTCCGACGCGGGCACGCGCGTGGTGATCCGCCGGTCGGTGCGGTCCTCCCAGCGCGCGAGCCAGTCGGCGAAGGGGGACTCCATCCCCCGGTCGAGCAGCGCGCGGTGGTAGGTCTGCAGGCGCTCGCGGTGGAAGCCGGCGTTGTAGTACATCTTCAGCGGCTGCCACGGCTCGCCCGCGTGCGGGTAGCGCTCGGGGTCACCGGCCGCGAGGAAGGCCTCGACGGAGACCCGGTTGGTCATGATGTGGTCCGGGTGCGGGTAGCCGCCGTTCTCGTCGTACGTCGTCAGCACGTGCGGGCGGAAGCGACGGATCTCGCGCACGAGCGCCTCGACCGGGGCGTCGAGCTCCTCGAGCGCGAAGCAGCCGGCGGGCAGCGGCGGACGCGGGTCGCCCTCGGGCAGACCGGAGTCGACGAAGCCCAGCCACGTGTGCTCGCAGCCGAGGATCGCCTGAGCACGGGCCATCTCGTCGCGACGCACCTGCGCGAGGTCACGGGTGATGTGGGGGTTGTCCTTGAGCGCGGGGTTGAGCACGTCGCCGCGCTCCCCGCCGGTGCACGACACGACGAGCACCCGGTGACCCTCGGCGACGTACTTCGCAGTGGTCGCGGCACCCTTGCTCGACTCGTCGTCGGGGTGGGCGTGCACGGCCATCAGGCGCAGTGGTTCCACTCTTCACTTCCTCGGTTTGGGACGATGGTCTCGATTCTCTCACCACCAGGAGCACCCGCATGAGCACCGCCCCCGTCGACACCCCCGCCCAGCAGGGGCGCTCGCCCCGCTTCTGGTGGGTGCTCGGCAGCGTCCTCGTCGCGGCCAGCGTCGCCCTCGTCGTGTGGTTCGGCCTGTCGGGGACGAAGGGGGCGGTGACCGCCACCGACGTCGCCTTCACCCGCGAGCCGCGCGAGGTGACGATGGTCTTCGACGTCGACCGCCCCGTCGGCACCGTCGTCACCTGCCACGTCAAG
Organism: Janibacter sp. UYMM211; assembly: GCF_040547045.1. Lineage (NCBI taxonomy): Bacteria > Bacillati > Actinomycetota > Actinomycetes > Micrococcales > Intrasporangiaceae > Janibacter > Janibacter sp. UYMM211. The sequence continues at coordinate 318,551 of NZ_JBEPOY010000002.1, read as the reverse complement.
GCGCTCGACTCCGACTACGCCACCGTCGGGTCCACCGACGTCGAGATCCCGGCGAGCCAGGAGCGCTCGACCCGCGAGAGCGTCGTCGTGCGCACGACGACGCAGGCGGTCACCGCGACCGTCGACGGCTGCCGACCCCTCTGAGCAGGCCCGACGGGCCGGGGGTACACCCCTTCGTGGCTGGGGTTGTCACCCCCGACGGGGTAAACTCGTGCGAATACCGAAGACGAGGTCTGGACCACGCGGTCCAGGCCTTCGTGCATACGGCCCCGGTGAGCGGGGTCATCGTGAGTGAGGAGCGAGACCGTGAGCGAGACCGCCACCACGGCGTCATACCTGACCAAGGACGCGTACGAGCGTCTCCAGGCCGAGCTGCGCGAGCTCTCCGGCCCGGGCCGGACCGAGATCGCCAAGCGCATCGAGGCGGCCCGCGAGGAGGGTGACCTCAAGGAGAACGGCGGCTACCACGCCGCCAAGGAGGAGCAGGGCAAGATGGAGGCCCGCATCCGCCAGCTCACCCAGATCCTCAACACCTCGGTCGTCGGCGAGGCTCCCGCGGACGACGGGGTCGTCGAGCCCGGCATGGTCGTCACCGTGCGCATGTTCGGCGACGAGGAGAAGTTCCTCCTCGGCTCGCGCGAGATCGCCGGCGACAGCGACCTCGACGTCTACTCCGAGCAGTCGCCGCTGGGCGCGGCCATCAACGGCAAGAAGGCCGGCGACACGGCGACCTACGAGGCGCCGAACGGCAAGAGCGTCGACGTCGAGATCGTGTCGGCCACGCCCTACGCGGGCTGAGCCGAGCCCGGCTGCGCCGGGGCATGACGAAGGGGTGGCCCCACCAGCTGGTGGGGGCCGCCCCTTCGTCGTGCTCGCGGCTAGCGCGGGCCGAGCCATTCGCCGGTCGCGACCCACGTCGGGTCGCCGATGACGTCGTCGTCACACCGGGTGATCTCGAGGGGGTCCCACGCCACGAGGTCCATGACCGGACGTCCGGGACCGGTCCACGAGATGTCGCCCGTGCGCACGTCGTCCCAGAAGCCCTCATCGGTGTCGACGGCCGCGGGCATCGTCTCGAGCTGGCCGAAGGGGGGACGGCCGATGTCTGCGGGCTCCCACTCGCCGATGCCGACGACGGGGACGTCACCGACGAGGTGGGCCTCGTGCGCCGGGGCCCAGTGCGCCTCGCCGGCACGGCCGATCTCGGTGACCGGTCCGCCGTGGTCGCGACCGCCGCCGTCACGAGCCCGGCCGATCTCGGTGACCGGTCCCCCGTGGTCGCGCCCGCTGGCGTCGTGACCACCGCCGTCGGTGGGGCGGTCACCGCCCTGGACCGGTCCGCCGTGGTCGCGGCCACCGCCGCTGCCGCTGCCGCGGCCACCGCGGTGCCCGAGGTCGCCGGTGCCGCCGGACGGGCTGCTCGAGGAGCGGCGCTGGTCGTCGGACTCCATCGACAGCAGCTTCGCGTAGGCGCGGATGCCCTGCGCGGCCTCGTCGACCTGACGGTGCGCCCGGCGCCAACGCTTGGCGAAATCCTCGAAGTCCGGCCCGTCCCAGGCCGCTCGCAGCTTCTCCAGGTGCGCCGACCCACGGCCCCCGACGTCGTCGATGAGGTCGCCCTGGCGCCGCAGCGCCACGGCGACGTCGTCGAGCACCTCGGCATCTGCACCGTGACTCACCCGCTGGCCCATTGCACCTCCCTGACGTGACTGCCCTCAGGGTAGGCCGCGGTGCCGACAGGGGTCGATGGGGAGCACTGCCCACCCCCCTTCGCCCAGGTCGGGTCCAGGCGCGGGTGAGATGATGAGGCCATGTTCGGTTTCCGATCGACTCCCGCCATGCCCACCTCCGAGACCGCCCTGCCGGGCCGGGCCGAGTACGGCTACCCCCTCCCCACCACCCACCGCGTCCTCGACGTCAGCCCGACCGGCCCGTGGCCCGAGGGCACCGAGGTCATGTACATCGCGATGGGCTGCTTCTGGGGCGCGGAGCGGATCATGTGGCGTCTGCCCGGGGTGCTCACCACCGCCGCCGGGTACATGGGCGGCTTCAGCCCCTACCCGACCTACGAGGAGACGTGCACCGGCCAGACCGGGCACACCGAGAGCGTCCTCGTGGCCTACGACCCCGCGACGATCGCCCCCGAGCAGGTCCTCAAGGCCTTCTGGGAGAACCACGACCCGACGACGGCCAACCGTCAGGGCAACGACGTCGGCACCCAGTACCGCTCGGCGATCTACTGGACGACGCCGGCGCAGCAGGCCGCCGTCGAGGCAACCCACGCGTCCTTCCAGCGCGAGCTCACCGAGCACGGCCACGGCGAGATCACGACCGAGGAGCGCCCGGCGAGCGAGGTCGGCACCTTCTACTACGCCGAGCCCTACCACCAGCAGTACCTCGACGCGAACCCCGGCGGCTACTGCAACCACGGGCCCAACGGGCTGACCTGCCAGGTCGGCCTCGTGCGCCAGGACCAGGTGCCCGCGCAGGTCGACGTCGAGCCGCCCGCCTGACCGGCCCTGGCGGGCTGTCGGTGCGGGGCCCTAGGTTGACCGGGGTCAGCGACGACCCGAGTCAGGAGTGCCCGTCATGCCCCACGGAGACATCACCCACATCGACATCCCGGTGAGCGACCTGGCCCGGGCCAGCGAGTTCTACAGCGGCCTCTTCGGCTGGCAGATCGCCGAGGTCCCCGGCTACGAGGGCTACCCGATGTGGCAGGCGCCGAACAAGATCAGCGGCGGTGGTCTCGCCCCGCGCGGCGAGGGCTTCACCCAGCCCCGCAGCTACATCGAGGTCGACTCCATCGAGGAGACCCTCGCGAAGGTCCGCGAGAGCGGCGGCGCGGTGGTCATGGAGAAGTCCCCGATCAGCGAGACGAGCTGGTGGGCGGTCTTCACCGACCCCGACGGCAACGTCGTCGGCGTCTACGAGGGCGCCACGGACACCAGCGCGGGCTGACCGCCGGGCGCGACCCCGCTCAGCCCCGACGCCACCACCGGCGCCGGGGCGCGGGGGCCACGGCCTCCGCCGCGCCCTCGGTGGCGCCCGAGGGTGCCGCGGCCCGCCGGTCGCGCAGCTCCCGCCACTGCCCCACGACCTCGTCGACGTCGACGGTCGGGGCGAGCACCGGCGGGATCGGGCCGACGACGGGTCGTCGACGCTCGTCGACGACCCGCGCGTTGTAGTCGCGCAGCACCGCTCGGACCGCGTCCTCGCTGGTCAGGTCGAGCAGGCTCTCGGGGTACCCGGCGCGCTCGCGGCGCAGCTGCAGCGCCGGCGGGAGCACGTCGGCGGTGTCGAGCCCCTCGGCGGCCATCTTCCGCTTCGCCCACCAGTCCGGGTCCGGGTCGTCCAGACCCGTCAGCGGGCGACCGGCCCCCGGCAGGTCGTCGAAATCGCCCCGTTCGGTGGCCTCGCGGATCTGCTTCTCCACCCACGACTCGTAGCGCTGCATCCCTCGATGATGCGCCGGTCGAGGCCCCGACGGGGCTCAGAGCGCAGCTGCGACCTCGGTGCCCTGCTTGATCGCCCGCTTCGCGTCGAGCTCGGCGGCGACGTCCGCGCCGCCGATGACGGTGACGTGGACCCCCTTCGCCCGCAACGGCTCGACGAGGTCGGTCACCGACTCCTGCCCGGCGCACACGACGACGTGGTCGACCTCGAGCACGCGTGGCTCGCCGTCGACGACGAGGTGCAGGCCGGCGTCGTCGACCCGCTCGTAGGTGGCCCCGACCACCTGGTGCACCCCCTTCGTCTTCAGCGCGGCCCGGTGCACCCAGCCGGTCGTCTTGCCCAGACCGGCGCCGATCTTCGAGGTCTTGCGCTGCACGAGGTAGACCTCGCGCACCGGGACCTCGGGCACGGGGTCGACGAGACCGCCGCGGGTGCCGGACTGCGCGTCGATGCCCCACTCGCGCTGCCAGGCGTCGAGGTCGAGGGTCGTCGACTCCCCCGTCGTCAGGTACTCGGTGACGTCGACGCCGATGCCGCCGGCGCCGATGACGGCGACCCGTCGACCGACCTCGACCTCGCCGCGCACGACCTGCGGGTAGGTGAGCACCTTCGGGTGGTCCATGCCCTCGATCTGCGGCACGCGTGGCTCGACACCGGTCGCGAGGACCACCTCGTCGAAGTCGGCGAGGGTGTCCGCGTCGGCGCGCGTGCCGAGGTGCACCTTGACGCCCGCGAGGTCGAGCTGGGTGCGGTAGTAGCGGATGGTCTCGGCGAACTCCTCCTTGCCGGGGATGCGCATCGCGAGGGCGAACTGCCCGCCGATGTCGTCACCTGCCTCGAAGAGCTCGACCCGGTGACCGCGCTGCGCCGCGGTGACGGCGCTCGCCAGCCCGGCCGGGCCCGCGCCGACGACGGCGACGTGCTTGACCGTGCGGGTCGGGCCGATGACGAGCTCGGTCTCGTGCGCGGCGCGCGGGTTGACCAGGCAGCTGGCCGTCTTGCGCTCGAAGGTGTGGTCGAGGCAGGCCTGGTTGCAGCCGATGCACGTGTTGATCTCCTGGGCACGACCCTCCTGGGCCTTGATCGCCCACTCGGCGTCGGCGAGGAAGGGCCGGGCCATCTGCACGAGGTCGGCCTTGCCCGCGGCGAGCACCGACTCGGCGACGTCGGGCATGTTGATCCGGTTGGAGGTGACGACCGGCACCCGCACGTGCTCGCGCAGGCGCGCGGCGACGTCGACGAAGGCGGCCCGCGGCACCGAGGTCGCGATCGTCGGGACCCTCGCCTCGTGCCAGCCGATGCCCGTCGAGATGATCGTCGCGCCGGCCGCCTCGATCTCCTGGGCGAGCGCCACGACCTCCTCCCACGTCTGGCCGTCGGGCACGAGGTCGAGCACGGAGAGGCGGTAGAGGATGACGAAGTCGTCGCCCACCGCGGCCCGAGCCGTCCGCACGATCTCGACGGCGATCCGCCGCCTGTTCTCTGCCGACCCTCCCCAGCCGTCCTCACGGTGGTTGGTGCGCGGCGCGAGGAACTGGTTGATGAAGTAGCCCTCGGAGCCCATGATCTCGATGCCGTCGTACCCGGCCTCCCGGGCCAGCTCCGCGGCCCGGCCGTAGGACCGGATCTGCCGGCGCACCCCGCGCTCGGAGAGCGCCCGCGGCACGAAGGGGGTGATCGGGCTCTTGATCGCCGACGGGGCGACCTTGAGCGGGGAGTAGGCGTAGCGACCCGCGTGGAGCAGCTGCAGCGCGATCTTGCCGCCCTCCTTGTGCACCGCCTGCGTGATCTGGCGGTGCCGGCGCGCCTCGCGGTGCGTCGTCAGCTTCGACGCCCCGGGGTAGAAGGAGCCCTCGAGGTTGGGCGAGAAACCGCCGGTGACGATGAGGCCGGCTCCCCCCTTCGCCCGCTCGGCGTAGAAGGCCGCGAGCCGCTCGAAGTCCCGCCCCCGGTCCTCCAGACCGGTGTGCATCGAGCCCATGATCGTGCGGTTGGGCAGGGTGGTGAAGCCGAGGTCGAGCGGCTCGAAGAGGTGCGGGTAGTCAGTCATGGGTCCTTCTCGTCAGGCGTGCCGGAGGTCATGAGGAGCGGAACGCCGTGCAGCAGCAGTTCGTTGGCATCATCGACCCCGAGGATGTCAGCGTGCCTACTCTGGCCGGACCAGCCCCGAAAGGAAACCGATGACCAGCGTGACCCGTCTCGCAGCGCGCACCGCGACGGTGTCCGGCGCGACCGCCGCGGGGCTCGCCACGCTCGCCGGGCTCGGGTACGCGCTCATCCAGGTCGAGGCGAGGATCGCGCGCAAGATCGTCGGTCAGCCCTTCGAGGGGGCCCCGGACGACGACGGCCTCTACGGCGCCGCGCCCGGTGAGCCCGTCGAGCTGCTCGTGCTCGGTGACTCGACGGCTGCGGGCATGGGCGCCGACCACCGCTTCCAGACGATCGGCGGGATCCTCGCGACCGGTCTCGCGGCCATCATGGGCCGCCCCGTGCGGTTGACCAACGAGGCCGTCATCGGCGCCGAGTCCAGCGACCTCACCGGTCAGCTGTCGAAGGCGCTCGGCCGGGTCGACTCCCCCGACGTCGCCGTCGTGCTCGTCGGCGCCAACGACGTCACCCACCGCATCGACCGGAGCACGTCGGTCGGGCACCTCGAGCGCACCGTGCGCTACCTGCGCACCCTCGACGTGCCCGTCGTCGTCGCGACCTGCCCCGACCTCGGGACCGTCGAGCCGATCCCCTTCCCGCTGAGCGCGCTGCTGCGGCGGTGGAGCCGTGAGCTCGCCGCCGCGCAGACCGTGGCCGTCGTCGAGGCGGGGGCGCGCAGCGTGTCCGTCGGCGGCCTGCTCGGCGCGGAGTTCGAGGCGAGCCCGGCCGTGATGTTCAGCCAGGACCGCTTCCACCCCTCGCCGGCCGGGTACGCCCGCGTGGCGAGCGCGCTGCTGCCCTCGGTCGCGGCCGCCGTCGGTGCGTGGCCGGCCGGCGCGAGCGGCGACACCGAGCCGGAGGCGGCCCGGGGCGAAGGGGTCGGCACGATCGACGACGCCGCCGGGCGGGCCGTGCACCGGCCCGGCACCGAGGTGAGCGCGGCGACCGTCGACGGTCGTCAGGCCGGGCCCCGCGGCCGCTGGGCGATGCTGCGCCGCCGTCTGCCCGGCCCCGTGCACGACGGCGCGATCTGAGCGCTCCGCTCGTCGGCGGCGCGAGGTCGGGCACCCCCGCGGGTGAGCGTGCCCACGGCCCCCTCGTCAGGGGCTGAGCGGGCGCTTAGTATCGGTGGGGCCGTGGCGCGACCGCCCGGCTCCGCTGACACCTGGAGGACCAGTGACCGACGCCGTCATCGTCTCGACCGCCCGCTCCCCCATCGGACGCGCCTTCAAGGGCTCCCTCAAGGACGTGCGACCCGACGACCTCTCCGCGCAGGTCGTCGCCGCGGCGCTCGACGGCGCCGGGATCGACGCCTCGCACATCGAGGACCTGCACTGGGGCTGCGCCGAGCCCAGCCACAAGCACGGCTCGAACATGGCCCGCGTCGTCGCCGTCCTCGGCGGGCACGACCACCTGCCCGGTACGACGGTCAACCGCTTCTGCGCCTCGTCGGTGCAGACCACGCGGATGGCCTTCCACGCGATCAAGGCCGGCGAGGCCGACGCGATCATCTCCGGCGGCGTCGAGTGCGTCTCGCAGTACCAGAGCTTCTCCGGGGCCGGTGGCTCCGACGAGGAGGCGATGAACCCGCTCTTCGCCGACGCCCGGGCCCGCACCGCGCGCATCGCGGCGGAGAACTCCCCGTGGACCGACCCGCGCGAGGAGGGCCTCGTCCCCGACATCTACATCGCCATGGGTCAGACGGCGGAGAACGTCGCGACCCTGCGCGGCATGGACCGCCTGCGGATGGACGAGTGGGGCGTGCGCAGCCAGAACCGCGCCGAGCAGGCCATCGCCGACGGCTTCTTCGCCCGTGAGATCGCCCCCGTCACCCTCGCCGACGGCACGGTCGTCTCGACCGACGACGGCCCGCGCGCCGGCGTAACGCTCGAGGCCGTGCAGTCCCTCAAGCCGGTCTTCCGCGAGGACGGCGTCATCACCGCCGGCAACTGCTGCGCCCTCAACGACGGCGCGGCCGCGCTCGTCGTCATGAGCGACACGAAGGCCGCCGAGCTCGGCCTGACCCCCCTCGCCCGCGTCGTCTCCACCGGCGTCTCCGCGCTCTCGCCCGAGATCATGGGGATGGGCCCGGTCGAGGCGAGCCGGCGCGCGCTGGCCCAGGCCGGCATGTCGATCTCGGACATGGACCTCTACGAGATCAACGAGGCCTTCGCCGTGCAGGTGCTCGCCAGCGCCGACGACCTCGGCATGGACGAGGACAAGCTCAACGTCCACGGTGGCGCGATCGCGCTGGGTCACCCCTTCGGCGCCACCGGTGCCCGCATCACCGCGACCCTGCTCAACGGGCTGCGCGAGACCGACGGCACCTTCGGCCTCGAGACGATGTGCGTCGGCGGCGGTCAGGGCATGGCGATCGTCTACGAGCGCCTCTCCTGAGCCCACCCGCAGGCACGACGAAGGGCCCGGATCCGATCGGATCCGGGCCCTTCGTCGTCGTGGTCGAGGTGCGACGGCCCCTGGCTGGTCGAGGTGCGACGGCCCCGCTCTCGCTGGTCGAGGTGCGACGGCCCCCTGGGGCCGGAGCCTCGAGACCACCGGACCTTACGCCGACCACCCGAGCCGCAGCGCGGCGAGCCGCTCCGCGAGACCCCGGACCTCCCCTTCGGCGCACCGGTCGTGGACGACGACCCGCAGCTGGTCCATGAGGACAGCAGGACCGAGATCCGGCGGGATGTCGCCGGCGAGCTCGCCGAGCAGCTCGCGCACGCCCGCAGACGCAGCGACCGCGCGGTCCAACGGCAGCTGGTGCCACCGTCGGACCGCGCGGTCGAGCTCGGCTGCCACGTCGTCCGGGATGGGCGAGCGGGGCAGCACCGAGGTCACTCCGAGCGCAGGCGGCCGAGGAGCCGCAGGATCTCGAGGTAGAGCCACACGAGCGTGGCGAGCAGACCGAGCGCGAGGGTCCAGGAGTAGGACTCCGGGGCGTTGGTGCGCAGGGCGGTCTCGATGCTGTCGAAGTCGAGCATGAGGGTCACCGAGGCCAGGCCGACGGCGAAGACCGAGATCGCGATGCCGATCGGGCCGGAGCCGCCGATGCCGAAGGGGGTGTCGGTGATCAGCGCGAAGCCCAGGTTGATGAGCGCGAAGACGAAGTAGCCGAGCATCATCATCGAGACGACGGCGCGGAACTTCTGGGTCACCTTGACCAGGCCGCTGCGGTAGAGGAAGAGCATCGCGCCGAAGACGCAGACGGTCGCCAGGACGGCCTGGAAGACGATGCCCTGGTGGATCGGCACGTTGGTTGCGCCGGTCACCTGGTAGTCGAAGATGCGGGAGTAGCTCTGGCTGATCGCGCCGACGAAGAGGCCCTGGAAGGCGGCGTACGCCACGGCGACGGCCGGGTGCACGGCCTTCTTCGAGAACATGAGGTAGAGCGCGATGCCGAGCCCGCCGACCAGGCCGACGCCCCAGATCATGGGGCCGAAGGCCGGGGAGAGGAACCACGCGGGGACCGCGACGGCGATCATGACGGCGAAGAGCGCGCCGGTCTTCATGATGACGTCGTCGATGGTCAGCGCACGACCGCCGCCGCCACCGCCCCAGCCACCGCCCTGCACCGGGGGCTCCTGCGGGAAGCCGGGCTGCGCCTGGCCGTAGCCGCCCTGCTGGGGGTAACCCTTCTGCGGGTATCCCTGCTGGGGGTACTGGGTCTGCTGGTAGCCGCCCTGCTGGGCCCGGGCGTCGTCGCGGAATCCGACGTACCCGTTGCGAGCGTCCTGCTCGACGCGGCCGAGGATGGGGTTGGACATGGGTCGGGCCTTCCTGTAGGTCCGTGAGGTCTTACCAAGACTAAGGGTCCCCGTACCCGCGGCATTCCGCGGGATGCCAGGTGTTGCGGTGCCGTGACCCCCGCCGGCCCTGGACAGACCTCGGCCGACGTCGCGCCGGAGCTCGTCGGCCGTGCCACGCTCGTCCTCCCCGAGCAGAGACGAGGACGTCATGACTACTCCCCCCAAGGGCGTGCAGGAGGCGGCGCAGCGTGCCGTGCGATGGATCGAGGACGGCAAGGCCGGCACGGGCTTCACCGTCACCGGCCGCGACCGGGCCCACCAGCTGGCGAAGGGGGATGACGTGCCCGAGGCCGACCTGAAGAAGATGCACGCGTACTTCGAGCGGCACGCCGGCGACGCCGACGCGCAGGGCTGGTCGCAGGGCGAGGACGGATTCCCCTCCCCCGGCCGCGTCGCGTGGGACGCCTGGGGCGGCGACGAGGGTCGTCGGTGGGCCGCGAAGGAGGTCGGGGACTGACTCCCCCTTCGCCCCGCTCCTCCCCGCTCCCCTCCGATGCGAGCTACCACGCAGTACTGGTCGCGACCGCGACCAGTACTGCGTGGTAGCTGGCGGGGTATCGGGCGTCAGACGCCGTCGAGCGCCTGGACGAGGTCGGCGAGCAGGTCGGCCTCGTCCTCGATGCCGACGGACAGGCGCACGAGGTCGTCCGGCACCTCGAGCATCGAGCCCGCGGTCGACGCGTGGGTCATCGCGCCCGGGTGCTCGATGAGCGACTCGATGCCGCCGAGCGACTCCGCAAGGGTGAAGATCTCCGTCCGCGCGCACAGCCGCTGCGCGGCCTCGGGCCCACCGGCCATGCGCACCGAGATCATGCCGCCGAAGCGGCGCATCTGCCGGGCCGCGACCTCGTGGGCCGGGTGCTCCGGGAGCCCCGGGTAGAGGATCGAGGAGATCTCCGGGCGCGACGAGAGCAGGTCCACGACGGCCTCGGCGTTGTCGCAGTGCCGCTCCATGCGCACGCCGAGCGTCTTGATGCCTCGCATCGTCAGGTAGGCGTCGAAGGGCCCGGGCACGCCGCCCGAGCCGTTCTGGATGAAGGCGATGTCGCTGTCGAGCTGCTCGTCGTCGGTGACGAGGAGCCCGCCGACGACGTCGCTGTGCCCACCCATGTACTTCGTGCTCGAGTGGAGCACGACGTCTGCCCCGAGCGAGAGCGGCTGCTGCAGGTACGGGCTGGCGAAGGTGTTGTCGACGACGAGCCGCGCCCCTGCCTCGTGGGCCAGCTCCGCGCTCGCGGCGATGTCGCCGATGGTCAGCAGCGGGTTGGTCGGGGTCTCGAGCCAGAGCAGCTTGGTCGTCGGGCGGATCGCCGCGCGGATGGCGTCGAGGTCACCCACCGGTGCCGGCGTGTGCTCGACGCCCCACTGCGAGAAGACCTTGTCGATGAGGCGGAAGGTGCCGCCGTACGCGTCGTCGGGGATGACGAGGTGGTCGCCCGGGCGCAGCGTGGCGCGCAGGAGCGCGTCGGTCGCCGCCATGCCCGAGGCGAAGGCGCGCCCGTGGCGTCCCCCTTCGATCGAGGCCGCGTTGGCCTCGAGCGCCTGACGGGTCGGGTTACCGGTGCGGGCGTACTCGAAGCCGCCGCGCAGCCCGCCGACGCCGTCCTGGGCGAAGGTGGAGCTCGCGTAGATCGGGACGTTGACCGCCCCGGTCAGCGGGTCCGGGGAGTACCCGGCGTGGATGGCCCGGGTCGAGAAGCCCTGGCTCGCGTGCGCGTCGAGCGCGCTCTCGTGCTCTCCCATGATCAGCCCTTCGTCCGCGCGGAGATGTGCCCGAGGAGGTCGGCGCGGGTCACGACCCCGATCGGCTTGCCGCCGTCGACGACGAGCAGGGCGTCGTCGTGCTCGAGCGCCTCGACCGCGGACGCGGCGCTCTCGCCGGTCCCGATCTGCGTCAGCTTGCGGCTCATGTGCTTGCTCACCGGGTCGGCGAGCGTGGCGCGCCCCTCGAAGACGGCGTCGAGCAGCTCGCGCTCGGTCACCGCACCGGCGACCTCGCCGAGGACGACGGGCGGCTCGGCGTTGACGACGGGCATCTGCGAGACGCCGTACTCGCGCAGGATCTCGATCGCGTCGCGGACCGTCTCGGTTGGGTGCGTGTGGACGAGGGCCGGCATGTCGCCGCTCTTGACGCGCAGGACGTCGCCGACGGTCGTCGCGTCCTCCTCGCCGCTGGTGAAGCCGTAGCTGGCCATCCACTCGTCGTCGAAGATCTTGCCGAGGTAACCCCGGCCGCCGTCGGGGAGGATGACGACGATCTTCGCGTCGGGCTCGCGCTCGGCGACGCGCAGCGCGCCGACGACGGCCATGCCGCAGGACCCGCCGACGAGGAGGCCCTCCTCGAGGGCGAGACGGCGGGTCATCGCGAAGGACTCGGCGTCGCTCACGGCGATGACCTCGTCCGGGACGGACGGGTCGTAGGCGCCGGGCCACATGTCCTCGCCGACGCCCTCGACGAGGTAGGGGCGCCCGCTGCCGCCGGAGTAGACCGAGCCCTCGGGGTCGACGCCGACGACCTTGACGCGGCCCTGCGAGATCTCCTTGAGGTAGCGCCCGGTGCCGGTGATCGTGCCGCCGGTGCCGATGCCCGCGACGAGATGGGTGATCTCGCCGTCGGTCTGCGCCCAGATCTCCGGGCCGGTGGTCTCGTAGTGGCTCGCCGGGCCGTTGGGGTTCTCGTACTGGTTCGGCTTCCAGCCGCCGGGGGTCTCGGCCGCGAGCCGGTCAGAGACGGAGTAGTAGCTGTCCGGGTGCTCGGGGGCGACGGCCGTCGGGGTCACCCGCACCTCGGCGCCGTACGCGCGCAGGACGTCGATCTTGTCCTGGCCGACCTTGTCGGGGCACACGAAGATGCACCTGTACCCGCGCTGCTGCGCGACGAGGGCCAGGCCGACCCCGGTGTTGCCCGACGTCGGCTCGACGATCGTGCCGCCAGGCTTGAGCAGCCCCTCGGCCTCCGCCGCGTCGACCATCTTCTTGGCGATCCGGTCCTTGATGCTGCCACCGGGGTTGAGGTACTCGACCTTGGCGGCGACGAGGGCGGACCCGGACGGGACGACGGCGTTGAGCCTGACCAGCGGGGTGTTGCCGATGAGCTCGGAGATGTGGTCTGCGATCTGCATGTCCACATCGTGGCACGAGCCCCTACCGGCCCTCGCACCCCCGACGGGACTCGAACCCGCACCCGGGGCGATTTTAAGTCGCTTGCCTCTGCCAGTTGGGCCACGGGGGCGAGACCCAGCCTAGATGGAAGGGCTCTAAGCCACTTTCCCGCCCAAGGCGGGAAGATTCGACCTCGGGCAAGAACATTTCCTTCCCGAGGTCGAGCTTTCCCGCCCTGGGCGGGAAAGGTGGGACGTGGAGCAGCTCAGGCGGGGGCGCTGGCGGCGGAGAGGGCGATCCCGTCGAGGATGTCCTTCTCGCTGGTGACGACCGGGATGCTCGGGCCGGTCACCTCGACGACGCGGGCGACGAGGTCGTGCCAGATGAGGGCACCGGCGCCGATGACGTCGACCCGTCCGGGGTGCATGTACGGCATGGCGGCCCGGGTGTCGCGGTCGGCCGAGACGATCTCCGCGGCGGCGACGAGCACCTGCTCCGGGGTGAGCCGGGCGAGGTGGATCCGGGCGGAGTCGTAGCGCTCGAGGCGAAGGGCGTGCGCCGTCACCGTGGTGATCGTGCCGGCGAGCCCGATGATCGCGCCGAGACCGCCGACGCCGACGCGGGTCTCGGCCCGGTCGAGCGCCTCGGCGATGTCCCAGCGAGCCGCCTCGACCTCGCTGGGCTGGGGCGGGTCGGAGAAGAAGTGCCGCTCGGACAGGCGCACCGAGCCGATGTCCAGCGAGATCTCCTCGTAGACCGCGTCGGTGCCGCGGACGAGCTCGGTCGAGCCGCCGCCCAGGTCGACGACGAGGTAGGGCCCCTCGACCCCGGCCTCGGCGAGCCCCGCCGTCGCACCGGCGAAGGACAGCTGCGCCTCCTCGGTGCCGGAGACGACCTCCGGGCTCACCTCGAGGCCATGCGCGGCGAAGGCCTGCTGCACGCCCACGACGAAGTCCGACGCGTTGCTCGCGTCTCGCGACGCCGAGGTGGCGACGAAGCGCATCGCCTCGACACCGTGCTCGGCGCAGGTCCTCGCGTACTCGTCGGTGACCGCCAGGGTGCGCCGCAGCGCCTCGGGGTCGAGCATCCCGGTGCGGTCCACCCCATGGCCCAGCCGGACGACCTCGGTGCGGCGCACGACGTCGACGAGGGCGGAGCGGCCGTCCTCGTCCGGCTCCCCCACGTCGGCGACGAGCAGACGGATCGAGTTCGTGCCGCAGTCGACGGCGCCGACCCTCATCGTGACTCCTCGTCGGTGGTGTGCTCGGCGGCATCGGGGCCGGTCACCCCGGCGGCACCCGGCACGACGCCGCAGCAGCCGTTCTCCCACCACGGCGGCAGCATGGCCAGCGCCTCGTCGCCGGGGAGGTTCACCCCTTCGCCCACCGCCATCGAGTGCGCGACGACGACGTGGAGGCACTTCACGCGGGTCGGCATGCCGCCCGCGGAGATGCCGGCGACCTCGGGCACGTCGCCGAGCTCGCCGCGGCGGGCGAGGTAGTCCTCGTGGGCGGCCCGGTACGAGGCCGCGTAGTCCTCGTCCTCGAGCAGCCTGGCGCTCATCCGCGCCATGACGCCCTGGCTCTCCAGCGTCGAGATGGCGCCGGTGAGCCGGGGGCAGGTCGCGTAGAAGGACGTCGGGAAGGGCGTGCCGCCGGGCAGGCGGGGCGCCGTGCGCACGACCGCGGGGCAGCCGCAGGGGCAGCGGGCCGCGATCTCGACGACCGCGCGCGCCTGTCGCCCGAGCTGGGCGGTCACGGCGTCGAGGTCGGCCTGGGTCACGCGGTCGAGGTCGTTGCCGTGCTCGTCGTAGGTCGCCATCTAGCGGCCGGCCCCCGAGCGTGCGTCGGCCGCCTCGACGGAGGTGCCGAGGCGCTCGTACCAGGGGCCGTGGTCCTCGCCGGTCGCGGTGCCCGTCTCCGGGTCGACGTCGCTGGCGGCGGGGTCGGCGTCGATGACGGTGTACGACTTCTCGCCGACCTTGACGAACTTGAGCCGCTCACGGGCCTGCGCCTCGACGTACTCGTCGGTCGACCACAGCTCCTTCTGGCGCTGCAGCGCGGCGACGTCGCGCTCCTGGGTGGCGACCTGGGTCTCGAGCGCGTCCATCCGCGAGCGCTGGTCGAGATAGCTCTTCGCCGTGGGCAGCAGCATCATCGTCATGAGGAAGCCGACGGACACGAGCGCGACCCATCGGCGCGGGGTGAGGGCGACGCGGCGCCGCGGGCCCTGGGTGGTCGAGGTGGCCCGACCACGACCGGACGCACGAGCGCCCGCCCCGCCCTGGCCGCGGCCAGGGGGGCGGGTCGGGCGCGGGGTGCGCCCGGCGGGCCCCGAGGAGCCCGCCGGACGGCGACCGGTCGGTCGAGCCACGCGTCAGCCCTGGAAGCGCGGGAAGGCGCCGGCGCCGGCGTAGACGGCGGCGTCGTCGAGCTCTTCCTCGATGCGCAGGAGCTGGTTGTACTTCGCGACGCGCTCGGAGCGCGCGGGCGCCCCGGTCTTGATCTGGCCGCAGTTCGTCGCGACCGCGAGGTCGGCGATGGTGACGTCCTCGGTCTCGCCGGAGCGGTGGCTCATCATGCAGCGGTAGCCGCTGCGGTGCGCCAGGGCGACGGCGTCGAAGGTCTCGGTCAGCGTGCCGATCTGGTTGACCTTGACGAGCAGGGCGTTGCCCGCGCCCTCGGCGATGCCGCGGCCGAGGCGCTCGGGGTTGGTGACGAAGAGGTCGTCGCCGACGAGCTGGACGAGCGAGCCGAGACGTTCGGTGATGGCCACCCAGCCCTCCCAGTCGTCCTCGTCGAGCGGGTCCTCGATGGACACGAGCGGGTAGGCGTCGACGAGCTCGGCGTAGTACTCCACCATGTCCTTCGCGGAGCGCTTCTTGCCCTCGAAGGTGTACTTGCCCTTCTCGCAGAACTCGCTGGCCGCGACGTCGAGCGCGAGCGCGATGTCCTTGCCGGGGGTGAAGCCGGCCTTCGTGATGGCCTCGACGATGAGGTCGAGCGCGTCGCGGTTGCTGCCGAGGTTCGGCGCGAAGCCGCCCTCGTCGCCGAGACCGGTCGACAGGCCCTTGTCCTTGAGCACGGCCTTGAGCTGGTGGTAGACCTCCGTGCCCCAGCGCAGCGCCTCGCGGAAGGAGGGGGCGCCGATCGGCGCGATCATGAACTCCTGGATGTCGACGTTGGAGTCCGCGTGGCTGCCGCCGTTGAGGATGTTCATCATCGGCACGGGCAGGACGTGCGCGTTCGGGCCGCCGAGGTAGCGGAAGAGCGGGAGCTCGCTGGACTGCGCCGCGGCGTGGGCGAGGGCCATGGAGACGCCGAGTATGGCGTTGGCGCCGAGGGTGCCCTTGTTGTCGGTGCCGTCGATGGCGAGCATCTCGTTGTCGACGATGCGCTGGTCGCTGGCCTCGTAGCCGAGGAGCTGGGGCATGAGCTCCTCCTCGACCGCGCGGACCGCGTCCTGGACGCCCTTGCCGAGGTAGCGCTTCTTGTCGCCGTCGCGGCGCTCGACCGCCTCGAAGGCGCCGGTGGAGGCACCGCTGGGCACGGCCGCACGGCCGATGCTGCCGTCGTCGAGGGCGACCTCGACCTCGACGGTCGGGTTGCCGCGCGAGTCGAGGATCTCGCGGGCGCCGATGGCTTCGATGGTGGCCACGTCTGTCACTCCTGTCGGATGGGCGAAGGGGGCAGGTGCTCCCCCTGCGAGCCTAGGGCCGAGGGTATCGAGCGGCCCAGCCGGTCTCGGGCGCACACGCCGGACGGCCCCCTCCCGATCCCGCGTGCTACGAGCGTCGACTGGCGCTGACGGGGCTAGGCCTCGCGGCGGGCGGCGCGGTCGGCGCGCTCCTGGGCCTTGATCTGGGCCCACTGCTCCTCGACCTCGGCGGGGGTGCTCGCGCTGGAGTCGCCGAAGACGTGGGGGTGACGGCGGACCATCTTCGCGACGAGGGTCGCGGCGACGTCGTCGATGTCGAAGGGGGCGTCGGCCGCGGTCGGTCCCGGCTCGGCCTCGGTCGCGACCCGGGCGTGGAAGAGCACCTGGAGCAGCAGGTCCCCGAGCTCGTCGCGCAGGTCCTCGTAGCGGTGGCTGCCGTCGGCGAGGCCGGCGACCGCCTCGGCGACCTCCTCGGCCTCCTCGAGCGCGTACGGCACGAGCGACTCGTGGGTCTGCTCGGCGTCCCACGGGCACCCGCCGGGGCTGCGCAGGCGGTCCATGACGGCGACGGCGTCGAGCAGCCGGGCGCCCGGCACGTCCCAGGACCCGACAAGCACCTCGATCTCCGGCGGATCCGCGAGCGCCGACAGCTCCGAGGCGAGCGCGTCGGACAGCCCGGGGTCGCCGTCGGCCGACCCGACCCAGACGACCTCGCGCCCGCCGTGCGTCGCCGCGACGAGCCGGCGGGCGAGGACGGGAGGGGTCACCCCTTCGTCGACGCTCTCGACGGGCAGACCGGCCGAGCGCACCGCGCCGGCGAGCGCCTCGTCGTCCGAGCGGCACCACCGCGAGGACGCGCCCTCGAGGCAGCGCCACGCATCACGGCTGAGCAGGCCCGGGGCTACCCGGGGGCTGCTCGCCAGGAGGACGACGCGGGCGGTCACGCTCAGGGAGCGGGCGTGGGCTCGGGGGCCCCGGGCGCCTGCTGCTGCGGTGCCTGCTGCTGGGCGTCCTGCTCGGGCAGCGGCTCGAGCCAGTCCGGCGAGCCCTGGGTGAGGCCCTGGTCGGCGCTGAAGGTGCCGTAGCGCGGGTTGACCCTGACGTCGGCGTCGCCGAGCAGCTCCGCGACCTGCTGCGACTGCTCGGGGGTGAGCTGCTCGCGCACGCTCTGCGCCCGGATGAACTCGACGGTGCCCGCCGACGGCTCGATGCCGAGGTCGCGCAGGACGCGCTCGACGGTCGCCCTCGTCGGCACCTGCGCCTGGGCACCCTGGGCCGCCTCGATGATCTGCGGTGCGAACATCAGCGTCGAGAGCACGTCGCGCGTCGTCAGCTGCTGCTGACCGCCCTGCTCGCGGATGAAGGCGTTCGTCCCCTTCGTCGCCTCCTGGACGTCGCCGACGGTGACCGTGTGGTCGCCCACCGTCGCGGCGGCCTCGGACGGCCAGGTCTGGCCGACCTCCTCGACCTGCTCGGAGCCGCAGCCGGCCAGGCCGACGGCGAGGGCCAGCGCGAGGGGCGCGAGGGCGAGACGGGGGCGTCGGGTCACGACGAGGTCCTTTCGGGTGCTGCGCGTCGGGGGCTCTGCGCCCCAGTGTCCATCACATCATCGAGCATCACCGTACGGATCAGCTCGGCGGCCCAGTCGAGCACCGCCTGGTCGCGAAGGGGGGACCCCCCGATCCGCGCCGTCGTCGGGCGGGGCACGAGGACCGTGCCGGTGCCCTCCTTGTACAGCGATTTCGGGTAGACCCGGGCCAGGCGCAGCTGCTGGGACTCCCGCAGCCGGATCGGCGCGAGGCGGACGTTCTGCCCCTGGGCGACGACGTCGGTGAGGCCCGCGCGACGCACGACGACGCGCAGCCGGGCGACCGCGACGAGGTTGCGCACCGGCTCGGGCAGCGGCCCGTAGCGGTCGACGACCTCCTCGACGATCTCGTCGATGTCGGTCTCGGTCTGTGCGCCGGCGAGCTTCGCGTAGGCCTCGAGCCGCAGCCGCTCCCCCGGGATGTAGTCGTGCGGCAGGTGGGCGTCGACGGGCAGCTCGATGCGCACCTCGGCCGGGGCCGCCTCGCCCTCGCCCTTGAAGTCGGCGACGGCCTCGCCGACCATCCGCACGTACAGGTCGAAGCCGACGCCGGCGATGTGACCGGACTGCTCGCCGCCGAGCAGGTTGCCCGCGCCGCGGATCTCGAGGTCCTTCATCGCGACCTGCATGCCGGCCCCGAGGTCGGTGTTGGCCGCGATGGTCTGCAGCCGGTCGTGCGCCGTCTCCGTCAGCGGCGCCTCGCTCGGGTAGAGGAAGTACGCGTACGCCCGCTCGCGCCCTCGGCCGACACGGCCGCGCAGCTGGTGCAGCTGGCTAAGGCCCAGGCGGTCGGCCCGGTCGAGGATGAGGGTGTTGGCGTTGGAGATGTCCAGCCCGGTCTCGACGATCGTCGTGCACACGAGGACGTCGAAGCGGCGCTCCCAGAAGTCGAGGACGACCTGCTCGAGGCGGTGCTCGCCCATCTTGCCGTGGGCGGTCTCGACCCGGGCCTCCGGCACGAGCTCGCGGATGTGCGCGGCCGTGCGCTCGATCGAGCTCGTGTTGTTGTGGACGTAGAAGACCTGACCCTCGCGCATGAGCTCGCGGCGGATCGCGGCGGCGACCTGCTTGTCCTCGTGCGGCCCGACGAAGGTGAGCACCGGGTGGCGCTCCTCGGGCGGCGTGGCCAGGGTCGACATCTCGCGGATGCCGGTGACCGCCATCTCCAACGTGCGCGGGATCGGCGTCGCCGACATCGCGAGGACGTCGACGGCGGTGCGCATCGCCTTGAGCTGCTCCTTGTGCTCGACGCCGAAGCGCTGCTCCTCGTCGACGACGACGAGTCCGAGGTCCTTGAACTTCACCTCGGAGCCGAGGAGGCGGTGGGTGCCGATGACGAGGTCGACGGACCCGTCGGCGAGCCCGGCGATGACCTCCTTCGCCTGCTTGTCGCTCTGGAAGCGGCTCAGCGAGCGCACGACGACGGGGAAGCCGGCGTACCGCTCGGAGAAGGTGTTGAGGTGCTGCTGGACGAGCAGGGTCGTCGGCACGAGGACGGCGACCTGCTTGCCGTCCTGGATCGCCTTGAAGGCGGCGCGCACGGCGATCTCGGTCTTGCCGTAGCCGACGTCGCCGCAGATGAGGCGGTCCATCGGGACCGCCCGCTCCATGTCGGTCTTGACCTCCTCGATCGTCCCGAGCTGGTCGGGCGTCTCGACGTGGGCGAAGGCCTCCTCGAGCTCGCGCTGCCACGGGGTGTCGGGGCCGAAGGCGTGCCCCTTCGTCGCCATCCGCGCGCTGTAGAGGCGGATGAGCTCACCGGCGATCTGCTTGACGTACTTGCGCGCCTTGGACTTCGTCGCCTTCCAGTCGCTGCCACCCATCTTGTTGACCGTCGGGGTCTCGCCGCCGACGTAGCGGGTGATCTGGTCGAGCTGGTCGGTCGGCACGAAGAGCCGGTCGCCCGGCTGACCGCGCTTGCTCGGTGCGTACTCGAGCACGAGGTACTCGCGGGTCGCGCCCTGCACGGTGCGCTGGATCATCTCGACGAATGCGCCGACGCCGTGCTGCTCGTGCACGACGTAGTCGCCGGGCTGCAGCTCGAGGGGGTCGACCTGCTTGCGCCGCTTCGAGGGCATGCGCCGCATGTCGCGCGTCGATCCGGTCGACCCGCTCGAGCCGAGCAGGTCGGCCTCGGTGAGCATCGCGAGGCGGTCCTCCTCGGCGACGAAGCCGGTCCCGAGCGAGGCGACCGCGACCGCGACGACGCCGGGCTCGAGCGAGGTGCCCTCACGGGTGGGGATGTCGTGGTCGCGCAGGACCTCGCGGACGCGGTCGGCCAGACCGGTGCCGTCGGTCGCGACGAGCACCCGCCAGCCCGCGTCGTGCCAGGTGCGCAGCTGCTCGACCGCGGCGTCGGTGTTGCCGCGGAAGCGCGGCGGCTCCACCGCCGGCACGTGGAGGGCGACGTGCTCGTGCTCGACGGCGTCGGCCATCTGGTCGGCGAGCTCGGTGTCGGCGGCGAAGGGGGTGAGCGTCCACCAGCCGAGGCCGAGGTCGACCGCGTGGTCGCGGGCCTGCGCGAGGGTCCAGTGCGAGGCGGTGCCGAGGACCCCTTCGAGGTCGACGGGCACAGCGTTGCCGCTCGCGGCGTTCGCCCACGAGGCCTGGAGGAACTCCTCGCTCGTCGAGACGAGGTCGTGAGCACGGGTGCGCACGCGCTCGGGGTCGCTGACGACGACCCGTGCGCCCTTGGGCAGCACGTCGAGGACGGACTCCATGCCCTCGACGAGAGCGGGCGCGAGGGACTCCATGCCCTCGACGGCGATACCCTCGGCGACCTTGTGGAGCATGTCGGCGACGCCGGGCAGCTGCTCGGCGAGCTCGGCCGCCCGGGCCCGCACGGCCGGCGTGAGCAGCAGCTCACGGCACGGCGGGGCCCACACGGCTGGGGCCTCGCCGAGGCTGCGCTGGTCGGCGACCTTGAAGTGGCGGATGGACTCGACCGTGTCGCCGAAGAGCTCGACCCGGACGGGGTGCTCCTCCGTCGGGGGGAAGAGGTCGAGGATCCCGCCCCGCACCGCGAAGTCGCCGCGCCGCTGCACGAGATCGGTCCGGGTGTAGGCCGCGGCGGCCAGGGCGTCAACGAGCTGGGCGAGGGGGCGCTCGTCGCCGACGGCGATGCGCACGGGCTCGAGGTCGCCGAGCCCCTTCGCGATCGGCTGCAGGACGGCTCGCACTGACGCGACGACGACCTGCACCGGGCCGTGCTCGGCGTCGTCCGGCGAGGGGTGGGCCAGCCGGCGCAGCACGGCGAGGCGGCGCCCCACCGTGTCGCTGCGGGGGCTGAGCCGCTCGTGCGGCAGCGTCTCCCAGCTGGGGAAGGTGAGGACGGAGGGCTCGTCGAGCAGGCAGCGCAGGGCGCTCGCGAGGTCGTCGGCCTCACGAGCGGTGGCCGTGACGACGAGGAGGGGGGCCACCCCCGTCGCCCCGGGGTCGACCGGACGGCTCAGGAGGGACACGACCGGGGCCCGCAGGCCCGGGGGCACGGAGAGGTCGACCTCGTCGGTGCGGTGTGCGTGGGACAGCAGCTCGGTCACGACCGGGAGGTCGGCGACGGCTGCGCGAAGGGGAGTCAGGGTCTCGCTCATACCGGGGTCCAGTCTGCCGCACGCCCGGCCCTGCAGCGCCCGTGCGGTGTGGCAGGGTCAGGGCATGGGGTGCCGGGCACGCACAGGGACGACCGAGAGCACGGCGAGCGGCGTGCGCCGCTGGCCGGCCGCAGCCGCCGTGATGATCGCCCTCGGGGCGGGCCCGGCGTGCGCCGCGGCCGCCGCCGCTCCCCCACCCGTGAGCGCCGCACCCGCCGCCCCGACGACCGAGCCGATGGACCTGCGCGAGCAGGTCACCGACGAGGCCGGCGTCCTCGGGGACCTCGGCCAGTACGACGAGGCCCTGCAGCGGGCCCGTGACGCGGGCATCCAGCTCTTCGTCGTCTACGTCGACTCCTTCGACGGCACCGAGGGCTCGGCCTGGGCGCAGCAGACCTACGAGCGCTCGGGCATGGGCGGCGACGACGTCCTGCTCGCCGTGGCCGTCGAGGACCGGCGCTACGGCACGTGGGCGAGCGAGGAGTCGGGCCTGTCCGAGAGCGACGACCAGCAGGTCCGCTCGCAGGACATCGAGCCGGCCCTCGGCCGGGACGACTGGGGCGGGGCGGTCGTCGCGGCCGCCGACGGGTATGCCGACGCCCTCACCGGCAGCAGCATCCCGGGCTGGCTGCCCTTCGCGGGGATCGCGGGCGCCGCGGGCGTGGGCGGGCTGCTGCTCAGCCGCCGCCGCTCGCGGACCGGCGCCACGGGCGGCCCGGGCGTCGGCGCTCCGCCGGAGCAGGCCGAGCCGCTCGAGTCGGTCCGGTCGCGGGCGGGGACCGCGCTCGTCGACCTCGACAACGCCCTGCGCGCCTCGGCCGAGGAGCTGACCTTCGCGCAGGCGCAGTTCGGCACCCAGGCCACCCTGCGCTTCGAGCAGACCCTCGCCGCGGCCCGCGCCCAGGCGAGCGAGGCCTTCGGCGTGCAGCGCGAGCTCGACGACGCGCAGCGTCAGGGCACCCTCGACCCCGCCCGGGCCCGCGCCGGCTACGAGCGCATCCTCGCCCTGGCCGCCGACGCCGACGCCCGGCTCGACGCCGAGGAGGAGGAGTTCGTCCGGCTGCGCGACCTGCAGTCGCGGGTGCCCGAGGTGCTCGCCGACCTCGACGTGCGCGCCGGCGAGGTCGAGGAGCGCATCCCCGTCGCCGAGCAGGAGCTCGCCGGGCTGCGCGCCACCCACCCGCCCGAGGCCCTCGTCTCGGTCGGGCACGACGTCGAGCAGGCCCGTGGCCTCGTCGCCTCGGCCCGCGAGCTCGTCGCCACCGGGCGCGAGCACCTCGCCCAGGGCGACAACCGACCCGCCGCCGTCGCTGCCGCCCGAGCGGCGGAGGACGCCCTCGGGCAGGCGGTGGCCGCTCTTGACGCCGTCTCCGGCGCGCAGGGCGTGCTCGCCGACGCGGCGGGGCACCTCGACCGGGCGCTCGCCTCGATCACCTCCGACGTCGCCGACGCCGAGCGCCTCGGCGCGCACGACCAGCTGACGACCACCGCGCTCGCCGCGGCCCGCACGGCGATCGACGACGGGGTGCGCGCCCGCTCCGGCGGCGACCCCCTCGCCGCCCTCAGCGCGCTGACGAGCGCCGAGCGCGACCTCGACGCCGCGCTCGCCCCGCACCGCGAGGCCGACGAGGTGCGCCGGCGCGCCGCGGACCTCGTCGCACGCCGGGCGCAGACCGTGCGCGCGCGGCTCGACT
Source organism: Janibacter sp. UYMM211 (assembly GCF_040547045.1). NCBI lineage: Bacteria > Bacillati > Actinomycetota > Actinomycetes > Micrococcales > Intrasporangiaceae > Janibacter > Janibacter sp. UYMM211. The sequence goes on along the minus strand of NZ_JBEPOY010000002.1, from coordinate 295,504 downwards.
CGGTCCAGGCGACGATCTCGCGCACCCGGGGCGCCGTGTCCGTCGAGGCCCGCACCGACATCGACCAGGCCTACCAGCTCCTCGCGCAGGCAGAGCAGGCCACCGCCACGGACGCCGACCGTGCGGACGACCTCCTCGGCCAGGCCGAGCGCCTCGGCGAGCGGGCCCTGTCCACCGCCCGGAGCGACGTCGACGACTGGCGCAGCGGCGGCCGGGGCGGCTACGGCGGGGGCTTCGGGGGCGGCAGCCGTGGGCTCGACCCCACCTCGATCATCCTCGGCGGCATCCTCTCCGGGGGCTTCGGAGGCGGCAGCCGCGGGGGCGGCTGGGGCGGCAGCTCCGGCGGCTTCGGAGGAGGCTTCGGCGGCGGGGGTGGCGGAGGCGGCGGCTTCGGCGGGGGTGGTCGCTTCTGACCCGCTCCCCCGGCCCGCCGGCGCGGCACCCCCTTCGCCGGACGACCACGACGACCCACCACCTCGAGCGCACCACACCCATCCGCAGCACCACCACCGGCGCGACCGCGCCGAGACAGGAAGGCCAACGATGACCCAGAAGCAGACCCTCCTCGGCCGCGTCGCCCAGCTGGCGAAGGCGAACATCAACTCGATGCTCGACCGGGCCGAGGACCCCGAGAAGATGCTCGACCAGCTCGTGCGCGACTACACGAGCTCGATCGCCGAGGCCGAGGAGGCCGTCGCGCAGACCATCGCCGGGGTGCGCCTGGCCGAGGCCGACCTCGAGGAGGACCGCGCCGCGGCCACCGAGTGGGGCCGCAAGGCCGGCGCCGCGTCGAGCAAGGCCGACCAGCTGCGCGGGGCGGGCGACACCGCCGGCGCCGACAAGTTCGACGGGCTGGCCCGGGTCGCCCTGCAGCGCCAGATCCAGTTCGAGGGAGAGGTCACCGAGGCCGAGCCGCGCATCCAGGCGCAGAACGCGACGGTCGAGCAGCTCAAGGGTGGGCTGACCCAGATGCGCACGAAGCTCGAGGACCTCAAGGGCCGTCGCGACCAGCTCGTCGCGCGGGCCCGCTCGGCCGAGGCCCAGGAGCGGGTGCAGGGCGCGATCCGCTCGATCGACGTCATGGACCCCACGAGCGAGCTGTCCCGCTTCGAGGACAAGATCAAGCACCAGGAGGCAATGGTCGCCGGCCGCGCCGAGGCCCAGTCGACGAGCATCGAGGACCAGTTCGCCGAGCTCGAGGACCACTCGCACGACGCCGAGATCGAGGCCCGCCTCCAGCAGCTCAAGGGCGGCGCCTGAGCCACCCCTCGTCCGGGCTGCGCCCGGACGAGGTCAGGGGCGCGGGGCGTGGACGACCTGCTGGGCGTCGGTGAGCCCGCGGTGCACGAGCAGCTCGACCGCGTCGGCGGCGTCGTCGAGCAGGAAGGGCAGCTCGGGCCGCTCGGTGCTCGAGAAGTCCTTGAGGACGAAGCTCGCCGGGTCCATGCGGCCCGGCGGGCGGCCGATCCCGACCCGCACCCGCAGGTAGTCCTTCGTCCCGAAGGAGCTCGTGATCGAGCGCAGGCCGTTGTGGCCCCCTTCGCCGCCGCCCTGCTTGAGCCGCACCTCTCCGAAGGGGATGTCGAGCTCGTCGTGGACGACGACGAGGTGGTCGACGTCGACGGAGAAGAAGCTGGCGAGCGCCTTCGTCGGGCCGCCGGAGACGTTCATGTACGCGGTCGGCACGCCGAGCACGACGCGCGGCCCGAGGCCGCCGCCGGGCGGCGCGAGGCGGGTGGACTCGGCGCGGGCCCCGGCCTTGTGGGCCCGCAGGCTCGTCCCCGCCCGCCGGGCCAGCTCCTCGACGACCATCGCGCCGACGTTGTGGCGGTTGCCCGCGTACTTCTCCCCGGGGTTGCCCAGGCCGACCACCAGCCACGTCTGCTCGCTCACGAGGCGCAAGCGTAGACACATGACGAAGGGGGAGCCGAACCCGCTCGGGCTCGGCTCCCCCTCGTCGAGGTGCGTGTCGGAGGATCAGGCCTCCGGGTTGCCGTCCTCGGGGGACTCCATGGGGGCGTCGCCCTCGGCGAGCTGCTTGTCGCTCGGCGAGCCCTCGGTCTCGTCCTCGGACTCGTCGCGCTCGACACCGGCCTCGGCCTCGGCCTCGGCGAGCTCGGCCTCGAGGGCCTCGGCGGAGATCTGCTCGGTGATGTTGACGACGAGCGTCTCGGGGTCGGTGACGAGGGTGGAGCCCTTGGGGACCTCGACCTCGGAGGCGAGGACCTGGGTGCCGGCCTCGAGGCCCTCGACGGAGACGACGATCGACTCGGGGATGCTCGTGACGTCGGCCTCGACCTCGAGGGTCTGGGCGTCGACGGTGACGATGGTCTCCGGACCGGCCTCGCCCTCGACGTGCACGGGGACCTCGACGGTGACCTTCTCGCCCTTCTTGACGACGACGAGGTCGACGTGCTCGATCCACGGCTTGAGGACGTGGCGCTGCACGTCCTTGGCCAGGGCGTACTCCTGCTGGCCGTCGACGACGATCGTCAGCAGCGCGTTGGCGTTGTACTTCAGCGCCATCATCGTGTCGTGACCCGGGAGGGTGATGTGGCGGGGCTCCTCGCCGTGGCCGTACATGACGGCGGGGATCTTGTCGGCGCGGCGGATGCGGCGGGCCGCGCCCTTGCCGAACTCGGTGCGGATCTCGGCGTCGATGCGGATCTCGTCGCTGGACATGCGGGGCTCCTTCAGCTGGGGGACGACCCGTGTCAGCGGGTCGCGTCATATCGGGCGGTGGGCCTCGACGTGGGGCGCAGCACGGACGGCAGCAGGACACGGAGGTCCACCGCGTCGATCACGGATCGCTGCGACTGTGCAACGTCCCTCGCCGAGGCAACCCGGTGATCCTAGTGGACCTGCGCGGAGGGGCCAAAACCGACCGGGTGGTCCTGCGCCGTCTCGTCGGCCTCGCTCACGGCGACGTCGGTCGCACCGGCCTCGCTCGCGGGAGCCGGCGGCTCTCCCTCGCCGAGCTTGACCGCCGCGACCCCGGCGAGGATGGCCAGACCGCCGAGGACCTGGATCGGTGCCATGGCCTGGCCGACGAGCACCCAGGCGAAGACGATGGCGAAGAGCACCTCGCTGAGGCCGACGAAGGAGGCGATCGTCGCCCCGAGCATCCGGGCGGCGGCGATGCCGCTGACGTAGGCGACCGCGCCGGCGACGACGGCGAGCTCGGCGATGGCGACCCACCACGGGGCCGACCAGCCGGCGAGGTCGACCCGGCCGGTCGGGGCGGCGAGCGGCAGCACGCCGACGAGGGCCGCGGCACCCAGGCTCAGCGCACCGATGACGAGTCCGGCGCCGGCGTAGGTCATCGGGGGCAGCGCGTCCTCCTCGTCGGAGGAGAGGAGGAAGAAGAAGACGAGCCCGACGGCGGCGAGCAGGCCCCACATGACGCCGACGAGGTCGACCCGGGCCCCGGAGAAGACGTCGAGGACGAGCACGAGACCGAGCACCGCGGCGGCGACACCGACGACGGTCAGCCGGCTCGGGCGGCGGCCGTGGCGCAGCCACATCCAGCCGACGATGAGGACAGGCGCCAGGTACTCGAGCAGCAGCGCGACGCCGACCGAGAGGTGGTCAACGGCGTTGAAGTAGGCGAGCTGGCAGCCGGCGACGGCGACGACGCCGTACGCGGCGACCTTGGGCAGGTTGCGGCGCAGCAGGGCCCAGCGGCCGCGCAGGGCGACGAGCGCCGGCACGAGCATGAGCAGCGCGGCACCGGTGATGCGCGCGGTGACGATCGCCCCGGGCGTCCAGCCGGCCTGCATGAGCGAGGCGCCGAAGGTGCCCGACGAGCCGAAGGTCGCCGCCGAGAAGAGGGCCACCGCGAGACCGGCGACGAAGGGGGTGGGGCGCTGGGTCACGGGGACCTCCTCGAGTGATCGTCATGAGTGACATAGACTGATGGTGATGACGATATGCGTCCCCGACGTCAGGAGTCAAGATGTCTTTTGGTCATGACACCAACGATGCGCTGCGCGGCACCGCGGCCCTGGTCAACACCGCCGTCGGGGCCTTCCCCGACGCCGACGGCAACACGCTCTCGAGCGTCGCGCAGCTCGAGGACTTCTTCGGGCACTGGGGCTGGACCGGGCGGCGGGTCGGCGACGAGGCCGAGCTCGAGCAGGTGCGGGCGCTGCGGCCCCGGTTGCGCGAGGTGTGGCTGGCCGCCGACGACCCGGAGCGCGTCGTCGACCTCGTCAACGCGCTGCTGCGCGACGGCCAGGCCCTCCCCCAGCTCGTCGACCACGACGGCTACGGCTTCCACATCCACGCGACCTCGCCCGACGCGCCGCTCGCCCGACGCATGCAGGTCGAGGCGGCGATGGCCTTCGTCGACGTCATCCGGGCCGACGAGCTCGGCCGGCTGCGCATCTGCGCGGCCGACGACTGCGACGACGTCGTCGTCGACCTCTCGCGCAACCGCTCGAAGCGCTACTGCGAAGGGGGCTGCGGCAACCGCCTCGCCGCCGCCGCCTACCGCTCCCGCCAGGGCGACTGACTCCCCCTTCGCCCGGGCACCCCCACCCCGGCTCGCCCGCCCACCCTCCCGAGGGTGAGCACGAATCGCCGCTACGACGACTGCGTAGCGGCGATTCGCGCTCACCGGGAGTTGCTGTGGACAGCCCGTCGGCGCCCACCGGGCTTCTCGGCACCATCGAGGGCATGCCCCGCGCACCGCGGCCGCTCCCCAGGTCACTGGGACGGGCCTTCACGAGCGCTGATGCCGGCGTCGCCGGCGTCGCCGACCAGAGGCTGCGCCGAGGTGACCTCGTCGCGGTGACCCACGGGGTCCACAGCCTCGATCGCCTCGACGGCGACGCCCGGCTCGCCGCCGTCGCACTCGGGCTGCCCGCCCCCTTCGCCTACTCGCACCTCACCGCCGCACGGATCTGGGCTCTGCCCCTCCCGACCTGGACCGACGCCGACGAGCGGCTCCACGTCATCAGGCCCACGGCGCAGGCTCAGGTGCGCCGACCCGGCATCACCGGGCACCGTGGTCTCGAGACGCGGGCCACGACGTCAGTGCGCGGGCTGCCCGTCACGACCCGTGCTGAGACGTGGGCGGACCTGGGTGCCGTGGGCCTGACCCGCGACGACCTGGTCGCCGTCGGCGACTGCGTCGTGCGCGGTCGGCCCGAGCTGCTCGCTGGCTTGCACCGGGTCGCCCGCACGCGGCGTCTCGGATCGGCTCGTCTGCGCGACGCGGCTGCGCTCGTCCGCGTCGGGTCACGCTCGGTGATGGAGACGAGGACGCGGCTCGCGCTCGCTCAGGCAGGCCTGCCGGAGCCGCTCCTCAACGCGCGGATCTGCACCGACGACGGCGAGGAGGTGGCCTGCTGCGACCTGGTCTGGCCGGATGCGAAGGTCGTGGTCGAGTACGAGGGCGACCACCACCGGACAGATCGGACCCAGTGGCGGCTGGACATCACCCGGGTACGACGGCTCGAGTCCCTCGGCTGGCGCGTCCTGCGGATCACTGCGGACGACCTCCGGGGGTCTCGCCTCGCAGACCTCGTGTCGCTGCTGCGGGGCCTGCTCGGCTGAGCGGCCGGGTGAGCGCGAATCGCCGCTACGTCCTGGCCGTAGCGGCGATTCGTGCTCACCTCTGCGAGGTGGGGCGAAGGGAGGTCAGGCGCGGCCCTCGAAGAGGGAGGTCACCGACCCGTCCTCGAAGACCTCACGGATGGCGGCCGAGATGAGCGGCGCGATCGACAGGACGGTCAGCCCCTCGAAGTGCTGCTCGGGCGTCAGCGGGAGGGTGTTGGTGACGATGATCTCCTCGGCCGAGCACGCGGTCATCCGCTCGACGGCCGGCGGGGAGAAGATCGGGTGGGTCGCGGCGATGACGACGCCCGCGGCGCCCTCGGCCATGATCGCGTCGGCGGCCTTGGTGATCGTGCCGGCGGTGTCGATCATGTCGTCGACGAGCACGCACAGACGGCCCTCGACCTCGCCGACGACGCGGTTGGCGACGGTCTCGTTCGGGCGCGAGATGTCACGCGTCTTGTGGATGAAGGCCAGCGGCGCCCCGCCGAGCTGGCGCGACCACTGCTCCGCGACCTTGATCCGGCCGGCGTCCGGGGAGACGACGGCGAGCTGCCGGTCGCCGTACTTCTCGCGGACGTGGCGGGCGAGGATCGGCATCGCCATGAGGTGGTCGACGGGGCCGTCGAAGAAGCCCTGGATCTGGTCGGTGTGCAGGTCGACCGAGATGAGCCGGTCGGCACCGGCGGTCTTGAAGAGGTCGGCCATGAGCCGGCCGCTGATCGGCTCGCGCCCCTTGTGCTTCTTGTCCTGACGCCCGTAGCCGTAGAAGGGCTGCACCACGGTGATCCGCTTCGCGCTCGCGCGCTTGAGGGCGTCGACCATGATGAGCTGCTCCATGATCGCCTCGTTGATCGGCGTCGCGTGGCTCTGGATGACGAAGGCGTCGCAGCCACGCACCGACTCCTCGTAGCGCACGTAGATCTCGCCGTTGGCGAACTCGTAGGCGCTCGTGGGCACGAGGTCGGTGCCCAGGGAGGCCGCGACCTCTTCTGCGAGCGCGGTGTGGGTGCGCCCGGAGAAGACCATGAGGTTCTTCTCGGGGGTCTTCTGGATGCCGGTCACGGTGCCTCGACTTTCGTGCGGTGCTGCAGGGGGTGTGCGGAGGGGGTCAGCTGGTGTGCGGGGCGGACTGCGCCGCCTGCGCCGCCTGGGCGGTCGCGGTGCCGGCGCGGCGACGCTCGACCCAGCCGTCGACGTTGCGCTGCTGGCCGCGGGCGATGGCGATCTGGCCGGGCTCGACGGCCCCGGTGATCGCGGACCCGGCGGCGACGTAGGCGCCGTCGGCGATGTCGAGCGGTGCGACGAGGACGGAGTTGCTGCCGACGAAGGAGTGGGCCCCGACGTTCGTGCGGCCCTTGCTCACCCCGTCGTAGTTGGCGAAGATCGTGCCTGCGCCGATGTTGGCCCCGTCGCCGATGACCGCGTCGCCGCAGTAGGTGAGGTGCGGGACCTTGGCCCCGTCGCCGATCTTCGCGTTCTTCGTCTCGACGAAGCCGCCGATCTTGCCCTTCGCACCGAGCTCGGTGCCGGGGCGCAGGTAGCTGTACGGGCCGACGGTCGCGCCGGCGCCGATGACGGCGAGGTGGGCCTCGGCACGCTTGACCTCGGCGCCGTCGTGGACCTCGGTGTCGACGAGTGTGACGTCGGGGCCGACGACGACGTCCTCGCCGATGCTCGTCGCGCCGAGCAGCTGGGTGCCCGGGCGGATCACGGTGTCGGCGCCGATCGTCACGTCGACGTCGATCCACGTCGTCGCGGGGTCGACGATCGTCACGCCGGCCCGCATGTGCCGCTCGCAGACCCGGTCGTTGAGCACCCGGCCGAGCTGGGCGAGCTGGGTGCGGTCGTTGACGCCCTCGGTCTGCCACAGGTCCTCGAGGACGTGCGCGATGACGTGGCCGCCCTCCTCGCGGGCGAGCGCGATGACGTCGGTGATGTACTTCTCGCCCTGCGCGTTGTCGGTGCCGACGCGCGGCAGCTGACGACGCAGCACGTCGAGGTCGAAGGCGTAGATGCCGGAGTTGATCTCGCGGACCGCGCGCTCGGGCTCCGTCGCGTCCTTGAACTCGACGATCCGCTCGACCGAGCCGTCGGCGCCGCGGATGATCCGGCCGTACATCTTCGCGTCCTCGAGGACGGAGGTCATGACGGTCGCGACCGCGCCGGCCTCGACGTGCGCGGCGGTGAGGGCGGAGATCGTCTCGGCGGTGAGCAGCGGGACGTCGCCCATCGTCACGACGACGGTGCCCGTGAGGTCCGCCGGCAGGGCGTCGAGACCGCACTCGGCGGCACGGCCGGTGCCCTTGACCTCGTCCTGGTCCGCGACGATCACCGGCGTGCCCGACGAGGCGTTGCGCTCCTCGACGTAGGCCGCGACCCGGTCGCGCTGGTGGCGGATGACGACGACGGTCGAGTCGGCACCAGCACCGCTGGCCGCCCGCATCGCGTGCCCGAGGAGGGTGTCGCCGCCGATCGGGTGGAGGACCTTCGGGGTCTTGCTCTTCATCCTCGTGCCCTCGCCGGCGGCGAGGATGATGACGGCGGACGGGCGGGCGTCACTCACGTGCTGCTCCCAGCTGCTCGGGTCAGGGATGTCCCGTCGGGACCTCGACACTCTACCCAGGGGCGAAGGGAGCGGCCGAACCGACGAGGTCAGGCGCCCCCCCTTCGCCCCTCAGAGCGGGGCGAGGAAGGCGCGGACCCGCTCGAGCAGCAGCGCGGCCGCGTCGGGGTCGTAGGCGTCGAGCGAGGAGTCGGCGAAGAGGTGCTCGTCGCCGGGGTAGACGAAGAGCTCGGCCCGCTCGCTCGACGCGACGAGCTCGCGGGCGGCGGGCAGGTCCTCGTCGAAGAACTCGTCCCCCTCTTTGCCGTGCACCTGCACGGGTACGTCCTGCGGCCACCGCTCCCCGTACTCGGCCACGGGCATGCACGAGCAGAGCAGCAGGGCGCCGCGGGCGCCGGGTCGCGTCTGGGCCAGCTGCTGGGCGATCGTCACGCCGAAGGAGAACCCGGCGTAGACGAGCGCCTCCCCCAGCCCGTCGACGGCGTCGGCACCCCGGCGGCGCACGACGTCGAGCCCGGCCTCGCGGGCGTACCCGAAGCCCTCCTCGATGCTCGCGAAGGTCCGCCCCTCGAAGAGGTCGGGCGTGTGCACGGTGTGCCCCGCCTCGCGCAGGGCGTCGGCGAAGGCGACGACGCCCGGCGTCAGCCCCTGGATGTGGTGGTAGAGCAGCACCTCGGTCATGTGACGTCCTCCTCGACGAATGATCCACTGATGTGGAACGTTCGACGACGGTAGTCTCGTGCGGCATGGAGGACAACCCCCCGGGCCACGAGCTCGCCGACCGGATGGCGCTCACGCAGCCCGCCCAGGTGCGTGCGCTCGCCCACCCCCTGCGCACGACGATCCTCCAGCTGCTCCTCGAGCGCGCGGCGTCGGTGACCGAGCTGGCGAGCGCCCTGGACCGCCCGAAGAGCACCGTCGCCCACCACGTCGCCGTCCTCGTGCGCGCCGACCTGCTCCGGGTCGTGAGCACCCGGCGCGTCCGGGCCGTCGAGGAGCGCCTCTACGGGCGGACAGCACGACTCTTCTACGTCGCCCCCCAGGGCTCGTCGGGCGAGGAGATGCCGCGGGACTTCAACGACTTCGAGGTGGCGGCCGCCGAGTCGGGACCGGCCTTCGAGCGCGGCGAGCTGTGGGGCTTCGTCCGGCACGCGCGCATCGCGCCCGAGCAGGCATCGGCCTTCTGGCAGCGGATGAGCGAGCTCGTCGACGACTTCGACCGCCTCCCGCGCTCCGGCGAGACGACGTACGGCTTCGTGGTCGGGATCTACCCGACCGACCACCCGCGACTGCCCCCGCCGACCTGACCGGGACCCCGGGCGAAGGGGGGACGCCCCGGGCGCGACGCGCCCGCACCTGCGCTCCCCGGGCAGGAGTCGAACCTGCGTCGCTTGTCCTGATTCAAAGTCAGGCGGGCCCTGCCGGCAGACCAACCGGGGAACGCCGCCGTGCGGCGGCGCCCCCAGGGTAGTTGACGGGTCGCCGACCCCTCAGACCTGCTGGATCTCGACGCGGTTGCCCACCGGGTCGTCGGTGTGGAAGCGCCGGACACCGGGGATCGCCTCGTCCCACCGCACGGGCCGGCCGGCGACCTCGACGGCCGCAGCCACCTCGTCGACGTCCTCGACGAGCAGGCACGGGTGCGCCTTGCGGGCGGGCGCGAAGCCCTCCTCGACACCGCAGTGCAGCTGCTGGTCGCCGACGGCGAACCAGACCCCTCCGCGGGCGGCGAGGACGGGCGGCTTGGGGACCTCGGGCAGACCGAGCACGGAGCCGTAGAAGGCGCGCAGGTCGTCCTCGCTGCCCCGCGGGCAGGCGATCTGCACGTGGTGGAGGCCGACGGCGACCATCAGGCGACCTTGTGGCCGACGGCGAAGACCCGTCGGAAGGGCAGGAGCACCCCGGCCGGGGTGCGGGGGTAGGCCTGGGCGACGCGCTCGCCGTACTCGGCGAGGAAGGCCGAGCGCTCCTCGTCGTCGGTGAGGACGTCGAGGATCGGGCGCAGCCCGGTCCCGCTCACCCAGTCCAGGACAGGGTTGTCCTGCTCACCGGCCGGGTCGAGGACGTGCGTGTACGTGGTCTCCCACGCGTCGACCTCGAGACCGCGCCCGGCGAGGATCTGCAGGTAGGTGCTCGGCTCCCCCGCACCGAAGCGCTTCGTCGCGGCCTCGAGCTCGGCCGCCCGTGGGTGCGCGACCGCCATCTCGCGCATGATCGCGTGCGTCGGCGAGGCGAAGTTGCCCGGCACCTGCAGCGCGAGCCAGCCGTCGGGGGCGAGGGCGTCGGCCCAGCCCTCGACGACGCGCAGGTGGCCCGGCACCCACTGCAGCGTCGCGTTGCTCACGACGACGTCGGGCGCCTGGCCCAGCGACACGAGCGTCCACGTCGACAGATCGCCCTCGACCCACTCGACGCGGCCGTCGAGGTCTTTCGCCCGGGCCGACTCGAGCATCGAGGTGCTGCTGTCGACCCCGACGACGCGGGCCCGGGGCCAGCGCTGCGCGAGGGTGAGGGTCGCGATCCCGTTGCCGCACCCGAGGTCGGCGACGAGCCGCGGCTCGCGCGCGCCCACCCGGGCGGTGAGATCGGCGAAGGGTCGTGTCCGCTCGCTCGCGAACTTCTCGTACAGCGTGGGGTCCCAGCTCGGCATCGTCAGCCTCCTGCGTCGTCTGCCCCGATCCTAGGAGAGATGTCTCTCGACGTGAAGATACTTGGCAGGCCGTATTCTTGACGGGTGCCCGAACGTCACCCCATCCACGACGACGTCGACGAGATCGTCGACGCCTGGCGTCGTGAGCGCCCCGACCTCGACCCCGAGCCGATGCACGTCATGTCGCGCATCTCGCGGCTGGCCCGCCGGCTCGACCTCGACCGGTCCAGCGCCTTCGCCCGCCACGGGATGGACGGCTGGGAGTTCGACGTCCTGTCGACGCTGCGCCGCGCCGGCCCGCCCTACGAGCTCTCCCCCGGTGACCTCGTGCGGGCCACGCTCGTCACGAGCGGCACGATGACCAACCGGATCGACCGGCTCACCGCCCGCGGCTGGGTCGAGCGCGCACCGTCCCCGCGGGACCGTCGCAGCGTCATCGTCCGGCTCACCGACGACGGGCGCACCGCCGTCGACGCCGCCCTGGCCGACCTGCTCGAGCGCGAGCGCGACATCCTCGCCGACCTCGGTCCGGGCGACCAGGCCGACCTCGTCGCGCAGCTGCGCCGCCTCCTCGCCCCCTTCGAGGGCTAGGACGACGGGGGGTCAGCCGACGACGTCGGCGGCCTCCAGCCACTCGAGCTCGAGGCTCTCGCGCTCCTGGGCAGCCGCTCGCAGGGTCTCGTGCAGCTCGCGCAGGCGCTGGTGGTCCCCGGCCTGCTCGGCCATCTGCGCGTGGACCTTCGCCTCGCGCTCCTCGATCTTCGCCAGCTGCTTCTCGACCCGTGCCATGACCTTGCGCGCCTCGCGCACCTCGGCCGGGCTCGGCCCGTCGACCACCGGGGCCGACGCAGCGGCCGGGGCGGGTGCCGTGGACCCGCGCATCGCCGCGGCCGGTCCGGCGGCGCCGCGCAGCTGCAGGTACTCCTCGACCCCGCCGGGCAGCTGACGCACCCGCCCGTCGCCGAGGAGCGCGACCTGGTGGTCCGCGACGCGCTCGAGGAGGTAGCGGTCGTGGCTGACGACGACGAGCGTGCCGGCCCAGCCGTCGAGCAGGTCCTCGAGCTGGGTGAGCGTCTCGATGTCGAGGTCGTTCGTCGGCTCGTCGAGGAGCAGGACGTTCGGCTCGGACATGAGCAGGCGCAGGATCTGCAGGCGGCGTCGTTCGCCGCCGGAGAGGTCGCCGACACGCGTCTGCTGACGCCCGCCGCTGAAGCCCAGGCGCTTGGCGAGCTGAGAGGCCGAGACCTCCTTGCCGTCGAGCATCGTCACCTTGCGGATCTCCTCGACCGCCTCGATGACGCGGTGCTCGCGCAGGCGGTCGAGCTCGCGCACCTCCTGCGAGAGGTGAGCGACCTGGACGGTGACGCCCTCCTTGCGCTTGCCGGAGTCGAGCGGGATCTCCCCGCCGATCACGCGCAGCAGCGTCGACTTGCCCGCGCCGTTGACGCCGACGACGCCGACGCGCTCCCCCGGCGCGAGATGCCAGGTGACCCGGTCGAGCAGGGTGCGCTCGCCGACGGTGACGGTGACGTCGAGGAGGTCGACGACGTCCTTGCCCAGTCGGGTCGACGCGAAGCGCACGAGCTCGACGTCGTCGCGCGGCGGCGGCTCGTCGGCGATGAGCGCGTTCGCGGCGTCGATGCGGAACTTCGGCTTGGAGGTGCGCGCGGGCGGGCCGCGGCGCAGCCAGGCGAGCTCCTTGCGCAGGAGGTTGTCGCGCCGCTCGGCGGTCACCGCGGCGATCCGCTGGCGCTCGGCCTTGGCGAGCACGTACGCGGCGTACCCGCCCTCGTACTGCTCGACGCGCCCGTCGATGACCTCCCACGTCCGGTCGGCGACGGCGTCGAGGAACCACCGGTCGTGGGTGATCGTCACGAGCGCCTTGCCGCGCGCGGCGCGCTGCCGGGTGAGGTGGTCGGCGAGCCAGGCGACCCCCTCGACGTCGAGGTGGTTGGTCGGCTCGTCGAGCATGAGGACGTCGGGGTCCTCGACGAGGGCGGCCGCGAGCGCGACGCGGCGGCGCTCGCCGCCGGACATCGGGCCGATCGTCGCGTCCAGACCGCCGACCCCTTCGCCCTCGTGACCACCGAGGAGGCCATCGAGGACGTCACGCACCCGGGGGTCGCCCGCCCACTCGTGCTCGGCGAGACCGCCGAGGACGACCTCGCGCACCGTGGCGGAGGGCGAGAGGACGTCGGCCTGCGACAGCAGGCGGACCGTCGTCACCGAGTTGCGCGTCAGCCGGCCGTCGTCGAGCTCGAGCTCACCGGCGAGGACGCGCAGGAGGGTCGACTTGCCGCCGCCGTTGCGCCCGACGACGCCGATGCGGGCGCCCTCGTTGATGCCCAGCGTGATCCCGTCGAGCAGCTGCGCCGTCCCGAGCGCCAGACGGCCGCGCTCGAGGGAGAGGAGGTTGGCCATCAGGTGAGTCGGGGGGCGGGGATGACGTGAGCGCCGGCGACCGGGCCGATCGCCCGGATGACGTCGGCGGCCGCGCCCGAGGCGGTGAGCGAGACGGCGAGGTCGATCGCCCCCTCCTGCCCGGCGGCGAGCAGCGCGACGGTCGGGCCGGACCCGGAGACGATCGCGCCCAGGGCACCGAAGGACATCGCGGCGTCGATGACGTCGCCGATCTGGGGCTGCAGGCGCACGGCGGCGGCCTGGAGGTCGTTGGACAGCACGGCGCCGAGCGCCTCGGGCTCGCCCTGGCGCAGCGCGGCCATCATCGCCGGGCTCGGCTCCGGCTCGGGCACGTCGTGACCGGCGGAGAGCTCGTCGAAGGCTGCGTAGACCTCGGGCGTCGACAGCCCCCAGGCCGGCGTCGGCACGAAGACCCAGTGGTAGCTGCCCCGCGCGAGCACGGGGGTGACGAGCTCGCCGCGGCCGGAGCCCACGGCCGTTCCGCCGTGCAGGAGGAAGGGGACGTCGCTGCCGAGCTCGGCGGCGATCGGGTCCAGGCCCGAGCGGCCGAGGCCGAGGTCCCACAGGGCGTCGCAGGCGACGAGGGTGGCGGCCGCGTCGGCGGAGCCGCCGGCCATCCCGCCCGCGACGGGGATGTCCTTGTGGATCGAAACATGCACCGGCTCGACGGCGGCGCGCTCGGCGAGGATCATCGCAGCGCGCAGCGCGAGATTGCTCTCGTCGGTGGGCACGAGCTCGGCGTCGCGACCGCGCACGCTCACGCCCCACTCGTCGGCGGTCGCGACCGTGACCTCCTCGAAGACGCCGACGGCCTGGTAGACGGTCGACAGGGTGTGGAAGCCGTCGGGGCGCAGCGCCCCCACGCCGAGCTCGAGGTTGACCTTCGCGGGCGCCCGAGCGGTGACGGCGGAGGCCGTCTCGAGCACCGAGGTCATGCGGTCACCCTAGTGCGGGCGGCGGCCAGGGCCGCGAACTGCTCGACGTCGAGCTGCTCGCCACGGGTCCGGGGGTCGATGCCCGCCTCGACGAGGGCGGCCTCGGCGGCGTCGGCCGAGCCGGCCCAGCCCTTGAGTGCCGCGCGCAGGGTCTTGCGGCGCTGGGCGAAAGCGGCGTCGACGCACGCGAAGACCTCGGCGCGGCTCACCTCGACCGCCGGTGGCTCGCGCCGGTCGATGCGCACGAGACCGGAGTCGACGTTGGGCACCGGCCAGAAGATGCTCCGCGAGACGGTGCCGGCCAGCCGCACGTCGCCGTACCAGGCGGCCTTGACGCTCGGCACGCCGTACGTGCGCGACCCGGGCCGGGCGGCCAGCCGCTCGGCGACCTCGAGCTGGACCATGACGAGCACCCGCTCGATGCTCGGGAAGGTCGCGAGCAGGTGGAGCACGACGGGCACGGAGACGTTGTAGGGCAGGTTCGCCACGAGAGCGGTCGGCGCCGGTCCGGGCAGCTCGGCGACCCTCAGGGCGTCGCCGTGGACGACCTCGAGGTCGTCGGCCCGCGACGGTGCCATCGCCGCGACGGTCTCGGGCAGGGCCCGGGCCAGGCGGGGGTCGATCTCGATGGCGACGACCCGGCGCGCCTGCTCGAGCAGGGCGAGGGTCAGGGAGCCCAGACCGGGCCCGACCTCGACGACGACGTCCTGCGCGCCGACGTCACCGGCCCGCACGATGCGGCGCACGGTGTTGGCGTCGACGACGAAGTTCTGCCCCCACTGCTTGGTGGGGGCCACCCCGAGCCGCCCGGCGAGCTCGCGGATCGCCGCGGCGCCGAGGAGCTGCACGTCCGAGCCGGTCATGCCCCGAACCCTACGGCCTGCGCGGGCGTGGGCCGTCCTGCGTGGTCCGAGGGCCGCTGCGTCGCGCCCGGAGCGGCGGCGGGGACGCGGCGACCCCCGCCGACCGGGTGGTCGACGGGGGTCGCTGCGGTGGTGCTGCGGTCAGGCCGCGTGGGCGCAGCCCCAGGGCTGCAGGCCACGGTCGGCGTAGACGCGGTTGGCCACGGTGATCTGCTGCTCGCGGCTGGCGAGGTCGGCGCGCTGGGCGAAGTCGCCACCGCCGGCACCGAGCCAGGTCTGGATGTCGAACTGCAGGCCGCCGTAGTAGCCGTTGCCCGAGTTGATCGACCAGTTGCCGGTCGACTCGCACTGGGCGATCCGGTCCCACATCGCAGCGTTCGAGGTGTCGAGACCCGCGCCGCTGCTCTTCGTCGTCGTCGGCGCCGGGCTCGGCGTCGAGGGCTTCGGGGCGGGGGTGCTCGGGGCCGAGGGCTCCGGCGCGGGCTCGGGGGCCGGCGCCGGCTTGGGCTGCGGCTTGGGCTTGGTGCCCTGGAGCACGACGCGGTCGACGGGGTTCGCGGTGACCGTGCTGCCCGTGCGCTTGGTGAAGACGGGCTTGCCGTTCTTGTAGGTCACCGTGTAGCGGTTGGTGCGCGACCCGGCGCTGCCCTCGGTCTTGACCTTCGTCGTGCCGACCGTGAGCGAGGAGTCCTTCTCGACGACCGTGTCGAAGGGGATGGCCACGGTGCGACTCGTGCCCTTGCGGTCGACCTTGTCGACGCGGATGGTCATGCCGTTGGTGACGTCGGCCCACTTGCCGGGCTTGATCTGGTCGTTGCCGTCGACCGTGACCTCCATGCCGCGCAGCGCCTGGCTGACGTTCTGGCCGGTAGTCGTCTTGGCGGACTTCTTGCCGCCGACGACGAGGGTGACGTCCTTCGGGGTGGCCATGGAGAAGGCGAGGCCGTCACGGCCGACGCTCCTGCTGCGCGAGGCGGACAGGATCGCGCCCTCGCCGCGCAGACCGAGCTGGTCCATCGCCTCGCCGACGGTGCTCGCCGTCGTCCAGTAGGTCTTCTTCTCGCCGTCGACGGTGATCGTCAGCTGGCGGGCGTACCGCACGACGATCTCCTGGCCGTCCGCGACGGGGGTGTCGAGCGACGGGGTGACCTGGTCGCGCTCGCCGAGGTCGACGCCCTGCTTGTCCAGGACGTCGGCGACCGTGCCGCCGAAGGCGTGGGCCGAGCTCTGCTGGCCGTCGACGTCGAGCGCGACGGACTTGTCCATGACGGCGACTCCGGAGACGCCGAGCACGAGAGCGCCGACGACGCCGGCCTGGGTGATACGGCGAACCGCGGTTGAAGACAAGAGTGATCCTTCGTCGTGCGTCCCGGGCACCGGTGCAGCGCCTCCCGCACGAGCACGCCCGTGCTGAGCACGGGCGTGGACCGACGGTGGTCGAGGCGCTGTCAGGGGAACCGGCCCCGGCCATCAGTCATCTACGGTGCACTGCGAGCCGGTCGAAGGTCAAGTTTTGATAACGGGAGCGCGACGAACGGCCACCTCACCAGGGTCCGTAGACCGTCTCCGAGGTGTCCGAGAGGGTCGCGCAGAGGGTCGCGACGTCCACCGAGAGCAGGTCGGCCATCCGCCGCACGGTGTGCGGCACGAGATAGCTGGCGTTGGCCGACCCGCGGTAGGGCGACGGGGTGAGGTAGGGCGCGTCGGTCTCGACGAGGAGCCGGTCGAGCGGGGTGATCGCGACCGCGTCGCGCAGGCCCCGGGCGTTCTTGAAGGTCACGGTCCCGGCGACGGAGAGGTAGTAGCCCCGCTCCGCGCACTCGCGGGCCATCGCGACGTCACCGCTGAAGCAGTGCAGGACGGTGCGCTCGGGCGCGCCCTCCTCGGCGAGGATGCGCAGGACGTCGTCGTGGCTGTCGCGGTCGTGGATCTGCAGGGCCTTGCCGGTGCGCTTGGCCAGGTCGATGTGCCAGCGGAAGGAGTCGTGCTGCGCGGCCACCCCGTCCTCGCCGGTGCGGAAGTAGTCGAGCCCGGTCTCGCCGATCGCCCGGACGCGGGGGTGGGCGGCGAGCGCCTCGATCTCGGTCTGGGCCTCGCCGAGCGCGCCCTGGGCCGCGAGGCGAGGAGCCTCGTTGGGGTGCAGGGCGACGGCGCCGAGCATCGCCGGGTGGTCGTCGAGGACCGACACCGTCCAGCGGGCGCTCTCGAGGTCGCACCCCACCTGCACGACGCGGTCCACGCCGACGCTCGCCGCGAGCGCGAGCGCCCCGGCGACGCGCTCGTGCCCGTCGGCCACGAGCGGCTCCGGCAGGTCGTCGCGGACGATGTCGAGGTGCGTGTGGTTGTCGACGACGGGCACCGGGAGCGGGTCGGGGACGGGCGCGGGCTCGCCGTGCGAGCGGTCGTGAGGGGCCATCGGGCTCAGGCGCCCTCGACCTCGGCGAGCTCCTCGCTGACCACCGACTCGTCGAGCTTGGTGAAGACCGGGGTCGGCTTGGCGACCGGGGCTCCCACGCGCACCGGCCGGGACCCCCACGCGGGGGTCGAGCTGTACTCACCCGTGATCACCGGGTAGGTGCGACCCTCGTCGCCGGCGTCGAGACCCGTGACCTCGCGCAGCTCGGGCATCGGCATGAAGGCGCCCTCGCCGCCGATGACGCCGTGGACGACGTTCGACGAGTGCGGCAGGACCGGCGCGAGCATCGTGTTGAGGTCGCTCACGCACTGCACGAGCGTGTGCAGCACCGTCGCGAGCCGCTCGCGCTGGTCCTCGCCCTTGAGCCGGAAGGGCTCGGTGTCCGTGACGTACTTGTTGACCTCGCCGACGGCGCGCATCGCGGCGGCGACCGCGGCCTTGATCCGCTGGCGCTCGAGCAGCGAGCCGACCTCGTCGAAGGCGGCGAGCGTGCGCTCGCGGATCGCCTCGTCGACCGGCTCGAGGGTGCCCGGCGCAGGGATCTCGCCGAAGCTCTTGGCGATCATCGACGCGGTGCGGTTGACGAGGTTGCCCCAGCCGGCGACGAGCTCGGAGTTGTTGCGCTGGACGAAGTCGGCCCAGGTGAAGTTCGCGTCCTGGCTCTCCGGGCCGGCCGCGCAGATGTAGTACCGGATCGCGTCCGGGCCGTACTTCTCGAGGACGTCGCGGATGTAGATGACGTACCCGCGCGAGGTGGAGAACTGCTTCCCCTCCATCGTGAGGTACTCGCTCGAGACGACCTCCGTCGGCAGGTTGAGCACGCCGAAGTCGCCGGGCTCTCCCCCCTTCGTCCCCCGGCCGGCGTACGCGAGGAGCTCGGCGGGCCAGATCTGGGAGTGGAAGGTGATGTTGTCCTTGCCCATGAAGTAGTACGACTCCTGGGCGTCGGGGACCGCGCCGTCGACCCACCACTCGCGCCACCGCTCGGGCTCGCCGATGCGGCGCGCCCACTCCACCGACGCCGAGAGGTAGCCGACGACCGCGTCGAACCACACGTAGAGCCGCTTGCTCGGGTTGTCGCGCCAGCCGTCGAGCGGCACCGGGATGCCCCAGTCGATGTCACGCGTCATCGCGCGCGGACGGATGTCCTCGAGGATGTTGAGGCTGAACTTGATGACGTTCGGGCGCCACGTGCCCGACGCCTCGCGCTCCTCGAGCCAGGCCCGCAGGGAGTCGGCGAGCGCGGGGAGGTCGAGGAAGAAGTGCTGCGTCTCGACGAACTGCGGGGTCTCGCCGTCGATCTTGCTGCGCGGCGAGATGAGGTCCTCGGGCTCGAGCTGGTTCCCGCAGTTGTCGCACTGGTCGCCGCGGGCGTCCTCGTAGCCGCAGATCGGGCAGGTGCCCTCGATGTAGCGGTCGGGCAGGGTGCGCCCGGTCGACGGCGAGATCGCGCCCTTCTGGGTCTGCTCGACCATGTAGCCGTTCTCCCAGCAGCGCTCGAAGAGCTCCTGGGCGACCGCCGTGTGGTTGGCCGTCGTCGTGCGGGTGTACAGGTCGTAGGAGCAGCCGAGGTCGGTGAGCTCGCCGGCGATGATCGCGTGGTTGCGGTCGACGAGGTCGCGGGCCGTCGTGCCCTCCTTGTCGGCGAGGACGAGGATCGGGGTGCCGTGCTCGTCGGAGCCGCTCACCATGAGCACGTCGTGCCCCGCCATGCGCATGTACCTGCTGAAGACGTCGGACGGGACGGCGAAACCGGCGACGTGGCCGAGGTGCCGGGGGCCGTTCGCGTAGGGCCAGGCGACAGCGGAGAGGACCTTCATGACGGCAATCCTAGGCGGCGCCCCTCCCCCGGGATGACGCCGTCTGCGCGTAGCGTTCTGGCACCAGACGCGGGACCGCACCGGCGCCGCCCGACCTCGAGGTGACCTCGTGATCGCTGCTCTCACCGGCATGGGGCTGTCCGCGGCCGCCGGGCTCAACGCCTACGTCCCCTTCCTCGTCATGGCCCTGCTCGCGCGCTTCACCGACGTCGTCGCCCTCCCGGCGGGCTGGGAGTGGATGCAGTCGTGGTGGGCGATCGGCATCGGCGCGGTGCTCCTGCTCACCGAGATGACGCTCGACAAGATCCCTGCGGTGGACTCGCTCAACGACGCCGTCCAGACCGCCATCCGCCCCGGGATGGGCGGGCTCATGGGTGCCGCGGCCGCGAGCGCCCAGGACCTCGACGGCTCGGCCTTCATGCAGGAGAACCCCTGGGTCGGCGTCGTCCTGGGCATCGTCGTCGCCGCCGTCGTGCACGGCACGAAGGCGGCCGCCCGCCCCGTCGTCAACGCCGGCACCGCGGGCCTGGGAGCCCCGGTGGTCTCGACCGCCGAGGACGGCGCCGCGATCACCGTGAGCCTGCTCGCGGTCTTCGCGCCGGTGCTCGTCGTCGTCGTGCTCGTCGTGCTCGCCGTGATGGTCTGGTGGGTCGCCCGGGCCTGGCTGCGGCTGCGCCGCCGGCGGGCCGGGCGGCGGGTGGCCGTCTAGGCGAAGGGGGGCGGCTCAGACCGCGCGCAGCGAGCGCTCGGTCGTCGCGAAGGCCTCGACGATCGTGCGCATGACGGTGCGGGCGTAGTCGCCGCGGATGTCCTCGGGGTAGGACATCGCCGCGCTGAGCACCCCTTCGCCCGCGGCCAGGACGGCCCGCGCGCGGACCTCGGGCTGCGGGGCGCCGAGCCGCTCGAGCATGACGGCGATGAGCTCTTCGGTCGTGTCCCGCGCCGGGCACACGACTCGGGCTACCTCGGGGTGCCGGTTGGCCTCGGCGGCGAGCTCCTGGCGGGCGAGGAGGAGCGCGGGATGGGCCAGCCAGCTGGCGAAGAGCTCGATGACCTCGCCGACGACCTGCTCGTCGGTGAGAGGACGCGCGTCGAGACGGTGGGCCAGGCCGGTGACGCTCTCGTCGAAGATCGCCATGACCCGCTCGGTGACCGCCACGGTGAGGGCGAGCCGGGTGCGCAGGTAGCTCGACGTGCTGCCCGGTGGCAGGCCCGCCTCCGCGTCGACGGCTCGGTGCGTCAGGCCGCGCAGACCACCGCGCGCGGTGACCTCGATCCCGGCGTCGACGATCTCGCGCATGCGCGGTGACAGCGCCGCGTGGCGCGCGGAGGAGATGTCTGTCGGGGTCACGGGGCCGCCCTCCTGCCTCAGGTGCTCGACCTCGTGACGATACGTGGACCTGTCGGCCTGCGTCCCGCGTTTGTCCAGACTCACCCCTGAGGGTGGTCGACATCTCACAGGTCGGAGAAGTCGACCTTCTTCGCGTCCTTGGGACGCTCCGAGGGCAGCGGGGTCGTGCGCCACTTCGAGAAGACGATGCTCGTGCGCGTCTGCACGTCTCCGGTCTCGTAGCGCAGGAAGCGGTAGGGGTCGTCCTTCGTCACCCACACGGTGCGCACGACGTCCTTGGTCTCGTCGGTCGCCGGGCGGACGAGCACGCCGTACACCTGCTCGCCGTCGAGCTCGCGCTGGTCGAGGATGGCGTAGCGCATGTCCTGCTTCTCGAGCTCGCCGGCGAAGAAGCTGTCCCGGATGACGCGGTTCGGGGTGTACGCCTCGACGTATCGCTTCTGGCTGTACGTCCGCACCCACCGGCCCTCGTTGCGCACGAGCTGAGACTGCAGGTCGATGTCGAAGGGCTTGCGGACGTCGCCGTCCTCGAGGCGCAGGTAGAGCTCGCCGTTGCCGAGGTCGCGCTGCTCGAGCGAGGAGCCGTCGGGCATCGAGATCGTCAGCTCGCTCCTGTTGCCGCCCGTGCTCCCGCTGCTGCGGACCGTCATCGGTCCCTCGACGCCGAGGTCCTCCGCGAGAGGGTAGACGGCGGAGATCGTCACCGACCTCGCCCCTCCCTCCAGGGCGTTGCTCTTCGCGCTCTCGAGGACCTGGCTGGCCAGGGGCAGGGTCGCGGGCTGCTGGCCGACCGGCGCCGTGTCCGCGCTCGGGGCCGTCGTCGTCGTCGACGGGGCGACGTAGGTCGGCTCGGCCTGGGGGCCCCCGCCGCCGAGGACGGAGCACGCAGAGAGCACGACGGTGGTGGCGCCCGCCGCAGCGAGCACCACCACCGTGCGTCGGCTCATCGTCGTCAGCGACGCGCGCGCGACGCGACCCGCAGGTCCTTGTTGAGCTGCGAGATGACGTCGAGCGGGATCTCCTTGGGGCAGGAGGCCGCGCACTCGCCGATGTTCGTGCACCCGCCGAAGCCCTCGTGGTCGTGCTGGGCGACCATGTCGACGACACGGGCGCTGCGCTCGGCCTGGCCCTGCGGCAGCTCGCCGAGGTGGGTGATCTTCGAGCCGAGGAAGAGCATCCCCGACGCGTTGGGGCAGGCGGCGACGCAGGCGCCGCAGCCGATGCAGGTCGCGGAGTCGAAGGCCCGGTCGGCCTGGACCTTCGGGACCTGGGTCGCGGCGGCGTCGGGAGCCGCGCCGGTGTCGACGGAGATGAAGCCGCCGGCCTGGATGATGCGGTCGAAGGCCCCGCGGTCGACGACGAGGTCGCGGATCACCGGGAAGGCCGAGGCCCGCCACGGCTCGACGGTGATCTCCTCGCCGTCGCGGAAGCTGCGCATGTGCAGCTGGCAGGTCGTCGTGACCTCCGGCCCGTGCGCCTGGCCCGAGATCATCAGGCCGCACATGCCGCAGATGCCCTCACGGCAGTCGCTGTCGAAGGCCACCGGCTCCTGGCCGGCGTCCTGCAGCTGCTCGTTGAGCTCGTCGAGCATCTCGAGGAAGCTCATGTCCTCGGAGATCTCGTCGACCGTGTAGGTCTCGAAGCCGCCCTTGTCCTGCGGGCCGGCCTGGCGCCAGATCTTCAATGTCAGTCGCATTACTTGTAGCTCCGCTGCTTCATCTCGATGAACTCGTAGACGAGGTCCTCCTTGTGCAGGACCGGCTCGAGATCGGTGTCGTCGCCCCGGGTGGCGTACTCCCACGCCGCCACGTAGGCGTACTCGTCGTCGTGACGCAGGGCCTCGCCGTCCTCCGTCTGCGACTCGGCGCGGAAGTGACCGCCGCAGGACTCGCGGCGGTGCAGCGCGTCGATGCACATGAGCTCGCCGAGCTCGAGGAAATCGGCGACGCGGCCGGCCTTCTCGAGGCTCTGGTTGAGCTGCTCGTTGGTGCCCAGGACCTTGACGTTGGTCCAGAACTGGTGCTTGAGGTCTCGGATGAGGCCGATGGCCTTCTTCAGGCCCTCCTCCGTGCGCTCCATGCCGCAGTACTCCCACATGATCGCGCCGAGCTCGCGGTGGATCGAGTCCACGGTGCGCTCGCCGTCGCAGCTGAGGAAGTGCTGGATGCGTCGCTCGACGTCGGCCCGGGCCTCGACGACCTCCGGGGAGTCCTCGGTGATCGGCTGGTAGGGCCCGTCGGCGAGGTAGTTGCGGATGGTGTTCGGCAGGACGAAGTAGCCGTCGGCCAGCCCCTGCATGAGCGCGGAGGCGCCGAGACGGTTCGCACCGTGGTCGGAGAAGTTGGCCTCGCCGGTGACGAAGAGACCGGGGATCGTCGACTCGAGGTCGTAGTCGACCCACAGCCCGCCCATGACGTAGTGGACGGCCGGGTAGATCCGCATCGGGGTCTCGTACGGGTCCTCGCCGGTGATCCGGGCGTACATGTCGAAGAGGTTGCCGTACTTGCTCTCGACCGCGTCACGGCCCAGCCGCGAGATGGCCTCGGCGAAGTCGAGGTAGACGCCGCGGCGGACCTGGCGCTCCTCGCCGTCCGGGCCGACCTCGGTGACCGACGGGCCGACGCCGCGGCCCTCGTCGCACATGTTCTTGGCCTGGCGCGAGGCGATGTCGCGGGGCACGAGGTTGCCGAAGGAGGGGTAGATCCGCTCGAGGTAGTAGTCGCGGTCCTCCTCGGGGATGTCGCGGGGGTCCTTGTCGCAGTCCGCGGCGTCCTTGGGCACCCAGATCCGGCCGTCGTTGCGCAGCGACTCCGACATGAGGGTCAGCTTCGACTGCTTCGTGCCGTGCTGCGGGATGCACGTCGGGTGGATCTGCGTGTAGCAGGGGTTGGCCATGTGGGCGCCCTTGCGGTGGGCTCGCCACGCGGCGGTGACGTTGGAGCCCATGGCGTTGGTCGAGAGGTAGAAGACGTTGCCGTAGCCGCCGCTGGCGAGGACGACCGCGTCGGCGAGGTGGGTCTCGATCTCGCCGGTGACCATGTCGCGCGCGATGATGCCGCGGGCCTTGCCGTCGACGACGACGAGCTCGAGCATCTCGTGGCGGTTGTACATCTCCACGGTGCCCTTGGCGATCTGGCGCTCGAGGGCCTGGTAGGCCCCGATGAGCAGCTGCTGACCGGTCTGGCCGCGGGCGTAGAAGGTGCGGGAGACCTGGACGCCGCCGAAGGAGCGGTTGTCGAGCAGACCGCCGTACTCGCGGGCGAAGGGGACGCCCTGGGCGACGCACTGGTCGATGATGTTCGGGCTGACCTCGGCCAGGCGGTAGACGTTGTTCTCGCGGGCGCGGTAGTCACCGCCCTTGACCGTGTCGTAGAAGAGCCGGTAGACGGAGTCGCCGTCGCCCTTGTAGTTCTTCGCCGCGTTGATGCCGCCCTGGGCCGCGATCGAGTGCGCGCGGCGCGGGGAGTCCTGGTAGCAGAAGGACTTCACGTGGTAGCCGGCCTCGCCGAGGGTCGCCCCGGCGGACGCGCCGGCCAGACCGGTGCCGACGATGATGACGGAGAGCTTGCGGCGGTTGGCCGGGTTGACGAGCTTGTTGCTGAACTGGTGACGCTCCCACCGGGTCTCGATGGGACCGTCGGGGGCCTTCGTGTCGGCGATGGGCTCGCCGGTGCGGTACAGGCCGTCGATGAGGTCAGTCATGGTGTGTGGGTCTCTCCCCCGGTCAGAGGTTCGTGAAGTAGAGGTAGAAGGGCGGGATGAGGAACCCGACGACGACGAGCGCGGCCAGCGCGGCGGCGATCGTCTTGGCCCGGGCCCGCGCCGCGACGCTGCTCGTGAGGCCGAGCGTCTGCTGGGCGCTCCACACGCCGTGGAAGAGGTGCATCCCGAGCGCGATCATCGCCAGCGTGTAGATCGCGACGACCCACAGCAGCGAGAAGCTCGCGGACACCATGACGAAGGGGCTGTCCTTGATCGCCGCCGCGTCGGCCGAGCTGTTGAAGTTCGGCTTGACGAGCGTGAAGTGGATGAGGTGGAAGACGACGAAGAGCAGCAGCGCCACCCCGCCCCAGCGCATCGTGCGGCTGGCCAGCGAGGAGCTGACGGCCTTGCGCACCGCGTAGCGCTGCGGTCGCGCGGCGCTCGCGCGCTTCCACAGCGCGAAGGCGGAGTAGGCGTGGGCGACGAGGGCGACGATGAGCACGACGCGCACGAGCCACAGCAGACCGCCGTAGGGGAGCATCGGCTCGCCGAAGGTGCGCAGGTGGTGCGCGTACTCGTCGAAGGCCTGCTGCCCGGCGAGCACCTTGAGGTTGCCGTACATGTGCAGGAGGACGTACAGCACGAAGACGATCCCCGAGACCGCCATCATGATCTTCAGGCCGATGGTGGAGCGGGTCACCCCCCGCTGCGCCGGCGCGTGCGTTGTCGAAGAAGCCACGGCGTCAAGATACCCCGACGTGAGCGGGCTCACGGACCCGGCGACGCCCGTCGCGGTGTGACAAATCCCCGGTTACCGGCGTGTAATGAGCAACGCCGGTGGCGCGTAATTCGCCGACTCAGCCCGCTGCCGCGGCCCGTGCCGCCCCGGGGAGGGCGGCGAGGACGGTCTCGACGGCCTCGTCGTCGTGGGCGCCGCTGACGAACCACGACTCGTAGGCGCTCGGGGGCAGGTGCACCCCGGCGTCGAGCATCGCGTGGAAGAAGCGCCCGAAGGCGGCCGTGTCCTGGCCCTGCGCGTCGGAGTACCGCTCGACCGGGCCGTCGGTGAAGAAGATCGAGAACATCGACGAGGCCCGCTGGAGGGTGTGGGGCACGCCCGCCTGCGTCAGGGCGTCGGACGCGGCCGCCCCGATCGTCTGCGACACCTCGGCGAGGTGGTCGTAGAGCGACGGGGTGCACCCGCGCAGGGTCGCCAGGCCGGCAGCCGTCGCGACGGGGTTCCCCGACAGGGTGCCCGCCTGGTAGACCGGGCCGTCGGGCGCGAGGTGGGCCATGAGGTCGGCCCGGCCGCCGAAGGCGGCTGCCGGGAAGCCGCCGCCCATGACCTTGCCGAAGGTGAAGAGGTCGGGGGCGCCGGACGGGTAGCCGCCGGGGTGCTCTCCCCCGGCGCGGGTCTCGTGGCCGTACCAGCCCGACGGGCTGCAGCGGAAGCCGGTCATCACCTCGTCGCTGATGAGCAGCGCGCCGTGCGCGGCGGTGATCCGGCGCAGGCCCTCGGTGAAGCCGGGAGCGGGCGGCACGACCCCCATGTTGCCGGCGGCGGCCTCGGTGATGACCGCCGCGATCTCCTCGCCGCGCTCGGCGAAGGCGGCCTCGACGGCGGCGAGGTCGTTGTACGGCAGGACGATGGTCTCCCCCGCCGCGCTCGCCGGAACCCCGGCGGAGTCCGGCAGGGCGAAGGTGGCCACCCCCGAGCCCGCGTGGGCGAGGAGGGCGTCGACGTGCCCGTGGTAGCAGCCGGCGAACTTCACGACCGCGCTGCGACCGGTGGCCCCGCGCGCGAGGCGCAGCGCCGACATCGTCGCCTCGGTGCCGCTGCTCACGAGACGCACCTGCTCCAGCGGCTCGACCCGCGCGACGATCTCCTCGGCGAGGGCGACCTCGTTCTCGCTCGGCGTGCCGAAGGAAAAACCACGGGACGCGGTCTGCGCGACGGCGTCGAGGACGTCCGGGTGCGCGTGGCCGAGGATCATCGGCCCCCAGCTGCTGATGAGGTCGACGTAGCGC
Source organism: Janibacter sp. UYMM211 (assembly GCF_040547045.1). Classification (NCBI taxonomy): domain Bacteria; kingdom Bacillati; phylum Actinomycetota; class Actinomycetes; order Micrococcales; family Intrasporangiaceae; genus Janibacter; species Janibacter sp. UYMM211. The sequence goes on along the minus strand of NZ_JBEPOY010000002.1, from coordinate 269,193 downwards.
GTGCCGTCGACGTCGGTGAGCCAGGCCCCCTTCGCCGAGGCGACGAAGCGCGGGGTGCCGCCGACACCGCGGAAGGCGCGCACGGGAGAGTTGACCCCGCCCGGCGTCACCGCCCGGGCGCGCTCGAAGAGTGCGGCGGACTGGCTCGTGTCGCTCATGCACCCAGTCTCGCCCACGGACGACGACGCACGGCTGCGGGGTGCCGCTCGCTCAGTCGTCGATGCCGATCTCGTGGTGGTCCGGCGCGAGGTGGTCGCGGATCGCGGCCATCGCCTCGCCGAGCACCATGAGCTGCTCGTGGTCGAGGACGTCGACGAGCCGCGCACGCACCGAGGCCGCGTGCCTCGGCGCGAGCTCGAGGAGAGCACGCATGCCGGCGTCGGTGAGCATGATGTCGACACCGCGGCCGTCGTCGTGCGAGCGCTCGCGCCGCACCCACCCGCGGCGCTCGAGCCGGCCGGCGGTGTGGGTGACGCGGCTGCGCGACTGGATGATCGTGTCGGCGAGCTCGGACATCCGCATCCGGCGCCCGGGTGCCTCGGAGAGCATGGAGATGAGCTCGTACTCGGTGAGCTGGCAGGTGCCGCCGAGGTCGTCGTCGAGCGCCTCCTCGAGCAGCCGTGACCCGCGCAGGTAGGCCCGCCACGCCAGCTGCTCGTCGTGGCGCAGCCAGGGGTCTCGGGCCGGGCTCATCTGCGCATCATGCCAAGTCGCGACGCAGCACGTCCGCCACCTCGAGGGCGAAGTACGTGAGCACGATGCCCGCGCCCGCCCGTCGGATGTGCATGACGGACTCCATGATGCTGCGCTCGCGCTCGATCCAGCCACGCTCCGCGGCGGCGACGAGCTGGCTGTACTCGCCGGAGATCTGGTAGGCGGCGACGGGCACGGGCGACATCGCCGCGGCGGCGGCGATGACGTCGAGGTGCGGGCCGGCCGGCTTGACCATGACGATGTCGGCGCCCTCGGCGATGTCGAGCTCGAGCTCGCGCACCGACTCGGTCGCGTTGGCCGGGTCCTGCTGGTAGGTCGCCCGGTCACCGGTGAGCGAGGACTGCACCGCCTCGCGGAAGGGCCCGTAGAGAGCGGAGGTGTACTTCGCCGAGTACGCGAGGATCGACACGGAGGTCAGGCCCTCGCGGTCGAGGACCCCGCGCACGAAGCCGACCTGGCCGTCCATCATCCCGGACATGCCGAGGACGTGGCTGCCGGCGCGGGCCTGGGCGAGGGCCATGTCGGCGTAGCGCTCGAGGGTCGCGTCGTTGTCGACGACGACCGAGCCGTCCGGGCCCTGGGCGAGCACCCCGCAGTGGCCGTGGTCGGTGAACTCGTCGAGGCAGAGGTCGGTCATGACGACGAGGGAGTCGCCGACCGCGTCGACGACCGCGCGCGTCGCGACGTTGAGGATGCCCTCGGGGTCGTCGGCGCCCGAGCCGCGGGCGTCCTTGTGCTCAGGCACGCCGAAGAGCATGATCCCGCCGATGCCGGCGGCGACGCACTCACGGGCGAGCTCGACGAGGCTGTCGACCGTGTGCTGCTGCACCCCGGGCATGCTCGAGATCTCGACCGGGGCGTCGATGCCCTCGCGCACGAAGGCGGGCAGGACGAGGTCGGCCGGGTGCAGCCGGTGCTCGGCGACGAGCCGGCGCATCGGGGCCGAGACGCGCAGCCGGCGCGGCCGTACGAGGATCGGGTCGACCTCCCCGGAGGGGGCGCTCATCCCTTCGCCTTGGCCCGGCGCCGCGACGTGGACTGCACGCGCTCGCTCGGACGGCGCACGGGCTCGCCGTCGGCGACGGCCGTCGCGATGAGGCCGCGGGCGTGCTCGGCGAGGTCGTCGACGAGGGTGACGGCGCTGGCCTCGCTCGCGACGACGTCGACGCGCAGCCCGAGCTCTTCGGCGGTCTTCGCGGTCGCGGGGCCGATGCACGCGACGACGGTGCTCGGGTGCGGCTTGCCGGCGATGCCGATGAGGTTGCGCACCGTCGACGACGACGTGAAGGCGACGGCGTCGAAGGCGCCGGCCTTGATCGCGTCGCGGATCGGCGCGGGCGGCGGGGCGGCGCGCACGGTGCGGTAGGCCGTGACGTCGTCGACCTCCCAGCCCATGTCCTGCAGCCCGGCGACGAGCGTGTCGGTCGCGATGTCGGCGCGGGGCAGGAAGACCCGGTTGATCGGGTCGAGCACCTCGTCGTACGGCGGCCACTCGGCGAGCAGACCGGCCGCGGACATCTCGCCCTCGGGGACGAGGTCGGCGACGAGACCCCAGTCGAGCAGGGCCTGGGCGGTCGTGCCGCCGACGGCCGCGATCTTCAGACCGGAGAAGGCGCGGGCGTCGAGCCCGATCTCCTCGAACTTCTCGCGCACGGCGCGCACGGCGTTGACCGAGGTGAAGCCGACCCACTCGTAGCGGCCGGTGACCATGCCGCGCACGGCGCGCTCCATGGCCTGCGGGGTGCGCGGCGGCTCGACGGAGATCGTCGGCACGACCTCGCTCGTCGCGCCGTAGTCGCACAGGCGCTCCTGCATCGAGCCGGACTGCTCCTTCGTGCGCGGCACGAGCACCTGCCAGCCGAAGAGCGGCTTGGTCTCGAACCACGACAGCTGCTCGCGCAGGTCGACGGGCGGGCCGACGATGGCCAGCGCCGGCACCTCGAGACCGGCGAGCAGACCGGGCGCGTCGGCGAGGGTGCCGGTGACGGTGGCCTGACGGGTCGTCGTGCCACGCTCGGTGACGGCGACCGACGTCGTCACGGGGCGACCGCTCTCGCGCAGCGCGACGAGGGCGGCGCCGAGGTTGTCGGGGGTGCCGAGCAGCACGACGGTGACGTCGGGCGCGACGGAGCCGGACAGGTCGGGGACCCGGCCGCTCGTCACCGAGACGACGTGGATGCTCGTCGCCGCGCCGGTGGTGAGGGGGACGCCGGCGTAGGTCGGCACGGCGCTCACCGCGGAGACGCCCGGCACGACCTCGTAGTCGATGCCGGCCTTGGCCAGGGCCTTGGCCTCCTCGGCCAGGCCGTTGAAGGTCGCGGGGTCGCCGTCCATGAGGCGCACGACGTGGCCGCCCTTGTGGGCCTTCGCGGTCCGCACGACGAGCTTGGCGCGGGAGGCGTGGGTCAGCTGCTGGCCGTGCTCGCCGTGACCGGCGTCGACGACCTCGACGCCCTCGGGCAGGTGCGCGGCGACGAGGTCGTCGCGGGCGGAGGTGTCGATGATCACCGCGTCGGCCCGACCGAGGTGACGCACCGCGGCGAGGGTGAGCAGCGAGGGGTCGCCGGGCCCGGCCCCGACGAAGGTGACGCTCGCGGGGCGTCGCGAGGCGGCGCTGGCGGGGTCGGGCTGCTGGGTTGCGCGGGGGCTCACTGTGCACTCTCCGTGGAGCTGGTGGGGTGGTCGGTGGACGAAGGGGTGGTCGGCCCGACGTCGGCGATGTCGCCGGCGCCGTCCGCCAGGAAGATCTCGGCGAGCTCGCGCCCGATGCGATCGGCCTCGTGGGCCGGGCCGGTCAGCGAGCGCCGCAGGTCGTGCTCGCCGTCGAGCGAGGCGACGACGGCGCGCATGGAGATCACCGCGCCGTCGACGTCGTCGACGACCTCGGCCAGGGCCCCGACCGGCGCGGCGCAGCCGGCCTCGAGACGGGCGAGGAGGGCGCGCTCGGCGGTGACGGCCGCGCGGGTGTCCGGGTCGTCGAGCGGCGCGAGGGCCGCGATCGTCGCCTCGTCGTCCTCGCGGCACTCGACGGCGAGGGCGCCCTGGCCCGGCGCGGGGAGCATCTGGATGGGGTCGAGGTGCTCGGTGACGACGTCGGTCATGCCCAGACGCGTGAGCCCGGCGGCGGCGAGGACGACCGCGTCGACCTCGCGCCCGACCATGTCCAGGCGGCGCCCGACGTTGCCCCGGATGTCGCGGAAGTCGAGACCGAGGCCGAGGGCCGCGAGCTGGGCCCGACGGCGGGGCGAGCCGGTGCCGACGACCGAGCCCTCCGGCAGCTCGCCGAGGGTGAGCCCGTCGCGGGCGACGAGGCTGTCGCGGGGGTCGACCCGGGGCGGGATCGCGGCGATGGTCAGGCCCTGCTCGGGTGCGGTCGGCAGGTCCTTGAGGGAGTGCACGGCGACGTCGACCCGGCCGTCGCGCAGGGCGTGGCGCAGCGCGGAGGCGAAGACCCCGGTGCCGCCGAGCAGGCTCAGCGGAGCGCTCGTGACGTCACCCTCCGTCGTGATCTCGACGATCTCGACGTCGTGCCCGGCCGCGCGCAGCGCGTCGGCGACATGGCCGGTCTGCGTCGTCGCGAGGGCACTGCGACGGGTCCCGATCCGCAAGGTCACGACAGCTCGCTCCCGTGCAGGTCGAAGAGGGCCCGGATCGCGTCCTCGTACTCGACGATGCGCCCGTCGATGGCCATCTCCTTGACCCGCACCGTCGGGCGGTGGAGGAGCTTCTCGACGACCCGGTGGATGGCGAGGTGGACCTCGGCGCGCTCGGCGTCGGTGAGGTCGGGCGTGCGCTGGTCGACCCGCTCGAGCTCACGGGTGACGACCTCGGCGGCCGCGGCGCGGATCGCGGTGACCGTCGGGGCGGCGACCTGCGCGGCGCGGTCGCTGAGGTGGCGGTGCACGGCGTCGGCGACGACACCGCGCGCGGCGCTCACCTCGGGCAGCTCGGTGCCGCGGCCGAGGGCCTGGCCGAGCTCGGCGAGCCCGAGACGGGTGACACCGCGCAGCCCGCCGACCTCGACGGCCACGTCGTGGGGCATCGCGAGGTCGAGGTAGACCTGCGCGCGACCGGAGCGGGCGACCTGCGCGTCGGCGGCGGCGGCGAGGTCGACGACGAGACCGGTCGAGCCGGTGCACGAGATGACGACGTCGGCCTGGGCGAGGGCGGCCTCGATCTCGGCGATCGGGCGGGCCTGCGCGTCGAGCCGGGCGGCGAGCGAGACGGCCCGCTCGTGCGTGCGGTTGACGACGGTGATCGAGCCGGCGCCGAGGCGCGAGGCGGTCGTCGCGGCGAGCGAGCTCATCGAGCCCGCCCCGACGACGAGCACGTCGAGCCCCTCGACCGCGCCGAGCAGGTCACGGGCGAGCTCGAGACCGACCTCGACGAGGGAGCGTGAGACGCGGTCCAGGCCGGTCTCGGTGCGCACGCGCTTGCCCGTGCGCAGGGCCTGCTGGAGCAGGTGGTTCAGAGCCGGGCCGGCCGCGCCGCTGTCCTGCCCGACGGCGAGCGCGTCGCGCAGCTGCGCGACGATCTGGGCCTCGCCGACGGCCATGGAGTCCAGCCCGGCGGCGACGTTGAAGACGTGGGCGACGGCGGCCTCGCCGTACTGGAGCTCGAGGTGCTCGACGAGGTCGTCCTGGGTGACCCCGGTGACACCGGTGAGGGCGGTGGTGAGATCGGCGACGGCGCCGTGGAAGGCGCTGACCTCCGCGTAGACCTCGGTGCGGTTGCACGTCGAGACGACGACGACCTCGCTGATGTCCGGGCTCTCGAGGGCCGACTCCGTGAGCCGGGCCGCGACGTCCTGGCCGAGCGAGACCCGCTCGAGCAGCTGGATGGGCGTGCGGTGGTGGTTGAGACCGAAGACGACGGTGCTCATCGGGCGACCTCCAGGTCCGCACCGGGGCCGGTGCGGCGCTGCTCGTGGTAGGCGAGGATCTGCAGCTCGGTCGCGAGGTCGACCTTGCGGACCTGCACGTGGTCGGGCACCGAGATCACGCCGGGGGCGAAGTTGAGGATCGAGGAGAAGCCGGCGGCGACGAGCTGGTCGGCGACGTCCTGCGAGGAGGCGGCGGGGGCGGCGATGACGCCGATCGCGGCCTGGCCGCCCTCGGTGAGGCTCGGCAGCACCTCCATCGGCTGCACGACGAGGTCGCCCACCCGCTGGCCGACGAGCGCGGGGTCGCGGTCGAGGACGGCGACGACGGTGAAGCCCTGGGGCGCGAAGCCGCCGTACGAGGCGAGCGCGCGGCCGAGGTTGCCCATGCCGATGATGGCGACCGGCCAGTCCTGGGTGAGGCCGAGGGCCCGCGAGATCTGGTAGCGCAGGTGGCCGACGTCGTAGCCGACGCCGCGCACGCCGTAGGAGCCGAGGTGGCTGAGGTCCTTGCGCAGCTTCGCGCTGCTCACCCCCGAGCTCGTCGCGAGCTCCTCCGAGGAGACCGAGCCGACGCCCTGCGCCACGAGCCCGTCGAGTGCCCTGAGGTACCCGGGCAGGCGCGCCACGGTCGCGTCGGGGATCCCGCGCTTGGCTGCGCTGGTGGCGGTCACGATCGACTCGCTGCTCCTCTCTGCGCCGCGAGCACAGGTGGCGCGAGCGGCGACCAACTCAGGCTAACGGCTTGTGAACATTTGCACAAAGTCACGACGACCCGTGGTCGTGGCCACGCCCGAAGGGGTGGGCGGGCTCCCCCTTCGGGCCCGTCAGGACCGCTCGAGGGCCGCCCGGAGGCGGGTCTCGTCGACCCGCCAGTAGTCGTGCTGCGCCCCGTCGACGAAGGTCACCGGGACCTCCTCCGAGTACCGGGCGAGCAGCTCGGGGTCGCGGTCGACGTCGACGACCTCGACGTCGAGGTCGTGCTCGGCGGCGACCCGGCGCACGGTCTCGAGCGCGACGACGCACAGGTGGCACCCCTCACGGGTGACGACGGCCAGGCGACCGGCAGGAGCCCAGGCCATCAGAAGAAGACCGAGCGACGGGTCATGAGCACGGAGTACAGCGTCTGCTGGATCGTCTCGCGCACCTGGTCGGTGAGGTCGAAGACGAGCGCGGGGTCGTCGGCGGCCGTCGGGCCCAGGCTCGCGGTGTCGACGGGCGGGCTGAACTCGATGATCCACTTGCTCGGCAGCGGCACGAGGCCGAGCGGGCCGAGGAGCGGGAAGGTCGGCGTGATCGGTGCGTACGGCGCGCCGAGCAGCCGGGCGAGGGTCTTGGCGTTGCCGACCATCGGGTAGATCTCCTCGGCCCCGACGACCGAGCACGGGATGATCGGCACCTCGCTGCGGATCGCCGCCGCGACGAAGCCGCCCCGGCCGAAGCGCTGCAGCTTGTAGCGCTCGCGGAAGGGCTTGCCGACACCCTTGAAGCCCTCGGGCCACACCCCGACGAGCTCGCCGGAGGTCATGAGGCGCTCCGCGTCCGGGTTCGTCGCGAGCGTCGCGCCGGTCTTGCGCGCGAAGTCGCCGACGACGGGCAGCGCGAAGACGAGGTCGGCCCCGAGCATGCGCAGGAAGCGGTGCTGCGGGTGCGCGTCGTGGATCGCCAGCTGGGTCATCACCGAGTCGAGGGCGATGGTGCCGGAGTGGTTGGAGACGACGAGCGCGCCGCCGGTGGCCGGGATGTTCTCGATGCCGCGGACCTCGACGCGGAACCACCGGTCCTTGAGCAGGCGCAGCACCGGGAAGGCGGTGTGCAGGGTGAAGTCCTCGTCGAAGCCGAAGTCGTCGACGCTGTAGTCGCCCTGGACCCGGCGGCGCAGGAAGGACAGGACCTCGCCGAGTCGGCGCTCCCACTCCTCGCCCGCCGCGTTGCTCACCGCCCCGCCGATGGTGCGCGACGCGACCTGGCCGGCCGAGAGCGCGACGGAGAGCAGCTCGGCGACGCCCGGGGCGAGCGCGGTGCCGCTGCTCGGGGTGCCCTCGGCGGGTGCCGACGCGGGCGAAGGGGTCGTCGGCGCGGTGGCCACGCGCGGCCTCGGGGTCGTCGTGCGCCGGGGGCGACGGGTGCCCGTGCCCTCGCCGTCGACGACGCGCAGGGCCGGGGCGCCCGCGGCGCGGGTGGTGCTGCGCGTCGTGCGGGCCGGTCGCGACGCCCCCTTCGTCGTCCCTGACGTCGGGGCGGAGCCGCCGACCGCGGCGGCCGGGCGGCTCGCCCGGCGGGAGGCGGTCGGGCGCGAGGCCGACGACGCGGTGGTCTTCTTCGTCGGGGGCGCCGTCGTCTCGCTGCCGGCGAGCAGGGGGGTCGAGCGGCGTCGGGCCCGCTCGCCGCCGGCGCGCTCGGCCGCCGCGGCGACCGCGGAGCGCGGGGCGGCGGTCTTCGTGGTCGACGCCTTCTTCGCGGTGGGCTTGGGGGCCGTGGTCTTCTTCGCGGCGGCGGTCTTCTGCGTGGTGGCCTTCGTCGCGGCAGCGGTCTTCCGCGTGGTGGTCTTCTTCGCGGCGGCAGTCTTGCGCGTGGTGGCCTTCGTCGCCGCCGTCTTCTTCGCGCTCTTCGCGGGCGTCGCAGCCCGAGCGGTCTTCTTCGTCGTGCTCGACGGTGTGCGCTGCGCCATCAGTCCTTCTTCCCGGGGCGGTCGATCACGGCCATGGCGCGCTCGGCGGCCTCGGCGGCCCGCCAGCTCGAGCGGGTGCCCCCGCCGGGCAGCACCATCCGGTGCCGCAGGGTCTGCGCGAAGGACTCGAAGGCCTCTCGCGTCGTGTACCGCGGCTCGAAGTGCAGCTCGCGGCGCATCTTCGTCGTGTCGAGACCGCGCCCGAAGGCGAGCAGGTCGAGCTGGTCGACGCTCGCGTCGACGACCCCGGCGCGCTGGAGCGCCCCCGCGACGAGACCGGTGCCGATGCGGGGCACGGGGACGAAGGGGCGACCGGCGATGTTCGCGGCCTGGCTGGCGGTGATGATCCCGTCGCCGGCGATGTTGACGCTGCCGACGGCGGGTGCGGTCACGGCGTGCGCGAGGGCGTCGGTGACGTCGTCCTCGTGGACGAACTGCAGACGCGCGTCGTAGCCCAGCGGCAGCGGGACGACCGGCAGCGAGAAGTGGTCGGTCATCGCCGTGCGCACCCGGGGCCCGATGACGTTGGCGAAGCGCAGCATGGTGATCTCGACGTCGGGGCGGCGGCGGGCGAAGCCCCGCACGTAGCCCTCGACCTCGACCGAGTCACGGCCCCAGCCCCCGGAGGGCAGCCGGCGTGCCGAGTACTCCTCGCGGAACATCGCGGGGTCCTTCGGGCTCGACCCGTAGATCGCCGCCGTCGACTTCACGACGAGACGACGCAGCGCGGGCGCCTTCTGGCAGGCCGCGAGGAGCTGCATCGTCCCGATGACGTTGATCTCCTTCTGCGTCGTGCGCCCGCCGCTCGCCGCCGGGGTGGCGATGACCGCCATGTGCACGACCGTGTCGACGTCGTGGTCGGCGATGATCCGCGCGATGAGCGGGCTGCGGATGTCGGCCCGGACGAACTCGGCCCGGCCGATGCCGTGGTGCGGGGGCACGACGTCGACGCCGATGATCCGCCCCACGGACTCCTCCGCGCTCAGCCGGCGGGCGTAGGCGCCTCCGAGGTGGCGGGACACCCCGGTGATGAGCACGGTGCTCGCCACGGATCACTCCTTCTGGTCGACGTCGCGTCGAGCGTAACCAGCGGCACGCCGCGATGTGCGCCGCGCGCGGGCACGGGCTGGGTGAGTCGTCCCACCCCAGGTGCGCGAAGGGGCCCCGACCGGCGGTCGGGGCCCCTTCGGGCGCTCACTTCTTGTTGCGGCGCTGGTGACGCGTCTTGCGCAGCAGCTTGCGGTGCTTCTTCTTCGCCATCCGCTTGCGGCGCTTCTTGATGACAGAACCCATGCAACGTCCTTCGTGGTCGGTCGGCCGCCGTGAGGCGACCTCTGGTGCTCCTCGGCCGGCGGCGGTGCAGGCGCGCGATGTGCTGCAGCACGCCGTGCCGACCGGTAGTCGTGAGAGTCGGTCGCCAAGCCTATCCGGCCCCGCTCCGTGCCCCAAACGTGGGGCCGCGACCGGTCCCCCTTCGCTCAGGCGGTCTCGACGAAGGAGGAGTCGAGGTAGTCGTTGACCGCGTCCTGCGGGACGCGGAAGGAACGACCGACGCGCACGGCGGGCAGCTCGCCGTTGTGGACCATCCGGTAGACGGTCATCTTCGAGACCCGCATGATCGAGGCCACCTCGGCAACAGTGAGGAATCGGACCTCACTGAGTCGGTCGTCGGACATCTGGCCACCTCGGTCTCTGCACGGTCGTAGCGTTGGCGCACGTCACCAACGGACGGCTACGTCCTGTGCAGGGTAACCATAGGGGCACATGTGACGGCTGGGAAGTGGGTGTGAGAAATCGGTGGGCCCATGTCCACCCGACACGCCGTGGAGCGCCGAGAAAGTCCCGGTGGGATCGGGCGGTCAGTCGACCCAGACGTCGAGACCGTGCGCGGGGAAGACCGCCTCGCGGGTCGCCATGATCGCCCGGTCGACGTCGCTGTGCGGGTTGTAGCCCATCGACCACGGCTGCACCCAGATGGGCAGCTCGCCCGCGGGCAGGTCACCCATCGTGCGCGGCGGCTCCGAGCCGGCGACCTGCAGCACGTGCTCCGCGTACTCCTGCGGGACGCTCGTCGCGGGGTCGACCGGGGCGTGGGCCGCGATGGCGGTGAGATGGGTCCAGGCCCGGGGCACGACGCTGACGAGGTCGTAGCCGCCGCCGCCGAGCGAGATCCACCGCCCCTCGCTCACCTCGTGCGAGAGACGGTGCATGAGGACCATCGCATGCCGCTGCGCGTCGAGCGAGAGCGCCATGTTCGACAGCGGGTCCGCCTCGTGGGTGTCGCAGCCGTGCTGGGTGATGAGCACCTGGGGCTGGAAGGCCCGCACGACGGGGATGATCGCCGAGGAGATCGCCCGCAGCCACGGGGAGTCGCGCACGCCGGGCGGGAGCGCGACGTTGACCGCGCTCCCCTCCGCGGCCGGGCCACCGGTGTCGGCCGGCCAGCCGGTGCCCGGGAAGAGCGTGCGACCGGACTCGTGCACCGAGCAGGTGAGCACGCGCGGGTCGTCGTAGAAGATCTCCTGCACGCCGTCGCCGTGGTGCACGTCGACGTCGACGTAGGCGACCCGCTCGACGCCCTGGTCGAGCAGCCACTGGATGGCGACGGCGATGTCGTTGTAGATGCAGAAGCCCGAGGCCCGGTCGCGCATCGCGTGGTGCATGCCGCCGGTGAAGTTCACCCCGTGCTCGGCCTCTCCGCGCCACACCCGCTGCGTGACCGCGAGCGTGCCGGCGACGATCCGGGCGCTCGCCTCGTGCATCCCGGCGAAGGCCGGCACGTCGTCGGTGCCGATGCCGAAGGTGGTGTCGGCGAGCGAGGGGTCGGCCGCGAGCTGCTCGACCCGGCGCACGTAGGCGGGGTCGTGGACCGTCAGCAGGGTCTCGTCGTCGACGACGCCGGGGTCGATGACCTCGACGTCGTCGAGCACGCCGAGGGAGCGGGCCAGCCGCGCCGTGAGGTCGATGCGCAGGGGCGCCATCGGGTGACCGACGCCGAAGTCGTACCGCGTGAAGTCCTGCCCCCAGACCACGCACGCCTGTGTGCTCATGCGCGGCACGCTACCCGCACTAGGCTCGGCCCGGATCACGCACCTATGGAAGCGGAGGACGCCGTGGGCAGGCTGCGGCTGCACAACGAGGACATCCTCGTCATCGGGCTGGGTCGCTTCGGCGGCGCTGTCGCCACCGAGCTGCACCGGCTCGGCAACAGGGTGACCGCCGTCGAGCTCGACCACGAGCTCGCCGAGTCCTACCTCGGACGGGTCGGCAAGATCGTCCAGGGCGACGCGACGTCGGTGACCTTCGTCGAGGAGCTGCGCCCGCAGGACTTCTCGGCCGCCGTCCTCGGTGTGGGGTCCTCGGTCGAGACCTCGGTGCTCGCCGCGGTCAACCTCATCGACGCGGGCTGCCCGAAGGTGTGGGCGAAGGCGGTGAGCCCCGAGCACGCGCGCATCCTCGACCGGATCGGCGTGCAGCAGGTCCTCTCCCCCGAGATCGAGTCGGGGCGCCGGACGGCTCACCTCATCGGCGGCAAGCTCATCGACTACATCGAGTTCGACGACGGCTTCGCCATCGTCAAGATGCTGCCGCCGCAGGAGACCATCGGCTTCACGCTCGAGCAGTCGGCGATCCGCAGCAAGTACGGCGTGACCGTCGTCGGCGTGAAGTCGCCGGGCGAGGACTTCACCTACGCCAAGCCCGACACGAAGGTGCACTCGGGCGACACGCTCATCGTCAGCGGCCCGACGACCCTCATCGACCGGATGGCCGCACGGCCGTAGGGATCTCGCGTCAGCCGACGCGGGACGACGAGGACGAAGGGGGTGTCAGCCCCGGTCCTCGCCGAGCGGGAGGACCATGGCGATCTCCTCCTCGCTGTCGCCCTGGACGCGCATCGGACGACGCTTGTCGGAGGGGCGGAAGCCGAAGCTGCTCGCGAAGGCGACGGCGCGGGCGTTGTCCGTGCCGACCCAGTAGAAGACGTGGGTGAGACCGCGGCCGGTGGCCTCCTTCGCGGCCTCGCGCACGAGCGAGGCGGCGACGCTGCGACCGCGCCAGTCGGGGTCGACCCACAGGCCGAAGAGCTGGCCGACCTCGTCGGAGCCGGACTCCGGGGCGGCGCCCAGGCTCACGACGCCCACGGCGTCTCCGTCGACCTCGGCCAGCAGCCGCTGGCTGCGGGTCATCCGCTCGCGCCAGAAGTCCTCCGGCTCGTCGGACTCCTCGGCGTGCGTCGCGACGAAGGCATCCGGAGATTCTTCGAGCGCGGCCAGACGGACCTGACGGTAGGTCTCCCACTCGTCCTCGGTCAGCGCGCGCACGGTGATCTCGCTCATGGGCCCTACTCTGTCATGCCGCGACGAAGGGGGCCTGGGCAGTCACCGGAAGTTCACATGGCGGGCGGCGAGAGCCGGTGCGCCATGGTGATCTCGCAGATGTGCGGGTGCGTGCGCGACGCCCCGCCCTCCCCCGTCGGCTCGAAGCCCAGGCGCGAGTACGCCCGCGCCGCACGGGCGTTCGCCTCCGCCACCTCGAGGAGCACCCGTTGCAGACCGGCACCGCGCGCGTGCTCGAGGAGGGCGCCGACGAGCTCGTCGGCGACCCCGCGCCCTCTGGCGTGCGGTGCCACCCACATGCCGACGAGCCAGCTCTCGTCCGGCGCCTGGTCAGGGGCGTGCCACAGGGTCACCAGACCCACGGGCAGGACGTCGCCGGTGGCACCGGTCTCGTGCGCGACCCAGGTCGTGCCGGCCGCGCGCTCGCGCCACAGGGACTCCGGGTAGTCGCGCTCGCGGGCGTAGGTGCTGCCGAAGGCGAGGGGCGCGTCGAGCAGCATCGCCAGGCGCAGCGCACGCAGGTCGGCCCAGTCCTCCTCGCGGGTGCGCCGGACCGTCATCGACCGGCGGAGCGGTCGGTGCAGGCGCGCACGGCCCGGGCGAAGGTCTCGCGCAGGCCGCCCGCCTCGAGCTCGCGCAGCGCGGCTGCGGTCGACCCGCCCGGCGAGGTCACCTGGGCGCGCAGGAGCACGGGCTCGAGGTCGCTCTCGCGCATCATCGACCCGGCGCCCAGCGCGGCCTGGACGGCGAGGTCGGTCGCGATCGCCCGCGGCAGGCCGCCCGCGACGCCGGCGTCGACGAGCGCCTCGACGACGAGGTAGAAGTAGGCCGGCGCCGAGCCGGAGAGCGCGGTCGCGACGTCCTGCTGACCCTCGGGCAGCACGACCGAGCGACCCGTCGGGGCCAGCAGTGTGCGCACCGCGTCGAGCTGGTCGTCGGAGACGTCGTCGCCCACGGAGAGCACGGTCATGCCCTGACCGACGCGGGCCGGCGTGCTCGGCATGCCGCGCACCGCGGCCACGCCGTCGAGGAGCGCGCCGCGCAGGTCCGCGAGGCTGATGCCCAGCGCGAGGCTCACGACGACCGACCCCGGGCGCAGCGCGTCGTGCAGCGGGCGCAGCAGGTCGAGGACGTCGTAGGGCTTGACGGTGACGAGGTGCACGTCAGCCTCCGCCGCGGCCTCCTCGGCGCCGACCGCGCGGACGCCGTCCCGGGAGTCGAGCTCGGCCGCCTGGTCCGCACGCCGGACGACGGCGAGGACCTCGGGGTCGTGCGGCTCCCGGGCGGACAGCAGCCCGTCGAGGATCGCGCCCCCCATCGAGCCGACGCCGTAGATGGCCGCACTTCGCTGCTCAGTCACCCGGGCAGCGTAGTGGCGGCCCGCTCACCCCTGCCCGCCGAGGACCCCGACGAGCCGGCGCAGCGTCGCGGGGCGCTCCGCGAGGTCGGCGAGGTAGTCGTACCACTCGCGCCCGTAGGGCACGAGCACGCGCACGGTCTGCCCGGCGTCGGCGGCGAGGACCTGCCGCTCGGGCTGGGCGCCGAGGTACATCTGGTACTCGATGTCGTGCGCCCGGCCGCGGTGCTCGGCGAGCGCGTCGGTCACCTCGAGCAGCGCCGGGTCGTGCGTGGCGACCATGGGGCGCGGGCCGGCGGCGATGAGCGTGCTGAGGCAGCGCACGTAGGCCAGGTCGGCCTCGTGACGGTCCGACCACGCCGTCCGGGCGCTCTCGCGCGGTCCCCCGCGCACGAGCCGCACGGGGATGCCGAGGTCGCTGAGCCGGGCGCAGTCGTGCTCGCCACGATGACGGCGGGCGAGCACCGAGACCCGCAGCGGGAGCGGCTGGGAGCTCGCGGCCCACATCGCCTCGACGCACCCGTGCAGGTCGTCCTCGTGCTCGGTCGCTGCGGTGCGCAGGGTGACGCCGACCCCGCCGTCCGCGGCCCGGCCGACGACCTCCTCGAGCGCGGAGCGCACGGTGCTCGTCGGGTGCGACCCCAGACCGAGGGCGGCGGGCACGAGGACGACGCCGAGCGGAGAGGTGGCGCGAGCGTCCCCCTTCGCCGCGGTGGCCGCAGCGACCGCCTGGAGCGCCCGGGCGAGGGCCTCGCGGCGCGTGGCCTCGTCGACCACCGGGCGGCACAACGGCTGGATCGAGGCGCGCCGACCGGTCGTGCCGAGGCCGAGGGCGACCTCGACCGCCTGGTCGACCTCCGGGCCGGCGACGAAGCGGTCGCGGGCTGCGACGAGCGGCGCCGAGCGCTCGAGCCGACGACGCACGGGCGCGGTGGTGAGGACGTCGAGCACGGCGCCGCGGGCCGGGTCGAAGCCCACGGGCGTCACGCCGGCGGCTCCGTGTCGGACACCGTCGGCTCGACGCCGGCCGGCACGTGCAGGCGGTAGGCCGCGGGCTGCACGCGCCACGTCGTGCGCAGCACCGGGTCGAGCAGCTCGCCGTCGGCGTTGACCCCGAAGTGGCGACCGGTCATCGACTCGACGCGCACCTCGGATCCGCGCAGCCGACGCACGCCCTCGAGGCTCCCGTGCCGTCCGGACTTCAGGCGCAGCGCGTAGCGCAGCCGCTCGGCGCGGGTGCGCGCCTCGGCGATGACGACGTCGCCCAGGCCGTCGCCCGGCGCCGCCCCGGGGGCGAGCTCGGCTCCCCCGCCGATGCTCGTGCCGTTCGCCATGCCGACCTGCATGAGTCGCGTCTGCCCGTCGCTGACGACCGTGCCGTCGACGGTGACCCGCAGCTTCCACCCGCCCTTGCGGGCGCCCGCCATGACGCTGCCGACGACGTACCCGAGGGGGCCGAGGCCGACCCGGCCGAGGCGCTCCTTCCACGGCTTGGCGAGCCGCCCGGCCTCGTCACCGGCGCCGACGTGCACCGCGTTGACGATCACGCGGTCGGCGTCGTCGCGGATGACGTCGATGGGGCGCAGCGGCCCGTCGAGGACGATGCCCGCCGCCGCCCGCACGTCGGTGGGGATCGAGACCGCCCGGGAGAAGTCGTTGCCCGTGCCGAGGGGCACGAGGCCGACGACGGGAGCGGTGTCGTCCTCGGGGTCGAGCCGGTCCTCGAGGCACAGGGCTGTGAGCACCGCGTGCAGCGACCCGTCGCCCCCGCAGACGACGACCTCGGCGTCCTCGCGCGCGGCGAGGGCGCTCGTGAGGTCGTCCATCGACGAGGTCCGCACGACGTCGACGTGCGCCCGCTCGGCGAGCACCTGCCGCGCCGTCTCGACGACGTCGTCCTGGCTCGTGCCCGCGGCGTCGTTGACGATCATGAGGAGTCGGCGCATGAGCGCAGCCTAGGGGCGCCGCCGGTACAGGCCCATGGCACCTCGACCCCGACCATGGGAAGGAAGCGTCGACCTCGGGAAGGAACAGTTCCTTCCCGAGGTCGCACTTTCCCGCCCTGGGCGGGAAAGCTGGGGCGGGGGTCAGGCGGTGCGGCGGCGCAGGGTGAGCGAGCCGACGACGAGCGCCGCGACGACCCACCCGAGCATGACGACGACGGGCTCGGCGAGGTCGGACCAGGGCTGCGCCTGCGTGGCGATGACCCGTCCGGCGTCGACCGCGTACGACAGCGGCAGGACGTCCGAGACGAGCTCCAGCACCCGCGGCAGCTGCGCCCTCGGCACGAGCAGCCCGCACAGGAGCAGCTGCGGCAGGACGAGCGCGGGCATGAGCTGCACCGCCTGGAACTCCGTGCGGGCGAAGGCGCTGGCGAGCAGGCCCAGCGCCGTGCCGAGCAGGGCGGAGAGGACGACGAGGCCGACGAGGGCCCACGCCGGCCCCGCGACGTCGAGCCCGCAGACCCACAGCGCGAAGGCGGTGACGACGACCCCCTGGACGAGCGCCATGAGCCCGAAGGCGAGCGCGTACCCGGTCATCAGCTCGGCCTTGCCCAGCGGGGTGGTGAGCAGGCGCTCGAGGGTGCCTGAGGTGCGCTCGCGCAGTGTCGTCACCGAGGTGACGACGAACATGACGACGAAGGGGAAGATCCCGACGAGCATCGGGCCGACCCGGTCGAAGAGCGGGCCGCCCTCGTAGACCCAGGCGAGCAGCCCGATGAGCACGCACGGCACGAGGAGCATGAGGGCCACGGTTCGGTGGTCGCCGCGCAGCTGGGCGAGCACCCGGGCCGCCGTGACGACCGCGCGCCGGGGGCTCATCGTGCGCTCCCCTGCTCGACGAGGGCGAGGAAGGCGCCCTCGGCGTCGTGGGCACCGGTGCGCTCGAGCAGCCCGGCCGGGGTGTCGTCGGCGAGGAGCGCGCCGTCGCGCAGCAGGAGCAGGCGGTCGCAGCGGGCCGCCTCGTCCATGACGTGGCTCGAGACGAGCAGCGCGGCGCCGTCGGCGGCGAGCCGGTGGAAGAGCTCCCACAGGTCACGGCGCAGCACCGGGTCGAGGCCGACCGTCGGCTCGTCGAGCAGGAGCAGCTGCGGGTCGCCGACGAGCGCGCCGGCGAGCGAGGCCCGGCTGCGCTGGCCGCCGGAGAGGGTCGCGACGAGCCGGTCGGCGTGCGAGCCGAGGTCGACCTGGGCGATCGCGCGCTCGGCGGCCCCTGCTGCGTCGCGCACGCCGAGCAGCCGGGCGAGGTGCACGACGTTGGCCCGGACGGTGAGGTCCGGGTAGACGCTGGGCGCCTGGGTCACGTAGGCCACCCGGTCGCGCAGGTCAGGTGACCCGGCGGGTCGGCCGAGCACCTCGACCTCTCCCCCGGCGACCCGCTGCACCCCCGCGACGGCACGGATGACCGTCGACTTGCCCCCGCCGCTCGGCCCGAGGAGACCGACGACCTCGCCGCGGCCGACGGCGAAGGACAGGTCGGCCAGGACGGTGCGCCCGCCCCGGGCGACGCGGAGGTGGCGCACCTCCACCGCGCTTTTCATCATGTGATGAAAAGTAGCACCGCCCCCGGTCGCTGTCAGCCCCCGACGAGGTGCCGCTGCAGCACCGGGGCGAGCCGGGCGACGAGCTCGTCGACCTCGACGTCGACGAGGGCCGGCACCTCGAGGACGTAGCGCAGCAGCCCGACGCCGACGACCTGCGCGGCGGCCAGACCGGCGCCCAGGGCGGCGTCGTCGGCGCCTCGCCCCGTGCGCGCGGCGAGCTCGCCGGCGACCCGCCCGAAGATCTCGCGCACGACGAACTCCTGCACCATCCGCGACGCCCCCTCGAAGCCCACGGCCGCACGGATGACCCCCTGGAAGCGCATCCGCCCCTCGGGCGGGTCCCACACGGAGAAGAAGGTCCGGGCGAGCGCCTCGCCGACGTGCTCCTGCGGGCCGGCGAGGACGTGCGAGACGAGCGCCGCGGGGTCGGCCGGCATGCCGATGACCTCGGCGAAGAGGGCGCTCTTGCCCTCGAAGTAGTGGTGCACGAGCGCCGGGTCGACCCCGGCCTCGCGCGCGATGCCGCGAAGGGAGGTCGCGTCGTACCCCTTCGCCGCGAAGTGCTCGAGGGCGACGGCGAGGATCTCGGCGCGGGTGTCGGCGTCACCGCCGCGGCGGCCGCGCCGCGCGGGCGGTCGCGCGCTCATCCGACGAGCTGGCCGAGGTGCTCCCGGGCGAAGCGCAGGGACTCGGCGAGATCGCTCTCGCGCTCGGACTGCGGGCGACGACGGGTGCCGACCTCGAGGACGACCGCCCCCTCGAAGCCGCTCGTCGTGAGCTCGCCGAGGACCTCCGCGCACGGCTGCCCGCCGCGCCCCGGCACGAGGTGCTCGTCGCGGATCGTCTCGCCGCTGCCGTCCGCGAGGTGCAGGTGCGACAGGCGAGGGCCGAGGTCACGGACCATCTGCAGCGCGTCCGAGCCGGCCGAGGCGGTGTGCGAGAGGTCGAGCGTCACGTGGTCGTAGGGCTGGGGCACGGGGTCCCAGTGGGGCAGGTAGGCCTCGACCTGACGGCCGCGGGCCGTCCACGGGTACATGTTCTCGACGGCGAGGACGATGTCGCGGTCGTGCTCGCGCTCGGCGACCCCGTCGGCGAAGGCGCGCGCGTACTCCTTCTGCCACCGGAAGGGCGGGTGGAGCACGACGACGGGCGCCCCGACGTCGTGCGCGAGGTCGATGGACCGGTCGACCTTCGTCCACGCGTCCGGCCCCCACACCCGCTGCGTGAGGAGCAGGGTCGGCGCGTGGACGGACACGACGGGCAGCTCGTGGTGCTCGGACAGACCGCGCAGCGCGGCCGCCTGCTGGCTCACCGGGTCGGTCCACACCATGACCTCGACCCCGTCGTAGCCCAGCCGCGCTGCGGTCTCGAAGGCCGAGGACGTCGTCTGCGGGTACACGGACGCCGAGGACAGCGCCACGGGGATGCGCGGCATCTGCCGAGCGTAGACCGGCAGCCCCCGGCTCAGGTGTCGAGGTGGTCGAGGTAACGCAGGATGACCCCTTCGCGCAGGGCCCACGGGCAGATCTGCAGGCTGTCCACGCCGAGCAGCCCCATGGCGGCCTCGGCGACGACCGCACCACCGAGGAGCTGGTGGGCCCGAGACGCCGAGACGCCGGGCAGCCCGGTGCGCTCGGCCGAGGTCATCGGCGTGATCGTCGCGATCGTGCGGGTGACGTCCTCGAGGGTGAGGACGCGGCTGACGTAGGGGCCCTCGGCCGAGGGGGCGGCGCCGGCGATGCGCGCCAGGGAGCGCATCGTCTTGCTCGTGCCGACGACCCGGTCGGGGGCGCCCGCCTTGGCGAGCGGGCGGATGTGGCGGGCCAGCTCGGCCCGGACCGCCTTGCGCGCGGCACGCACCTCGGCGGGCGAAGGGGGATCCCCCGCGAGCAGCTCTCGGGTCACCCGACCGGCGCCGAGGAGGAAGGACAGGGCGACGTCGGGGTCCTCGTCGGTGCCGACCGCGACCTCGAGCGAGCCGCCGCCGATGTCGAGGACGAGGAGCTTGCCCGCGGACCAGCCGGCCCACCGCCGCGCGGCGAGGAAGGTCAGGCGCGACTCGTCCTCGCCGGAGAGGACCCGCAGCTCGACCCCGGTGCGCTCGCGCACGTGGGCGAGGACCTCCTCGCCGTTAGGTGCCTCACGGATCGCGCTCGTCGCGAAGGCGAGGGTCTCCTCGACGCCCTGCTCGTCGGCCACCTCGAGGCACTCGGCGACGAAGCGGGTGAGGCGCTCGGTGCCCGAGTCGCGCACGCGGCCGTCGTCGAGGACGTGCTCGGCGAGCCGGAGCTCGATCTTGTGCGACGTCGCCGGCAGCGGTTGCGCGCCGCGGTGCGCGTCGACCACGAGCAGGTGGACCGTGTTGGATCCGACGTCGATGACCCCGAGGCGCATGGGTCGACACCCTACGGGCCGTAGGGTGATCCGCGATGAGCGAGCACGCAGGCGAGACGCCCCTGGGCACCCCGCGGACCTGGGTCGAGTTCGACGACCCCGGGCAGGAGGGCCAGCGCCTGCGCTGCGACCTCACCTGGCTCACCTCGCGCTGGACCTGCATCTTCGGGCAGGGCTGCTGCGGGATCGACGCCGATCACCCCGACAACGGCTGCTGCACCCTCGGCGCGCACCTCACCGACGACGACGACGTCGAGCGGGTCCGGGCGGTCGCGAAGCGGCTCGGCGAGGACGAGTGGCAGCTGCACCCCGGATCGACCCGCCTCACGGCGTGGACCGAGCGCGAGGACGGCGCCCGCAAGACCAAGGTCGTCGACGGCGGCTGCATCTTCTTGAACCGCCCGGGCTTCCCCGCCGGGGCGGGCTGCGCCCTGCACCAGCACGCGGTGCTCGAGGGTGTGCCGCCGCACACCGTCAAGCCCGACGTGTGCTGGCAGCTGCCGATCCGGCGCACCTACCGCACCGTCGAGCTGCCCGACGAGACGAGCTATCTCGAGGTGAGCATCGGCGAGTACGACCGGCGCGGCTGGGGCCCCGGTGGCCACGACCTCGACTGGTACTGCTCGGGCAGCCCCGACGCGCACGTCGCGGCCGACCCCGTCTACGTCACCGAGCGCGACGGTCTCGTCGAGCTCATGGGAGCCCCTGCCTACGCGGCCCTCGTCGAGCACTGCGAGGCCCACCTCGCGCTCGTCGACGCGGTGCGCGCCCCCTCCGGGCGCACCTCGCCGCAGGGCCGAGCCCTGCTCCCCCTCCTCGTCCACCCGGCGACGCTGGCGGCCGACGCGAAGGGGTGAGCTCCCCTTCGCCCGGGGCCGCCGGGGCTGTCGGGCCGCCCACGTAGGTTGACCGGCATGGCAGCGACGAAGTCTCCCGGGTACCGGTGCTCCGAGTGCGGGTGGACCACCGTGAAGTGGGTCGGCCGCTGCGGCGAGTGCCAGGCCTGGGGCACGCTCGTCGAGATCGGCGCGGCCACCGTGCGCACAACCGCGGCCCGGCGGGTCGAGCGGTCCGCGCAGCCGATCGCGCAGGTCGCCGCCGAGGACGCGCAGTCGTGGAGCACCGGGGTCGGCGAGTTCGACCGGGTGCTCGGCGGGGGCATCGTGCCCGGCTCGGTCGTCCTCGTCGCCGGCGAGCCGGGCATCGGCAAGTCGACGCTGCTGCTCGACGTCGCCGCGCGTGCAGCGGCCCACCGGCCCGTCCTCTACGTGAGCGGCGAGGAGTCAGCGGCGCAGGTGCGGGCCCGGGCCCAGCGCATCGGCGCCCTCGCCGACGAGCTCTACCTCACGAGCGAGACCGACCTGGGCACCGTCCTGGCGCACCTCGACGAGCGCGCCCCGGCGCTCGCGGTCGTCGACTCGGTGCAGACCCTCGCCTCGGGCGAGGTCGACGGCGCGGCGGGCAACGTCAGCCAGGTGCGCGAGGTCGCCGGAGCCCTCATCCAGCGGGCGAAGGCCGCGGGCATCGCGATGCTGCTCGTCGGCCACGTGACGAAGGACGGCTCGATCGCCGGGCCGCGGATGCTCGAGCACCTCGTCGACGTCGTCGTGCAGTTCGACGGCGACCGCCACTCGCGGCTGCGGCTCGTGCGGGCGGTGAAGAACAGGTACGGCCCGACCGACGAGGTCGGGTGCTTCGACCTCACCGACACCGGCATCCACGGGCTCGAGGACCCGAGCGGGCTCTTCCTGTCCTCGCGGCACGTCACCGTGCCGGGCACCTGCGCGACCGTCACCCTCGAGGGGCGCCGTCCGCTCGTCACCGAGATCCAGGCCCTCGTCGCCCCCTCCGAGATCCCCACCCCGCGCCGGGCGAGCGTCGGGCTGGACTCCTCGCGGGTGGCGATGATCATGGCGGTGCTCGACCGCCGCGCCGGGGCCCCCGTCGGGCGTGCCGACACCTACGTGAGCACCGTCGGCGGGGTGCGCATCACCGAGCCGTCGAGCGACCTCGCCGTGGCCCTGGCCATCGCGAGCGCCGTCCAGGACCGGCCTCTGCCGCACACCCTGCTCGCGCTCGGCGAGGTCGGGCTGTCGGGCGAGGTGCGACCGGCCGTCGGGGTGTCCCGCCGTCTCCTCGAGGCCTCGCGCCTGGGCTTCACGACGGCGCTCGTGCCGGTGGGGGCGCTCGCCGACAGCACGCCCCCGCCCCGGATGGAGGTCGTCGAGGTGAGCGACCTCTCGAGCGCCATCGAGCAGGCCCGCTCGCGCTCGTCGGCGAGCGCACCCGCGGGGACCTAGACTCACGCTCGTGTCCGACCACGACGACGACCTGCTCCGGGCGACCCTGGCCGCGGTCGCGCCCGGCACCGAGCTGCGCGACGGCCTCGAGCGCATCCTGCGCGGCAACACCGGGGCCCTCGTCGTCCTCGGTCACGACCGGGTCGTCGAGCAGATCGCGACCGGCGGATTCCCCCTCGACATCGAGTTCTCCTCGACGCGTCTGCGTGAGCTGGCCAAGATGGACGGCGCGATCGTCCTCGACCGCGGCTCCAACCGCATCCTGCGGGCCGGCACCCAGCTGCTGCCCGACCCGAGCATCGAGACCCAGGAGTCCGGCACCCGGCACCGCACCGCCGAGCGGGTCGCCCGCCAGACCGGTCACCCCGTCGTCTCGGTGAGCCAGTCGATGCGCATCATCGCGCTCTACGTCGGCGGACGTCGCCACGTCGTCAAGCCCGCCTCCGAGCTCGTGTCGTACGCCAACCAGGCCCTGCAGACCCTCGAGCGCTACAAGGCCCGGCTCGACGAGGTGACGAGCACCCTCTCGGCGCTCGAGATCGAGGACCTCGTCACGGTCCGCGACGTCGCCTCGGTGCTGCAGCGCCTCGAGATGGTGCGCCGCATCAGCGAGGAGATCGAGAGCTACGTCGTCGAGCTGGGCACCGAGGGTCGTCTGCTCACCCTCCAGCTCGAGGAGCTCACCGCCGGCCTGCAGGACGACCTCATGTGGGTCGCGCGCGACTACGCGCCGAGCGCCTCGAACCCGCCGACGGTCGAGGAGATGATGGCCTCGCTCGCCGCCCTCGACCCGACCGCGCTGCTCGACCTCGGCGCGTGCGCGAAGACCCTCGGCTTCTCCATCGTCGGCGAGAACCTCGACGCGACGGTCAGCCCCCTCGGCTTCCGCATCCTGTCGAAGGTCCCCCGTCTGCCGGGCCTGATCATCGAGCGGCTCGTCCACCAGTTCGGCGGGCTGCAGCGCCTGCTCGCCGCGGGCATCGACGACCTCATGACCGTCGAGGGCGTCGGCGAGGGCCGCGCCCGCCTCGTGCGCGAGGGGCTGTCTCGCCTGGCCGAGACCTCCATCCTCGAGCGCTACGTCTGACCCGGTCGAGGCCGAGGTCCGTCGTGAGCACCGCTGAGACCGAGCTGGCGCACGTCCACCGACGGGTGCTGAGCTGGTTCGACGAGCACGCCCGCGACCTGCCGTGGCGGGCAGCCGGCACGACGCCCTGGGAGGTCTTCGTCTCCGAGGTGATGTCGCAGCAGACCCCGGTCGCCCGGGTGGTGCCGATCTGGCAGGAGTGGATGCGTCGGTGGCCGACGCCCGCCGACCTGGCATCCGCTGCTCCCGGTGACGCGGTACGGCTGTGGGGGCGGCTGGGCTACCCGCGCCGCGCGCTGCGGCTGCGCGAGGCGGCGGTCGCCATGGTCGAGCGGCACGACGGCGAGGTGCCGACGAGCCCGCAGGACCTCCTCGCCCTGCCCGGTGTCGGCGCCTACACCGCGGCCGCCGTGGCGTCCTTCGCGCACGGCCTGCCCGAGGTCGTCGTCGACACGAACGTGCGCCGGGTCCTCGCCCGGGCGCTCGAGGGGCGTGCCCAGGCCGCCCCCGCTCTCACCGCGCACGAGGCCCGGCTCGCCGCGGGCGCGATGCCGCCCGAGACGGACGACGCCAACGCGTGGAACGCCGCGGTCATGGAGCTCGGGGCGCTCGTGTGCACGGCCCGCTCCCCGCGCTGCGAGGAGTGCCCGGTGAGCGACCTGTGCGCGTGGCGCCGGGCGGGGTCACCGGCCCATGACGGACCCGTGCGGCGTGGTCAGTCATGGCACGGCACCGACCGGCAGGTGCGCGGGCGGGTCGTGCAGCTGCTGCGGGAGAGCGTCGGCTCGGTGAGCCGCGAACAGGTCGCGCAGGTGTGGCCGCAGGACCCGGCGAAGGTGGACCGCTGCCTCGCCGGGCTCGTCGAGGACGGGCTCGTCGAGCCCGACGGCGAGGGCTACCGGCTGCCGGTCTGAGCCGGCTGCCCGGGCAGCCCGAGCAGCTCGAGGGTCTCGCGCAGGGCCTCGTCCTCGTCGCCGTCGGAGCGCAGGGTGCGCGCGGGCTCGTCCGCCCCGAAGGGCTCGAGCGTGTCGAGCTGGGAGCGCAGCATCGACGCCTTCATGTAGTGACCCTCACGGGTCTCCAGCCGCCGGTACAGCTCGTCCTCGGGCACGTCGAGGAGGAAGAACTCGACGTGCTCGCGGCCCTCGCGCAGGAGGTCGCGGTAGGAGCGCTTGAGCGCCGAGCACGCGATGACCGCGCTCTCCCCCTTCGCCTCGCGGTCGCTGATCCACTCCCCGATCGCCCGCAGCCACGGCCAGCGGTCCTCGTCGGTCAGCGGGTGGCCGTCAGCCATCTTCGCGATGTTGGCCTCGGGGTGCAGCCGGTCGCCCTCGAGGAAGGCCCAGCCGGTCGCGGCGACGACCCCCTCGGCGAGGGTGGTCTTCCCGGCGCCGGACACCCCCATGACGACGACGTGACGGATCGGCTGCGCGTCGGTGCTCATCGCGCCAACCTACCCAGGACCTCAGAGCTGACGGAGCATCCGGGTGTTGCCCAGGGTGTTCGGCTTGACCCGCTCGAGGTCGAGGAACTCGGCGACGCCCTCGTCGTAGGAGCGCAGCAGCTCCGCGTAGACCTCCGGGTCGACCGCGCGGCCCTCGATCTCGGTGAAGCCGTGCCGGGTGAAGAAGTCGGTCTCGAAGGTGAGGCAGAAGATCCGCTCGACCCCGATCTCGCGGGCGTCCTCGAGCAGCGCGCGCAGCAGCGCCCCGCCGACGCCGTGCCCGAGGTGGTCGCGCGAGACGGCGAGCGTGCGGATCTCGGCGAGGTCCTCCCACATGACGTGCAGCGCCCCGCAGCCGACGACGACGCCGTCGATCTCGGCGACGCGGAACTCCTGGATGCCCTCGAAGTAGGCGACGGCGTCCTTGCTCACGAGCACCCGGCTCTCGGCGAGCGGCGCGACGAGGTCGCGGATGGCGCGGACGTCGGGGGTTCGGGCGCGACGGATCTCGGGCTGGCTGGGCACCGGCCCAATGTACGCGCGGCCGGGGCCGTCCTCGGCGCCGCAGGGCGCGACGAAGGGGGCGCCCCGACACCTGGCCGGGACGCCCCTTCGCGTCAGTGATCGTCTCGTCGAGCGGGGCTCAGCGGACCTTGTACTTCGGCTGGCTCTGAACGTTGAGCTCGTCCATGATCTGCTTGTCGATCTTCTTGGTCGACGGGTCGACCCACTTGAGGACGTCGAAGCCACGGGCGATGTCCGAGGAGTACATGTGGCCGTTGTAGTAGTACGTCGACCACGTGCCGCCGGTGCCGGCGCCCTCGGGGAGCGGACCGCGCTCGAAGTAGCCGAGCTCCTCGGGGTTCTCGGAGTCCGTGAAGTCCCAGATGCTCACGCCGCCCTGGTACCAGGACTGGACCATGAGGTCACGCCCGGCGACGGGGATGATCGAGCCGTTGTGCGCGACGCAGTTCTCCGTCGGGCCCTGGTGGCGGTCGATCTTGTAGTACGACTTGAAGTCGAGACGGCCGTACTTCGAGATGTCGTAGATCGCGTTCGCGCCACGGTTCGGGCCGATGGCCGCGTTGCAGGTGGCGGCGCCGCCACCACCGAGCTCGTCAGTGAAGATCACCTTGGAGGCGTCGGCGTTGAAGGTGGCCGAGTGCCAGAAGGCGAAGTTCTCGTCGTCACGGACGCGTTCGATGACCCGCGGCTTCTCGGGGTTCTCGATGTCCATGATGATGCCGTCGCCCATGCACGCACCGGCCGCGAGGTCCTTGTGCGGCAGCGCGGTGATGTCGTGGCAGCCGGTCGTGGCCGAGCGGCTCGCGATCGGGGTCGGGCCGGGGCCACCGGGGTTGCCGCCGTCGGGGAAGAGGTTCGGCGTGGCGATGACCGCGGCCGAGGTGGGGTTCTTCGTGTCGACCTTGACGATGGAGATGAGGTCGTGCGGCGTCTTGCAGTCCGGGAAGGTGTCACGCGGCGAGTAGCTCGACACGTAGAGGTAGTCGGTCTTGTTGTTCTTGCCCTTGCCCGGGACGAGCGTGTGCGTGTGCGACCCGCAGGCGGTCTCGACGGACTTGATGTACTTCGGGTTCTTCACGTCGGAGATGTCGAAGATCTTGATGCCCTCCCAGCTCTCCTTGATCGTCGCGGACTGCGACGTCGAGGCGCAGGAGTCGTCGCTGCGCGAGGAGTCGGTCGAGAGGTAGAGCAGGTCGCCGGAGACGGAGATGTCGTTCTGGCTGCCGGGGCAGCTGACCTGGACGATCGTCTTGGGCTTCTTGGGGTTACGGATGTCGATGATCGAGAAGCCGTCGTAGTTGCCGACGAAGGCCTTGTCGTCCTGGAAGGCCAGGTCGGTCCCGACCCCCTGCGCCAGCACGCCCGACGGGGCGATGTTGGCGAGGTGCTTGACGTTGGCGCTGCGCCCGATCTCATCGGTCTTGAGGTCGGTGCCGGACACGCCGACCCGGTCATCGGGTCCGACGGCTAGTGCGGCGCCGGCGCCCGAGGTGACCAGGGCTGCTGCCGCAGCGATGGCCAGTAGTGGCTTACGCATGTTTCCTCCGCTCGGTGGCTCCCGAACGAGGGTGGCGGCCCTTGGACGGGTCTTCAAGGTTCGCTCAGCCTCTCCTGACCTGTGAGTCGGCCGAAAGGTGACGAAGGTCAGGGATGGGTCAGCGTTGGGTCAAGACCCCCGGTCGCGCGGCGTGAAGATGCCGCCACCCCTTCGCAGAGCACCCCCGCCCCGGTTACCGTCGGCTCGTGCGCAGCCTCCGAACGACCGCGATCGCGTCCGCCCTCGCCCTGGCTCTCGCCGGCTGCTCGGGCGGCGACACCGAGCCCGTGCCGACGGCGTCGGCGACCTCCCCCGACGCGCCCGTCCTCGAGCCGGGCTCCCCCGGTCAGCCGAACTCGACGCTCACCGGCAGCGACGCGATCGCCACCCCGTCGGTCTCGCACAACGACGCCGACGTCACCTTCCTCACCGACATGATCAGCCACCACGCGCAGGCCATCGTCATGAGCGACATCGTCAAGGGGCGGCTCACCGACAGCAAGGTCAAGGGCATCGCCAGCCGCATCGCCGACGAGCAGAAGCCGGAGATGGAGGGCATGGCGACGACCCTGCGCTCGTGGGGCGAGGAGGTGCCGCCCGAGGCGAAGAACCCCAAGCTCGTCACCCAGCACGGCTCCCACCACTCGATGCCCGGCATGGCGACGCAGCAGCAGCTCACCGCGCTGGAGAACGCGAGCGGCACCGAGCTCGACCGTCAGTACCTCGACCTCATGGTCGCCCACCACAAGGGCGCGCTCACGATGTGCGACACCCACGGGGAGAAGGGCATGGACGAGCGCACCGGCGAGCTCGCCGACGACATCAACGTCACGCAGACCAAGCAGATCGAGCAGATGCAGCAGATGCGCAAGCGGCTCTGAGCCGGCGCACCCGCAGACGAGGACGACATGAGCGACACCGCTGCCGACCGTTTCCGCACCGCCGCCGAGCGCTTCTCGGCACTCGTGGGCGGCACCACCGACTGGTCGGCGCCGACGCCCGTGGACCAGTGGCGGGCGCGCGACGTCGTCGAGCACCTGACGACCTGGCTGCCGGGCATGCTCGCCGGCTGCGGGGTCGCCCTCGACCCGGGGCCGTCGGCGCAGGACGACCTCACCGCCGCGTGGGAGCACGTGCGGGGGCAGGTGCAGGGCCTCCTCGACGACCCGGGGCGGGCCGGGCAGGAGGTCACCCAGGAGCACCTGGGCACCCTGCCGCTCGAGCGCCTCGTCGACACGTACTACACGCCCGACGTCGTCATGCACTCCTGGGACCTCGCGCGCTCGAGCGGTCAGGACGACACCATCGACCCGGCCTTCGTGCGAGACGCGCACGCGGGGATGCTCTCCATGGAGCCGATGATCCGGGGCTCGGGGCAGTACGGCGAGCAGCAGCCCGAGCCGGAGGGCGCGAGCGAGCAGGAGCGCTTCCTCGCCTTCATCGGCCGCGACCCCCGCTGGTCTCCCCCGACCTGACCCTGAGTGGTCTCGAGGCTCCTCCGTCGCACCTCGACCAGGGAAGGGCCTCCCCCCCACCTGACCCGAGCGGTCTCGAGGCTCCTTCGTCGCACCTCGACCGGCGAGGGGTCCCGAGGACGACGAAGGGGGCGACGCACCGTGGTGCGTCGCCCCCTTCGTCATGGGGTCAGGCGGGGATCACTCCGAGCCGGGGTCGCTCTCGCCGCCGACCGTGATCGGCAGGTCGATGGCGGTGGCCTTCGGCGCACCGGTGAAGGTGAACCGCGCCTCCTTGCCCTCTCCCTCGACGTCGACACCGACGATCTCGCCGGAGCCGATCTCGCCGTAGAGGATCTTCTCGGACAGCACGTCCTCGATCTCGCGCTGGATCGTCCGCTTGAGCGGGCGGGCGCCGAGGACCGGGTCGTAGCCGCGCTTGGCGAGCAGGGCCTTGGCCGCGGGCGTGAGCTCGATGCCCATGTCCTTGTCCTTGAGCCGCACGTCGAGCTTGGCGATCTCCAGGTCGACGATCTCGACGATCTCGTCCTGGCTCAGCTGCGGGAAGACGATGGTGTCGTCGACGCGGTTGAGGAACTCCGGACGGAAGTGCTGCTTGAGCTCGTCGGTGACCTTGGCCTTCATCCGCTCGTAGTCGGTCCGGCCGTCGTTGCCGGGGGCGAAGCCCATGGTGCCCTTGGAGATGTCCCGGGTGCCGAGGTTGGTCGTCATGATGATGACGGTGTTCTTGAAGTCGACCATGCGGCCCTGGCTGTCGGTCAGACGGCCGTCCTCGAGCACCTGCAGCAGGCTGTTGAAGATCTCCGGGTGCGCCTTCTCGACCTCGTCGAAGAGGACCACCGAGAAGGGCTTGCGGCGCACCTTCTCCGTGAGCTGACCGCCCTCGTCGTAGCCGACGTACCCGGGCGGGCTGCCGAAGAGACGGCTGACCGTGTGCTTCTCGGAGTACTCCGACATGTCGAGGGTGATGAGGCTGTCCTCGTCGCCGAAGAGGAACTCGGCGAGCGCCTTGGCGAGCTCGGTCTTGCCGACGCCCGTGGGGCCGGCGAAGATGAACGAGCCACCGGGGCGACGCGGGTCCTTCAGACCGGCGCGGGTGCGACGGATCGCCTGCGAGAGACCCTTGATCGCCTCGTCGTTGCCGACGACGCGCTTGTGGAGCTCGCCCTCCATGTTGAGCAGCCGCGAGGACTCCTCCTCGGAGAGCTTGAAGACGGGGATGCCGGTCGAGGCGGCGAGCACCTCGGCGATGAGCTCCTCGTCGACCTCGGCGACGACGTCCATGTCGCCGGCCTTCCACTCCTCCTCGCGCTTGGCCTTCTCCCGCAGCAGGGTCTTCTCGTCGTCCCGCAGACGGGCGGCGAGCTCGAAGTCCTGGCCGTCGATGGCCGACTCCTTCTCCATCCGCACGCCGGCGATCTTCTCGTCGAACTCCTTGAGGTCCGGCGGCGCGGTCATCCGACGGATGCGCAACCGCGCGCCCGCCTCGTCGATGAGGTCGATCGCCTTGTCCGGCAGGAAGCGGTCGTTGACGTACCGGTCGGCCATCGTCACGGCGCCGACGATCGCGGCGTCGGTGATGGTCACCTTGTGGTGCGCCTCGTACCGGTCGCGCAGGCCCTTGAGCATCTCGATGGCGTGCGCCAGCGAGGGCTCGGCGACCTGGATCGGCTGGAAGCGGCGCTCCAGTGCCGAGTCCTTCTCGATGTGCTTTCGGTACTCCTCGAGCGTCGTCGCGCCGATGGTCTGCAGCTCGCCGCGGGCGAGCATCGGCTTGAGGATGCTCGCGGCGTCGATCGCGCCCTCGGCGGCACCCGCACCGACGAGGGTGTGGATCTCGTCGATGAAGAGGATGATGTCGCCGCGGGTCTTGATCTCCTTGAGCACCTTCTTCAGGCGCTCCTCGAAGTCACCGCGGTACCGGCTGCCCGCGACGAGCGAGCCGAGGTCGAGGGTGTAGAGCTGCTTGTCCTTGAGCGGCTCGGGCACGTCGCCACGCACGATGTCCTGGGCCAGGCCCTCGACGACGGCGGACTTGCCGACGCCGGGCTCGCCGATGAGGACGGGATTGTTCTTCGTGCGGCGCGAGAGCACCTGCATGACCCGCTCGATCTCCTTCTCACGCCCGATGACCGGGTCGAGACCGCCGTCACGGGCGGCCTGCGTGAGGTTGCGACCGAACTGGTCGAGCACGAGCGAGCCCGCGGGCTGGCCCTCGGCGGGACCTGCGCCGACGCCGGCACCGGCCGCGGCGCCCTCCTTCGAGCCACCCTGGTAGCCCGAGATGAGCTGGATGACCGTCTGGCGGACGCGACCGAGGTCGGCACCGAGCTTGACGAGGACCTGAGCGGCCACCCCTTCGCCCTCACGGATGAGGCCGAGGAGGATGTGCTCGGTGCCGATGTAGTTGTGACCCAGCTGGAGCGCCTCGCGCAGCGAGAGCTCGAGGACCTTCTTGGCCCGCGGGGTGAAGGGGATGTGACCGCTGGGGGCCTGCTGGCCCGGGCCGATGATGTCCTGCACCTGCTCGCGGACCTGCTCGAGCGAGATGCCGAGGGACTCGAGCGCCTTGCTGGCGACCCCCTCGCCCTCGTGGATGAGTCCGAGGAGGATGTGCTCGGTCCCGATGTAGTTGTGGTTGAGGAGGCGGGCCTCCTCCTGGGCGAGCACGACCACGCGCCGGGCTCGGTCTGTGAACCGTTCGAACATGGGGACACCCCTTCTGGCTTGGCTGCCTGAAATGCTAACTGGCTCTGCCCCAGATCCCCGGTGCGTCCGCACCCAGGAGGGGGTCGAGTCGATCTGCACTGCACAACGTCACCGGGTGCTCCCCTGTTCCGCCGGGGGACGGCGGGTCCGCGTGTTCGCTGTCAGCGGACAGGACCGGCGAGCCGGGCGGCCGCCAGACGCCCGGTCCCGGAGGCCACCCGGCGCACGAGGACGAGCCACGGCACGAGAGCGACGGCGAGCGCGAGGCCGGCGACGAGGTCGAGCCGGGCCGCGAGGACCAGCGACTCGACGGTGGGCTGCTCGTCGACGAGCCACAGGCCCGCGGTGTCGACGACGACGACCACGAGCCAGGCGGCCCACCACCAGGCGAGGAGCCGGCGCGGCCGCTCGCCGACCGCCCGGAGCACGTCACGGACGTACCGGAAGGGGAACCACCAGCAGACGACGGGCGTCACCCATGCCCACCAGGCCCATCGCCGGGACAGCGCGTGCGTCGTCGGCGCCATCGCGTCGCAGACGCGTCGAGAGCGCGCGAGCCATGCCGAGGTGCACGCCCACAGGGCGACCAGCAGGCACGCCTCGACGGCAGCGGGCACCCAGCTGTCGACCGTCGTCACCGCCACCATCGGCTCGCCCCCGCCGTCGACGACCCACCGCTCGATCGCGCGGAGCGAGACGAGGCGGGCGACGGCCGCGCCCACCCGGGCAGCGGTCCACAGGACCGCGAGCGACACCACGGCGGCGAGGAGGACCCGACCCGGAGGGCGGACCGTGTGGCCGGGCAGAGGTCGCGCGAGCGGCACCCCGAGCGGCGGCGTGGTCGACATGGCGCGAAACCTAGCGGCTGAGCGGGCATCCCGCGCGAGATCCTCCACAGCCCCGTCGTAGCGTCTGACCATGCGCACCGTCTTCGACGTCAGCGACCCGGCGACCGACGCCTACGACCTGCTCACCTCGGTCGTCGTGCCCCGCCCGATCGCGTGGATCAGCACCGTGGGCGCGGACGGGGTCGGCAACCTCGCACCGCACTCCTTCTTCTCCGTCGCGTGCGCGCGACCGCCGGTCATCAGCTTCACCTCCGTGGGGCGCAAGGACACGCTGCGCAACGTGCTCGCGACCGGCCACTTCGTCGTGAGCGTCGTCGGCGAGGACCAGCGCGACCTGGCGAACGCGAGCAGCGCCCCCTTCGACCCCGAGGCCGACGAGGCGCAGGAGCTCGGCATCGCCCTCGAGCCGAGCGACCTCGTGCCCGTGCCCCGCGTCGCCGGGTCCGCGGCCTCGGTGGAGTGCCGGCTGCACTCGAGCATCAAGCTCGGCGACAGCCATCTCGTGCTCGGCAGCGTCGTCGCCGTCACCGTGCGCACCGACGCCCTCGAGGACGGGCGCCCGACGATGGAGGCGCTGCGGCCGATGTCGCGCCTGGGCCGCGACGAGTGGGGCCTGCCGCCCGAGGTCATCCGGCTCGAGCGTCCCGGCAGCGCCTGAGCCCGCTCAGGTGCTGGTCTGGCAGACCGTGCACCAGTAGAGCTTGCGACCGGCGAGGTCGCGCATGCTCACCGGTGTGCCGCACACCCGGCAGGGCTCGCCGGTGCGCCGGTAGACGTACGAGGTGCGCTCGGTGAGATGAGGGGTCTCCCCCTTCGCCATCGCCTCCTCGACGACCTCGACCTGGTCCTCGCGGGTGACGATGCGCCCGGTGACGACGCCGAGCGGCATGAGGCGGCGCAGGTCCGCCCAGATCGCGTCCCACGTCTCGCGGGCCAGACCACGACCGGGCGTCGCCGGGTCGACGCGGCGACGGAAGAGGACCTCGCAGCGGTAGACGTTGCCGATCCCCGCGACGACGGACTGGTCCATGAGCAGTGCGGCGACCTCCTTGCGCGAGCGGGTGACCCGCTCCCACCCGCGCTCGCCCGACTCCTCGCGAAGGGGGTCCGGCCCGAGCCGGTCGCGGATGCCCGCCTCCTCCTCCGGCGTGATGACGGCGCACACCATCGGGCCGCGCAGGTCGGCGACGTGGCCCTCGCCCTCGATGCGGCAGCGCACCTGCCCCACGACCGGCTTCTCGCCGACGAAGGCGACCTCGTCGATGGTGAAGGTGCCGATGAGACCGAGGTGCACGTGGAGCACCCGCGGCTCGGGCGACCCCGAGGGCTCGACCTCGACGAAGAGCTGCTTGCCGTGCGAGCGGGCCTCGCGCACCACTCCCCCGTCGAGCAGCTCGGCGCCCGCGGCGAAGCGGCCCTGCGGCGAGCTGACCTGGACCTCGCTGCCGGCGAAGGCGGCGTCGAGCGCGCCGGCGATGCGCGCCAGGGTGTGACCCTCGGGCACCTCAGCCGGCCTTCTTCTTCGGGGCCGACTTCTTCGCGGTGCTCTTGCTCGTGGTGGTCTTGGCCGCGGTCTTCTTCGCCGGGGCCTTCTTCGCGGCACTCTTCTTCGCGGTCGTCTTCTTCGCGGTGGTCTTCTTCGCGCCCGAGCCCTTCGCGCCCGACTCGCTGCTGTCCTTCGACCCGCCGTCGGAGCCCGTGGCCGAGGACTCGCCCCGGCGGGTCTTGGCCCGCTCGACCGACTTCGCGAGCGCCGCGAGCAGGTCGACGACCTCTCCCCCTTCGTCCTCCTCCTCGGGGGCGGCCTTGACCTCACCGCCCTCGACCTTGGCCCGGACGAGCTCCTTGACGGCGAGCGCGTAGTCGTCCTCGTAGTCGTCGGGCTCGAAGTCGTCGGCGAGCTGGTCGATGAGGACCTGCGCCATCGACATCTCCTTCTCGGTGGCCTTCTCGTCCGCGCCGAGGTCGCCGAAGGCGCCGGCGTCGCGGACCTCGTCGGGCCACAGCATCGTCTGCATGACGATCATGCCCTCGCGCACGCGGAGCACGGCGAGGGTCATCCGGGTGCGGATCGCGACCGTCGCGACGGCCATGCGGTCCTCGCCCTCGAGCGCGTCGCGCAGCAGGACGTAGGGCTTGACCGCGGACTTGTCGGGCTCGAGGTAGTACGTCTTGTCGAAGTAGATGGGGTCGATCTGGTCGCTCGGCACGAACTTCTCGACGCTGATCTCCTTGCTGCTGCGCGTCGGCAGGTCGGCGAAGTCCTCGTCGGTGAGGACGACCATCTCGCCGTCCTCGGTCTCGTACCCCTTCGCGATGTCGTCGTAGGCGACCTCGTCGCCGTCGATGCTGCAGACGCGCTTGTAGCGGATGCGCCCGCCGTCGGCGACGTGCACCTGACGGAACTGCACGTCGTGGTTCTCGGTCGCGGAGTACAGCCGCACGGGGACGTTGACCAGCCCGAAGGAGACCGCACCCTTCCAGATCGCTCGCATGGGTCCAGCATGCCCTCCCGGGCCGCCTCGAGGTCACGATCGCGTCACCGCGATGGCGAAGGGGGAGCCACGCGCCCCGTCGTCCGCCTAGCATCCGGCGAGCCCTCGTCGGCCCTCCCCTCCACACGAAACGGACGCCCCATGCCCCGTCACCTCCGCAGCGCCGCCGCCGGCCTGCTCGCCGCCGCCGCCGCTCTCGCCACCGCGGGCAGCGCGACCGCGGCCCCTGTCGTCCCCGGTGCACCCCGCGTGGCTGGGGGCTCTGCGTCGGCCTCGATCGCCGGGATCCCCTCGAGCTGCTGGGCCGTCGCGTCCTACCTGCAGGAGGACCGGACGTACTCGGAGATGGGTCTGAG
This sequence comes from Janibacter sp. UYMM211, assembly GCF_040547045.1. Taxonomy (NCBI): domain Bacteria; kingdom Bacillati; phylum Actinomycetota; class Actinomycetes; order Micrococcales; family Intrasporangiaceae; genus Janibacter; species Janibacter sp. UYMM211. The sequence goes on along the minus strand of NZ_JBEPOY010000002.1, from coordinate 234,521 downwards.
CGGCAGCCGCGTCACCTTCGCCTACCCCACGAAGGAGACCGGCAAGCTCAGCTACGTGCCGATCGCGCAGGTCGTGCGCACCACCGTGGAGACTCGCACGGGCATCCGGCACGACGGCTACTCCGTGAGCCCCGGCGGCACCGTGCAGCACGTCGTGCGCGACTGGTCCGACGGCAACGTCATGCGCACGACCCGTCGCACCGTGCAGAGCGGCTGGACCAGGGCTCGGGCGCTCTCCGCAGGCTCGGGGGTCGTCTACGCCGTCATCGGCGACAAGCTGCGCCGCTACGACGTCTCGAGCACCGGCTCGCTCGTCGACGGCGTGACTCTCTCCACGGCCTTCGGCGACGTGCAGACGATCGCCCTGTCGGCGTGGTCGAGCTACGGCGACACCCTCGTCGCCTCCACCTCCAGCGGCAGCCTCGAGCGGGTCAAGACCTCCTTCGCCAAGGACACCGCGACCCGCACGGTGATGCGCCCCTCCGGCTTCGCCGGCTTCAAGGCGGTCTCGACCGGCAACTGCGGCGGTACGGGTGAGGCCATGCTCGGCGTCTCGGCTGCGGGCAAGATCTACGCCTACTACGACCGCGACGGCTTCCTCAAGGACGCCTACCAGCCGAGCGGTCGTCTCGCGAGCACGCAGATCGCCGACCTGCCGACCTACAGCAACTGACGCGACCAGCCGGCACGAACGGGTCGAGGTGATCCGCGGCGACCTCGTCGGCGTGGATCACCTCGACCCGTGCTGCGTCAGCTCGGCAGGCGCGGCGGCGGGGTCCGGTAGGTCGCCGGGGTCCGCGACAGCGTGATCGGGTGGGCCACGGTGGGCACCGGCGCCCGACCGGGCTCGGCGACCTCGTGGACCGGGGCCAGCCCGAGCCGGTCGGCGAGCGCGAAGGCCTGCCCGAGGTCGTTGATCGGGCCGCACGGCACGCCGAGCTGCGAGAGCACCTCGAACCAGTGGTCCGCGGGCTGCTCGCGCAGCACGTCCTCGAGCTCGGCCACGAGCACCTGACGGTGGGCGACGCGGTCGCTGTTGCGGGCGAAGCGCTCGTCCTGCGCGAGAGCGGGCCGGCCCACCCCCTTCGCCAGCAGCCCGAAGAGCTTGTCGTTCGCCGCGGCGACGGCGAGCGGGCGGTCCGCGGTCCGCAGGACCTCGTACGGCGCGATGCTCGGGTGGACGTTGCCCATCGCCTGCGGCACCTGGCCGGTGACCGCGTGCGCAGAGGACTGGTTGACCATCGCCGAGAGCAGCGAGGACAGCAGGTTGACCTCGACCCGCTGGCCCTCACCCGTGCGGTCACGGTGCCGCAGCGCTGCGAGGATGCCGGTCACCGCGTGCAGCCCGGTGATGACGTCGACGAGCGCGACACCCACCTTCGTCGGGCCCGACTCGGGCGACCCGGTGACCGACATGAGCCCGCCGACCGCCTGCACGACGAGGTCGTACCCGGGCAGGTGCGCACCCTCGCCGGAGCCGAAGCCGGTGACGGAGCACACGACGAGACCGGGGTGGCGTGCGAGCAGCTCGTCGGGCCCCAGACCCAGGCGGTCCATCGTGCCGGCGCGGAAGTTGTCGACGACGACGTCGCAGCTCGCGACGAGCGCCAGCGCCTCCTCCCGGCCCTGGGGGCTGCCGAGGTCGACCGCCCGTGACTCCTTGTTGCGGTTGACCGAGAGGAAGTACGTCGACTCCCCCTCGTCGGACCACGGCGGGCCCCACGAGCGGGTCTCGTCGCCCACCCCGGGGCGCTCGACCTTGACGACCTCGGCCCCGAGGTCGGCGAGGAGCATCGTCGCGTACGGCGCGGCGAGCACCCGGCCGAAGTCGGCGACGCGGACCCCCGCGAGGGCCCCGGGGACGAGCTCATCGGTCACCGGAAGGCTGCCTCGCCGGTGAGCGCCCGGCCGATGATCAGCTGGTGCACCTCGCTCGTGCCCTCGTAGGTGAGGACCGACTCGAGGTTGTTCGCGTGCCGCATCACCGGGTGCTCGAGGGTGATGCCGGCCGCGCCGAGGATCGTGCGCGCCTCGCGGGCGATGGCGATCGCCTCGCGCACGTTGTTGAGCTTGCCGAGCGAGACCTGCTCGTGGCGCAGCTGGCCCTCGTCCTTGAGCCGGCCGAGGTGCAGGGCGAGGAGCATGCCCTTGCCGAGCTCGAGGGTCATGTCGGCGAGCTTGGCCTGGGTCAGCTGGTAGGCCGAGAGCGGGCGGTCGAAGATCGACCGGTCCGCGCTGTACGCGAGGGCCGACTCGAGGCAGTCGCGCGCGGCGCCCAGCGAGCCGAAGACGATGCCGAAGCGGGCCTCGTTGAGGCAGGACAGCGGTCCCGACAGCCCGGTCACCTCCGGCAGCACGGCGTCGGCGGGCAGCCGGACCCCGTCGAGCACGAGCTCGGAGGTGACGCTCGCCCGCAGCGAGACCTTGCGCTTGATCTCCGGCGCGCTGAAGCCCGGGGTGTCGGTCGGCACGACGAAGCCGCGGATCGTGCCCTCGGCCTGCGCCCACACGACGGCAACGTCGGCGATGGACCCGTTGGTGATCCACATCTTCGCGCCGTCGAGGACCCAGTCGTCCCCGTCGCGCACGGCCCTCGTGCGCATGCCGCCGGGGTCGGACCCGAAGTCGGGCTCGGTGAGGCCGAAGCAGCCGATGGCCTCGCCGGAGGCCATCCTCGGCAGCCACTCCTGCTTCTGCTCCTCCGACCCGTGCTTCCAGATGGCGTACATCGCCAGCGAGCCCTGCACGGAGACGAGGGAGCGCAGGCCCGAGTCCCCCGCCTCGAGCTCCATGCACGCGAGGCCGTACGCGGTCGCGCTCGTGCCGGCGCAGCCGTAGCCCTCGAGGTGCATGCCGAGCACCCCGAGCGAGCCCAGCTCGCGGGCGAGGTCACGGGCGGGGATCTGCCCCGACTCGAACCAGCCCGCGACCTCCGGGCGGATCCGGTCGTCGACGAAGCGGCGCACCGTGTCACGGATGTCGCGCTCCTCCTCGCCGATGAGGTGGTCGGTCCCGAAGAGCCCGAGGGGGGTCTGGGCGCGGGTGCTCACTGGTGGTGCTCCTTCGTCTGGGTCACGGGGGTCAGCTCTTGTCCTCGAGCGCGCGCTCCGAGCCGTCGTGCAGCGGGATCGGGCCGGTCTCGCTCATCGTCTTCGCGTCGATCTCCTTCGCGGCCGGGTGGACCTTCACGAGCTCGTCCTTCTTGTCGACCATGAGCGAGGTGAGCGCGCACGCCATGTTGGCGGGCATGTCCTCGCGCACGACGAGCACGTTCGGCACGGCGATCGTCGGGACGTCCTCGTCGAGCTCGTAGGTGGCGGCGGGGATCGTCGCCTCCTCGTAGACCTCGTTGACGGCCTGCATGTCCTTGAGCTGGTCGGTCACGTCGATGAACTTCACCTTGTCACCCATCGAGGTGAAGAGGTCGGTGACGGCGGGGGTCGGCAGACCGCCGGACCACACGAGGCCGTCGATCGAGCCGTCCTTCATGCCGTCGACGGTCTTCGTGAGGTCGAGGCGCTGGCGCTTGACGTCGCCGAGGTCGAGACCGGCGGTCTCGATGAGGCGGTTGGCGATGACCTCGGTGCCCGACTTGGGCGAGCCGGTCGAGATGCGCTTGCCCTTGAAGTCCTCGACGGAGTCGATGCCCGAGGACTCGCTGACCACGACGTGGGTGTAGTTGGAGTAGATCCGACCGAGGGTGCGGATGCTCTGCTTCTCCTTGAAGTCGCCCTTGCCGTCGACGGCGTCGGCGGCGGAGTCGGCGAGCGAGAAGCCGATGTCGTAGTCGCCGGCGACGACCTGCTCGATGTTCTGCACGGAGGCGCCGGTCTCGGCTGAGGTGGCCCGCAGCTCGGTCTCGTCGTTGACGAGCTTGGCCAGCCCGCCGCCGACGACGTAGTAGACGCCGGTGGAGTTGCCGGTGGCGATGTTCAGACGGCCCTGGCCCGCGTCGCAGCTCGACTCGTCCGCGCCGTTGGAGGCGCTGCGGTCCTGCTGGCCTCCGCACGAGCTGAGCAGCAGGGCGGCGACGGCGGCGGCGCCGGTGATGGTGGTGATGCGCATGTCAGGACTTCTCTCTGTTGGGTGATCGACGGTGATCGGGTGTCGGGAGGTCTCAGGTGGCCGGAGCCGGCTCGTCGGCGCGGTCGCCGGTCGGGGCCGGTCGGCCCCTGCCGGATCGGATCCGCACGACGTGGATGAGCAGGGCCAGCGCGAGCAGCGCGAAGCCGATGGCGATGGAGAGCGGCACGAGGTAGAGCAGCAGCAGGGCCGCCGGCACGCACAGGGCCCGCTCGAGCTTCGTCGTCGGCCCGAGCACCCAGCCCGTCGTGGCGATCGCGAGTGCCGCGACCGCGCACCCGGCGACGACGAAGGCCCAGGCGATGTCGAGGAGGTCTCCCTCGGCGATGAGCAGCGCGCCGTTGTCGGTGACGACGAAGGCCATCGGGGCGAGGAAGGCCGGCAGCGTGTACTTGCAGGCCTGCATCATCGTGGGGATGACCCGTCCTCCGGTGATGGCCGCCGACGCGACGGCCGCCAGGGCTGTCGGCGGCGACACCTCCGACAGGACCGCGTAGTAGAAGATGAACATCGCGACCTGGGGGGCCTCCACGCCGAGCGTGATGAGCGCCGGCCCGATGATCACCCAGCTGAGGATGAAGGACGCGGTGACCGGCACCGCGAGACCCAGCACGAGGATCGCGACGGCCGAGAAGAGCGCCGACAGGACGATGAGCGAGGCCTGGTTGAAGGACAGCGCGTCCGCAGCCGCGACGAGCAGCTCCGAGAGGATCTGGCCGAGACCCGTCTTGGCGATGACCGAGGTGATGACGCCCGCCGCGGCGCAGACCGCGATGACCGGCAGCGCCGAGCGGATGCCCGAGCTGAGGGCCATGAAGAGGCGGGTGGCGTAGTCGCGCAGCGAGACGCCGAGCGGCATGCGCTCGAGCTCCGCGTCGTAGTCGTCGAAGCCGGTGACGACGCGACGACGGGACAGGACGGCCTCGGCGAGCCCGAAGAGGGCGGCGACGCCGGTCGCGTAGACGACCGCCTTGAAGGGCGGGACGTCGATGGCGAGGAAGAAGACGATGACGCCGAGGCTGATGAAGTGGTAGCCGGAGCGGGCGAGGAGGCGAAGGGGGTTGCCGATGGCCAGCTCGACCCGCCGGGCGCCGAAGCGTCGGGCGTCGATCTCGACGGCGAGGAAGATGCCGAGGTAGTACAGCAGGGTCGGGACGATCGCCCAGATGAGGACCTCGACGTAGGGGACGCTGAGGTACTCGGCGATGATGAAGGCCGCGGCGCCCATCGTCGGCGGCGAGAGGATCGCGCCGATGCCGGAGGCGGCGAGCATGCCACCGGCGGCCTCACGGGGGTAGCCCGCCCGCTTGAGGATCGGCCAGGCGAAGGAGCCCAGAGTCACGGCGGTCGCCGTGCCCGACCCGGAGACCGTGCCGAGCAGGAAGCCGGAGGTCGCGACGGTGCGGCCGGGGGCCGAGCCGGAGCGGCGGAAGAGCGAGAAGCTGAACTCGACGAAGAAGCGTCCGGCGCCCATCTTGTCGATGACCGCGCCGTAGATCGTGAAGAGCACGATGTAGGTGGCGGCAACGTCGAGCGGCACCCCGAAGAAGCCTGACGCCTCGTTGTAGAGCGCGTTGACGATCTGGGAGAGGTCGAGGCCGAGGTGGCTGATCCGCCAGTCGACGGGCAGGAAGCCGCCGTAGTACGCGTAGGCGAAGAAGGCGACGCAGACCGCGGGCAGGACGAGGCCGGTCGTGCGGCGGGTGGCCTCGAGCACGAGGAGCATCAGCAGGGCGCCGGCGACCACGTCGAGCGTGACGAGCGAGCCCTGGCGGTCGAGGAAGCCCTTGTACCCGCCGAAGCCGATCTCCGACAGCGGGATGGGCAGCACCGGGTAGAGGGCGACGAGGAGCGCGACCGCGGCGAGGACCCAGTCGACGACGCCCGGGTTGTCGGAGCGGTCCGTGGCCCCTGACGTGCGTGCCGCTCCGGGGTCGACGTCGCTGCCCTCGGCCCGTCCGCGCATGCGGTAGGTGAGGAAGACCAGCGGCAGGGTCAGCCCGAGGAACCACACGAGGTAGTACTGGCTGCCCAGCTCGAGCGGTGCGAAGACCTGACGGATGACGAAGATCGCGACGCCGAAGCACCACAGGACGACGAGGCGCTCGAGCCCCCGGGACAGGGTCCGGGAGGGCTTCTCCTCGTCGTACTCGGCGGTGAGTGCATCGACGTCGGGGGTGCCCGGCTCGGGATCCCGACTCGTGGTAGACGACGTTGTCATGCCCGGTACCGTAGGAGCGAGCCAGGTCGGGTCATCTCGCCGGCCGCGAGACTTCACACAGATCTGACCTTCGTCACCCGGGGCTGGGCACGCCCGACCGGGGGGTGCGGGGAGCGCGAGGAGGCGCCATGAGGGTCCTGCTCGTCGAGGACGACGACCGGGTGGTCGCGGCCCTCACCCCCGCCCTGCGCCGGGCCAACCTCGACGTGCGTCGCGCGCCCACCGCCGCTCGCGCCCTCGAGGCCGTGGGCGAGGCGGACCTCGTCCTGCTCGACATGGGCCTGCCCGACCAGGACGGGCTCGTCCTGTGCCGTCACCTGCGCGAGACCACCGACATCCCGATCATCGCGGTGACGGCCCGACGCGACGAGGCCACGGTGGTCAACGCGCTGCGCGCCGGGGTCGACGACTACGTCACCAAGCCCTACCGCCTCGCCGAGCTCATGGCTCGCATCGACGCCGTCATGCGGCGCTCGCTCGTCCACCTCCCCGACCCCGTCGAGCAGGTCGGCGAGATCCGCCTCGACCACGGCTCGCGGCAGGTGTGGGTCGGCGAGGAGGAGATCCGCCTCACCCGCAAGGAGTTCGACCTGCTGCGGATGCTCGTCCAGGCCGAGGGCGCGGCCGTCACCCGCGAGGCCCTCATGTCCTCGATCTGGGAGACCGCGTGGGTGGGTGCGTCCCGCACCCTCGACGTCCACGTCTCCGCCCTTCGCTCCAAGCTGGGCTGCCCGGCGATGATCGAGACGGTCCGCGGCGTCGGGTACCGCATCGCGGCGAAGGGGTGAGCCGTGCGGCGACGCATGCTCATCGTCTCGCTCGTGCTCGTCGGCGCGATGCTCGTGGCGCTCATGACCCCGCTCGTCGTCACCCATGCCGCCGAGCGCACCCAGGACCTCTTCGCCGAGCGGCTGGGTGACACGACCCGTTTCGCCGTCGTCGCCGAGGACGCGCTCGAGGAGGACACCTTCACCGGGCTGTCGGCCGACCTGCAGCGCTACACCGAGGTCTACGGCGGCTCGGTCGTCGTCGTCAACGCCAACCGCGAGGTCGTCGCCCAGGCCGGGCCCGGTGGCGACGACCCCCGGGTGCGGGCCGCGACCGCCGAGGCGCTCGACGGCGCCGGGGCGCAGCCCCCGCCGACCGCCTGGCCCTGGCGGGAGGACTCCATCGTCATCGGCTCCCCCGTCGGCCGCGACTCGCAGGTCCTCGGCGCGGTCGTCCTGTCGGCACCGACGCAGGGCGTGCACGAGGACCTCTCGCGCGGCATGACGTGGCTGGCCGTCCTCGGCCTGGTCACCCTGCTCGTCACGAGCTACGGGGTCGTCATCCCCTTCGTCGGCTGGGTCCTGCGGCCGGTGCGGCGGCTCGACGAGGCCGCCGTGCGCCTCTCCGACGGAGACCTCACCTCGCGGGCCACCGAGGACGGTCCGCCCGAGCTGCGCCATCTCGCGCGCTCCTTCAACGTCATGGTCGACAGCGTCGAGGCCTCGCAGCGCCAGCAGCGCGAGCTCGTCGCCGACGCCGCCCACCAGCTCGGCAACCCGCTCACCGCGCTGCGGCTGCGCGCGGAGGGTCTGGCCGACGAGGGCGCCGAGCCGGGCTCCGTCGGGCTCGTCCTGGAGGAGGCTGACCGGCTGAGCGCCACGGTCGAGTCCTTGCTGCACCTCAGCCAGGTCGGCGCGGTCCCCGTCACCCCGACGCCGCTCGACGTGGCCCAGGTCGTCCGCGGGCGGTGCGAGATGTGGGCGCCGGTCTTCGACCCCTTCGACGTCGACGTGCCCGCGCAGGCCCTCGCGCTCGCGACGCCCGAGGTCCTCGACGTGGCCCTCGACGCGCTCCTGGACAACGCGGCGAAGTTCGCCCCCGCCTCTCTCGTGCGCGTCGCCGTCGACGAGGTGAGCGACCCGGAGGGCCGATGGGTGCGCGTCAACGTGCGCGACCACGGCGCCGGGCTGCATCCGGAGGACGTGCCGAAGGTGGGGGCCCGCTTCTTCCGCGGGCGCACCCACCAGAACGTCGCGGGCACCGGTCTGGGTCTGGCGATCGTCCAGGCGCGGCTGGCCGACGTCGGCGGCCGGATGCACGTCACCGCGCCCGAGAGCGGCGGTCTCTCGGTCGTGCTGCTCCTGCGGGCTGCCGGCTAGGCACGCTGCTCGCGGAAGTAGCGGGCCGCACCGGGGTGCAGGGGCAGGGGCGAGGTGAAGATCGCGGCGCCGACGTTCGGCTGGGGGACCCCCGGTGCGATGCGGTCGATCGCGGCCTGGTCCTCGAACACGACGCGGGTGATGGCGTATGCGAGCGCCTCGTCGAGACCGGGCCGCACGACGAGGTAGTTCTTGACGCTCACCGTCTCGACGGCGGGCACGTCGTACGTGGAGGCGGGCACCCCGCCCGGGGTGAACTCCGCGCCGTAGCGCCGCGACAGCGGGCGGACGAGGTCTCCGAGGTCGACGAGGCGGATGTCGCGGCGCTCGGCGAGCTCGACGACCGCGGTGTTCGGCAGGCCGCTCACGAAGAAGAAGGCGTCGAGCTCGCCCTGGGCGAGCGCGTCGGCCGAGGGCTGCAAGCTCTCCTCGACGGGGTCGAGGTCGTCCTCGCGCAGCCCGACCGACGACATGAGCCGCCACGCGACGACGCGGGTGCCCGACCCCGGTGCCCCGATGCTCACCCGGCGGCCGCGCAGGTCGCGCAGCTCGCTGATCGAGGAGCCCGCGCGCACGACGAGGTGCACGAAGCTGTCGTAGGTCCGGGCGAGGGCGGCGAGGTCGAGCGGCTCGTCGGTGCTGCCGCGTCCGGCGAGCGCGTCGGCCGCGACGTCGCCGAGCGAGAAGCCGAGGTCGGCCCGTCCGCGGTGCACCTCGCGCAGGTTGGTCACCGAGGCGTCCGTGCGCAGGGTGCGCACCGACACGCTGGGCAGGCGGCGGTGGAGCACCTCGGCGAGGGCCTCGCCGTACAGGTCGAAGACCCCACGGCGGTTGCCGGTCGCGATGGTGACGCTCGTGGCCGCGACCTCCTGCCACGACGGCCCGAGGCACCCGGCGGTCCCGGGCAGGAGCACTCCCCCGAGACCGGCGAGCACCGCGCGACGGGCCGGGAGCCCCGACGTCTCGCCCGCACCCGCACGCACCATGGCGCCAGCATCTCACCGGCCGTGCGGCACGATGACGACATGCGTCCGATGCTCGCCGTCACCGCCGACCACGTGCCCCGGGGTGAGGCGTGGGTGCACGAGGTGAAGTGGGACGGCATGCGGGTGCTCGCCGAGGTCCACGACGGGCACCTCACCCTGCGCTCGCGGACCGAGCGCGACGTGACGACCGCCTATCCCGAGCTCGCCGGGCTGGCCGACCTCTACGACGACCTGCTCCTCGACGGCGAGGTCGTCGCGCTGCGTGACGGCGTCCCCTCCTTCGCCGCGCTCGCCGACCGGATGCACGTGACCTCCGCCCGCCGGGCCGAGCAGCTCGCCGCCGCCGCCCCCGTGACCTTCATGGCCTTCGACCTGCTGCGCGTGCTCGGTCAGGACATCACCGCCCAGCCCTGGAGCGCGCGCCGCGCGCTGCTCGAGCAGCTCGACATCGACACCGCCCGGTGGCAGGTCCCCCCGGTCTTCGACGACGGGGAGCAGCTGCTCGCCGCGACGGCGGAGCAAGGGCTCGAGGGCATCGTCAGCAAGCGGCGGGACGCGCCGTACGTCGCCGCCCGCCGCTCCTCGGACTGGCAGAAGATGCCGCACCGGCGCACGACCTCGGTCGTCGTCGGCGGGTGGCGGCCGGAGATGTCGGGCGCCGACCGTCTCGGCGCGGTCCTCGTCGGGGTGCCCGGGCCGGAGGGCCTGCACTTCGCGGGGCGGGTCGGGTCCGGGCTCGGCGGACGGGCGGGCGACCGGCTGCGCGAGCTGCTCGACCCGCTCGCCGCGACCGGGTCCCCCTTCGCCGAGGAGCTGCCGCGGCTCGACGCCCGCGGGGCACGTTGGGTGACCCCGCGGGTCGTCGTCGACGTCGCCTCTCTCGGCCACACCGACGGCGGCCGGATGCGCCAGCCCGCCTTCCAGCGCGTGCGACCCGACCTCGACCCGGAGGACCTCGATGCCTGACCCGCAGGTGACCCGCGTCGAGGTCGAGGGCCGCACCCTGCGGCTCACCTCGCTCGACAAGGTCATGTACCCGGCGACCGAGACGACGAAGGGGGAGGTCCTCGCCTACTACGCGCAGGTCGCCCCGGTCCTCCTGCCGCACCTCGCCGACCGGCCGGTGACCCGCGTGCGCTGGCCGCACGGCACCGCAGACGCGTCCTTCTTCGAGAAGAACGTGCCCTCTGGTGCGCCCAGCTGGCTGCCGCGGGTGCAGGTCGACGACGTCACGTACCCCCTCGTGCCCGACCAGGCGACCCTCACCTACCTCGTCAACCTCAACGCGCTCGAGCTCCACGTGCCGCAGTGGACCGTCGTCGACGGCGAGCCGCAGCACCCGAACAGGCTCGTCATCGACCTCGACCCGGGCCCGCCCGCCGGGCTGCACGAGTGCGCGCGCGCGGCGCTCGTCGTCCGGGAGCGGCTGGAGCGCCTGGGGATGGAGCTCTACCCGGTCACCTCCGGGAGCAAGGGGATGCAGCTGTACGCCGGGCTCGGCGGCGACCTCAGCTCGGCGCAGGTGCGCGACCTCGCCCAGCAGCTCGCGCAAGAGCTGACCGGCGAGCACCCGGACCTGCTGCTGTGGCGGATGACGAAGACGCTGCGCCCGGGCAAGGTCTTCCTCGACTGGAGCCAGAACGTCGCCGCGAAGACGACGATCAGCCCCTACTCGATGCGTGGCCGCGACGACCCGTGGGTCGCCGCCCCCCGGACGTGGGACGAGGTCGAGGAGGGCGCCGAGGACCCCGAGGCGCTGCGCCAGCTCGAGACCTACGAGGTGCTCGAGCGCCTCGACCGCGACGGCGACCTCCTCGAGGACCTGCTGGGCTGAGCCGCTCGGTGGTCGAGGTGCGACGCAGGAGCCTCGAGACCACGACGTCGGCAGATGGTCTCGAGGCTCAGGCCCTGGGGGCCTTCGCACCTCGACCAGCAAGGGCCTCAGACGCGGGGGCAGCCGCCGCAGGGGTGCATGGCGGGCAGGGCGTAGAGCAGGCAGCACGACTCGCGTCGGGGCAGCGGGCCGCCGAGCAGGCGGTGCAGCGCTCCGCGCCACATGTCGCGACCCATCCCGAGGCGCTGACGAGAGGACATGCGGTGCGCCGAAGGGAAGGCCGTCGCGATCTCGGCCGCGGCGACGAGGTAGCCGGCCTGCGCACGGCGGACCCGCTCCCCCAGGTCCGCGACCTCGGCGGACTCCCCCTTCGCCACCCGCACCGCGACGGGGTAGCCGAAGGTGGGCTCGAGCCGGACGGCCCAGCGGGCGGGGTCGGCGTCGAGGACCCAGGTGCCGCGCACGGCGGCCGTGGCGACGACCTGGGCAAGGGGGTCGAGGTGGTGCTGCAGGACGAAGGCCGACGGCATCCCGGGCGGGGCGACGCCGGACTGCGCCCGGGTGATCTCGGCGTAGCGCTCGACCCATCGTCGGGTGAGGTCCGGGTCGTGCAGGGGCGCGTCGAGGGGCAACCAGCCCGGCCCCCGGGCCGCCGGCCCGTCGGGGACGACGTCGAGATAGGCGAGGTGCCCCCGCAACGACAGCAGACCGGCGGCGAAGTCAGGCTCCGCGCCGGTCTGCTGCTGCTGATTCGTCAGCTGGTGGCCTTCTCGTAGGCCTCCTTGACCTCCGCGCTGATCCGTCCGCGCTCGCTGACCTCGTAGCCGTTGGCCCGGGCCCACTCGCGGATCTCGCTGGTGCCGCTGCTGCTGCTGCTCGAGCCGCTGTCGCTGCTCTTGCGACGGGTGCTGCGACGCCCGCCCGACCGGCGACCGGCGCCGACGTAGGCCGCCATCGCGTCGCGCAGGGCGGCGGCGTTGCGCTCGTTGAGGTCGATCTCGTAGGTCGCCCCGTCGAGACCGAAGGTCACGGTCTCGTCGGCGGGACCGCCGTCGATGTCGTCCTCGAGGATGACTTGGACTCGCTGAGCCATGGATTTCCACCGATCATTCTCGTGCGTCAGCACCCGAACGGGCGCCGACCATTTATGTGGGGCACGAGCAATGTATTACCGATGAGGCCGAAAAGCCATTTCCTGACAAACGTGCAGGTGGGAGCGTTCAGGCTTTCGGGTCGTCCGTAGACGCATTTGTCGAATTGTCGTCGGACGACGCCGAGCCGTCCGCCGAAATGGCCCCGTCGTCCTCGGGACGCTCCTGAAGGTCCTGCGTCGATCCGGCCTCGGACTCCGCGCCCCGCGCCACCGTGCCGCGGTTGGGGTCGTTGCGCTCGTGCTCCTTGCGCCACGACGCGAGCGCCTTCCGCTCACGGCGGTCGGCCTCGATCATGTACCTGATGATCCAGTAGAAGAGGAATGCCACCCCGACGGTCGGCAGGAGCGTCGCGAGATAGGGCGAGATCGCGTCGAACATCACGCCTCCGGCTTGAGGTGCGGGAAGAGCAGGGTCTCGCGGATCGAGGCCCCGGTGAAGAACATCACCATGCGGTCGATGCCGATCCCGATCCCGCCCATCGGCGGGGCGCCGTACTCGAGCGCGCGCAGGAAGTCCTCGTCGAGCTGCATCGCCTCGGGGTCGCCCGCGGCGGCCGCGAGGGACTGCGCGGTGAGCACCTCGCGCTGCACGACCGGGTCGACGAGCTCGGTGAAGCCGGTGCCGCGCTCGACCCCGGCGATGATGAGGTCCCACGCGTGGATGAGACGCGGGTCGTCGTCGTGGCGGCGGGCCAGCGGCTGCGCCTCGGCCGGGTAGTCGTGGACGAAGGTCGGCGCGAGGATGCCCGGCTCGACGATCTCGCCGAAGAGCTCGATGACCACCTTGCCCGCCGGCCACGCCGGGTCGATCTCGACGTCGTGCTCGGCGGCGATCGCGACGAGCTCGGCGAGCGGGGTGTCGGGGGTGATCTCGCGGCCGACGGCCTCGCCGAGGGCCGGGTAGACCGACAGCCAGCGCCACTCGCCGTCGAGGTCGACGACCCCCTTCGGCGTCTCGACCTGGCGCGAGCCGAGGGCGTCGGCCACGGCGAGGTAGATCCGGCGGGTGAGCTCGGCGACCGTGCGCTGGTCGCCGTAGGCCTCGTACGCCTCGAGCATCGTGAACTCCGGGCTATGCGTGGAGTCGACGCCCTCGTTGCGGAAGATCCGGCCCATCTCGTAGACCCGGTCGACCCCGCCGACGACGGCCTTCTTGAGGTTGAGCTCGAGCGCGATGCGCAACGACATGTCCTGGTCGAAGGCGTTCATGTGCGTGCCGAAGGGGCGGGCGGCGGCACCGCCGTGGACGAGCTGGAGCACCGGGGTCTCGACCTCGACGAAGCCGTCGGCGTCGAGGGTGGCCCGGACCGCGCGCAGGACGGTGGCCTTGGTGCGCACGACGTCACGAGCCTCCTGGCGCACGACGAGGTCGGCGTAGCGCTGGCGCACGCGGGCCTCCTCGGAGAGCTCCTTGTGCAGCACCGGGAGCGGGCGCAGCGCCTTGCTCGCCATCGTCCACCCGGTCGCCATGACCGACAGCTCGCCACGGCGGCTGCGGATGACGCGACCGGTGACGGCGACGTGGTCACCGAGGTCGACGTCGGACTTCCACGCGGCGAGGGCGTCCTCGCCCACCTCGGCGAGCGAGAGCATCACCTGGAGACGGTCGCCGACGCCCTCCTGGAGCGAGGCGAAGGCGAGCTTGCCGGTGTTGCGGACGAACATCACGCGCCCGACGACGGTGACGACGTCCTGGGTCTCCTCGCCGGTCTCGAGGTGAGCGTAGCCCTCGACGACCTCGCGCAGGGAGTGGGTCCGGCCCACGCTCACGGGGTAGGGGGCGACACCCTGGGAGAGCAGCCGGTCGCGCTTGTCCCGGCGGACCCGCATCTGCTCGGGGAGGTCGACGTCGGGAGCGGGTGCAGCGGGGGTGTCGGTCACCCCCCGAGGATATCGAAGGGAGAACCGCCTCCCGTCGCCCGCCCGGTCGGGCTAGGCGCCGGCCCCGGGGCCGTGCGGGTGCGGGCGCGCAGTGACGGCGGAGGTCGACAGCCCGAAGCCGTCGGGCACGTCACCCGGGTCGTGCTCGACCTCGACGACCCGGTTGTCGGCGTCGACGAAGACGACCTGCGGCTCGAAGGTGCGCGCCTCCTCGTCGTCCATCGCCGCGTACGCGATGACGATGACGACGTCGCCGGGCGCGACGAGACGGGCGGCGGCGCCGTTGATGCACAGGATGCCGCTGCCGCGCTCGCCCTCGATGGCGTAGGTCGTCAGGCGGTTGCCGTTGTCGACGTCGACGACGTCGACCTGCTGGCCCGGCAGCAGGTCGGCCGCGTCCATGAGGTCGCGGTCGATCGTCAGGGAGCCGACGTAGTGCAGGTCGGCCTGGGTGACGGTGGCGCGGTGGATCTTGCTGTGGAGCATGAAGCGCTGCACGGGAGGTCCTTCGTCGTCGGGCGGGGGTCGTGGCGGTGGTGCGGGTCGGTCAGACGGCGGCGGCGGCGCTCGCGGTGTCGCTGAAGACCTGCCGCGCTCCCCCACCGGGACCGACGAGCACGGGGGTGTTGTCGATGAGCCGGGTCGTGCCGACGCGGGCAGCCACCGCCAGCAGCGCCTCGCCGTGGTACCACTCGGGCACGTCCTGCAGGGTCGTCGGGTGGACGAGCACGAGGTAGTCGACGAGCGCGAGCGGCTCGGCGACGAGGACCTCGCGCGCGGCGCGGCGTATGGCGGACGGGCCCTCCTCGGCGCGCTGAGCTCCTTCGTGCAGGGCACGCGACAGGGCGAGGGCGACCTCGCGGTCGGTGTCGGTGAGGTAGGTGTTGCGGCTGCTCAGGGCCAGTCCGTCGGCCTCACGGACCGTGGGCACCGAGACGACCCGCGCCGGGAAGTCGATGTCACGGACCATGCGGCGGATGAGGAGCAGCTGCTGGGCGTCCTTCTGCCCGAAGTAGAAGCTGTCACCGCCGGTGAGGTGCATGAGCTTGGCGACGACGGTGAGCATGCCGTCGAAGTGGCCGGGGCGGGCCTGGCCCTCGAGGACGTCGCCGAGGGGACCGGCGGAGATGCGCACACCGGGGTCGCCGTCGGGGTAGATGACGTCGGGGGTCGGGGCGAAGACGACGTCGACCCCCTCGGCACGGCAGATCTGCATGTCGTCGTCGAAGGTGCGCGGGTACTTCGACAGGTCTTCCTTCGGCCCGAACTGGAGGGGGTTCAAGAAGATCGTCACGACGACGTGCTCGGCCTCGCGCCGCGCCTCGCGGATGAGGGTCGCGTGCCCCTCGTGGAGGGCGCCCATCGTCATGACGACGGCGGTCTGCCCGGTGAGGGCGACCCGCGCGGTGCGCAGCTCGTCGCGGGTGCGGGCGACGACCGGTGCGGCGGTCATGGGTTCTCCTCGGGGTCGGGGGAGGTGACCGCGCGCTCGGTGCGGTCGAGGATCGGGCGGGCGAGGTCGGGGCGCAGCCGCCCGACCCGCTGGGCACGACGGGCGGTCGCGCTGGCGTGAGCGGCGTAGGCCGGCCGGATGTCGGGGGCGAGGTCGGCGAGCACCCGCAGGTGCGTCTCGACGGTGCCCACGTCGCCGCGGGCGACGGGGCCGGTGAGCGCGGAGTCGCCCGAGGCGAGGGCGCCGTCCAGGCTGGCCTGCAGGAGCGGGCGCAGCAGCCGCTCCCCGGCGGAGATGCCGGCCTCGGCGAGGATCTCGCGGGCCTGCGCGACGAGGGTGACGAGGTGGTTGCTGCCGTGCGCGAGAGCCGCGTGGTAGAGCGGCCGGGCCTCCTCGGGCACCCACACCGGCTCGCCACCCATCTCCATGACGAGGGCCTCGGCGACGGCGCGCAGCGGCTCAGGGGTGGTGATCCCGAAGCACGCCTCGTGCAGCCGCGCGAGGTCGAGCGAGGTGCCGGTGAAGGTCATCGCCGGGTGCAGGGCGAGGGGCACGACGCCCATCTGCGTCGCCGGGGCGAAGGGGGCGATGCCGTGCGCTCCCGAGGTATGGGCGGCGATCTGCCCGGGGCGCCAGACCCCGGTGGCCGCGAGACCGGTGACGAGACCGGCGAGGGCGTCGTCGGGCACGGCGAGCAGGACGAGGTCGCCCGCGGCGACGACCTCCTCGACGGGCAGGACCGGCACGTCGGGCAGGAGCAGCTCGGCGCGCTCGCGGCTGGCCTCGCTCACGGCGCTCACCGCGACGACGCGGTGCCCGGCGGAGGCGAGCGCGGCGCCGAGGACGGCGCCGACGCGCCCGGCGCCGACGACGCCGACCCGCAGCCAGGGGCGCGGGTGCTGCATCGGGTCGGGTGCCATCACGGGCAGACGGTACCCGCCGGGCCGGGCCTAGGCTGATCGCGCATGAGCACCTGGGCCCGCGCGTGGCACGACGCGCTGTACGGCGAGGACGGCTTCTACCGCCGCGCGGAGGGACCGTCCGGGCACTTCGAGACCGCGACCCACGGGCCGGTGGGGCGAGCCCTCGCGACGACCTTGCTCGGCCTGGCGCGTGACGCCGGCGCGCACGCGGTCGTCGACGTCGGCGCCGGCCGCGGCGAGCTGCTGCACGCCCTGCGCGAGGCGGGCCACGAGGGACCGCTCGTCGGGGTCGACGTCGTCGAGCGCCCGGCAGGCCTCGACCCGTCATCGGGGTGGGTCCGCTCCCCCGGTGGCGCCGCGCTGCCGAGCGCCCGTCACGTCGAGGAGTCCCTGGGGGCACCCCTCGACGGCGCACTGGTCGTCGCGCACGAGTGGCTCGACGTCGTGCCGTGCGTCGTCGCCCAGGTCGACGACGAGGGCCGCCTGCGCGAGGTGCACGTCGGTCCCGACGGCGCCGAGACCCTCGGCGAGGACGTCGGGGCGGACGACCTCGCCTGGGCGCAGCGGTGGTGGCCGGCCCGCGAGCCCGGTCAGCGCGTCGAGGTCGGACGAGCCCGTGACGACGCCTGGTCGGGGATGCTCGACGCTTGGCGGCCCCGAGCGGCGGTCGCCGTCGACTACGGCCACGTCCGCACCCAGCGCCCCGAGTCGGGCACCCTCTCGGGGTACCGCGACGGCGCGGTGACCGCTCCGACGCCGGACGGCTCCTGCGACGTCACCGCTCACGTGGCCGTCGACTCCCTGCGCCATGACGAGCTCGTCATGGGCGCCGACGCCGTGCGCCGGTGGGGGCCCTCGGCCGCCTCGCCGGAGCACGACATGGCGCGGCGGGACCCCGTCGGCTACCTCGACGCGCTCGCCCGGGCCAGCGCCGCCGGAGCCCTGCTCGGCCCGCCCTACGGCGACTTCTGGTGGGTCGTCGCGCGGGGCTGACTCCCCCTTCGCCCCCCCCCTCGCGCGGCGAGGTTCTGCCGGCTCAGGCCCCGGTCGAGGCGGGCGGCAGCTCGCGGGCGCCGTAGCGCTCCGCCCCGACGCCCGCGGCGACGACGCACGCGACCCCGACGACGGCGAGCGGGTGCGGCACCTGGTGCAGCACGACGAGCCCGATGACGACCGCGATGGCCGGCTCGACGCTCATGAGGGTGCCGAAGGCTGCCGTCGTCAGGCGACGCAGGGCGAGCATCTCGAGCGCGAAGGGGACGACCGGCACGAGGAGCGCCAGGCCGATCCCCACGACGGCGAGCTGCCAGGTGAGATGCTCGACCGTCGACGGCGCGGCGACGAGCGTCGAGACGAGCCCGGCGACGGGGAGCGCGATCGCCAGCCCGGTCACCCCGCCGACGAGGTCGCCGACCCGCTGGCTGAGGATGATGTAGGCCGCCCAGCAGCAGGCCGCGGCGAGCGCGAGGCCGACCCCGACGAGGTCGACGTCGCCGGCCCACGGCCGGGTGAGCAGCAGGACGCCGAGAGCGGCGACGAGTGCCCAGGCCCGGGCCGGTCCCCGACCCCGCACGACGGCCACGCCGAGCGGGCCGAGGAACTCCAGCGCGCTCGCCGTGCCCATCGGCAGCCGGGTGAGCGCCGCCATGAAGAGCATGGTGATGCCGGCGATGACCACCCCGAAGGTGATGCACGCGCGCCACGCCTCGCCGCTCAGGCCGCGCAGCCGCGGGCGCAGGACGAGGAGCATGATCGGGCCGGCCCACACCAGACGCAGCCAGGCCGCGCCGAGGGCCCCCACGTCGTGGGAGAGGTCGACGGCCAGGGCGACGCCGACCTGGACGCTGAGCATCGCGGCGAGCGCCATGAGCGCGCCCTGGCGGGACGAGGTCGCCGGCGTGGCGGGAGCCGGACGGGTCGCGGTGTCGGTCATGACTCGAAGTGAAGCGCGCACCGACCGTCCGCGTCCACGTGAGATGGCTGGACATGTCGTTCGCCGATCCGTGACGATCGGGTGATGGACCTGCGCCGGCTCGAGCTGCTCGTCGACCTCTCCCGCCTGGGCTCGATGCGCGCGGTGGCGCACGAGCACGCGACGACGACGTCGACCGTCTCGCAGCAGCTCGCCGCCCTCGCCCGCGACGTCGACGCGACGCTGCTCGAGCCCGACGGCCGGCGCGTGCGTCTCACGCCCGCAGGGCGCCGTCTCGCCGAGCGTGCGGTGCGCATCCTCGCCGAGGTCGAGTCGGCCCGCAGCGAGCTCGACCCGCACGCCGAGCCGACGGGCACGGTCCGGGTTGGCGGCTTCGGGTCGGCCCTGCGCCGCACGGCCCTGCCCGCCGTCGAGGCGCTGCGCGAGAGCGCACCGGGCCTGCGCTTCGAGCTCACGGAGTGCGAGCCGCCCGAGGCCTACGAGCTGCTGCTCCACGACGACCTCGACCTCGCCCTCACCTACGACTACCAGGTGGCCCCGGCGAGCGTGCCGACCCGGCTCGTCACCCACCCGCTGTGGCAGGCGCGGTGGGGCGTCGCCGTGCCCGCCGCGGACGCGCACCTCGGCCTGGCCGATCTCGGCGACCGGGCGTGGATCACCAACTCGCGCAACACCGCCGACGAGATCGCCGTCCGCTTCCTCGGCGGGCTCGCCGGGATCGCCCCGCGCGTCACCCATCGCATGGACAGCCTCGACCTCGTGTGCGACCTCGTGCGCGACGGCCACGGCGTCGGGCTGGTCCCGCAGTGGTACCCGCTGCCCGCCGGCGTCGCCCTCGTCACCCTCGACCCACCGGTGGAGATGACCGCGTACGCCGTGCACCAGGAGGGCCGGGACGTGTGGCTCCCCCTTCGCACCCTCCTCGACGCCGTCGGCGCCCCCGCACGAGCTGCTGCAGGCAGCACCTCGTAGCGCCGGCAGCACCTCGTGCTGCGGCCGGGCCGACGAGGTGCTGCCAGGTCAGGCGTCGGCGAGGACGAGGCGCTCGAAGCCCCGCAGCACGAAGGTCGGGCGACGCACCGCCTCGACGACCTCGAGGCGGGGGTGGCGCCGCAGCAGCGCGCGCACCGACTGCTGCAGCTCCAGCCGCGCGAGCGGCGCGCCGATGCAGAAGTGGATCCCCAGCCCGAAGGCGAGGTGCGGGTTGGGGTCGCGCCGCGGGTCGAAGCGGTCGGGCTCGGCGAAGACCTCCGGGTCGCGGTTGGCCGCGCCGAGCAGCACGTGCACGCGCTCCCCCTCGGCCACCGGCCGGCCGTCGATCTCGAGATCGGCCGTGGCCGTGCGCTCGAAGAGGTGCAGCGGGCTGTCGTGCCGCAGCAGCTCCTCGACGAGCAGGGCGAGAGCGGCGTCGTCCTCGACGTCGACGGCGGGCGAGCCCGCGGTGATCCACGAGTGGATCCCGTTGCTCAGGCCGTTGACGCTCGCCTCGTGGCCGGCGTTGAGCAGGAGCACGACGGTCGCGACGAGCTCGTGCCGGCTCAGCGCGTCACCGGCGTCGCGCGCCTGGACGAGATCGGTGAGCAGGTCCTCGCCGGGGTGGCGGGCCCGGTGCGCGGCGAGCTCGTCGACGTACGCGGCGAAGTCCGAGGACGCCCGCAGGGCCTCCGCGCGCGCCTGCTCGCTCGGGTCGACCTCGTACATCGCGACGATGGCCTGGCTCCACGGGCGCAGCAAGTGGCGGTCGGCGTGCGGCCAGTCGAGCAGCTCGGCGATGACCGTCACGGGCAGCGGCTCGGCGACGGCCTCGACGAGGTCGAAGGAGCCCGGGCCGGCCGCGTCGAGGAGCTCCTCGGCGATCGCCCGGATCCGCGGCTCGAGCCGGGCGACGTGCCCGCGCCCGAAGGCACCGGCGACGAGGCGGCGCAGCCGCGCGTGCTTAGGCGGCTCGCTGTCGAGGATCGAGTCGGCGTGCAGCCAGTTGAAGGTCGCCCAGTCCTGCTCCGGCTCACGGTCGCGGTAGACCCGACCCAGCCGGCGGTCGCGCAGCGCCGCGCTGACCTGCGCGTGGCCGCTCGCGACGTGCGCCTGCAGCCCGTCGTGCCAGACGAAGGGGTCATGCGCCCGCAGCGCCGCGAGGTGCGGGTACGGGTCGCGCAGGACCGCGGGGTCGGAGAGGTCGAGGAGCTTGCTCGGCGTCGCCATGGAGGGGAGCCTGCCACGGCCCCCGCCGCCGCTCGCGACGACCCTCACGACCGGGCGAAGGGGTACCGCCGAGGTATGGAGATCGGCCGGCACCCACCCCTTCGCGACAGCAGATTGCCATACCTCGGGGATAGGCCCCGGCGAAGGGGGCTGCCGAGGTATGGAGATCAGCCGGCACCCACCCCTTCGTGACAGCAGATCGCCATACCTCGGCGACGGACCCGGGCGAAGGGGGCGAAGGGGGATCGCTCAGCGCGTCGTCGACGGCACCGGCAGCACCGGGCCGGGCGGGGTGAGCACGCGGGTGAGGGTCTCGGCGATGATCACCTGACCGGCCCGTCCGGGGTGCAGGGCGTCGAGGTAGACCCCGCGCGGTGCGCCGACGACCGGGGGCATCGCGGCACCGGCGTCGACGTAGGCGACCCCGTCCTCCTCGGACATCGAGCGCAGCGCCTCTCGGTACCCCGACCACGAGCGGTCGAAGAAGGCCGGCGGTGGCGCGTGCCACGAGACGAGCAGGACCGGGCCCTCGTAGCCCATCCGGCGCGACGTCGCGACGATCGTGCGCAGGCTCTCGCGCAGCTCATCGGGCGTCTGGCCCGCGCGGGCGTCGTTGAAGCCGAGCGGGACGACGAGCAGGTCGGGGTTCATCGACAGCGAGTCGCGGATGTACTCGACGCGCTCGCTCACCGAGCGGGCGGAGATCCCCGAGTGCGACGCGTCGACGACGTGCACGCACCGGTCGCGGTCCCCGCGGAAGGGCGTGAGGTCGGTGACCGTGACGGTGCGGTCCGGGCTGAGGTTGCGCACGGTCCACGTGCGCTCGTCGAGGTCCTGGCTCTGCGAGTGCCACACTCGGCGCTCGTCGACCGGGTCCTGCGTGACGACGCGGCGTCCCGCGAGGGTCTCCTGGCCGTCCGCGGTGATCTCGAGATCACCTCCCGCCGGCCCGGTGCGGTAGCCGACGGCCACCTCGCTCGCGCTCACCCGCCAGGACACCGTGGCGCCCGGCCCGAGGACGAGCGCGCGCCCGCCGGGTCCGACGGTGCCGATCTCGCGCACCTGACCCGTCGTGCGGGCGTCGGGCAGGGTCGGCGCCGCGTACCACGCGGGCACGAGCGAGGTCGTGCCGTGGAAGCCGCTGGGCCCGGTCGGGCAGTCGCTCGTCGCGCCCTGCCCGCGCAGCGCGTCCTGGAGCCGCGACACCCAGCGCACGGAGAGGTCCTCGCCGAGCCCGTAGCCCTCGCTCACGGAGTCGCCCATGACGACGACGGTGGCCGGCACCCGGTCGGCCTCGGCGAGCGCGGTGTACCAGGGCTGCAGGACGGCGGCGTGGGCGACCGTCGCGCCCTCGCGACGCTCCGGCGGACCGGGGGCGGCGACGACGAGGGCCAGCCCGACGGCCGCGAGAGCCCCGGCGAGCAGGGCGCGGGCCGAGCTCACCGAGCCGCGGCGGGCCGGAGGTCCATGACCCGACGATAACCACGCGCCGCTCGTCGCGGCCCCCCGGCACCGGTGGCATGCTCGGCTGCATGCCCACCCCGCCGACCACCGAGCCCCGTGAGGTCACCCTCGGCGTCGGGTCCGCCGTGCACAGCACCGACATGGTGCTCAACATCGGCCCGCAGCACCCGGCGACCCACGGCGTGCTGCGCCTGCGCGTCGTGCTCGACGGCGAGCGGCTGCTGCACGCCGACCCGGTCGTCGGCTACATGCACCGCGGCGCGGAGAAGCTCTTCGAGGTCCGCGACTACCGCCAGATCACCGTGCTCGCCAACCGTCACGACTGGCTCTCCGCCTTCGGCAACGAGCTCGGCGTCGTCATGGGCGTCGAGGCGATGCTCGGCATGGAGGTGCCCGAGCGCGCGGTGTGGGCGCGGACCCTGCTCGCCGAGCTCAACCGCGTGCTCAACCACCTGATGTTCCTCGGCTCCTACCCGCTCGAGCTCGGCGCGATCACCCCGATCTTCTACGCCTTCACCGAGCGCGAGGAGATCCAGGCCGTCATGGAGGAGATCTCCGGCGGGCGCATGCACTACATGTTCAACCGCGTCGGCGGTCTCAAGGAGGACCTCCCGGCCGGCTGGCTCGACCGCGTCGAGGCGGCCGTCGCCGCCGTGCGCGGCCGGCTCCCGCAGCTCGAGGGGCTCCTCGTCGGCAACGAGATCCTCCAAGCCCGCACGAAGGGGGTCGGCGTCCTCTCCCCCGAGCTCGCCTGCGCGTACGGCGTCTCCGGACCCATCGCCCGGGCGAGCGGCGTCGACCTCGACCTGCGTCGCGACGCCCCGTACCTCGCCTACGGCGAGCTCTTCGCGCCCGGAGGTCCCGGCCGGGTCGTCACGCGCACCGACGGCGACTGCCTCGCCCGCCTCGAGGTGCTGCTCGAGCAGACCCACGTGAGCCTCGACCTCGCCCAGGCGTGCGCCGAGCGCCTGCGCGAGCTCCCCGCGGGGCCGGTCAACCAGCGCCTGCCCAAGGTGCTCAAGGTGCCCGAGGGCGAGCGGTACACCGCGACCGAGAACCCCCTGGGCATCAACGGCTACCACCTCGTCAGCCGCGGCGAGAAGACCCCGTGGCGGCTCAAGCTGCGCTCGGCGTCCTTCAACAACGTCCAGGTGCTCTCGCAGCTGCTGCCCGGAGAGCTCGTCGGCGACCTCGTCGCGATCCTCGGGTCGATGTTCTTCGTCGTCGGCGACGTCGACAAGTAGCCGACCGACCTCCTTCCGCCCCGGATGGTGCAGCCGGTAGGTTGTGCCCGACCGAGGGGGACGAGCAGGCGTCCGCTCGACTTCGCAGGGGAGCTCATCGCATGGCACGTCGCCACGTCCGCACGTCCGCCGGGGCCGCGGCCCTCGCCGGCATCGGCATCGCCGCCGTCGGCCTGGCCGCTCCGGCCCAGGCCGTCACCGTCACCCAGGACTACGAGTGCACCTACGAGGTGCTCAACCTGGGGCAGATCGCCGGCGACCCGGACGTGAGCGTGAGCTACACGGTCGACCTGCCGACGAGCGTCGAGGAGGGCGAGCAGATCACCTCCGACGTCACCGCGGTCGTGACGATCCCCGAGTCCCGCCGTGACTCGCTCTACTCCCTGCTCAACGTCCGTGCGGTCGACGCGCCGAGCGACCCGCTCAACGCGGCCGGCGTCTCCGTGAGCGACGGCACCGACAGCGTCGACGGCGACATCGCCTTCACCTCTCCGCTCACCGACGTGCCCGCGTCCGGCGAGCTCGTCGTCACCGCGACCGGCTCGGTCTCCGTGCCCGCCCCGAGCGCCGGCACCTACGACGTCGAGGCCACCGACCTCACCGCCTTCATCCGCGGGTACGCCGACGCCGACGGCCAGTCGTACACGACGAACGTCACCCTCCGGTGCACCAACGTCTCCGAGAGCACCTCCGTCGGCACGATCGAGGTCACCGAGGCGGACTCCGAGCCGACCCCGACGACCGACGAGCCCACCACGGACGAGCCCACCACCGACGAGCCCACCACCGACGAGCCGACGAGCGAGGACCCGGACCCGACGACGAGCGCCGACCCGACGGCGACCTCGGGCAGCCCGACGAGCGTGCAGACGCCGGCCCTGGTCCAGACCGACGCGACCCAGGGCGGGTCCGGCCAGAGCCCGGCGCTGCTCCTCGGCGGCGGGCTGCTCGCCGCGGTCGGCAGCCTCGGCCTGGCCCTCACCCGTCGCCGGGCCTCCGCGCGGCACTGAGGGCACCGGCCCTCTCGGCAGCACTGAGGGCACCCGCCCTCTCGGCAGCACCGAGGGCACCCGCCCTCTCGGCAGCACCGAGGGCACCCGCCCGAGACGAAGGGGGCGACCACCCGGACCACCGGTGGGTCGCCCCCTTCGTGCCGGTCGCCGCCCCTGCGATACTTGACCGGTCCGTCCCCGACGCGTGACCCGCGCCGACCCCAGGAGCCCGAAGCGTGGCCCGTACACCCCGCAGCCCGCAGCACGGCGAGACCCTCGCGATCCGCGTCCTCGCGAGCCTGCTCGGCGTCGGCACCCTCGGCGCGATCGCTCTCGGCGCGTGGTGGCTGACGAGCGACGACAGCGTCGCGCCGGGCACCTACGTCGCCCCGAGCGAGATCTCGACCTCGTCGAGCACGAGCGAGCCCTCCGCCACCTCGAGCCGCACGAGCCGTCGCTCGTCCTCGTCCTCGTCCGCGACGACCCCCGCGCGCCGCTCCACGTCGACGACGACCCCGCCGGCCCCGTCGGCCACCGCCGCCCCGGCCGGGGACCCGACCCGGGTCACCGTCACCTCGGGCGGGCGCACCCTCGTCGACGCGTCGCTGCAGGCGACCTACCTCGACGCCGACGACGTCCTCGCGCCCCCCTTCGGCACCGCGGGCTGGTACGCCGAGTCCGGGTGGCCCAAGCCCGGTCAGACCGGCGCGAGCATCCTCGTCGGCCACATCAACCACGGCAGCGAGCCCGACGTCTTCTGGAACCTCCCGCAGGTCAAGATCGGCGACCGCGTGACCGTCACCTACGGCAGCGGGCGCGAGGTGGCCTGGCGGATCACCCGCTCGTCGGCCGCGAGCAAGACCGAGGTGCCCCAGGACGACACGATCTGGGACCACGACAACCCGCGGCCGGTCCTGCGCCTCATCACGTGCGACCCGACGACCCCGCTGCAGGGCGGGCACTACGAGGGCAACTGGGTCGTCTGGGCCGACCCGGCCTGAGCGAAGGGGGACGCCTCAGCGGCGACCGGACGACCCCTCGGCGGGGTCGGAGCGGTCCTCGTCGCGGATGCGGCACCAGCCCTGGGCGACGTGCCCGGCGACCGCGACGAGCGCACCGGTCAGCGCGGCGGCGCCGAGGCGCAGCGCGAGCTCGGCGTGGCTGCCGAAGCCGAGGTCGGGCAGCAGGACGAGCGCGTGCCCGAGGTAGAGCCCGCAGACGACCGCGCCGGTGAGCGCACCGGCCTGGGCCAGGCCGAGGATCCGGGCGGCCCGCAGCGGGGCGACCGCGGTGCCCTCGCGGCGGTAGCGACGCATCGGCCAGGCGACGACGAGCAGCGCGAGGGCCATGACCACCAGGAGCGCGGCGGCCAGCCACGGCGTCTGGACGACCCGCTCCCCCGACGCGACCCACCAGCGGCTGAGCAGCCACGACACGACGGTGGTGACGAGCCCGGTGACGAGCGTCGTGCGCCAGCGCAGTCCCTCGATCATCATCATCGGCCGTCGACCGCCCGCACACCGGTCGTGTCGAGGGTGGTGACGAGCTCGGCGACGGCACGGACCTCGCCGTCGACGCGCAGCCGGGCGTCGGGGTCGGCGTCGAGCCACGGCACGAGGACGAAGGCCCGCTCGTGCGCGCGGGGGTGCGGCACGGTGAGGACCGGGGCGTCGAGGCGGGCCTCGTCGGCCCCGCCGGTCGTGCCGTAGGCGACGAGGTCGAGGTCGAGGGTGCGAGGCCCCCAGCGCACCTCACGGGTGCGGCCGTGGCCGGCCTCGATGCCGTGCAGGGCCGCCAGGAGAGCCCACGGCGTGAGCGAGGTCGTGCCGACCGCGACGGCGTTGACGTAGTCGGGCTGCTCGGGGCCCCCGACGGGGTCGGTCGCGTAGCTGCGGCTCACCGCGGTGAGGTCGACGTGCGCGCGCAGCGCGTCGACGGCGTCGTGGAGGGTCTGGGTGGAGTCGCCGAGGTTGCTGCCGAGGGCGACGACGACGGCGCTGCGCCGGGTGCGGCGCACCCGGACCCGCACGTCGCCGAAGGGGACGCCCACCGGCGCCTGCGGCTTGTGCACGACGACCTCGACGTCGCCGATCTCAGGGCGGAGCAGGACGTCGCCGGCGATGCGCTCGGCGAGCGCCTCGATGAGGTCGAGGGGCTCGCCCTCGATGCGGGCGACGACCGCTGCGGCGATCTCGGCGTAGCTCACGGTGTCGGCGAGGTCGTCGCTCGCTCCTGCGCGCGAGAGGTCGGTGCCCATGAGCACGTCGACGACGAACTCCTGCCCGTCGCGCCGCTCGAAGTCCAGGACGCCGTGGTACCCCTTCGCCCGGACCCCGAGCAGCTCGATGACGTCACGATCAGGCACGGTGGGCCTCCAGGGCGTCGACGACGTCGAGGGCGTCGAGCGAGGCGACGACGTCGTGCACGCGGACGGCCCACACGCCGGTGCGGGCGGCGAGGGCCGTCGTCACGGCGGTCGCCGTGTCGCGCTCGACGGGCGGGCGCTCGGCGCCGGCGGCGCGGCCGACCTTGCCGAGGAAGCCCTTGCGCGAGGTGCCGAGGAGCACCGGGCGGTCGAGCGCGACGACGCGCTCGAGGCCGGCGAGGAGCTCCCAGTTGTGCTCGGCGGTCTTCGCGAAGCCGATGCCGGGGTCGAGGACGAGCTGGTGCTCGCCGAGACCGGCCGCGAGGAGGACCTCGACGCGCTGCTCGAGCTCGGTGCACACCTCGCCGACGACGTCGTCGTAGCTCGCGGCCGCGTACATGTCGGTCGAGTGGCCCCGCCAGTGCATGACGACGAAGGGGATGTCGCTCCCGGCGACGACGGAGGCGATCTCGGGCTCGGCGAGCCCGCCGCTCACGTCGTTGATGACGGCAGCACCGGCCTCGACCGCGGCGGCCGCGACCCGCGTGCGCATGGTGTCGACCGAGACCGCGACGCCCTCGTCGGCGAGGCGGCGCACGACGGGCACGACGCGGCGCACCTCCTCCTCCTCGTCCGGGCGGTGCGCGCCGGGACGGGTGGACTCACCGCCCACGTCGACGAGCGTCGCGCCCTGCGCGACGAGCTCGAGCCCGTGCGCCACCGCGGCGTCCTCGTCGTACCACCGTCCCCCGTCGCTGAAGGAGTCCGGGGTGACGTTGACGATCCCCATGATCGCGGGGCGCTCGCCTCGCTGCAGGAGCACGGTCAGCGAGCCCCCATGAGCAGGGACATCGCCTCTGCACGGGTCGCGGGGTCGCGCAGCTGGCCGCGCACCGCCGAGGTGAGGGTGCGCGCGCCCGGCTTGCGCACGCCGCGCATCGACATGCACAGGTGCTCGGCCTCGACGACGACGATGACGCCGGTGACGTCGAGGCACTCGACGAGCGCGTCGGCGACCTGCGAGGTGAGGCGCTCCTGCACCTGGGGGCGGCGCGCGTAGACGTCGACGAGGCGGGCGAGCTTGGACAGCCCGGTCACCTGGCCGCTGCGCCCGGGGACGTAGCCGACGTGGGCGACCCCGTGGAAGGGCACGAGGTGGTGCTCGCACGTCGAGTACAGCGGGATGTCACGGACCATGACGAGCTCGTCGTGGTCGATGTCGAAGGTCGTCGCGAGGATCTCGGCCGGGTCCTGGTGCAGCCCGGCGAAGGTCTCCGCGTAGGCCCGGGCGACCCGGGCGGGGGTCTCGAGGAGCCCCTCGCGGTCGGGGTCCTCCCCGACCGCGATGAGGATCTCGCGCACCGCGGCCTCGATCCGCGGCAGGTCCATCGCCGCGGCGACCGGGCCGGTGCCCGCCCCGGCCTCGAGGGCCTCGGCCTCGTGCTGGCTCATCGTCACCTCAGTGACGGCCGTCGGGATCGACCTGGCCGCCGTCGGGCACCTCGCGGACCTCGGCCGCCGGGTGCTCCTCCGGGTAGGGGGTGGCCCCCTCCTC
The DNA here is from genome assembly GCF_040547045.1 of Janibacter sp. UYMM211. Lineage (NCBI taxonomy): Bacteria > Bacillati > Actinomycetota > Actinomycetes > Micrococcales > Intrasporangiaceae > Janibacter > Janibacter sp. UYMM211. The sequence goes on along the minus strand of NZ_JBEPOY010000002.1, from coordinate 206,085 downwards.
CGCCGCCTTGTCGATGGCGGCCGCCGTGCCCGGGTCGCCCGGCTGGGCGCCGACACCGGCCGGCGGGGCGCCGGTCGGGCTCGGAGCCGGTGCCGAGCCGTTCGAGCGAGCCGCGAGAGCGGCCTCCTCGGCGGGTGTGAGGACCGGGGGCTTGTCGGAGATCGTGCGGTTCTCCGCGGAGAGCCACGTGGGGCGACGGGGGCGCTTGCGCACGTCGGCGAAGACCGCCGCGATCTCCTTGGGGCCGAGCGACTCGTGCTCGAGCAGCTCGAGGACGAGACGGTCGAGGACGTCGCGGTTGTCGTTGATCGCGTGCCAGGCCTCGTCGTGAGCGGCCTCGATGAAGCGGCGCACCTCGTCGTCGACGACGCTCGCGATCTCCTCCGAGTAGTCGCGCTGGTGACCCATGTCGCGGCCGAGGAAGACCTCGCCCTGGCTCTGGCCGAGCTTGACCGCGCCGATGCGCTCGCTCATGCCGAACTCCGTGACCATCTTGCGGGCCATCGCGGTGGCCTTCTCGATGTCGTTGGCGGCGCCGGTCGTCGGGTCGTGGAAGATGATCTCCTCCGCGACGCGGCCACCGAGGGCGTACGCGAGCTGGTCGAGGATCTCGTTGCGCGACGTCGAGTACTTGTCGTCGGTCGGCAGCACCATCGTGTAGCCGAGCGCGCGACCGCGCGGCAGGATCGTCACCTTCGCGACGGGGTCGGTGTGGTTCATCGCCGCGGCGACGAGCGCGTGACCGCCCTCGTGGTACGCGGTGACCTTGCGCTCCTGGGCGCTCATGATCCGGGTGCGCTTCTGCGGGCCGGCGATGACCCGGTCGATCGCCTCGTCGAGGACGTGGTCGTCGATGAACTGACCGCCCCCACGAGCGGTGAGCAGCGCCGCCTCGTTGAGCACGTTGGCCAGGTCGGCGCCGGTCATGCCCGGGGTGCGCCGGGCGACGGCGAGCAGGTCGACGTCGGGGGCCATCGGCTTGCCCGCCGAGTGCACCTCGAGGATGCGGTGGCGCCCGATCATGTCGGGGTTCTCGACACCGATCTGGCGGTCGAAGCGGCCCGGGCGCAGCAGCGCCGGGTCGAGGATGTCGGGGCGGTTGGTCGCCGCGATGAGGATGACGTTGGTCTTGACGTCGAAGCCGTCCATCTCGACGAGCAGCTGGTTGAGCGTCTGCTCCCGCTCGTCGTGACCGCCGCCGAGGCCCGCACCGCGGTGGCGACCGACGGCGTCGATCTCGTCGACGAAGACGATGGCGGGGGCGTTGGTCTTGGCCTGCTCGAAGAGGTCGCGCACGCGCGAGGCGCCGACACCGACGAACATCTCGACGAAGTCCGAGCCGGAGATCGAGTAGAAGGGCACGCCCGCCTCGCCGGCGACGGCGCGCGCGAGGAGGGTCTTGCCGGTACCGGGCTGGCCGTAGAGCAGCACGCCCTTGGGGATCTTCGCGCCGACCGCGAGGAACTTGCTCGGCTCCTTGAGGAACTCGACGATCTCGTGCAGCTCCTCGACGGCCTCGTCGGCGCCGGCGACGTCGGAGAAGGTGACCTTCGGGGCCTCCTTGCTCGCGAGCTTGGCCTTGGACTTGCCGAACTGCATGACGCGGTTGCCGCCCTGGGCCTGGCTCATCATGAACCAGAAGAGGCCGACGAGCAGGAGCAGCGGGAGCAGCGAGAAGAGCAGCGAGCCCCAGATGCTCGGCTCCTCGATCGTGTCGTTGATCGTGCCGGGGACCTTCTCGTCGACGAGGGTCACCATGTGCTCGGCGCGCGCCTCGACGAACTCCGTCTCGACCTGCGTCGCGTCGGTGACCGCGTCGCCGTCGGAGTAGGTCTGCCCGTCCTTGAGGTCGAGCTGGAGGGTGTTGTCGCTCGTGAAGTGCGCCTCCTGCACCTTGCCCTCGTCGATGAGCTTCTCGGCGGCGGAGGTGTCGATGCGGGCGTAGTCACCCCCGCTGCCCAGCTGGAAGACGAGCATGAAGATGACGAGCAGTGCGAGCGCCCAGAAGAGCGGGGCGCGGAAGAGCTTCTTGGCGTTCATGCGGCTTCGGGTCTGCCCGATCTTCCTGGTCGACGACGGCCGCCCCTCGGGCGGCAGGATCAAGAGACGAAACTACCCGACCACGAGGTCAGGATCCGTCCCACCTCCAGGGCCAACGCGCGGGCCGACGGGGGTGTTCCCCACCCCCTCGCCGTCCCCCTTCGCCGGAGGTCAGCTGTAGACGTGCGGCGCGAGGGTGGCGACCTCGCGCAGGCCGCGGTAGCCCTCGGCGTAGTCGAGGCCGTAGCCGACGACGAACTCGTTGGGGATGTCGAAGCCGACCCAGCGGGTCTCGACCTCGACCTTCGCGGCGTCGGGCTTGCGCAGCAGCGTGAGGACCTCGACCGACGCGGGCGAGCGCGAGAGGAGGTTGGTGCGGATCCACGACAGCGTCAGGCCCGAGTCGATGATGTCCTCGACGATGAGCACGTGCTTTCCGGTGATGTCGGCGTCGAGGTCCTTGAGGATGCGCACGACGCCCGAGGACTTCGTGCCGGAGCCGTAGGAGCTCACCGCCATCCAGTCCATCGGCGCGGAGCCGGGCAGGTGACGCATGAAGTCGGCCATGACCATGACCGCCCCCTTGAGCACCCCGACGAGGAGGAGGTCCTCGCCCTCGTAGTGCTCCCAGACCTCCTGGGCCAGCTCGGCCAGGCGCTCCTGGATCTGCTCCTCGGTGCACAGCACCCGTACGAGATCGGCCTCGATGCTCTTGGCGTCCACGGGGCTATCAGACCAGACCTGCACCGGTGATGGACAGCCGGGCCTGCCGACCGGTGCCCACCCGGGTGACCTCGACCCCCGGCAGGTGCAGCGGGCCACGACCGCGCGGCGCGGTGACGAGGGCGTCGACCGCGGCGAGATGAGCGGCGGACAGGTCGCCCGGGCGGGCGCCACCGGCGAGCAGGAGCCGGCGCAGGACGCGGGCGCGCAGGGCCGTCGGCAGGACGGCCAGGTCGGCGGTGCGCGGCTCGGCGACGGCGGCGAAGGGGGCGGACGCCTCGTCGGCGAGGGCGTCGAGGTGGTCGGCGTCGGCGCGCAGGAGGTCGGCGGTGCGGGCGAGCGCCTCGGGCAGACCGGGCCCGAGGTCCTCGGCGAGGGTCGCGAGGACCGCTCGCGCCCGGGAGCGGGCGAAGGCGGGGTCGACGTTCGTCGGGTCGTGCCAGGGGTCGAGGCCGGCGGCGGCGCACGCCGCGCGGGTCGTCGCCCGGTCGACCTGCAGGAGCGGGCGGGCGAAGGGGACGCCCCCTCGGGTCGTCGTCACGGGCATGCCGGCGAGGGAGCGGGCGCCGGAGCCGCGCAGGAGCCCCAGGAGGACCTGCTCGGCCTGGTCGTCGCGGGTGTGGCCGAGGAGCACGAGGGCGGCGCCGAGGTCGCCGGCCGCGGCGGCGAGCGCGGCGTAGCGGGCCTCGCGGGCGTCGGCCTCGGGGCCGACACCGGTGCTGACGACGCGGACCCGGCGCACGACGACGACCTCGTGGGCGCGGCCGTCGGGGGTGCGCATCGCCCGGCACTGCTCGGCGGCACGCTCGGCGACCTCGGCCGACCCGGGCTGCAGGTCGTGGTCGACGACGACGACGCCGGTGCGGGTGGGTCCCCCTTCGTGCAGGAGGGCGTGGGCGAGGGCGAGGGAGTCCGCTCCCCCGCTGACGGCCGCGAGGACGAGGGGGTCCGGGGCTTCGGTAGCGTCGTGCCCGGCCACGCAGGTGCGCACCGCACGTCGGAGCGCTGCCTGCGCCGGATGTCCTGCTGCCACCGCCCCATGATGACCCGTCACAGTGAAGGCCTGCCGATGCGTGTCCGCTCCCCCTTCGTCCTCGCCCTCGCCGCCCTCGCTCTCGCGGGCTGCGGCACGGACGACCCGACCCCCGCCGCGACGGGCTCGTCGAGCAGCAGCTCGACGTCGTCGACCTCGGCGTCGAGCAGCTCGACACCCGCGGCCGAGGAGGACCACGACGACGAGCACGAGGGCGAGGACGGCCACGAGCACGAGGCCGAGGCCGAGGACGGCCACGAGCACGAGGCCGACGACCACCTCGACGTCGCGTGCGAGGCGGAGCTGTCGCAGATGCAGGGCGAAGAGGGCTCGGGGCAGGTGCTGTCGGCCTCGGTCGAGCCCGATCTCACGTGCACGCAGGCGGTGCCCGTGGTGACCGCCATCAACGCGCTGCACCCCGTCGGCAAGGCCCCCGCGACGCTCACGGCGCAGGGCTTCGAGTGCGAGGTCGAGCAGGACGACCCCGACGGGATGCAGGTCGAGGTCTTCCGCTGCACCGACGACCGCGGCGTCGTCGTCTGGGCCCGCACCGCCTGATCTCACCGCCTCAGCTTTCCCGCCCAGGGCGGGAAAGCTCGACCTCGGGAAAGAAATGTTCCTTCCCGAGGTCGAATGTTCCCGCCCTGGGCGGGAAAGTGGCGACAGGGGCGAAGGGGGTCAGCCGTGGACGCGGCGGACCCAGGCCCCGGGGTCGGTGATCTCGGCGGCGCGCGGGAGGGTGTCGGGCGAGGTCCAGATCGCGTTGAAGCCCTCGACGCCGACGCGCTCCTGCACCCCCCGCACGAAGGCTGCGCCGTCGCGGTACTGGCGCATCTTGGCCTCGAGCCCGAGCAGCCGGCGCAGGACGCGGTCCACCGACCCGGCGCCCTGCCGGCGCACGTCGAACTTACGGCGGATCTCCTCGACGCTCGGCACGTGCTCGGGACCCACGTCGTCCATGACGACGTCGGCGTGCCCCTCGAGCAGCGACATCACCGCGGTGAGCTCGGCCATCTCGGCTCGCTGCTCCGGGGTGGCGAAGACATCGGTCAGCCCCGCCCCGTCGCCGCGGAAGGCACGCGGCAGCTCCTTGGCGAGCTGCTCGAGGCGGGTGCGCACCGAGTCGACGTCGGGCACCATGTCGCTCGCCAGCGCCTGAGCGCGCTGGACGACGTGGTCGCGCAGCCACGGCACAGCCGTGAACTGCACACGGTGGGTCTCCTCGTGCAGGCACACCCAGAAGCGGAAGTCGGTCGGGTCGACGCCGAGCTCGCGCTCGGTGTGGACGAGGTTCGGGGCGACGAGCAGCAGCGAAGGCGTGCCGCCCGGCGCGAGGTCGTACTGGCCGAGGACCTTCGTGCTGAGGAAGGCGAGCAGCCCGCCGGCCTCGGCACCGGTGACCTTGCTGCCGATCGCCTGCGCGACCGGGCCCGGCGCCTGCTTCTGCCGGGCGCTGATCCGGGCGACGACGGGGTCGAGCATCGCCGACATCGAGTCGGCGTTGACCGCGATCCACGTGGGGCGGTCGACGACGACGGGCGGCGGGGCGTCACCGGGCGCGCGCAGCCGCGAGGTCTCGGCCACCGGTTCGACCGCCCGGGCGGCCAGCGAGCGGATCTGCTCGACGATCTCGACGGCCTCGGCCGCGGAGACGTCGGGCCCGGAGGGCGCGAGGCGGGCCCCCGTGCTCGTCGCGAAGCTCCAGTCGACGTACTGGGTCATCAGTGGCCCTTCCGTGGTGGGGACGTGGCGGTGCCGCGTCGGTCAGCGGCACCCGCACGTCGTGAGGGTGCCGACGATCTCGTCCAACACCGCGCGGGCCCCGAGAGTTCCCGTCGTGCTCGGCACCTGGTCGGCGAGCAGGACGTAGGTGAGCACGCGGCCGTCGGCGGTGGTCGTCGTCCCGGCGAGACCGGACACCCCGGTGAGGGTGCCGGTCTTGGCCCGCGCGACGCCGACGGCGGGCACGGCCTCGGGCTCGGTGAAGCGCTCGTGCAGCGTGCCGGTGAAGCCGGCGACGGGCAGACCGAGGAGCACGCCGCGCAGGCTCTTCGCGCTGCCGGTGATGCCCAGCTGCATGACCTCGCTGATCGTGTCGGCCGGCACCCGCTGACCGCGGCTCAGCCCGGAGGCGTCGAGCAGACGCGTGCCGGACATGTCGACGCCGGCGTCGATGAGGGTCGAGCGCACCCACCGCGCGACGTCCTTCGCGTCACCGCTGCGCGCGCCGTCGGCGAGCGCCGCCTGACGGGTGAGGTTCTCGGTGAGGGCGTTGTCGCTGCTCGACAGCGCCTCGGCGAGCACCTCGCCGAGGGGCGCGGACTCGACCGAGCCGAGCTCCGTGGCGCCCTCGGGCGCAGCCGTGCGCCAGGTCGACGCGCTGTCGTCGACGCGCACGTCGAGACCGGCGCGCGTCAGCTCGGCGCGCAGCGCGGAGAGGGCCGAGCGCTCGGGGTAGCGGGGCGAGGGCTGGTAGGGCTCGGGGCGCTCCCCCGCCAGCCCGATCATCGTCACGGCCTGGGTGAAGCCGTTCGTCACGTCGGTCGGGTCCCACGTCGAGGGCACCCGCGGCCCGGCCGCGTAGGTCGCGTCGAGGCGAAGGGTGAGCCGCTCCCCCTTCGCCTCCGGGCCGAGCGAGCGGGCGACCTGACGGGCGAGGTCGCGCATGCCGGCGCGGCCCTCGACCGCGGTCGGGTCGCCGGCCCCCTTCGCGATCATCGTGTCGCCCCCGGCGACGAGGACGACCTCGTCGGCCGAGGCGCCGGTGACGACGCGGGTCGTCATCGTGCTCGACAGGTCGCTCGTCTCGGCGACGGCGGCGCCGGCGAGGATCTTCTGCGTCGAGGCGGGCACCATCGGCGCGCTGCCCCGGTGGTCGTAGAGCACCTCGCCCGTGAGCGCGTCGCGGACGACGACGCCGGCGCGGCGGCCCAGCCAGGCGTCCTCGACGAGGGGGTCGAGCTCGCGGGCCAGGGCGCCCGTCGACGGGCGGGGGGCCTTCGTCGAGGCGGCGGGGGCGACCGCTCCCACCGGCTCGGGCTGCGGGCCAGGGGTGATCTGGGCCACGTCGGCGGCCACGTCACGGGTGAGGACACCGGGCACGACGTCGGCCACATCGGCTGCGCCGTAGGCGATCGCGCCGGCGACGACGACGCCGGCAGTCGCAGCGAGTCGGCGCACGTGGACTCCCCCTGGTGCCGGAGCGGTCGGTGATGGTGGAAACTGATCCCCGAGCCTAGGTCATCCACGTGAAGGGGCAGTTCATGGAGTTCGACGTCACCATCGAGATCCCGAAGGGTCATCGCAACAAGTACGAGGTCGACCACGAGACGGGTCGCATCCGTCTCGACCGCCTCCTCTTCACCGCGATGTCGTACCCGAGCGACTACGGGTACATCGAGGACAGCCTCGGCGAGGACGGCGACCCGCTCGACGCGCTCGTGCTCCTCGACGAGCCCACGTGGCCCGGCTGCCTCGTGCGCGCGCGGCCGATCGGCATGTTCCACATGCGCGACGAGGCCGGCGGCGACGACAAGATCCTGTGCATCCCCGCGGGCGACCCGCGCAAGGACCACATCAAGGAGCTCGAGGACATCTCCGAGTTCGACCGCCTCGAGATCCAGCACTTCTTCGAGACCTACAAGGACCTCGAGCCCGGCAAGTCCGTCGAGGGCGCCCACTGGGCCGGCCGCGTCGAGGCCGAGGCGACGATCGACGAGGCCATCCAGCGCGCGACCGACGCCGGTATGAGCACCGCCCGCTGGAAGGCGCCCTTCAGCGCCGCCGCCCAGAGCGTCGCCCGCTCCGAGGAGGACCACGCGGTCGCCTCGCGACGTGCGCGCGAGGAGCTCGCGACGAAGGACAAGCCGCTCTCCGACGACTGAGACGTCCGCCGTGGGTCACCACGGGACGACGAAGGGGTGCCGACCAGCTGGTCGGCACCCCTTCGTGCGTCTGCCGGCGGGCCGCCCTCAGGCGGCGAGGTACTCGCCCAGGCCCTGCTGACCGCCCCGCATCATCGCGTCGTGGTTGGCCCGGATGACCCGGACCCCGATCAAGGGCACGGCGGCGACGAGCTTGAAGAAGGGGTGCGCGATCGAGACCTCCTGCGTGTACGCCACGCGGCACCCGCCGGGGACCGCAGCGACGTGCCACTGGCTCCACCCGCGCAGGTCGCCCTGCACGCGCACGCGCAGCAGCCCGATCTCGGGCAGCTCGGCCTCGCGGGTGATCGTCATGCGCAGGCTGACGGGGATGCGCGAGCACACGCGCAGCTGCCCGTGCTCGGCGTCGACGCGCTCGACCTCCTTCACCTGGGGCCACCACCGGATGTAGGAGTCGACGTCGGCGAGGGCGCGCAGGACGTCGGCGGCGGGGTGGTCCATCTCCCAGGCGTCGGTGAAGGCCAGGCGGGAGATCATGAGGGCAAGGGTGCCTCACCGGAGGGGCGATCTGTACGTTGAGCGGGTGCGCTACTTCTCCCGTGACGGGCTGACCTTCGACCTCGACGACTCCGCCGGCGACGACGCCGGTGCCGTGACCGACGGCCAGGAGGTCGTGGTCCTCCTCCACGGCTGGCCGCAGGACCGTCGCGCCTGGCGGGGCATCACGCCGGCGCTCGCCGAGGCCGGCCTGCGCGTCCTCGCCCCTGACCTGCGCGGATACTCCCCTGGCGCTCGTCCTCCTCGAGCCTCCGACTACGTCATCGGCGAGTCCGTCGCCGACGTCATCGCCCTCGCCGACGCGGTGGGCGCGCAGCGCGTGCACGTCGTCGGTCACGACTGGGGCGGCGCGCTCGCGTGGACCGTCGCCTCGCGACACCCCGACCGCGTGGCCAGCCTCACGGTGCTCTCGACGCCGCACCCGACCGCGATGGCGTGGGCCTTCAAGCACGGCGACCAGGCCCGGCGCAGCGCCTACATGGCCTTCTTCGCGCTGCCCGTCCTGCCGGCCGCCCTCTTCCGCCGGCTCACCCGGCCCTTCCTCGTGCGCACCGGCCTGCCGCAGGACCTCGCCCAGCAGTACGCCGACCGGATGGCCCAGCCGGGCGCGGCGCAGGCGAGCCTCAACTGGTACCGCGCCGCGCTGCCCCTCAAGCACATGGTGGCCGAGCGGGTCCGCGGGTCGAAGAGCCCAGCTCGCCCCGAGCGCGTCCGCACCGCCGCCGACGTCGTCCCCACGACCTTCGTCTGGGGCACGCGCGACGCCGCGCTCGGGCGGGCCGCTGCAGAGCGCACCGGCGTCGTCGTGCGCCGGGCCGCGGAGAAGGCCGGCGTCGACCCCGGCGCGGCGTACCGCTTCGTCGAGGTGAGCGCCGGGCACTGGCTGCCCGAGAAGCGCCCGCAGGAGGTCACCGAGGCGATCCTGTCGCGGGTGCGCTCGGTCTCGTCCTGACCAGTCCTGACCACCCCTTGTCAGGTCCTGCCCGATCGAGCACCCTTCGGGCCATGAGCCTCATGCGCAGCAGCACGATCGACGGTGTCGTCCGACGCAGCGCCCGCGCCTTCGGCGACCGGGTGGCCCTCGTCTTCGGCGAGCGGGAGTGGACCTACCGCGAGCTCGAGGACGCGACGAGCCGGGCGGCCGCGGCGCTGCTCGCGCAGGGCCTGACGAAGGGGGACCGCGTCGCCGCCTTCGGGCGCAACAGCGACGCGTACCTGCTCGGCTTCCTCGCGTGCGCCCGCGCCGGGCTCGTCCACGTGCCGCTCAACTACAACCTCACCGGGTACGAGCTCGAGTACCTCGTGACGCAGTCCGGCAGCTCGCTCGTCCTCGCCGACCCCGACCTCGCGCCCCGGCTCGACGACCTCGAGGCGCCGGTGCCCTCGCTCCCCCTTCGCGACGCCGAGGGCTCGCTGCTCGACGCCGCGCGCACGGGTGAGGTGCCGGAGGTCGACGTCGAGGTCGCCGACGACGACCTCGCCCAGCTGCTCTACACCTCGGGCACGACGTCGCGGCCCAAGGGCGCGATGATGACGCACCGCTCCCTCGTCGCCGAGTACCTCAGCTGCGTCGTCGCGCTCGACCTCGCGCAGGACGACGAGCCGCTGCACGTCATGCCGCTCTTCCACTCGGCGCAGATGCACGTCTTCCTCCTGCCGTGGCTCGCGGTCGGCGCCCGGAGCACGCTGCTCGAGGTGCCCGACCCCGGCGAGATCCTCGCGCGCATCGAGCGCGACGGGCACCGGGCCTTCTTCGCCGCCCCGACGCTGTGGGTGGCGATGACGAACCACGCCGACTTCGCCGGGCGCGACCTGGCCTCGCTGCGCAAGGCCTACTACGGCGCGTCGATCATGCCCGGCCCGGTCGTCGAGCGGCTCCAGGCGAAGATGCCCGAGCTCGGTCTCTACAACTGCTTCGGGCAGTCCGAGATGGGACCGCTGTGCACGGTGCTGCGGCCCGAGGAGCACGCAGAGCGACCCGACTCGGCGGGGCGCCCTGTGCTGCTCACCGAGATGCGCGTCGTCGACGGCGAGGGGCGCGACGTGGCACCGGGCGAGATGGGCGAAGTCGTCTACCGCTCGCCGCAGCTGTGCCTGGGCTACTGGGACAAGCCGCAGGAGACGGCGGAGGCCTTCGTCGACGGGTGGTTCCACTCCGGCGACCTCGTGCGGGTCGACGAGCAGGGGTACATCACCGTCGTCGACCGGATCAAGGACGTCATCAACTCCGGCGGCGTCCTCATCGCCTCGCGCGAGGTCGAGGACGCCCTCTTCAGCCACCCCGCCGTCGCCGAGGCCGCCGTCATCGGCATCCCGGACGAGCGCTGGGTCGAGGCGGTGACCGCGGTCGTCGTGCTGCAGGACGAGGTGAGCACCGCCGACCTGCTCGAGCACGCCCGCACCCGGCTCGCGGGATTCAAGGTGCCGAAGTCCGTGCACGTCGTCGACGCCCTGCCGAAGAACACCTCCGGCAAGATCCTCAAGCGTCAGCTGCGCGACGAGCTGGCCTGAGGTGGTGCGAGCGATCGCGGCAGCGCTGGGCGCCGCGCTGCTCCCGCTTGCCGGCTGCGGGCTCGTCGGCGGGTGGGACCAGGTGTCCCTGACCGGCACGTACGAGTACGGGTACTCGGATCAGGACCGCACCCTGGCGGTCTCGGTGACGAAGGGGTGCCAAGACCTGCGCTTCGTCTCGCTGGACGTGCGCGAGAGCGACAGCGAGGTCGTCGTCGCGCCCGCTCTGGAGACGAGGACGGACGACGACGTCAACTGTGCAGCGGTCATCACGTACCTCACCGAGCACGTGCAGCTCGACGCGCCACTGGGTTCCCGGCGGGTGGTCGGCGCCGACGGCACCCCGTTGCAGAGGTGCGCCGAGGTGAGGCCCGTCGGTGTCAGCGCGGAATCTTGCCCCGACCCCGCCGGTTGACGCGTCGAGACCTCACGCATCGTCGAAGCGGCGCGGGCGCCCGGGTCCCTCCGGGACGCGGGCCATGCCGGAGATCGGGTCACCCCTGCGGACAGCCGACCGTCGCCGTGGCTACCCGGCAGTAACGGGACTCCCCGGGTCGTCGCCCGGCATATACGGGGGCAGCGCCTCCACGGGTCCCGTCGGTGCCGGCGGCCGCATCAGATCCGGACCTGAGCCCGCCGCTGGCCGTGCGCCACGGCGGCGGCGACGAGGCCGGCGGCGACCGGGACGAGCAGCCCGGCCCGCAGGCTGGTGAGGTCGGCCACGGACCCGATGGCCGGGGAGGTGACGAGGAAGCCGATCCGCATGAGCCACCCGAGGACGGCGATGCCGGTGCCCTCCGGCAGCCCCGGGACCCGTCCCGCGGCGGCGAAGGCTGCCGGCACGAGAGTCGCGCTGCCGAACCCGGCGACCGCGAAGCCGCCGAGCGCGACGACGTACGTCGGGGCGAGGACGACGAGCAACGAGCCCGCCGCCACGAGCAGACCGCCTGCGCGAGCCACGGCGATGCGGCCCCACCGGTCGGTCATCGGGTCTCCGAGGACGCGGCCGACGAACTGCGCGCCGAGGGCGGCGCTCAGCCCGAGCCCGGCGACCGCGGTCGGCGCAGCGACGACGTCACCGAGGTAGAGGACGGCCCAGTTGTTCGCGACGTCCTCGACGAGGGTTCCGCAGATGGCGAGCACGACGAAGGGGACGAGCAGGCGCCAGGCGTGCCGACGCACCGAGGAGGACCTGCCCGCCGCGGCATCGGCATCGGGGGCGGCCTCTGCAGCGCGCAGCTGCGAGCGCACGTGCTCCGGCACCACCGCGAGACGGCACGCGACGAGCGCCACGACCACCCAGACGGCCCCGTTGACGACCATCTGCGTCGAGATCGAGACCCCGGCGGCAGCCGCCGTCGCGCCGACGAGACCACCGGTCGTGGCTCCGACCGACCACAGGGCGTGGAAGGAGTTCATCGCCGACCGACCGCGCCACTGCTCGACGAGGACACCCTGGACGTTCTGGGCCGCGTCGACGAGGGCGTCGACCGCACCCGCGAGGAGCAGCATGGCCGCGAAGGACCACACCGAGCCGCTCGCCGCCGCCACCGCCAGCGCGACGGCGAGGAGCACCGAGCCGACCGCGTTGGCGCGCAGGACGCCGAGCCGGCGGATGACCCGCCCTCCGAGACCGGCGGCGACGAGCGCCCCCGTGGGGAAGGCGACGACGAACAGCCCGAACTGGCTGTTGGTCAGGTCGAACGCCGCCTTGATCTCGGGGTACCGGGGCAGGAGGGCGCTGAAGAGCACGCCGTTGGTGAGGAACATCAGCGAGACGCCGGTGCGGGCACGCGCCGGCGAGGCGGGACGGAGCAGGAGGCTGGGCACGGCCGTGACCGTAGGTGCTTGGATGATCGCGTGCAACGATCACAACGACACCGGATGATCATCCGAGCCGTCGAGTCCGGTGCGACCGTCTCGGTCGAGGCCCTGTGCGAGCTGACCGGCGCGTCCGCGATCACCGTCCGCCGCGACCTCGCCCAGCTCGCCGCGCAGGACGCGGTGCGGCGCGTGCGGGGCGGGGTCACCCGGGCGCACGCACGGGGTACGCCCATGCCCTTCGCCGTCCGGCTCGACGCCGACCGCGACCGCAAGGCCGCCCTGGCCGCCGCGGCTGCATCCCTCGTCGAGGACGGCTCGTCCCTCGTGCTCGACAACGGAACGACCTGCTACGCCGTCGCGACGCACCTCGCCGGGCGCCCTGTCACGGCGCTGGCCCTGTCGCTGCACGCGGCCGCGGCGATGGCGACGCTGCCCGGCGCCTCCGTCGTCGTGCCCGGCGGGCCGGTCGAGAACGACACGCTCGCCTTCACCGGCCACCCCGCGGTGCGCGCCCTCGAGGACACGCACGTCGACCTCTCGATCATCGGCACGTGCTCCGCGCGCCCGGGCTTCGGGCTGACCTCGACGACGTACGAGGACGCCGAGGTCAAGCGGGCCTGCCTGGCCGCGGGCGCGCGCCGGGTCCTCGTCATCACCCCCGACAAGCTCTCGCGGAGCTCGACCTTCCGCTTCGGCGAGATCGCCGACCTCACCGACCTCGTGACGACGACGGACGCCGACGGCGCGGCGCTCGCCCAGGTCCGCGCCGAAGGGGTGAGCGTCCACCTCGTCGAGACCGGCCCCGCCCCGCCGGCGCAGACGTGACGACGACCCCACCCCGACCGGACACCCAGACTGACAAAACCCTGCTGGCTGCCTCTTGATGTGCCAGGACCCCTTCGAAAGGCACCTGGCACGACGAAGGGCAGCCAGCAGGGTTTTGTACGACCCCGGGCAGCACGAAGGCCCCCGGCCGGAGCCGGGGGCCTTCGTCGTGCTGTCCTGCGTGGAGCCGCCTGTCGGAGTCGAACCGACGACCTATTCATTACGAGTGAATCGCTCTAGCCGACTGAGCTAAGGCGGCGGGTGCGCCATGGGATCGCCAGGACGCGAGTGCGAGTATACGGACGGCCCCCGGCCGCGCGAAATCAGGAGCAGGTGATGTCCTGCTCAGGGAGCTCGCCCGTGAGCCAGAAGTCGTCGACGGCCGAGTCCACGCACGAGTTCTGCCGCATGTACGCGGTGTGCCCGTCGCCCTCGTGGGTGACGAGACGGCTCTCGTCGAGCTGGTCGTGGAGCCGCTGCGCCCACGCGTAGGGCGTCGCCGGGTCACGAGTCGTGCCGATGACGAGGATCGGGGCGGCCCCCTTCGCCGAGATCGTGTGCGGCTCGACGACGGGCTCGTAGGGCCAGCTCGCGCACGGGCCGGACCCGCCGGCGATGACCTCTCCCCAGATCGGGGCGTCCTTTTTCGCCTGCTCGATCATCTGCTCGCGCTCGTCACCCTCGGGCTCGGGGTGGTCGAGGCAGTTGACCGCGTAGATGACCTCCATGATGTTGCCGGCGTACTGCCCGTCGGGGTTGCGGTCGGCGTACTGGAAGGCGAGCTGCATGAGGTCCTTGCCGTCGCCCCCCTGCACCGCGACGAGCGCGTCGGTCAGCGTGCTCCACGCGCCCTGGTCGTACATCGCCTGGGCGATGCCGAGGCTGGCCCAGCCCTCGGTGAGCTCGAGGTCACCGGCACCGGGGATCGGTGACTCGTCGAGGTCGTCGAGGATGCCCTGCATCGTCTCGATCACCTCGTCCTCGGTGCTGCCGAGGGCGCAGTCGTCCTCGGCGCACGAGCGGGCCCACGCCCGCGTCGCGGTGTCGAAGCCCTTCGCCTGACCGATGTTCATCTCCGCCGTCGTGAGGTCGGGGGCCACGACGCCGTCGAGGACGAAGCGGCCGACCTTCTCGGGGAAGAGCTCGGCGTAGGTCGCGCCGAGGTAGGTGCCGTACGACTTGCCGAGGTAGGTCAGCTGGCTCTCGCCGAGCGCGGCCCGCAGCACGTCCATGTCACGAGCCGCCTCAGGTGTCGACACGTGCGGGGCCACGGTCCCGGACTTCTGCTCGCAGCCCTGGCCCATGGCCTTCCCCGTGTCGACGAGAGCCTGCTCCTCGGCGGCGTCGTCGGGCGTCGGGTCCTGACCGAGGAAGTCGTCGAGCGCGCCGTCGTCGAGGCAGTCGACCGGTGCCGAGCGCCCCACGCCACGCGGGTCGAAGCCGACGACGTCGAAGCGGTCGCGCACGTCGCCGCTCACGACGTAGTCGGCATAGCTGGCGTACTCGGTGCCCGACCCGCCGGGACCGCCCGGGTTGACGACGAGGCTGCCCTGCTTCTTGCGCTTCGCCGCCACCTTGAGCACCGCGATCTTCAGCGTCTCGCCCTCGGGGTCCTCGTAGTCGACGGGCACCTCGAGCTCGGAGCACTCCCCCTCGGCGCCGCCCTCGCAGTCGCCCCACGACAGGTCCTGCTCGTAGTAGCGGGCGAGGGCCTCCTGCCCCTGCGGCGGCACGGTCGCGCTCGGGTCCGCCGCCGTGGGCTCGTCCTGGCCGGGCAGGAAGGAGCAGCCCGACAGGAGCAGCGCGGACGCGGCGCCCGTGGCGACGAGACGGGCGGGGAGGGGGCGGCTCATGCGAGCACGCTACCTAAGGCAGCGTGAGGTCGATCGCCATGGACTCGAGCGCGAGCAGGGGCGCGACGTTGGCCTCGATCCGCCGGCGGGCGACACCGATCGCGTCCATCGCGAGGAGGAGCCGCTCGGCGCTCAGCGCGCGCGCGACGTCCTCGACGACCTCGCGCGAGTCCTCGTTGACGAGCGCGACGGCCTCGCCGGTGCGCAGGACGAGCGCGTCGCGGTAGACCGAGAGGAGGTCGGTGAGCGAGCGGTCGATCATGTCGCGGGTGAAGCGGGTGGCTCGCGTCTTCTGCGACTTCTCCAGACCGGAGATCTGCGAGCGGACGTGCGGGGGCTGGGTGCGCGCCCCCGCCTCGGCGCCCAGGGTGGCGAGCAGCTTGGCCTTCTCCTCGGCGTGCCGGTCGACGAGCACCTTGTCGCGCTCCTCCTCGGCGATGCGCACGAGGTCGGCGGCCGCCGAGACGGCGTCGGCGACCCCGCGGATCCGGGTCGTCAGCGAGATCGTGTCGTACCGGCGGGTCCGGGTGCCCTCGTCGGTCGCGAGCCGGCGAGCCATGCCGATGTGGCTCTGGGCGGCTCGGGCCGCGTGGACCGCGGCCTGGCGCTCGACGCCGTCGCGGCGCACGAGCAGGTCGGCGACGTCCTCGACCGACGGGGTGCGCAGACGGACGTGCCGGGCGCGCGAGCGCACGGTGACGAGCACGTCGTCGGTCGCCGGTGCGCACAGCAGCCACACGGTGCGCGGCGTTGGCTCCTCGAGCGCCTTGAGCAGGGCGTTGCCGGACTGCTCGGTGAGCCGGTCGGCGTCCTCGACGAGGATGACCCGCCAGCGCCCGACCGACGGCGAGCGGCCGGCGAGCTGGACGAGCTCACGGGCCTGGGCGACACCGATCGACAACGCCTCGGTGGCGAGCACGTCGACGTCGGCGTGGGTGCCGTCGAGCGCCGTGCGGCACTCGCGGCACTCCCCGCACCCGCCCGCGGCGCACATGAGCGCCCCGGCGAATGCTCGGGCGGCGACGGATCGCCCCGACCCGGGCGGCCCGGTGAAGAGCCAGGCGTGCGTCATCGCCGCGTCGTCGGAGACGGCCCGGCGCAGGACCTCGAGCGCCGGCTCCTGCCCGACGACGTCGCGCCACACCCCGGGCGCAGCCCCGGTCGTCACGCTCACGCCGTCACCAGCCCGTCGGCCAGCCCGCGCTGCTCGAGCGCGGCGAGCACCTCGCCGTGGACGTCCTGCGGGTCCTGCCCGCCGTCGACGACGACGTAGCGCTCGGGCTCCCCCTGCGCGATGGCGAGGAAGTGCGCGCGCACCGCCTCGTGGAAGGCGTCGCCCTCGGACTCGAGCCGGTCGTGCACCTCGCCGCGTCGCGCCCGGCCCTGCTCGGCGGTGACGTCGACGACGACGGTGAGATCGGGCATGAGGTCGCCGACGGCCCACATCTGCACGGCGTGGACCTCGTCGTGGCGCAGCTCGCGCCCGGCCCCCTGGTAGGCGACGGAGGAGTCGGTGTAGCGGTCGGTGACGACGACCTCGCCCCGCTCGAGGGCCGGACGGACCACCTCGGCGACGTGCTGGGCCTTGTCGGCGGCGAAGATCAGCGCCTCGGCACGGGCGGCCATGGCCGAGCCGTGGAGCACGAGGTCGCGCAGCTGGGAGCCGAGCGCCGTGCCCCCGGGCTGGCGGGTCGTCACGACCTCGCGGCCGGCGGCGCGCAGCGCCTCGGCGAGCAGCCCGACCTGCGTCGACTTGCCGGCCCCGTCTCCCCCTTCGAAGGCGATGAAGAGGCCAGGTCGGGTGGGGTCGCTCACCCGGCCGAGCCTAGGCCACGGGGCCGACGGCCCACGGATACCGTGGCGCCATGCCCTTCGCCGACACCACCGCCCGCTCGCTCGACCTGCTCGCCCACGACGCCCAGCGCGACGGGCGCGTACCCGGGCTGGCCGCCGGGGTGGCGCGCGCCGGGCAGCTGCAGTGGTTCCGCGGCATCGGCACGACCGACCTCGAGCAGCCCGACGCGACGCCCGACGAGGACACGCAGTACCCCGTGGCGAGCAACAGCAAGACCTTCACCGCGGTCGCCGTCATGGCGCTGCGCGACGAGGGCCGGCTCGACCTCGACGACACGGTCGACGAGCACGTGCCCGGCAGCACCCACGAACGGGTGACGATCCGCCAGCTCCTCTCGCACACCTCGGGGATGCAGCGCGAGCCCGTCGGCGGCGTCTTCGACACGATGGTCATGCCGGAGCGCGACGAGCTCGTCGCGGGCTGGAGCCAGGCCGAGCGCGTCGGTCGCCCGCACGACCGCTGGCACTACTCGAACCTCGGCTACTCGCTGCTCGGCGAGATCGTCGCCCGGCTCGACGGCTGCGAGTGGCACGAGGCGATCCAGCGCCGCATCCTCGACCCCCTCGAGATGCGTCGCACCTCCACGCGCGGCAGCGGCCGCCGGGCGAAGGGGTACTACGTGCCGCCCTTCACCGACGTGCCGCTGCCCGAGCCCGACTTCGACGCGAAGGCCCTCGACCCCGCCGGTGGCCTGCGCTCGACGGCCGCCGACCTGGCCCGCTGGGGCGGCTTCGTCGCCGACCCCGTCGAGGAGGTGCTCTCCCCCGACACGATGGAGGAGATGTGCCAGCCGCAGACGATGGCCGACCCCCGCGGCTGGACCCTCGCGTGGGGCCTGGGCTGGATCCTCCAGCGCCACGAGGGGCGCACGTGGGTCGGTCACACGGGCGGGTGGCCGGGCTCGGTCACCGGGGTCTTCACCGAGCGCGAGAGCGCGACGACCGGCGTCGTCCTCATGAACAACACCGCACCGGTCTCTCCCTCGGTCGCCGCGATCGGCATGGGCACCCGGGCCATCGAGCTCGAGCCGGTGGCTCCGAAGGCGTGGGTGCCCGGCACGAGCGTGCCCGAGCAGCTCCTCCCGCTCCTCGGCCACTGGTTCTCCGAGGGCAGCGGCTTCGTCCTCTCTGTCCGCGAGGGGGCGCTCGAGGCGCAGGCCGTGGGTGCGCCGAAGGGCACCCCGCCCTCGGTCTTCGAGCCGGCCGGCGAGGACTCCTACCGGACCGTCTCGGGCCGTGAGCGCGGCGAGCGCCTGCACGTCCACCGCGACGCGTCGGGCGGCGTCAGCCACCTCACGTGGGCGACCTACCGCTTCACCCGCGAGCCCCTCGCCTTCGGGCAGTGGCTCTGACCGCTCGCCCGAGCGGGGCATGACGAAGGGGGCCGTCGCGGACGGCCCCCTTCGCGCACGTGGCTCAGGCGAGGCGCTCGCGCAGCTCGCGCGCCAGGACCTTGCCGGTGGCGTTGCGCGGCAGCTCGTCGACGAGCACGACGTCGCGCGGCACGCAGTGGCGGGCCCGCTCGGCGCGCACCATGGCCCTGACCTCGTCGGCGTCGATCGAGTGCCCGGGCCGCACGGCGACGAAGGCGGCCAGGCGCTGCCCGAAATCGGGGTCGGGCACCCCGACGACCGCGACCTCGCGCACCGCCGGGTGCTGGACGAGGAGCGACTCGACCTCGCTGGGGTAGACGTTCTCGCCGCCGCTGACGATCATGTCGTCGTCTCGCCCGGCGACGAAGTAGAGCCCGTCGCGCACCGAGCCCATGTCACCGGTGGAGACGAGGCCGTGGAGGCGCTCCTTGGTGCGGCCGTCGGTGTAGCCGTCGAAGACGAGCTCGTTGCCGGCGAAGATCCGCCCCGTCTCCCCCGGCGCCACCTCGCGGCCGTCGTCGTCGAGGACGAGGACCCGGGTGCCCAGCGGCGGGGTGCCGGCCGTGTCGGGGTCGCGGCGCAGGTCCTGCGGGGTCGCGATGCACACCCACGACGCCTCGGTCGACCCGTAGAGGTTGTAGAGGACGTCGCCGTACTCGTCCATGAAGGTCGTCGTGAAGCCGCTGGGGTACGCAGACCCCGACGTCGCGACGACCCGCAGCCGCCGACGCTCGCGAGCGCCGGGGTCGGGCGGCAGCTCCATCATCCGCTGGAGCATCACCGGCACGGCGAACATCGCGTCGATGTCGTGCTCCTCGAGGGCGGCGCGGGCCGCCTGCGGGTCGAAGCGGCGCTGGAGGACGATCGTCGCCCGCATCGCGACGGAGAGCTGCATCGCGGCGTAGCCCCACGTGTGGAAGAGCGGGGCGGAGACGAGGATGCGGTCGCGCGCCCGCAGCGGGATGCGCTCGATGATCGAGATGAGCGGGCCGAAGCCACCCGGGGTCTTGCGGGCCGCCCCCTTCGGCGTCCCGGTCGTGCCCGAGGTGAGGATGATCGTGCGACCGCCGCGCGCCGGCGGACGGAGGGGGCCCGGCTGCGGCGTGCGCTCGACGAGCGCCTCGAGCTCGGACTCGCCGATCCGCTCGACCTCGGCGCCGAGCCCGGTGACGCACTCGGCGAGGTCGTCGTCGTGCACCACCCCCCGCACGTCCTGCTGGCCGGCGACGAGCGCGAGCTGCTGCGGGGGCAGGCCGGTGTTGCCGAGGACGACGTCGACCCCGATGGCGGCGGTCGCGCACATGACCTCGATCGCGCCGACGTGGTTGCGCGCCAGGAGGAGCAGCCGGTCGCCGGGCCCGTAGCCGCGGTCGAGCAGCACCGCGGCGACGCGCTCGGAGCGGGCGAGCAGCTCGGCGTAGGTCACCGCCCCACGACCCTCGTCGACGACCGCGACGACCTTCGGGCTGCGCGCGGCGGCCTGGCGCAGCTCGCCGGCGAGCCCGAAGCCCCAGCGCCGCAGCGCCGCGAGCTGGCTCACCTGCTGGTGGGGCGGCCCCGGGGCGAGCATGCCGCGCCGGGCCATCGTGCTGACAACGGTCAGGGGGTTCATCGGTTCACCTTCGAGTCGACGACCCGGCCGACCTTACCGGCCGGTAGCCGGCTCGCCCCCCGCCCGTAGCGAGCATCACGCCTTCTTCGCGGTCGCCTTCGTGCGGGTCGACGTCTTCTTCGCGGCCGCCTTCTTCGTCGCCGCCTTCTTCGTCGTCGCCTTCTTGGCTGTCGTCTTCTTGGCCGCCGACTTCTTGCGGGTCGTCGGGCCCTTCGCCCGCTTCTCCGCGAGCAGCTCGAAGGCGCGCTCCTGGGTGATCGTCTCCGGCTCGTCGTCGCGGCGCAGCGTCGCGTTCGTCTCGCCGTCGGTGACGTACGGGCCGAAACGGCCCTCCTTGACGACGACCTTCTTGCCGCTCGCGGGGTCCTCGGCGAACTCGCGCAGCGGGGGCTTCGCGGCCGCCCGGCCACGCTGCTTGGGCTGGGCGTAGATCGCCTCGGCCTCCGCGAGCGTGATGTCGAAGAGCTGCTGCTCGCTCGTCAACGAACGGCTGTCCGTCCCCTTCTTGAGGTACGGGCCGTAGCGGCCGTTCTGCGCGGTGATCTCGACCTGCTGCTCCGAGGTCGAGCCGTCGTCACCGGTCACCGTCTCGGTGACCGTGCCGACGACGCGCGGCAGGGAGAGCAGGCGAAGGGCGGTCGGCAGCTCGATCGTCGCGATGTCCATGTCGGCGAAGAGCGAGGCGGTGCGCGGCTTGACCTTCGCCTTGCCCTTGAGCTCGGCCTCCTCGTCGGTGAGGACCTCGGTGACGTACGGGCCGTAGCGACCGGCCTTGGCGACGACGACGCGACCCGACTCGGGGTTCGTGCCGAGCTCGCGACCGTCGTCGGCGGACTGGGCGAGCAGCTCGCGACCCTTCTGCGGGGTCATCTCGTCGGGGGCGATGTCCTCGGGGACGTTCGCGCGCCGGGGCTTGTCCGTCTCGCCGTCGGGCAGGCTCGCGCCCTCGGCGACCTCACCGGTGCTCGGGTCGACGCCCTGCGGCGCGACCTCCTCGACGTACGGGCCGTAGCGACCGACGCGCACGACGACGCCGTCGCCGATCTCGATCGTGCTGATCCCCTTCGCGTCGATCTCGCCGAGGTCCTCGACCATCTGACGCAGGCCCTCGGCGTCGCCGTCGCCGTCGTAGAAGCGGGCGAGCCAGGCGACGCGGTCGGCCTGCCCGGCCGCGATCTGGTCGAGGTCCTCCTCCATGCGGGCGGTGAAGTCGTAGTCGACGAGACGGGGGAAGTGCACCTCCATGAGACGCGTCACGGCGAAGGCGAGCCACGTCGCGACGAGCGCGGAGCCGACCTTGCGCACGTAGCCGCGGTCCTGGATCGTCGCGACCGTCGCGGCGTACGTCGAGGGCCGGCCGATGCCGAGCTCTTCCATCCGCTTGACGAGGCTGGCCTCCGTGTAGCGCGGGGGCGGCGAGGTCTCGTGGCCGGCGGCGACGGCGTCGAGGACGTCGAGGGCGACGCCCTCGGACAGGCGCGGCAGACGACGCTCCTCGTCCTCCGCGGCGCCGCGGCTCTCGTCGCGACCCTCCTCGTAGGCGGCGAGGAAGCCCTTGAAGGTGATGACGGTGCCGGAGGCCGTGTACTCGGCGCTGCTGCCCGCGGGGCAGCCGGTGATGTCGGTGACGATCTTGATCGTCGCGGTCGACCCCTTCGCGTCGGCCATCTGCGAGGCGATGGTGCGCTTCCAGATGAGCTCGTAGAGGCGGAACTCGTCGCCGCGCAGCTCGCCCTGGACCTGGGCCGGGGTGCGGAAGCGGTCGCCGGCGGGGCGGATCGCCTCGTGCGCCTCCTGGGCGCCCTTGGCCTTCTTGCCGTAGACGCGGGGCGACTCGGGCACGTAGTCCGCGCCGTACATGTCACGCGCCTGGCCGCGGGCCGCGCTCACGGCCGACTGCGACAGGTTCGTGCTGTCGGTGCGCATGTAGGTGATGTAGCCGTTCTCGTAGAGCCGCTGGGCCACGCGCATCGCCTCGCGGCTGCCCAGGCGCAGCTTGCGCGAGGCCTCCTGCTGCAGCGTCGAGGTGGTGAAGGGGGCGTACGGGCGGCGGGTGTACGGCTTCTCGCTCACCGAGGCCACGCTCGCGCTGGCGGCGCTCGTCGCGCTAGCGACGGCCGTCGCGGCAGCCTCGTCGAGGTGGACGACGTCGCTGCGGCGCAGCGTGCCGTCGTCGGCGAAGTCGCGACCGCTCGCGACGCGCGAGCCGTCGACGGCCGAGAGCCGCGCGGAGAAGTCCTCGCGCGAGCTCGTCGGGGTGAAGCTGCCGGTGACGTCCCAGTAGCTCGCGGAGCGGAAGGCCATGCGCTCGCGCTCGCGCTCGACGACGACGCGGGTCGCGACGCTCTGCACGCGGCCGGCGGACAGGCCCTGCTTGATCTTGCGCCACAGCACGGGGCTGATGTCGAAGCCGTAGAGACGGTCGAGGATGCGCCGCCCCTCCTGGGCGTCGACGAGGTCCATGTCGATGTCGCGGGTCGACTGCACCGCGCGCTGGATGGCCTCCTTGGTGATCTCGTGGAAGACCATCCGCTTGACGGGGACCTTGGGCTTGAGCGCCTCGAGCAGGTGCCACGCGATGGCCTCGCCCTCGCGGTCCTCGTCCGTGGCGAGGTAGAGGGTCTCGGCGTCCTTGAGCAGACGCTTGAGCTCGGTGACCTTCTTCTTCTTGTCCGCGTCGATGACGTAGTACGGCTCGAAGGAGCGGTCCTCGACGTTGACGCCGAAGCGGCCGAAGGGGCCCTTCTTCATGTCGGCGGGCAGCTCGCGCGGCTGCGGGATGTCGCGGATGTGACCGACCGAGGCCTCGACGACGTAGTCGGGGCCGAGGTAGCCGGCGATGGTCTTGGCCTTGGCCGGCGACTCGACGATGACGAGGTTGGGGGCGCTCATGGGGGACTCCTTGCCTCGCGCCCCGTGCCGCGGATTCGTCGCGGCTCTCGGCGGGGTGCGCGATCCGAACCGTAGCCCACGGCGGGGACGGGCCCGCAGCCGAGGTCACGGCGCGGGACAGGGTTGTTGCTTTAACTTGATGGGTCAACTATCCTGGCCGTCATGACCGCTCCCGTCCTCTACCTCAGCCACGGCGCCCCTCCCCTGGCCGACGACGCCCGCTGGACCCAGCAGCTCGCCGACTGGTCCTCGAGCTTCACGAAGCCGACGAGCATCCTCATGATCTCGGCGCACTGGGAGGACGTGCCGGTGACGGTGAGCCCGACCCAGCGCCAGGTGCCGCTCACCTACGACTTCTACGGCTTCCCGCAGCACTACTACGAGGTCGAGTACGCGCCCCCGCTCGCCCCTGCTCTCGCCGACGAGGTGACCGGCCTGCTCGGCGGCCGGGGCCTGCAGGTGCGCCGCGACGAGACGCGCGGACTCGACCACGGCGCGTACGTGCCGCTCGTGGAGATGTACCCCGACGCGGACGTCCCCGTGCTGCAGATGTCGATGCCGACCCTCGACCCGGCGACCCTCTTCGAGATCGGGCGCACGCTCGCCCCCCTTCGCGACCAGGGCACGCTCGTCGTCGGCTCGGGCTTCACGACGCACAACCTGCGGTGGTTCAACCCCCGGGCCGGCGCCGACGCGCCCCCGCCGGCCGCCTCCGCCGAGTTCGACCACTGGGCCCAGGAGGCGGTCGAGGCGCAGGACGTCGACGCCCTCGTCAACATGCTCGACGTCGCCCCCGCCGCCCACGAGGCGCACCCGCGCACCGAGCACTGGGCGCCGCTCTACCTCGCCCTCGGCGCGGCGCACGCCTCCGGCGCGACGGACGTCGAGAGCACGGTCGACGGCTTCTGGTACGGCCTGAGCAAGCGGTCCTTCACCTTCAGCTGAGCCGCCGCGGGCATGACGAAGGGGGACCCCGTCCGGGGTCCCCCTTCGCGCTGCCGGTCCGGCGGCCGGCTAGTGGCCGCGCTGCTTGCGCCGCGGCGCGGGCCGGGTCGGGTCGTCCCCGGCCGGCTCGACGTGCTCCGGCACGACGATCGGGCGCAGCCGCGCCCAGGTGATGAAGGCGATGCCGATCACGAGGAGGGCGAGCCCGGTCCAGAGGTTGGCGTTGATGCCACCCGTCTTCTCGAGCTCCTTGTCCCCGAAGATCCCCATGAGGGTGAGGATGAGGCCGTACAGCCCGAGCAGGGAGCCGATGAAGGTCCGGATGTCGAAGGCGCCGGCGGTCTTGCGGCCTGCGGTGTCTGCCATGACGGTCAGCGCTCCTTAGAAGGCGAAGTTGAGGACGACGACGATGACCAGCGCGATCCCGGCGAGCGGGACGGTGCGCTGGTAGAAGGGACGACCGGCCTCGTGCGGGTCGACGAGGTCCTCCTTCGGCGTCTCCGAGTAGACCAGGCCCTTGAGCTCGCTGGCGGGCTTGGGCTTGGTCACCATCGTCACCGCGACGCTGACGACGATGTCGACGACGAAGGCGGTGCTCGCGGCGGCGAAGGCCAGGCCCTGCCCCGGCAGCTCGAAGAGCGCGAGCATGTCGGGGTTGCCGCAGACCCACAGCGTGACGGCCGAGAGGGTGCCCGCGACGAGACCGGTCCAGCCGGCCGTCGGGGTCATCCGCTTCCAGAACATGCCGAGGATGAAGGTCGCGAAGAGCGGTGCGTTGAAGAACCCGAAGAGCGTCTGCAGGTAGTCCATGATGTTGGAGAAGCCACCCGCGATGGACGCCGTGAAGATCGCGATGATCGTCGCCGCGACGGTGGCCAGACGGCCGATCCGCAGGTAGTAGTCGTCGCTGCGGTCCTTGCGGACGTAGCGCTCCCAGATGTCGTAGCTGAAGACGGTGTTGAAGGCCGAGATGTTGGCCGCCATGCCGGCCATGAAGGCCGCGAGCAGACCCGCGATCGCCAGGCCGAGCAGACCGTTGGGCAGCACGTCGCGCATGAGGAGCAGGAGCGCGTCGTTGTACTTGACGTCGCCGCTCGCCCCACCGGTGGGAGTGCCGCCGTTCTTGAGGTCGATCATCTCGGTGACGAGCACCGCCGAGACCATGCCCGGGATGATGACGATGAAGGGGATGAACATCTTCGGGAAGGCGCCGATGATCGGCGTCTTGCGGGCCGAGGAGATCGAGTCCGAGGCGAGCGCGCGCTGCACCTCGACGAAGTTCGTCGTCCAGTAGCCGAAGGAGAGCACGAAGCCCAGGCCGAAGACGATGCCGATGACCGACAGGATCGGCGAGTCGAAGCCGGACAGCGCCTGGCCGGGCCACGAGTCGAGCTGCTGGCTCGCGGAGGCGACACCGGCGTCGGACGGCGCGTTCTGCGCGGCCGCCGTGATCTTGTCGTTGAGCCCGCCCCAGCCGCCGACGCGGTGCAGACCGATGAGGGTCAGCGGCAGCAGCGCGGCGACGATGACGAAGAACTGAAGGACCTCGTTGTAGATCGCCGCCGACAGCCCGCCGAGGGTGATGTAGGACAGGACGATCGCGGCCGCGACGATGAGCGCCACCCACAGCGGCCAGCCGAGCAGGGCCTGGACGATCGAGCCGAGCAGGTAGAGGTTGACGCCCGCGATGAGCAGCTGGGCCAGCGCGAAGGAGAAGGCGTTGACGACGTGCGCACCGGTGCCGAAGCGGCGGTACATGAACTCGGGGACCGATCGGACCTTCGAGCCGTAGTAGAAGGGCATCATCACCACGCCGAGGAAGAGCATGGCGGGGACCGCGCCGACCCAGAAGTAATGGAAGGTAGGCATGCCGATCTCGGCGCCGTTGGCCGACATGCCCATGATCTCGACGGCACCGAGGTTGGCCGAGATGAAGGCCAGGCCGGTGACCCAGGCCGGCAGCGAGCGGCCGGAGAGGAAGAAGTCGACGGAGTCGCTCACCGAGCGACGGGCCATGATGCCGACGCCGAGGACGAAGGCGAAGTACAGGGCGACGAGCAGGTAGTCGACGGCGTTCGCGTCGATGAGGGTGTCTGCAGCCGGCGGCATGAGCGCCGGCAGTGACGTCAGTGGCGGCGTCATGGGTCTCCTTCCAGGTCGCGTCCCCGGGGGGACGGCCCTGGCAACCTACGCCCATGTCCCGGCCCCGGCGACCGGGGAGTCCTCCCCAGTTACCGCGGGCCGGATCGTGGCTATCCTCGCCGCAGACCGGCCGCCGTGGTCGGTGACGAGACAGGGGTATGACAGCGATGACCAAGACGATGATGACCGCCGGCCTCGGTGCCGTGCTCGCCCTCGGCCTCAGCGCCTGCGGCAGCAGCGACGGCCCGGAGGACGCGGTCGAGGAGTTCGCGAACGCCGCGGCGGACAAGGACTACGCGAAGGTCTGCGAGATGCTCGACCCCGAGTTCGTCAAGACCGTCGAGTCGGCCGGCGAGGGCGGCTGCGCCGAGACGATGAAGAAGTCGGTCGAGGAGGGCGGCGGCGGCGAGGAGCTCGTCGCCGACCCCGACAAGCTCGACATCGGCGACGCCACCGTCTCCGAGGACGGCAACAGCGCGACGGTCAAGACGACCTACGACGGCAAGGACAGCGACGTCAAGCTCATCAAGGTCGACGACGCCTGGAAGATCACGCTCGGCATGTGACCGACCGGTGGGCGTCGGCACCGCGGGTCACACCGCGGAGCCGGCGCCCACTGCTGCGTCCGGGTCGACCGCCCCGGAGAACTGCGCCGCGTACAGCGCGGCGAAGGCGCCGTCGGCGGCGAGCAGCTCGGCGTGCGAGCCCTGCTCGACGATGCGTCCCTCCTCCATGACGAGGATGAGGTCCGCGTCGCGGATCGTCGAGAGCCGGTGGGCGATGACGAAGCTCGTCCGGTCGCTGCGCAAGGCGGCCATCGCCTGCTGCACGAGCAGCTCGGTGCGCGTGTCGACCGAGCTCGTCGCCTCGTCGAGGATGAGCAGCGAGGGCTGGGCGAGGAAGGCCCGCGCGATGGTGACGAGCTGACGCTCCCCCGCGCTGAGGTTGCCGGCCTCGGCGTCGAGGACCGTGTCGTAGCCGTCGGGCAGCGCGTGCACGAAGCGGTCGACGAAGGTGGCCCGGGCCGCCTCGAGGACCTCCTCGTCGCTCGCCCCCGGGCGCCCGTAGGCGATGTTCTCGCGGATGGTCCCGGCGAAGAGCCAGGTGTCCTGGAGCACCATCCCGATCCGGCTGCGCAGGCCCGTGCGCGTCAGCTCGGTGATGTCGACGCCGTCGAGGGTGATCCGCCCGCCGTCGAGCTCGTAGAAGCGCAGGACGAGGTTGACGAGGGTCGTCTTGCCCGCGCCCGTGGGGCCGACGATGGCGACGGTCTGCCCCGGCTCGACGACGAGGTCGAGGTGCTCGATGAGCGGGGTGCCCGGGGTGTAGGAGAAGGACACGTCCTCGAAGGCGACCCGGCCGTGCGGGTCCTCGATGCTCGTCGGCGTCCGCGCCTCGGGCTCCTGCTCGGGCGCGTCGAGCACCGCGAAGACGCGCTCGGCGGACGCGACCCCGCTCTGCATGAGGTTGGCCATCGAGGCGACCTGGGTGAGCGGCTGGGTGAACTGGCGCGAGTACTGGATGAAGGCCTGCACGTCGCCCAGGCTCATCGTGCCGCTGGCCACCCGCAGCCCGCCGACGACGGCGATCGCGACGTAGTTGAGGTTCCCGATGAACATCATCGTCGGCATGATGACGCCGCTGATGAAGGAGGCCCGGAAGCTCGCGTGGTGCAGCTCGTCGTTCTTCACGGCGAAGTCGCGTGCCGACTGCTCCTGACGACCGAAGACCTTGACGAGCTCGTGCCCGGTGAAGGTCTCCTCGACGACGGCGTTGACCTCGCCCGTGCTCTTCCACTGCTGGACGAAGTGCCGCTGGCTGCGCTTGCCGATGGCGGCGGTGACGAGCATCGTCACCGGGATCGTCACGAGCGCGATGAGCGCGAGCAGCGGCGAGATCCACAGCATCATCGACACGACGGCGACGACGGTGAGGAGCGAGGTGAGCAGCTGGCTGAGGGTCTGCTGCAGGCTCTGCGCGACGTTGTCGATGTCGTTGGTCACCCGGCTCAGCAGCTCGCCGCGGGGCTGGCCGTCGAAGTACGGCAGCGGCAGCCGGTGCAGCTTGTCCTCGACGTCCTCGCGCAGCCGGTAGATGGTGCGGTTGACCGCCCCGGTGAGCAGCCGGCCCTGGACGAGCTGGAGCGCGGCCGCGACGACGTAGATCGCGAGGACGCCGAGCAGCACCCGGCCGAGCGCTCCCGTGTCGACGCCCTGCCCGGGCAAGACGTGGTCCATCGCGGCGAGCACGTCGGCGACGCGGTCCTCGCCACGGGCCCGGAGCTGCTCGACGGCCTGCTCCTGGCTGACCCCGGCCGGGATCTGCCGCCCGAAGGACCCGGCGAAGACGAGGTCGGTCGCGCGGCCGAGGACCTTCGGCCCGATCGCGTTGAGCACGACGCTGCCCACGGCGAGGAGGACGGTGGTCCACACGACGAGCCGCTCGGGACGCAGCAGCCCCAGGATCCTCCGGGCGCCCGCGACGAAGTCCTGCGAGGTGTCGGTCGGGACGCCGATCGCGGCGTGCGGGGGGCCGCCGCGGTGGGCCGACCCCGGTCCGCGCCGCTCCTTGGCCGCCCGCTCCTCCGCGGTGCCGAGCTCGCTCATGCTGCCTCCTGCGTCGCCTGCTGGCTCGAGACGATCTCGACGTACGTCGGGCACGACGCGAGCAGCTCGTCGTGCGTGCCCTGCCCGACGACGACCCCTGCGTCGAGGACGACGATCGAGTCGGCGTCGACGATGCTCGACACGCGCTGCGCGACGACGAGGACGGTCGCCTCCCGGGTGACCGGGCGAAGGGCCGCGCGCAGGCGGGCGTCGGTCGCGACGTCGAGGGCCGAGAAGGAGTCGTCGAAGAGGTAGACCGACGGGCGGCGCACGAGCGCGCGGGCGATGGCCAGGCGCTGGCGCTGGCCGCCGCTGACGTTCGTGCCGCCCTGGGCGATCGGGGCGTCGAGGCCCTCGGGCAGCGCCCGGACGAAGTCCTCCGCCTGGGCGACGCGCAGCGCCTGCCACAGGTCGTCGTCGGTGGCGTCGGGGTCGCCGTGCCGCAGGTTGCTCGCCACGGTGCCGGTGAAGAGGTAGGGGCGCTGGGGCACGAGGCCGAGCCGGCTCCACAGGTCCTCGGGGTCGGCGTCGCGCACGTCGACCCCGCCGACGAGCACCTGGCCCCCGGTGACGTCGTGCAGCCGGGGCACCAGGCCGACGAGGGTCGTCTTGCCGGCGCCGGTCGAGCCGACGACCGCGGTCGTCGTGCCGGGTCGGGCGACGACGCTGATCTCGCGCAGCACGGGCTCCTGCGCCCCCGGGTAGGCGAAGCTCACGCCGCGCAGCTCGACCCCGACCGGCCCGGCGGGCAGCGCCACCGGCTCGTCCGGGGCGCGCACCGTGGGCTCGGTCTCGAGGACCTCGGTGATGCGCCCGGCCGAGACCGCGGCGCGCGGCACCATCATCGCCATGAAGGTCGCCATCATCACCGACATGAGGATCTGGATGAGGTAGGCCATGAAGGCGGTGAGCGCCCCGACCTGCATCTGACCGCTGTCGACCCGCATGGCGCCGAACCAGATGACGGCGACCGTCGAGGCGTTGAAGATCACCATGACGAGGGGGAAGGCGAGCGCCATGAGCCGCCCGACCGCGAGCGCCGTGCCCGTGTACGTCTCGTTGGCCCGGGCGAAGCGATCGCGCTCGACGTCCTCGCGCACGAAGGCCCGCACGACCCGCACGCCGGTGATCTGCTCGCGCAGGATGCGGTTGACCGAGTCGACCGCCCGCTGCATCGCCTGGAAGTGCGGGATCATCCTCGCGATGATGACGCCGATGGCCACGGCGAGCGCCGGCACGGCGACCGCGACGAGCCAGGACAGCCCGGCGTCCTCGCGCAGCGCCATGATGATGCCGCCGACCATCGTCAGCGGTGCCGTGACCATCATCGCCAGCGCCATGTAGACGACCTGCTGCACCTGGGTGACGTCGTTGGTGCTGCGGCTGATGAGCGTCGGCGCCCCGAAGCGCGAGAGCTCCTGGGCGGAGAAGGCGCCGACCCGGTCGAAGACCGAGGCCCGCACGTCGCGCCCGAGCGAGGCCGCGGTCTGCGCGCCGATGCGGGTGGCCCCGATCGTCGCGACGACCTGGACGAGCGAGACGACGAGCATCGCCGTGCCGGCGGCGAGGATGAAGCCGGTGTCGCCGACGGCGACGCCCTCGTCGATGATCCTGCCGTTGAGGCTCGGCAGGTAGAGCGAGGCGAGGGTGCCGGCGAGCTGCAGGCCGAGGAGGAGCACGAGCACGGCGGCGTAGGGCCGCAGGTGGGTGCGCACGAGGCGGACGAGCGTCACGAGGACCTCCGGGTGCCGTCGAGGACGACGTCGACGATCTCGGCCGCGTCGAGGCGCCGGGCCGACATCAGCGGGTGGACGCTCGACAGCGCGAGCAGCTGGAGCAGCCCGACGACCTCGTCGACGGGCTTGCGCAGGGCGCGGGCGTCGTCGCCGACGAGGGCGGTGAAGGCCGCGTCGAGCGCCGGGTCGCCCGGCCCGCGGTGCCGGGCCTTGTCCACCGGCGGCACGACACCGGCGTGGTGGAGGACGGAGATGAGCGCGACGACCTGCTCGACGTGGCGCTGCACGACGGCCACGCCGGCGACGAGCCGGTCGTCGAGCGGCAGCGACGGGTCGACCTCGCCGAGCTCGGCGACCGCGGCCGCCGGGTCGAGCACGGCTGTCGCGCAGGCCTGGACGAGCTCGTCCTTGCTGCCGAAGGCGCGGAAGAGCGTGCCCTCGGCGATGCCGGCGGCCTCGGCGACCTGCCGGGTCGTCAGACCCGGGCCGTGCTCGCGCAGCAGGGGGATGGCGACGTCGACGATGGCCGCCCGCCGGTCGTCAGGGCTCATCGCGGGGGCACGGGGGGTCACCCGGTCGACGGTAGATGAGTGAGTGCTCACTCACAAGGGTCGAGCCCACGGCGGTCAGCGCACGAGCAGCCCGTCCGCCACCGCCTCGCGCACGAAGGGCACGACCTCCGCGCGCACCGCGTCGGGGTCGAGGTCGAGCAGCCCGGCGATCGCCCCCGCGGCGACCCCGGCGGTGAGCTCGCCGTCGCACACCGACACGAGCGCCGCTGTCACCGTGCTCAGCTGCATGACCCGCCCCAGACCGCCGCCCTGGCGCAGGACGATGACCGTCGGGTCCGCCTCGCCCGGCCGGGTGTGCCGCTCCTCGGTGACATCGGGCGGGCGGCTCCACGCGACGTCGAGGACGGCGGCGTCGTCGTGCTCGGCGAGCCAGGTCCGGGCCCGCATCCCGGCGAGCACCGACGCACCCATGGGCGTCGCGACGGGTCCGCGGTGGTCGACGAGGTCGCGGAAGGTCGGGCGCTCCCCCACCGGCCGCTGGAGGGTGATGACGCCGAAGCCGACCCGCTCGACCCCCCGGGCCGCGAAGTCCTCGAGCCAGGCCAGGCTCATCCCTTCGTGCTCGGGCGTGCCCGCACGCTGCCCGCCGTCGCGCGACCACGTCGCGGCGTACTCGGCGGGGTCCTGCTCCTCGCGCTGGACGACCCAGGCGTCGACGGGGTGTCCGGCCGCCTCTGCGGCGTCGAGCCAGCCACCGACGACGTCGCGCCAGTCCTGCCCCTCGCGCACCTCCCAGTTGCCGAGCAGCTGGGCCAGGCCCCCCGGCTCGAGGTGCGCGCCGAGGTCGCGCACCAGCGAGGCGACGACCTCGTCGCCGACCGCCCCGCCGTCGCGGTACTCGTAGAGCGGCACGTCGGCACGTCGGGGGGTGATGACGAAGGGCGGGTTGCTCACGACGAGGTCGAAGCGCTCCCCCGCCACCGGCTCGAGCATCGAGCCCGCCCGCAGGTCGAGGTCGAGCCCGGCGAGCGCGGCGTTGACCGCGGCGTACCCGAGGGCCCGCTGCGACAGGTCGGTCGCGACGACCTCGCCCACGTGGGTCGACAGGTGGAGCGACTGCACCCCGCACCCGGTGCCGAGGTCGAGGGCACGACGCACCTCCGGCCGAGGGGTCCACGCGGCCAGGGTCGTCGACGCACCACCGATGCCGAGGACGTGGTCGACGGGCAGCGAGGTCCCCAGCGCGGTCTCGCCGTGGTCGGACAGGACGTACCAGGTGCGGCTCTCGTCGCCGTAGGGGCGCACCTCGGCGGTCGAGCGCAGCGAGGTCCCGTCCTCCCGGGCCAGACCGAGCTCGACGAGACCGGCGGCGGTGAGGGTCGGCAGCAGCTCGTCGACCTCGGCGGGGTCGACCGGGTCGCCGAGGGTGAAGAGGCGCACGAAGGTCGCGAGCGAGCCGTCGACCTCGCGCAGCCGCCACCGGGCGGGCAGCGGGTCCTCGCGGTGCAGCGCGCCGGAGGCGACCGGCCCGAGCAGCTCCTCGAGGGCGTCGACGTCGACGCCCGCCTGGTCGAGGTCGGCGCGCAGCCGGCCGAGCAGCTCGGGGTCGAGGGCGGGCGCGGGGTGGTCGGGGGTCATCGGCGCGGCGGACGTCACGACGACCCAGCCTACGGGCGGGGCGGGCGCTCCCCCTTCGCCGCGGGACCGGGCGAAGGGGGGACCCGCTCAGGCCTGGGTGGGAGCGGCGTAGACCTCGCGGCCGTCGTCGTCCGGGGCGTCGTCGCCGGCGATGGCCAGGTCGCGCCGCTTGGTGATCATCAGCGCGACGACGATGATCGCCAGCGCGACCCCGGCGATGAGCAGGCGCGCCCACGTCATCGGCTCCTCGCGCACGGTGAGCACGACGATCGCGGGGGCGATGAGCACCGAGACGAGGTTCATCACCTTGATGAGGGGGTTGATCGCCGGTCCGGCGGTGTCCTTGAAGGGGTCGCCGACGGTGTCGCCGATGACGGCGGCTGCGTGGGCGTCGGAGCCCTTGCCGCCGTGGTGCCCGTCCTCGACGATCTTCTTCGCGTTGTCCCACGCCCCGCCGGAGTTGGCGAGGAAGACCGCCATGAGCGCGCCGCACGCGATGGCGCCGGCGAGGAAGCCGGCGAGCGCCCCGATGCCCAGGCCGAAGCCGACGACGACGGGGGTGAGGGCG
The DNA here is from genome assembly GCF_040547045.1 of Janibacter sp. UYMM211. Lineage (NCBI taxonomy): Bacteria > Bacillati > Actinomycetota > Actinomycetes > Micrococcales > Intrasporangiaceae > Janibacter > Janibacter sp. UYMM211. The sequence continues at coordinate 172,956 of NZ_JBEPOY010000002.1, read as the reverse complement.
GCGAGCAGGCCGGGGGTCGCGAGCTCGCGCAGCGAGTCCTTGGTGCAGATGTCGACGACCCGCGCGTACTCGGGCTTCTCCGTGCCCGCCATGATGCCGGGGTGCTCGCGGAACTGACGGCGCACCTCGAAGACGATGGCACCGGCGGCGCGGGTCACCGCGTTGATGGCCAGGCCGGAGAAGAGGAAGACGACCGCCGCGCCGAGGAGCAGCCCGACGAGCGTGTGGGGGCTGACGATCTCGGAGGCGGCACTGACGTTGAAGTCGTCGATGCTCTGCTGGATGCCGGGGATGGCGCCGGCGTCGATGGACCCCTGGGAGATCTCGTCGCCGAGCGCGGTCGCGGTGGTCTCCAGCTGTGCGCTCCAGGCGTCGGTGTAGGACCCGAAGAGAGCCGTGGCGGCGAAGACCGCGGTGGCGATGGCGATGCCCTTGGTGATCGCCTTCGTCGTGTTGCCGACGGCGTCGAGCTCGGTGAGCACCTGGGCGCCCTCCGCGTCGACGTCCCCCGACATCTCCGCGATGCCCTGGGCGTTGTCCGAGACCGGGCCGAAGGTGTCCATCGCGACGATCACGCCGACCGTCGTGAGGATGCCGCAGCCGGCGAGCGCGATGAAGAAGAGCGAGAGCGTCACCGACCCGCCGCCGAGGAGGAAGACGAGGTAGATGGCGATGGCCATCGTGGTGACCTTGTAGACCGCCGACTCGAGGCCGAGCCCGATGCCGGACAGGACGACCGTCGCGGCGCCGGTGAGCGTCGTACGGGCGACGTCCTTCGTCGGACGCTTGTCGGTGCCGGTGTAGTAGCCGGTGAGCCACAGGATGACGGCGGCCAGGACGATGCCGAGGAGCACCGCGAGGAGCGCGGCGAGCCGGGGGTCTCCGGACATCGCGGCGATGTCCTGGTTGCGGCTCCCGAGCTCGGCGTAGCTGCTCGGCAGGTAGACGAAGGCGACGACCGCGGTGAGCACGGCGGAGATCGCGGCGGTGATGTAGAAGCTGCGGTTGATCGCCGCGAGGGCGTCGCCCCCGGGTGCCGCCCTGGTGATGAAGACGCCGAGCAGCGCGGTGAGGGCGCCGACGGCGGGGATGAGCAGCGGGAAGACGAGCCCGCTCTCGCCGAAGGCCGCCGAGCCGAGGATGAGGGCGGCGACGAGCATGACGGCGTAGGACTCGAAGAGATCCGCGGCCATGCCCGCGCAGTCGCCGACGTTGTCGCCCACGTTGTCGGCGATCGTCGCGGCGTTGCGCGGGTCGTCCTCGGGGATGCCGGCCTCGACCTTGCCGACGAGGTCGGCGCCGACGTCGGCGGCCTTGGTGAAGATGCCGCCACCGACGCGCATGAACATCGCGAGGAGCGCGGCGCCGAAGCCGAAGCCCTCGAGGACCTTCGGGGCGTCGCCCTGGTAGGCCATGACGACGACGGCCGCGCCGAGCAGGCCGAGCCCGACGGTGAACATGCCGACGACGCCGCCGGTGCGGAAGGCGATCCGCATGCCCTCGTCGCGCCCGGATGTCCGGGCGGCCTCGGCGACGCGGACGTTGGCCTTCACCGCCAGGGACATCCCGAGGTAGCCGATCGCGGCGGAGAAGCCGGCGCCGAGGAGGAAGAAGCCGGAGCGGCCCCAGCGCACCCCCGCGGAGTCCGCGGGCAGGGCGAGGAGGAGCACGAAGACGATGACGACGAAGACGCCGAGGGTGCGGAACTGCCGGCGCAGGTAGGCGTGGGCGCCCTCCTCGACGGCGGCGCCGATCTCGCGCATCCGCTCGGTGCCGGGGTCGGCGGAGAGCACCTGGGAGCGGAAGACCAGCCCCATCGCGATGCACACGACGCCGATGAGGGCGACGCCGGCGGTCAGGTAGAGGTTGCCGCTCGACAGGTCGAGCGTGTCAGCTGCTACGGCGTAGGGGTAGACCGCCATCCCATCCTCCTCGATGGTTCGCGCGCACGAGCGCCCACCGGCTGAGGTGGGCGAGTGGCCGTCACCCTACTCCGAGGTCACCCCGTCGTCTCGGCGGCGGCGCGAGCCGCGTCGGCGGGGTCGCGGTAGAGCACGAAGACCTTGTCGAGACCGGTGATCTCGAAGACTCGGCGCACCCGCTCGGCGGTCGCGGCGATGGTCAGCGTGCCGCCCTCGCGGCGCAGGGTCTTCAGCCGGCCGACGACGACGCCGAGACCGGTCGAGTCCATGAAGCTCACGCCGGTCATGTCGATGGCGACGCTGCGGCTGCCGCCGAGGATGACCTGCTGGACCGCGTCGCGCAGCTGGGACGCCGTGGACACGTCGATCTCGCCGGTGCAGTGCACGACGACCGCTCCATTGCTGTTGCTGGTGCTGATCGTCAGAGCCACTGGTACCGCCTCCTGGCCAGGGCGCCCGGGCGGGCGCCTCACGTACGGACGTCTCCGCAGGTCGCGCGGGGTGTCGGTCCCGCCCTGCTCGTCCGCGCTTACCGTAGACCACCGTGAGCGGCAGCACCGAGCCCAGAGCGCAGACGGGCGGCCCCTGTCCAGGGCGAAGGGGGACCGCGCCCGGTCCCGCCGACGCCGGCGCGGCCCGGGAGGACGGGCGTCTGCGCGCCCTGGAGAGCCGGCTGCCGGGACGGGTCCGCCATGCGGAGCACCTGCCGGCCCGGGCGGCCCAGCACGCACCGATGCCGGGGTGGGTCGCGCCGGCCGTGCGCGGGGCGCTCGCGGGCGCCGGGGTCGAGCAGCTGTGGTCGCACCAGGAGCAGGTCGCCCAGCTCGCGCACGCCGGTCACGACGTCGTCGTCTCGACGGGCACGGCCTCGGGCAAGTCGCTCGGCTACCTGCTGCCGGCGCTCACCGCCGCGATCGAGGGACCGCCGAGCGGGCGGCACTCGATCCGCGGGGGGACGACCCTCTACCTCGCGCCGACGAAGGCGCTCGCCGCCGACCAGCTGGCCCGGGTCGAGGCGATGGCGGTGCCCGGTGTGCGGGCGGCGACCTACGACGGCGACACCCCGACCGACGAGCGGCGCTGGATCAGGGAGCACGCCCAGATCGTGCTCACCAACCCCGACCTCGTGCACCACTCGATGCTGCCCGGGCACCGCGGGTGGGCGCCCTTCTTCCGGTCCCTGTCCTACGTCGTCGTCGACGAGTGCCACGCCTACCGCGGGGTCTTCGGCACCCATGTCTCGCTCGTCCTGCGGCGCCTGCTGCGCGTGGCCGAGCGCTACGGGGCGCACCCGAGCGTCGTCCTCGCCTCGGCGACCGTCGCCGAGCCCGCCCGGCACGCGCACGCCCTCGTCGGTCGCGAGGTCGTCGCCGTGACCCACGACGGCTCCCCGCGCGCCGGCCGCACCTGCGTCCTGTGGGAGCCGCCGGAGCAGGCCGACGGGTCGCGCCGCTCGCTCACCGCGGAGGCGGCCGACGTCGTCGCGGCCCTCGTCGGCGACGACGTTCAGACCCTCGCCTTCGCCCGCTCGCGGGCCGGCGTGGAGTCGCTCGCCGCGCAGGTCAGCGACCGTCTCGAGCTCGCCCGTCCCGATCTCGCCGGGCGGGTGGCGGCCTACCGCGGCGGGTACCTGCCGGAGGAGCGCCGCGAGCTCGAGCAGCGGATGCGCTCGCGCGACCTCATGGCGGTCGCCGCGACGAACGCGCTCGAGCTCGGCGTCGACATCACCGGCCTCGACGCCGTCGTCGTCGCCGGCTGGCCGGGGCGCCGGGCCTCGTGGTGGCAGCAGGCCGGACGAGCAGGACGCGACGGGGGCGGCGCCGGGCGCGACGCGCTCGTCGTCTCGGTCGCCGCCGACGACCCCCTGGACAGCTGGGTGCTCCAGCACCCCGAGTACGTCTTCGGCGACCCGGTCGAGGCGATCGTCATGGACCCGGGCAACGTCCACGTGCTCGCGCCGCACGTGGCCGCGGCCGCGGCCGAGGTGCCGGTCACCCTCGAGGACGAGCGGTGGTTCGGGCCCGGCCTCGCGGGGGTGCTCGAGGTGCTCACCGCCCGCAAGGTGCTGCGTCGCCGACCCGCGGGCTGGTTCTGGGCCCGGGAGGACCGCCCGGGCGACCACCTCTCGCTGCGCGGTGCCGGCCCGGTCGTCAGCGTCGTCGAGGGGCGCACGGGCCGGGTCGTCGGCACGGTGGACGCAGCCGCCGCGCACACCTCCGTGCACACCGGCGCGGTGCACGTGCACCAAGGGCAGACCTACGTCGTCACCGATCTCGACCTCGACGGCTCGACCGCCACCGTGGTGCGGGGCGACCCGGGGTGGTCGACGACGGCGCAGTCCCGATCCTCCTTCGACATCGTCCGCGAGGAGTCCTCGGCGACCTTCGGCCGTATGCGGCTGTGCCGCGGGGTCGTGCGGGTGCGCCGCCAGGTCACCTCCTTCGTGCGGCGGCTCCCCGGCGGCGAGATCATCGGCACCCACCAGCTCGAGCTGCCCGAGCAGGTCCTCACGACACGTGGCGTGTGGTGGACGATGACGCCCGACCTGCTCGCCGAGGCCGGGGTCGACGAGGCCGACGTGCCCGGTGCCGCCCACGCGGCGGAGCACGCCGCCATCGCGACCCTGCCCCTGCTCGCGACGTGCGACCGGTGGGACATCGGCGGGGTCTCGACCGACGTCCACCCCGACACGGGGCTGCCGACGGTGCTCGTCTACGACGGGTACCCCGGCGGCGCGGGCTTCGCGCACCGGGCGCACGACATGGCGCCGACGTGGTGGCGTACCACCCTCGAGCTGGTGCGTGACTGCCCCTGCGAGCGGGGCTGCCCGCGGTGCGTGCAGTCGCCCAAGTGCGGCAACGGCAACGAGCCCCTGGACAAGGATGCTGCGGTCGCGCTCCTGGGCGCGATCCTTGCCGAGCGGGGCTAGTGTGCTCGACGCACCGCCCGCACGACGGCCCCCGGTCCCGGGAGGCCGACGCCTCCCCCGAACGGAGCTCTCGTCATGGTCGTCCTGGGTCTGATCATCCTCGTCGTCGCGATCCTCGTCGGTGTCGTCCTCGTCATGGGCACGGGCTCGCCCGACGTCGCCGGCCAGAAGGTCGACATCTCGCTGCTCGACACCGTCACCGTCTCGCTCAACCCGCTCGCGCTCGTCGTCGCCGGCATGGCCGTGATGTTCCTCGCCTGGCTCGGTCTGGTCCTCATGCGCTCGGCCCTCGCCCGCAAGGCGCGGCTGCGGCGCGAGCGCAAGGACCTCGAGCGCGAGGCCCAGCAGCGTCGCGCCGAGGACGAGGCCGCCCGGGTGCGCGAGCGCGAGGAGCTCGACCGTCAGCACGAGCGCGAGCTGCACGACCAGCACCTGGCGACCGAGACGGCGCGCGAGCGTGCCGCGGTCGCCGAGGAGGACGCCCGCCGCGGCCGCCCCGACGGCGGGCTCCCGCCCCGCGCCTGAGCCCGGGCGCACGACGTCGTCACCGCTGCCCCGGCGCCGGACCGGCACGGGCCCGTCCCGGCATCGCGCGGGGCGTGACCCCCGAGACGTGGAGAGGGACGGCGACGACGACCTCGACGTCCACCACGCCGTCGGACCCCACCACGCACGACCGCAGCGTCGCGCCGTTGACGCGCGCGAGGTCTGCGGCCACCCCGCAGGCCGTCGCCGACGACGCCCCGTCGACCGCCTCGCCCGCGGCCGCGAGCGCGCTGAGGTCGGCCGCCCCGCGTGCGCGGTGGGCCGCCGCGAGCGCGCCGGCGAGGACGAGGGTCGCGGTGAGCACGACGAGCACCGCGGCGACCACGCCGAGGACGAGGACGCTCCCCGAGCCCCGCTCCCCCGCACCGCGGCGCGCCTGCATCAGGTGACCTCCTCGACCCGCGCCGTCGACGTGCACCGCGGCCCGGAGCCCACCCCGATGCCGCGCAGGGCGGACGGCGGCGGGACGCTCACGGCGACGACGACCCGGTCGCCCGACCGGCTGGCGGTCACGCTCGACCCCCGTGGCAGCGCCCGCCGGGCGTCGGAGACGGCCCGCTGCTCGCTCTCGCCGCGGGCGAGCTCGCGCGCGCCGACGCGGGCTGCATCCTGGCAGCGCACCGAGTCGGCGCCGAGGGCGATGCCGGACAGCGCGAGCGAGAGGACGAGGACGACGGCCGGGACGGCGACCGCGATCTCCGCGGTGACCGTCCCGGCGGCGCCCCGCCACCGCTCAGCGCAGGCCCAGCGCCTCGGTGATGACACCGGCGAGCCCGGACTTCACCGCGCCGGACTTCACCACGGCGAGCAGGACGAGGGCGAAGGTCACCGCCGCCAGGGTCCCCACCGCGTACTCCGCGGTGGTCATGCCGGCCTCGCAGGCCAGCCGTCCGCGCCGCACGGCGCGGGTCAGTGTCGCTCTCATGTCTCCTCCATCGGGTCGCGCGGCACCTGGTGCGCCGCGGCACCTCCAGCGAAGTCGGTGAGCCGCGGCGACGCCGCCCCCCGTCGTGCTCCTGTGGACCGGAGCCCGCGAAGAGCACGGGGTGTGGACGGCTCGCGCCGATGCCGGCACCCGGTCGAGGTGATCGCGCGTGCCCTGGCTCGCCCGGATACCTCGACCCGCGCGGGACCCGCGGAGGACCCGCGAGGCGAGGGGTGGGCGCCGGCTCAGCGCAGGCTCTGCCCGAGCAGGACGACGAGCATCGGCACGACGGCCATGGCGACGAAGGCGGGCAGGAAGAGCAGACCGAGCGGCACGACGAGCAGCACGCCGGCGCGCGCAGCTGCGGCCTCGAGCCGGAGGGCCTCGGCCTCGCGGATCCGCGCGGCTGCCCCCGCGAGCACCTCGCTCGCGGGGGCGCCGCACTCCGAGGAGACGACGAGCGCCGTGGCGACCGGGGCCCAGCCCGGGCTCGCGTAGGACCACGCGGCGCGCATCTCCCGCCCCCACCGCAGCGCGGCTCCCACCCGTCTGAGGTCGAGCGCCACGGCCGGGTCGCTGACGTCGGCGACGGCGTCGAGCGCCTCGGTGATGCCACGACCGGCGACGAGCGAGAGCGCGAGGAGGTCGGTCGCGTCGGCGACCTGGGAGAGCAGAGGTGCCGGGGCCTCGTCGGCCGGGCGAAGGGTGCCGGGCACGGCGCGCGCCCGGGGCGGCCACACGAGGGCCGCGGCGAGCACGAGGGCTACGAGCGCGGGTGTCACGTCGATCTCGGTCTCGTCGCCCGGCGCAGGACGGCCCGGCTCGTGGCCCAGCCCAGCACGGTGAGCACCACGCCTGTCGCGAGGCTGACGAGGGCCGCGGGCGAGCCGAGCAGCGCCGCCGGCGAGACACCCAGGGCCAGCCCCGCCAGCAGGCCGACGACGGGCAGCAGGGTGAGCAGCCCCATCGTCGCCCGGGCACCGGCGCTCGCGGCGTCGAGCCGTCGCCGGGCCGACAGGGCCGCTCGTGCCGAGCACGCCGCCTGCTCCAGCGCAGGGGCGAGCGGCACGCCGCACCGCTGGCTCAGCCGCCAGGCCGAGGCGCACGGTGCCAGCGCCGGGTGCTCACCGGCCCACCTCGCCCACGTCTGCTCGCCGGTCCGGCCCGCGGCCAGCTCACGGCCCAGCTCGTCGAGCAGGACCCGAGCGGCGTCCGGGACGTCCGGGGCGACGACCTCGACGACCCGGGCGGGCGCTCCCCCGCTGCGCAGGCCCATCGCGAGGAGCTCGGCGAGCGCTGCGGCCTCCTCGAGGCCGAGCTCGTCGCGTCGGCGCACCCGCCGCAGGCCCGCCGCCGACCACGTCCGCCCGCCCGGCGTCGCCCGGCCCGGCCAGGTCAGCGCCGCGAGGACGAGCAGGACGACGACGGCCGGGGTCATCGGCCGACGAGGTCGCCCATGGCGACCACCTCCTCGACCCGGCGTCCCCGCGGGCCCCGGCGCAGGTGGACGACGAGGTCGACGGCGAGGGCGACCTGGGCGCGCGTCACCTCGGGTGCCATGCCGGCGAGGGTCCCGAGCGCCTCGAGGCGGGCGGGCACGTCGGCCGCGGCGTTCGCGTGGACGGTCCCGCAGCCGCCCTCGTGGCCCGTGTTGAGCGCCATGAGGAGCTCGCGCACCTCGGGGCCACGCACCTCGCCGACGACGAGCCGGTCGGGCCGCATCCGCAGCGCCTGGCGCACGAGCTCGTCGAGACTGACCCGCCCCACGCCCTCGGTGTTGGCGCTGCGCGACTGCAGCCGGACCGTGTGCGGGTGATCGACGCTCATCTCCGCGACGTCCTCGACGAGCAGGATCCGCTCGTCGGCGGGCACGCAGGCGAGCATCGCGGCGAGCAAGGTGGTCTTGCCGGTGCCGGTGCCCCCGCTGACGACGACCGAGCGACGCTGCGCCACGGCCTGGCGCAGCCGCTCGGCGGTCTCGTCGTCGAGCATGCCGGTGCCGACGAGGTCGTCGAGGTCGCGGTGGCGGTGGCGCGGGATGCGCAGGCTGACGTGGGCTCCCCCGACGACGAGCGGCGGGAGCACGGCGTGCAGACGAGACCCGTCGGGCAGCAGGCCGTCGACCCACGGCTGGGCGTCGTCGAGACGTCGGCCGGCCAGCCCGGCGAGACGGGTCGCCAGGCGCCGCACGTCGACCGGGTCGCCGACGACCACCGGGGCGCGCTCCACCCCTTCGCCGCGGTCGACCCAGACCTGCCCGTCGCCGTTGACGAGGACGTCGGTCACCGAGGGATCGGCGACCACGGGCTCGAGCGGGCCGAGACCCACGAGGGCCGAGCGCAGCTCGTGCTCGCGACGCCGCACGCCCCGGTCGCCCAGGCGCACCGACTCCGCGCGCGCGACCTGCCCGATCGTCGGGACGCTCGGCGTCGCCCCACGCCGGATGAGCTCGTCGGGCGCGCCCGACCCGCTCAGCCCGCCCGGCGCAGCCATCGCAGCTCTCCGCTCCCGTCCGCCCCGGGCACGACCTCGCCGATCTCGCGGGCGACCCGTCCGAGCGGACCGCGGGCCCGCGGGGGGCAGCCGGCACCCTCGTCGCGCGGCACGCCCGGGTGGTCCTCGAGGTGGTCGAGCCAGGGCGCCTGCAGGTGCCCTGCGACCTCCTGCCCCGCCGGCTCTGCGCGGCGCGAGCCCCGGGTGACGAGATGGGCGTCGAGGCCGTGCTCGCGCAAGGACCCGACGACGGCCGCCGCGTCGCGCACCTGTCGCGGGCGCAGGCCGCAGAGCACCACGGCGACGTCGGCGACGTCGAGCCATGGCTCGGCCCGGTGGACGGCCGCGGGCAGGTCGACGACGACGGGGGCCGCCTGGCGCAGGGCGGCGAGCGCGCACCGCACCGCGTCCGGCCCCACCCGGCCCGGGCCGGCCGCCGAGAGCACGGGTGGTCTGGAGCCGGGCAGGTGACGCACGAGCCGGGCGGGGTCGACGTCGCCGTCGAGACCGGCGAGGTCGGGCCAGCGCAGCCCGGGCTCGTCCTCGAGCACGAGGGTCGTGTCGGCGCCGGACCCGTCGAGCAGCCCGTCGACGAGCGTGCCGTCGAGCTGCTGGGCGAGGACCGCCGCGAGCGTCGAGGCGCCCAGACCGCCCGAGGCGCCGATGAGCAGCAGGACGGGATGCATGCCCGACACGCTCCCCCGGCCGCCGCAGGCCCCGCGCGCCCGCCGCCGAGCCTGTGGACGGCGGACGCGGCGCCGTCGCCCCTGTGGACGAGCCGGTCGAAGACGCGGCACGTCGGCAGGGGGCAGACGTAGCGGTGGCCCCGGTCGGGGGGGATCGACCGGGGCCACCTCACGCGCCAGACCCCGGGGGGAGGGAGCTCTGGTGCGCTCGCCGCTACGACCTCCGAGGAGGGAGCGACGTCATCGACTCTACATTCGCAGAAGGATCCGCATCAGAGAGGGGCACAATCCGTTTGTAAGGCTTTGGTAAAGCCGCTGTCACACAAGGCGACCCGCGCGCACGGAGTCCGCGACCCGGGCCCCCTCCTGGGCGGCCTCGACCATCGAGTCGCCGCAGTGGCGCAGCCACAGGCGCACCCCGTCGCTGCCGCCCTGGGCGTAGCCGGTGAGCGATCCCAGGTAGGCCGGCCCGCCCTGCGAGCCGTGACCGGCCTCGGGCACGGCGACCCCCGTCGGGTCGAGCCCGGTGGCCCGCACGAGCACCCGCTCGACGGCGCGGGCGACGAGGGCGTTGCCGACGACGAAGGGGCGGATCGTCGCGATCTCGGCATGGACCACCGCGGCGACGACGAGCGCGGGCGCCTGGTCGGCGCTGCTCATGAGGTCGACGACGCCCGCCAGGCGCACCCTTAGCTCCTCCCCCTGGGGGGCGGGGCCGAGGTCGACGAGCTCGTCGCAGCCCTCGTCGGCGCGCCGCGGCCGGCCGAGCTGCTCGCGGTCCGTCACGAGCTCGGCGGCGGCGACGGTGTGCAGACGGGCCAGCACCTGACCGGGCGCGGAGAGGGCGAGCGAGCCGAGGTGCTCGGTCTCCGCGGTCGCGGCCATGGCGCCGTGGATGACGCGCTCGGCGGGGTCGGGGTGCGGGGAGCGCTCCCGGGCACCGCGCATGAGGTCGCGCACGATCGTGGCGCTGGAGCGCGCCCCGTCGAGCTCGGCGCTCGCCCAGGCACCGCGCACCCGCGACTCGGCGGCGGCCTCCGGGGTGCGGCGGCGCAGGCCCTCGTGCCAGCGCAGCGCGGTGCACGCCTCGCGGGCGCGCTCGCTGGCCGCCGCGACGTCCTCGAGCTCGGCGAGACGATGCAGGGCAGAGACGATCTCGGGCACGACGCACACCCTACGGCGGGCTCGCCCGTAGGCTGTCCGCCCATGACGGGGCTCGACCTGCCGACGGCGCTCGTGGTGGCCGCGGCGGCCGCCGCGCTCGTCGCGCTCGTCACGCTGTACCGCGCGCGCTCGAAGCCCCGCGGCTTCATCTCCGTCGGTGACCAGGCCACCTACGAGACGCTCCACACCGCCTCGTTGGCCGCCCGTCATCTCGCCGACGGGCTCACCGACGACGGCTGCACCCGGGCCGCGCCCTTCCTCCGCGCGCTCATGGCCACCCCGGCCCTGGTGATCTGCGACCGGACCTCCGTCATCGTCTGGGAGGGCGAAGGACGTCACCACCTGCCCGCCGTCGTCGACCAGGCCGCGGCGGCCCTGTCCGGCCGCACCGTCGTCCTCGGGCCCGACGAGGTGACGTGCACCTCGACGGAGTGCCAGGTCCGGGCGGCGGTCATCGCCCCCATCCAGCTCGACACCGGGGTCGTCGGAGCCCTCGCGGTGTACGCGCCCCGCACCTCCGCGGGGCTGACCCGCGCGGTCGAGGAGCTCGCCGGGTGGGTCGCGACGCAGGTCGAGCTCGCCGAGCTCTCCTTCGAGCGCACACGCGCGATGGAGGCCGAGCTGCGTGCGCTGCGGGCCCAGATCAGCCCCCACTTCATCTACAACTCCCTGGCCGCCATCGCCTCCTTCGTGCGCACCGACCCCGCCCGGGCGCGCGAGCTGCTCCTCGAGTTCGCCGACTTCACCCGCTACGCGCTGCGTCGCGGCGGCGCGTACACGACCCTGCAGGAGGAGCTGCGCAACGTCGAGCGCTATCTCGTCCTCGAGCAGGCACGCTTCGGCGAGCGCCTCGGGATCACCCTTCGCGTCGCCCCCGAGGTGCTCCCGGTGCAGCTGCCCTACCTCGCGATCCAGCCGCTCGTCGAGAACGCCGTGCGGCACGGCCTGGCCGCCAAGGACGGGCCCGGCACGGTGACCCTGTCGGTCGCCGACCTCGGCTCCGAGGCCGAGATCAGCGTCGAGGACGACGGGGTCGGGGCGGACCCCTCGGCCATCCGCAAGATCCTCGACGGGCAGAGCCGCAGCGACTCCGTGGGCCTGGGCAACGTCGACGCCCGCCTGCGCCAGGTCTACGGCGAGGGCTACGGGCTCGTCGTCGAGACGGCCCCCGGTGCCGGCATGCGCGTGTCCTTCCGGGTGCCGAAGTTCTCCCCGGCCGTCACCGGCTCGTCCTAGGGTGACACCCATGGCCGGAGGGAGCGAAGCACCTGGCGACGGCCTCGTCGTCCTCGTCGTCGACGACGAGGCGCCTGCTCGCGGCGAGCTCGCGTGGGTCCTCGACCAGGACCCACGGGTGTCCCGTGTGCTCGCAGCCCCCAGCGGCACCGCCGCGCTGGCGGCTCTCGAGCACGAGAGCATCGACGTCGTCTTCAGCGACATCTCCATGCCCGGGCTCGACGGCATGCAGCTCGCGCGGGTCATCAAGCGCTTCGCCGACCCGCCCGCCGTCGTCTTCGTCACCGCCCACGACGCGCACGCGGTGGACGCCTTCGACCTCGACGCCGTCGACTACGTCATGAAGCCGGTGCGCCAGGAGCGGATCGGCGAGGCCGTGCGCCGCTGCCTCGTGAGCATCGAGCGGGCCGACCGCACGGGCGAGGACGACGACGAGACGATCCCCGTCGAGCTCGGCGGGGTCACCCGCTTCGTCTCCCGGGCCGACATCCGCTACGTCCAGGCCCACGGCGACTACGCGCGGCTGCACACGGCGACCGGGTCGCATCTCGTGCGCGTGCCCCTCGCCTCGCTCGAGGAGCGCTGGTCCGAGGCCGGCTTCGTGCGCATCCACCGCAGCACGATCGTCTCGACCCGCCACGTGACCCAGGTGCGCATGGACCAGGGCCGGTGCACCGTCGTCGTCGACGGCGACGTCGAGCTGCAGGTCTCGCGACGTCACACCCGTGCCCTGCGCTCGACCCTGCTGCGGCTCGGCGAGCGGCCGTGACCCACCCTCCCCAGCGGGTCCGGGTCACCCGGACCCGCACGGGTGACACCCGGCCGCGCCGGCCCTCCCTCCACGAGGAGATCGGGCAGCAGAGCCCGCTCGGCGCGGCCTACCTCGACTCCCTCGTGCGCGCGCAGCTGCGCCTGGCCCTCACCGTCGTCGCCAGCCTCGCGCTCGTCCTCGGCCTGCTGCCGGCTCTCTTCGCCCTCGTCCCCGCGGTGCGCGGCGCCCAGGTCGCCGGGCTGCCGCTGCCGTGGCTCGTCCTCGGCCTGCTCGTCTACCCCGCCGCGGTGCTCTCGGCGCGCCAGTACACGCGGGCCGCCGAGCGGATCGAGGCGCAGTTCGCCGACGTCGTCGCCGACCGGTGAGCGGGGGCGGCGGGGTGGCGCGGTGCGCCTGACCGAGGTGGCGACGGGGGCGAGCCTGCCCAGCGTCGGCGCCATCGTCCTCGTGTGCGTCGCGACGCTGACGCTGGGCGTCCTCGGCATGCGCCTGGCCCGCGGCACGAGCGACTTCTACGTCGCGGGGCGGGCGGTGAGCCCGTGGCGCAACGCGAGCGCCATCGGCGGCGAGTACCTCTCGGCCGCGAGCTACCTGGGGGTCGCCGGTCTCGTCTACACCCAGGGCGCCGACATGCTGTGGCTCCCGGTCGGCTACACCATCGGCTACCTCGTCCTCCTCGTCCTCGTCGCGGCCCCCCTTCGCCGGTCGGGCGCCTACACGCTGCCCGACTTCGCCGAGGTCCGGCTGCGCTCCCAGCCCGTGCGCCTGCTGAGCGCCGGTCTCGTCGTCGGCATCGGCTGGCTCTACCTCCTGCCGCAGATGCAGGGGGCCGGGCTCGCGCTGCAGCACGTGAGCGGGCTGCCGACGTGGGTCGGCGGGGTCGTCGTCGCCGCCGTCATCACCGCGGGCGTCGTCGGCGGCGGCATGCGCTCGATCACCCTCGTCCAGGCCTTCCAGTACTGGATCAAGCTCTCGGCGATCGCCGTGCCCGCCTTCGTCCTCGTCTTCGTCTGGCTGCGCGACGGCGCCCCCTCCCCCGTGGCGGACGACCACTGGTGGGAGCCGCTCAGCGGCCCGCGCGAGGACCACCGGCTCTACACGACGTACAGCACCCTGCTCGCCCTGTGCCTGGGCACGATGGGTCTGCCCCACATCGTCGTGCGCTTCTACACCAACCCCGACGGCCGGGCCGCCCGCCGCACGACCGTGGCCGTGCTCGCTCTGCTCGGTCTCTTCTACGTCTTCCCCCCGGTCTACGGCGTGCTCGGCCGCGTGTACCTGCCGGCCGGCGGGGTGCGCGCGGACGAGGTCGTCCTCGGCCTGCCGCAGGCCGTCGTCCCCGGGCTGAGCGCCGACGTGCTCACCGCGATGCTCGCCGGCGGGGCCTTCGCCGCCTTCCTCTCCACCGCATCGGGGCTCGCCCTGTCCGTCGCCGGCGCCCTCGACCAGGACGTCCTGCGCCGCGTCGTGCTGCGGCGCACCGCCGGCGACGCGCACCCCGTCCAGACCTTCCGCGTCGCCGCGGTCGTCGGCGTCCTCGTGCCGCTCGTCATCAGCCAGCTCGTCGACCCGGTCGGCATCTCGCTCGCCGTCGGCCACGCCTTCGCCATCGCCGCCTCGACCTTCGCGCCGCTCGTCATCCTCGGCGTGTGGTGGCGCCGGCTCACCCCGCCCGGCGCGGCGGCCGGCATCCTCGTCGGCGGCACCTGCTCGATCGGCGCGGCGAGCCTGAACATCCTCGGCGGCGGCACGAGCGGCTGGTCCGCCCCCCTGCTCGAGGCGCCCGCGGCGTGGTCGGCGCCGCTGGCGGTCGTCGTCATGATCGGCGTCTCGCTGGCCACACCACGCTCGGTGCCGGCCGCGACCGCGTCGGTCATGGCCCGGCTGCACACCCCCGAGGCCGTGCTCCCCGACCGCTGAGCGCGTCGGACCGACCGCTCGTCGCCGACCCACCAGCCGTACGGCGTGCGGCGGCGCCCACCGGGCGCGCCACGCGCCGCAGCAGGAGACACGGACCTCCCCTCGCCGTCAGGGTGAGCCCAGCCGCGCACGCCGATGTGCGCGCGTCACCCACACCCGGAGGTGATCCCCCATGAGCAACGAGGCTCATGATCTCGGCGAGCGCTACATCGCCGTCCAGGAGTCGAAGGAGTTCGCCGACCTGCGGCGCAGCTTCCGAGGCTTCGTCTTCCCCGTCACCGCGTTCTTCATCACGTGGTACTTCGCCTACGTGCTCCTGTCGATCTTCGCCCCGGGCTTCATGGGCACGAAGGTCGCCGGCAACGTGACGATCGGCCTGATCTTCGGGCTGCTCCAGTTCGTCACGACCTTCGCGATCACCTTCGCGTACGCCCGCTGGGCCAACCGCACCTTCGACCCGAAGGCCGACGCCGTCGGCGCGATGATGGAGCAGGGCGCGAGCCGCGACTTCGAGGGCTCGGGCGACTGGGCCCCGGGTGACGTCGAGCGCGCGCTCGAGGCCGAGCGCCTCGACGACAAGGACCGCAGGTGAGCACCGTGATCGCACTGACCCCCGTCGCCGCCACCTCGGTCGGCAACCCGACCCTCAACATCTCGATCTTCGCCGTCTTCGTCCTCGTGACGCTGACCATCGTCATCAAGGTCGCGGGCGGCAAGAAGACCGCCGGTCAGATGTACACCGGCGGCGCGTCCTTCTCGGGTCGCCAGAACGGCATCGCCATCGCCGGTGACTACCTCTCGGCGGCGTCCTTCCTCGGCATCGCCGGCGCCATCGCGCTGCAGGGCTACGACGGCTTCCTATATTCCATCGGCTTCCTCGTCGCCTGGCTCGTCGCGCTCCTGCTCGTCGCCGAGCTCATGCGCAACACCGGCCGCTTCACCATGGCCGACGTCCTGTCCTACCGCCTGCGCCAGCGCCCCATCCGGGTCGCCGCCGCCACCTCGGTGCTCGCGGTCTCCTTCTTCTACCTCCTCGCGCAGATGGCCGGCGCCGGCGGCCTGGTGTCGCTCCTCCTCGGTGTCGACGGCGCGGCCGCGCAGAACATCGTCATCGCCGTCGTCGGCGTCGTGATGATCGCCTACGTGATGATCGGCGGCATGAAGGGCACCACCTGGGTGCAGATCATCAAGGCCGTCCTGCTCATCACCGCGACGGCGATCATGACCGTGTGGGTGCTCGGCAAGTTCGGCTTCAACCTCTCCTCGCTCATGCAGCAGGCCGTGGACCGCAACCCCGCGGCCGGCGAGAAGCTCCTCACCCCGGGGCTGAAGTACGGGATCAACACGACGACGAAGATCGACTTCATCTCGCTCTCGCTCGCCCTCGTGCTCGGCACCGCGGGTCTGCCGCACGTCCTGCAGCGCTTCTACACCGTCCCGACGAGCCGCCAGGCCCGCAAGTCGGTGGAGTGGGCGATCTGGCTCATCGGTGGCTTCTACCTGCTGACGCTCGTCATCGGCTACGGCGCCGGCGCCCTCGTCGGCCCGGAGGAGATCGCCAACGCCCCGGGCAAGGCCAACGCGGCGGCACCGCTGCTCGCCAACGCCCTCGGCGGATCGGTCCTGCTCGGCATCGTCTCGGGCATCGCCTTCGCGACGATCCTCGCGGTGGTCGCCGGTCTGACGATCACGACGAGCGCGACCTTCGCCCACGACCTGTACAACCAGGTCTTCAAGAACGGCACGGCGACCTCCGAGCAGGAGGTCAAGGTGGCGCGGTACGCGGCCCTCGGCGGCGGTGTCATCGCGATCCTCGGCGGCATGCTCGCCAAGGACCAGAACGTCGCCTTCCTCGTGGCGCTGGCCTTCGCCGTCGCCGCGAGCGCGAACCTCCCGACCATCCTCTACAGCCTCTTCTGGCGCCGCTTCAACACCCGTGGCGCGCTGTGGTCGATGTACGGCGGTCTCATCTCCGCGATCGGCCTGATCGTCTTCAGCCCGGTCGTCTCCGGCAAGCCGGTCGACCCGCTGACGGGCAAGAGCCCGTCGATGCTCCAGGGCGTCGACTTCCACCTCTTCCCGCTCGACAACCCGGGCCTCGTCTCCATCCCGCTGGGCTTCTTCCTCGGCTGGCTGGGCACGGTGACGAGCCGCGAGTTCAACCGCGCGAAGTACGCCGAGATGGAGGTGCGCAGCCTCACCGGTCACGGCGTGGCCGAGGCGATCGAGCACTGATCGTCCCTGATCGGACGGGCGAAGGGGGAGGCCACGGCCTCCCCCTTCGTCGTGCCCGGGGCAGCCCCGGCGGGTCAGTCGTCGCCGATGCCGCGCGCGTGGAGGGCTTCGCCGGTCGCGTGCGCGTCGGCGACGACCCGGACGACGAAGGGGGTCAGCCGGGCGCGCAGGTCGCGCTCGAGACCGCGGGCGAGGGCGGCGTCACGGGTCTCGTGGGCCAGGTCGACGGTCGCGGGCACCGCCCGGAGCACGAGCGAGCAGGCCAGGGCGACCCGCTCCGCGTCGACGCCGAGCGGGCGGAGGGGGCGCAGCACCCGGACGAGGGTGTCGAGCATCGCGTCGACGGGGGTGGTCGTCGTGAGGACGCCGGCGAGGACGACGAGGGCGAGCAGGTCGCCGACGGTCTCGACCGCGCGGGGCCACCCGGACTGCACGACGAGCCAGCCACCGAGGAGCACGGCGACGAGGACGAGGCCCCGCAGGCTGCGCCCGAGCTCGCGCAGCGGGGTGCGCGCGAGCACGGCGAGAGCCAGCGCGACCACGAGCGTGACCACCGCGAGCTGCCAGCTGCGCACGACCGCGAGGACGAGGCTGATGACGACGAGGGCGAGCAGCTTCGCGCCCGCCGGGGTCCGGTGGAGCACGGTCCGGCCCGGGCGGTGCGCCCCGAGGAGCAGCGAGCTCACGCGGTGCTCCGGTAGTGCTCGACGACCTCGGCCGCCTCGCCGTCGGCGGCGACCCGCCCGTCGCGGATCAGCAGGGCGCGGTCGCACCGGGCGGCGAGCTCGAGGTCGTGGGTGACGAGCAGCAGCTGCTGCGGCAGTCCGAGGAGCACCTCGGCGACGTGCCGGGCGTTGCCGAGGTCGAGCAGGGTCGTCGGCTCGTCGGCCACGAGCACGTCGGGCCGGGTGGCCAGGACGCTGGCCAGGGCGAGCAGCTGGGCCTGGCCCCCGGAGAGCGCGTGGACGCTGCGGTCGTGCAGGTCCTCGAGGCCGAAGCCGCGCAGCGCCTCGCGCGCCGCCTCGGCCCGGGCGTGCTTGTCGCGGTGCGAGCGGCGCAGCGACAGGGCGACGTCCTCCCCCGCCGTCGGCATGACGAGCTGGGCCCGCGGGTCGGTGAAGGCGAAGGCCACCCGGCGTCTCACCTCGCGGCCGTGCTCGGCGACGTCGAGGTCGTCGACGCGCACGGTGCCGCTGCTCGCGGGGACGAGACCGTTGACGAGCCGCGCCATCGTCGACTTGCCGGCGCCGTTGGGCCCGACGAGCGCGACCCGGCGCTCGGCGAGCACGACGCTCGTGTCGTGCAGCGCGACGATCTCGCCGTCGGCGGTCGTGCGCCGCACGCTCACCCCGTCGAGGGTGATGCGAGCCATCAGGCGCCGCGGCGCAGCAGCGCCGGGAAGGCGCGGTGCACGGCGGCCGCGACGAGCGCCGTCGCGACGAGCTTGACGAGGTCGCCGGGCACGAAGACGACGTCGACGGCGGCGGCGGCCGACCAGGAGAGGTCCGCGCGCAGGTGCAGCCCGACGATGCCGAGGACGTGGAGGACGACGAGGGCGGGGATCCCCGCGGCGGCGACGAGGACCGGCTGGGTCGCTCGCCCGCGACGGGCGAGGCGCTCGACGAGCACACCGCAGATCGCGACGGCGAGGACCATGCCGACGAGGTAGCCGCCGGTGGGCCCGGCGAAGACCCCCAGCCCCGCCTTGCCGCCCGCGAAGACCGGCATGCCGATCGCGCCGACGGCCATCCACAGGAGGACGGCGAGGACCCCGCGCCGGGCCCCGAGCACGGCACCGGCGAGCAGGACCCCGAAGGTCTGCAGGGTGATCGGCGCGAAGGTCGAGACGTTGATCGCCGGGAGGATCGAGCAGACCGCGACGAGCGCGGCGAAGGAGGCGACGAGCGCCAGGTCGACGGTGGTGGAGCGCGCCTGCACCGGCGACTTCGAGAGGGTGGTCATCATCTGCCTGTCGGTTGGCTGAACGGCGTTCAGTCGGGGGTGAACGGCGTTCAGGCTAGAGTCACCGGAGCGCGGCGTCAACGCGGCGCGCACCCACCCGCGACCCAGCCGAAGGGGGACCCGTGCCCGCAGCGACCCGACGCCCGGTTCGTCGCCGCGCCGACGTCGTCGCCGCGGCGCTGGACCTCCTGGCCCGGGTCGGGCTGCCGGACCTCACGATGCGCGCCCTCGGCGCCGAGCTCGGGGTGCAGCAGAGCGCGATCTACCACCACGTCGAGAGCAAGCAGGCCCTCCTCGGCGCCGTCGCCGACGAGATCCTCGCCCGCGGGCCCCGTCGACGTCCGCGGGCCGACGACGGTCCGCTCGACGTCCTGCGGCTGCGCTGCGAGGACGTCCGCGCCGCGGTGCTCGCCTACCCCGACGGCGCCGACGTCGTCATGAGCATGTGGGCCTTCGGCTTGGGCGGGCGCTCCCCGGTCGCAGAGGTCGACGCGCTGCTCGAGTCCGCGGGCGTGCCGGCCGAGCACGTGACGACGGCCGGGCGCACGGTGCTGCACTTCGTCTACGGGCACGCCTACGACGAGCAGTCCCGAGCCCAGGCGGCCCGGGCCGGCATCGCGACGGCCGACGCCCCGGCCGACTTCGCCACCGGCCTGGGCATCGTCCTCTCCGGGGTGCGGGCGCTGGCCGAGGACGGCCGAGCGGGCGGGTCTCAGCCGGGCTGATCGCCCTCGTCGCCCTCGACGGGGCGGGCCTCGTGACCGGCCTTCCCGTGGGTGCGCCGGTCCTCCTTCATCTCCGCCTCGAAGAGGTGCCGCCGCCCCTCGACGAGCTCCTCGCGCAGCTCGCGCTCGACCCGGCGGAAGGTCTCGTAGTAGCCGTCGTCGTACTCCTCGACGATCTGGAAGCTCCAGCGCCCGTGGAGCACGTTGCGCCCGACCATCTCGCGCTCGACCCGGTCGGCGAGCTCGCCGTGACCGGCCTCGCGCAGCGCGTCCACCCCTTCGCCGAGGGTGAGGTCGGCCGTGCCGCTCATCCGGTGGAAGGTGTAGAGGTGGCCGCGCGCCACCTCGACGGCCTCGAGCGCCTCGGAGATCTTGCCCAGCGCGGAGACCGTCGCGTCGTCGATGCCCTCCGGACGCTCGTGCTGCGGGTCGGGGCGGTCCTCGGCGCTCGTCATGGCACCAACCTAGGCGTGCGCGACCTCTCCGAGCAGGCCTCGGCGCCGGGCTTCTGCGCGCAGCCGCTCGCACGCCTCGTCGTCGGCGCTGTCGAAGAAGGCACCGACGACGTCCTCGAGGTGACCGAGGTCGTGGGCGGCGAAGAGGACCGGCTGGTAGGCCGTGATGTCGTAGTTGAGCGTGCCCATGTCGGCGAGGTCGAGCTCGCGGATCTCCATGTGCGCGTACTCGTCCATCTCGCCGTAGCTCGACAGGATCCCGGCGCCGTAGGCCTTGAGGTCGCCGTCCTCGTGCATGACCCCGAACTCCATGGAGAACCAGAAGACGTCGGCGACGAGCTTCGCCGCGGTCTCGCTCTCCATGCGCGTCAGCGCCGCGCCGGCGGCCTGGGTGATCGCGGCGAAGCGGGGGCTGGCGAGCTGGTTCCCGTGACCGATGACCTCGTGGATGATGTCCGGCTCGGGCGTGTAGAGCGGGCGGCTCGCGTGCCGCAGGTACTGCGTCGAGCTGAAGGTGCTCCGGCCGAGGTCGCCGTAGAAGTCGCGCAGCGGCACCAGACCGGGAGCGGCGATGTAGGACCAGCCGGTGAGCGGCTCGAGCCGCTCCCCCACCTCGTGCAGCTGGGGCACGTGGTCGGTCGGCAGGCCGAGGGCGGACTTCGCCGAGAGGTACTCGGAGTGCGCGTGACGCTCGTGCTTCGCGGCGAGCTCGGCGCTCACGACGCGCCAGATCTCGTGCTCGGCGTCGGTGTAGTCGATGGTGGGCAGCGGCGCACCGCCGGCCCGGTCCCAGGTGAGCGCAGCGGCGGCGATCTCGCCGCGGCGCCGCAGGTACTCGGGGTCGTCCTTGCCCGGGTGCGAGTCGGCGAGGTGGACCTCGACGCTCCCGTCGTCGTGCATCGTCACGGGCGAGTACAGCTGGCCGTCCTCGAACATCGCAGTCCTCCTCGCCGGTCACGCCGTCGTGACCTCATCGGTGGGGTGCACCGTCCCACTCCTGGACGATCTGCGCGAGTGTGCGCGAGATCGGTGGTCAGGTTGACCAGGGTGGGGCGAAGGGGGAGCCGCTGCGGCTGGTCAGGGTGACCAGGCCGGGCGGCGTGCGCGCCCGGACGCGCGCGGACCCGCCGCAGGTCGTCCCTGCGACGGTTTCAGGCCCGGCGGCGTGCCGGCTACCACGCAGTACTGGTCGTGATGACGACCAGTACTGCGTGGTAGCCGGACGCTCAGACGTGGACGGCCAGCACCGGCACGGTCGCGTCGAGCAGGATGCGCTGCGAGACGCTGCCGAGGACGAGCTTGCCGACGGGGGTACGCCGGCGCAGGCCGATGACGACGAGCTCGGCCCCGAGCTCGCGAGCACGGTCGACGACGATGTCGGCCGGGTCGCCCGAGAGGTCGCGCTCGATCTCGTGCTCGACCCCGGCCTCGGCGAGCCGGGCGTCGAGCAGCGGGGCGTCGCTGTCAGAGAGGTAGCGCGGGTCGACGAGGGCCTCCCCCTTCGTCGCGTTGACGACGACGAGACGGGCCGAGCGCAGCCCGGCCTCCTCGATGGCTCGCTCGAGGGCGGCCTCGCCCTGCTCGTTGGGGGTGTAGGCGACGACGATGGTGGGCATGGGGCCTCCTCAGGCCTCGGTGGTCGGACGACGGCGGCGGCTGAGCACGACGGGGATGACGAGCAGCAGCGCGACGGCGATGTAGACGACGACCGCGACCGGCTCGCCGACCAGCGTCCCCCAGTCGCCACCGCTCAGCTGGAGCGACTTGCGCAGCTCGAGCTCGAGGCGGGGGCCGAGGATGACGCCGATGATGAGCGGCAGCACGGGCAGCCCGAAGCGGCGCATGAGCAGCCCGAGCAGACCGAAGACGAGCAGCAGCGCGAGGTCGAAGGCCTGGAGGTTCACCGCGTACGCGCCGAGCGAGGCGAAGAAGAGGATCCCCGCGTAGAGGTAGGGACGCGGCGTGCGCAGCAGCTTCGCCCAGACCGGCGCGAGCGGCAGGTTGAGCACGAGCAGCATCGTGTTGGCGATGAAGAGCGAGGCGATGAGACCCCAGATGAGGGTGGGGTTCGAGGTGAAGAGCCCCGGCCCCGGCTCGATGCCGTAGCTCTCGAGCGAGCCGAGCATGATCGCCGCGGTGGCGTTGACCGGCAGGCCGATCGCGAGCATCGGGACGAGGGTGCCCGCCGCCGACGCGTTGTTCGCGGCCTCGGGGCCGGCGACGCCCTCGATGGCGCCCTTGCCGAACTCCTCCGGGTGCTTCGAGAGCTTGCGCTCGGTGATGTACGACAGCAGCGTCGGCACCTCGGCGCCGCCCGCGGGCAGCGCGCCGAAGGGGAAGCCGAAGGCGGTGCCGCGCAGCCACGGCTTCCACGAGCGCGCCCAGTCGCTGCGGGCCATCCAGGGGCGTCCGACGGGGATGATCTCCGCCGGCGCCCGGCGCAGGTTGGCCGCGACCCAGAGCATCTCGCCGACGGCGAAGATCGCCACGGCGACGACGACGATGTCGATGCCGTCGCTCAGCAGGGGCAGCCCGAGGGTCATCCGCGACTGGCCGGTGAGCTTGTCGACGCCGACGAGCCCGATCGACAGACCGAGGAAGAGCGAGGTCATCCCGCGCAGCTTGCTCGCGCCGAGCACCGAGGTCACGGCGACCATCGCGAGCACCATGAGCGCGAAGTACGACGGCGAGCCGAGGTTGACCGCGACCCGGGCGATGAAGGGCGCGCACAGGACGATGAGCAGCGTGCCGATCGTGCCGGCGAGGAAGGAGCCGATCGCAGCGGTCGCCAGGGCCTGGGCAGCGCGGCCGGCCTTGGCCATCTTGTTGCCCTCGATCGCGGTGATGACCGAGCTCGACTCACCGGGGGTGTTGAGCAAGATCGAGGTCGTCGAGCCGCCGTACATGCCGCCGTAGTAGATGCCGGCGAACATGATGAGCGCGCTCTCCGGGGCGACGGAGTACGTGACCGGCAGGAGCAGCGCGATCGACATGGCCGGGCCGATGCCCGGGAGCACGCCGACGGCGGTGCCGAGGAGCACGCCGATGGCGGCGTACATGAGGTTCTGCGGCGTCAGTGCGGTGCTGAAGCCGTCCATGAGCAGGTTGAGGGTGTCCATGCGACGTCCTGTCAGAGGATCCCGTCGAGCACACCGGGGGGAAGCGGCACCCCGAGCCCGACGTAGAAGGCGTACCAGGAGCCGACCGACAGGACGGCCCCGATGGCGAGGTCACGCACCGGTGTGCGGGACCCGATGACCCACGCGCCGCCGGCGAAGAGCAGGGCGCCGGTGATGGCCCAGCCCAAGAAGTCGATGAGCAGGACGTTGAGCGCGACCAGGGCGACGAGCTGGACGACCGTCGGCCAGTGCGCACCGCCCTCGAGATCGACGTCCTCGCCGGCCTCCTCCTCGCCGCGCTCGCCCCGCAGGATCGAGACCGTGTAGAGGGCCGCGAGCACGAGCAGGCCGATCCCCACGAAGAGGGCGAAGAAGCGCGGGCCGAGGGGGTCTCCCCCTTCGAAGCCGGCGACGACGTCCCAGGTGCTGATGATCATGAAGAGGCCGAGGACGACGAGCAGCGCGACGACGACGAACTGGCCGAAGTCACGCTCCCCCGTCCGCGCGGGCTGCTCGGACGTCGCGGTGACGTCCGCCGGGTCGTTCGTGCTCATACCAGCCCCAGCTCCTTGAGGGTCGTCTCGACGCGGGTGTCCTGCTCCTGCAGGAAGGTGCCGAAGTCGTCGCCAGTGACGAACCGGTCGGTCCACTGGAAGAGACCGAGGACCTCGCCCCACGCGGGCTCGTCGTGCATCTTCGTGAGGAGCTCGATGAACTCCGCCTGCCGGTCTGCGGGCATCCCGGGCGGGCCGATGATGCCGCGCCAGTTGGTGAACTCGAGGTCGATGTCGCTCTGCTTGAGCGTCGGGGCGTCGAGACCCTCGACCGCCTTCGCGCCGGAGACGGCGAGGACGCGCAGCTGGCCCTCCTTCACCTCCTGGTCGAACTCCGTCGCGCCGGACGCGGCGATGTCGACCTTGCCGCCGAGGAGTGCGGGGAGCATGTCGCCGCCGCCGTCGTAGGGGGTGTAGCTCACCTGGCGCGCGGGGATGTCGAGCGCCGCCGCGAGCTGCATCGGGAAGAGGTGGTCCGGCCCGCCCGGCGAGGAGCCGCCGCCGACGCTGACCGCGCCCGGGTCCTTCGTCCACGCCGTGACGAGGTCGTCGATGGTGGCGAAGGGGGAGTCCGCCGGCACGTAGATCGCCTCGGCGTCCTCGATGAGCTGGGCGATGGGGGTGGCGCGGCCGACGGTCGCGTCGGACTTGTTGGTCCGCACGGCGCCGACGACCCCGAGACCCATGGTCATCATGAGGTCGGTGGCCTCGGCGTTGTTGATGAGCTGGGCCATCGCCACGGTGCCGGAGGCGCCGGTGACGTTGAAGACCTCGAAGCGGGCGGTGAGCCCGGCATCTTGGAGCACCTTGACCGCCTGGCGACCGGTCTCGTCGTACCCGCCTCCGGGCTTGTTGGGGATCATCATCCGCAGCCGCTCGGGGCCGCCCTCCTCGCGACGGGTGACCCCGCACGCCGCGAGCGGCGCAGCGAGTCCTGCAAGCAGGAGGCTGCGTCGCGCTATCTGTCCAGGCATGCGGGACATGGTGCACCACAGGGTGACCCGCGTCACCTCGAGTCCACGCCAGTGACAACCCCCCGGTCACATCGTCGAGATGTGCCTCCCGAGCCCCGGCCCGCTCGCCGGTCGAGGGGCGAGCGCAGCGACCCCTTCGTCGGTCGAGGTGCGAGCGCCAGCGCCCCCATCGCTGGTCGAGGTGCGAGCGCCAGCGAGCCTCGAGACCACCCCTTCGCTGGTCGAGGTGCGAGCGCCAGCGAGCCTCGAGACCACCCCTTCGCTGGTCGAGGTGCGAGCGCCAGCGAGCCTCGAGACCCCCCTTCGCTGGTCGAGGTGCGAGCGCCAGCGAGCCTCGAGACCCCCCTTCGCTGGTCGAGGTGCGAGCGCCAGCGAGCCTCGAGACCACCCCGGCGGGGCGGTCAGGGCCGCTGGGCGCGCGGGGCGGTCCGCCCGTCGCCCGGGGCCGAGACCGTGTTGTGCGCTCGCCGAGAGGCGCGGCAGGGTGAGGCCAGCACACTGACGCCGTGCCGACCGGGCACGGGACTCAACGAGGAGGACACGTGTCGGACAGCTACGCACCGAGCGCAGAACTCACCGCGCAGGCCAACGGGCAGGCGGACCTGTTCGATCAGGCCGAGGCCGACTTCGAGGGCTTCTGGGCCGCGCAGGCCCGCGAGCGGATCACCTGGTCGAAGGACTTCGACCAGACCCTGGACTGGAGCGGCGCCCCCTTCGCGAAGTGGTTCGTCGGCGGCGAGCTCAACGCCTCCGTCAACTGCGTCGACCGGCACGTCGACGCGGGCAACGGCGAGCGGGTGGCCATCCACTTCGAGGGCGAAGGGGGAGACACCCGCACCATCACCTACGCCGACCTCCAGCGCGAGGTGGCCAAGACCGCCAACGCGCTCGTCGAGCTCGGCGTCGGCACCGGTGACCGGGTCGCGATCTACCTCCCGATGATCCCCGAGGCCGTCTTCGCGATGCTCGCCTGCGCGCGTCTCGGCGCCCCGCACTCGGTCGTCTTCGGCGGCTTCTCCGCCGAGGCCCTGCACACCCGCATCGCCGACGCCGACGCCCGCGTCGTCATCACCGCCGACGGCCAGTTCCGCCGCGGCAAGCCCGCTCCCCTCAAGGCCGCGGTCGACGCCGCGATCGACCACGGCGACGACGAGAGCCCGGTCGAGAAGGTCCTCGTCGTCCAGCGCACGAAGGGCGACGTCGAGTGGACCGAGGGCCGCGACGTGTGGTGGCACGAGCTCGTCGAGCGCCAGTCCGACACCCACGAGGCGCAGGCCTTCGACTCCGAGCACCCGCTCTTCATCCTCTACACCTCGGGCACGACCGGGAAGCCGAAGGGCATCTTCCACACGACCGGTGGCTACCTCACCCAGGCGGCGTACACGAACTCCGTCGTCCACGACCTGCACCCGGAGACCGACGTCTACTGGTGCACCGCGGACATCGGCTGGGTCACCGGCCACAGCTACATCGTCTACGGCCCGCTCGCCAACGGCGCGACCCAGGTCATCTACGAGGGCACCCCGGACACCCCGCACCAGGGCCGCTGGTGGGAGATCGTGCAGAAGTACGGCGTCTCGATCCTCTACACGGCGCCGACGGCGATCCGCACCTTCATGAAGTGGGGCGACGACATCCCCGCGAGGTACGACCTGTCCTCGCTGCGCGTCCTCGGCTCGGTCGGTGAGCCGATCAACCCCGAGGCCTGGCGCTGGTACCGCGAGCACATCGGCGGCGGCTCGGCCCCGATCGTCGACACGTGGTGGCAGACCGAGACGGGCGCGATCATGATCAGCCCGCTGCCGGGCGTCACCTCGCTCGAGCCCGGCTCCGCGCAGCGCCCGATCCCCGGCATCAGCGCCGAGATCCTCGACGACGAGGGCAAGCCCTTCACCGAGCCCGAGAAGGTCGGCTACCTCGTGCTCACCAAGCCGTGGCCGTCGATGCTGCGCGGCATCTGGGGTGACGAGGAGCGCTACAAGGAGACGTACTGGAGCCGCTTCGGCCCGAAGTACTACTTCGCGGGCGACGGCGCGAAGTACGACGAGGACGGCAACATCTGGCTGCTCGGCCGCGTCGACGACGTCATGAACGTCTCGGGCCACCGCCTCTCGACGGCCGAGATCGAGTCGGCGCTCGTCTCCCACCCCGCGGTGGCCGAGGCGGCGGTCGTCGGTGCCAACGACGAGACGACCGGCCAGGCTCCCGTCGCCTTCGTCATCCTGCGCGGCGACGCCGCGCAGCGCGCGGAGGAGGAGGGCGACGCCCTCGTGCAGGAGCTGCGCAACCACGTCGGCAAGGAGATCGGCCCGATCGCCAAGCCGCGCCAGGTCCTCGTCGTGCCGGAGCTGCCCAAGACCCGCTCGGGCAAGATCATGCGCCGCCTGCTCAAGGACGTCGCCGAGAACCGTGAGGTCGGCGACGTGACGACCCTCGCCGACTCCTCGGTCATGGGCCAGATCCAGGACGGCCTGAAGAAGTAGCCTCGCCGAGGTATGGCAGAAGGCCCCGATCCGGTGACGGATCGGGGCCTTCTGCCATACCTCGCGGGTGCTCGGGGGCGGGTCAGGACGGGTGGGCCTCGGGCCCCTCCGGCGCGCTCTCGTCGTCGGCGTGCTCGGAGTACGAGGTCTCGGCCCGGGTGGGCTGGTCCTCGCCCGGACCCGGCTGCGGCGGCTGCGGGGCCTCCGTGCCGTCGGCGTGCTCGGAGTAGGCGGTCTCGTGCTGCTCGGGACGCTCGCTCATGGCGCTCTCCTGGCGTGGATGGGTGGTCTCGTCAGTCAACCACCGCCACGACGGGGTGGTCCGTGCGAGCAGGCGCCCAACCCTGGGTGAACTCCTCGGTGACCGAGGGCGAAGGGGTGGCGCCTCCCCCTTCGCGCCCGGGAGCATGGGCACCATGAGCGGCCCGGTCCCTCGGTACGGAGATCAGCACGCCCCCCTGGCGATCGCGCACCGCGGGGGCGCCGCGCTGGCCCCCGAGAACACCCTCGCCGCCTTCGGCCGCTCCGTCGCGCTCGGCGTGCGCTACCTCGAGACCGACGTGCGGCTCACCGCCGACGGCGAGCTCATGTGCTTCCACGACGAGGGCCTGCAGCGCGTGACGACCGGCTCCGGCCCCTTCGCCCAGCGCACCCGCGCGGAGCTCGACGCGGTGCTCGTCCGCGGCGCTGACGGCACCCTGGCCCACATCCCCTCGCTGGCCGAGGCCCTCGAGGCCTTCCCCGAGGCGTGCTTCACCGTCGACCTCAAGGACCGCGCGGCGATCGCGCCGATGGCGCGGCTGCTGCGGCGCGAGGACTACGGGCGGCGCGTGTGCGTCGCCGGCGCCTGGGACGGCTGGCTCGAGCTGCTGCGCTCGCAGGCGCCGCACGTGCAGACGGCGCTCGGGTGGCGCTCGCTGACGACGCTGATCTCGACGAGCCGCGCGGGCGCCCCGGTCCCCGCCCGGCTCGTCCAGGGACGCTTCGCCCACGTGCCGCTCCACCTCGGCAGGGTGCCCGTCCACTCCGCCGCGCTCGTGCGCCGCGCCGCCCGCCTCGGCGTGCGGGTCGTCGTGTGGACCGTCGACGACCCCGCGCAGATGCACCACCTGCTCGACATGGGTGTCGACGGGCTCATCAGCGACCGCCCGGACGTGCTCCGCGAGGTGATGATCGAGCGCGGGTCGTGGCCGGGAGAAGGCCGGATCGGCTGGCCCGACGAGGTGGGGGCTCGCGGGTAGGGTTGCGCCGAAGACAGGACGGACCGCGGTCCGTCGCACGCACGACCTCACGCCAGGAGAGAGCCTTGGGCACCCTCGACCGCATGGACCACGACCGCCACGAGACCATCGACCGCTCGGCGCGTCGACTCGTCGGCGAGCCCGCCCCCGGTGAGGGCGAGCGCACCGTCGGCCAGCTCGTCGCCGACGTCAGCCACGATGTCTCTGCCATCGTGCGCAACGAGATCCAGCTCGCGAAGTCGGAGGTGACCGCCGGCCTGAAGATCGGCGGCAAGGGTGCCGGTCTCCTCGGCGCGGCGGCCTTCATCGGACTGCTCGGCCTGATCTTCCTCTTCCACACCATCGCCCAGGTCATCGCGATCTGGCTGCCGGTGTGGGCGGGCTACCTCATCACCACCGCGCTGCTCTTCGTCGTCGCCGGGGTCCTCGGCCTCGTCGGCTACAAGACGGTGACCAAGGCCAAGCCGGTGCCGAAGAAGGCGATCCGCAACGCCCAGGAGACCGTCGAGGCGATCAAGCCGGGGCGCTGAGCACGCCCGACTCCCAGGCGGCTCTCGTCGAGGGTCCCTGGGAGCACCGCTTCGTCGCCGCCAACGGCGCGCGCTTCCACCTCGCCGTCGCCGGGCGCGGGCCCCTCGTGCTGCTCCTGCACGGCTTCCCGCAGTTCTGGTGGGCCTGGCGCGCGCAGATCCCGGCGCTGGCGCAGGCCGGGTACCGCGTCGCCGCGCTCGACCTGCGCGGCTTCGGCGCATCCGACAAGCCCCCCGGCGGGTACGACCCGCTCACCGTGTGCGACGACGTCGCGGCCGTCATCCGCTCTCTCGGGGCGTCGGAGGCGGTCGTCGTCGGTCACGGTCTCGGCGGCAGCATGGCCTGGTCGATGCCGGGCATGCACCCCCGCGTCACCACCGCCGTGGCCTCGCTCGGCATGCCCCACCCCGCGGTCTTCCGGGCCGCCGCGTGGCGGGTCGGTCGTCACCGCCAGGCGACGATCTACGCCCGGGCGCTCGGCTCCCCCTTCGCCCCCGACCGGTGGATCTCGGGCACCCGGACCGTCGAGCAGCACCTGCGCCAGTGGTCCGGTCCGCAGCAGGACTGGCTCGACGACGAGGTCGTCTCCCGATGCGCCGAGATGATGACCCTGCCCTTCGTCGAGCACGCCGCCGACGAGTACCACTCGTGGATGGTGCGCTCACGGGTCACGCCGAACGGCTGGCGCTACATGCACCGCATCAAGGCGCCGATCACCGTGCCGGTGCTCTCGGTGCACGGGCAGGAGGACCCCGCGGTCCTGCCCTCGCTCGCCAACGACAGCGCCCGCTTCGTGCGCGGGCCGCTGCAGCTCGTCACCGTGCCGGGCGCGGGGCACTTCGTGCACGAGGAGCGGCCCGCCGAGCTGACCGCCACCCTGCTGTCCTGGCTGGCCACGGTGCGCCCGCCCGAGCCCGCCTGACCCCGAGCCCGTCTGAGCCCGAGGTCCCGGGCCTCGGATGAGGTCAGGCGCGGCGCTCGACGAAGGGGCGCAGGTACTTCCACGGCAGCGGGCGCACGACCTCGGCGTCCCAGTCACGGGTCTGCCGGCCAGCCGTGAGGAGCATGTCGAGCAGGTGCGCGGTGAAGCCCCACACGTAGAGGTCGTGCACGCCGAATCCGAAGCCCTCGTACTCGTCTCCGACCCGGACGGTGAAGCGGTTGTCCGGGTCGACGAGGTCGGCGACGGCGACGCGCTCGATGCTCGCGACCTCGACCGGGGACGCGACGTCCAGCTCGTGCGGCTCGCGCCACCAGGCCAGCACCGGGGTCACGGAGTTGCGGCTCGGCGTGAGGTAGAGCGGGGGCAGGGTGCCGACGACGTCGACGCTCGCGGGGTCGAGGCCGACCTCCTCCTGCGCCTCGCGGATCGCCGCCGTCGGGGCGTCCTCGCCGGGGTCGACCTGCCCGCCGGGGAAGGAGACCTGGCTCGCGTGCGACCGCAGCTCGGCGGAGCGCTCGGTGAGGACGACCTCGACGACCGGGTCGTCGGGGTCGCTGCCGGGGCGCGGGCCGAGGAGCATGAGGACCGCCGAGCTGCGGCCGGGGTCGTCCGGCGGGGCGAAGCGGGTGAACCACTCGGGCAGGTCGTCCAGGATGCTCGGGACGATCTGCTCGACCCATGCGGGGGGCCGGCTCATGCGTCCTTCTTCGGGGCGAGCTCGTACTTGAGCAGCTTCTCCGCCTTCGCCGGGTCGGTCTCGCCGTCGCCGTAGGACGGGCAGATGCGCGCGACGGGGCAGGCCCCGCACGCGGGCTTGCGGGCGTGGCAGGTGCGCCGGCCGTGGAAGATGAGGACGTGGCTGAGCATCGTCCAGTCGCGCCGGGGGAAGATCGCGCCGATCTCCTGCTCGACGACGACGGGGTCGCTCTCGTCGGTCCAGCCCAGCCGCCGGGCGACCCGGCCGAAGTGGGTGTCGACCGTGATGCCCGGCACCCCGAAGGCGTTGCCGAGCACGACGTTGGCGGTCTTGCGCCCCACGCCCGGGAGCTTGACCAGCTCGTCGAGCCGCCCGGGCACCTCACCGCCGTGGTCGGCGACGAGCGCCTGGCCCAGACCGATGACGGAGCGCGTCTTGGCCCGGTAGAAGCCGGTCGGGCGCAGGATCTCCTCCATCTCCTCCGGGACGGCCGCGGCGAGGGCGGCGGCGGTCGGGTAGCGACGGAAGAGCACCGGCGTCACCTTGTTGACCCCGACGTCCGTCGTCTGCGCCGAGAGGATCGTCGCGACGAGCAGCTGGAGCGGCGTCTCGAAGTCGAGCTCGCAGTGGGCGTAGGGGTATCGGTCGTGGAGCAGGCGGTACCCCTTGCGCGCGCGGCGGGTCCGGGCGAGGGGCGTCTCGAGGGGCGCAGACACATCTCGCACACTACGGGCCGCCACCGACGGTGCATGGCACACTGCCCGGTGTGGACCTCGAAGCAGTGCGACGCGCCCCTCTCTTCGCGACCCTCGACGACGAGGCAGCCCGCGAGATCATGTCCTCGATGGACGCGTTCCGGATGGAGCGCGGCGACGTCCTCTTCCACGAGGGCGACCAGGGCGACCGGCTCTACGTCATCACCGAGGGCAAGATCAAGCTCGGCTGCACGAGCACCGACGGCCGCGAGAACCTCCTGGCGATCCTCGGCCCCGGCGAGATGTTCGGCGAGCTCAGCCTCTTCGACCCCGGCCCCCGCACCGCGACGGCCACGGCGGTTGCCGAGACCCAGCTCATCGGTCTCGGCAACGACCAGCTGCGCCAGCTGCTCGGCAACCACCCGCGCATCGCGGTGACCCTCCTCGCCGCGCTCGCCCGTCGGCTGCGCCGCACGAACGAGAACCTCGCCGACCTCGTCTTCACCGACGTGCCCGGTCGTGTGGCCAAGGCGCTGCTCGAGCTGAGCCAGCGTTTCGGCCGCCCCGTCGAGGAGGGCGTCATGGTCGCCCACGACCTCACCCAGGAGGAGCTCGCCCAGCTCGTCGGCGCCTCCCGCGAGACGGTCAACAAGGCCCTCGCCGACTTCGCCTCCCGCGGCTGGCTGCGTCTCGAGGCCCGCGCCGTCCTCCTCCAGGACGTCGAGCGCCTCAAGCGTCGCGCCCGCTGATCGGTCGTCCCTCGCTGGTCGAGGTGCGACGAATCCTTCGCTGGTCGAGGTGCGACGAAGGAGCCTCGAGACCGCGTCGCCCGGTCACACCCCTTTGCCACCCCCGCTGACGCCCCCTTCGTGACCGAAGGGGGCGGGGTCCGGCGAGCCCGAGCGGGGCGAAGGGGGACCAGCCCTGCGCTACCGCCCCTGCAGGTAGGCGAGCTGGGCCAGCACCGACATCCGCGCGGCGGGCCACACGGACCGGTCGACGTCGGCGTAGACCCGCTCGACGACCGCGTCCGCGCCGTCCGCACCGTCGGCGAGCGCCGCCCGCACCTGGTCGAGCCGCTCGGCGCGGTGCACCCGGTAGAAGTCGACCATCGCCGACGCGTCGGGCACCGTGGGCCCGTGCCCGGGCAGGATCGAGGTCACCGCTCCCCCGCCGGTGAGCGCGGCGATCCGCTCGAGCGAGCCGAGGTAGGCCTCGAGCTCGCCGTCGGGGTGCGCGACGACGGTGGTGCCCCGGCCGAGCACCGTGTCGCCGGTGAGCAGCGCATGGTCGGCGGCGAGGGCGAAGGACACCGAGTCCGAGGTGTGCCCCGGCGTCGCGACGACCCGCAGCTCGATACCACCGGCGTCGAGGACGTCTCCGTCGGCGAGGTCGTCGTGACCCCGCCCGACGGCCCGCACACCCGCTCCGGTGAGACGGGCGAGCCGCGGCGCCCCCTCGCTGTGGTCGTGGTGGCCGTGCGTGAGCACGACCTGCGTGATCCGGGCACCGAGGGCGGCGACGTGGTCGACGACGCGCTGCTGATGGGCCGTGTCGTCCTCACCGGGGTCGACGACGAGCGCGCTGCTCGACCCGGGCGCCATGACGACCCAGGTGTTCGTGCCGTCGAGGGTCATCGGCCCGGGGTTGCCCTGCAGCAGGCAGTACGCATGCGGGCTCACCTGGCCGCCCGCCCACTGCCCGAAGGGGGCGGAGGGCTGCGGCGCGGTGGCGCTCACGGCAGCTCGGCGCGCATGACGGTCCCGGCGCCGGTGTCGACGAGCACGGGCATGACCGGCGCGATCGCCGGCCGCTCCCCCAGCGCGCGCGAGACCGAGCCCGCGGCCTGCAGCTGCTCGAGGCACACGATCGTCGGCGGCATGAGCCGGGCCTCGCCCGCCTCGGCGGCGGCGAGGACGTCCTGCGGTCGCACCCACTCGGCGCGGTCGGCCTCGGTCGTCTCGCCGTCGGGCTCCTGCCCGGGCGGCACCTCGGCGACGAAGAAGCGGGTGTCGTAGCGCCGGGGCTCGATCTCGGGCGTGATCCAGTGCGCGCGGTAGCCGAGCAGGTCCGAGCGCAGCCGCAGACCGGCCCCGCCGAGCAGCTCGGCGAAGCTCAGCTCGCGCCCGACGAGGGCCTGGCGGGCCCGGGCCGCCGCGTCGGTGCCGCCGAGCCGCTCGACCGGGTCGGACCCCTCGTCGTCACCGGCGAGGAGCACGCCCGTCTCCTCGAAGACCTCACGCGCCGCGGCCGCGACGAGGGCGCGCACCTCGTCGGGCGGGCAGTCCATCGTGCGGGCCCAGTCGTCGACGTCCGGGCCGGCCCACGGGAGGTCCTCCGTCGCGTCGCGCAGGTCCACCCCACCGCCGGGGAAGACGTGCATCGACGGCGCGAAGGCCATCGTGCTCACCCGCCGCAGCATGAAGACCTCGAGGCCAACCGAGCCATCGCGCAGGAGCATGACGGTCGCGGCCTGGCGCACCGGGGCCGGGTCGAGGGGCACCTCGAGCAGCTCGCGACCCGCGGCGAAGGGGAAGTCCCGGGTCGTCATCGACGGCTCACGAGATACGCACGCAGACCTCGACCTCGACGCTGGCGCCGAGCGGGAGCACGGCGACCCCGACCGCGGACCGGGCGTGCCGCCCGGCGTCGCCGAAGACCTCGGCGAGCAGGTCGCTCGCACCGTTGACGACCCCCGGCTGCCCGGTGAAGCCGGGGTCGCTCGAGACGAAGCCGACGACCTTGACGACCTGCTGCACCCGGTCGAGGTCGACGGCCGAGGCGACGGCCGCGATGGCGTTGATCGCGCACGTGCGCGCCATCTCCTGCGCCGCGGCCGGGCTGACCAGCCCGGCGCCCTCGCCGACCTGACCGGTCTGCGGCAGCTCGCCGCCGACGACGGGCAGCTGGCCGGAGGTGTAGACGTGGTCGCCGCTGATGACGGCCGGCTGGTAGGAGCCGGCGGGCGTCGCCGCCTCGGGCAGGTCGATGCCGAGCTCGGCGAGACGGTCGGCGACCCGACCCATCACTGGCCCTTGGGTCGCTTGAGGTAGGCCACGAGACCGTTGCCGTCGGGGCCGGCGACGACCTGGACGAGCTCCCAGCCGTCCTCGCCCCACTGGTCGAGGATCTGCTTGGTGGCATGGATCATGAGCGGCACGGTCGCGTACTCCCACTGGGTCATGCCGCCACCCTAGCGACGCCCTCGCGCCGTCTACGCTGCGGAGGTGCCCTCGAGACCGCAGCGACCTCAGGTCGGCCTGCACGTCGTCACCGGCAAGGGGGGCACCGGCAAGTCGACGACCTCCGCAGCCCTCGCCCTCGCGCTGGCGAAGGGGGGTCGCCGGGTCCTCGCGGTCGAGGTCGAGGGGCGTGACGCCCTGGCCCGCCTGCTCGACGTGCCGCCCGGAGAGGGCGAGCGTCCGGCGCTGACGACCGACGCCGGCGGGTCGGTGCACGTCCTCGACGTCGACGCCCGCACCGCGCTGCACGACTACCTCCGCCTCAAGGTGCGGGTGCCCGGAGCCGCGCGGGTGCTCACCGCGGTCGGGGCGGTCGACTTCGCGACCGCGGTCGCCCCCGGCGTCCGCGACGTGCTCGTCCTCGGCGCGATCCACGAGGCGGCCGGGCGCGAGCGGGCGGGTCGCGACGGCCCCCACTACGACGTCGTCGTCCTCGACGCCCCGCCGACCGGCCGCGTCGCGCGCTTCCTCGGCGCACCGGGGCAGACCACCGTCATGGTGCGCAGCGGCCCGGTGCGGCGTCAGGCCGAGCGCGTGCTCTCCTGGCTGCGCGGCCCGGGCACGCAGGTGCACCTCGTCGCCCTGCTCGAGGAGCTGCCCGTGCAGGAGAGCCTCGAGTCCGGCGCCGAGCTCGCCGCCGCGGGCTGGCCGCTCGGCTCGGTGCTCGTCTCCCGCTGGCAGGACCCGGCCCTCGACGACGCAGGACGAGCCGCCGCCCGGTCCGACGCGGCCGTGGGCCAGCTCGCCGACGACCTCTCCCGAGCAGGTCTCGACCTCGGGACGGGCGCGGTGAGCGCCCTGCACCGCGAGCTGCTGGACCGCGTCGAGCGCGACGAGGACCGCGTCGCGCTGCGCGCCCGGCTCGACGACCTCGGGCGCGAGGTGATCCCCCTTCGTCATCTCGGCGAGGAGGTCGAGCGCGACGACCTCGACCGGCTGGCCGACGACCTCGAGGTGCTGACGTGAGCGGACCCCTCGGCGACGTCCTCGAGGACCCGTCGGTGCGCGTCGTCGTGTGCTGCGGGGCCGGCGGCGTCGGCAAGACGACGACCGCCGCCGCCCTCGGCGTCCGGGCGGCGCGGCAGGGACGCCGGGTCGTCGTGCTCACCATCGACCCCTCGCGACGACTCGCCCAGGCCCTCGGCGCCGACCCCTCGAGCAGCGAGCCGCACCCGGTCACCGGGCTCGTGGGCGACGGCTCCACCGGCAGCCTCGACGTGCTCGTGCTCGACATGCGCCGGACCTTCGACGACCTCGTGCGCCAGCACGCGGGTCCTCACCGTGCCGCCGCGATCCTCGGCCACCCCCTCTACGAGAGCCTGTCGACCTCGCTCGCGGGCACGCAGGAGTACATGGCCGTCGAGCGCATCGGTCAGCTGCGCGAGGAGATGACGCGCACCGGGCGCTGGGACCTGCTCGTCGTCGACACCCCGCCGTCGCGCTCCGCGCTGGAGTTCCTCGACGCCCCCGCGCGGCTCGGCCGCTTCCTCGACGGCCGGCTGCTGCGGGTGCTGTCCGCCCCCGCGCGAGCCGGCGGCCGGCTCGGCCGGAAGGTCGCCGGGCAGGGCGTCGCGCTCGGCCGAGGGGTCGTCTCCGCGGTCCTCGGCCCCTCGCTCGTCGGTGACGTGCAGACCCTGCTCGGGGCGCTGGACACGGTGCTCGGCGGCTTCCGCGAGCGCGCCGACGCGACGTACGCGGCGCTGACCTCGCCGACCACCGCCTGGGTGGTCGTCGGGGCACCCGACGACGCCTCCGTCGTCGAGAGCCGCCGTCTGCTCGCCCGGCTGGCCGACGACGAGGTCCGACCGCGGGCTCTCGTCGTCAACCGGGTCGTGCGCGCCACCTCGACCGTGGGCACCGGAGAGGCGCTCGCCGCCGCCGACGCGGTCGAGACCGATCTGGGCCGGGCCGCCCTCACGGCCCATGTGGAGCGGACCCGGAGGGCGCGCCGCCACGCGAGCGTCCTGCGCACGCTGCGAGACCTCGTCGCGGACGAGCAGGTGCCGGTCGTCGTCGTCCCCGACTCACCTCACGACGCAGATGACGTCCAGGCCCTCGACGAGCTCGCTCACCACCTGGTGCGCTGACCCGTCGGGGTCCTGGACGTCATCGGAGCCGGTCGATCACCGGCTGACGGCGGCCCCCCGAGCTGCGCTCTGGAAGAGGTCGGACCAGCTGGCCACATCCGGGCGACGACGCAGCAGCGCGCGGCGCTCCCGCTCCGTCATCCCGCCCCAGACACCGAACTCGGTCCGGTTGTCGAGAGCATCCGCCAGGCACTCCGCGACGACGGGGCATCCCCGGCACGTGAGCTTGGCGGCCCGCTGGTCCTTGCCCTGGACGAAGAGAGCGTCGGGGTCCATCCCCCGGCACCGACCCTCCTTCGCCCAGTCGTCGGTCCAGCTCATCGTTCGCTGCGTTGCAACGCTCATCTGCACTCCTTGACTTCCCCTGGCCCTTACTCCCCGGTAGGGCCGCGTTCATGGTAGGCACCGGAACGGTCCGAGAAACATGGCCCGAAAGGACTACTTCTTGACCATCTCTTGACCAAACCTGAACCAACGCCTAACTCGCGGGCCCTCCCCGGCGCCCGTGCGGCGGCAGCGAGACGGCGCGTCCTCGGCCTCCCTGGCGCTCTCAGGGGGCGCCGTTACCCTGGAGGACATGTCGCGATCTGCCATGCCCAACCTCGTCCGGCTGCTCGGGGCCTTCGTCGCCGTCGCGGTGGGCATGGGGCTCATCAGCGCCGGGCTGCTCATGCCCTTCGCCGGCGCGTCCGGCAGCGCCGCGCGCGGCACCGTCGGGGCCTTCGAGGACCTCGACGGCGAGTTCACCGCGATCTCGCTGGCGCAGCAGTCGAAGATCTACTCGGCCGACGGCAAGGTCCTGGCGACGCCGTACGACGCCAACCGGATCATCGTCCCGATGAGCAAGATCAGCAAGAACATGATCAACGCCCAGCTGGCGATCGAGGACAGCCGCTTCTACGAGCACGGCGGGATCGACCTGCGCGGGACCAGCCGCGCCTTCTTCTCGAACCTCTCGGGTGGGGCCACCCAGGGTGGCTCGTCGATCACCCAGCAGTACGTGAAGATCATGCTGCAGGAGAAGGCGCTGCGCGCCGGCGACACGGAGGGCGCTGTCGAAGCGACCGAGCAGACCTACAGCCGCAAGCTGCAGGAGATGAAGTACGCCCTCGACGTCGAGAAGACCCACACCAAGGGCCAGATCCTCAACAACTACCTCAACCTCGTCTACTACGGCGACCAGGCCTACGGGGTCGAGGCCGCCGCCCGGCACTTCTTCTCCACCTCGGCCAAGAAGCTCACCGTCGGCGAGGCCGCGACCCTCGCCGGGGTCGTGCAGTCGCCGAGCCGGCTGGACATCCGGGACAACCCCAAGGAGGTCCAGGAGCGCCGCGACATGGTCCTGGACCGGATGCTCTCGCTCGGCGACATCACCCCGGGCCAGCACAAGAAGTACACGAAGCAGAAGGTCTCGGACATGGTCCGGATCAAGGACAGCGAGGGCGGCACCTGCACCAAGGCCGTCGACCCGTACTTCTGCAACTACGTCATGGAGTACCTCAAGACGATGCCCGAGCTCGGGCCTGACCCGGGGGCACGCCTGCAGGCGGTCAACACCGGTGGTCTGAAGATCAAGACCACGCTGCGCCGTGACTGGCAGAAGAAGATGCACGAGGAGCTGACCAAGAAGGTCCCCAACGGCGACCCGAAGGTCGGCGCCGGCGCCGCGATGATCGAGCCCGGCACGGGCAAGGTGCGCGCCATCGCGCAGACCTCGCGCTACAAGGTCGGCCTCGACCGGGCGACGACGACCTACTCCGAGCAGGCCTGGACCTACCCCACCCGCTACGGCGGCACCAACGGCTTCGCCATCGGCTCGACGGCGAAGATGTACGTCCTGGCCGCGGCCCTGGCCAACGGCAAGCCGATGAACGGCACCGTCAACGCCCCCACCGCGGCCCCCGGCAACCAGCACGCGTTCCCCAAGACCGCGTTCAACCCCGGCTGCACCGTCGGCGAGCCCACCTGGAAGGTGCAGAACGACTTCCTCACCGGTGGCGTCATGACCCTGCGCAAGGCCACCGCCCAGTCGATCAACACCGCCTTCGCCCAGCTCGCCTCCGACATCGGCTCGTGCAAGATCCCCGGCGTCATGGCCAAGATGGGCCTGTCCGACGGCAACGGTCAGACCTACGGGCTGTCGATCGACTACTCGACGGGCAAGAAGATCAAGGACGACTACGCGATCTCGAACATCGTCCTCGGCTCGGACTCGACCTCGCCCCTCCAGCTCGCCTCGAGCTACGCCACCCTGGCCGCCGACGGCATGTACTGCCCCCCGACGCCGATCGAGTCGATCACCAAGGCCAACGGCAAGCAGATCAAGATCAAGCCCCCGAAGTGCACCCGCGCCCTCGAGACCGGCGTCGCCCGGGGCGTGACGCACCTCCTGCGCGGCACCCTCGAGGACCCGGGCGGCACCGCGGCCACCCAGCGCCTGGCCGACGGCCGCGTCGCCGCGGGCAAGACGGGCACGACGGAGAACCACGGCGAGTCCTGGTTCGCCGGGTACACCCCGCAGCTCGCGACCGCGGTCTGGGTCGGCACGCCGCTGGGCGACGGCCCGAACATGGAGATGGACAACATCACCATCGGCGGCCAGTACTACCCCAGCGTCTTCGGCGGCACCATCGCCGCGCCGCTGTGGAAGCAGATCATGGACGACGCCAGCGCGGAGATGCCCAAGAAGGCCTTCCAGGCGCCCAGCGGCAAGGTCGTCGACGGCGACTACGTCGACCTGCCCTCGGTCATCGGCAAGACCCCGGCCGAGGCCGACTCCATCCTCAAGGGCGCCGGCTTCGACCCGCGCAACGCCGGCGTCACGAGCAGCACCGCACCGGCCGGGACCGTCGCGAGCACCTCGCCCTCGGGCAAGGCGATCAAGGGCGGCCTCGTCGAGTACTACGTCTCCAACGGCGTCGCGCCGGTGACCGCGCCCCCGGCGCCCACCCAGACCCAGGCCGCGGCTCCCCCGAGCACGACGACCCGGGTCCAGGCCTCCCCGCCCTCGCCGACCTCTACGTCGACGGGCGCGGTGCCCACTCGCACGAAGGGGCCGGAGAACCCCAAGACGAACGGCAAGCCGAAGAACACCGGCGACAAGCCCAAGAAGAACGACGGCTGAGCCCAGCCGACCGACGAAGGGGGTGACCCACCAGCTGGTGGGTCACCCCCTTCGTCGTGCTCGAGCGATCAGGAGCCGAGGCGCGCCTTGACCATCGCGGCGACGGCTCCGCCGTCGGCCCGGCCGGCGACCTCTCCCTGGGCGACCTTCATGACCTGACCCATCTGGGCCATGCCCGTCGCACCCGTCGAGGCGATCGCGCGGTCGACGATCTCGGCGAGGGCGGCGTCGTCGAGCTGCTCGGGCAGGTAGCCCTGGAGCACCTCGAGCTCGGCGTCCTCCTTCGCGGCGAGCTCGGGGCGACCGGCGTCGGTGTAGGCGGTGGAGGCCTCGCGGCGCTTCTTCGCCTCCTTGGCCACGACCTTGAGCGTCTCGTCCTCGGAGAGCGTGCGGGCGGTGTCGCCCGAGACCTCCTCGGTGGTGATCGCGGCGAGGACCATGCGCAGCGTCGAGGAGCGCACCTGGTCGCGCTGACGCATCGAGTCGTGCAGGTCGTGCTGGATCGTGGCCTTGAGCGTGTCGGTCATGGTGACATTCTCCCCCGCCTCCCCGGCGGGGGCGACCAGGTATCCCGCAGGCCGTGGGCGACAATGGCGGCGTGACCCACCCCCTGACGCGCAGCGCCCTCGCCCTGACCGCGACCGGAGCGGGTGCGCTGGCCTACGCCGGTGTCGTCGAGCGCCAGCTCTACACGCTGCGACGGTGGACCCTGCCGCTGCTGCCGGAGGGCGCCCGCCCGCTGCGGGTGCTCCAGGTGAGCGACATCCACTTCGTGCCCGGCCAGGAGCGCAAGGCGCGATGGATCCGCGACCTCGCCGGGCTGCGCCCCGACCTCGTCGTCGACACCGGTGACAACCTCAGCCACGAGCGAGCGGTGCCGGGCGTCCTCGACGCGCTGCGCCCGCTGCTCGAGCTGCCGGGCGCCTTCGTCATGGGGTCCAACGACTACTTCGCGCCGGCGCCGAAGAACCCCGCGCGCTACCTCACCCCGCGGTACGGCGAGGCCCCCCGCACCCGTGTCGAGCTACCGACGCACGAGCTGCGGGACGGCATGCTCGCCGGGGGCTGGGCCGATCTCGACAACGCCCGCACGACGCTGCAGGTCGGTGACCTCGCGCTCGACCTCGTCGGGGTCGACGACCCGCACATCGGCCGCGACCGCTACGACGACGTCGCCGGACCGCGCGCGGACGGGGCCGACGTGCTCCTCGGCGTCGCCCACGCGCCCTACCAGCGCGTCCTCGACGCCATGCACGCCGACGGGGCCTCGCTCGTCCTCGCCGGCCACACGCACGGCGGCCAGCTCTGCGTGCCCGGCTACGGGGCGCTCGTCACCAACTGCGACCTCGACCGGCGTCGGGCGAAGGGGGTGTCGCGCTGGTGGCCCGGCGCGGCCGACCGTCCCGACGTGGAAGCCCCGCAGGACGCGTCCTGGCTGCACGTGTCGGCCGGGCTGGGCACCTCCCGCTTCGCCCCGGTGCGCTTCGCCTGCCGCCCCGAGGCCAGCCTGCTCACGCTCGTCCCCGCCGTCGGGCGCGCGGCATGAGGGTCGTCGAGGGCGTGGCCCTGGCCCTCGCGGGCATCTTCGCCACGGGCACCTCGGTCGTCGCGCTCGGACTGGGCCAGGAGCCCGTCGCGGTGCCCGCGCCGGCGACGACGAGCTCCACCACCACCACCACCTCGTCGACGACGTCGCGGACGACGACCCGCACGCGCACCAGCACGACGAGCTCGACGACGACCTCCAGCACGACCACCCCGCTCCCGACCCAGGCACCCACCCCCACGACGACCGAGCCGACGTGGACGCCGGAGCCGACGAGCACGACGACGACCCCGACGTGGACCCCGACGCCGACGTGGACGCCGGAGCCCACCTGGACCCCGACGCCGACGTGGACGCCCACGCCGACCTGGACCCCTCCGCCGACCGTCGACGAGACGCCCGACGAGAGCCCGGAGCCCGACCCGTCGAGCACGAGCCCGACGCAGACCTCCGACGACCCGGGCACGCAGGACCCCGACCCGGGCACGCAGACGCCCTCTCCACGACCCACCGGCAGCCGGTCCTCGGGCCCGATTGTGGGCAGCGCCGGGGACTGAGTTATCCTCACGTGTCGCCGTCCTCGAGACGGCGTCAGCCACGGGGTGTGGCGCAGCTTGGTAGCGCGCTTCGTTCGGGACGAAGAGGCCGCAGGTTCAAATCCTGTCACCCCGACCACCGCGAGGAGAGCCCTCGGACCACCGGTCCGGGGGCTCTCGTCGTCTCCTCACCCTGACCCGACCGCGCGCCCCCTTCGTCGCGCCTCCCAGGCAACGGCGAGGTCTCTGCCATATCCTCAGCCGACCCCACGAGGACGAGGACGGCCATGACGGACACCACCATCACCACCCGCGAGGCGGAGGACCCCCACGAGCGGGCCGCCGTGCGCCGGGGCTGGCAGGACGTGCAGCACCTCGAGGACCTGCGCGAAGGGGCCGCCCGTCGCCTCTTCGCGCACCGCTGGGACGCCGAGCGGGCGCGCGCCAAGGAGTGGTTCGTCTCCCCGCCCGACGAGGGCCTGCTCGGCTCCTTCCGGGCGATGTACGAGTCGCCGTCGAACATCACCCGCTTCCGCCGCACCCTGGACTTCATCACCCCGGGCGAGAGCGTCTTCGAGGTCGGCACGGGCAAGGGCTTCCTCGCGACGCTGCTCCTGCGCGACGGGCAGGTCGGCGGCTACCGCGGGGGCGAGCTCGTCCCCGCGTACGCCCGGACGACCCGTGAGCTGCTCGGGGTCAACGGCTTCGGCGACCGTGCCGACGTCACCGAGCTCGACCTGTACGACCTCACCCGCGAGCGGGTGGGCGACTCCGACCTCGTCATCTGCTGCGAGGTCATCGAGCACGTCCCCGACGCCGAGGCGGCTCTGCGGGCCCTCGCCGACGCCCTGCCCGACGGCGCCGACCTCCTCTTCTCCACGCCCCTCCTCGGGCGCCTCGAGGGCATCTGGGGGCACACGGCGATCTTCGGCGTCGAGCGGCTGCGCGCGATGATCGAGTCCGCCGGGCTCGTCGCCCACCACGTCGAGGCCGTCGACAACACGTGGGTGCTCGTCCTCGCCTCACGCGGCACGGCGCCCTCCCCGCGGGCCCGGGCGGCTGCTGCCGCCGTCACCGACCCCACCGCGGTCCAGGAGCGGGACCCCTACCGGGCCCGCCGGGTGACCAACGTCGACCCCCACGACCTCGAGCAGGTCAAGAGCATCTGGAACAAGCGGATGGACCTCGGCACCGAGCACGTCGTCTCCGAGGACGAGGAGCTCGGAGACGTCAGGGGTCTGCGCATCACCGGGACCCCGCGCCCGGACCGCACCGGCCCGCAGTACTTCGGCCTGGCCTTCCCCATCCCGCCGGAGCACCGGCCCACGCTCGGCGTGCGTCTCGAGCTCGAGGTCCCCCACCCGGAGCAGGTCGAGAAGATCTCCGTGGAGTTCACCCGCGACGGCGAGGCCGTCGCCCGCTGGAGCTGGAAGCCGCAGGAGCACCGCCCCAAGCGGGCGCGGCCCACCTTCGTCCTGCGGGAGGGCTCGAAGGGGACGTACTTCACCCCGTCGCCCGTGGACGGCGACATCCGCACGGCCGACCGCGTCGAGATCTACGGCGCCGTGACCAAGGGCCACGAGCTCGACGTCTCGCTGCTGCGGTGGGGCTGGATCAGCTGACCTGGCCGAGGTCGTCGAGCAGCTCGGCGAACCACGGCGCCTCGACGTCGAAGGGGCGTCCGCCGGCGACCCGGTCGAGCTCGATGGCGCGCAGCTCGCCGCCGCGCTCCTCGTCGTGGCCGACGAGCCCGGAACCCCCGGACAGGGCGGTGTCGACGGCGAGCTCGACGCACTCGCGGATGAGCGCGAGGTCCTCGGGACCGGCGGCGGCCGAGCGGGCGAAGTAGCCCGACTTCTGCACCATGACCTTCTCGGCGCCGACGAGCTCGGCGAAACGTCCGGCGAACCACTGCCCGGGGTTGACCTTGTCGAGCTGGACGTGGCCGAAGGGGTCGCGCGGCACCTCGGCACCCGTGGCCTCGAGATCGGCGACGACGTCCTCGATGCCCGCACCCTCGCTGAGGAAGACGGTGACGCAGCCGATCTCGTCCATCGTCGCGCGGAGCCGCTCGGCCTCCGCGGCGAGGTCGACGTGCCGCTCGGGCACGTAGACCGCGTGCACGTCGAAGCGTCGGCCGTCGGCGCCCATCGCGGGCGCCCAGTCCTGCTCGGCGACCCACGCGTGGTAGCGCCGGGCGGTCTCGGCGGTGAGCCAGCCGGAGTGCCGACCCATCACCTCGTGGATGACGAGCATCCGCGGGTTCGACGAGGTCTCGGCGACGACGTTGCGCGCGAAGATCGCACCCTGCTCCGCCGCCGTCCACGCCCCGAGGCTCTGCCGCACCGGGACGATGTCGTTGTCGATGGTCTTCGGCAGCCCGACGACGCGCATCTCGTGGCCGTGCTCGTGCAGGTAGGCCGCGAGGTCCGCCGCCGTCGTGCTCGTGTCGTCGCCGCCGATCGTGTGGAGCACGTCGACGCCGTCCGCGGCGAGCTGCTCGGCGGCCACCTGCAGCGGGTCGGAGCCCTCGGGCACGAGCCCGCGGCGCACCGCGTCCTCGACGTTGGTCAGCTTGACCCGGCTGTTGCCGAGCGGCGTCCCGCCGAGGTGGTGCAGGCGTGAGGCCTCACGGCGGGCCTGCTCGTCCACCTCGACGGAGCGTCCGGTGAGCAGACCGGCGTAGCCGTCGAGGTAGCCGATGATGCGCACGTCCGGCGCGATCTCGGTGTACCTCTCGACGAGGCCGCCGACTGCTGAGGACAGGCACGGGGCGAGACCGCCCGCGGTGAGCATGGCAACGGTCTGCACTGTCATCGGGCTTCGCAGGGCCTCTCGATGTGGTCCGCGGGTCGCACGTAGGGCGTGACCTCGGGGATGTCGCTGGCGGGGACGAGGTCACTGTATTCATTGCCGAGCACGAGGTCGACGCTCATGCCCTTGCGACCCTCGACGCGCTGCAGCTCGGCGCCCTCGACGTGGTCGGCCAGGCGCTTCGCGGCCTTCTGGCCGTCCGGGCCGTACCGGATGATCGCGGCCTCCTCGGGCAGGAAGGCGCCCGAGGGGTCGTTGCCGGTCTCGCCGGTGCGGAAGCCTCGTGAGCGCAGGTCGGCGGCGACGTCCGCCGCCAGCCCCTCGC
This sequence comes from Janibacter sp. UYMM211, assembly GCF_040547045.1. Lineage (NCBI taxonomy): Bacteria > Bacillati > Actinomycetota > Actinomycetes > Micrococcales > Intrasporangiaceae > Janibacter > Janibacter sp. UYMM211. The sequence goes on along the minus strand of NZ_JBEPOY010000002.1, from coordinate 128,075 downwards.
GGAAGGTCGTGTTGTAGACCGACACGCGGATCTCGCTCGGCGCGGGCGGCGGGGGCTCCGGCTCGTCCTTGAGGTCCTCGTAGCCGTAGCCGAGGACGACCTGCACGTCCTTGCCGCCGCGGCCGTCGGACCACATCTTCGAGCCGGGGATCTGCTGCTGCACGAGCAGCGCGTTGTCGCGGCTGTCCGGCCCGTAGTAGATCGTCGCGGCGCTCTTGACGTAGACGCGGTCGTCGGCGTTGCCGATGTCGGCGATGACGAAGCCGCGCTCCTCGAGGGTGCGGCCGACGTCGCGGGCCAGGCCCGCGGTGCTGTTGGAGTTCTGCAGGTCGATCTCGAAGGAGTCGCGCTGCGGGGCCTCGACCCGCTCGGGGATGCACACGGGCTCGGGCGCGCCGATGAGGTTCGCGCTGTAGGCAGCGGCCACCGTCGCGGTGCCGAGGAGCAGCCCGGGGAGCGTGACGAAGAGGATCGCCCGCCGACGTCGTCGCCGCGCGAGCACCCGTCGGGTGTCGTCGTCGAGCTCGTCGACGCGCAGCACCTCGTACCCCGCCGCCGGACGTGAAGTCCAGCGCCCGTCCCCATCGGCCATCTCGAGCTCCTCACGCCCGGTCATCAGCTGTCCCCCAGATTGTCACACGAACCACACTCGTCACATGAGTCACATTTGTCACAAGAGGGCATCGCTCCCCGGCCCTCTCCCGTTCATGACGCCGCAGCCAGGTGTCCGGTTGCTGACGCCGGGGTCACCGATCGGTCACGCCCCGGCGGGCGGTCACGCCGGTGACCCGGTCCCCGCGAGCTGACCGGCGATGTCGAGCATCGCCCCCGCGCCGCGGCGCACCGTGTCCGAGCTGAGGAAGAGCTCGACGTTGTGCCGCAGGCCCTCCGGCTGGCGGATCCGCCCGACGAAGCGCGGGTCGATCCCGACGACGTCGACCGGGGTCGGCACCTCTCCCCCGACAGGGGTGTCGACGACGACGAGCGCCGGTGCCTCGGTGAAGACCCGGGCGACCTTGTCCGGGTGGACCGGTCGGGCGAGCCGGGCGTGGATCGACATCGAGTGCGCCGAGACGACCGGCACCTGCACGAGCGTGGCGATGACCGGCACGTGGGGGATGTCGAGGATCTTGCGGATCTCCGCCTCGAGGGCGCGCTCCGCCGTCGTCCAGCCGTCGCCGGCCGGCCGGCCCACCCACGGGATGACGTTCATCCCCAACGGAGCGGGGAAGGGCGATGTCGGCGGCAGGTCGCTCGTGGCCGCCCGGACGTCACCGGGTGACAGACCCACCTTCGGCGTGTCGGCGAGCGCCGAGAGCTCCGAGCGCAGGCGCGAGACTCCCCCTTCGGCCCGGCTGTCGGCCGCGATGAGGCCGGTGACGGTGAGCAGCTGCAGCTCCCACGCCCGGTGGAGGACGTGGGCCGCGTCGACGAGCGCCCAGGTGATCGGGCCCGGGATCGCGACGACCCCGGTGGGGCGGTGGGCGAGCGCGGCGTCGTTGATGCCCGGCACGACGAGCGGCACGTCGTCGTCAAGACGGTGCGCGCCGCTGGCGTCGACGACGGTCGCGCCGGCTGCGACCGCGCAGCGCGACCACGGCCGGGTCTGCTCGGTCGGCAGGTTGAAGAGCGCGATGTCGACGCCGTCGAAGGAGCGCTCGGTGAGCACGTCGATCTGCTGCTCACGCCCACGGACGGGCAGGGTGCTCGTCGTCAGCCGTGGGGAGAGCAGCCGGATCTCGCCCCACGGGTCGTCGTGCAGCGCCATCGCGGCGACGAGCGCCCGCGCGAACCGCCCGGTCGCGCCCACGACCGCCAGCGTGGGGCGGTCGTGGGTGCGCGCGTCGGGGGGCGAGGTCGTCATGCGGGTCTCAGCGGCCGGTGCCGCCGTAGACGACCGCCTCTCCCTGGCTGGAGTCGAGCCCGAAGGCGCTGTGGACCGCGCGGACGGCCTCGTCGAGCTGGTCGCCGCGGGTGACGACGGAGATGCGGATCTCGGAGGTGGAGATCATCTCGATGTTGATCCCGGCCTGGGCGAGAGCACGGAAGAAGGTCGCGGAGACGCCCGGGTGGGTGCGCATCCCGGCGCCGACGAGGCTGACCTTGCCGATCTGGTCGTCGTACTGCAGCTGGGTGAAGCCGACGCCCTCCTGCAGGCGGGTGAGCGCCTGGATCGCGGTCTGGCCGTCGGTGCTCGGCAGGGTGAAGGAGATGTCGGTCAGCCCGGTCTCGGTCGCGGAGACGTTCTGCACGATCATGTCGATGTTGATCTGCGCGTCGGCGACGGCCTGGAAGATCTCGCTCGCCTTGCCGGGGCTGTCGGGCACGCCGACGACGGTGATCTTGGCCTCGCTGCGGTCGTGCGCCACGCCGCCGATGATCGGGTCTTCCACGCTGTCTCCTTCGGGGTTGCTACCACCGACCCACGTGCCCTCCTGATGGGAGAAGGAGCTGCGCACGTGGATGGGCATGTCGAAGCGGCGCGCGTACTCGACGCACCGCAGGTGCAGGATCTTCGCGCCGGACGCCGCGAGCTCGAGCATCTCCTCGTGGGAGATGTGCCCGATCTGACGGGCGGCGGGGACGATCCGGGGGTCGGCGGTGTAGACGCCGTCGACGTCGGTGTAGATCTCGCAGACGTCGGCGTCGAGCGCCGCGGCGAGGGCGACGGCGGTCGTGTCCGAGCCGCCGCGGCCGAGGGTCGTGATCTCCTTGCTCCCCTGGCTCACGCCCTGGAAGCCGGCGACGATGACGATGTGCCCCTCGGCGATCGCGGAGGTGATCCGACCCGGCGTGACGTCGATGATCCGCGCCTTGCCGTGGGTGTCGTCGGTGATGACGCCGGCCTGCGAGCCGGTGAAGGAGCGCACCGTGCTGCCGAGGTTGGCGATCGCCATCGCGACGAGGGCCATCGAGATCCGCTCGCCCGCGGTGAGCAGCATGTCCATCTCGCGCGCGGGCGGGAGCGGGCTCACCTCGTTGGCGAGGTCGAGGAGGTCGTCGGTGGTGTCGCCCATGGCCGAGACCACGACGCACACGTCGTGACCGGCCTTGCGCGCGTCGACGATGCGACGGGCCACCCGCTTGATGCTCTCGGCATCGGACAGGGAGGACCCGCCGTACTTCTGGACGACCAGACTCACCACACACTCCTGACAGGACGAGGCAGGACGCCCGGTCGGGACCGGGCGAGGACCGCAGCCCAGGGTAGTCGGTGGCGCGCAGGCACCGGTCGGCGTCTCAGCGAAGGGGGACCGCGCGGGCTAGCCTGCCCACCATGACGCAGCAGGTGGGGATGTCAGGGGGTCCGGGCGCGCCCGGGCCGGGGAGCGGGCCGCCGGTCGGCGGGGTCGTCGTCCAGGGGGTGCGCCGAGCCTTCGGCCAGGTGCTCGCCGTCGAGGACATGACGTTGCACGCGAGGCCGGGCGAGATCACCGCGCTCATCGGCCCCAACGGGTCGGGCAAGACGACCCTCATGCTCATGCTCGCGACCCTCCTCGTGCCCGACAGCGGCAGCGTGCGCGTCGACGGCTACGACCCGGTGACCCAGCCTCGCGAGGTCCGGGCCCGGCTGGGCTGGATGCCCGACGGCTTCGGCACGTGGGACGCCCTCAAGGTGCGCGAGGTCCTCGAGATCATCGCCAGCGCCTACGGGCTGCGCGGCACCGCCGCCCAGCAGCGGATCGCCGACCTCCTGCGGCTCGTCCACCTCGACGACCTCGCCGACCGCCCGGCCCGCGTGCTCTCCCGCGGCCAGAAGCAGCGCCTCGGCCTGGCCCGCGCGCTCGTCAACGACCCGTCCGTGCTCGTCCTCGACGAGCCGGCCAACGGCCTGGACCCCCGCAGCCGGATCGAGCTGCGCGACATCATGCGCGACCTCGCCGCGCAGGGCCGGACCATCCTCGTGAGCAGCCACATCCTCACCGAGCTGCAGGAGATCGCCGACCGCGCGGTCATCGTCGCGCGCGGCCGCACGATCGAGGGGCAGACCCTCTCCCCCGCGACCACGTCGACGGCCTACCGGCTCGCGTCGTCCGACCCCGCCGCGCTCGTGTCCGCGCTCACAGAGCTCGGGATCCGCAGCACCCGGGCCGGCACCGGTGTCGAGGTGCACGTCGCCGGCGAGGGCGCCGCGACCGACCTCCTGCGCCGGCTCGTGCGCGCCGACGTGCCGCTCACCGCCTTCGCCCCCGCCCAGGGCGCCCTCGAGGCCGCCTACCTCGCCGTCACGGAGGACCGCCGATGAGCGTCCACGGAGTCCTCACCATCGCCCGCCTCGAGCTGCTCCAGCGTGTGCGCGGCGCCCGCTGGGTCGTCGTGCTCGTCGCGTGGGTGTGCGTCATCGCCGGCGTCACCGGGCTGTCGTGGCTGGGGCTGCGCAAGGCCGGCGACGAGCAGCTCGGCTCGACCGTCTACGACGTCGTCCTCTTCTTCGTCCTCGGGCTCGGCATGCTCGTCATGCCCGCCCTCACGTCGACGTCGGTCAACGGCGACCGCGACCAGGGCGTCCTCGCGACGCTGCAGACGACCCTGCTCAGCGCGGCCGACATCGTCCTGGGCAAGCTGCTCGCCGCGTGGCTCATCGCCCTCGCCTTCCTCGCGACGGCGTTGCCCTTCTTGCTCTTCGGCTACGTCAAGGGCGGGGTCGACCTGCTCGGCGCGCTGCGCTCCCTCGTCGTCATCGTCGTCGTGCTCGCCGTCGTGTGCGCCCTGGGCCTGATGTTCAGCACCCTCACCGCGCGGCCCGTCGGCTCGGCGGTCCTCACCTATCTCACGGTGGCGGGCCTGTGCTTCCTCACGACGATCGTCTTCGGGATGCTCGCCTTCCTCGTCTCCGGCGAGGAGGAGCGCCAGGTCTACGGCGTCGACTACGTCACCGAGGGCAGCGTGTCCGACACCCAGCCCCGCTGCACCACGCGCACCGAGGTCCGCGAGACGGTCCACACCGAGCGGATCTGGCCGGTGCTCGCCATCAACCCCTTCGTCATCGTCGCCGACGCGGCCCCGCAGGGGGACGACGAGGCCGAGGGGATGAGCGGCTTCACGCCGCTGCGTTGGATCTCCCAGGGTGCTCGGCTGGCCAAGGCCGGGCCGCAGGAGACGATCGACGAGTGCTGGACCGGTGACGCCATGCCGGCCGACTCGCTCACCGAGGGCGCGGACGACGCCGGGCCGGTCTGGCCCTTCGGCATCGCCTTCCTCGTGCTCATCGGCGGGGGCGCGACCGCGGTCGCCGTGCAGCGCACCCGCACCCCCGTGCGCCGGCTGCCGTCGGGCACCCGCATCGCCTGACCTGGGGCCGGGCGAAGGGGGCCGGCAACTCACCGACCCGCCCGGACTCCCCCTTCGCCCGGTTGGCACCCACATCGGGAAGGAAGCTTCGACCTCGGGAAGCCAATGTTCCTTCCCGAGGTCGAACTTTCCCGCCCTGGGCGGGAAAGCTGTGACCCGGGCGAGGCGAAGGGGTCAGGAGTGGAGGGCGTCGAACTCCGCCTCGGCGACCTCGTCGGCGTCGGCGTCGAGGCGCACGTGCGCGAGCAGGCCGTGGAGGACGCGGACGGCCATCGCGGCGCGCTCGCCCCACGCGGAGAGATAGCTGAACTGCCACCACCAGAGCGCCTCGGTCGTGCGGCCGGCGGCGTGGTGGGCCAGGCCATGGGTGAGGGACTCGGTGACGATCGCGAGGTCGTCGGCGAGGCTGCCCGAGGTCACCTCGACGGAGGTGACGGGGTCCTGCAGGTCGACGTAGGAGTCGAGCCCGTCGAAGAGGCGCCCGATGCCCTCGCGCAGCGGCTCGACCTCGGACTCGGCGATGTCGGGCTCGAAGCGCTCGGCAGGCAGGACGTCGGCGATCGCGCCGAGCCGCGCCCCCATGAGCTGGACCTGGCTCGTCGCGAGGAGGAGCAGCGGGATCGCAGACTCGGGGGCGGCGCCGGAGGCGACACCGGCGACGGTCTCGACGAAGGTGCGGGCCTCGGCGGCGCACTCGTCGGCGAGCAGTCGGGTCGGGTCGGTGGTGTCAGGCATTGAGCAGCTTCCTCCCCTCGAAGGCACGGCCGAGGGTCACCTCGTCGGCGTACTCGAGGTCGCCGCCGACGGGCAGGCCGGAGGCCAGGCGCGTCACCCGCAGGTCGAAGGGCTGCAGCAGCCGGGCGAGGTAGGCCGCGGTGGCCTCGCCCTCGAGGTTGGGGTCGGTGGCGATGATGATCTCGCCGATCTCACCGCCGGAGAGCCGCGCCATGAGCTGGGGCAGGCGCAGGTCGTCGGGCCCGATGCCGTCGAGCGGGCTGATCGCCCCGCCGAGCACGTGGTAGCGACCGCGGAACTCGCGGGTGCGCTCGATGGCGACGACGTCCTTGGGCTCTTCGACGACGCAGATCGCGCTCTGGTCGCGGCGCGGGTCGGCGCAGATCCGGCACTGGGTGCCCTCGGCGACGTTGCCGCACGTCTCGCAGAAGGACACCTTGGCCTTGACCTCGGTGAGCGCCTGGACGAGCCGCGCGACGTCCTGCGGGTCGGACTGCAGGAGGTGGAAGGCGATGCGCTGCGCGCTCTTGGGCCCGACGCCGGGGAGGCGGCCGAGCTCGTCGATCAGGTCCTGGACCACGCCTTCGTACACGTCAGCGACCCTACGCCCGAAGACGGGTGCGACCTACTCGCACCGCCCGTCAGGCTTGGTCCTCGCGGATGACCGTGCCGCCGAGGATCCGCTCGACGACCGCGGGCCCGGCGTCGCCCGCCTCGACGATGTCCTCGTCGTCCTCGCTCACGCCGTACTCGTCGAGCGCACCCCGGCGCAGCGGCGGACGGGGCGCGTGAGCGGCCTCGGAGACCTCCTCGCGCGCCTCGACGCCGACCGGCGACGAGGCGCCCGAGGTCGGGTCGGGGGCGGGCGAGTCGTCACGGGCGGGCGCGGGCGCAGCACCACCGGGGCCGAAGGGGTCGGACGTCGCCCAGCTCGGTGCCGACGAGGGGTCGGCGGGAGCGCTCGACCAGTCGGGACGACCGTCTGTGACGGGTGCCGACGAGGGGACGCCGAGGTCGGCCGACGGGGCGCGGGACGGTGCGGGGTCCTGCCCCGCGGGTCGCTCGGACGCGCGGGCCGGGGCCGGCGTCGACGCCGGGCCGAGGCCGGACCCGCCGCTCGACGGCGGCGGCGTGGCCTGCACCGGCGGGGAGCCCTCGGGGGTCGGGATGCCCTCGACCATGGCCTCGACGCCGAGCGCGTCGATGAGGGCCTGACGCACGACGTCGGCGTGCGAGCCGGCGCGGAAGGCGTTCGCCAGGCCGACCGTGCTGATACCGATGACGAGCCGTCGGCCGTCGTAGGTGAGCACCTGGCCGTGCTCGGACAGGAAGGTCCACGTCGCGCGGCGCATCTGGTAGATCCGGCCGAGGACGTCGGGCCACGACCGGCGCAGCGCCTCGACGTCGATCGTGCCCGGGGTCGGGGTCTCGGGCGCCTGGGGTGCGGCGGCCGGAGGCGCCGCAGCGGCCGCGGGTGCGCTCTCGCGCGCGGCGGCGGGTCGCTCGGGCTCGCGCCGCTGCTCCGGCTGGTGCTGGGGCTCGGGCTGACGCTGCGGCTCCCGCCGACGCTCCGTCTGCTGACGGTCGGACTGGCGCTGCCCCTCAGGGGCACGCTGCGGCTCGGGGGCACGCTGCGGCTCGGGCCGATGCTGCGGCTGCGGCGCGGCCTCCTGCTCCGGCGCCCGCTCGGGCTCCGGAGCCGGCGGGACGGCTGCGGCGACCGGGGAGGGGGCATCCCCCTTCGCCTGGGTCGGGACCCCGCCGACGTCCATCCGCCGCTCGAGGCGGTCGAGCCGCGCGGCGTAGCCGCTCTCCCCCGCGGCGCCGGGCAGGAGCACCCGGGCGGCGATGAGCTCGAGCTGCAGCCGGGGCGAGGTCGCCCCGGACATCTCGGTGAGGCCCTCGTTGACGATGGAGGCCGCCCGGGTGAGCGACGCGCCGCCGAAGGCCGCGGCCTGGGTGCGCATGCGCTCGACCTGGTCCTCGGGCAGACCGCGCAGGATCGCCCGCGCGCCCTCGGGCGCGGCGAGCACGACGATGAGGTCGCGGAGGCGCTCGAGGAGGTCCTCGACGAAGCGGCGCGGGTCCAGACCGGTCTCGATGACGTCGTGGAGGTGACGGAAGACCGCGCCCGCGTCGCCCGCGCCGAAGGCGGTGACCACCGCGTCGAGCAGCTCGACGTCGGTGAAGCCGAGCAGCGAGGACGCACCCTCGTAGGTCAGCCCCTCCGGGCCGGAGCCGGCGATGAGCTGGTCGAGCACCGACAGCGAGTCGCGCACGGAGCCGCCACCGGAGCGCACGACGAAGGACAGGACGCCGGGCTCGACCCGGACCCCTTCGCGCTCGCAGAGGTGCTCGAGGTAGTCCTGCAGCCGGGCCGGCGGCACGAGGCGGAAGGGGTAGTGGTGGGTCCGGCTGCGGATCGTGCCGATGACCTTCTCGGGCTCGGTCGTCGCGAAGATGAACTTCACGTGCTCCGGGGGCTCCTCGACGATCTTCAGCAGGGCGTTGAAGCCCTGCGGCGTCACCATGTGCGCCTCGTCGATGATGTAGATCTTGTAGCGGCTCTGCGCCGGCCCGAAGGACGCCCGCTCGCGCAGGTCACGGGCGTCGTCGACGCCGCCGTGGCTCGCCGCGTCGATCTCGATGACGTCGACGGTGCCCGCTCCCCCGCGGGCGAGAGCGACGCAGCTGTCGCACTCGCCGCACGGCTCGGGAGTCGGGCCCTGCTCGCAGTTGAGGCAGCGGGCGAGGATGCGCGCGCTCGTCGTCTTGCCGCAGCCGCGCGGGCCCGAGAAGAGGTAGGCGTGGTTGACCCGGCCGGTGCGTAGCGCCTGCATGAGCGGCTCGGTGACCTGCTCCTGCCCGATGACGTCGGCGAAGGTCTCGGGCCGGTAGCGGCGGTAGAGGGCGGTGCTCACAGGGCGAGGCTATCCGGGCGGGCCGTCAGCGCCGCGGGCTCATGCACGCAGCGTGGAGACGGCCGCGCCGAGCTTGGCGACGGCCTTGAGCAGGATGCGCAGCTCCTTCGCGCGGCGCTCCGCCGGCACGAAGGTCTGCTCGTCCTCGAAGTCGCCGTGCAGCGACAGCGAGATCTGCGAGCGCACGACGTGCACGTGGACCGCCGGGAGGATCGTGCGCCACTGCTCGACCGCACGCGTGCCGCCGTCGTAGCCGTACGCGAGCACGCCCGCGGCCTTGTGGTTCCACTCCGGCCAGATGACGTCGACCGCGTTCTTCAGGGCGGCGGGCACCCCGTGGTTGTACTCGGGGGTGACGAAGACGAAGGCGTCGAGGGAGTCGATCTTCTCGCTCCACCGACGCGTCTTCTCGCTCGCGTACTGCCGCTTCGCGCCACCGGGCACGGCCGGGTCGTCGAGCAGGTCGAGGTCGTAGTCGGCGAGGTCGACGAGCTCGAGCTCGACGTCTCCGAGGTCGGCGGCCTGCCCGGTGTCGTAGGCCCACTGCGCCACCTGGGCGCCGAGCCGACCCGGTCGGGTGCTGCCGACGATGATGCCGATCTTCATCCGTGCCTCCTTGCGGCGGTGCGCCGCGTCGCTGGTGGGGCCATCGTGCCGCAGGACCGGGGGGTGGGCCCACCTGGCCCCGGACGTGCCTCGGCCCGCCGCGGGTGGGCGGCGGGCCGAGGGCGAAGGGGGATCAGCGGGGCGTGCCGTCGTCCCGGTGGCGCAGGTCGTCGACGCCGTCCTTGATGCGCTCGCCGAGACCGCGGTCGTCGTGACCGTCGGCCGCGTGCCGGCCGTGCTCGTCGCGGCCGAGGTCGTGGTCCGCGGGGGTGCCCGAGGGAGCCGTCGCGTCGCTCGTGCGGGTCACGTCGTAGCCCTCCTCGCGCGGGGGCGGCGGCGCCTCGCCCTGGCCGGGCGGGGGCGGCGGCGGGCCGTCCTGCACCGGCGGGGGCACGTCATGAGTCGCGGGCGGCGGCGGGCCGTCCTGCACCGGCGGGCCGTCGACGCGCTGCTCGTGGTCGGCGGTCCAGGTGTCGGGCCCGGACTCGCTGGTCGCAGCGCCGCTCGTGCCCGCAGCCGCGCCCGTCGTGCCCGCAGCAGCGGTCGTGCCGGCCCCCGTCGCGCGGCGGTCGTCGCGGCGGTCGTCGCGGCGGTCGGGGGAGGAGTCGGCGTAGGAGTCCTCGCTCTCGACGACCCCGTCCCGGTAGCCGTCGCCGTCCCGGTCGCCGTCGTGACGCTCGTCGGCGACCCCGTCGTCGACACGGTTGCCGTGCTTGTCGGTGCGGACGTCCGGGTCAAGGGCATCGGCCCGGCGGAGCTCCTCGTCGCGGGAGTCCTGCAGCACCGAGTGACGGTCGCCCTCCTCTGCGGCGCGACCCTCCAGACGCTCGGCCTCGACGCGCTGACGCTCGGCCTCCGCAGCCTTGAGCTCGGCGTCGGCGCGAGCCGCCTGGGCCTGGGCCTGGGTGTGCGCGGCAGCGGCCTGCTGCTCGCGCAGGTCGATCTCCTGGTCCGCGGCCCGGGCCCGGATGCGGGCTGCCTCGTGACGCTTGGACTCGGCTTGCTTCTTCTTCGCGCTGGAGACGACGAACCCGATGATGACGAGCACGGCGAGGATCGCCAGCCCGATGAGGACCCATGTCATGACCTGCTCCGTCCTGGGTGGCCGGTCGGCCACCTCGTGATCTGCCACGCTAACGAGCAGGGACCCCCGAGGACGGGCCAGCGTCACCCCGTTTCAGGCACCCCCGCGCCAGCTCGACCGGGAAGGGTCAGCGTGGCGACGAGCCCGCCGCCCTCGGGCGACACGAGCGCGACCGAGCCGTGGTTGCGGGCCGCCAGCTCGGAGACGATCGCCAGCCCGAGCCCGGTGCCCGGCACCGCGTCCCGCTCGGCCACCGGGGCGCGGTAGAAGCGGTCGAAGGCGTGCTCGAGCTCGTCGGGTGCCATGCCGGGCCCGGTGTCGCTGACGACGACGCCCACCGTGCCGTCCTCGTGCTCGACGGTGCGGGTCGTCACCCGCCCGTGGGGCGGGGTGAACTTCACCGCGTTGGCCAGCAGGTTGGTGAGCATCCTCGTGAGGTCGTCGGGGTCGGCGTACGCCGTCCCCGAGCACCCGGCGACGTCGAGCGTCATCTCCTTGCGGTCGGCGAGCACCCGGACGTTGCCGAGCACCTCGGTGACGAAGGGCCCGAGCGCGATCTCCCGGGGCTCGACCCCGTCGCGGTCCGCCTCGATCCGCCCGATGGCGAGCAGGTCCTCGACGAGGGCCGAGAGCCGGTCGGCGTTGCGCGTGACGACCTCGAGCCACCCCCGCTCCCGCTCGGTCAGCCCTGGCGAGTCCTCGAGGAGCTCGACGTAACCGACGATGCTCGCGATCGGGGTGCGCAGCTCGTGGCTCGTCGTGGCGACGAAGTCCTCGCGCTGGCGCTCGAGGTCCGCCCGCGTGACCCGAGCGGCCTGCTGCTCCTGCTCGGCCGCCAGCGTCGCCGCCTGCATCCGCAGCGGCTCCGTGACGTCGACGAGCTGGACGGAGAAGTGGTCGGGCTCGTCGGGGACGAGGTTGGCGGCGACGGTGAGGGTGCGATCGTCGAGCTCGACCGTCACGGGGTCGCCCGAGCGCAGGGCCTCGTCCGCGGCATCGGCGAGCGGGCCCTGCCAGGACCTGTCGGCTCCCTCGCCCACGAGGGCCGCCGCCGTCGGGTTCGACCACCCGACCCGCACCCGCCCGTCCGCACGCCGCTGCGCGATGGCCAGCCCGACCGACGCCTCGAGGAGGCTGCCCGAGAGGAGCCGGGATGTCGCGGCAAGCCGACGGGTCGCGTCGCGCAGCTCGTACTGAGCAGCGCTGATGACGACGGAGAAGCCGGCGAAGGTCACGAGGAAGGTCTCGGCGAGCGCGGCCCGCACGGCGAGGTCGAGCCCCTCGTGGTTGAAGGGCCCGCCGCCGGCGATCGTGAGCGCGAGGATGGCGCACGACGCGAGCAGCGTCTGCACGGCGACGACCCGGACGGGGAAGCGGAAGGCCGCCCAGGCCAGCACCGGGTAGGGCAGGAAGGCCAGCGGCAGGTCGGCGCCGTCGCGGAAGACGAGGGCGATGACGGCCGCGAGGGCGACGACGTGCAGGGCGAGCTCGAGCGGGCCGGCCCGCACCGGCACCCGCCGCGGGAAGAGCGCGAAGGGGGCGATCATGACGACCGCCGCGGCATGGGACGCGGCGACGTACGCCGCCGTGGACCGGAAGGCCCCGTCCTCCAGGCCGGCGATGGTCGCGCCCGCGAGGAGGCCGACGACGACGGCGCCGGCGATGACGGCGAGGCAGAAGTAGATCGCCGAGGCGAGGCTGCGCAGCTCGAAGCGCGGCCGGCCGCGACGGGCGAGCAGCGCCGTCACGACGAGGGCCTCCGCCGCGTTGGCCACCCCGAAGCACAGGGCGGCCAGGGGCGGGCGACCGCCGATCGCGTTCGCCAGGGCTGTGGCGCCGAGGACGAGGAGCAGCCCTGCCCACCGGCGCCGGGGCGGCGTGAGCACGAGGAAGAGGACGGCGATCCCCGCGGCCGGCCACCAGACCGCGACGCGGCTGCCCTGCGGGGCGAGGCCGACCCCGACGACACCGGCCACGACGACGAGCAGGGCGACGACGGGCCAGGACCACAGCGGCAGGTACCGGGGCCGCGCCGGGGGGTCGAGGGGCCGGAGAGCGCTGGCTCCCGGCGCGAGAGCCGTCATAGGGGAGAAACTAGGCGCCGCACGGCGATGTCGCGCGATGAGGCGCTCCCCCTTCGGGGTGCGTCCAGGGTGACGTGACCCACCCGAGCCCGCGGCAGACGTCCCCGGACATGAGAAGACACCCCACGTACCTGGAAGAGCTCACCTGCCCTTGCTGCGTTCCCGCCCTGGGGGAGTTCAGTGAGGTACCACCACGTGGGGTGCCGCGCCCACTCTAACCCGAGCGGGCCGCGAGGACCCAGCCGCCGTCGGCCAGGGGCGGTCCGGGAGGATGGGGGCGTGCACCTGCCCTCTCCCCTGCGCCTCTTCCGGATCGTCGCGACCGCCGAGGCGGTGACGTGGACCCTCCTCGTCGTCGGGATGGTGCTCAAGTACGTCACGAAGACCACCGAGCTCGGCGTGCGCGTCGGCGGGATGCTCCACGGCGTCGTCTTCATCGCCTACGTCCTCACCTGCGTCGCCCTGTGGGTCGACCAGCGGTGGAGCCCGCGGACCGCCCTCACGGCGCTCGCGAGCGCGATCCCGCCGTGGCTCACCCTGTGGTTCGAGCGTCGCGTCGAGCGCGACCACCTCGTCGGGCAGCAGTGGCGGCTCGGGGCGGGCGGGCAGCGCCCTGCCTCCGCCCCCGAGCGGGTCCTCGCCGCCGCGCTGGCGCGGCCGCTCCTGGGTCTCGTCGTCGCGCTCGTCGGCATCGCCGCGGTGACCGCGGTCCTTCTCGTCGTCGGCCCTCCGGTCCCGAAGAGCTGAGCGGACCCCCTTCGCGAAGGGGGGCGCTCAGGGCGGCGAGGACGCGCTCGCGAGGCGCCCGGAGAGCTCGGCCGCGGCGAGCCGCAGCGGCTCGGGACCGACGACGGCGAAGGGGGCGTCGAACCTCAGGACGTGGGCGAGCAGACCCGTCCACGACCACGAGCCGACGGTGAGCAGGGTGCGCGTCGGCGACACCGGCTCGACCTGACCGTCGCCCGCCCACCGGGCCACCGCGGCCAGCGGCAGGTCGACGAGGACCTCCCCCGTGCACGGCCAGACGTCCTCGGTCTCCGCCCCCTTCGCCCGGGCCTGGACGAAGGTCGAGGCGTCGCCGGTGGGGATCGCGCGCGGCACGAAGCGAGCACCCGCCGGGGAGCGGGGCTCGAGGTGGTCGAGACGGAAGATGCGCCAGCCCGCCACGTCGAGGTCCCACGCGACGAGGTACCAGCGGCTCGCCCGGACGACGACCGCGTGCGGCTCGACACGCCGGACCTCCGGCGCACCCCGGTACCGCATCCGCAGGACCCGCTGCTCCCGCACGGCCACGCTCACCGCCTCGAGCACCGCGGGCGCGACCTGCGCACCCGGCCCGACACCGTCGAAGCGGATGCCCTCGACCCGGTGGCGCAGCCGCGCGGGCATCACCTGCTGCACCGTCGCGAGCGCGCGGGCCGCGGCCTCCTCGAGGTCGACGCCCGTCGTGGCGGCGGCGCGCAGGGCCACGGCGACGGCCACGGCCTGCTCGTCGTCGAGGAGCAGCGGCGGCATTTGGGAGCCCGCTGCGAGGCGGTATCCCCCGTCCGGCCCCTTCGTCGCGGAGATGCGGTAGCCGAGGTCGCGCAGCCGGGTGACGTCGCGGCGCACCGTGCGAGGGGTGACGCCCAGCCGCTCGGCGAGCGCCTGCCCCGACCAGTCGCGACGGGTCTGGAGCAGCGAGAGCAGGGACAGCATCCGAGAGGGGCTAGCGGTCATGACGCCATCCTCGCGCAGGTAGCGGACCGGATCTGACCTCTACCCCTGGCACCGTCGTCCTCGGCGGTAGGTCGCCGCCACCACGACCAGACGGAGGACGGGCATGACCCTCACCACCACGACCCATCTCAACTTCCGGGGCACCGCGAGCCAGGCCCTCGACTTCTACCAGGAGGTCTTCGGCGGCGAGGTCACCCGTGCGACGTACGCCGACACGGGGATGCCGGTAGGGGCACCTGGCGCCGACAAGGTCGTCTTCGGCCAGCTCGACGGGCCCGTGCGGCTCATGGCGTACGACATCCCCGGGCAGGACAGCACCGACGTCGCGCCGACGGCGGGCACGACGACGCGCGAGGACGGGGCGACCGTCACCGACCGCACGTTCTTCCAGTCGGTGCGCGGCGGCACGCTCGAGGAGATCACGACGTGCTGGGAGGCGCTCGTGCAGGGAGCCGAGGTGATCGAGCCCCTCGCCGCGTCCGCGTGGAGCCCCGGCTTCGGGATGCTCACCGACCGCTTCGGGGTCACCTGGGTCGTCGACGTCGCCCCTGCCCAGGACTGACCATGGAGCAGGTGGGCCCGTGTCGCGCCACGGGCCCACCTGCTCCCGGGGGGAGGGTCCCGCCGCAGGTCGGCTCGTGAGCACCCACGAAAGGATTGGACAAAGATAGGACAGGACGGCTGTCCTGCGGGACCCCCTCGGCCCACCTTTTTCGTCGCCAGGATCCACCACCCACCCGCGCCGACACGCCCTGTCACCGGCCCGGTCGGCGCAGGCCGCGCACCACGGCGGCGTCTCGCGAGAGCACCCGGTTCGGGTCGGACTCGACCGGGGCGAGGCGGTCGGCGGCGACGACGACGAGGCGCAGCTCGCCCCCGTCGACGACCACGACGAGCGCGAGCCACCTGCCCCGCGGGCGGTCTCGCTCCCACCGCAGGAGCAGCCCCTGGCGCGGCTGCGCCCCCGGCTCGCCGGAGGGGCGGACCCACACGTGCCGGGGGCGCTGCGGGGGCCACTGCTCGTGCCACCGCGCCCTGCTCATCGCCCGATGCTCCCACATCCGGTCGAACACGTGTTCGACTGATCGTCGGCCGGGCGCACGACCAGGCGGACGACCGGCCGGACGCGTGCCCCTCCCCCGCGCCGCACGCGCGAGACTGCGCGCATGACCGGCACCGCACACGCCGCCGAGGCCGCCGAGACCGCGCGCACCCACGCCCTCGTGGCCGGCGTCGTCTGCGGTCTCGTGGGCTACACGAGCTCCTTCGCCGTCGTCCTCGCCGGTCTCAGCGCGGTCGGGGCGAGCCCCGCCGAGGCGACCTCCGGCCTCACCCTGCTCTCGCTGACGATGGGGCTGGGCTGCGTCGTCTTCAGCTGGCGCACGCGGATGCCGATCACCCTCGCCTGGTCGACCCCGGGGGCCGCCCTCCTGGCCAGCGCGGCCGTCCCTGCGGGCGGGTGGTCGGCAGCCGTCGGGGCCTTCCTCGCCGCCGGCCTGCTGCTCGCCCTGCTCGCGCTCGTGCGCCCGCTGGCCCGGCTCGTCGCGGCGATCCCCACCGAGCTCGCGAGCGCGATGCTCGCCGGGGTCCTGCTCGTCCTGTGCGTCGCCCCCTTCCGCGCCCTCGCCGCCGACCCGGCCGTCATCGCCCCCGTCGTCGTGGTGTGGGCGCTCGCCCTCGTGCTCGTGCGCCGATGGGCGGTGCCCCTGGCCCTCGTCGCCGCGGTCGTCGTCGTGCTCGTCGCCGGGTCGCCCGGCGACCTCGGCCTGCACGACCTCACCCCGGTGCTCACCTGGACCACCCCGGTGCTCGACCCCGGCGCCCTGCTCGCCATCGCCGTGCCGCTCGTCGTCGTCACGACGACGAGCCAGAACCTGCCCGGCCTGGCCGTGCTCCGCTCCTTCGGCTACGAGCCCGACCCGCGCCCGCCGCTGCTCTACGCCGGCGCCGCGACGGCGGCGGCCGCCCCCTTCGGCGCCCACGCCATCAACCTCGCGGCGATCTCCGCGGCCCTGGCCGCAGGCCCCGAGGCCGGGCCAGACCCCCGTCGACGCTGGCCGGCCGGTGTGGCGTGCGGCGTGACCTATCTCGTGTGCGGGGCGCTGACCCCCTTCGTCGTCGCCGTCGCCTCCGCCTCCCCCGCCGGGCTGCTCGAGTCGATCGCCGGGCTCGCCCTGCTCGGCACGCTCGCCGCCTCCGGCGCGGCCGCCCTCGGGCCGACCGAGCACCGCGAGGCGGCGGCCCTCACCCTCGCGGTCGCCGCGTCGGGGGTGAGCATCGCCGGGATCGGCGGGGCCTTCTGGGGTCTCGTCGCCGGCGGCACGCTGCTCGCGCTCGTGCGGCTGCGGGGACGGCGGGCCCACGCGGCCTGAGCGAGACGGCCACGCCCGGGCAAAGAAGAGCTCCCCGGCCCTGGAGGGGCTCGGGGAGCTGGTGGCGGAGGATATGGGATTTGAACCCATGAGGGGTTTCATCCCCAACACGATTTCCAATCGTGCGCACTAGGCCACTATGCGAATCCTCCACCGGGGAGGGTACCCGACCCTCGCGTCGCGACCGAATCGAGCCCGGGCGTCCTCCAGGGCGGGCTCAGCCGATCTCGTAGAGCGCGTCGCCGCGGGGTGTCGTCGCGACCTTGACGACCCCCAGCGAGGAGGTCGGGTAGAGGTCCCGACTCCACACCGGGGTGGCCGCGGAGCCGCCGGTCGCCGAGACGTAGAGCTTCGAGCGGGCGAGCATCCCCGCCGGCGTCACCCAGCTGCGGGTGAGGGCGCACGGGATCATCACCGAGAGGACACGTCCGGGCCGCAGCTCGTGCTCACCGGTGCGGGTCGTCACCGACCGCGCGAGCCGGTGGTCGCGCTTGCGCGCCTTGGTCTGCCAGTCGACGTCGCTCGTCGCGAGCGCCTCGGGCACGAGGACGGCGGGATGGCCGTAGACGTCGTCCTCGAGCAGGACGCTCACCGCGTGCCGGCTGACGAAGGCCGCCTCGCAGGTCTGCCCCGTCCAGGGGACGTCCTCCACCGCCCGGCCCGCCGACGCGGTCGCGCCGAGGGCCGCCGTGGCCACGAGGGTGGCCGCGGCGCACCGGGCCGCCCACGAGGTCCGCGTCGTCGTCACGACCCCGATCGTGCCACCTGGCCGGGGGGCGCGCCCGCGGAGCGCAGGTGCACCTCGTGGTGCGGCAGCTGGTGCGTCCGCCAGCGAAGGGCGAGCAGCCGCGCCCCGTCGAGGGCGTCACCGGCGGCCGGTCGCAGGACCCGTCCGTGACGCGCCACCTCCTCCTCGAGGGCGGCGCGGACCCGGGCGGCGACGAGCAGCCCGCCCACGGCCGCGAGGGGCACGTCGGGCAGCCCGGCCGCCGCGTCGAGGAGCGAGCAGGCGAGCGCGGTGCCGGCCCGGGCGCACAGCTCGGCCGCGACCTCGTCACCCCCGTCCGCCGCAGCCGTGACGGCCGGCGCCATCGAGCCGAGAAGCGCCGGGGCGTGGGGTCCGGTCATCGTCTGGCGGGGCCAGGTCGCGGGCTCGCCGAGCAGCCCGCGGGCGGCGTCGAGCAGGGCCCGCGAGCCCCCGGGCCGGTCGTCGACCGCCCGCAGCGCCGCACGCATCCCGGCCAGCCCGAGCCACGCCGAGGAGCCCTCGTCGCCGAGCACGTGCCCCCAGCCGTCCACCCGGCGCCACGTCGCGTCGAGGTCTGTCGCGAAGGCGACCGCACCCGTGCCGGCGGCGACGACCGCGCCCGGCTCGACCACCCCGAGAGCACCGACGAGCGAGCCGACGGCGTCGCTGACGATCGCGACGTGCGCGCACCCGGTGCGGGCGACGAGCATCTCCCGCAGCGGTCCGGGGTCCTGGAGCATGAGACCCCGGGTCGACCACACGAGGCGGTCCACCCCTTCGCCCCGTCCGTCGTCGACCTCGCCGGCGAGCGACAGGGCGCGCTCGACGAGGTCGGCCGAGTCGATCCCCGTCGGACCGAGCCGCACTCCCCCGGACCGGCCCACCGGTCCGGGGCGCTCCCCCGCCCACGTCACCCGCAGGCCGGAGCCGCCGACGTCGACCGCGAGGCACCTCATGGCGCGCAGCGGATCACTTGCTCATGCCGGCGGTCAAGCCGGCGACGATCTGCTTCGTCGCGACGAGGAAGAGGATGATGAGCGGCACCGTCGTGATGACCAGCCCGGCGAAGACCGCGGCGAAGTTCGTCGCGTTCTCGCCGAAGAACTGGGTCAGGCCGACCGGGAGCGTGTACTTCGCCTCGTCGCGCAGGAGTACCAGCGGGAAGAGGAAGTCGTTCCAGATCGGCACGAAGCGGAAGACCGCGACGGTGGCCACGGCGGGCTTGACGAGCGGCACCATGATCCGCCAGAAGGTCTGCCAGGCGTTCGCCCCGTCGAGCCGCGCGGCCTCCTCGAGCTCCTCGGGCAGCTGCCGGAAGAAGGTCGTGAGGACGAAGATCGAGAAGGGGATGCCCGACGCGCCGTACATGAGCGACAGGCCGAGACGGGAGTCGACGAGCCCCACCGAGTCGAAGAGGTAGAAGATCGGCAGCAGCGCGAGGTGGATCGGCAGCATGAGGCCGGAGATGAAGAGCGACTCGACGGCCTGCATGACCCGCGAGCGCGAGCGCGCCAGCCCGTAGGCGGCCATCGTGCTCACCGTCGTCGAGACGACGACCGCGCCGATGGTCACGGCGAGGCTGTTGCCGAAGTACGTCGCGAAGCTGCCGGTGGTCCACGCCTCCTTGTAGCTCTCGACGGACAGCGGCCACGGGATCCCGATGGGGTCGCGGATGATGTCGCCGTTCGTGCGGAAGCTGCTGAGCAGCATGATGACGAGCGGCAGCAGGGCCAGGGCGGCGTAGGTCCACAGCAGGACCGACGCCACGGGGCCCCCGACGGCGCGGCCCCTCATGCGCGCATCCTCCGCTCGTGCCGGCGCAGGACCGACGTCGCGAGCATCGCCCCGCCGAAGATCACGAGGAAGAGCACGGTCGCCAGCGCCGAGGAGGTGCCGATCGAGTCCGTCGCGCCGGAGTCGAAGGCCGTGCGGTAGAAGAGCAACGAGACGAAGTCGGTCGAGCGCGCCGGGCTGCCCGTCGACCCGCCGAAGGCGTACGGCAGGGCGAAGGCCTCCATCGCGAAGATGAAGGTCAGCACGCTCACCGTGCCGATGGCCGGCACGAGGAGGGGCAGGGTCACCTTGCGGAAGGCCTGCCAGTGGCTCGCGCCGTCGACGCGTGCCGCCTCGCCGAGCTCCTCGGGGATGCCGCCGAGCGCCGCGCCGTAGAGCAGCACCGGGAAGCCGATCCACTGCCACACGCTGACGAGCACGACGACCCACAGGGCCGTGTCGGGGTCACCGAGCCAGGGCCGCGCCCAGCTCTCCAGACCCACCGCGTCGAGGAGCGTGTTGACCGGTCCGAAGGCCGGCGAGAGCAGCAGGGTCCACAGGTAGCCGATGACGATCGGGCTGACGAGGTAGGGCATGGCGTAGAGGGTCTGGAGCATGCGCCGGGTGCGCTCACGGGTGTGCAGGAGCACGGCGATCCCCAGACCGACGGTGTTCTGCAGCAGCATCGTCCCGGCGAAGAAGATGAGGTTGTGCGACAGCGCGCGGGGCAGGTCGGTGCGGAAGGGCTCCCTGGTGACGAGCGCCTGGAAGTTCGTGATCCCCGCGAAGCCGACCTGCCGCGTCCCCTCCCACGAGTAGAAGGCGTAGGAGAAGGCCGTGACCATCGGGTAGAGGACGAAGACGCCGAAGACGAGCAGGGCGGGGGTGACGAAGAGCAGCGAGGTGCGTCGCCTCATCGGGCGCTCCCGAGGAGGCGACGCACGCGCGCGGCGACGGGGGCCGCGATCACTTCTTCGTCGGCTCGAACCAGGACTTCACGCCCTTGTCGAGCTCGGAGCTGACCTGGGTCGCGTCCTTGTCGCCGAGGAGCATCTCCTGGATCCCGGTGCCGAGCAGGTCGGTGCCGGCGGGCGAGCCGTAGCGGAAGTCGGTGAGCAGCAGGTACGGCGAGGGGTTGGCCTCGTAGCTCTTCGCCATCTCGCCGAGCACGCGATCGCCGTAGGTGACGCCGGGGACGGCGGAGAGCTGCTTGACCTCGTCGGCGACCATCTGGCCGAACTCCTTCGTGGCCATCCAGCGCACGAGCTCCATGGCCTCCTCCTGGTGCTCGGACTTCTTCGACACCGCGAAGTTGCCGTCGGACCAGCCGGCGGTCGTCGGCTCCGAGCCCTCGGGCGAGCCGGGGGGCGCGGGCACCTGGAAGGTGCCGATCTCCATCTCCGGGTTGCCCTTCTGCAGCACGGCGAGGTCGAAGGACCCGCCGGGGATCATCGCGGCCTGCTCGGAGGTGAACATCGTCTGGGCGTCGGTCGCGGCCAGACCGGTGACGTCCTTGGGCATGTACTTCTTGAGGTCGCCGACCACCTGGACCGAGGCGACCCAGTCGGGGTCGGTGAAGTCCTTCTCGCCGGTGGCCACGGCGTCCTGGAAGTCCGCCCCGCCGAAGCGCGGCGCGGCGAGCACCTCGTGGACGATCGGCAGGGTCCAGTCGTCCTTCGCCCCGACGGCGATCGGGGTGATCTCGTCGGCCAGGAGCGCGTCGTTCATCGCGACGAAGTCCTCCCACGACGTGGGGACCTCGAGGCCCTTCTCCTCCAGCAGACCCTTGTTGTAGAACATCTGGACCGTCTGGGTCGCGAGCGGCACGGAGTACAGGGAGCCGTCGGTCCCCTTCGCGCTCGCCACGGCGTTGTCGTCCCAGCCCTCGAGGTCGATCTCGTCGTCGAGGGGGACGAGGGAGCCGGAGGCGATCGTCGGCTGCAGCTGCCCGTAGGAGCGCACCTGCGGCACGTCCGGACCGTCCGAGCCCGAGAGGCCGGTCGCGAGGATCTTGTTGTACTCCGTGGCCTTGAAGGTCTTGAAGTCGACGGTCACGCCCTCGTTCTTCGCCTCGTAGGCGTCGAAGATCTTCTCGTAGGCCGCCTGGTCCTCGACGCGCCACGACCACACGGTCAGCGTCGTCTCGCCCCCTTCGCCCCCGCTGCCGCTGCCGCTATCCGAGCTCGAGGGGGCGCAGCCGGCGAGGCCGATCCCCAGACCGAGGGTGGTCGCGAGAGCCAGGGCCCGTCCGCGCTGACCGATCATGGCGTGTCTCCGTTCCTAGTGATGCTGTCCGTGGTGCCCGTCGCGGCCGTGCCGGACGTCGTCGTGGGGCCCGCTGCGGGGCCGGTCGCCGAGGGGTCGAGCCGGCGCAGGGCGTCGGCGAGCACGCCCTGGGCCTCGTGGAGGGCGTCGCGGGCGGTCGGCAGGTCGACGTCCGCGAGCAGGGAGAGCAGGGCCGGCTTGAGCTCGCCGTCGGCCTGGGCGAGACGCTCGCGGGCCTGCTCGGGCGAGGCGCCGGTCGACTCGACGAGGATGACGACGAGGCGCCCGCGCAGCTTCGCGTTCGTCGCGACGACGTCGACCATGAGGTTGGACCAGGTCCGGCCGAGCCGGACCATGACGGCCGTGGAGAAGGCGTTGAGCACGAGTTTGAGCGCCGTGCCCGCCTTGAGCCGGGTCGACCCGGAGAGGGCCTCGGGCCCGGTGTCGGGGGCGACGACGTGGTCGACGAAGGGGGCGAGCTCGGCCTGGGGGTTCGAGGTCACCAGGGCGGTGACGGCGCCGACCTCACGGGCCCGGCGCAGCGCGCCGGCGACGTAGGGGGTGCGCCCGGAGGCGGTGAGGCCGATGACGACGTCGAGACCGGTGGCCCCGGCGAGGTCGGCCGCCCCCTGCTCGACGTCGTCCTCGACGTTCTCGACCGCGCGCAGCAGGGCCGACGGGCCGCCGGCGTGATGGGCGACGACCATGCCGTCGGGGGCGTTGAAGGTGGGGCGCAGCTCGGCGGCGTCGAGGACGCCGAGCCGGCCGGAGGTGCCGGCACCGACGTAGTGGACCCGCCCGCCCGCGCGGATCGCGGCGACCGCGGAGTCGACGAGCACGGAGAGCTCGGGGAGGGTCTGCGCGACCGCGGGGGCCACCGTCGCGTCCTGGGCGTTGAGGGCCTCGAGGAGCGCGAGGGTGCTCATCGTGTCGAGCCCCACCGTGGCGGGG
Source organism: Janibacter sp. UYMM211 (assembly GCF_040547045.1). Lineage (NCBI taxonomy): Bacteria > Bacillati > Actinomycetota > Actinomycetes > Micrococcales > Intrasporangiaceae > Janibacter > Janibacter sp. UYMM211. The sequence goes on along the minus strand of NZ_JBEPOY010000002.1, from coordinate 105,525 downwards.
TTGCGCCCCTCGGTCGGGGAGATCACCGTGACGTCGCTGTGCACACGAGCAACGTAAACGATTTACATCGAGGCGGCAACAGATGTAAATCAGTTGCGGATGTGCCGGCGGGCGACCGCCTGCTTCGTCTCCTCGACGGCTCGGCGCGCGCGACGCAGGTTGCGCTGCGCGACGAGGATGTAGAGGCAGTCGACGACGGTGAGCGCGGCGATCCGGCTCGCGGTCGCGCCCGAGCGCAGCTCGGTCTCACGGGCCGCCGTCGTGAGCACGACGTCGGCTGCCCTGGCGAGCGGGCTGCCCGGGTGGTTGGTCACGGCGACGGTGCGCGCACCACGCTCGGCGGCGGCGCTCAGCACGTCGTGGACCTCGACCGTCGTGCCCGAGTGCGAGATGCCCACAGCGACGTCTCCGCGGCCGAGGAGCGTCGCGCTCGTCAGGGCGAGGTGGGGGTCGAGCCAGGCGAAGGCGGGGATGCCGATGCGGTGCAGCTTCTGCTGCAGGTCCGCGGCGACGATCCCCGAGGCGGCGATGCCGTAGACGTCGACCCGGCCGGCGCCGGCGATCGCGTCGGCGGCGGCGACGAGCGAGGCCTCGTCGAGCTGCTGGACGGTCTCCTCGACGGCGAGGGTGTCGGCGTAGGCGACCTTCGCGATGACGTCCTGCACGGTGTCGCGCGCGCTGATGTCGCCGGTGCCCACCCCCTTCGCCGGGGTGCGGGCCGACTCCTCGGCGAGGGCGAGCCGCAGCTGCGGGTAGCCGCGCAGACCGAGCCGTCGGCAGAAGCGCAGGACGGTGGTCTCCGACGTCCGGGCCTGCCCGGCGAGCTCGGAGATCGTCAGGCCGGCGACCGCGCGCGGGTCGGCGAGGACGAGCTCGGCGACCCGGTCCTCGGCGGGCGAGAGACCGGGCCGCGCCCCGCGCAGGCGCACGAGCAACGAGGTCCCGAGGTGGTCGTGGTCCTCGGGCCGTCGCGTCATGGCCATACGCTACGACGCCGCGCCGCGGGTCTCCGCGTCCTGGGCGGTGTAGCCCGGTGGGTCGCTCGCACGCCGCGCCGACGGCAGCGGCTCCCGGCCCTGGGCGAGGGCCAGGCCACGCGCCCACGCCTGCCGAGCGGGGTTGACGCTCCCCCACGACCGCGACGGGTGCACGCGGTTGGTCAGCAGGATCGCGAAGGACTGCGAGGAGAAGTCGACGACGAGCGAGGTGCCCGTGTACCCGGTGTGCCCGGCGGTGCGCGGGCCCGACAGGGCGTCCATGTACCAGGGCTGGTCGAGCTCGAAGCCCAGCCCGTGCGCGTTGCCGGGGAAGGCGGCGTTGTAGTCCGTGACGAGCAGCTCGACCGAGCTCGGGCGCAGGACCCGCCCGTGGCGGTAGCTGCCGCCGTTGAGCAAGGCCTGCGCGAGCACCGCCAGGTCGTCGACGGTGGAGAAGACGCCGGCGTGCCCGGCGACGCCGCCGAGCGACCACGCGTTCTCGTCGTGCACCTCGCCGCGGACCATCCCGCGCGGCGGCGAGGTCTGGTGCTCGGTCGCCGCGCAGCGAGACGCGCGGCGGGGGTTGTAGCCCGTGCTGCGCATGCCGATCGGGCGGGTGATGCGGTCACGGACGACGGCGTCGAGGGGCCTGCCCCGCAGCCGCTCGACGAGCACGCCGAGCGCGATGAGGTTGAGGTCGGAGTAGCGGTAGACCGTGCCGGGCGGGTCCTGGGTGGGCTGACGCATCACCGCGGCGATGCGCGCGGCGCGGTCGGGGTGGGCGCTCCACAGCGGCAGCCACGCGACGAAGCCCGAGGTGTGCGTCAGCAGGTGCTGGACGGTCACGCCCTCCTTGCCTCCGGCGGCGAACTCGGGCAGGTAGCGCGCGACCGGCGCACCGAGCTCGACGCGGCCCTCCTCGACGAGCTGCACGGCCGCGATCGAGGTGAAGAGCTTGCTCACGGACGCGAGGTCGAAGACCGTGTCGCGGCGCATCTCGACCCGCTCGCGCGGGGGCAGCTCGGTCGTCGCGTCGGCATAGCGCACGGCGTCGCCGCACACCTCGACGGCGACGACCCGGGCGCGGTGCGCCATGAGACCCACCGCCCCGGGGTACATCGGGTAGCCGTTCGCCTGCGGCTCCATGTACCCGCGGATCGCCGCCCGGGCCGCCTCGATCGGCGCCGCGTCGAGCCCGACGTGGTGAGGGCGCCCGGGACGCAGCACCTCCGGCCGACGCCCCCCGCCGGCGAGGGAGGGCCCGGCGCCGAGGAAGGTCACTCCTGCGCCGCCCATCGACGCGAGCACGGCGCGCCGGCCCACGGCCGCCATCTCAGCGCCCCGCCCGACGCGGGCCCGGGTAGAGCAGCACGGGCTGACGGCGCCGCTCGAAGTCGGCGAGCTCGGAGCGCCACGCGGCCATGACCTCTCGGGCCGAGGACCCGGCCGTCACCATCTCGCGCAGGCGGGTCGAGCCGGTGAGCTTGTCAATCCAGTACGGCCGGGCGGTGTCCCAGCTGTCCTGGCGCCACGCGAAGTCGGGGTAGAGGGCCCTGAGGGCGACGAGCATCTCGACGCCCACCCGGATCGGGTCGACCTTCGCGGCGTCGGTGATGTGCACCTGGACCCCGCCGCAGACGGCACCGGAGTGCTTGGAGAAGGTCGGGGTGAAGTACGCCTCGCGGAAGAGCACGCCGGGGACGTCCGCCCGCTCGAGGCGCTCGGCCCAGCGGTGGTCGACGTAGGGCGCTCCGACGAGCTCGAAGGGGCGGGTCGTGCCGCGGCCCTCGCTGAGGTTGGTCCCCTCGAACATCCCCGTGCCCGGGTAGAGCAGGGCGGTGTCGGCGGTCGGCATGTTCGGGCTCGGCATGACCCAGTGCAGACCGGTGTCGGCGTGCAGCATGTCGCGCCGCCACCCCGTGCACTCGACGACGTCGAGGTCGGCGAGACGTCCCCCTTCGTCCTCGTCCATGAAGTGACGGTTCGCGTACCGCGCGACCTCGCCGACGGTCATGCCGTGGGCCTGGACGACCGCCTCGGCGCCGACGCCCGACGTGTACTTCTCCGTCATCATCGGACCCCGCGCCACTCCGCCGATCGGGTTGGGCCGGTCGAGGACGACGAAGCGGGCGCCGACGCGGTGGGCGGCGCGCATGCCCGTGTACATCGTCCAGATGTAGGTGTAGAAGCGCGAGCCGACGTCCTGGATGTCGAAGACGACGGTCTCGACGCCCGCGGTGCGGAACATCGTCGTCAGCGCGTCCGGCCCGGCGCCGTACGCGTCGTAGACGGTGATGCCGGTGCGGGGGTCGACCGAGGTGCCCTCGGACTCGCCGGCCTGCGCGGTGCCGCGGAAGCCGTGCTCCGGGCCGAAGACGCCGACGACGTCGACCTGCGCCGACTCGTGCATGACGTCGACGATCGAGCGCAGGTCGGCCGTGACCCCCGTCGGGTTGGTGATGACGCCGACCTTCTGGCCGCGCAGGGTCGACCACCCGCTCGCGGCGGCGATGTCGGCGCCGGTGCGCACCCGGCGCCCGCCGGGGCGGCCGTGGGCGACCGCGGGGACCGCGCCCGCGGTGGCGGCGACGGCGGTGCCGCCGGCGCCGGCCACGAAGAGTCGTCTGCTGGGGGTGCTCATGACGTGCTCCTGATCAGTAACGAAGGCCGTGGCCGAAGGGGTAGAGGACGGTGCCGGGGTCGTCGGCGGCGGGGATGTCGACGGGCAGGGTGCCGGTGGGCTCGACCTCGCCGGTGAGCACGCGCACGAGGGCGCCCATCGCGACGGCGTTGTAGGCGTAGGTCGCGAGGTAGGTCGGGACGTCACCGAGGTGGGCGATGTCGTAGGGGTCGCGCACGGCGACGACGACGGTCGGCACGCCGCTGGCCTGCAGCGCCGCGACGAGCTTCTGCTGCCCGCGGGTCTTGTCGGTGACGGCGGTGTCCCAGGCCTTCATCGTCAGCACGACGACGGCGTCCTTGCCCCTCGCCGCCGCGACGGCGGAGGCGATCTGCGCGTCGGTGGGCGAGGCACCCGTCGTCGACAGCGTCGTCGTGGCGCCTGCGGCGGTCAGCTCGTCGGCGACGGTCTTCGTCGTCGTCGCGCCCCACCCGGTGACGAGCACCGAGGCCCCTGCCGCGGTCATCGGCAGCACGCCGTCGTCGTTGGTGACGAGGGTCGTCGTGCGGTCGGTGATGGCGTCGGCGGCCGCGAGGTTGCGCGGGGTGCCGACGACGGAGGCGAGACGGGCGGGGTCGGCGTACGGGTGGTCGACGACGCCGCGGCGAGCCTTCATGAGCAGGACGCGGGTCACCTTCGCGTCGAGCTCGCGGCGGCTGATGCGGCCGCTCTCGACGGCGGCGACGACGGCCGGGAGCGCCTTCTGCAGCGCGGGCGACATGAGCAGCTGGTCGGCGCCGGCCTCGAGGGCACGGACCGCGACCTCGGCGTCGCCGTACTTCTGGCGCACGCCCTCCATCTCGAGGGAGTCAGTGATGATGACGCCCTCGTAGCCCAGCTCCTCGCGCAGCAGACCGGTGAGGATCGGCCGGCTGAGGGTGGCCGGGTCGCCCGAGTCGTCGAAGGCCGGCATCGCCAGGTGCGCGGTCATGATCATGTCGATGCCCTCGGCGATCGCGGCGACGAAGGGGGGAGCGTCCAGCTCCTCCCACTCCTCGCGGCTGTGCGTGATGACGGGGAAGGCGACGTGGCTGTCGGTCGCCGTGTCGCCGTGGCCCGGGAAGTGCTTGCCCGAGGAGGAGACCGAGCCGTCGCGCTGGTAGCCGCGGACCTGCGCGCGCACCATCTCGGCGGCGAGCTCGGGGCGCGAGGAGAAGGAGCGGGTCCCGATGACGGGGTTGAGCGGGTTGACGTTGACGTCGCACACCGGGGCGAAGTCGGTCGTGATACCCATGGCCCGCAGCTCGCGACCGGTGATCGCGGCGGCCGTGCGGGCGTCGGTCGCGCTGCGGCCCGCGCCGAGCGCCATCGACCCGGGCAGCTGGGTGGCCGGCGGACCGATGCGCGTGACGACGCCCTGCTCCTGGTCGACCGAGATCGTCAGCGGCACGCGTGCGCCCTTGCCGCGGCCGGGCCCACCCCTGCCCTGGCGGTCGGCGCCGAGCGCGGCTCGCTGGAGGCCGTTGGACAGCCCGAGGATCTGCTCGGGGTCGCGCACGCTGTCGGTCCACGCGAAGTAGCAGACGCCGCCGAGGTGGTAGCGGCGGATGACATCGGCGGGGGCGGCGACGCCGTAGAGCGGCACGTTGCGCTGGTCGGGAGTCGTCGCGTCCGAGCCGTAGACGTGCTGGACGAAGAGCTGGCCGACCTTCTGCTGGAGGGTCATCTCGCGCAGGGTCTTGCGGGCCCAGGCCCGGTGGCGGCCGTCGCCGTGCCCGGGGCCGCCCGGCCCCGGCGAGGCGACGGCGTGGCCGACGGGGGTGGCCGCGGCCAGGACGGCGGCGGCGCTCCCCGTGACGACGGTGCGGCGGGACGGTCGGTACTGGCTCATGACGCCTCCTGGGGGTCTTCGTCGACCGGGTGGGTGCGTGAAAATTTCACGCGTCATACGTCTTCGATGGAAGTTAGTCACAGCACAGCGGGCCCGCAACCGGAGCGGCGCGGGGCCGGGCAGGATGGGTGCATGCAGTCCATGACCCTGGACCAGGCCGCATCGCTCGTCGAGGCACGAGGGGCTGCCGAGCCCCGGGTCGTCGCCTCGGGCAACTTCGCGACACCCGTGCCTCTCGTCGAGGCGGTGCTCGCCCGCCTCCCCCGCGCCCGCCTGCACCTGCTCAACGCCCAGCCCGGGCTGCCGGTCCACGACGGGGTCGTGCCGGAGACGACCTTCGTCGGACCGGGCTTCCGGCGCCATCCCCGCCTGTCCTACGTGCCGAGCCGGCTGTCGATGGTGCCGCGCCTCTTCCACGGCGCGCTGCGGCCCGACGCCGTGCTGCTCCACACGACCCCGCCCCGCGACGGCCGCGTGAGCCTGGGCCTCGAGTGCAACATCCTCCCCGGCGCGGTCGAGGCGGCCCGGGCCGTCGGTGCCCCGGTGGTCGCGATGGCCAACCCGCGCATGCCGTGGACCTCCGGCGACGCCGAGCTGTCGGTCGACCTGCTCGACGGCCTCGTCGAGGTCGAGGCACCGCTGCTCACCCACCCGGCTCGCGCCGGGGTCGACGACGCGTCCGCGGTCATCGGCGCGCGGGTCGCCGCCGAGATCCGCGACGGCTCGACCCTCCAGGCCGGGATCGGCGAGGTGCCCGACGCCGTCATGGCCGGCATCGCGCAGCGCCGCGGCCTGCGCGTGTGGACCGAGATGTTCGGCGACGGCGTGCTGCGCCTCGAGCAGGCCGGCGCGCTCGACCCCGACGTCCCCCTCGTCACCTCCTTCGTCTTCGGCACCGCCGAGCTCTACGCGTGGGTGCACGACAACCCGCGTGTGCGTCTGACCCGCACCGAGACGACGAACTCCCCCGCCCGCATCGCCCAGCAGCCGCGGATGACCTCGGTCAACACGGCGCTGCAGGTCGACCTGCTCGACCAGGCCAACGCCTCTCGGATCAGGGCGCGCATCTACTCCGGCTTCGGCGGGCAGACCGACTTCACGGTCGGGGCCTCGCACAGCGAGGGCGGCCGCGCCTTCATGGCGCTGCGCAGCTGGCACCCGCGCGCTGACGTCTCGACGATCGTCCCTCTCGTCGACGAGCCGGTGACCTCCTTCCAGCACAGCGCCGTCGTCACCGAGCAGGGCGTCGCCTGGATCGCCGGCCACGACGAGCGCGCGCAGGCGCTCCACCTCATCGAGGAGGCGGCCCACCCGAGCGTGCGCGACGAGCTGTGGGAGGAGGCCGCCGCCCTCGGGCTGGCGTGACGGCCCCCTTCGCCGCGTGCTGAGATAGCGCCCGTGCCCTCCTCCATCGCCGCCGAGCTCGTCGCTGTCATCCTCAGCGTCGACGAGGGGAGCCCCCGCGTGCTGGCGTCCGGCGCCCCGCCGGCCCTGCCCCACGGACCGCTCGAGCCGGAGCACCGCTCCCTCCAGGCGGGTCTGCGGGCGTGGACCCGCGAGCGCGAAGGGGTCGAGCTCGGCTTCGTCGAGCAGCTCTACACCTTCGCCGACGTCGGCCGCTCGGGCCGGGCGGGGCGCACCGTGGCCATCTCCTACCTCGGACTGACGCGGGCGAAGGGGGAGCGCGGCTGGCTCGACGTCTACGACCTTCTGCCGTGGGAGGACGCCCGGGACGGCGTCCCCGAGCTCGCCCGCGAGCTCGGCGAGCGCGCGCTGCGCTGGGCCGGTGACGACGCCGAGCGGCTCGAGCGGGCCCGGCACGCCTTCGGCATGGCGGACTGGGCCTGGCGCCCCGAGCTCGTGCTCCAGCGCTACGAGCTGCTGTGGGAGGCGGGTCTCGTCGCCGAGTCCGGCGATCGCGACGGCGACGGCGACGGCCTCGGGCCGGCGATGCTCCACGACCACCGCCGCATCCTCGCGACGGGCCTGGCCCGGCTGCGCTCGACGCTGCAGTACCGCCCGGTGATCTTCGAGCTCATGCCCCCGGACTTCACCCTCGGCGGGCTGCAGGCGACGGTCGAGTCGCTCGCGGGCCAGCGCCTGCACAAGCAGAACTTCCGGCGGACCGTCCAGGACCAGCTGGGTCTCGTCGAGCCCACCGGCGAGACCGAGCGCGACACCGGCGGCCGCCCCGCCGCGCTCTACCGCTTCCGCAGCGAGGTGCACGCCGAGCGCCGCCACGTCGGCACGAAGCTCCCCCGCCCCCGTACCCGCTGATCCCTCCCCCTTCGCCCCCCTCTCGCCAACCCACCCCTCTCGCCAACCCACCCCTAGAAGCTGGCACCCGCGCCAGTCACAACCCGCGCAGCTGCCAACATCCCGGACCCCTCCCCCGAGAAATTCGCACCCGCGCCAGTCACAACCCACGCACCCGCCAACATCCCGGACCCCTCCCCCGAGACGTTGGCACTCGCGCCAGTCACAACCCGCGCATCTGCCAACATCCCGGACCCCTCCCCCGAGACGTTGGCACTCGCGCCAGTCACAACCCACGCATCTGCCGACATCCCGGGTCTCACCGGCTTGCCGCGGCTCGCCTCCCCTGCTTATGCTCAACCTGAGCATGTGCTCATAGTCAGCAGAAGGAGCTGCAGATGTCCGTCACCAGCCTCCCCACGCCGGGGACCCGTCCTGCGCACGACGCCGTCGAGGCGACCCGCGACGTCTACGAGCGGGTGCGCCACGTCATCCCCGAGGCGGAGTGGGCGACCTTCGCGCAGGACGTCGTCGCGATCCAGGAGCTCAAGCGCTCGCGGCGGGCCGTCGTCCTCGCGCACAACTACCAGACGCCGGAGATCTTCCACGGCGTCGCGGACGTCGTCGGCGACTCGCTGCTCCTCGCCCAGCGCGCCCAGGACGTCGACGCCGACGTCATCCTGCTCGCCGGCGTGCCCTTCATGGCCGAGACGGCGAAGCTGCTCAACCCCGCGAAGACGGTCCTCGTCCCCGACATCACCGCGGGCTGCTCGCTCGCCGACGGCATCACCGCCGAGGACGTCCTCGCCCTGCGCGCGGAGCACCCGGGCGTGCCGGTCGTCACCTACGTCAACTCCAGCGCCGCGGTGAAGGCCGTGAGCGACATCTGCTGCACCTCGGGCAACGTCGAGCGGGTCGTGCGCCACCTCGGCGTCGACCGCGTCATCCTCATCCCCGACGAGTACCTCGCCCGCAACGTCGCACGGGCGACCGGGGTCGACGTCATCACCCACCCGACCCGCTGCGAGGTGCACGAGCGCTTCGACGTCGCGCAGGTCGAGCAGCTGCGGGCCGAGACCCCCGGGCTCACCGTCCTCGCCCACCCAGAGTGCTCGCCCGAGGTCGTCGCCGCCGCCGACGTCGCGGGCTCGACGGCCCAGATGATCGACTACGTCACCACCCACCGGCCGCCGCACGTCGCACTCATCACCGAGTGCTCGATGGCCGACAACATCCGCGCGGCCGACCCCGCGCTGCACTACGTCCAACCGTGCAACATCTGCCCGCACATGCGCCGATCGACCCTCGCGAAGATCCGCCTCGCCCTCGAGACGGGCGGCCCGGAGATCGTCCTCGACCCGACCACCGCCGCGGCCGCCCGCCGCGCGGTCGAGCGCATGCTGGAGCTGTCGTGAGCGCGCGCGTCGTCGAGACCGACGCCCCGGTCGTCGTGGGGTCCGGGCTCGCCGGGCTGAGCGTCGCCCGTCACCTCGGCGGCCCGTGCGTCGTCGTCGCCCCCGCCGGCCTCGGCGAGGGCACGGCGAGCGCCTGGGCGCAGGGCGGCATCGCCGCGGCGGTGGGCCCCGGGGACGACCCGCAGCAGCACGCGGACGACACCGCGCGGGCCGGGTCCTTCGCCGGTGACACCGCGACGATCGCCCGGATGACCCAGGCCGCCCCCGCTCTCGTCGCCGAGCTCGTGGCGGCCGGCGTCCCCTTCGACCGGGACGCCTCCGGTGAGCTCTCCCTCGGGCGCGAAGGGGGCCACGGCCGGCACCGGGTCTGCCACGTCGGCGGCGACCGCACAGGAGCGGCGGTCGTCGACACCCTCGCGCCGCAGGTCGCCGCCACCTCCGACGTCGCCGTCGTCCGCGGGCGAGCACTGGAGCTGCTCGTCGACGACGACGGCGTCGCCGGCGTCCTCGTGCTGGATCCTGGCGGTCCGCTGGAGCTGCGGACCCGCCGCGTCGTGCTCGCGACGGGTGGCGGCGCCGCCCTCTACCGCGACACGACGAACCCGCTCGGCTCCTGGGGCAGCGGGGTGGTCCTCGCCGGACGTGCCGGGGCCCGGCTCGCCGACCTCGAGCTCGTGCAGTTCCACCCCACGAGCCTCGACGTCGGCGGCGGCTCGGGGGCTCCCCTGCCGCTGGTCACCGAGGCGGTCCGTGGCGCCGGCGCTCACCTCCTCTCCGACGGGCGACGCTTCGTCGACGAGGTGAGCCCGCGCGACGTCGTCGCCGCCGCGGTCCACCGCGAGCGCGTGCTCGGGCGCCAGGTCGCGCTCGACTGCCGCCACGTCCCCGACCTGCTCGAGCACTTCCGCGGCCTCGCGCAGCGGTGTGCCGACATGGGGCTGGACCCCGCACGCGACCTCCTGCCGGTGCGCCCCGCCGCCCACTACCAGATGGGCGGCGTGCTCACCGATGCCCGCGGCCGTACCGACGTGCCCGGGCTCTGGGCGTGCGGAGAGGTCGCGTGCACCGGTCTGCACGGGGCCAACCGGCTGGCCTCGAACTCGCTGCTCGAGGCGGGGGTGATGGGCACTGCGGTCGCACAGGACGCCGCCTGCTGGCCCGGGCGGACCGCCTCATGGGCCACGGACCGCGTCGACCCGGTGCCGCCCGAGCGGACGACCACCCTCGCGCCCGTCGACGGACGACGCGGCTCGCCCACGTCGCCGGAGATCGCCTCGGTCGAGGTGCGCGCCGTGATGTCCGACCTCGTCGGTGTCGTGCGCGACGCCGACGGCCTCGCGCAGGCCATCGGCCGGCTCGACGACCTGCCCGGCGACGACGCCCTCCTCGGCGGGCTCGTCGCCCGCCGGGCGCTGGCCCGCCGCGAGAGCCTCGGGGCCCACCTGCGCGCCGACGCCCCCGCCCCGGCAGTGGCGTGATGACGGCCCCCCGCGACGTCGCCCCGCTCGTCCGGGCCGCTCTCGACGAGGACCTCGGCACGCTCGGCGACATCACCTCGCTCGCGACGATCGCCCGCGACGCCCGCGGCGAAGCGACGCTCGTCGCCCGGGCCGACGGGGTGGTCTCGGGCACCGACTTCGTCGTCGAGACCTACGCGCAGGTCGACCCGCAGGTGCGGGTGCGGCTCTCGTCGGAGGACGGCGACCGGGTGAGCGCCGGCGACGTCGTCGCGCACGTCGAGGGACCGTCACGCTCGCTGCTCACGGGCGAGCGGGTGGCGTTGAACTTCGTCGGCCTGCTCAGCGGGGTCGCCACCGCCACCGCCCGGCTCGTCGACCTCGTCGAGGGCACGGGCGCGGTCGTCGTCGACACCCGCAAGACGGTGCCGGGCCTGCGTGCCGCGCAGAAGCGGGCCGTGCGCCACGGCGGTGGTGCCAACCACCGCCTCGGGCTCGACGACGCGGTCATGGTCAAGGACAACCACCTCGGTCTCGCCGGCGGTCTCGCACCCGCGCTGGAGCGGGTGCGTCGACGCCCGGGCCCGGTGGGGCACATGACGCGGGTGGAGGTCGAGGTCGACTCCCTCGACCAGCTCGACGAGCTCCTCGCGATCGAGTCCGAGCAGGTCGCAGCCGGCGCTCGACCGGTCGTCGACGTCGTCCTGCTCGACAACATGGGGCCCGACGAGGTCCGAGCGGCGGTGGCGGCGATCCGCGCCGCGCGCAGCGGTCTGCTCGTCGAGGTCTCCGGCGGTGTCACCGAGACGAGCATCCGCGCGCTCGCCGAGGCCGGTGCCGACGTCATCTCCGCGGGGGCGCTCACCCACAGCGCCCCGTGGCTCGACGTCGCGCTCGACCTGTAGCGCCCGGCCTCGGCCGTCAGCGTCGTCGGCGCGAGGTGCCGAAGAGGGAGCGGGTGATCTCGCGCCCGATGACGGTGCCGGCCGAGCGCAGCGCGGAGCGGAAGGCCGAGGACTGCACGACCTGCTCGACCACCCCGGGCTGCTCCTTGGGCGCCCGGCCCCGGGGTGCGGGTGCCGGCGGGGCGCCCTGCGGCGCCGGCGGCTGGGTGGGAGCGGGCGCCGGCGCCTGCTCGGGGGTCGGCGCCTTCGTCAGGCGGGCGGCGAGCAGCTCGTAGGCCGACTCCCGGTCGACCGGCTCGGCGTACTTCGGGGCGAGGGCCGAGCCGGCGATCGCGCCGTCGACGACGCCCTCGGCGCTGGGAGCCATGAGCGACTCGGGCGCGCGCATCTTCGTCCACGCGACGGGGGTGGGAGCGCCCCGCTCGGAGAGCACGGTGACGACGGCCTCGCCGGTGCCGAGCGTCGTCAGCAGCTCGGCGAGGTCGTACTCGGTGTGGGGGTAGGTCGAGACCGCGGCCTTGAGCGCCTTGCTGTCCTCCGGCGTGAAGGCGCGCAGCGCGTGCTGCACACGGTTGCCGAGCTGGGCGAGCACGCCCGAGGGCACGTCCTTCGGGCTCTGGGTGACGAAGAATACGCCGACGCCCTTGCTGCGGATGAGCCGCACCGTCTGCTCGATCGCGTCGAGGAAGGACTTGGACGCGTCGTCGAAGAGCAGGTGCGCCTCGTCGAAGAAGAAGACGAGCTTGGGCTTGTCGACGTCGCCGACCTCGGGCAGGTCGTGGAAGAGGTCGGCGAGCATCCACATGAGGAAGGTCGAGAAGAGCTGGGGGCGGTCCTGCACCGCGGGCAGCTCGAGGCAGGTGACCATCCCGCGGCCGTCCGGCGCGACCCGCAGGAGGTCGGCCGTGTCGAGCTCGGGCTCGCCGAAGAAGACGTCGGCGCCCTGGTCCTCGAAGGCGATGAGGTTGCGCAGGATGACCCCGGCCGTGGCCTTCGACAGGCCGCCGAGAGACTTCAGCTCCTCCTTGCCCTCGTCGGACGTGAGGTGGGTGATGACCGCCCGCAGGTCCTTGAGGTCGAGCAGCGCCAGGCCCTGCTTGTCCGCGTAGTGGAAGACGAGGCCGAGGCTCGACTCCTGGGTGTCGTTGAGCCCGAGGACCTTGCTGAGCAGCGTCGGCCCGAAGGACGTGATCGTCGTGCGCACGGGGATGCCCTTGCCCATGCCGCCGAGCGAGAGGAACTCGGTGGGGAAGCCCGCTGCGGTCCACGTCTGCCCGACCTCCGCCGCGCGCGAGGTGAGCTTCTCCCCCCCTTCGCCCGGGCTCGCCAGACCGGAGAGGTCGCCCTTGATGTCGGCGAGGAAGACGGGGACGCCCTGGGCCGCGAGCTGCTCGGCCATGACCTGAAGCGTCTTGGTCTTGCCGGTGCCGGTCGCGCCCGCGACCAGCCCGTGACGGTTGAGCACCGACAGCGGGATGCGCACGGGGGTGTCGGCATGGGTTGCGCCGTCGACGACGGCGGCACCGAGCTCGAGCACCGGCCCGTCGAAGGTGTAGCCGGCGCGGATCTGGTCGAGGAGCGGCGTCGTCGTCACCCGCCCGAGCGTAGGACACGGCGGCGGGCGAAGGGGTGGTGACGAGTCGGTCACGGCGCCCCGCCCCGGGTGGGCGCTGACGGGTCGTACCCCTATCGTGGCGGCGTGATCTTCAAGGCCGTGGGCGACTCGCGCCCGTACCCCGACCACGGGTACGACTCCGCCCGCGACTGGGCGCAGATCCCGCCGCGGATGATCCGTCTGGACCTGCTGACGACGACGCGCAGCTCGCTGGACCTGCACAACCTGCTCGCCGAGGACTCGACCTTCTACGGCGACCTCTTCCCGCACGTCGTGTCCTGGCGCGACCGGCTCTTCCTCGAGGACGGGCTCCATCGCGCGGTGCGCGCCGCGCTGCAGCAGCGTCCGACAATCCACGCACGGGTGCTGGAGCTCGAGGGCTGACGATGGCGCGGGGGGACTACGAGGAGGCCGACCGGGGTCGGTCGCAGGGACGGCGCACCTTCGTCACGGTGCTCGTCGTGCTCCTCCTGCTCTTCTTCGCCTTCTGGTACGCGATGAGCTACATCCGCGCCGACGAGGAGGGCCGTCGCCAGCCGGGCGCGTCGGCGTCGACGAGCTCGGTGTGCGCGATCCAGCCGAAGGACGTCGTCGTCAACGTCTACAACGGCACCGGCCGGGACGGGCTCGCGGCATCGGTCGCGCGTGACCTGCGCAAGCGCGGCTTCCAGATCCGCAAGATCGAGAACTACCACGGCGGGCGCGTCGGCGGGGTCGGGCTCATCCGCTACGGCGACAAGGGCGCCCCGAAGGTCAAGGTCGTCGGGCGGCACGCCGGCGCGATGCAGAAGGTCCGCGACAAGCGCGTGCGCTCGATCATCGACGTCGTCGTCGGCAAGGACTTCGAGGACCTCGAGCCGCTGTCCGTCGCCCGCCGCTGCTGAGAGCGCCGGGGTCAGCGCACGCGGCTGATGGTGAAGTCGAGCGAGCCGTCGCCCACGGCGCGGCACTCGACCGAGCTGTCCCCGACGGGGACGCTCTGCCCCTGCTCGCACGTGTAGGTCCCGCCCTCGGTGCCCCCGGCGGAGAAGGTGGCGGCTCCCCCTTCGGTGGCCGACTCGAGCCGGAAGCGGTCGCCGACGCTGCCGAGAACCGGTCCGGAGACGGGGAAGGGCAGGTCGTTGAACTTGCTGCCCGAGACGGAGATCTCGCAGCTGCGCAGCTGGGTGTCGGTCGTGCACTTCTCCGACCATGTGTCGACCTGGCAGCCGGCGAGCGCCGCGGTCGTCAGGGCGAGGGCCAGGAGGGATCCGGTGGCTCGTGCGCGCATGGCCCCACCCAACCAGAGCGGCCCCGGCCGCGCGAAGGGGAGCCCTCCCCGGCCCTACCGGCCGGTGGCCGCCGCGAGCGCGGCCGCGAGGTAGCGGTCGGTGATCGCGGTCTGCACCCGACGGGAGACGAAGGGGGCGACCCGGCTCCCGAGAAAGGCGGGCCGGCTCACGGCGGAGATCTCGACGCGTGCGCCGTGCTCGTCGCGCACGACCTCGAAGCGCTCGACCCCGGTCTCGGGGTGGCCGGGCAGGGTCGTGTACTCGAAGCCGACCCGGCCGTCCTCACGCACGAAGGAGGTGACGCGGCAGGGCGAGACGGCGACGACGGGGCCGAGCCGCAGACCGAGGACGACCGTGGCGCCGAGCTCGACGTCGCGGTCGGCGAGGACCTGGAGCCCGGCGTCGCGGTGCATCCCCCAGGACATGAGGGCATCGGCGCAGCGGTCGACGTCCGCGCCGGCCGGCAGCGGCTGGACGCGCTCGACGTGGTGGGTCCTCAGTGGCGGTGCCGTCAGCCAGCCCGCCACCCCCGGTGCGGGCTGCTCCGCGGCAGCCCGTCGCAGGGCGGAGGGGAGGTCGGGCCGCAGGGTCATCACGGGTCCATCATGGCGGCCGGGCGGGCCGCGACGCCGTCGTCGGACCGGGGGTGGCTCCGCGTCGGTACCGATTCGGAGCAATAGTTCAGGACGGCCTGTCAGATCCTCCTGGACCGTCTAGGTTGAGCCCCGCCACCCCCTTCGCCCGCCACGGCCTGTCCCTCCGGAGACCTCCTCATGCCCTCGCGTACCCGAACTGCCGCCACGCTCATCGCCTTCTCGGGGCTGACGCTCGGGGCGCCGGTCGCCGCCGCCCACGCCGCCGACCCGGTGCCCGTCACGGCGGCCACACCCGTCGTCTCGGACCAGACCTGCGGTATCAGCCAGGACACTGTCCTCATCCCGGAGACGGAGGGCGTGACGTACTCCTTCACCGCAGAGCGAGAGCGGGTCATCCTCCCGGAGGGGGTCGAGCTGCCCGGCGCGCTCGTGGCCCTGGCCTCCAGCGGTTCTGAAGAGGACCCCTTCGCGATCTGGGATGACGAGGTATCCGTGACGCTCGATGTGACCGCGGACGAGGGCTACGTGCTCGCGACAGACACTCCCACCACGGTTGTGGTGACTGTTGACGCCGCCGGCTGCCCGCAGGTGGAACAGCCGTCCGTCGAGGTGAGGAGCGACGAGTGCGAGAGTCTGACCCTCACCAACCCGTCAAGCAGCGAGGTAACCGTCACGCTCAATGACTGGTCCAGCTGGGAGCCGACGGGTTACATCGAGGAGACCCTTGCGCCTGGAGCCACGTCGACTCTCACGATGGTTGAGGGCGAGTACGAATGGTTCGGTGTGGACTCGCGCGCGGCGAGCCCGTGGCTCACCGGCGATCTCGAGGAGGGCGAGCGCGAGAGCTCTGCGACGGGGACCAGGTTGACGGAGAAGTCCGTCAAGAGCGCCTTGAAGAAGCTCCCCCGAGCACTCGGCGGCCGAGTCGCGGATCCGGACGACTACGTCATCACCGACCAGGAGCTGCAGCTGATCAGCGAGCTGGGGGTGATCATCGACGGCTTCGACTCCGGGGAGTTCTTCTTCGGGGAAGGGATGATCTATGTCGAGTTCTGCGACAACGCGACGTCAGAGCCGACCCCGCCGGTCACCCCAGTGGACGTCGACGGTGCGCCGGGTACCGCAGACCCCGCCGACGAGGCGCCCCGTGTGCCCGCCGTGGTCCAGACCGACGGCGGCTCGCTCGACCGCAGCCCGGCCGGCGGGCTCGTGCTCGTCGGCGGGCTCCTCCTGGGCGCCGGCGCGGTAGTGCGCCGGGTCGTGCGCGGTTGAGTCAGGCCCGACGCGGATGAGGCGAGGTGGTGCGATGGACGACAGGCGGCGCGAGCGCATCACCTGGTCGCGATGAGCGGCCGCCGCCGCTCACGAGATCGCCCGCCCCCCCCCTTCGTCGGCGTCGTAGGCGACCTAGGCGGCCTCGGGTCCGTGCTTGCGGCAGGAGGGCAGCACCACCTGCACCGCGACGGGAGCGACGTACAGCCCCCAGTAGAGCGGGCCGGAGACGTAGCCCGCCGCCCCGGCGGCGACCACGCCGAGGAAGACCAGCCCGAGGACGACTGCTAGGACTCGTCTTCGACACAGAGTGCCGTCAGGGTGCCTGAGCCATGAGGTCGACATCGTCGCTCCGATCAGGAGGGGGGATGTCTGCGGAGCATAGGCCTCAGCTCTCCCCCTGCACGACGAAGCCCGGTGGACCGTGACGGTCCACCGGGCTTCGGCGATGCTGGCGGTGGCGGTGGGATTTGAACCCACGGTGGGCGTGAACCCACACGCGCTTTCGAGGCGCGCTCCTTAGGCCGCTCGGACACGCCACCGCCGGTGACTCTACAACGGGGCGTCGGCAGCGAAAAATCAGCGTCGCTGCGAGAAGAAGTCGACGAGCAGCCGCGAGCACTCCTCCTCGAGCACCCCACCGACGACCTCGACCCGGTGCGGCGAGCGGCGGTCGCGCACGACGTCCCACACCGAGCCGCACGCGCCGGTCTTCGGGTCCCATGCGCCGAGGACGACCCGGTCCACCCGCGCGAGGACGCCGGCCCCCGCGCACATGGGGCACGGCTCGAGCGTCACGACGAGGGTGCAGCCGTCCAGACGCGAGGTGCGAAGGGAGCGTGCGGCCTGCCGCAGCGCGGTCATCTCGGCGTGGCCGGTCGGGTCCGCCTCGCCCTCGCGGGTGTTGCCCCCTTCGCCGACGACTGCGCCCTCGGGGTCGAGGACGAGAGCACCGACCGGGATCTCGCCACGCTCCCCCGCGGCGGCGGCGAGCTCGAGCGCGCGACGCATCCACTCGGCCTCCGCATCGCGACCGGGACGGGCAGGATGTGCCGAGCGCGTCATGCCCACAGTCTCTCCCGAGGAGGACCCATGCTCGACAGCTTCCCCGACGACCCCTTCGCCACGACGGTCGTCGTCATCATCGCCCTCGGCTTCGTGCTCGTCATCGGGATCCTCCTCACCGCGGTCGTGCGGGGCTCGATGCAGTGGAGCCGCAACAACGCCTCGCCGGTCGAGACGCTGACCGCCCGCGTCACCGGCAAGCGCACCTCCGTGAGCGGCGGCCACGGGGACTCCTCGGCGTCCACCTGGTACCACGCGACCTTCGAGCTGCCCGACGGCCGACGTGACGAGCTCGCGATCTCGGCGAAGGACTACGCCCAGCTCGCCGAGGGCGACCGTGGGCAGCTGACCCGCCAGGGCACCCGCTTCAAGGGCTTCCGGCGTGATGGCGTGAGCGGCTTCGCGCGGTAGGTTCGGGGCCATGCGCGTCCTGACCGCCGACCACCCGCTGGTCGCTCACAAGCTGACCTACCTGCGCAAGAAAGACACGGACAGCCCGACCTTCCGCCGGCTGGCCGACGAGCTCGTCACCCTCCTCGCCTACGAGGCGACGCGCGAGGTGCGCACCGAGCCCTTCGACATCGAGACCCCGGTCTCGGCGACCCAGGGCGTCAAGCTCTCCTCCCCCAAGCCGCTCGTCGTGCCGATCCTGCGCGCCGGCCTGGGGATGCTCGACGGCATGGTGCGACTGCTGCCGACGGCCGAGGTCGGCTTCCTCGGCATGCTGCGCGACGAGCAGACCTTCGAGGCAAAGACCTACGCCAACCGCCTGCCCGACGACCTCTCGGGCCGCCAGTGCTACGTCCTGGACCCGATGCTCGCGACCGGCGGCACCCTCGCGATGTCGATCCGCTACCTCGTCGACCGCGGCGCCGACGACATCACCGCCGTCACCCTCCTCGCCGCACCCGAGGGCATCGAGGCCCTGGGCGAGCAGATCGCCGATCTCGACGTGCCCGTCACCCTCGTCACCGGTGCGGTCGACGAGCGGCTCAACGAGCAGGGCTACATCGTCCCCGGCCTCGGCGACGCGGGCGACCGCCTCTACGGCGTCGTCTGATCCCCCTTCGCCGTGGGTCCTCGCCCCGGCGTGTCGGACGACCGGCCCCAGAAGTCACATCTGCCACACTGACCTCAGGCCGACGCCCGGCCCCTGGTCGTCGACCCCTGCTGCGGAGAGAGAGTCATGTCCACGCCACCGATCAAGAAGATCCTGCTCTGGCTGCTCACGATCTTCCTCATCTACGCGATCCTCACCTCGCCGAGCGAGGCTGCCGACATCGTCGGCACCGCGGGTGACGTCATCGGCAACGGCGTGACGAACATCGGCCGCTTCTTCGACTCGCTGATCGCGAGGTAAGCCCGATGGAGGAGGTCGCCCACCGGGGCCTGCGGCGCTATCTCCTCCCCGGCGAGACCCCGGTGGCGGAGATCCGTCACCACGCGATCGTCCTGCTCAAGCCTGCCCTCGCCGTCGTCGGGGCCACCGTGGTCGCCGGCTGGCTCGACGTCTCGACGTCCGACTCGGGCAGCCAGGTGCTGTCCTTCGTGTGGCTGGTCTGGCTCGCCGTCGTCCTGTGGGCGCTGTGGCAGTGGGTCGAGTGGCGGCACACTCGGGTCGTCGCGACCGACAAGCGCGTCGTGCTCTTCGAGGGGTGGATCAACCACAAGGTCTCGATGATGCCGTTGAAGAAGGTCACCGACATGGGCTACGAGCGCTCCCTGGTCGGGCGCCTCCTCGGCTACGGCACCTTCATCCTCGAGAGCGCCGGCCAGGACCAGGCCCTCTCCCGGATCGCCTTCGTCCCCGACCCCGACGAGAACTACCGGGCGATCTGCTCGGTGGTCTTCGGCGTCGTGCCGGGCGAGGAGGACGAGGACGAAGGGGGCGACGACCGGGCCTGGGAGACCTCGCAGGACTACGCGACCCGCCTCGGCGTCGTCGACGGCCGCTACGTCGGCACCGCGCCGCACCCGGCGCCGCACCACGAGCCGATCTACCGCAGCTCCGACCTCGTGCGTCGCACCCGCGACGACGACACCGGCGAGCTCCCGCCGTACGACCCCGACGCCTACTGAGCCGACGGCCGGCGGCCCCCGCTGCGCGTCGAGCCGTCGCGGACGAGCCAGGCGCGGCGGACCGAGGCGACGGCGTCCCACCCGCAGATGACGACGATCCCGACGGCCACGGCGGGGTAGGACACCGACCAGTCGAGGTCGGTGCCGAAGCGCTCGGCGAAGACCGTCGGCAGGTCCGTGAGCAGCTGGTCGCTGAGCAGCAGCCAGACGAGGAGCACGGCGGAGACGACGTTCGCGAGGACGTTGACGGCCGCGAGGGTGGGCGTCCAGCGCCCGACCCGCCAGGCGGCGAGCGACACGGCGGCGTCGAGGACGAAGAGGCCCACGAGGACGAGCTTCCACACGAGCGGCAGCTGCGGGTCGAGCACCTGCACGCCTCGCTCCCCCACCCCGGAGAGCTGCCAGACGAGCAGGACGACCATCGCCGCGCTGAAGCTGACCTCGGCGGCCATCTCGCCGAAGCGGGGCGCACGCCACGGCGCGTCGCCGGGCAGCTGGTCGGGGTCCCACGGCGTGATCGGGGCGTCGCGCTCGGACTCGCTGCGGCTGCGCTCGATGATGACGAAGACGAGGGTGGTCCAGAAGACGAGGTGCACACCGGTCTGCAGCACCGCGCCGATCGTGCGCCCGAGGACGTCGCCGAAGCCCCGGTCGGTCGCGAGCGACTGGGTGATGAGCACCCCGAGGACGACGCACGGCAGGACGACGGCGAGCAGCACCTTGAGCAGACGGACGTAGTCGGCGTAGACGGCCGGGCCGACGAGGTGCTGGGGCCGGCCTCCGTACTCGCGGGCCAGGACGTCGGGGTCGCCGAGCTCGGCGACCGCAGCCCGCTCGGCGGCGCTCGGGTCCTCGCCCGCGGCGACGCGGTCCTCGACGGCCTCCTCGAGGGTGACGCGCAGCTCGCGGGCGACGTCGGGGCCGCTCTCCTGCGGCAGCTGTCGGGTGACCGTCCAGATGTAGCGGTCGGTGAGGGTGCTGGGACTCATGGCGTCTCCGTCTCCAGTGCGTCGATCGCGCGGTCGAGCGACCGCCACTCCTGCATCAGGTGGGCGCGCACCCGCGCGCCGGCCGGGCTCGTGCGGTAGAACTTCCGCGGCCGGGCCTCGTCGGTGTTCCACTCGCTCGTCAGCAGGCCGTGCTTCTCCAGGCGCCGCAGCAGCGGGTAGAGCGTGTTGCCGTCGACGGCGAAGCCTCCGGCGTCGAGCGTCTCGAGCAGGGCGTATCCGTACCGGGGCTGCTCGAGGACCGCCAGGCACGCGAGGACGACCGTGCCGCGCCGCAGCTCCTGCACGTGCCCCGCCAGCAGCTCGTCGTCCATGCGTCACATCATAGTGTGCGTCACACACCATTGTCTATGGCACATGCTCACCTGCCCCCACTTTCCCGCCCAGGG
Organism: Janibacter sp. UYMM211; assembly: GCF_040547045.1. Classification (NCBI taxonomy): domain Bacteria; kingdom Bacillati; phylum Actinomycetota; class Actinomycetes; order Micrococcales; family Intrasporangiaceae; genus Janibacter; species Janibacter sp. UYMM211. The sequence continues at coordinate 84,710 of NZ_JBEPOY010000002.1, read as the reverse complement.
CGGGAAAGCTCGACCTCGGGAAGGAAATGTCCCTGCCCGAGGTCGAACCTTCTTGCCCGAAGGGGGACCGGTCCCCCCTTCGCATGCCGTCCACAGGCGACGAGCTGTCGGAGCGGTTATCAACAGGACGGGGACATCGCCGCATCGCACGCCTGCGAGCAGCAGACCCTCGTGCATGCGCACTCTCCCCGCCGAGGTCGTCGACCTCGCCCACGGTCAGCGCGGTGCCCTGACCACTGCCCAGGCCCGTGTCCTGGGCCTCCTCCCGAGCGACCTCGTCGAGCTCGCCGGCCACCGGCAGCTGGAGCACCCCTTCCGGGGCGTCTACACGCTGCCGCCTCCACCCGGCGAGGACGCCGAGGGCCGGCACCTGAGGCTGTGCGCAGCGCTGCGGCTGCTCTACCCCCAGGGCGCGCTCACCGGCGTCAGCGCGGTCCTCGCGCACGGCGCGGCCGTGTCTGGTGCGGATCTCAGCCGGCCGGTCCTGCGGTGGTCCAAGGACCGCGGCACCGGGGTCAAGGGAGCCGTCTTCCGACGCTCCACCGGCCCTGTCGTCGAGACGTCGCTCGGCCCGACGACCGCGCTCCCCCAGGCGCTCGTCGAGGTGGCGATGGACTCCGGACCGGTCGCCGGGGTCGTCAGCGCGGACCACGCCCTGCACTCCCGGGCGGTCACTCTCGAGCAGCTGTCTGCTGCGCTGGACGACGTCCGCCGGTGGCCCCGCGCCGGCCGGGTCCGCTCGATGCTGGCGCTCGTCGACGCTCGGTCCGAGTCCGTCGGGGAGAGCCAGACCCGCTGCCAGCTGAGCATCGCCGGGATCGTGGCGGTGCCGCAGGTCGAGATCCGCGACGAGGACGGCGAGCTCGTCGCCCGGGTCGACCTGCTCGTCGACGACTGGGTGGTCGTCGAGTTCGACGGCCGCATCAAGTACGCCGACGGCGACCCCTCGGTGCTGTGGCGGGAGAAGAAGCGCGAGGACGCGCTGCGCCGGCTCGGCTACGTCGTCGTCCGGGTGACGTGGGCGGACCTGCGGGTCCCCGGCAAGGTCGCCGCCATGGTGCGCCGAGCACGCCAGGACGTCCGCCCCGCCTGACCTCGGGCAAGAACCTTCGACTCTGGGAAGGACATGTTCTTGCCCGAGGTCGAGCTTTCCCGCCCTGGGCGGGAAAGCTGGGACGGGGCGAAGGGGGTCAGAGGGCCTTGAGGATGTCGGAGACCCGGTCCTTCGCGTCCCCGAAGAGCATCTGGGTGTTCTCGCGGAAGAAGAGCGGGTTCTGCACCCCCGCGTACCCCGTCGCCATGGAGCGCTTGAAGACGACGACGTCCGCGGCGTTCCACACCTCGAGCACCGGCATGCCGGCGATCGGGCTCGTCGGGTCCTCCGCCGCGGCCGGGTTGACCGTGTCGTTGGCGCCGATGACGAGGACGACGTCGGTCTGCGGGAAGTCGTCGTTGATCTCGTCCATCTCGAGCACGACGTCGTAGGGCACCTTCGCCTCGGCGAGCAGGACGTTCATGTGCCCCGGCAGACGGCCGGCCACCGGGTGGATCCCGAAGCGGACGTCCACCCCCTTCGCCCGCAGCCGCGCGGTGAGGTCGGCGACGGGGTACTGCGCCTGGGCCACCGCCATGCCGTACCCGGGCGCGATGACGACCGACGACGCGTCCGAGAGCAGCTCGGCCACCCCCTCGGCGGTGATCTCGCGGTGCTCGCCGTAGTCGCGCTCCTCCCCCGTCACCGCGCCGTCGGAGCCGAAGCCCCCGGCGATGACGGAGATGAAGGAGCGGTTCATCGCCCGGCACATGATGTAGCTGAGGTACGCACCCGAGCTGCCGACGAGCGCACCGGTGATGATGAGCAGGTCGTTGCCGAGCAGGAAGCCGGCCGCGGCCGCCGCCCACCCCGAGTAGCTGTTGAGCATCGAGACGACGACGGGCATGTCGCCGCCGCCGATCGAGGCGACGAGGTGCCAGCCGAGACCGAGGGCGAGCAGGGTGATGACGCCGAGGATGCTCTGGCGCAGCGCGTCCTCGTCGTGCGGGACGACGACGTAGAGCACCGTGAGCAGCACGAATGCGACGAGCACCCCGAGGTTGAGCACGTGCCGCGCGGGCAGCACGAGCGGCGAGCTCTTCATCCGCCCCGAGAGCTTGAGGTAGGCGACGACCGAGCCGGTGAAGGTCACGGCACCGATGAAGACGCCGACCGCGACCTCGCCGTCGTGGATCTTGGGGTTCGCGCTCGCCTCGTAGGCGGAGTTCCACCCGACGAGGACGGCGGCGAGACCGACGAAGGAGTGGAGCAGGGCGATGAGCTCGGGCATGCCGGTCATCTCGACCCGGCGGGCCCGGGCGACGCCGATCGCTCCCCCGACGCCCATCGCGAGCGCGATGAGGACGAAGCCGGCCAGGCCGGCGCCGTCGTCGACCTCGAGACCGCCGACGGAGGTGCCGACGGTCGCGGCGAGGACGGTGACGACGAGCGCGATCGCCATGCCGGCGACGCCGAAGCGGTTGCCCGAGCGGGCGGTCTCGTGCTTGCTCAGACCGGACAGCGCGAGGATGAAGAGCAGCCCGGCGACGATGTAGGCGCCCTGGACGAGGGTGAGCGGGATCGACATCAGGCGTCACCCTTCCGGAACATCTGGAGCATCCGCGCGGTGACCGTGAAGCCGCCGAAGACGTTGATGCTCGCGAGGAGGATGGCGACGAAGGCGAGCGCCGAGACGGCCACCCCGCCGTCGTGCCCGACCTGCAGGAGCGCACCGACGACGATGATCCCGCTGATCGCGTTGGTCACCGACATGAGCGGCGTGTGCAGCGCGTGGTGGACGTGGCCGATGACGTAGAAGCCGACGACGACCGCGAGCATGAAGACCATGAAGTGCCCGAGGAAGGGCGCCGGGCTCACCGCGGCGACGAGGAGGAAGAGCAGGGCGCCCGCCCCGCCGAGCGCGAGCCGGGTCGTCGGGCTCATCGGCTCCTTCGGCGGCGGTGGTGGGGCCACCTCGGCCGAAGGGGGTGGGGCCGGGGCGGCCGAGACCTGCACCGGCGGCGGGGGCCACAGCGTCTCGCCGTCGCGCGCGACGGTCATGCCGCGCACGACGACGTCGTCGAGGTCCAGGACGAGCTGCCCGTCCTTGCCGGGGGTCAGCAGCTTGAGCAGGTTGACGACGTTCGTCCCGTAGAGCTGGCTGGCCTGGGTGGGCAGGCGGCCGGCGAGATCGGTGTAGCCGATGATCTTCACCCCGTGGTCGGTGACGACCATCTCGTCGGGCACCGAGCCCTCGACGTTGCCGCCGTTGCTCGCGGCCATGTCGACGACGACCGAGCCCGGCCGCATCGCGTCGAGCATCGCGGCGGTGATGAGCCGGGGCGCGGGGCGTCCGGGGATGAGCGCGGTCGTGATGATGATGTCGACGTCGCGTGCCTGCTCGAGGTAGAGCGCCGCGGCCGCCCGGTCGAAGTCCTCGCCGGCCTCCTTCGCGTAGCCGTCGCTCGAGCGCTCGGTGACGACGTCGACGGTGAGGAAGTCCGCGCCCATCGACTCGACCTGCTCGGCGACCTCGGGCCGCACGTCGAAGGCGCGCACGATCGCGCCGAGGCTGCCCGCGGTGCCGATCGCGGCGAGCCCGGCGACGCCCGCCCCGCAGACGAGGACCTTCGCCGGGGGCATCTTGCCCGCGGCCGTCACCTGACCGGTGAAGAGGCCGCCGTACTCGCCCGCGGCCTCGATGACGGCGCGATACCCGGCGATGTTGGCCATCGAGGACAGGACGTCGAGCGACTGCGCGCGCGAGATGCGCGGGACCGCGTCCATCGCGAGCGCGGTGATCCCGGCCCGGGTGACCCGCTCGACGGCCGCGGGGTCGATCGCCGGGGCGAGGAGGCTCGCGAGGGTGGCCCCGGGCCGCATCATCGCCAGCTCGGCCTCGGTGGGCGCGTTGACGTGCACGACGACGTCGGCGGCCCAGGCCTGGGCGGCGGTGCCGATCTGCGCGCCCGCCTCGGCGTACGCCTCGTCGGGGTACGAGGACCGGGCACCGGCCCCGCTCTCGACGACGACGTCGTAGCCGAGGGCGACGACCTGCCCCACGGTCTTCGGTGTCGCGGCCACCCGGGTCTCCCCGGTCCTGGACTCGGCGGGTACTCCAACCTGCATCGGCGATCCTTCGCGAAGCGCTGGGGGCAGGGCGCACGCGGGCGCCCTCGGCTGGCCCGAACCTATTGCCTCGCCGTCGACGACGCCCGACTTTGTGACCGCACCGATAGACGCGCCGCCCTCGGCGCCTCACATCGTGAGACGCGGTCGGCCACTGCGAGGCTCACGCCCGGTGGAAGCCCGCCCGCTCGGCCGTCGCGGCGTCGGCGAACCACACGTCGACCGTCGTCTCGTCGTACCAGGGGCTGCCGGGCTCGTGGTACTGCATCCACTCGCGGTGCCCCTTGACCGGGTGCCCCGGGGGCATCGAGCCGTCGGCGAAGGGGGCGGCCGAGCCCCACCCGTAGCCGCCGTCGACGACGGCGCGGGCCGGCGGGGTGGTGTCGTCGTCGGCGAGCGACTCGGCCCGCCGCTCGCGCTCGACCTCCTCGTCGTCCCAGTACGTGTGGCCCGGGTCGTCGGTGACGGCCGGCGTGGGGGCCGGCGGCGGCTCGACCGGGTCGGGGGCCGACGGGTGCGCGACCGGCTCGGGGGCGGGGGTGGGTTCGGGGGCAGGTGCGGGCGACGGGGTCGCCGCGGGCGAAGGGGGCGGCGGGGTGCTCGAGGTGGTGCCCGCCGAGGAGCTGAGGTCCTCGACCGGTCGGGGCGAGCTGCGCGAGATGCGCACCGTCTGCTCGACGTCGTCGCTCGGCGCGTGCACGGTCGGCGCCTGCGACTCCACGTCGGCCGCATCCGCGCCGCTCGTCGGCTCGGTGCTCGTCGACGGCTCGGCGGTTGTCGACGGATCCGTGCCCGCCGTCTCGAAGACCTGCGTCGTCGGCTCTGCCGATGTCTCGTCGTGCGTCGGGGTGCTCTCCTGCGAGCCCTCCCAGTCCCCGGAGAGCGAGGTGCTCTCGTGGGGCGCGACGTAGGGCGCGGTGCCGCTCGATCGGGTGTGCGCACCGGGCGTCTGCTCGGCGGCCGCCTGACGGATCGCGTCGTACGAGGGGATCGCGCTCTCCTGCTGCTTCGAGCGGCGCATGAGCACGAAGGCGACGACGGCGGCCGCGATGACGACGAGCACGCACACGACACCGATGAGGGCGAGCAGGACATCGACAGCCACAGGGACCTCCGGCAGACGCTGATGACGACCCCGGCGGCCGTCGCGACGACTCTAGCGGCGAGCAGGCCCCCGCCTGCCCTGGACGACCGCCGCCGGGCAGGCGAGGATCACGTCATGAGCGACCCGAAGCAGACCCTGTCCACCGCGGAGGTCGTCGAGTCCGGCCTCGACGACTGGCGCCAGCTCCTGGGGGTGATCCGGGCTCGCTACCGCACCGGCGACTTCGCCACCGGCCTCGCCCTCGTCGACCGGGTCGGAGCCCTCGCCGAGGCAGCCGACCACCACCCCGACATCACCCTCACCTACCCCGAGGTGGTCATCTCGATGTCGAGCCACGACGTCGACGGCATCACCAGCCGCGACATCGACCTCGCCCGCGAGATCTCCGCCGTCGCCCGCGAGCTCGGTGTCACCGCGGACGTCGCCGGCCTCACCCAGCTCGACATCGGTCTCGACACCGACGACGGCAGCACGCACGGCGCCTACTACGCAGCGCTGCTCGGCAGCGACCTCAAGGACGGCGAGCCGGTCGACCCCAGCGGCCAGGTGCCGACGATCTGGTGGCAGACCCCGGGCGACGCCGACCCCGGCGACCCGACCCTGCCGCCGCCGCCCGTCGAGCAGCGGTGGCACCTCGACGTGTGGGTCCCCCACGACGACGTCGAGCGCCGGCTCCAGGCCGTGCTCGACGCGGGTGGTCGGCTCGTCAGCGACGCGGCCGCCCCCTCCTTCTGGGTCGTCGAGGACACCGACGGCAACCGCTCCTGCATCTGCACCTCGACAGGGCGCTGAGGCTCCCCCCTTCGAGGCTCCTGGGTCGCACCTCAGGACGACGCCTTCGAGGCCCCTGCCCGCGACGCGCCAAAGGACGAAACCCGGGCGCGGCGCCGGCGGGGGCCCTGCGAGGATGCGGGCATGCGCCCGATCCGCCAGTCCCTCAAGCTGCAGCACGTCCGCTACGACGTCCGGGGACCGATCCTCGCCGAGGCCCAGCGGCTCGAGGCCGAGGGCCACAAGGTGCTCAAGCTCAACATCGGCAACACGGCCCCCTTCGGCTTCGAGGCGCCGGAGGCGATCGTCGCCGACATGACCCGGCACCTGCCCGACGCGCAGGGCTACGTCGACAGCAAGGGCATCTACTCGGCGCGCACGGCCGTCGCGCAGTACTACCAGTCGCGTGGCCTGCGGGAGACGACCGTCGAGGACGTCTACATCGGCAACGGCGTCTCCGAGCTCATCTCGATGGTGCTCCAGGCCTTCGTCGACGACGGCAACGAGATCCTCGTGCCCGCCCCCGACTACCCCCTGTGGACCGGCGCCGTCGCGCTGGCCGGCGGTACCCCCGTGCACTACCGCTGCGACGAGAGCAACGGGTGGGACCCCGACCTCGCGGACATCGAGGCCAAGATCACCGAGCGCACCCACGCGATCGTCATCATCAACCCCAACAACCCGACCGGCGCCGTCTACAGCGAGGCGACCGTCCGGGGGCTCGTCGACATCGCCCGGCGCCACGACCTCGTCGTCATGGCCGACGAGATCTACGAGAAGATCATCTTCGACGACGCGGTCCACCACCACGCCGCGTCCTTCGCCGGCGACGACGTCCTGTGCCTCACCTTCTCCGGGCTCTCCAAGGCCTACCGGGTGTGCGGCTACCGCGCGGGCTGGGTGATGATCTCGGGCCCGAAGCACCTCGCCGAGGACTTCCTCGAGGGGCTCACCCTGCTGGCGAACATGCGCATGTGCGCCAACGTCCCCGCGCAGCACGCGATCCAGACCGCGCTCGGCGGCTACCAGTCGATCACCGAGCTCGTCGAGCCGGGCGGGCGCTTCTACGAGCAGGCCAAGCTCGCCTCGAGGCTGCTCAACGACATCCCCGGCGTCAGCTGCGTCGAGCCGCGCGGTGCCCTGTACTGCTTCCCCCGGCTCGACCCGGAGGTCTACCCGGTCGCCGACGACGAGGCCTTCGTCATCGACCTGCTGCGGGCCAAGAAGATCCTCGTCACCCACGGCACCGGCTTCAACTGGTTCGAGCCCGACCACTTCCGCGTCGTCTGCCTGCCCGACGAGGAGCTGCTCACCGAGGCCATCGGGCGGATCGGCGACTTCCTCGAGTCGATGCGGGCGTGAGCACGAAGGGGGCGACCCCCGACGCACCCGCCTCGTCCGCCGTGGCATCCCCGCGCGCCGAGATCGGCGCCGTCGCGCTCGGCGGTGCTCTCGGGTCGGCCGGGCGGTGGCTCGTGAGCCTCGCCCTGCCCGGCGCTGCCGGTGGGCTGGCCTGGGCGGCCCTCGTCGTCAACCTCAGCGGAGCGCTCGCCATGGGGCTGCTCGTCGCGTGGCTCGAGACCCGCCGCTCCACGCACCCGCTCGTGCGCCCCTTCGCCGCGGTCGGCCTGCTCGGCGGGTGGACCACCTACTCCACCCTCGTCCTCGACGTGCGCACGACGCTCGCCGACGGCCGCGCGGGCGAGGCGCTCCTCTACGTCGTGCTGACGCTCGTGCTCGGCGTCGGTGCCGCGGTGGCGGGCCTCGCGCTCGGACACGGGTGGTTCGGCGGTGACGACACCCATGCCGGGTCGGTCGTCGAGGAGGACGAGCTGTGAGCGGGGTCGACCTCGTGCTCGTCGCCCTCGGAGGTGCCGCCGGGGCGACCTCGCGTCATCTCGTCGTCGGGTGGGCGCGGCGGGCGCTCGGGGCGACACCCACCGGGGGCACGGTGCTCGTCAACGTCGTCGGGTCCTTCGTCCTCGGGCTCGTCGCCGCGGTCGTCGCATCCGGCGGCCCGGGATGGGTGCTGGCGCTCGTCGGCGCCGGCTGGTGCGGCGCCTTCACGACCTTCAGCAGCCACGCGGTCGAGGTCGCGGCAGCGCTGCGCGCCGGCCGCGCCCGGGTCGCGGTGGTCAACCTCGCGGTGAGCCTGATCGGCTGCCTGCTCGTCGTCGTCCTCGGGTGGACGCTCGGCAGCGCCCTGGCCTGACCCCCTTCGCCGCCTTCCCTCCCCACAGGACGGGGCCGGTCGACCCGGCCCCGTCCTCGGCAGCCGGCGAAGGGGGAGTCTCAGGCGGCCTGCGCGACGGACAGCGCTCGGCCGGCCTCGCGGGCCGAGGCGAGGGCGCCCTGGTGCATCTCGGCGGCGAGATCGGTGAAGTCGTCGAGAGCGGGGTTGGCCCCGACGAGGGTGAGCTCACGCTCGACGACGGTGAGGTCGGCGCCCCAGACGTCGGCGACGATGCGACGCAGGTAGGAGGTCGCGTGGTCCCAGCCCTCGCGCGGGGTGCCCGCGCCGTAGGCACCGCCCCGCACGGTGCACAGGACGACCTTCGTGCCGGCGAGGAAGGGCGGTGCGCCGGCCGCGGCACGCGGGTCCGAGATGATGAGGTCGACCCACGTCTTGACGTGCTGGGAGACGCCGTAGTTGTACAGCGGGACGGCCAGCAGGACCGCGTCGGCGGCGACGAGCTCGTCGACGAGCTGCGCGGCGAGCGCCGCCGCGGTCCGCTGCTCCTCGGTGCGCTCCGCCTCGGGGGTCTGGCTCGCGGCGACCGCGTGGCCCCAGGCGTCGGCGGGCAGGACGTCGACACCGATGTGCCGGCGCTCGACCGTGTCGCCGGGGTGGGCTGCGAGCCACTCGGACTCGACGACGTCGGCGATCTCTCGGCTCGCCGAGCCGTCCGTGCGGATGCTGGCGTCCAGGCGGAACAGGGTCATGCGGTCCTCCGATATCAGTGGTTCAAGGTTGAAACCATCGTTCGTTACTTCATGCTTGAAGTCAAGTGGGGTCCACGTCGTAAGGTGTCGCCATGCCCGTCGCCCCGCCGCCCGCCGACCCGGAGGCCCCGCGCTGGCTGTCCGAGGAGGAGCAGCGCGCCTGGATCGCGGTCGCCCGGCTCGTCCTGCAGCTGCCGGGCGCGCTGGACGCGCAGCTGCAGCGCGACGCAGGCATCAACCTCTTCGAGTACCTCGTCGTCAGCCGGCTGTCGATGGCGCCGGAGCGGACCCTGCGCATGGGTGAGCTCGCGGACATGACCGGGGGCTCGCAGTCGCGCCTGTCGAACGTCGTCAAGCGCCTCGAGCACCGCGGCCTCGTGCGGCGCGAGCCCGACCCCGCGGACGGGCGCTACACCCTCGCGATCCTCACGGAGGTCGGGTGGTCGACGGTGGTCGCCGCAGCCCCGGGCCACGTCGACGCCGTGCGCCACCTCGTGCTCGACCCCTTGGACGCCTCGCAGATCACCGCGCTCAGCGAGATCGGCGAGCAGCTGCGCACGCACGTGCGCAGCGAGTGCGACGCCGCTGCCCACGGATCGGGCGGCGCCCTGGCCGGCGCTCCCGACGACCTCAGCGGCTGCGACGCGTCCTGACCCGGGTCAGTGGGTGATCGGGGCGACGCAGCGGTACTCGCCGGGCGGCCCGGTCCCGTCGACCTCGAGGGTGACGCGCCGCTTCGTGACGGCACCGACGAGGCAGGTGCGCGGGCCGGTGACGACTCCGACGAGCACGCCCGGGGTCGCCGCCGGGTCGCCGAGGTGCTCCTGGATGTCGATGACCTCGACGTCGTCCTCGCCGTAGCCGAGGCCGAGCACGGTCGCCCGCGTCTCGTCGACACCGATCTCGCCGCGGCGGCGCTGGGTCTCCAGGGCTGAGCGCACCGTGGGCAGGGCGGCGCGGGCAGAGCTCGAGTCGCTCGGTGACGGGTCCTGCCGGCGGGTGGCAGCGGCGTTCTCCTCGTCGTGGGGAGCGACGAGGTCCGAGGTCGGGCCCGGCGTCGCGCCCGACGTGCTGCTCGGCTGTGGCGTCGAGGTCGAGGACCCTCCGGGACTGGCCGGCACTCCCTCGCCGCACCCGCCGACCACCGTCACGGCAGCCAGGCACCCCACGACACGTGACGCGACCGGTATGCCCATGACTCCCCCTTCGCTCCGTCCCATCGCACCACAGCGGACCGGTCCGCGCCTGCTCAGCAAGACAAACCCCGGGTGAGCACGAGTCCCTGACTCATGCTCACCCGGGGTTTATCGGGTCACCCGAGAAACTTGGGGCTCGAGGGACTCGCCGGGCCTCACCCGAGCTCGAAGTCCCCTGCACCCGCCCGCATCCGGGCGAGGACCTCCACGAGGGTGGTCGTGTCCTGCGCCGAGAGGCCGAGGGCGCCGAAGACCTCGTCGTTGAGCCGCCGGGTGCACTCCCGCGCGACGCGGGCGCCCTCGGGGGTGATGCCGACGAGCACGGTGCGGCGGTCCTGCGGGTGGGGGCTGCGGGCGACGAGCCCGGCGGCCTCGAGCCGGTCGACCGCATTGGTCACGCTGCTCTGGTGGACCTGCAGGCGCGAGCTGATCGCGCGCATCGGCAGGGCGTCGTGGCGGGTGAAGCCGAGGAGCATGAGCACCTCGTAGCGCGCGAAGGTCACCCCGCTGCCCTGCAGCGCCGCGTCGACCCGGCGCATGAGGATCGCGTGCGCCCGGATCACCGACGTCACCGCGGCCATCCCGTCGGCGGCCTCGACCCAGCCGCGCTCCACCCACTGGGTGCGCGCCGCGTCGATCGGGTCGAAGGAGAGCACGGCAGCACCTTACATTGACGCGCAATATTTGGACGTCCTACTGTTTGAGGCGACACCGACGTCCTACAGGAGCTCAGTCATGTCTTTGCACACGCCCACCCACCCGGTGCGCTTCGTCACCGCGTCCGCCCTCTTCGACGGGCACGACGCGTCGATCAACATCATGCGGCGCATCCTCCAGAGCCAGGGGGCCGAGGTCATCCACCTCGGGCACAACCGCTCCGTCGCCGAGGTGGTCCAGGCGGCGATCGACGAGGACGTGCAGGGCGTGGCGATCAGCTCCTACCAGGGCGGGCACGTCGAGTACTTCGAGTACCTCGTCCAGCTGCTCCGCGAGCGCGGTGCCGGGCACGTCCAGGTCTTCGGCGGGGGTGGCGGCGTCATCGTGCCCGCCGAGATCCAGCGGCTGTGCGACGCGGGCGTGCGTATCTTCTCCCCCGAGGACGGCCAGCGCCTCGGCCTGCCCGGCATGATCAACACCCTCATCGAGACGTGCGACGTCGACCTGTGGGAGCAGGGGCCGGCCGACGTCGACGCCGTCCTCGCCGGCGACCGGGCGGCCGTCGCCCGGGCGATCACCGGGGCCGAAGGGGGACGCCTCGACGAGACCTTCCTCGCCCGCATCCGCGAGGCGGCCGCCCGGCACGCCGCCCCGGTCCTCGGGCTCACCGGCACCGGTGGCTCGGGCAAGTCCTCGCTCACCGACGAGCTCGTGCGCCGCTTCCGCGTCGACCAGGAGGACAAGCTGCGGGTCGCGGTCATCGCCGTCGACCCCACCCGCCGCAAGGGCGGCGGCGCGCTCCTCGGCGACCGCATCCGGATGAACTCGATCGGCGACGACGGCGCCAGCCCCGTCCTCTTCCGCAGCCTGGCCACCCGCGGGGCGCACGAGATCCCCGAGCACCTCAGCGCGGTCATCGACATCGCCAAGGCCTCCGGCCACGACCTCGTCCTCGTCGAGACCCCCGGCATCGGCCAGGGCGACGCGGCCATCGTCCCCTTCGTCGACCACTCGATGTACGTCATGACGCCCGAGTTCGGCGCGGCCAGCCAGCTCGAGAAGATCGACATGCTCGACTTCGCCGACACCGTCGCGATCAACAAGTACGAGCGCCGCGGCGCCGCCGACGCGATGCGCGACGTGGGCCGCCAGCTCGTGCGCAACCGCGAGGCCTTCGGCGCCCAGCCGCACGACATGCCGGTCTTCGGCACGAGCGCCGCGACCTTCAACGACGACGGCGTCACCGCGCTCTACCAGCACCTGCGCGACGCGCTCGCCGAGCACGGGCTGCCGGTCACCGAGGGCACCCTCCCCCGCGTCGACACGCGCCACTCCACGCGGATCGGCCAGGTCGTGCCGCCCGAGCGCGTGCGCTACCTCGCCGAGATCACCGCCACCGTGCGCGGCTGGCACGAGGACACCCGGCGCCTGGCCGCCGCGGCTCGGCGCGTGCAGCGGATCGACGCGGTCGCGCAGGAGCTGCCCGAGGGGCAGGGCGCCGACGACGTGCGCCGGCTGCTCGAGCAGGCCCGCGCCGACCTGCCGGCCGAGGTCGCCGGGCTCGTGCAGGGCTGGCCCGCCGTCGTCGAGTCCTACTCGGGCGACGAGCAGGTCGTGCGCATCCGCGACCGCGAGATCCGCACCCGCCTCACCCGCGAGAGCCTGTCGGGCAACCGGATCAGCCGGGTCGCCCTGCCGCGGCACACCGACCACGGCGACCTCGTCACCTTCCTGCGCGGCGAGGGGCTGCCCGGCGCCTTCCCGTACACGGCGGGCGTCTTCCCCTTCAAGCGCGAAGGGGAGGACCCCGCCCGGATGTTCGCCGGCGAGGGCGACCCCTTCCGCACGAACCGACGCTTCAAGCTGCTCTCCCAGGGCCAGAGCGCGACCCGGCTGTCGACCGCCTTCGACTCGGTGACCCTCTACGGCCGGGACCCCGACGAGCGCCCCGACATCTACGGCAAGGTCGGCACGTCGGGCGTCTCCGTCGCGACGCTCGAGGACATGAAGCAGCTCTACGACGGCTTCGACCTCGTCGACCCGACGACCTCGGTGTCGATGACGATCAACGGCCCCGCACCGACGGTCCTCGCCTTCTTCCTCAACACCGCGATCGACCAGCAGCTCGAGGCCTTCCGCGCCCGCGAGGGCCGCGAGCCCACCGGCGCCGAGGCCGAGGAGGTGCGCACGAGCGCGCTGCAGCAGGTGCGCGGCACGGTCCAGGCCGACATCCTCAAGGAGGACCAGGGGCAGAACACCTGCCTCTTCTCCACCGAGTTCTCGTTGCGGATGATGGCCGACATCCAGGAGTGGTTCATCGAGCAGGGGGTGCGCAACTTCTACTCGGTCTCGATCTCCGGGTACCACATCGCCGAGGCCGGGGCGAACCCCATCAGCCAGCTCGCCTTCACCCTGGCCAACGGCTTCACCTACGTCGAGGCCTATCTCGCGCGCGGGATGGACATCGACGACTTCGCGCCGAACCTGTCCTTCTTCTTCTCCTCCGGCATGGACCCCGAGTACGCCGTCCTCGGCCGGGTGGCCCGACGGATCTGGGCGGTGACGATGCGCGAGCGCTACGGCGCCAACGAGCGCAGCCAGAAGCTGAAGTACCACATCCAGACGAGCGGGCGGAGCCTGCACGCGCAGGAGATGGACTTCAACGACATCCGCACGACCCTGCAGGCGCTCAACGCCCTCTACGACAACGCGAACTCCCTGCACACGAACGCCTACGACGAGGCGGTGACCACCCCTTCGCCCGAGTCGGTGCGCCGGGCGCTCGCGATCCAGCTCATCATCAGCCGCGAGTGGGGCCTGTCGATGAACGAGAACCCGCTCCAGGGCTCCTACGTGATCGACGAGCTCACGGACCTCGTCGAGGAGGCCGTGCTCGCCGAGTTCGACCGGATCAACGAGCGCGGCGGCGTGCTCGGCGCGATGGAGACCGGCTACCAGCGCGGGCGGATCCAGGACGAGTCGATGCTCTACGAGCACCGCAAGCACGACGGCAGCCTGCCGATCGTCGGGGTCAACACCTTCCTCGCCGAGCGCGGTGACGACGAGGTGCCCGTCGAGGTCGAGCTGGCCCGGGCGACCGAGGAGGAGAAGGAGTCCCAGCTGCGGCGCGTGCGCGCCTACCAGGAGGCCCACCGCGACGAGGCGACCGAGGCGATCGACCGGCTCAAGGCGGCCGCGGCCGGCACCGAGAACGCCTTCGCCGTCCTCATGGACGCCGCCCGCGTGTGCACCCTGCAGCAGGTCACCGACGCCTTCTTCGAGGTCGGCGGCCAGTACCGGCGCAACGTCTGAGCCGGCGGGGTCGTCAGTACGGTGAGCGGGTGAGCGCGCGCGAGAGGTGGCCGGCCCGGGTCTACGGCGAAGGGGACGAGCCGGACTACCGCTTCTCCCTCGCCAACGAGCGGACCTTCCTCGCGTGGCTGCGCACCGGCCTCGCGCTCCTCGCCGCCGGTGTCGCCATCGACGTCCTCGACCTCTCGCTCGGCGAGAACGAGACGCGGGTGGCCGCGGTCGTCCTGCTCGTCCTCGGCGTCCTCGCACCGGTGCTCGCCTGGCTGCGCTGGGCGGCGGCCGAGCGCGCCATGCGCCGGCGTGAGCCGCTGCCCGGTCTCGGCGTGGCGGCCGGCGGCGTCGCCGGGCTGCTGCTGCTCACCGCCGTCGTCCTGCTCGTCCTCGTCGGGCTGTGAGCGGAGAGCGGTGAGCACCGACGCGGCGAGCAGCCCGCCCACCCCCGGGGCGCAGCCGGAGCGCACCGCGCTGGCCTGGCAGCGCACCGCACTGGCGGCGGCCACCGGCGCCGCCGTCGTCGGTCGCCTCACGCTCGCCGACCTCGGACCGGTCGCCGTCGTCGTCATGACCGCGAGCCTCGTCATGGCCCTGGCCGCCTTCGCTCTCGGCCGGCGGCGCTACCTCGCGCCGCACGAGGAGCCGAGCCGGCGCCGGGACGGCCGCGCCCCGGCGCTGCTCGCGCTCGCCGTCCTCGCCATCGGCGTCACCGAGCTCGTCGCGCTGCTCAGCCGGTAGCCTCGCCGCGATGACCCGCTCGCTGACCGACGACCTCGGCACGGTCCTCGACCTGCCCGACGCACCGACCCGGGTCGTCTCGCTCGTCCCCAGCCTCACCGAGGCCGTCGCCGCGACCGCGCCGGGCCTGCTCGTCGGCGCCACCGACTGGTGCACGCACCCGACGGACCTCGACGTCGCCCGCGTCAGGGGGACGAAGAACCCCGACCTCGCCGCCGTCCGGGCCCTCCGTCCCGATCTCGTCGTCACGAACAAGGAGGAGAACCGCGAGCTCGACGTACGCCGGCTGCGCGAGAGCGGGGTCGCGGTGTGGGTCACCGACATCGAGACCGTGCCCGAGGCGCTCGCCTCGATGCGGCGCCTCATCACTGGTCCGCTCGCCCTCGACGCGCCGACCTGGCTCGACGAGGCCGACGAGCTGTGGGGCGGCCCGCCACCCCCGGTCCGCGACCGCGTGGCCGTGCCGATCTGGCGCGACCCGTGGATGGTCGTCGGCCCCCGCACCTACACGACCGACCTCCTGCGGCGGATGGGGCACGACAACCCCTTCGCCCACGGCACCGCGCGCTACCCCGCCGTCGAGATCACGCAGGTCGACGCCGACGGCGTCGACGAGGTGTGGCTGCCCGACGAGCCGTACGTCTTCACCGAGGAGGACGGCCCCGAGGCCTTCACCCGCACGCCGACCCGGCTCGTCTCCGGGCGGCTGCTCACCTGGTACGGCCCGGCGATGGTGCAGGCCCACCACGAGCTGCGCTGAGCCGCCGGGAGGGACGACGAAGGGGGACCAGCCGCCGTGGCGACCGGTCCCCCTTCGTCGTGCTGACGGGTCAGCGGTTGAAGGTCACCGCGTTGTACGCGTTGACGATCCCGTCGCCGTAGAAGCCGTTGAAGCCCGGCTTGCTGACGCACGTCGCGGTGAACTCCGCGTCGCGGCCCTCGTTGGTGTACTCCTGCACGCCGCCCTCGGGGCAGGCGTGGTCGGCAGCCGACTTCTTGAGCACGTAGGCGACGTCACGCGAGTCGTGGCCGAACCACATGCCCTTGCCGGAGCCCCGTGCGCTCACGATGAGCGCGGCGACGCCGGAGGCGTGCGGCGCGGCCATCGAGGTGCCCTGGAGGTACTCGTAGTAGCCGCACTTGTTGGCGCCCTTGCTCACCGGCGTCGTCGAGCACTGCTTGATGACCCCGGCGTCCTTGCCGTCCTGGGTGATGTAGCCCCACTTGCTCACGAGGCCCTGCTCCTGCAGGTAGCGCTGCGAGGCCGTCGAGAGGATGAGGTTCTCGTTCGTGCGGAAGGTGTCGGTCCCGAAGCCGTCACGGAACCAGCCACCGGGGGCCGAGACCTCGATCTCGCCCGAGCTGAGGTCGGTCGCCCAGTTCGAGTAGTCCGCCTTCGTGCCCGACGGGCCGACCGCGGAGGTGCCGATGACGTTGGCGCCCTCGGTCGGCAGGTCGAAGCAGGTGGCGTTGTCGATGGTGCGCTCGTGCGAGACGCCCTCGGGGAAGTTCGGGCTCTCGAGATCGTTGCGCGGGTTCGACAGGTCGTCGTGCCCGTTGCCGAGCGCGGCGACCATCGTCACGTCGCGGCGGTGGGCGTAGTCGAGGACCCGCTCCATCGTCTCGATGGTCACGTCCTGCTGAGCGGCCTGCTCCGGGCTGTCCTCCGGGGCTCCCCCGCGGCAGTTGAAGGCCCACGGGTCGACGTAGAAGGACATGTTGACGACGTCCATCCGCTTGTCGGCGGCCCAGGTGATGGCGTTGGCCACCGGCCCGAGGAAGAAGTAGCCGCTGTCCTGGCCGGCGCGGACGTTGGCGAGGACGACGTTCGGCGCGACGCCGGAGACACCGAAGCCGTTGGCCTTCGCCGCGATGGTGCCGGCGACATGGGTGCCATGACCGCCGTGGTCGACCGTCGCGGGGTCGACGCAGCCGTCGTACTCGCAGTCGCCGTCGATCGCGGGGATGTCGCGGGTGAAGTTCTTCGACAGGGCGGTGCTGAAGTTGCCCGCGATGTCGGGGTGGTTGGCCTGGACACCGGTGTCGATGACGCCGACGCGCACGAGGCGGTTGCCCGGGTTGACCGCGCGCGCCTTGAAGGAGTCGACCATCTCCAGGCCCCACAGCTTGGAGTCCAGCGGGTCGCCCTTCGTCGCGGCCGCGCTCTTCGAGCCGGCGACGGAGCGCTGCGTGCTCTTCGTCGCGGCCGCGCTGCGCTGGTGCTCCCGGAGCACCTGGTCCTTGGTGACGACGCTCTTCGGCGAGCGGCCGACGGAGATCTCGGCGGCGGCCTGCTTGACGCCGGCCAGGCCGCGGGCCTTCGAGGCGAAGGAGCGGTTGCTCGAGTCGACGGTGATCATGCCGATCTGGCGGTTGATCGAGGTGACCGTGCCGCCGGCGGCCTTGACCCGTCGCACGACGGAGTCGATGTCGGCGCCCTTGTCGGCGAGGACGACGTAGGCGCCGCTCGTCATCGACGGGCCCGAGGGCTGCGCGGCCACGGCCGGCGCGGAGACAGGTGCTGCAGGTGCTGCGGCGGTGGCGGTCGTGGCACTCGCCAGGCCGGTGACACCGAGGGCGGTGGCCCCGACCAGTGCCATGAGCTTCGTGTGACGCATGGATGTCCTCCCGACGATCCTCGGCAAGGAGCCGAGAGGCGTCAGGCTAGGGGGCAGGTCCGCACGCTGGGAAGACCCCGAAGGTCTGCATTCGGTCAGGACGCGCGAGGGCGGCGACGCCCCGCGTCGCCGCCCTCGGTGCCCGGGTCGGGCCCAGCCGGGAGCTGGCTACTTCAGCTCGCGGCTGGAGTAGCCGAGCAGCCGGCGGGCGATGACGAGCAGCTGGATCTGCTGGGTGCCCTCGAAGATGTCGAGGATCTTGCTGTCGCGCGCCCACTTCTCGAGCAGCTCGGTCTCGGCGTAGCCGGTCGCGCCCGCGAGCTCGACGCAGGCGAGGGAGACCTCGACGCACGTGCGCCCGGCCTTCGCCTTGGCCATCGAGGCCTCCATCGAGTTGGGCTTGCCGTTGTCGGCCATCCACGCCGCACGAAGGGTGAGCAGGTAGGCGGCCTGGTAGTCGGCCTCCATCTGCAGCAGCCGGGCGGCGGCCGCGGGCTGGGTGGCGGCCGGCCGGTCCGGGTCGGGCACGACGCCGGCGTCGGCGAGCAGCTCGGTCGTGCGGTCCAGGCTCGCGCGGGTCAGGCCCAGGGCCATCGCGGCGACGAGCGGCCGGGTGTTGTCGAAGGTCTGCATCGCGCCGCCGAAGCCGCCCTCGATGCGGATCCCCGGGTCGCCGAGGAGGTCCTCGGCGGGCACCCGGCAGTCCTCGAGGCTGAAGGCGGCGGTGTCGCTCGCCCGGATGCCGAGCTTGTGCTCGAGCCGCACGAGCCGCATCCCGGGGTTGTCGCGGCGCACGACGAAGGACTTGATCGCCTGCTTGCCCAGGCTGCGGTCGAGGGTCGCCCACACGACGACGAGCTCGGCCCGCTCTCCCGCGGTGACGTAGATCTTCTCGCCGTTGATGACGTACTCGTCGCCGTCCTTGACCGCCGTCGTGCGGATCGCCCCGGAGTCCGAGCCGACCTCGGGCTCGGTGATCGCCATCGCGGCCCACTTGCCCGCGTAGCGGGCCTTCTGCTCCTCAGTGGCGACGGCCGCGATCGCGGCATTGCCCAGGCCCTGGCGCGGGATCGACAGGGTGAGCCCGACGTCGCCGCGGCAGGTCTCGAGGATCGAGAGCACCGAGGAGAGATTAGAGCCGTTCCTGTTCTCCCGCTCCCCCTTCGCCCGCCGACCGGACCCGACGGCGGCGACGTCGCCCTCGGTCGCGCCGTCGTCCTTCGCCCGGGTCGAGGAGGACGCGCCGGCGCCCTGGCCGGCGCCCGAGTCGCTCAGCCCGTCGATGACGGCCGAGACGAGGTCGAGCTCGGCCGGGTACTCGTGCTCCGCGCGGTCATACTTGCGCGAGATCGGCCAGAAGACCTCCTCGGCCATGCCGCGGGCCTGGGCGACGAGCGGGCGGAACTTCTTCGGGACCTCGAGGTCGATCATGTCGGCAGTCCTTGTCGTGTCGGGGGACGAAGGGGGATGAGCGAAGGGGGACGAGCGGCCCGCTCAGACGAGCAGGGTGCCCTCGAGCAGCCCGGCACCGCGCAGGTCGCGGTACCAGCGCTCGTTGTCGAACTCCTTGACGAAGCCGTGGCCGCCGAGCATCTGCACGCCGTTGCTCCCGACGAGGGTGAGGTGGCGGGACGTCAGCGCGCGGGCCTGGGCGATCTCGGCGGACGCGTCCTCGCCGCGGTCGAGGCGAGCAGCCGCCTTCCACACGACGAGGCGCAGGGCAGCGATCTCGACGGCCATGTCGGCGACGGTGAAGGCGACGGCCTGGCGGTGACCGATCGGCTCGCCGAACGCGGTGCGCTCCGTGACGTACTGCGAGACCTGGTCGAGCACGGCCTGGCCGGTGCCGACGGCGGCGGCCGACCACGCGAGCCGGGCACGACGCACCGCGTCGAGGTGGTCGTCGGTCGTGCCGAGGAGGTGGGCCGAGGGGACGCGCACGCCGGTGAGGTGCAGGCGCGAGGTGCGCGCCGCGCGCAGCCCCATCGCCGGGTCGTCCTCGACCTCGACGCCGGGGGTGCCGGGCTCGACGAGGATGAGCCGGGGCTGCCCGTCGACGCTCGCGCTGACGACGAAGAGCTCGGCCCGGTCGGCACCGGGCACGAGGGCCTTGACCCCGTCGAGGACGACCTCGTCGCCCTCGGTGCGACCGGTGGTGCGGGGCGAGAGCGGGTCGAAGAGCGGCTGCGGCTCCATGAGCGCGAGCGCGGCGACCGGCGGGTCCTCCCCCGTCAGCTCGGGCAGGTAGGTCGCCTGCTGGTCGGCGTCGCCGTAGCTGGCGATCGCGGTGGCGACGGCGGCCGGGGCCATGATCGCGGTGGCGATGCCCATGTCGCCGCGGGCGAGCTCCTCGAGCACGAGCACGGCGGTGACGGCCGAGCGCTCCTCGGCGATGCCGTCGAGCTCGGCCGGCACGCCGATGAGGTGCAGGCCCATCTCGGCCGCGGCGCTGCGCACCTCGGCGGGGACGGCGCGCTCGGCGTCGGCCTGCTTCGCCGCCGGACGGACGACCTCGTCGGCGAGCTCGCGCGCCACCGACCGGATCATCTGCTGGTCCTCGGTGGGCGTGAGGTCGAACATCTGGCGGGGGCGCGCGGGTGCGGTGCGGGCGGCCTGGCCCGAGCCCTTCTTCTTCGCGAAGGCGCGACCCGCGGCGGTCTGCGCGCGGAAGCTCGTCACCGCGCCCTTGTAGAGGTAGCGCTCGACGGTCGCCCGGACCTTCGGGTCCTTCAGACCGGGCAGACCGCCGGCCTTGGCGATGAGGCGGAGCCCGAGACGCTGCCCCTTGTCGGCCAGCGACGTGGATTCGGTGGTGGCCATGCGGCGTACCCCTTCGTGACGCTCGTCGGCGACCGGTCGCGCGAGGCGACGTCGGCCAGGTGTGCGATACCGACAGTACCTGCTACCGCGCGTACCGGTAACCCCGCGTCTCAGGTGAGGCCCACCACAGCCCCGACGTCACATGCCGCCGGCTGGCTGCGGCCCCGCCTCGTCGACCGGCGCCGCCCCACCGGCGACCTTGCCCCGGCGGTTGATCCGGCGCTCGAGGTAGCCCGCGAAGGTCGTCAGCGAGAAGTTGAGGACGATGAAGATCAGCGCGGCGACGACGAGGGGCTGCAGGGTGTTGCCGCCGGCGGCGAGGTTGCGCGCCTGACGAAGCAGCTCGGGGTAGGTGATGATCGCGCCGAGCGCGCTGTCCTTGAGGATGACGACGAGCTGGCCGACGAGCGCGGGCAGCATCGCGGTGATCGCCTGCGGCAGCTGGATCGCGCGCAGGGTCTGCCCCGGGGTGAGACCGATGGACAGCCCCGCCTCGCCCTGCCCCGCGGGCAGCGAGCCGACGCCCGAGCGGACGAGCTCGGCGATGACGGCGCCGTTGTAGAGGGTCAGCGCCGCGACGACGGCGACGAAGGGGTTGGTCTCGGGCGCGAAGACACCGCGCAGCGCGAGGAAGTAGAAGAAGGCGATCATCATGATGAGCACCGGCACGCCGCGGAAGAACTCGACGACGATGCCGCTCACCCAGCGCACGGCCCGGTGCTGCGAGAGCCGTCCCATGCCGAAGACGAAGCCGAAGACGAGGGCGAGGACGACGGCGACCGCCGCCGAGCGCAGCGTGCTGATGATCCCGGGGACGAAGTAGAACTCCCAGGACTGGCGGGTGAACATCGCCGTCCACTTCGCCGCCTCGAGCTCTCCGCGCTCCTGGAGCCGGCTGAGGGCCACGTAGACGAGCCCGGCGAGGACGAGCGCGGAGAGGATCGTGAGGATCAGATGACGCCGGCGGGCCTTGGGGCCGGGGGCGTCGAAGAGGACCGAGGTGCTCATCGGCGCACCGCCACCTTCCGCGAGAGCGAGGTCAGCCCGACACCGATGGGCAGGGTGAGGGCGAGGAAGAAGAGGGCGATGAGCCCGAAGAGCTGCCACGTGAGGTCGGGGCGGAACTCCAGCCCCTCGGCCATGAAGTACGAGGCCTGCGCGACCCCGATGATCGAGGCGACCGTCGTGTTCTTGATGAGCGCGATGAGGACCGAGGCGAGCGGCGCGACGGCCCCGCGGAAGGCCTGCGGCAGCACGACGTGGCGCAGCGACTGGCCGAAGCCCAGCCCGATCGAGCGGGCCGCCTCGGCCTGGCCGGGCGGCACGGTGTTGACGCCGGAGCGCAGCGCCTCGCACACGAAGGCCGCGTGGTAGACCGACAGCCCGAAGATCGCCCAGCGCACGGCCTCGTCGACGAGCGCCGTCTGGCTGGTCTGGTCGACGATCGAGATGCCCAGACGGGTGCCGAGCACGGTGAGCGAGAAGAGGACGACGAGCGTCAGCGGGGTGTTGCGCACGACGTTGACGTACGACGTGCCGACCCCGCGCAGCACGGGGATCGGGCTGACCCGCATCACCGCGAGGAGCGTGCCGAGCAGGCTCGCCCACAGCGCCGACCACAGCGAGAGCTTGATGGTCATCCAGAAGTAGGACCAGACCGGGAACTGGTCGAAGAGCTCACCCATGCTCGGGGCGCTCCTTTCGCTGCGGCGGAGAGAGGGTCGGGACGGGACGAAGGGGGCGCGGCAGCCGCGCCCCCTTCGTCACCGCGTCGAGAGGGTCAGGCGCACTCGTCGACCTTCGGCGGGTTCACCGAGTCGTCGACCTCGAAGCCGGCCGGGCCGAAGTTGTCGTCGACCGCCTTCTGCCAGGCGCCGTCGTCGACCATCTTCGTGAGGGCCTCGTTGATCTGGGTGCACATCTCGGTGTCGCCCTTCTTGATCCCGACGCCGTAGCGCTCCTCGGAGAAGGTCTTGCCGACGACCTTGAGCTTGCCCTTGTAGGTGTCCTGCGCGGCGTAGCCGGCGAGGATGGTGTTGTCCGTCGTCAGGGCGTCGAGCTGGCCGTTGACGAGGCCGTCGAGGCACTCGGAGTAGGTGTCGAACTCGCGCAGCTGCACGCCGGGCACCTCCTCCTTGACGTTCTCGGCGGAGGTCGAGCCGGAGACCGAGCACAGGCGCTTGCCGTCGAGGTCGTCGACGCTGGCGATGTCGGAGTCGTTGGCGACGAGGAGGTCCTGACCGGCGATGAAGTACGGACCGGCGAAGGAGACCTTCTCCTTGCGCTCGTCGGTGATCGAGTAGGTCGCGAAGATCATGTCGACCTGACCGGTCTCGATGAGGGTCTCGCGCTGGGGGCTGGGGGCCTGGACGAACTCGACCTCCTTGCCCATCTCCTTGGCGACGTAGTTGGCGACGTCGACGTCGAAGCCGCTGTAGGTGTCGCCCTCCTTGAAGCCCAGGCCGGGCTGGTCGAACTTGATGCCGACCTTGACGGTGTCGCCGGAGCCGCCGCCGTCGCCCCCGGCGTCGCCGCCCGAGTCGCCGCCGCAGGCGGTCAGACCGAGGGCCAGGGCCGCGGCGGAGCCGATGGCGAGGATGCGTCGCTTGCTCATGATTTCTCCTTCGTCGGGGCCGCGGTCACGGCCCGTGGGGGTCGATCGAGGTGGGTCAGTGGGTGAGGATCTTGCCGAGGAAGTCCTTGGCCCGGTCGCTCGTGGGGTTCGTGAAGAACTCCTCGGGCGTGGCCTGCTCGACGATCTCGCCGTCGGACATGAAGACGACGCGGTCGGCGGCGCGGCGGGCGAAGCCCATCTCGTGGGTGACGACGATCATCGTCATGCCGGTCTGCGCGAGCTGGGTCATGACGTCGAGGACCTCGTTGATCATCTCCGGGTCGAGGGCCGAGGTCGGCTCGTCGAAGAGCATGATCTTCGGGTCCATCGCCAGGCTGCGGGCGATGGCGACGCGCTGCTGCTGACCGCCGGAGAGCTGGGCCGGGTACTTGCCCGCCTGGTGGCCGACGCCGACTCGCTCGAGGAGCTCCATGGCGCGCTTGTTCGCCTCGGCCTTCTTCTTCCCGCGGACCTTCATCGGGCCGAGGGTGACGTTGTCGAGGATGCTCTTGTGCGCGAAGAGGTTGAAGGACTGGAAGACCATGCCGACGTCGGCGCGCAGCCGCGCGAGCGCCTTGCCCTCCGAGGGCAGCGGCTCGCCGTCGATGGTGATCGTGCCGGACTCGAAGGTCTCGAGCCGGTTGATGGTGCGGCACAGCGTCGACTTGCCCGAGCCGGACGGCCCGATGACGACGACGACCTCGCCGCGACCCACGGTGAGGTCGATGTCCTTGAGGACGTGGAGGTCGCCGAAGTGCTTGTTGACGCCGTCGAGCACGACGAGGGGATCAGCCATGCCGGGCAACCTAGTCGCTGCGGGGCGGCCCGCCCCCTCCCCCGGCGCGGCCGTTGCCAAAGGGTGACCCGCCCCCTTCGCCTGTACCGGTCGCCGTCGACGAGCGGTCACGTCCTACGCTCAGGCCATGGCCAAGCACATCCCCAAGGACCGCACCGGGCTGAGCCTGGGCTACCGGGCGCTGTGGCGCACCCGCTACGTGCTCTACACCTTCTTCGGCCCGGCGACCCAGAGCGGGATGCGCGACCCCCACTACCGGATGCGCGCCGAGCGCCTCGAGCGCGTCAACGCCGCCCGCGCCGCCCAGGGCCTCGAGCCCGTCGAGGACGTCGACCCCCGCACCCGCTGACGCAGAGGCTGGCACCAGCCCCGGTTGCAACCCGCGCACCTGCCACCATCCCGAGCACTCCCCCGAGACGTTGGCACCAGCCCTGGTTGCAACCCGCGCACCTGCCGACATCCCGAGCACTCCCCCGAGACGTTGGCACCAGCCCCGGTTGCAACCCACGCACCTGCCAACATCCCGAGCACTCCCCCGAGACCTTGGCACCAGCCCCGGTTGCAACTCACGCACCTGCCAACATCCGAGGCTCATGATCCACGCGCCCGTCGGATGAGACCCGCGACGTACGACGGGCGGTCGAGGTCGGCCCAGGTGAGGCGGATGACGCGGTAGCCGAGAGCCCGCAGCCGGTCCTCGCGGATCTTCTCCGCCATGAGAGCATCACGCCCCTCGGCGCCGTCGTACTTCACCGCACCGTCGAACTCGACGACGACATCGCCGTCGACGAGGAAGTCGACGCGTCCGACGAAGTCACCGTCGTCGTCGTAGATCGCCACCTGGCTACGGACGTCCAGACCGAGCTCGACGAGCACGAGCCGGGCTCTCGACTCGCCCACCGACTCGCATCTCGGGTCGCTGAGGCGGATCAGCCGGTAGCCATGAGACCTCGCGCCCGCCCCGACGAGCCGAGCGACGACCGCTTCGACCTCGGGAGTGGTGCACCGTCCCTCGTGGAGGGCTGCATCGAGCGCGACAAGGGCATGGGGAAGCCCGTGCCCCAGAAGTGTCTGGACAACCGCGACGGGGATCGGCACAGCACGCGATGACCCGGTCGGAGCCGACCCCGCGCCCACGAGACGCCCGCTCTCGAGCTCGTCGGGGGTGGCCCCGCTCACCTCGGGGTCGATGGTGCTGATAGCGCGAGGGTAGAGGCGGAAGCCGCGGTCACGTCTGACCCGGAGCACGTCCGAGGCCAGCTCGACGTCGGCGAGGTGGGGGTCGAGCACCGGGAGCCCGTGGAGGGCCAGAGCACTGCGATGGCTGGAGATGTCATGGGCATTCTGGCGGGCAGCGAGGACGGCACGCGTCCGCATCGCGAACCGCTCGGTGGGATCGGCTCCTTCCCACGCGGCGCCGAGGACGTAGGCGTTGCGTCGCACCCGGATCGCCTCACCGCTGCGGCAGATGCGACGTAGATGCCGGTCGTCGAGGTCGAGGGCCAGCACGTCGGCCCGGGTGAAGACGTCTCCTCGGGCGACCGCCCGTGCGACGAGTCGTGGGTCCATCACCTCATCGTTGCGGCGCACCCACCGACCGGCACTCAGTTCTCCACAGCCCCCAGAAGTTGGCAGATGCTCGGGTTGCAACCCGGGCGCGTGCCGACATCCCGGAGGGGTGCTCGGGATGCCGACGTCTGCGGGGGTTGTGACTCAGGCCGGCGCCGACATCTGCGGGTCGGCGGGTGCACCGTGCGGCGACGCACGAGACCCGCGCACCCGGTGGTCGGGTGCGCGGGTCTCGTGCTGCGGCGAAGGGTGTCAGCCCTGGAGGTCCTCGAGGTCCTTCGCGACCCGGCGGTGCGCCTGCCAGATCTGCTCGGGCAGGTCGTGGAACTGCTGGAGGTGCTCCTCGCGGTAGCCCATCTCCTCCTGCCAGCGCGCCTTGTCGATCGTGAGGACGGTGTCGAGGTCGGCGAGCGCCTGCTCGTCGAGGCCCTCGAGCAGCAGCTCGTCACGGGTCGGGATGACGCCGACCGGGGTGCGCTGGCCGGTAACCTCGCCGGCGCGGTACTGCATGAGCCACACGAGGGGACGCAGGTTCTCGCGGTAGCCCGGCCACAGGAAGCGGCCGTCCTCGCCGCGCTGGAACCAGTTGACGTGGGCGAAGACCGGCTGGTTCTTCGCCTGGCCGACGACGTCGAGCCAGTGCTGGGCGTAGGCGCCCTCGCCGTAGCTCATGAAGGGGCGCATCGACATCGGGTCGTAGCGCAGCACGCCCTCCTTGCCGTCCGCCGCCGCGGTCGCCTCGGCGCCGAGCGTCAGCCCGTCGTAGACGCCCTCTGCGAGGTCGTCGATGGCGCGGATGAGCGGCTCGCGGTCGCGGGTGCGACCGCCGAAGATGATGCCGTGGATCTCGACGCCGCGGGGGTCCTCGTAGTCGTCGGCGACGTTGGGCACCTGCGACAGGACGGTCGTGAAGCGCGAGTTCGGGTGCGCCCAGGGGGCGTCCATCTCGTCCTCGGACCGGTCGGCGATGCGCTCGCCCTTCCAGTCCAGCCAGCCGTCGAGGTCGCTCGGGCGCTCGCCGCGGCCCTCCCACCACACGTCGCCGGTCTTCTCGTTGTAGGCGACGTTGGTGAAGATCGCGCCGGAGCCGGGCTGGATCGACTCGATCGCCGTCGGGTTGGTCTTCTCGTTCGTGTCCTTGGCGACGCCGAAGACGCCGTTCTCGGGGTTGAAGCCGCGCAGGACGCCGTCCTCGTCGACCCAGATCCACGCGATGTCGTCGCCGTAGAACTCGACGTAGTAGCGGTCACCGAGGGCGTCGGGCGCCAGGGTCATCGCGAGGTTGGTCTTGCCCGAGGCGCTGGGGAAGCCGCCGGCGATGTTGTACTTCTTGCCGGTCTGCTTGTCGGTGATGCCGAGGAGCATGAACTGCTCGACGAGGAAGCCGTTCTTCCACCCGTCGTAGGAGCCCTGGCGCAGGCCGTGGGCGATCTTGCCGAGCAGCGCGTTGCCGCCGTAGGAGCTGCCGAAGTGCAGGATCGTGCGCTCGTCGGCGACGGTGACGAAGTTGCGCATGTCGTCGGGCGTGCCCTGCTTGAGGTTCTCGAGGTCACCGGTGACGTGGACGGCGCGCACGAAGTCGTCACCCATGTCGTTGACGTACTCGACGCCCACGCGGGCCATGCGGATCATCTGCATGACGACGTTGCGGTTGTCGGTGAGCTCGACGCCCGCCGCGAACTTCGCGAGGGCGGACCCCTTCGGCGCCATGAGGTAGGGGATGACGTACATCGTCTTGCCGGCGAGGGCGTCCTTCATGTGGCCCTCGACGACCGGGCGCACCTCGGAGGCCGGCTTCCAGTTGTTGTACTGGCCGCGGTCGGCCTCGTCGCTCGTCGCGACGATGGTGCGCTCCTCGGAGCGGGCGGTGTCCTTGCTGAAGGAGCGGGAGTAGTACATCCCCTCGCCCGCCGGCTTGAGCTCGCCGGCCTCGAGCGCCTCCTGCACGAGGCGCGCGTCGTCAGCAGCGCTCACGACCTCGATCCGCTCTGCACCGGTGTGCTCGGCCCACTGGCGCACGAACTGCGCCACGGACTCGTTGGTCAGACCTGCCGCCTCGAGCGCCTGGTCCACATCGGCCGTCGTCGTGATCACGCTTCTCCGCCCTTCGATGACACCCCGGCGCGTCCGCGCCGGGACCGCAGGACGTCGTCGGGTGACTCGTCTCGTCACCACGGGCGACGGCGTCCGCGGGCCCACCTAACCACGCCAAGGACCCCCGCTAGACCACCCGGCCGGGGATCGCCAGGAAAGTGTGAGCCACTCGTCACGAGCCTGCTGACCAGGCCTGATGCCGGGCAGAGAACGGCCCCGAACTTGCAACGTCCTGCAAGAAACAAGCCCCGCCCGGCGCTCGTCAGCCGAGCAGCCCGAGCCGCTGGTAGAGCGGGTGCAGCACCTCGAAGCGCGCGCGGGCGTCGCAGCGCTCACCCCCGCCGAGGTGGGAGACGAGGTCCTCGACGTGCACCTGGTCGCCCGCTGCGTAGGCGGCGACCTGGTCGAGCGGGACGCCGTGGTCCTCGACGATGAGGTGGGTGCACTCCCCTTCGACGTCGAGGCTGATCTCGAAGCGCCCGTCCGGCTGGTCCGGGGTGCTCGTCTCGACGACGAGGCGCTCGCCCGGTCGGCACTCGCGCACCCGGACCACGCCCTCCCAGCCGGTCGCGACGAAGCGGGCTCTCAGCTCGCCCCCTTCGCGCAGGTCGCCGTCGACCTCACCGAGCCACACCGCCAGGCGGTCACGACTGGTGAGGGCCGACCACACGTCGTCGGGCGCCGCCCGGACGCGGTCCTCGAGACGCACCACGCCGCGGCCGTCCTCGGCGCGCAGGCTGCCGAGCACCCGTGCGCTCTCGTGCTCCTCGGGCGTCGTCACGCCGGCCACCCCCGCCGCGCACCTGACCGGAGCAGCCGACGGTCCAAGAGCAGCATCGTCCCCATGCCGGCGAGCGTAGGGCAGCAGGTCGGCGTGGACCGTCAGGAGGTCGCGGCCGCGGTCGGCTCTCACACCTCGACCACCCCTGGGGACACGACGAGGGCCTCGGCCGGCGCATCCGCCGGGCCGAGGCCCTCGTCCCTCTGTCTCAACACAGAGTGCGCCCGAAGGGATTCGAACCCCTAACCTTCTGATCCGTAGTCAGATGCTCTATCCGTTGAGCTACGGGCGCGTGTCTCCTGGCGTGACGCCTGGCGACGAGGGCCGACTTTACCCCGTCCGTGCCGAGCAGACGAAATCGGCCGTCGAGGCCCCCTGCTCAGCGCGTCGCGGCGCCCGCCCAGCCCGCTCCCGGAGGGAGCCTGACCGCCTCGTCCGGCAGGGATCGCAGCACCTCGAGCATCGTGCGCACGGCCGGGCTCGGCTGACGCCGCGGGTCGGTGAGGACGCCGACCTGACGGCGCACGACCGGGTCGACGAGCGGCACGGGCACGAGCTCGGCGAAGGCCATGAGCGGCACCACGAAGCCGGGCACCGCGGTCACGCCGAGTCCCGCCGCGCACATGCCCGCGACCGTCGCGACGTTGCGCGCGGTGAGCCGCCGACGCGGCTCGACGTCGCACTCGGCGAAGGTCGCGTCCGTGATCGCCCGGATCGAGCTCGCCTCGTCGAAGGAGATGAAGGGCTCGCTGGCCAGCTCGGCCCAGGCCAGCTCCGCGCGACGGGCGAAGGGGTGGCCTCGCGCAACGAGGCACACGAGGTCGTCGCCCGCGACCACCTCGAAGCGCAAGGGGTCATCCCCCTTCGCCCCGGGCGGGCCACCGGTCTCGGCGGTGAGGGCGAGGTCGACCCGGCCGGCTCGCACGGCCGCCGCGAGCTGGGCGGCGAGCGAGTCCTCGAGCTGCACGTCGACCCCCGGCAACGCCTCGCGGAAGCGGTCGACGACCTGCGGCAGCAGCGTCGCGGCGAGCGAGGGGAGCGCGGCGACCCGCAGCACCCCCCGCTGACCCTCGAGGTAGCCGCCGAAGTGCGCCAGCTCCTCGTCGTAGACCCGCAGGATGCGCTCGGCCATCTCGATGAAGGCGACGCCCTCGGCGGTCGGCGCGACGTGCCGGGTCGTTCGCGCGAAGAGCTGCACGCCGCACGCCCTCTCGACCTCCGCGACCGTGCGGCTCAGCGAGGACTGGGCGACGTGCAGCCGGCGGGCCGCCTGGCTGAAGCTGCGATGGCGCGCCACGGCGACGACGGCGCGGCACTGCGCGAGTGTCGGGTTGATGCTCACAGCCGATCAATCTATCGAGAAGAGGTGTTGGACACGCATAAGTAGGCGCGGACACACTCGGTCGGTCGGCGCCGACGCCTCGGGGCCGATCCGTCCCCACGGAGGTCTCGTCATGCTCGCCGTCCTCGGATTCGCCACCGTCGGCGTCTTCCTCGCCCTCACCTTCACCCGCTAGGTGTCGGTGCTGCTCGGGCTCGTCCTCGTGCCCGTCGTCTTCGGGGTCCTCGGCGGCTTCACCGGCGAGCTCGGCGAGTTCATCGCGAAGGGGCTGCTCACCGTCGCCCCCGTCGCGATCATGATCGCCTTCGCGATCCTCTACTTCAGCCTCATGGTCGACCGCGGGCTCTTCGACCCCGTCATCCGGGTCGTGCTGCGCTGGGCTGGTGCCGACCCGATGAAGATCGCGCTCGGCACGGCGGTGATCACCCTCATGGTCGCCCTCGACGGCGACGGCGCCTCGACCTTCCTCATCACGGTCTCGACCTTCCTGCCGATCTACCGTCGCCTCGGGATGAGCCCGCTCGTGCTCACCTGCGTCGTCGGTCTGGCCGCCGGCGTGATGAACATGATCCCGTGGGGCGGCCCCACCGCCCGGGCGATGGCGACCCTCGACCTCGACAGCAGCGAGATCTTCGTGCCGGTGATCCCGGCCATGGCCGCCGGCATCATCTGGGTCCTCTTCGCCGCCGCCTTCATCGGGCGCCGCGAGCGCGACCGCATCCGGGCCAAGGACGCCGAGGACGGCGTCGACCGCTCCGACATCACCGCCCTGCTCCAGCTGCCCGAGCGCCCGCAGGTCGGCCGTCAGGCGCGCTGGGTGCAGGCGGTCAACGTGCTCCTCACGCTCGGCCTCGTCGTCATCCTGCTGCTCCAGCTGCTCGAGCTGCACGTCGTCTTCGTCGTCGCCTTCGCCATCGCGCTGCTCGTCAACCTGCCCCGGTGGGAGGACCAGCAGGCGCTCTTCGAGCGGCACGGCGGCAACGTCGTCATGGTCGTCGCGATGATCTTCGCCGCGGGCGTGCTCACCGGCATCCTCAACGGCAGCGGCATGATCACGGCGATGGCCGAGTCGCTCGTCTCGGTCATCCCGACCTCCGCCGGGGGCTCGCTTCCGGTGCTCACCGCCATCACCTCGATGCCGGCCAGCCTCGTCTTCACCCCCGACGCGTACTACTTCGGCGTGCTGCCCGTGCTCGCCGAGACGACGACCTCGCTCGGCGGCGACCCCGCGGAGATCGGCCGGGCCGCGATCCTCGGCCAGATGACGACCGGCTTCCCCCTGAGCCCGCTCACGGCCGCGACCTTCATCCTCGTCGGGATGAGCGACGTCGACCTCGGGGCCCACCAGCGCCGGCTCTTCGGCTGGGCGCTCGGCACGACGCTCGTCATGACGACCGTCGCCCTGCTCACCGGGGCGATCAGCTGGTGAGCGCCGTCGACCGCACCCACGTCCGCATCGGCAGCGGCGCCGGATTCGCCGGTGACCGCATCGCCCCCGCCGTCGACCTCGTGCGCGACGGGCAGCTCGACGACCTCGTCCTCGAGTGCCTCGCCGAGCGCACCATCGCCCTCGGCCAGCGGAGGCGTCGCGCCGACCCGACGACCGGCCACGACGACCGGACCTCGCGCCGGCTGCGCGCGCTCCTGCCCGAGGCCCTCCCCCGTGGCACGCGCATCGTCAGCAACCTCGGCGCCGCGAACCCGGCGGCCGCCGCCCGCGAGACCGTCGCGGTCGCCGAGCAGCTCGGGCTGCGCTGCCGGGTGGCGGCCGTCACCGGTGACGACGTGCTCGCCGGGCTCGACCTCGAGCAGCCCTCCCTCGAGCACGGCCGCCCGCTGTCGTCCTACGGCGAGATCATCTCGGCGAACGCCTACACCGGCGCCGCCACGCTCATGGCCGCGCTCGACACCGGCGCGGAGGTCGTCCTCGCCGGCCGCGTCGCCGACCCCTCGCTCTTCGTCGCCCCGCTCGCCCACCGGCTCGGCTGGGACCTCGACGACCCGGCCCTCGCGGCCCACGGCACGCTCGTCGGCCACCTCCTCGAGTGCGGCACCCAGGTGAGCGGCGGGTACTTCGCGGACCCCACGTCCCCCTTCGGCGCGAAGGGGGTGCCCGACCTCGCCCACGTCGGCCTCCCCTGGGCCGACGTCAGCGCGGACGGCACGGCGACGCTCGGCACGGTCGACGGCACCGGCGGCCGGCTGGACCGCGCGACCGTGCGAGAGCAGCTGCTCTACGAGATCAGCGACCCCGGCGCGTACCTCACCCCGGATGTCACGCTCGACCTCTACGGCGTGCAGCTCGAGACGGCGGGGCCGAACCGCGTGCGGGTCAGCGGTGCCCGCGGACGTCCCGCCCCCGAGCAGCTCAAGGTCAGCGTCGGGTACGCGGCCGGCTACCGCGCGGAGGGCGGCATCTCCTACTCGGGGCCCGGGTGCGTCGAGCGCGCCCGGCTCGCCGGTGAGGTGGTCACGACGCGGCTCGCCGCGCTCGGCATCACCCCGCGCGTCGACGTCGTCGGCGCGGGCACGGGCGTCGACCTCTCCGACACCCGGCTGCGAGTGGCCGCCACCGCGCCCGACGCCGACACCGCTCGTGAGGTGTGCGACGAGGTCGAGGCGCTCTACGTCAACGGCCCGGCCGGTGGCGGTGGCGTGCGCACCCGCGTCGAGGAGGTCATCGGCATCGTCTCGACGCTCATCGACCGCTCTGCCGTCCGTACCCACGTCGACGTCCTGGAGACCCGATGACCGACGTCCTGCTCCACGAGCTCGCCCACGCCCGCGCCGGCGACAAGGGCGACACCTCGATCCTGTCCGTCTTCCCCCTCGACGACGCCGACTACGGGTGGCTGTGCGAGGTGCTCACCGTCGAGCGCGTCGTCGAGCACCTCGGCGAGCACCTGCGCGGTCACGTCACCCGCTACGAGGTGCCGCTCGTCCAGGGCGTCCAGCTCGTCTGCCAGCACGCGCTCGACGGCGGCGTCACGACATCTCTGGCCGTCGACACGCACGGCAAGGCGCTGAGCAGCCGGCTGCTCGCCATGCGCGTCCCCGCCCCGGCGCGGTGACCCGGCAGTAACGGGACCTGTGGGGGCCTAGCCCGCTCCATGCGGGGGCAAGGCCCCCACGGGTCCCGTTACTGCTGGGTAGCCTCGGTCAGCCGCGCCGGACGGCCTGCAAGGTGTACGTCAGCGGCAGCCGGTCGTCGCCCTCGGCGAGGCGGTACTCCCCCGGCAGCTCGGGGTCGGCCACCATCTGGTCGCCGAGCGCGAGGTAGGGCACGGTGCGGTGCTCCTCGAGCGCGACGACGTCCATGCCGTGACGGGTCAGCGCCGTGAAGATCTCGCCCAGCCCGTGGTTCCACTCGTGCGTCACGGTCGCGGTGATGCCCCCGTCGCTCCCCGGCGCCGGCTCGACGTAGGTCGAGGCGTCGTCCCACACCGTCGGCTCCGGCGTCTCGAAGTAGGGATACGCGAGGACGACGAGACCGTCCGGGCGCGGGTCGTCGCACGCCCACAGCACGGGGTGCGCCTCACGGATGAAGAGCCGGCCGCCGGGCCGCAGCAGCGCGGCGACCGTCCGGGCCCACCGGTCGATGCTCGGCAGCCAGCCGAGCGCGCCGATCCCGGTGTAGACGAGGTCGAAGGGAGCGTGATCGGCGAGCGCGCTCGGCGCCGAGTAGACGTCGGCCTCGACGTACTCGACGTCGGCCCCGGCGTCCGCCGCGAGGCGACGTGCCGCGGCGAGCGAGGAGGGCGAGAGGTCGAGCCCGACGACCCGCGCCCCGAGCCGGTGCAGCGACAAGGTGTCGGTGCCGATGTGGCACTGCAGGTGCACCGTGCGCAGCCCGCTGATGTCGCCCAGGCGCGGGCGGTCGAAGGCGACGACATGGCTCAGCTCGTGCTCACCGGACAGCAGCCGCTCGCGGTCGTAGCCCGGCGAGTGCTCGTGGATACCGGCCCGGTCGTCCCAGTTCGCGCGGTTCACCGCGAGGTAGTCGTCGCTCACGCCGCGAGTGTGCCACCGGCCCCTACCACCGGCAGATCCTGAACAAACCCAGACCAAGAGGTGATGCGCCTCATACCGCTTCCTGGATTGACTGACCGCACCGTGCAGCCGCCCCTACCGGGGCCGACCAGGGAGCATCCATGACCAGACACCCACGCCGTGGGCTGACCACGTCGGCAGCAGTCGCCGCCTCAGCAGCCCTCGTCTTCGCGATGGCCGTCGACGGGGCGAGTGCCGCCCCGAGCGAACCGCCCTCGCCCTCCACTCCGACCGGGGTACCGGCCGCCGGGGACGAGCACGCGCACGACCTCCTGCCCGACGTCGACAACCGCAAGGGCAGCGCCAAGCCGTCGAGCGCCCAGCGCTCCGCCGGCAAGGGCCTGTCGGCCAAGAGCGCAACCGCCCGCTCGGCCACCTCGGAGCCGGTCGTCACGTGGAACCGCTTCGGCTCCGTGGACACCGTGACCCCGACGTCGGCGAGCTCTCCCCTGGCCACCGGTCTCGGCTCCGACCCGGTCGACGCGGCTCGCGCGTACCTCGAGGACAACGCCACTGCCTTCGGGCTCACCTCGGCCGACATCTCGGCGATGGAGCACGTGACGACCAACGAGGTCGGCAAGAGCTCGGTGGTCATGCTGCGCCAGGTCATCGACGGCGTGCCCGCCGGCATCGACGGCATGGTCGTCGTCGCGGTCGACAAGGGCTCGGTCCGCTACGTCAGCTCCACGCTGGCCCCGGTCGACGGCGCCACCGGCGCCCGCAAGGCGGCCGCGCTCACCCCGGAGGAGGCGCTCGGCAAGGCCGCCGAGGACGTCGGCGCCGACGCGAAGGGGATCAAGCGCGCGGGCTCTGCGCAGCGCAGCTCCGGCAAGGGCTGGACCGACATGACCGCCTCCGGTCTGCACGGCACCCAGCAGGCCAAGCTCGTCGCCGTCCCGGTGCCGGGCGAGGACCCCCGCCAGGCCTACCAGGTCGTCGTCCGCGAGGACCAGGACAGCGGCTACTCCGTCTACGTCGACGCCCAGAGCGGCGAGACGATCGCCCGTGAGGCCCTCGTCGACTTCGACTCCGACAACCCGCGCTGGAAGGTCTTCACCGGCACCCCCAGCGGTGTCGAGGGAGCTCCCGACACCCGCGTCGAGTGGTGCTGGACGGCAGCCGCCGGCTGTGCCGAGACGGTGGCCAACCCCGCCTCTCCCCTCGCCTGGGACGTCGACCCCGCCACGAAGCTCAGCACGACGACGACGAGCGGCAACAACACCTTCGCCGGCGAGCGCTGGCTGGGCACAGGCCCCGTCACCCCCGCCGCGCTGCGCGGCGACCGCAACTACGTCTACAGCTGGACCAACCAGTGGGCGAACAGCAAGTGCGACCCGGCGAGCTACACGAGCGCGGCGCGCAACGACATCGACGCCGCGACCGCCAACCTCTTCGGCATGCACAACCGCATGCACGACTGGGCCTACAACCTCGGCTTCACCGAGAAGGCCTGGAACTTCCAGCGCGACAACTACGGCAAGGGCGGCATCGGCAACGACCCGACCCTCGGCTACTCCCAGTCCGGTGCGCTGCGCGGCGACCGCAACAACGCCAACTTCGGCACCCCGCCGGACGGCGTGAGCGGCTACAGCAACATGTACCTGTGGCAGCCGCTCGCCGGCGCCTTCTACGCCCCGTGCGTCGACGGCGACTACGACATGTCGGTCATCGGCCACGAGTACGGCCACGGCATCAGCAACCGCATGGCCGGCGGTCCCGACATGGGTCTGTCCGGCCTGCAGGCCGGTGCGATGGGCGAGAGCTGGTCGGACCTCATGGCGACCGAGTACCTCCAGGAGTGGGGCTACGCGCCGGTCGGCCCGAAGGCCACCCCGATGGGCTCCTTCGTCACGGGCAACCCCGACCGCGGCATCCGCAACTACAACTTCAGCGACAGCCCGCTGAACTACAGCAACGTCGGCTACGACCTCACCGGCCCGCAGGTGCACGCGGACGGCGAGATCTGGTCGGCCACGCAGGGCGACATCCGCAGCGCCTTCATCGGTCGCTACGGCGCCGGCACGGCCGAGGAGCAGAAGGCGTGCGCCTCGGGCACCAAGGCCGTCAACACCTGCCCGGGCAACCGTCGCTGGATGCAGCTCGTCTTCGACGCCTGGCTGCTCATGCCGTCGGGCTCGGTGAGCATGATCGACGCGCGCAACGCGATGCTCGCCGCCGACCTGCTCCGCTTCGGCGGGGCCAACCAGGACCTGCTGTGGGACGGCTTCGCCGGTCGCGGCATGGGTGACGGGGCCTCGTCGCGCAACGCGGCCGACTCCGACCCGGTCCCGTCCTTCCGCTCCCCGTACTCCCGCTCGGCCACGCTCACCGCGGCGCCGACCGACGAGGACGGCCGCCCGGTCCCCGGGACGAAGGTCTACGTCGGCGAGTACACCGCTCGCTCCACCCCGGTGGCCGACACCGACCCGGCGACGGCCCTGCCGGCGACCTTCGAGATCGGTGCCGGCGAGCGCACCTACACGGTTACCGCACCGGGCAAGGCGCAGACCCGCGTCACCTTCTCCGCCAAGGCCGGTCAGACCCGCAACATGCCGGTCAAGCTCATCGACAACCTCTCCGACACCACCGCCGGTGCCACCATCACCGGTGAGGGCACCGCGGTGCAGGCGATGGCCGACGGCGACGAGGGCACGACGGGCACCACCGTCACCACCCCGACGGCGGCGCAGCGGTCCTTCACCATCGACCTCGTCGGTGGCCGCCAGCAGGTCCGCAAGGTCCAGGTGAGCGCTCTCCCGCAGCCGGGTGTCGCCGGTCGCTTCCAGAACGTGCGTCAGTTCACGATCTCGACGTGCGACGCCAAGGGTCGCGTCACCTGCTCGCAGGACGCCGACTTCAGCGAGGCCTACACCTCGCCCGCGGACGCCTTCCCCGGGGACGCCCCGCGGCCGGTCGCCCCGGAGCTGAAGATGCGCACCTTCGAGATCCCGCGCACCCCGGCGACCCACGTCAAGGTCGAGCTGGTCACCAACCAGTGCTCGGGCGGGCCCGCCTTCCAGGGCGAGCAGGACAACGACCCGAACAACGCGACCGACTGCACCACCGCGTACTCCGGTGCCGCGAAGATGGCGGTGACCGAGGTCCAGGTGCTGCGTCGCTGACGCGGATCCGCATCGCATGACCGGGCGCGCCCGGGCCGACTCGGCCCGGGCGCGCTCGTGCGTCGCACCGGCGGGGCGAAGGGGGTGCACGCCGGGCCCTCCTCACCGCGCCGGGAGGCGTCGGTCGGGCTAGGTTCGACGCATGCTCGCCGGGCTGCCCATCTCGACTCGCACCGACATCGCCGTCGACGTGCTGGGCGGCGCCGACGTCGTCGACCACGGTGACCACCTCGTCGTGCGCACGCCGAGCGCGCCCGACTACCACTGGGGCAACTTCATCCAGGTGACGACGGGCGACCCCGATGACGCGGCGACATGGCTCGCGCGGTTCGCTGGTGAGTTCCCCCGGGCGCGTCACCGCGCGATCGGCCTGTCGCAGCAGTCCTGCGCGAGGGCCTGGCGCGAGGCGGGGCTGCGGCCCGACGTCGTCGAGAGCCTGACGACCGCGATCGCCCCGCCGACGACACCGCTCCCGACGGGCTACCGGGTCACCTCGCTCGAGAGCGACGCCGACTGGGGTGCCCGGCTCGTCGCCGAGCTCGAGCACAACGCCGAGACCGGTGAGCACCCCGCGCAGGAGTACCGGGCCTTCGTCATGCGCCAGACGGTGATCCGGCGGCGCCTCGTCGCTGACGGCGACGCGGCGTGGTTCGGCGCGTTCGACGAGGACGACCGGCTAGCCGCGTCGCTGGGCATCGTCGTGCTGCGTGACCTCGAGCCGACGACCGCGCGCTACCAGTCCGTCCTCACCGGCTCCGCCCACCGTCGGCAGGGTCTGGCCCGGCACCTGCTCGGGGTCGCGGCCCGCTGGGCGGTCCGGCGAGGGGCACGCGAGCTCGTCATCGTCGCCGAGGACGGCACCGCCGCCGCCCGTCTCTACGCCGAGGCCGGCTTCACCCCCGGCGAGCACGCCTACGGCTGGTACTCGCCCGGCAGCTGACCGCCACCGACGACGTGGTCTCGAGGCCGAGGGCTGACCGCGCACCCCGGCCCGGACCGGCTGACCCGCTGCTGACCGAGACACGTCCCGGCCCGTCTCGGGTATCCCGGCCCATCTTGGGTTCCCCGGCACACGCCGGGTCACCCGGCCCGGGAGACCCTCGCCCCTCGGCCGGCGAGATGCTCGTCATCCAGGCCGGCGACCCGGGCACCTCGACCCTCGACGCTCGCGCGGGTGGCGGCGACGGGGGGCTTCCTGCCCGACCACGACGGGCGGCGCAGAGCAGGTGCGGTCGACGGGGTCGTGGGCGTGGTCGTCGTGTCCATGACCGAAGGCTCACCGGCTCGGCTGTGGCGGGGCTGTCACTCCCCCTTCGCCGGGCTGAGGCTCCCTCCTTCGTCGCCCACAGGGATCGCACAGGTGAGCCATAGCGCACGCCCGGACCCCAGGTGTCTACTGGCCGCATGACGAGCTCCTCCGCCGCCCCGCGACTCACCCGACCCGACGGCTCTCCGGTGCGCGTCCTCGTCGTCGACGACGAGGCCAACCTCACCGAGCTGCTGTCGATGGCGCTGCGGTACGAGGGCTGGGATGTGCGCACGGCCGGCACGGGGACCGCGGCGGTGCGCGCGGCCAAGGACTTCGGGCCCGACGCGGTCGTCCTCGACATGATGCTGCCCGACTTCGACGGCATGGAGGTGCTGCGCCGGATGCGCGAGCACGACGAGGCGGTGCCGGTGCTCTTCCTCACCGCGAAGGACGCCGTCGAGGACCGTGTCGCCGGGCTCACCGCGGGGGGCGACGACTACGTGACGAAGCCCTTCAGCCTCGAAGAGGTGGTCGCGCGGGTCCGGGCCCTCATGCGCCGCACCGCCGTGAGCACCGGAGAGGGCAGCCCGCTGCTCGTCGTCGGCGACCTCACCCTCGACGAGGACAGCCACGAGGTGACCCGGGGCGGCGAGGAGATCTCGCTCACCGCGACGGAGTTCGAGCTGCTGCGCTACCTCATGCGCAACCCCCGCCGGGTGCTCTCGAAGGCGCAGATCCTCGACCGCGTGTGGAGCTACGACTTCGGCGGGCAGGCCAACGTCGTCGAGCTCTACATCTCCTACCTGCGCAAGAAGGTCGACGCGGGCCGCGACCCGATGATCCACACGATGCGTGGCGCCGGGTACGTGCTCAAGCCGGTCGGATGACCACCGCCCGCCCCGGTCGCGGGACCTCGCTGACGACCCAGCTCGTCGCCTCCGTCGTCGCCCTCTTCGTCGTCGTCACCATCGTCACCGGCACCGCGACCGTCCTGCTCATGCGCCACCAGCTCATCGCCCAGATCGACGAGCAGGTCGCGACCCAGGTCGACACGCTGCGCCGCGAACCGCCGTACGAGGACCGTGACGGCGACGGCGACGGCGCCTACCCGGCCCCGTGCACCCGTGGCGGCCCCGGTCGCGGCGAGGGCTCGGTCCTCGTCTGCCTCGTGGACGGCCAGGCGACCGGGTACGTCGTCCGGCAGGGCGAGCGGGTGGCGCTGCCCAGCGCGGCGCTGTCCGCCGTGGCCGACGCCGGGATCGCCCCGGCGCCGCGCACCGTCGACGTCTCGGGGCTCGGCGACTACCGGATGGTCGCGCTGCGCACCGCGAGCGGGGCGACGGTCGTCACCGGTCAGCCGCTGGCCCCGGCCACCGACGCGACCCGCAGCCTCCTCGTCGTGCTCGGCTCCGCCTCGCTCGCCGGGCTGCTCGCGACGGTGGCGGTCGGCAGCTGGCTCATCCGCCGCTCCCTGCTGCCGCTGCGCCGCGTCGCGGCGACGGCCACGCAGGTCTCCCGGCTCCCCCTCGACTCCGGCGAGGTCGCCCTCGCCGAGCGGGTGCCCGAGGAGGACACCGACCCCCGGACCGAGGTGGGCCAGGTCGGCCACGCGCTCAACTCGATGCTCGACAACGTCGCCGGGGCCCTCGAGGCGCGCCAGCGCTCGGAGTCCCGGGTGCGGCAGTTCGTCGCCGACGCGAGCCACGAGCTGCGCACGCCCCTCGCCTCGATCCGCGGCTACGCCGAGCTCTCCCGGCGCGAGAGCGAGCCGGTGCCGACCTCGGTGCGCCACGCCCTCGGCCGGGTCGAGTCCGAGGCGCTGCGGATGCAAGGTCTCGTCGAGGACCTCCTCCTGCTCGCGCGGCTCGACGCGGGTCGGGCCCTCGAGCGCGAGCCGGTCGACCTCACGATGATCGCGATGACGGCCGTCGGCGACATCCACGCGGCCGCTCCCGAGCACCGCTGGCGCCTCGACCTGCCCGACGAGCCGGTCGAGGTCGTCGGGGACGAGGGTCGCCTGCGTCAGGTGCTCGTCAACCTCCTCGCGAACGCCCGCACGCACACCCCTGCGGGCACGACGGTGACGACGAGCCTGCGAAGGGAGGACGGCGAGGTCGTCCTCGTCGTCACCGACGACGGGCCCGGGGTCCCCGAGGAGCTGCAGCCCGAGGTCTTCGAGCGCTTCACCCGGGGAGACGATGCGCGCAACCGCGCCGGCGGCTCGACCGGCCTCGGCCTGAGCATCGTCGAGTCGGTCGTCGGCGCGCACGGCGGCCGCATCGAGCTCGCGTCGCGCCCGGGGCAGACCTCCTTCGCCGTGCACCTGCCCGGCTGATCCCGGCTAGAGCAACGCATGTGCGTCTGTAGAGTCGCACTCATGCCGCATCTGCGTATCCACGAAGCCGCCGACTTCCTCGCCGTGAGCACCGACACCATCCGGCGGATGGTCGATGCGGGCACGCTCGTCGCCGGCGAGGACGACGGCGGTCGCCGCACGGTCGACGCGGTCTCAGTAGCGCACCACGCCCGTGAGCACCTGCGCGCGCTGCCCGACCCGGTCGGGCGGCACACGTCGGCGCGCAACCGGCTCGTCGGCATCGTCACCGAGGTCGTCGCCGACACGGTCATGGCTCAGGTCGAGCTGCAGTGCGGCCCCTTCCGCGTCGTCTCGCTGCTCAGCGCCGAGGCCGTGCGCGAGATGGGTCTCGAGCCCGGCGTCGTCGCGGTCGCCGTCATCAAGTCGACGCAGGTCGTCATCGAGACCCCGGACGGTCGGGCATGACCCGCGCCGGCCTCGCGGCCCTGGCTGTCCTCGCCCTCGGGCTCTCCGCGTGCAGCAGCAGCAGCGACGACGCCGGGTCGAGCGAGCTCACCGTCTTCGCCGCCGCCAGCCTGCAGCGACCCCTCGAGCAGATCGCCGCCGACTTCGAGGCGGACCACCCGGGCGTCGCGGTGCGCTTCTCCTTCGCCGGGTCCTCGGATCTCGCCGCCCAGCTCGTCGACGGCGCGCCCGCCGACGTGCTCGCGACGGCGGACGAGCGGACGATGGGCACCGTCGAGGACGCCGACCTGGTCTCCGGCTCGCCGCAGACCTTCGCGACGAACTCGATGACCGTCGTCGTGCCGAAGGACAACCCCGCGAAGATCACCTCGCTCGCCGACCTCGAGGGCGACGTCGACCTCGTCCTGTGCGCCCCGCAGGTGCCCTGCGGGGCGGCCGCGGAGCGGGTCGAGGAGGCGTCGGGCCTCACCTTCGCCCCCGTCTCCGAGGAGGCCAAGGTCACCGACGTCCTCGGCAAGGTCGCCAGCGGCGAGGCCGACGCGGGCATCGTCTACGTCACCGACGCCCAGAGCTCGGACGACGTCGGCACGGTGGAGATCCCGGACGAGGACAACACGACGACGACCTACCCGGTCGCCACGCTCGCCGGCAGCGAGCACCACGACCTCGCCGACGAGCTCGTCGCGGCCGTGCTCGCGGACGCCGCGGGGGATGGAGCGGGGCACCTGGAGGCGGACGGCTTTGCCGCGCCCTGACGTCGCGACCGTGCCGCGCTGGGCGCTGCTGCCCGCGGTCCTCGGCGCGCTCGTCCTCGCCGCGCCCGTGGTGGGGATGCTCGCGAGCGTCGACGTCGCCGGGCTGCCCGCCCTGCTCACCTCGGACCGCGCGCTCGACGCCCTGTGGCTCAGCCTGCGCACCTCTAGCGCGTCGACCGTGCTCTGCCTGCTCCTCGGGGTGCC
The DNA here is from genome assembly GCF_040547045.1 of Janibacter sp. UYMM211. Taxonomy (NCBI): domain Bacteria; kingdom Bacillati; phylum Actinomycetota; class Actinomycetes; order Micrococcales; family Intrasporangiaceae; genus Janibacter; species Janibacter sp. UYMM211. The sequence goes on along the minus strand of NZ_JBEPOY010000002.1, from coordinate 43,036 downwards.
GCTCGCCCTCGCGCTCGCCCGGCTCCGGCTCTTCGACAACGTCGCCGTGCGCACCCTCGTGCTCCTGCCGCTCGTGCTCCCGCCGGTCGTCGCGGGCATCGCCCTGGTCACCCTCCTCGGGCGGCAGGGTCTGCTCGGGTCGCACCTGGACGCCCTCGGCGTCCGAGTCGCCTTCACGACGCTCGCCGTCGTCATCGCGCAGACCTTCGTCTCGCTGCCCTTCCTCGTCGTGAGCCTCGACGGGGCGCTGCGCTCGGTCGGCGGGCGGCACGAAGGGGTGGCCGCCACCCTCGGTGCCTCACCCTCCGTCGTCTTCCGACGGGTCACCCTCCCGCTCGTGCGGCCGGCGCTCGTCTCCGGCACCGTCCTCGCCTTCGCCCGCTCGCTCGGCGAGTTCGGGGCGACCCTCACCTTCGCCGGGTCCCTGCAGGGCACGACCCGGACCCTGCCGCTGCAGATCTACCTCGAGCGCGAGAGCGACCCCGACGCTGCGGTCGCGCTCTCGGTCCTCCTCGTCGTCGTCGCCGTCGTCGTCATGGCGCTCGCCCGGCCGGACGTGCGCCGATGAGCACGCCCGCCGGCCTCGAGGTCGAGGTCCGCGACCCCGACCGTGGGGTGGACGTGTCCTTCGTCGTGCCCGGGGGGCAGACGACGGCGCTGCTCGGACCCAACGGGACCGGCAAGTCGACCGTGCTCGCGACGATCGCCGGCGTGCACCGTCCCGCGGGGTCGAGCGTGCTGCTCGACGGTCGACGACTCGACCGCCTCCCGCCCCATCGTCGCCGGGTCGCGCTCCTGTCGCAGGACCCGCTGCTGCTGCCCCACCTCAGCGCGCTCGACGACGTCGCTTTCGGTCCGCGCGCGGCCGGTGCGAGCCGGCGCGCCGCGCGCGCGTCAGCGGGCCGGTGGCTCGAGCGGGTCGGCGCGGGGCACCTCGCCGACCGCCGTCCGGGCACCCTCTCCGGCGGCCAGGCCGCACGTGTGGCGCTCGCCCGGGCCCTGGCCGCCGAGCCCGACGTGGTGCTCCTCGACGAGCCGCTCTCCGCGCTCGACGTCGACGCCGCGCCCCAGGTGCGTCACGTCCTGCGCGAGGTGCTGCGGGGGCGGACGGCCGTCGTCGTCACCCACGACGTCGTCGACGCAGCGTTGCTGGCCGACCACGCGGTCGTCGTCGACGGCGGGCGGGTCGTCGAGCAGGGCCCGGTCCGCGACCTCGTGAGCGCCCCGCGCTCCCCCTTCGCCGCCCGGCTGGCCGGGGTCAACCTCGTCAGCGGTGTGCTCGGACCGCCTGGCGAGCTGCGGACCTCTGGCGGCGTCCTGCACGGGCTGCCCGTCGACGCGCCGGAGGGCACGCGGGCCGTCGCGACCTTCCGCCCTGAGACGGTCGCCGTGCACCGCCGTCCGCCCGGAGGCAGCCCGCGCAACGTCGTCGCCGGCACGGTCGTGTCCGTCGAGCCCTCGGGCTCGGCGGCGCGGCTGCGTGCGACGACGAGCCTGGGCCCCCTCGTCGCCGACCTCACCCCGGCCGCGGTGGCCGACCTCGGTCTCGGGCCGGGCGAGACCGTCCACCTCGTCGTCAAGGCGGCAGCGGTGCGGCTCGACACGGTCTGACGGCGCGGCGGACCGCGTCAGGGCAGCGGCGTCAGCCAGGTCGCGAGGACCGCACCGCAGAAGAGCAGCAGCGACACGACCCAGAGGCCCTGGCCGACCCGCAGGTCACGCCGCGCCCCGACGACCCGGCGCAGGTACCGCTGCGGGGTCGCCTCGTGCCCCACGAGCTCGCGCAGCCAGGTCGGGCCGTTCGCCGCGTTGACGAGCAGGAAGAGAGCGACGAGCGCGCTGAGCAGCGACCCCCCGATGAGCAGCATGAGCGCGACACGGGTGTCTCCGGTGTACTTCATGAAGCCCTCGCCCGGCTTCACGGCGAGGCTGGCCAGGACGAGCGTGAGGGTCGCCCCCACCCCGTTGCGCCACCCGTCAGCGCGCTTGCGCACGGCCTGGAGCATCGCCTCCGCCTCCTGCGCCGACGGCTCGTACGTCGTCGTGCCGATGAGCACCTCACCGCGCTCGGCGAGCTCCTCCGACATCGTGAGCACCTCGCGGTCCGCCCGCTTCCCCGGCACCTTCATCACCGTGTCCCCCGCTCTCGTCCCCCGAGCCATGACCGCCCCAGGCTAGGGCCGCCATCCGACGGTGGCGAGGACCGTGCGCTCAGCGAAGGGAGTCCCTGCACCGCCGGCGGCGTGAGGCAGTCAGGAGCGCACCTCAGGACCGCCACAGGCCGACCACAGCGGCGGGCTCGAGCGTGTCGGCATGCACTCGACAACCCTCCCCCGCACCGCCGACGGCGCCGCCGGCTCTCCCTTCGCCCGCCAGGTCGGCACCCGGCCGGCCGCGGCCCGCCACCGCCTCGCGCGGATGTGGCGCGGCCCGGTCGACGACCCGGCGTGGGCCCGCCCCGCCCTCGTCGCCCTGCTCGCCCTCACCCTCGCGACGTACAGCTGGCAGCTCACGGCGAGCGGCTGGGCGAACTCCTTCTACTCGGCAGCCGCGCAGGCCGGGAGCCAGTCGTGGGAGGCCTTCTTCTACGGGGCGTCGGACGCGAGCGGGTCGATCACCGTCGACAAGCCGCCGGCGTCGCTGTGGGTCATGGCCCTGTCGGTGCGCCTGCTCGGGCTGAGCAGCCTGAGCATCCTGCTGCCGCAGGTCCTCATGGGCGTCGCGACGACCGGTGTCGTCGCCGTGACCGTCAAGCGGGTCAGCGGTGCATGTGCCGGCCTGCTCGCGGGCGCCGTCCTCGCCCTCACCCCGGTCGCGGTGCTCATGTTCCGCTTCAACAACCCCGACGCCCTCCTGGTGCTCCTCATGGCGCTCTCCGCCTGGGCGACCGTCCGTGCCGTCGAGCGCGGCTCGGTGCGGTGGATGGGCCTCGTCGGCGTGCTGGTCGGCCTGGGCTTCCTCACGAAGACCCTGCAGGTCCTGCTCGTCGTCCCCGCGCTGGGGCTGGCCTGGCTCCTCGCCGCCCGGACGAGCGGACGGCGGCGTGCCCTCGGCGCGCTGGTCGCGTCGGCAGCCGCCGTCGTGTCCGCGGGGTGGTGGGTCGCGGTCGTCGAGGTCGTGCCCGCGAGCATGCGGCCCTACATCGGCGGCAGCCAGACCAACTCCTTCCTCGAGCTGACCTTCGGGTACAACGGCCTGGGCCGGATCAACGGCGAGGAGACGGGCGCGGTCGGGGGCGGTGGTGGGTGGGGCGAGACCGGCATCGGTCGCCTCTTCTCCTCGAGCATCGGCGGGCAGATCTCGTGGCTCGTCCCCACCGCGCTCGTCCTGCTCGTCGCCGGGCTGTGGCTGCGGGGACGCGCCCCGCGCACCGACCTGCGTCGCGCCGCCTACGTCGTGTGGGGCGGCTGGCTCGTCGTCACCGCCCTCACCTTCTCCTTCATGGCCGGGATCTTCCACGAGTACTACACCGTCGCTCTCGCCCCGGCCGTGGCCGCACTCGTCGGCATGGGCGCCGCGGACGTGTGGTCGGCTCGTGGACGCCTGGGGGGCAGGCTCGTCCTCGCCGGCGCGACCGCCGTCGGCGCAGCGTGGTCCACCGTCCTGCTCAGCCGCACCACCGCGTACGGGGACTGGCTGCGGGTGAGCGTCCTCGTCCTCGGCCTCGCAGCCGCCCTCGGTCTGCTCCTCGCCGACCGGATGAGCCGCCGGGCAGCCGCGGCCGTCGCGAGCGCCGCCGTCGTCGCGCTCCTGCTCGGCCCGACGGCCTACTCCGCGACGACGATCTCGCAGGCGCACACCGGGTCGATCGTCACGGCAGGCCCGAGCACCGCTGGCCGGGGCGGGCCCGGGGGTCAGGGAGGTCCGGGCGGGCAGGGCGGACCTGGGAACCAGGGAGGTCCCGGGGGCCCGGGAAGACAGGGCGCTCAGCCTCCCCAGGCCATGCCCGGGCAGGGCACCGCGCCGGGTGCAGCACCAGGCGGCGCTCCGGCCGGTGGCGGTGCCGGTGGCATGGGTGGGCTGCTCGACGCCAGCACCCCGAGCACCGAGGTCGTCGCAGCCCTCTCCCAGGACGCGTCCCGCTACCGCTGGGTCGCGGCGGCGGTCGGCAGCCAGAACGCCGCGGGCCTGCAGCTCGCGACCGAGCTGCCCGTCATGGCGATCGGAGGCTTCAACGGCTCAGACCCGAGCCCGACCCTCGAGGAGATGCAGCAGCTCGTCGCCGACGGCGACATCCACTACCTGCTCGCCGGCAGCGGGATGGGTGGGTCGGGCTCGGGGTCGGCCGCGCAGATCCTCGAGTGGGCCTCGAGCCGGTACGAGCAGGTGAGCATCGACGGGACGACCTTCTACGACCTCACCGCGCCGCTCGCCACGACGCAGGCGGCGTCATGAGCACCCTCGTGCGCACCGAGCCGACGCCCGAGGTGACAGGTCCCCCCTTCGCCCCGGCGACGACCCCCGACCCGGTGACCCGGGTGCAGCAGGAGCGCCCCGGGCCGCCGCCCGTGCTCGAGGTCGTCGTGCCGGTCTACGACGAGGAGGTCACGCTCGCGGCGTGCGTGCGCCGGCTGCACGCGCACCTGCGCGACACCTTCCCCTACCCCTACCGGATCACCGTGGCCGACAACGCGAGCACGGACCGCACGTGGCAGGTCGCGCTGGACCTCGTCGAGGTGCTGCCCGAGGTCGCCGCCGTGCACCTCGACGCCAAGGGGCGTGGACGCGCCCTGCGTGCTGTGTGGGCGGCGTCGGACGCCCCGGTGCTCGCGTACATGGACGTCGACCTCTCCACCGATCTCGACGCGCTGTGGCCGCTCGTCGCGCCGCTCATGTCCGGGCACAGCGATCTCGCGATCGGCACCCGTCTGCACCGCACGAGCCGTGTCGTGCGGGGGACGCTGCGCGAGACGACGTCGCGCGGGTACAACCTGCTGCTGCGGGCCGGTCTCGGGGTCGGGTTCAGCGACGCCCAGTGCGGCTTCAAGGCCGTGCGCGCCGACGTCGCCGCCGAGCTGCTGCCGCTCGTCGAGGACACCGCGTGGTTCTTCGACACCGAGCTGCTCGTCCTCGCCGAGCGCTGCCGCCTGCGCATCCACGAGGTGCCCGTGGACTGGTGGGACGACCCGGACAGCCGGGTCGACGTCGTCGGTACGGCGCTGGACGACCTGCGCGGGATGCGCCGGGTCCACCGGGCGCTGCGTCGCGGCGAGCTGCCGGTCGAGCAGATCCGGGAGCGGGTCGGGCGCAACGCCCCCGTGGGCGGTGTCGTCGGCGGGCAGGTCGTGCGCTTCGCGCTCGTCGGGGCGACCACGACGCTGCTCCACCTCGCGCTCTTCGCAGTCCTGGCGACAGCCTTCGCGCCGCAGCCGAGCAACCTGCTCGCCCTGCTCGTCGCGACCGTCGTCAACACCTCGGCCAACCGGAGGTGGACCTTCGGCCTGTCGGGGGCGAGGGGTGCCCTGCGTCACCAGGCCCAGGGCCTGGCGATCTTCGGTGCGACGTGGGCCATGACCGCAGGAGGGCTCGCCGCCCTCGGGGCGGTCCTGCCGCACGCGCCGACGCCCCTGCAGACTCTCGTGGTCGGTGGGTGCACCGTCGCGGCGACCGTGGCCAAGTTCGCCCTCATGCGTCGCTGGTGAGCGAGCGCGAAGCGCCCCTTGCGGGTCACCGCACATGACGGAGGGCCCCGCACCAGAGGTGCGGGGCCCTTCTGCTGCGGAGGCGGAGGGATTTGAACCCTCGATGGGCGGTTAGCCCAAACCGCATTAGCAGTGCGGCGCCATAGACCGGACTAGGCGACGCCTCCAGACAACCCGCACACACTAACCGGCGGAGTGCGTGGTCTCCAAAGCGATCAGCCGCAGATGTCCTCGGTGGCCGTGCGCGGGGTGATCTTGCCGGGCGCCGGGGGCGCGGAGACCGTCGGCGCCGGGATGTCCTTCGTGCCCGTGCGTCCCTCGACCTCGCGGGCCGTCGGCGCGCCCATGCCGAGCACGAGGACCACCGCGCCGGTGGCGCTGTCGTCCTCGACGAGCTTGGCCCCCGGGTAGGCGGCGGCGACGGTCCGGGCCGCCTCCTTCTCGCCCGGGGCGTACCGCACCTGGACACCGGTGACCCGCCCGGTGGGCCCGGTCCCGGCGACGGTGGCCCCGAAGCCCTGGACGCCGAGCGCCGTGGACTCCTGGGTCGCCAGGCCCTCGGCGCTCGTGTCGTTGACGACAGAGACCGAGATCTTGTCGGGGGTGACGGTGAGCGGCGTGGCGGGCGTGGTCTTCTTCTTCGCGCCGGGCAGCTCGGTGTCGTCGCGCACGGCGTCCCACAGCTCGGCCGCCGGCTTCTCCTGCCACTGCACGCGGTTGGAGTCGGCCGGGTAGGGCTCGGTCGGCACCGTGACGAAGGAGAGGTTGTCGATGCCGAAGCCGCGCAGGCTGCTCGCGATGTCCCGCAGGACGCCGAGGGAGAGGTCCTCGTCAGCGGTCATCGACTCCGTCGCGGCGTCGAGGAAGGAGTAGAGGCGGTCGGGGCGCAGGAGCAGCGAGCTCTTCGTCGCCTCCTGGGCCATCGAGGACATGAAGGCCTGCTGGCGCTCGATGCGCCCGAGGTCCGAGCCGTCGCCGAGCGACTTCCGGGCGCGGACGTAGCCGAGCGCCTCCTTGCCGTCGACCTTCTGCCGCCCGGCAGGCAGCGTGATGTGCGCGTCGGAGTCCTCGAGCGGCTGGGGCAGGCACACCTCGACGCCGCCGAGCGCGTCGACCATCTTCTGGAAGCCGGAGAAGTCGACGACGACGACATGGTCGACGTACACCCCGGTCAGACCCTCGAGGGTCTTGACCGTGCAGGCCGGGCCGCCCTTGTTGAAGTTGTAGTTCCACTGCCGCATCTCGCCGTTCTCCACGGTCGAGGCGGGGTCCTCGCAGTCCGTGGGCGCCATCGTCATCGAGTCGCGCGGGATGGAGACGACGAAGGCGGACCTGCGGTCGGCGGAGATGTGCACGACGAGGTTGGTGTCGGAGTGCGCCCCGCCCTCGACGGTGTCGGTGCCGTACTCAGTCGTCCCCAGCCCCTGGCGGGTGTCGGAGCCGACGACGAGGATGTTGAGCGGGCCCGCGGGTCCGCCGCTGTTCTCGGGGCGGGCGGTCGAGCCGGTGCCGATGTCGACCCGGGTGATGTTGCCGTTGAGGCGGTAGCCCGCGACAGCCACGCCGGCGCCGACGAGCCCGATCACGCACGCGACGGCGATGCCCGCGACACGCAGACGACGCCGCCGCCGGCGGCGCCGCTGGAGCCGCTCCTCGAGGCGCCGCGACCGGGTCGCGGCAGCGGACCCCTCGGACTCGGAGCCGTGGCCCTCGTGCTCGCCCTCGGGCTGCGTCCACTCGCTGTCATCCGTCATCGCCCGGCGACGATACCAACCCGTGACCATCCAGCCCGAATGCTGCGGGACGCAGACCGAGGCCCCCGGCAGTGCCGGGGGCCTCGGTGTGGTGCTGGTGGCGCGCTGCGCGCGCCGTACGTCAGATCCTCAGACGGGACGGACGCGGTCGGCCTGGGGGCCCTTGGGACCCTCGGTGACCTCGAACTCGACGCGCTGCGCCTCTTCGAGGCTGCGGTAGCCGGTGGTGTCGATGGCGGAGTAGTGAACGAACACGTCCGGGCCACCGCCGTCCTGGGCGATGAAGCCGAAGCCCTTTTCAGCGTTGAACCACTTAACGGTGCCCTGTGCCATGGGGTGAATCTCTTTCGTGTGATCTGTGGAGCAGGTAGCTCCTTGTGCTAGCTGCAAAGATCCCCTACCCGCGACAACAGACCGACTGGTGGGCCGGACCCGCGACAACGTGCGAAGTCGTACTGCAACTCAGCGACGACGCTATCAGCAATGCCGCTGACGTGCTCGCCCTGAGCGGAGCAGTGAGACGAGACCGCCTCAGGCCGGGGGCCTGGACGGGGCCACCCGGGCGCGGATGGCGTCGAGCGCCTCGAGGTACCCGGCGGTGCCACGACCGACGATCACGTCGTCGGCGATGTCGGAGATGTAGGAGTGGCGCCGGAAGGCCTCGCGGGCATGGATGTCGCTGATGTGGACCTCGACGACCGGGCCGCTGACGCTGGTGAGCGCGTCGCGGATGGCCACCGAGGTGTGGGTCCACCCGCCGGCGTTGATGACGACGCCGACGGCGTCGTGACGGACCTCGTGGACGGCGTCGATGAGGACGCCCTCGTGGTTGGTCTGGCGGAAGTCGAGCGCCCACCCGAGCTCGTCGGCCCGCGCGGCGCACATCGCCTCGACGTCGGCCAGCGTCTCGTGCCCGTAGATGTGGGGCTCGCGCTCGCCGAGGAGGTTGAGGTTCGGCCCGTTGAGGACGACGACGGCGCGCCTGCCCGTCTGCGTCTGCCCCTGCTCGCTCACCCGGGCACCCTACGACTGCCCGACGGCGGGCTCGCCCGGCGGCTCGCTCTGCGGACCGCCCGCGGCGATGGTGCGGTCGAGGAGCGCTCGGGTCGAGGGCGGCAGCACCGGCTCGGGGACCTGCACGTCGAGCGGAGGCTGGTCGCAGGAGAGCCCGTAGCAGAAGGAGTCCGGTCGGCTCGGCTCGGCGGCTGCGTAAACGGCGAGCTCGGGGTCGGCGAGCAGCGACGCCAGCGCGGTGCGGTCGTCGTCGGGCAGCTCGCCGAGGGTGACCGTGCGCCGACGCACGAGGCCGGCGACACCCCCGGACCGGGTGAGCGTGAGCTCCGTCGTGTGGGTCGGCGCGGGCTGCTGCCCGCCCGCCGGCTCGTCCGCAGGCCCCTGGGTGCCCTCGCCCTCGGCCGGGACGACACCGACACCCTGCCAGGCGGCGAGCACCTGAGCAGCGACCTCGTCGTCGTAGCGGGCCCGGGCGGCGACCACGGTGAGCGCGGCGAAGCGGGCGAAGTCGCAGTCGGCCCGGATGTCGCCGAGGATCGTGTCGACCCAGATCTGGCCGGCGCGCTCCCACGCGGGCCCGCCCAGCGCCGTGGCGAGCAGGTAGAAGGCGCGGTTCGGGATGCCCGAGTTGATGTGGACGCCGCCGTTGTCGGCGCTCGTCACGACGAAGTCGTCCATGTGACCCGGCTGCGGGTCCTTGCCCATGCGGGGGTCGTCGTAGGCCGTGCCCGGCTCCGACATCGAGCGCAGCGCCCGACCCTGCACCCCCGGGGCGAGCAGCTCGGCACCGACGAGCCAGTCGGCCGCGTCGGCGTCCTGGTCGAGGTGGTGCTGCTTGACGAGCACCCCGAAGACGTCGGAGACGTGCTCGTTGAGCGCACCCGACTGGCCCTGGTAGACGAGGCCGGAGGTGAGCTCGGTGACCCCGTGGGCGAGCTCGTGGCCGATGACGTCGAGGCTCGCGGTGAAGCGGGTGAAGATCACGCCGTCGCCGTCGCCGAAGACCATCTGCGAGCCATCCCAGAAGGCGTTGTCGTACTGCTGCCCGTAGTGGACGGTGCCGACGAGGCCCATGCCGCGCCCGTCGAGGGAGTCACGGCCGTACACCGTCCGCCAGAAGTCGCGGGTCGCGCCGAGCCCGTCGTACGCCTCGTCGACGGCCGCGTCACCCGTCGCGGGGTCGCCCTCGCCGCGCACGAGGTCACCGGGCAGCTGCTGCTCCCCCTTCGCGTCGTGGACGCTGCGGGCGCCGCCCACGGCAGGTGCGTCCGGGGTCGCCCCCTCGTCCGGGAGCGCGCCGCGCGTGCGCCGGGCCCGGCGCAGCTCGGCGTCGACCGCCCGCACGTGCCTCGCACGGGCGGCCAGCTCGGGGTCGCCGGAGGCGGCGAGGGCGTCGAGGAGGTGCGGCGGGACGATCGCGCAGTGGCTCATGGACCCATGTAACTCCCGTGCACCGACACCCACAACAGGGACGAGTGGATTACTGCACCGACCAGTCGGTATAGTAATTGGGTGAGCACCGCCGCACCCCTCTCCCCCCGACGCCGCTGGGCGGCCCTGTCCGTCCTCGTCGGGGCCGTGCTGCTCCTCGCGATCGACAGCACCGTCCTCTACCTGGCGGTGCCGAGCCTGACGCGCGACCTCGCGCCCAGCGGGACCCAGGTCCTGTGGATCGGCGACATCTACTCGCTCGCCCTCGCCGGGCTGCTCGTGACGATGGGCACGGTCGCCGACCGCTTCGGGCGGCGCCGCACCCTGCTCGTGGGTGCAACTGCGTTCGGGGCGGCCTCGGCGGCAGCAGCGTTCGCCCCCACCGCAGGTGCCCTCATCGCCGCCCGCCTGCTCCTCGGCGTCGCCGGCGCGACGATCATGCCGAGCACGTTGTCGATCATCCGAGACCTCTTCGTCGACCCGGTCGAGCGCAGCCGCGCCATCGCCGTCTGGGCAGCGGCCTCGGGCGGCGGGCTCGCCCTCGGCCCCCTCGTCGGCGGCGTGCTGCTCGAGCGCTTCTGGTGGGGCTCGGTCTTCCTCATCAACGTGCCGGTCGTCCTCGCCATCGTCGTCGGCGGCCTGCTCCTGCTGCCCGAGTCGCGCAACCCCGCACCGGGTCGCTTCGACCTCGTGAGCGCCGCGCTGTCGGCCGTGACCGTGGTGCCGGTCGTCTACGCGGTCAAGCACGCCACGACGCACGGGCTCGACCTCACCACGGTCGGGCTCGTCGCGCTCGGCGTCCTCGCCGGTCTCGCCTTCGTCAGCCGGCAGCGCCGCAGCCCCGACCCGACGATCGACGTCAGCCTCTTCCGCAACCCAGCCTTCACCGGCGCGGTGCTCGCGACCCTCATCTCGATCTTCGCCCTCACCGGGCTGCTCTTCTTCTTCTCGCAGTACCTGCAGCTGGCCCGCGGGATGCGCCCGCTCGTCGCCGGGCTGGCCGAGATGCCGGCGACCCTCGCGTCCATCGCCGTCGTCGTGCTCGTCGGCGCGGCCCGACGCCGCCTCGGCATGGGCCGCGCCATCGCCGCAGGCCTGGCCGTCGCGTCCGTCGGCCTCGTCGCGGTCGCGGTCGCCGAGGCCGCCCCCGGGTACCTCTGGCTCGGCCTGGCCCTCGTGCCGATCGGGCTCGGCGTCGGGCTGGCGATGACGCTCGCGACCGATGCCGTCGTCTCGGCGGTGCCACGCGCCCGGGCCGGCGCCGCCGCGTCGGTGTCCGAGACGGCCTACGAGCTCGGGGTCGCCCTGGGCATCGCGGTGCTCGGGTCCGTCGTCACCCTCGCCTACCGCTCCGGCCTGCACCTGCCCGGCGAGATCACCCCGTCGGCCCGAGCCACGGCGCAGGACTCCTTCGCCGGGGCCACCGGCGTGCTCGAGGCCGGCTCGCCCGCGGGCGAGGCCGCGCGCGAGGCCTTCGTCGGGGCCATGCAGGTGGCCTCGCTGTCCGCAGCAGCCATCATGGCCGTGGCGGCGCTCGTCGCCTGGCGCACCATCCCGTCCGAGACGGCCCCCGAGGCCGCACCCGTCCCCGAGCCCCTGGAGACCCGAGCCTGATGCCCCGCACCGCCGGCCGCAGCCCTGAGCAGACCCGACGTCTCGTGCTGGACGCAGCCGCCGCCGTCGTCCGTCGCACCGGCCCCGGCGCCACGCTCGACGCGGTGGCGGCCGAGGCGGGCCTGTCCAAGGGCGGGCTCGTCTACCACTTCGCGAGCAAGGAAACCCTCCTGCTCGCGCTCGCCGAGGACCAGACCGAGCGCTTCCGGGCGGCGGTCGAGGCCGCGGACGACCCCGACGACGGGGCCCCGGGCCGGCTCACCCGCGCCTACGTCCGCACGTGCCTCGACGAGCCGCTCGACCCGCACGGGCTGCGCGACGACATCCTGCTCACCGCCCAGCTCATGACGATCCCCGCGGTGCGCGAGCTCGCGCACGCCGACCAGCTGCGCTGGGAGCGGGACCTCGCTGCCGACGGCCTCCCGCAGGACGTCGTCGAGCTCGTGCTCGCCGCAGCCGACGGGGCGAGCGCGGCCCTGCTGTGGGGCGGCGAGGTCGACGCGGCCCGTCTGCGCCGGCTGCAGAGCCGGCTCGTCGAGATGACGCGCGAGCCGACCCGGTGGAGCGCGCCGTAGGACCTGGCGCCGAGCCGGCCCGTCCAGGGCGGCGGGTGTGGGATTTGAACCCACGAGGGGTCTCCCCCTGGTCGCTTTCAAGGCGACTGCACTCGGCCACTATGCGAACCCGCCAGAGGCCCCACGAGGGGGCCGCCGGGGCTCACCGTAACCCGAGGCGGCGGGTAGTGTCGCAGCACATCCGAGCGGGCCCCGCCCGCCCGGGAGCGACGAGAGGACCTGCATGGCCAAGCTGACCTTCATCGCCGGTGCCGCGGCCGGGTACGTCCTCGGCACCCGCGCCGGACGAGAGCGCTACGCCCAGATCAAGGCCGGCTCCGGCCAGCTGTGGCGCTCACAGCCGGTACAGCGCCAGGTCGCCTCCGCACGCCACGTCGCGAAGACCCGGGTCGCCCCCGCGGCGCTCGACGCCGTGAGCACCGCGGCCACCGCCGCCGGGGACCGCCTGCGCGAGGGCGCCGGCCGGATCAGCGCCGACTCCGAGCGCGACGTGCGCTCGAGCGTCGAGCGCTAGCCCGGACGCAGACCCGCCCCACGCACGACGAAGGGGGTGCGACCACCTGGTCGCACCCCCTTCGCCATGCCTCGTGACGGTCCTCAGATGAAGATCGCCGGGTCGAGGAAGGGCAGGTCGAGCGGGTCGACGTCACGCTCGGTGACGGCGCGCCGCTCCTCCACCTGCGGGAAGCGGTAGACCGCGGGCACGCCCGTCGCGACCGCGCCGGTCGGCACGTCCTTGACGACGACCGAGTTCGCGCCGACCTTGACGTTGCTGCCGACGTGGACCGGGCCGAGGATCTTCGCCCCGGCGCCGACGAGCACGGAGTCGCCGAGCGTCGGGTGCCGCTTGACCCGTGCGTGCGACGTCCCGCCGAGCGTCACGCCGTGGTAGAGCATGACGTCGTCACCGATCTGGGCGGTCTCGCCGATGACGACTCCCATCCCGTGGTCGATGAAGAAGCGACGCCCGATGTGCGCCCCCGGGTGGATCTCGACCCCCGTCACCGCCCGCGAGACGTACGCGAGCAGCCGCGCCGGCCACCTCGTCGCGGGCCGCTGCCACCAGCGGTGGGCGATCCGGTGCAGCCAGATCGCGTGCAGCCCGGCCGAGGTGAGCAGGACGACCAGCCGCGACGTCGCCGCGGGGTCACGCCGCATCGCCGCGTCGACGTCCTCACGGACGGTCATCCACGGGGTCGGGTGATCCGGCATCGGCGAAGGGGGAGCGAGCAGGTCCATGGGGTCAGTCGAGCAGATCCGAGAAGAGGATCGTCGACAGGTATCGCTCGCCGAAGCTGGGGATGATGACGACGATGGTCTTGCCGGCGTTCTCCGGGCGCTTCGCGAGCTGGTCGGCCGCGGCGAGGGCGGCACCGGAGGAGATGCCGACGAGCAGGCCCTCGTCGGTGGCGGCCTTGCGGGCCCACTCGACGGAGGTCTCGGCGTTGATGTCGATGACCTCGTCGTAGACCTCGGTGTCGAGGATCTCGGGGACGAAGTTCGCGCCGATGCCCTGGATCTTGTGCGGGCCGGGCTGGCCGCCGTTGAGGATGGCGGACTCCTCGGGCTCGACCGCGACGATCTGCACGCCGGGCTTGCGCTCCTTGAGGACCTGACCGACACCGGTGATGGTGCCTCCGGTGCCGATGCCCGCGACGACGATGTCGACCTGACCGTCGGTGTCGGCCCAGATCTCCTCGGCCGTCGTGCGGCGGTGGATCTCGGGGTTGGCCTCGTTGGCGAACTGGCGGGCGAGGACGGCGCCCTCGCGCTCCGCGGCGACCTCGTTGGCCTTCTCCACCGCGCCCTTCATGCCCTTCGGGCCCTCGGTGAGGATGAGCTCGGCGCCGTACGCGCGCAGGAGCGCGCGACGCTCCTTGCTCATCGTCTCGGGCATCGTCAGCACGACGTCGTAGCCACGGGCGGCGCCGACCATCGCCAGCGCGATACCGGTGTTGCCGGAGGTGGCCTCGACGATGGTGCCGCCGGGCTTGAGCTGACCGGACGCCTCCGCGGCGTCGACGATCGCGACGCCGATGCGGTCCTTGACCGAGCTCGCGGGGTTGTAGAACTCCAGCTTCGCCGCGACGGTCGCGTCGCTGCTGATGATCCGGTTGATCTTCACCAGCGGGGTGCGGCCGATGAGCTTGGTGACGTCGTCGTAGATGGGCACGGCGGTCCTTCCGGGAGGGGTCGGTGATGCTCGTCGCCATAACGAACATCGCGTTATGGCTATTCCAACACCCTGTTATTGATCGCGACAACCTGGTCCGGCCCCCAAGACTGCGGCACGGCAGGCCGTCGGCGTCGAGCCCCGAGCCGGCCGACGCCGGCCACGCCGGGGGCGGCGAGCAAGGTCACAGCCGGGGCGACGAGCCCGTTACCCGCCCGTAGGATTCGCGACATGTCCGCTCTGGAGATCGTCGCCCTCGTCATCGGGCTGACCGTGACCGTCGTCGGGTGGGCCATGCTGGCCCGCGCCGTGCGGCACTTCGTCAGCACCTTCAAGCTCGGCCAGCCCGACTCGAGCCGCACGGACCGCCCCGCGGTCCGCACGACGACGCTCTTCCGGGAGTTCCTCGGGCACACCCGCATGGCCCGTCTGCCGGTCGTGGCGATCGCCCACTGGGTGACGATGCTCTCCTTCGGGATCCTCTTCCTCACCCTCGTCCAGGCCACCTTCCAGCTGGCCGACCCCCACTTCGTGCTCCCGCTCATCGGGCACTTCTGGCCCTACGAGTGGGTCACCGAGCTCTTCGCCGTCGGCGGTCTCGTCGGCATCGTCGCGCTCATCGCGATCCGCCAGAAGAACCACCCGCGCTCGGCGGCGGGCGAGGACGGCCGCCGCTCGCGCTTCTACGGCTCGACCTTCTGGCAGGCGTACTACGTCGAGGCGACGATCCTCGGCGTCGCGCTGTGCATCACCCTGCTGCGCGGTCTCGAGTACGCGCTCCTGCGCAGCACGGGCGAGGCCGAGCAGGCCACGCTGCTGCACTTCCCGCTCACCGCATGGTTCGGCGCGATCTTCGGCGGTCTGTCCGTCGGGGCGCTCGAGGCGGCGATCGTCGTCGTCGCGCTCGTCAAGCTGCTCATCTCCTACGCGTGGATGATCACCGTCTCGCTCAACCCGACGATGGGCGTCGCCTGGCACCGCTTCCTCGCGTTCTTCAACATCTACTTCAAGCGGCACGCGGACGGCGCGACCTCGCTCGGGGCGCTCCAGCCGATGACGGTGGGCGGCAAGCCCTTCTCCATGGAGGTCATGGAGGAGATGGAGGAGACCGAGGACGAGATCAGCCTCGGCGTCGGCAAGGTCGAGGACTTCACGTGGAAGGGCCTGCTCGACTTCTCCACGTGCACGGAGTGCGGTCGCTGCCAGAGCCAGTGCCCCGCGTGGAACACCGACAAGCCGCTCTCGCCGAAGATGCTCATGATGACGCTGCGTGATCACGCGCACGCCAAGGCCCCCTTCGTCGCCGCCGCCCGCGACGTCTCCGGGATCATCTCGAGCGGCTCGGCCAGCCCGCAGACCGCGAAGGGGGCGATCCCCGCCTCGGCCTTCGCCACCGGGCCGGACGAGACGGCCACCGACGGTGGATCGGTAGCCACGGCGACCGCGATCGACTGGGACGCGATGTCGCTCGTCGGCCAGACCGGCTACGACGTCGAC
The DNA here is from genome assembly GCF_040547045.1 of Janibacter sp. UYMM211. Lineage (NCBI taxonomy): Bacteria > Bacillati > Actinomycetota > Actinomycetes > Micrococcales > Intrasporangiaceae > Janibacter > Janibacter sp. UYMM211. The sequence continues at coordinate 27,336 of NZ_JBEPOY010000002.1, read as the reverse complement.
AACCCGCTGTCGGCCTACAACCCGCACGGGCCCGACGCCGTCATCGACGAGGACGTCCTGTGGTCGTGCACGACGTGCGGCGCCTGCGTCGAGCAGTGCCCCGTCGACATCGAGCACGTCGACCACATCGTCGACATGCGCCGCTACCAGAACCTCATCGAGTCGGCCTTCCCGAGCGAGCTCGGCGGCCTCTTCAAGAAGCTCGAGAGCAAGGGCAACCCGTGGGGCATGGGCGCGAAGGCGCGCATGGACTGGGCCAAGGACTTGCCCTTCACGGTCAAGGTGCTCGGCGAGGACGTCGAGTCCGCCGACGAGGTCGACTACCTCTTCTGGGTCGGCTGCGCCGGCGCCTACGAGGACCGCGCGAAGAAGACGACGCGCGCCGTGGCCGAGCTCTTCGACATCGCCGGGGTGGACTTCGCCGTCCTCGGCAACGGCGAGACGTGCACCGGTGACTCCGCCCGCCGCGCGGGCAACGAGGTCCTCTTCCAGATGCTCGCCGAGCAGAACGTCGCGACGCTCGACGAGGTCGGCGCGACGAAGATCGTCGTCACCTGCGCCCACTGCTTCAACACCATCAAGAACGAGTACCCCCAGCTCGGCGGCACCTACGAGGTGCTCCACCACACCCAGCTGCTCAACCGTCTCGTCCGGGAGAAGAAGCTCGCCCCGGTGCGCCGCCCGAGCGCCCCGGAGAAGTCGAGCCTGAAGAACGTCGCCTCCACGGGCACGACCGTGACCTACCACGACCCGTGCTACCTCGGTCGGCACAACCAGGTGTACGCCCCGCCGCGGGAGCTCATCGGGGCCCTGCCCGGTGTCGAGCTGCGCGAGATGGAGCGCACCAAGGAGAAGTCCTTCTGCTGCGGCGCCGGTGGCGCGCGCATGTGGATGGAGGAGCAGCTCGGCTCGCGGATCAACCTCAACCGCACGGAGGAGGCCATCGCGACCGGCGCCGAGCGCATCGCCGTCGGCTGCCCCTTCTGCCGCGTCATGCTCAGCGACGGCCTGACGGCCAAGCAGTCCGAGGGCGCGAGCGAGGACATCGAGGTCGTCGACATCGCCCAGATGCTCCTCGCCTCGGTCCGTGAGGCCCCGGAGACGACGGGGACGACCGAGTCGCAGGAGCAGGCGCAGGCCGAGCCCAAGACGGCCGTGCCCGCCCCGCAGGACGGCCAGGACGCGAAGGGGGCGACCCCCGAGCCCCCGAGCGCGGCCGAGACCGCCGCCACGGCTGCGGCCGTCGAGGAGGCCGGCGAGGACCCGGAGGCGGTCGAGGGTCGCGAGACCGTCGCCGACCAGAACTCCGCCCCGTCGTGGGAGTCCGAGGGTGCCGCGTCGGCCAATGCCGCTCCGTCCTGGGAGAGCGAGACCCCGCAGGCCGCCCCGGCCGAGACGAAGGAGGAGCCGGCCACGGCTCCCTCCGACGCTGCGGCCGCCAACGCCGCACCGTCGTGGGAGTCCGAGGGCGCCGCATCGGCCAACGCCGCACCGTCGTGGGAGTCCGAGGGCGCCGCGTCGGCCAACGCCGCTCCGTCCTGGGAGTCCGAGACCCCGCAGGCCGCCCCGACCGAGGCGAAGGACGAGCCGGCCACGGCGCAGTCCGACGCTGCGGCAGCGAACACCGCACCGTCGTGGGAGACCGAGACCCCGCAGGCCGCCCCGACCGAGGCGAAGGACGAGCCGGCCACGGCACCGTCCGACGCTGCGGCAGCGAACGCCGCACCGTCGTGGGAGACCAGCTCGCCCGCCCCCACCGGCGGGGGCGAGCCGGAGTCCCCGGCCGCAGGTGAGGCCAAGGAGCCCGAGGTCGGCGGTCAGGAGACCGTCACCGGCTCCGAGGAGCCCACCCAGGGCGAGGTCACCCCGGCCGAGCCCGCGGCGGACCAGCCCTCCCCTGCGAGTGACCAGGCCGCGGCCAACGCCGCCCCCTCATGGGAGACCGAGGTCGCCTCGGCGAACGCCGCGCCGTCCTGGGAGACCTCCTCCCCCGCCCCGGCCGCCCAGCCCGAGCCCGAGCCGGAGTCCCCGGCCGCGGGCGAGGCCACGGAGCCCGAGGTCAGCGGTCAGGAGACCGTCACCGGCTCCGAGGAGCCCACCCAGGGCGAGGTCACCCCGACCGAGCCGGCGTCAGATGCGCCGACCCCGGCCGGTGACACGGCGTCGGACGGCGACCTCGCGGCGCAGAACGCCGCCCCGTCCTGGGAGACCTCCTCCCCCGCCCCGGCCGCCCAGCCCGAGCCCGAGCCGGAGTCCCCGGCCGCGGGCGAGGCCACGGAGCCCGAGGTCGGCGGTCAGGAGACCGTCACCGGCTCCGAGGAGCCCACCCAGGACGAGGTCACCCCGACCGAGCCCGCGGCGGACACCCCTTCGCCCGCTGAGCCGTCCGCCACGGCCACGTCCGAGGACACCGATCTCGACGACCTGCGCCAGCAGAACGCGAAGCCCTCCTGGGAGTGACCACCCGATGACGAAGGGGGACTCGCGGATCGGCGGGTCCCCCTTCGTCATGTCTGCGACCCGGCCGGCCGGCACCCGATAGCGTCGTCGGGTGCCCATGACCCTGCGCAGCATCCGTCGCTACCCGGTGAAGTCAATGGGCGGCGAAGACCTGGAGCACGTCGACGTCGACCGACGAGGCCTCGTCGGGGATCGCTGGTACGCGGTGGTCGACGACGACGGCAAGCTCGCGTCGGGCAAGAGCAGCCGCCGCTTCCGCCGGCGCGACGCGGTCTTCGAGCACCGGGCCACCACGCGGTCCGACGGCACCGTCGAGGTGTCGTGGGGTGGTGGGTCCGCGTCGGCCGAAGACCCGGTCCTCGATGCTCACCTCAGCGAGGCGATGGGGGCGATGGTCCGGGTGCTCCCCGAGACGAGCACCCCGCACTTCGACTCGGGTCACGTCTCCCTCGTCGGGACCGCCACCCTCGCCTGGTGCGAGGAGCGCTGGGGGGTGGCCGCCGACCCGCGTCGGCTCCGCGCCAACCTCGTCGTCGAGACGGACGAGCCCTTCGTCGAGGACGACTGGGTCGGCCGCCCGGTCGCCGTCGGCGAGGTCACCCTCGTCGTGGCCGAGCGGATCCCCCGGTGCCGCATGATCGACATCGACCAGGACGGGGCGATCGCGCCCGGCGACGGATGGCTCAAGCGCCTGGCCGCCGAGCGCGAGACGTGCGCAGCCGTCTACCTCGACGTCGAGCGCGGCGGGGTGCTGCGGGTCGGCGACGAGGTCGTCGTCGGCCCGCTCGGGTGAGCGCGCGGGTCCTCGTCAGCCGAGGTAGGCGGCGACCTGCTCGGGGGTGACGTCCTCGACCCGCTCGTGCTGCCAGTGGGGGGTGCGGTCCTTGTCGACGAGCTGGGCGCGGACCCCTTCGGCGAAGTCGGAGCCGTCGAGCATCGCCGCGGCGAGGGCCGCGTCGGCGTCGAGCACCTCGGCGAGCGAGCCCGCCGACGCCGCGCGGCGCAGGTGCGCCAGGGTGATGGCGACGGCGAGCGGAGATCGCGACCGGATGACCTGCGCAGCCTCATGTGCCGCCTCGACGCCGCTCTGCTCGAGCCGGGCGACGACTGCCGAGGCGTCGTCGCCCGCGTAGCACGCGCGGGTCCAGCTGCGCTGCGCGTCGAGCGACGACGCGACCTCGCCCGTCGCCGGGACCTCGACGGGCGCTCCGTCGGCGATCGAGGCCAGCAGCCCCACCACCTCACCGGAGTCGACGACGACGTCGGCGAGCCCGAGCACGACGGCGTCCGGCCCGTCGAAGGTGGCGCCCGTCAGAGCCACGTGCGTGCCAAGCTCGTCGGGCGAGCGCGACAGGCGGTAGGTCGCGCCGACGTCGGGGAAGAAGCCGATCCCCGTCTCGGGCATGGCCATCCGCGTGCGCTCGGTGACGAGCCGCAGGTCGGCGTTCATCCCAAGCCCCACGCCGCCGCCCATCGTGATGCCGTCCATGACGGCGACGACGGGCTTGGCGTACTCGGCGAGGGCCAGGTCGACCGCGTACTCCTGCGCGAAGAAGGCGGCCGCGTCGTGGCCGTCGAGGTGGGCCTGACGCACCGCGCGGACGTCGCCCCCCGCGCAGAACCCCCGCTCCCCCGCCCCGACGAGCGCGACCGCGTGCACCGCGTCGTCGTCACGCCACCGGTCGAGCACCTCGGTGACCGACTGCATCATCGACAGGTCGAGCGCGTTGATCGCGCGCGGCCGGTTGAGCGTGATGACGCCGAGGACACCTCGGACCTGCGTGAGGACCGAGGGCTCGCTCACGCGAGACCCTGCTCCTCGAGGAAGGCCTGCGCGACGTCCTTCGGGTCCTCCTTGTCGATGTCCGTGCGCTTGAGCAGGTCCGCGACGACCTCGGTCGTCAGCTTCTCCGAGACCGCGTTGAGCGTCTCGGCGACGGCCTCCTCCTGGTCCTTGCGCACGAGCGGCACGATGTTCTGGCTGCCGTAAAGCTTCTTGTCGTCCTCGAGCACGACGAAGTCGTTCTCGGCGATCGAGGGGTCGGTGCTGAAGATGTTCGCCGCGTCGACCTGGCCGTTCTTCAGCGCCTGCACCGTGGCCTGACCGGGCTTGAGCGGCCGGAAGCTGCCGAAGGTGATGTCGTAGGTCTTCTTCAGCCCGGGGATGCCCTGCGCGCGGCTCTTGAACTCCGGCGGCGCGGCGAGGGTGAGGTCACCGGCGATCGGCTGGAGGTCCGAGACCTTCGTCAGCGACTTGCTGTCCGCGGTCTCCTTGGTGACGACGATGGAGTCGTTGTCCTCGGCGGCCGACTTGTCGAGGACGGCGAGGGTGTCGGGCAGGGCGGCCTCGAGCGCCTCGTAGGTCTTCTCCGGGTCGGTCTCGGCGAAGTCCTTGTCGTAGTACAGGGCGAGCGCGCCGGTGTACTCGGGCACGACCTGGACCGAGCCCTCCTCGAGCGCCTTGAGGTAGACCTCGCGGGCGCCGATGCCGGTCTTCGTCGAGGCGTCGACGCCCTTGGCCTTGAGGGCCCCGGCGTAGATCTCGGCGAGCAGGATCGACTCGGAGAAGTCGGCGGAGCCGACGACGACGCTGCCCGAGCCGCCGCCGCCCTCCTGCGAGGTGGACGAGCTGGCCAGCGGGTCGTCCCCGCCGCCGCAGGCGGCGAGTCCGGTCAGGGCCGCGAGGCCGGTGAGGGCGAGGGCCGATCGGCGGGTCACGGTGCTCATGCGATGTCTCCTGTGGTGGGTGCCGTCGAGCGGCGAAGGGGGGTGCGCCGATGGGTGGCGCGGGTGGGGTCGGCCCGAAGGCCTGGTGAGACGACGAGCCGGCCGACGCTCGAGGCGACGAGGTCGAGCAGCACGGCGAGGAGGGCGACGAGGACGGCGCCCCCGGCGGTCTGCGCGTAGTCCTGGACGGCGAGGCCGTCGATGATGAAGCGGCCGAGACCGCCGAGGCCGACGTAGGCGGCGATGGTCGCCGTGGCGACGACCTGGAGCAGCGCGGAGCGCAGCCCGGACAGCATGAGCGGCAGCGCGCAGGGGATCTCGACCTGGCGCAGCACCTGCCCGGAGGACAGGCCGACCCCCTTCGCCGCGTCGCGGGCAGCCGGGTCGACGGCCTCGACACCGGCGTAGGTGCCCGAGAGCAGCGGGGGCACGGCGAGCAGGACGAGCACGATGACGCTCGGCAGGAGGAAGTACAGCTCACCGCTCAGCCGCGGTCCGAGCCACAGCACGAGCGCGAAGAGCAGACCGAGGGTCGGCACAGCGCGCAGCGCGTTGGCCAGCGACACGAGCCACCGGCCGCGGCCGGTGTGCCCGACCCACAGACCGAGCGGGATCGCGATGGCAGCCGCGAGGACGAGGACGATCGCCGTGTACATGAGGTGCTCGAGCAGACGGGCCCCGATGCCGCCGTCACCCTGCCAGGACGACGCGCTCGTCAGCCACTCGATGATCGAGGAGGTCATGCGCGCGCCCCCTTCGTGCTCTGGCGCCAGGGGGTGAGCAGTCGCTCGGCGAGACGGATGATCGCGTCGAAGAGCAGGGCGAGCACGACGCAGCCCAGCACGCCAGCCACGAGCTCGCCGCCGATGGCGCGGTTGAAGCCGTCGACGAGGAGGTCGCCGAGCTGGGAGACGCCGACGAGCGAGGCGACGCTGACGATGCTCACGTTGCTCACCGCGGCGACGCGCAACCCTGCGGCGATGACCGGCACGGCGAGCGGCAGCTCGACGGAGAGCAGCCGGCGCACCCGGCCGTAGCCGATCGCGGTCGCCGCCTGGGTCGCCTCGGCGGGCACGGAGTCGAGCCCGTCGACGACGGTGCGCACGAGGAGGGCGATCGTGTAGATCGTCATCGCGACGACGACGTTGACCGGCGAGAGGATGCTCGTGCCGAGCAGCAGCGGCATGAGGACGAAGAGGGCCAGGGACGGGATCGTGTAGAGCAGCCCGGAGCCGGTGAGCGCGACCGCGCGCAGCCAGGACAGCCGGTGGGCGAGCCAGCCGAGGACGAGCGAGATGGCCAGACCGATGATCAGGGGCAGCCCGGCGAGCCAGGTGTGCCGCAGCGCGAGCCGGGCGATGTCGTCAGGATGCTCGAGGATCCACTCCATCGTCGCCTCCCTCGGGACGCTCCTGCTCCTCGATGACGCGGACGACCTCGGGCGCCCGGCACGTGCCGACGAGCACGCCGTCGGCGTCGACGACGACACCGCGCCGGCTCGGCGAGGACAGCGCCGCGTCGAGCGCGGAGCGCAACGAGCCGCCCTCGCGGGCGAGCGTGCCGCCGAGCGCGAGGTCGGCCTCGACGAAGGAGTCGCCGAGACGCTCGGGCTGCACCCAGCCGAGCGGGCGCGACTCCTCGTCGACGACGAGGGCCCAGCCGCCGACGCCGACCCGGCGGGCCGCGTCGCCGGAGTCGCCGAGGACGACGCTCGCCTCGTCGTGCAGCGGGATGCGGGCCCCGTCGAAGCCGAGCGCGCGGTAGCCGCGGTCCTTGCCGAGGAAGTCGGCGACGAAGGCGTCGGCCGGGTGGGTGAGCAGCTGGTGGGGCGTGGCGAGCTGGGCGATCTGCCCGCCGACGCGCAGCACCGCGATGTGGTCGCCGAGCTTGATCGCCTCGTCGATGTCGTGGGTGACGAGGACGATGGTCTTGCCGAGCTCGTCCTGCAGCCGCAGGAACTCCTCCTGCAGCTGCTCGCGCACGACCGGGTCGACGGCGGAGAAGGGCTCGTCCATGAGCATGACGGGCGGGTCCGCGGCCAGGGCGCGGGCGACACCGACACGCTGCTGCTGGCCGCCCGAGAGCTGGCTGGGGTAGCGCTTGGCCAGCGCGGCGTCGAGGCCGACGAGCTCCATGAGCTCACGAGCGCGGCTCAGCGACTGACGCTTGTCCTGCCCGAGGAGCATCGGCACCGTCGCGATGTTGCGCTCGATGGTGCGGTGCGGGAAGAGACCGCCGTGCTGGATGACGTAGCCGATGCCGCGGCGCAGCTCGGCGGCGTCCATCGACATGATGTCGGCGTCGCCGACCGTGATCGTCCCGCTCGTCGGGTCGATCATGCGGTTGATCATCCGCAGCGTCGTCGTCTTGCCGCAGCCGGACGGCCCGACGAGGACGGTGATCTTGCCGGTCGGGGCGACGAGGCTGAGGTCGTCGACCGCGGTGGTGCCGTCCGGGTACTGCTTGGTGACTCCGTCGAGCCGGATCATCTGGGGCCTCCTGCCCTTGGCTCGCCAAACTTAACCGAGGACCACCGACAGCGCCGCGCACATGTCGAGGCTCTTTGCCCAGGTCAGTCCTGGATCCGGGCGAAGGGCCGAGCGGCCTCGAGCTCGAGGGCGAGCTCGAGGAGCAGGCGGTCCGCGCCCCGCCGTGCCTGGACCATGACGCCGACGGGCGTGCCGTCCTCGGTGCGCCCGAGCGGCAGCGAGATCGCAGGTGCCCCGGTGACGTTGTGCAGGGGCGTGAAGCCGACGTACGCGGAGACCCGCTCGAGATGGGTCTCGAAGTCGAGGTCGGCCGCGAGGTAGCCGATCGGCGGGGTCGTGTGCGTGAGCACCGGGCTGACGACGACGTCGACGTCGCCGAAGGTGCGGTCGTAGACAGCACCGGCCGCGGCGACGCGAGCCAGCACGTACGGCGTCTGCCAGATCCTGCGGGCGAAGCGGCGCGACAGCCCGAGGGTGAAGGGGTCGAGCCGGTCGCGGTCGAAGCCCGCGCCGAACATCCGCGGCCCGTTCCGGTGGATCCCGAAGGCGAGCATCGACCAGTAGTGGAGGAAGTCCTCCTTGAAGCGCAGCGGCACCGCGGCGTCGTAGTCCTCGACGTCGTGCCCGAGCCCGGCGAGCAGCTCGCCGGTCGCGCGCACCGCGGCCGCCGTGGGGGCGTCGGTCGCGGGTGCGAGCGGGCTGTCGACGAGCACCCCGACGCGCAGCCGTCGCTCGACCGGCCCCTCGACGAGCCCGACCGGCTCGAGCGAGCGCGGGGGGCGGTGCCGCTCGGCGGCGGCGAGGTAGCGCGCCGTGTCGCGCACGGTGCGGGTGAGCACGCCGTCGACGACGATCGGGACGGGCATCCCCTTCGTCGTCTCGTCGCCGGCCAGCCGGCCGCGGGTCGTCTTGAGACCGACGAGACCGCACGCGGCGGCGGGGATGCGGATCGAGCCGCCGCCGTCGTTGCCGTGGGCGAAGGGAAGCGCCCCGGACGCGACGAGCGCGGCGGTGCCCCCGGACGAGCCGCCGGCCGACAGCGACGTGTCCCAGGGGTTGCGGGTGACGTCGGCGATGCGCTCGGTCGTCGCGGTCCAGCCGAAGGGAGGGCACGTCGTCTGCACGACGGGGACGGCCCCGGTAGAGAGCAGCTGCGTCGCGACGTCGCCGTCCCGGCTGCTGCGACGCTCGGGGACCGCGTCGGACCCCATCCGCAGGGGCAGACCGGCGGCGACGACGTTCTCCTTGATCGCCGTCGGCACGCCGTGGAAGGCGCCCGGCCCGCCGGCCCCGACCGCGTCGGCGCGGCGACGGGCGCGCTCGTCGTCCCACTCGGCCACGGCGCCGAGCACCTCGACCGAGCGGATGCGCGCGACCGCGGCGTCGACCGCCTCGCGCGGGCTGATCTCGCCGGCGCGCACGCGCGCGGCCACCCCGGTCGCGTCGTCGTCGCGCAGTGCGTCGTCGGCGAAGGCGTGGACGCGGGTCTGGGTCGCGGACGTCGTCGTCATGACCACCACGTTACCCGCGGGTAGGAGCGCATGATGGTCGTCGTGACCGAACCCTCCCCCGAGCTCGTCAGCCGCACGTCGGCGCAGGGACGGCTCGCGCTCACCGCCGTGACCCTGGGCTCGGGCATCGCCCTGCTCGACGGGACGATCGTCGGCATCGCGCTGCCGACGATCGGGCGCGACCTCGGCAGCAGCCTCTCCGGCCTGCAGTGGGTCAACAACGGCTACGTCCTCGCGCTCGCCTCGCTCATCCTGCTCGGCGGCAGCCTCGGCGACCGGCTCGGCCGGCGCCGGGTCTACCTCGTCGGCGTCGTGTGGTTCGCCCTGGCCTCCCTGGGCTGCGCGCTCGCCTGGTCGACCGAGTCGCTCGTCGTCGGGCGGGTCGTCCAGGGCGTCGGCGCCGCGCTGCTCACCCCGGGCGCGCTCGCGATCATCCAGTCGAGCTTCCGCCCCGAGGACAGGGCGCGGGCGATCGGCACCTGGGCCGGCGTCTCAGGCATCGCGACCGCGATCGGCCCCTTCCTCGGCGGATGGGTGCTCGACCACCTCAGCTGGCACTGGCTCTTCGCCATCAACGTGCCCCTGTGCGTCCTCGTCGTCGTGCTCACCCTGCGGGCGGTGCCGGAGAGCCGGGACGTCTCGGTGACCGGCGGCTTCGACGTCGCCGGGACCGTGTGCGGTGCGGTGGCGCTCGGGGCGACGACCTGGCTGCTCATCAGCGGGCCCGAGGCGAGCGCCGCCCTCGTGCTCGTCGGGCTCGTCGTCGCGGTCGGGTCGGCCGCTGGCTTCGTCGTCGCCGAGCGCCGTGCCGCCCAGCCGCTCGTCCCCTTCGGCCTCTTCGCATCACGGGTCTTCGCGACGGCGAACCTCATGACCTTCCTCGTCTACGGGGCGCTCGGCGCCATCATGTTCGTCCTCGTCGTGCAGCTGCAGACCTCCGCCGGGTGGTCGCCCCTCGAGTCCGGTCTGGCGACCCTGCCGGTCACGGTGCTCCTGCTCGTGCTCTCACCACGCATGGCCGAGCTCGCGCAGCACACCGGTCCTCGCCTGCCGATGTCCCTCGGGCCGCTCCTGTGCGCCGTCGGCGTCCTCGTCCTGTCGGCGATCGGGCCGGGCGCCGGCTGGGGTCTCGTCCTCGGCGGGATGGTCGTCTTCGCCCTCGGCCTGGCCACGCTCGTCTCCCCGCTCACCGCGGCCGTGCTCGCGGCGGCACCGGACCGCCTCGCCGGGTCGGCCAGCGGCATCAACAACGCGGTCGCGCGCACCGGCACGCTGCTCGCGGTCGCGGCCATCCCCCCGCTCGTCGGGCTGTCCGGCGACGACTACACGGACCCGACGGCGATGACTCAGGGCTACCGGCTGGCGACCTTCGTCGTCGCGGGGCTGCTCCTCGCCGGCGGCCTCGTGTCGTGGTTCGGCCTGGCCGGCACCCGCGGCACGACGACGCAGCGCTGACTCCCCCGTCGCTCAGGCGACGATCGTCCCGCCCTCGAAGGTGCCCTCCCACTGGCCGTCGCTGCGCTGCTGGACGTGACCGGTCGGGTAGCCGTAGCTGCCGACATGGCTGCGCGCCGCCTTCCACGCGTCGAGGACGGGGCCGTAGACCGCCCACGCCTCGCCGGTGCCGAGCGACCAGGTCTCACCGCGCTGGAAGCGCTGGCGGGTGCCTCGCGCGAGCGTCGAGGCATCGGTGGTCGGCATGCCGAGCGCCGTGCCGTTGCCGCGCCCGAAGGTCGTCCACGCGGTGAAGTGGACGCCGGTGACCGCGCGGGTCTCGCCGCCCGACCAGTTCTGGCACACCGCACCACGCTCGAAGATCTGCTGGTAGCCGTTGGCGACGGCCTGCCGTCCACCGGTCGGGTAGCCGAGCGTGCCGCCCGCGCGCCCGAGCCGCTCCCAGACCTCGTATGCGGTGCCGTGGACGGCGACGACGGGCTTGCCCTTCGGCGCGGTGATCGCACCCTTCTGGAAGCGCTGGGTGCTGCCGGTGCTGCCGATGAACTCCGTCGCCACCGGGTAGCCGAGGGTCGGGATCGAGCCGACGGTCGACATCGCCTTGACGACCCCCTCGCGCACCGGGACCGCCGCTGCCTTCGAGGTCGCCTGGTAGATCCGGCCCCCGCTGTAGCGCACGAAGCGGCCGGTGCCGACGCCCCCGGGCCGCACGGGGCCGATGGAGTAGCCGAGGTAGGACTTCTGCTCGCCCATCGCGAAGTACTTCGCGCTGATGGCGCCCCACTGGGGCAGCTTGTCCGAGCTGTGCTCGGAGGTGCGGTTGTCGACGAGCGAGAGCGAGGTGCAGCTCTCCCACTCGTAGGGCGGGGTGCAGCTGACGAGGCGGCAGCGCACGCCACCGCTGCAGGCGACGTGGGTGTTGCACTGCCCGTAGCGGAAGGCGCTGCAGCAGTTCCGGCGGTCGTCGCAGCTGCCGGAGACGCCGTGCGAGCACGAGCAGTTCCAGCACTTGCTGTCGCAGATGCCGTCGGAGCAGCCGGTCGTGCACTTCGTGCACCGGGCGTTGCAGTCGACGATGTAGCGGTAGCGCCCGCCGCACCACGACGAGTCCGCGGCCTTCCACCACCCGGCGGCGAAGCTGCCCTCGGGGCAGGCGTTCTTGCCGTTGTTGATGCTCGCGCAGAAGACGGTCCAGCCCGCGCCGGGGCCGGTGCCCGGGCCGCAGATCGAGGCGTACGCGGTCTGCGGGCGCAGCACGTACCCCTTCGGGTCGGTGGCGATCGCGCTGCCGGCGACGGCCGTGCCGAGCAGGACGCTGCGCCGGTCGACGCCGCGGCCGCCCAGGCGGCGGGCGATGGCCTCGACGACCCGGACGCTCGCGGGCTGGCGCTCGGCGCTCATGAGACCACCGCGCGGATCTTCAGTGTCGAGGCGACGCGCGAGAGCCGGGGCACGGTGATCATCCGGCGCGAGTGCGAGCCGACGACGGCGTAGAGGCAGAAGCCCCGGCCGCCGGCGGTGAAGAACTTCTGCGAGGCGCTGCGACCGGGCACGTAGCGGGCCATCCTGTTCTGGGCGAAGTGGGACGGCGCGAGGGTCGGCACGCCACGGGCGGCGAAGAGCGCGGTGTCGGCGCACTCCTCGCCGTAGTCGACGAGCGCGAGGAAGACGTCGTCGGCGCGCATGCCCGGCACGACGTCGCCGCCGAAGTCGGACAAGGCGCTCGGCAGGGCACGGTTCGACACGTGCAGGACGGGGCGGCTGACGTCGCGCGCCCCCGGCGCCGCGCGACCGTCGGTCATCGGTGCGGGCTGCAGGACGGGTCGGCGCTGCACCCGGCCGTCCCAGTCGTCGGGGAGCTGGAGCTCGATCCCGTGACGGTCGATGGACCTCATGCGGGGACCCCTGTCAGTGCGGCGGCGAGCAGGACAGCACCCGAGAGGACGAGCGCGATGGCCGCGACCCTAGCAACGGGCTGCGCCCACCGCCTCAGGGTACGGAAGGTGTCGTGGAGGTCAGAGGGGGTCTGCGCCCGGCGGACCCGCAGCAGCGGGAGCGCCCGCACGAGCCCGAAGATCAGCCCGACCAGCCCGCCGGCCCACCACGTCGAGGCGAGCAGCGCGAAGAGGTAGACGGCGTACGTCGTCGTGCTCGTGATGATCGTGACGAAGCCGAGCCCGAGCTGCGCCCCGAAGCCGAGCCCCGTGACCCACCCGCGGTAGCGCCCGATCCACGCCTCGTCGACCTGCCGGCGCCAGGACGGCACGGCGTGCCCGCCGGCGCGCAGGTCGAGGACGGCACCGAGCAGGAGCAGGAGCGCGAGCAGCCCGAGGACCGCCGGCGAGCCGAGCACCCCGTCGGGCACGACCGAGCCGACCGCACCCAGGAGCACTCCGACGAGGGCGCCCGCGAGCGCTGAGGAGATGACGTAGGCGGCGGCCGTGACGGACCACCGGGAGGCGCGTCCCCGCTCACCGAGCGGGGTGATGCTCGAGAGCATCGACTCGCCTCAAGGCGACCACGTGGCGCGCACGGCCGCGACGATCGCCACCGGCACCCCGAGCGCGAGCCCGAGGAGGGTGGGGTCGGGGCTCACGCGCCGTCCCGCCCGGAGGGGTCGGGGTAGAGGCTCGGGTGACCCGGGCCGAGACCGGCGGCGCGCAGCTCGGCGTCGACCGACGTCGGGTCGTCGCGCTCGCCGCGGTCCTCGAAGGGGGTGGCGGTGCGGTGCTCGTGGTCGGCGACGGCCTGGCCCATGAGGTCGCTGACCTGCGGCCAGGACGAGGCCGAGCCCTCGCCGACGATGTCGCCGTCGACGAGGTAGACGAAGTACGGCGAGCCCGGGACGACGAAGTCGTCCCACGCGGCGGAGGAACGGACCAGCTCGGCGCCTCCCTGTGCCAGCTCGGCGAGGGCGCTCGGGGACTCGCCGTCGTCCCCCTTCGCCACGACGAGGAGGCGGGCCTGACCGGGCACCTCCGTCTCGGTGCGGAAGGCCTGCCAGAAGGCGCCGCACACCGTGCACCCGGTGCTGAGGAAGGCGAGGAGGTAGCGGCCGCTCGTGAGGTCGACCTGGGCGGGGGCCCCGTCGAGGGTCGCGCCGGAGATGCCGGCGACCCGCACGTGCTGGGAGCGTGCCGGGGCCATGACACCGCGCTCGATCTCGACGGGGACCGGCCCGCCGGTGCCGCCCGCCGCGCTCTCCCGCTCGGCCTGACGGTCGAGCTCGAGGCCGGCCCCGAGGTCGTGCAGGGCCTTGAGGATGAGGGCGTGGCTGCGCAGCAGGCCGAGGACGAGCATCCCGAGGAGCACGACGGCGATGAGCAGGACGACGACGAGGGTCGTGAGGACGGGGGTGCTCATGAGATGGGTCTCCCGGCGGATCGGGCAGCGGCGGCGGTGGCGGTGGGCAGGACGGCGATGACCTGCCAGAGCAGGAAGCCCAGGACGGCGGCGAGCACGACGACGAGCGCGGGCTGCACGGACCACCAAGGCTGGGCGGGCGGGGAGACGGCGAGCGCGCCCGCGGCGAGCGCGACGAGACCGGTCGCGATCGCGTGCGCCCGGGTCGGCGGGGTGTCCGCGCGGCCGAGGCAGCCGCACGACTCGACGACGCCGCCGCGGGCGAGCGCGAGCAGGACGAAGCCGGTGAAGCCGGCGTAGAGCAGGGCGACGGCGGCCGCGGCCGGACGGCTCGGGCCGACGAGGGCGGCGATGCCCGCGACGACCTCGACGACGGCGAGGACCCGCACGAGCGCGGGACTGCCGGGCAGACCGGCCGAGCGCAGCCCGCGCACGGTGTCGGCGGGGTCGAGCACCTTCGGCGCCCCGGCGACGACGAGGAGCACCGCGGCCGCGAGGACGAAGGGGACGAGCGCGTCGGTCATGGGGTGAGACCGCTGCGGTGGAACTTCTCGAAGCTGCGGCTGGCGGTCGGCCCGCGCTGGCCCTGGTAGTGCGACCCGTAGGCGCCGCTGCCGTAGGGCACCTCGGCGGGCGAGGTCAGCCGCATGAAGCAGAACTGGCCGATCTTCATCCCCGGCCACAGCATGATCGGCAGGGTCGCGACGTTGCTCAGCTCGAGGGTCACGTGCCCGGAGAAGCCCGGGTCGACGAAGCCCGCCGTCGCATGGGTCAGCAGACCGAGCCGGCCCAGGCTCGACTTGCCCTCGACCCGCGCGGCGAGGTCGTCGGGCAGGGTGATCGTCTCGAGCGTCGAGCCGAGGACGAACTCGCCCGGGTGCAGCACGAAGCCCTCGGCGGGGTCGACCTCGACGAGCCGGGTGAGCTCGGGCTGGTCCTGCGCGGGGTCGATGACCGGGTACTTGTGGTTGTCGAAGAGCCGGAAGTACCGGTCGAGCCGCACGTCCACGCTGCTCGGCTGGACCATCGCAGGGTCCCACGGGTCGAGCACGACCCGGCCCGCGTCGACCTCGGCGCGGATGTCACGGTCGGAGAGCAGCATGGCGCACACCCTAGTTGGCGCCCTGACGGCCGGCACCGGACGTCCGGGAATCCCCGGCGCCCTCGCACGGTTGCGCCCTGGGTGAGACCCGTGCGACGACCCGCTGCCGCGTCGTCGACCCCCGACATCCCCCCTTCGCGAAGGAGGCTCCTGTGAGCCGCACCCCCTCCCCCTTCTCCCCCGTCACAATCGGTCGCTGGGACCTGTCCAACCGTCTCGTCATGGCGCCGCTCACCCGCAACCGCGCCGGCGAGGGCCAGGCCCCGACCGAGCTCAACGCCCGCTACTACGGGCAGCGCGCGAGCGCCGGCCTCGTCATCACCGAGGGCAGCCAGCCCAGCGCCGTCGGCCAGGGCTACCTCGCGACGCCGGGCGTCCACAGCAAGGAGCAGGCGAAGGGGTGGCGCCTCGTCGCCGACGCCGTGCACGAGGGCGGCGGCCACGTCGTCGTCCAGCTCATGCACGCCGGTCGCGTCGCCCACCCGGACAACAAGGACGGCCTCGAGACGGTCGCGCCGAGCGCCGTGCGCGCCCCCGGTGAGATCGTCACCGCCGACGGCTCGAAGCCCTTCGCCGAGCCCCGGGCACTCGAGACCGACGAGCTGGCGAGCGTCCGCGACGAGTTCGTCGCCGCCTCGCGCCTGGCCGTCGACGCCGGTCTCGACGGGGTCGAGCTGCACGCCGCGAACGGCTACCTGCTCCACCAGTTCCTCGCGCCGAGCACGAACCAGCGCACCGACTCCTACGGCGGCTCCCCCGAGGCCCGCGCCCGCTTCGTCGTCGAGGTCGCCCAGGCCGTCGCCGACGAGATCGGGGCCGACCGCGTCGGCATCCGGATCAGCCCCGGGCACCCCGCGAACGGCGTCGAGGAGCCCGAGGCCGCCGACGTGCGTGCGACGTACACCTCATTGCTCGAGCAGCTCGCCCCGATGAACCTTTCGTACCTGTCGATCCTCGCCTTCGACGCCGCGTCGATGGCGCTCACCGGTGAGCTCGCCGAGATCTTCGGCGGGCCGGTCCTGCTCAACACGGGCTTCTCGAAGATCACGACGTACGCCGAGGTCGAGGAGCTGCTCGCCGGCGGCGTCGCCGACGCCGTCGTCGTCGGCCGCCCCTTCCTCGCCAACCCCGACCTCGTGCGGCGCTGGCGCGAGCACGGCGACGACGCGCAGCTCAACACCCCGGACCAGGCCACCTTCTATGGCGGTGGCGCCGAGGGCTACACCGACTACCCGACGCTCGAGGAGATCGAGTCGCAGGAGGGTCGCACCGCCTGAGCGGTCGACCGGCGTGGCGAAGGGGGAGGGCAGGTGCCCTCCCCCTTCGTCGTCGGCTCACCAGTTGGTGACGATGCGGATCAGCACCGGCTCGGTCGGGACGGAGTCGAAGGTGAGGTATCTCAGCTCGCTGCCCGGTCCGTCGACGTGCTCCGCGGTGATCCGTGACCTCGGGTAGGCCGCGGCTGACTCGTCCTCGTACTCGTTGATGATCAGCCCACGAGCGGGGTCGATCTTCCAGGCCCGCTCCGTGCGCCAGTCACCGGTCTCACCGTCGTCGCCCCAGAATCGCACCGGGATCCCCTCTGCGTTCGTCGCCCGGGTCAGGGTGCCGAGGTCCAGGCCCTCGAGGCTGACGTCGATGCGCACCCGGCCGTCGGGGAGGCGCTCGACCCGCTCGGAGCGGTACTCCGCGAGCCTCGCCGTCTCCTTCGCCCCGTAGGGCTCCCAGACACGACCGGTCCGGTAGGGCGTCGGTGCAGCGCTCGTCGCGCTCGTGCTCGTGCTCGTGCCCGTCGTGGCGGGGGCGGCTCCCTCGTCACGGGTGAGCGCCGGGATCGCGGCCAGCGCCGCGACGAGCGCGGCGGCTGCCGCGACGGAGACGAGCAGCGCGGCGCGGCCGTGACGCCGGGGCGACGGTGCGGGCGTGACCGATGCGAGCTGCCACCGCTCCTGCGCGGCACGTCGCTGGTCCTGCGTCGGTCCCTCCACGTCCGCTCGCATCTCGCGCAGCGCGCGCAGCTCCGGCGCGTCCTCGATGTCCAGGTCCATCACTGCTCCCCCTTCGGGTCGTCGGTCGACAGCGCCGCACGCAGGTCGCGGCGGGCGCGGTGGAGACGGGAGCGCACGGTGCCGACGGGGATGTCGAGCGCCTGCGCCACCTCGGGGTACGACAGCTCGGCCAGGGCGACGAGCAGCAGCACGTCGCGGTCGCCGTCGGTCATCGCCGCCAGGGCGCTCGGCAGGCCGCTCGCGCGACGGCCGGCGTCGACGCGGGCGTCGACGTGCTCGGTCTCGTCACCGGTCGTCACGGGGTCGACCCCGGTCCGCGCCCAGGCCCGGTAGGCCCGCACCTCGTCGCGGTGGTGGCGCGAGAGCAGGTGGGTGGCGATGCCGAAGACCCAGGCTCGCGCACTCCCTCGCCCCGGGTCGAAGCCGCCGGGTCGGGCGGCCGCCTGCGCGAAGGTCTCGCTCGCCAGGTCCTTCGCCACGGCACGCGGCACGCGTCGCGCCAGGTAGCGGTAGACCTCGGCGTAGTGGCGCTCGAAGACCGCTGCCAGCGGGTCCGCGCCCAGAGCCAGAGGCGGGCTGCTGCTCGCTGTCATGACGAGTCCTCGTCTCCCCTCGGGTGTCCTCACACCACTAGTTGCCCGAAGCGGACCGAGGGGTTCACGAGACGGGTCAGCGGGTCGTCGTGCTCGACACCTTGCCCCACGTCGAGGGGGTGTCGGCGGTGACGACGCGCCACGAGCGCGCGGTCGAGGCGTAGGCGGTGAGGGTGAGGACCCCCTTCGTGCTCGTCGTGCCGGTCTTGACCGGGGTCCACGCGCACGTGGAGCACTTGCGCGACTCGAGGGTGGCCTTCGCGCCGGCCCACGGGCGGAAGGCGGAGGCGCTCCACGCGTACCGGCTCGTCGTCGCGGTGACGGAGACGGTGCTGCCGGAGCGGGCGCTCGTCACGGCAGTGCGCGAGGCGAAGCGGACCGACATCGACGTGGAGTTCTGCGGGACGAGGTTGTGCGCCTCGTCGTACGCCTCGTCCGCCTGGACCCGGAAGGTCCCGGTGCGGTTGACGTCGTACCACTCGATGGTGTCGGTCCGGGCGCCGTCGAAGTGGAACATGTCGGCGTACTCGCCCGCGGGCGTCATGACGCCCCACCACGCGTCGACCGCGTATTTCGAGCAGCCGGCGCTGAAGGTCGCGGTCAGGTCGCGCGTCGGCGAGCTCACCGAGACCTTGCTCGGCACGGAGATCGAGCAGCTGCCGGCGGCCTGGGCGGGCGCTGCGACGGAGAGGGGGACGAGGGACACGGCGGCGAGGGCCGCGAGGCGCGTGAGGATGAGGGTCCTGTCGGGCGAAGGGGGTTCAGACCCCGGCCCAGCACCGGTGGCTAGCGCAACCTAGCGCCGATCTGCCTGCGGCGGAGGCGGATTGGCAACATACGGGGTCGGGGTTCGAAGAAGGATCGTCACCTCGAGGTGACGATCCTTCTTCGAACCAGCGGGCTCCCCCGTCAGCGCTTCGTGTAGCTGGAGGCTCGGCCCCAGGTGGAGGAGGTGTCGGAGGTGACGACGCGCCAGTAGCGGCTCGTCGAGGCGTAGGACTTCATCGTGACGACGCCCGAGCCGTTGGTGGTGCCGCTCTTGACGTACTTCCACGAGCACGACGAGCACGACTTCATCTGGAGGCTGGCCTTCGCGCCCGACCAGGAGCGGTAGCCGCCGGCGCCGGGCGAGTAGCGCTTCGCCGTGCCCTTGACGGTGACGTACTTCCCGGAGCGGGTGCTGCTCGCGGACGTGCGCGAGCCGAGCTTGACGGTCATCGTCGTGGAGTTCTGCGCGAGCTCGTCGTAGTCGTGGTCGTACGCAAACTCCGGCCGGACCTTGAAGGTCCCCATGCCCTCCCAGTCGTACCAGTCGTAGCTATCGCTCGAGCTGGTCCCGTCGTAGTAGAACGAGCCGGAGTGTCCCTGCGTCGGATGGACGATGGACCACCACGCCGACTCGGCGTACCGCACGCAGCCGGCGCTGAACTTCGCGGTGATCTCGCGGTACGGCGAGTAGATCGAAACCTTGCTCGGCACGCTGATCGAGCAGCTGCCGGCGGCCTGCGCGGGGGCGACGGCGACAGCCGTGGGGACGAGAGAGATGGCGGCGACCGCCGCGACGCGCGCGAGCATGGCGAGTCCTTCGTGAGAGGTGGGGCGCCGCGACCCTGCACCGCAGCAGGTGAACCGTAGCGAAGGTGCCGCACCTCACGTGCCGCTTCGGGCCAACCTGACGACGTGCTGCACCTGGGAGACTGCCGAGTCACGACTGCGCGAAGGGAGATCCGATGGCCATCAGGGTGGGTCGAGCGCTCGTCGTCGCCGTGCTGGTCACGAGTGCCTGCGGCATCACCTCTCCGCCACGGGGCGACGAGATCCGGCTCAGCGGCGAGGAGGACGCCGTAGAGCTGTGCCTGCCCGGGGGTGACGACATCGCAGACATGTCGTTCGGGATGGAGACCGTGCGGGTGACGGGCGACGTCCCGGTCGAGCTCGTCGCCGTCCACCTGGTGGAGCCCCAGGACTTCGAGCTGGTCCAGGCCTACGTCGCACCCGAGCGGGTCCGAGGCAGCTTCGGCGGCGTCACCGGCTGGCCCGGACAGGGCGTGTCCCGGCAGACGCTCGACGCGTTGCAGCCCATCCCCGGGGCAGTGCTGCCCCCGGCCCAGGACCTCCCCGAGGACGAGAGACGGCCCGGGCTCGTGCTGCACCTGCGAGGCGCGGCAGGCGCGCGATTCGAGGGGTTCACCGTCGACTACCGCCTCGAGGGGTCGGACAAGGTGCTGCGCACCGACCGCTCGCACCAACGGATGTCGGTCGGCGACTGCGGCGGGTGAGGCACCTGGTTCGAAGAAGGATCGTCACCTCGAGGTGACGATCCTTCTTCGAACCGACGGGCTCGCGGGAGCGGGGACGGCGAAGGGGAGGCGGCCGGTGGCCACCTCCCCTTCGCGCTGCTGAGCCGGTGACGGGAATCGAACCCGCGTGTCCAGCTTGGGAAGCTGGCGCTCTACCATTGAGCTACACCGGCGCGCACCCGACCAGCGGGTGCGGCGGCCATCGTAACCCACCCCCTAGCGCCCCCCGGACCCCAGTCGCGTCCCGGCGGACAGGAGCGTCATGAGCACCACCGACCTGACCACGGAAGACTTCGAGAAGACCATCACGAGCAACGACATCGTGATCGTCGACTGGTGGGCGGAGTGGTGCGGACCGTGCAAGCAGTTCGCCCCGGTCTACTCGAAGGTGAGCGACGCCCACCCCGACGTCGTCTTCGGCAAGGTCGACACCGAGGCCGAGCAGGAGCTCGCCGCCGCCGCGTCGATCACCTCGATCCCCACGACGATGGCCTTCCGTGACGGCATCCTCGTCTTCTCGCAGCCGGGCGCCCTGCCCGAGGCCGCGCTCCAGGAGGTCATCTCGCAGGTCCGCGACCTCGACATGGACGACATCCGTCGCCAGCTGGAGACCCAGCAGCAGCAGTGACCCTGTCGGCGCGGCGACCTCGACGTCGCCGCGCCGATATCGTGGCTCGATGAGCCCGACCACGGCGAGGTCGCAGGCCCTGCCGCGCTTCGCCCGCACGACCTTCCCTCACCCCCCAGGTCGTCGCCCGCTCGTGGGCGACCTCAGCGGGCTGCCCCGAACGCCGGTCCAGACGATCCTGCGCGGGGTGGAGGGGCTCGGCGACATCTGCGAGTTCAAGGCCTTCCGCAACCGCTTCGTCCTCGTGACGACCGGCGAGCTCATGGCCGAGCTGTGCGACGAGCGTCGCTTCGTCAAGGCGCTCCCGCCCGGTCTCGTCGCCCTGCGCCGCAACGCCGGCGACGGGCTCTTCACCGCCTACAACGACGAGACGAACTGGCGGCTCGCGCACGACCTGCTGCTCCCCGCCTTCGCCCGACCCGCGATGCTGCGCTACCACGCGACGATGCTCGGCGCCGCGGACGAGCTCGTCTCGAAGTGGGACGCCGCGGCCGCCGCCGACGAGCCCGTCGACGTCCCCGGCGACCTCACCCGGCTCACCCTCGAGACGATCAGCCGCTGCGCCTTCTCCAAGGACATGGGCTCCTTCACCTCCGCGGAGGTCCACCCCTTCGTCCAGGGCATGGTGCGCACCCTCGGCGCGGGTCAGCGGATCGCCGCCGTCGGCTCCCTCCCCCTCGTCGGCCGGCGTCTCGCCGACCGGGTCGACGCGCGCATGTCGCAGCACCGGGAGGAGGTGCACGCGATGATCGACGGGTGGGTCGCCGAGCGGCGCTCGTCCGGCGAGGTCGACGACCGTGACCTGCTCGGCATCATGCTCGGCAGCGCCCACCCGGAGACCGGCGCGATGCTCGACGACGAGAACATCCGTCACCAGATCCAGACCTTCCTCGTCGCCGGGCACGAGACGACCTCGGGCGCGCTCTCCTTCGCCCTGCACTACCTCTCGCGGGACCCGCAGGCCCTGGCTGCTGCCTACGCCGAGACCGACGCCGTCCTCGGTCCGGACCGCGACGCCCGGCCGACCTTCGAGCAGGTGCCGAAGCTGCGGCACCTGCGCCGCTGCCTCGACGAGGCGCTGCGGCTGTGGCCGACCGCCCCCGCCTTCGCCCGCGGGCCGCGCAAGACGACGGTGCTCGGCGGGCGCTGGCAGATGGAGCCCGGTGACTGGGCGATGGCGCTGCTGCCCGCGGTGCACCGCGACCCGGCGGTCTGGGGAGACGACGCCGAGGAGTACCGCCCCGACCGCTTCCTCCCGGTCGAGGTCAAGGCCCGCCCCGCACACACGTACAAGCCCTTCGGCACCGGCGAGCGCGCGTGCATCGGGCGCCAGTTCGCGCTCCACGAGGCCGTCCTCGTCCTCGCGCGCGTCCTCCACCGCTTCGAGATCGAGGCCGACCCGGGGTACGAGCTGGAGATCACCGAGCGGCTGACGCTCATGCCGCGGCACCTGCGGCTGTCCCTGCGGCCGCGCTGACGAGAGGCGAAGGGGGGAGGTCGGGTCGTGGTCTCGAGGCTCGCCGGCGCTCGCACCTCGACCATCGAGGCGAGCGAGCCCGTGTGCGCCACATCACCAGGCCCTGCCTTGCAGCAGCGCGGGCCTCGGACGGACCATGGCGGTAGGTAAGCAAGCGCTCACCTACCTCACGTCCCCGAGCACGTCCAGGAGCACAGCCCGCGATGGGTCACTACAAGAGCAACCTCCGTGACATCGAGTTCAACCTCTTCGAGGTCCTGGGCCGCGACGAGGTCCTCGGCGTCGAGCCCTACCAGGTGGACGGCGAGACCGCCCGCGACATGCTCAAGGAGGTCTCGCGCCTCGCCGAGAACGAGCTCGCCGAGTCCTTCGCCGACGCCGACCGCAACCCGCCCGTCTTCGACCCCACGACGTCGTCGGTGACGATGCCGGGCTCCTTCGCGAAGAGCTACCAGGCCTACACCGAGTCCGGCTTCTGGTCCGTCGACGTGCCGGCCGAGCTCGACGGCACCCCGGCGCCCCCGTCGCTGAAGTGGGCGATGAACGAGATGGTCCTCGGCGCCAACCCCGCCATCGGCATGTTCTCGGCGTCGTACTCCTTCGCCAACCTGCTCTACATCCTCGGCACCGACGAGCAGAAGAAGCTCGCCCGTTGGATCATCGAGCGCGGCTGGCACTGCACGATGGTCCTCACCGAGCCCGACGCGGGCTCCGACGTCGGCGCCGGCCGCACGAAGGCCGTCGACGCCGGGGACGGCACGTGGCACGTCGAGGGCGTCAAGCGCTTCATCACCTCGGCAGAGTCCGACATGACCGACAACGTCATCCACTTCGTCCTCGCCCGCCCCGAGGGTGCCGGCCCCGGCACGAAGGGCCTGTCCCTCTTCATCGTCCCGAAGTACCACGTCGACCTCGAGACCGGTGAGCTCGGCGAGCGCAACGGCGCCTACGTCACCGGCCTCGAGAAGAAGATGGGTCTGAAGGTCTCGACGACCTGCGAGGTGACCTTCGGCGAGAAGGAGCCGGCGATCGGCACCCTCCTCGGCGGCACCCACGACGGCATCGCGCAGATGTTCCGCGTCATCGAGAATGCCCGGATGCTCGTCGGCACGAAGGCCATCGCCACCCTGTCGACCGGCTACCTCAACGCCCTCGAGTTCGCCAAGCAGCGCGTCCAGGGCGCCGACCTCACCCAGATGAGCGACAAGGCCGCGCCCCGCGTGACGATCACCCACCACCCCGACGTGCGCCGCAGCCTCATGCTGCAGAAGTCCTACGCCGAGGGCCTGCGTGCGCTCGTGCTCTTCACCGCCACCCAGCAGGACGTCGTCGACCTCGAGCAGCGTCGCACCGGCGCCGAGCAGATCGCGCCCGACTCCCCCGCCGCGATGGCCGGCCGGGTCAACGACCTGCTCCTGCCGCTGGTCAAGGGTCTGGGCTCCGAGCGGGCCTGGGTGCTCCTCGGCACCGAGTCGCTGCAGACCTTCGGCGGCTCGGGCTACCTCCAGGACTACCCCGTCGAGCAGTACGTCCGCGACGCGAAGATCGACACCCTCTACGAGGGCACGACCGCCATCCAGGGCCAGGACTTCTTCTTCCGCAAGATCATCCGGGACCAGGCCCAGGCCCTCGGCCACCTCGCCACGCAGATCCAGCAGTTCGCCCAGGACGTCGACGCCCAGGGCGGTCGGCTCACCCAGGAGCGCCAGCTCCTCGCCCAGGCGCTCGAGGACACCCAGGGCATCCTCGGCGCGATGGTCGGCCCGCTCACGGCGTCCGACCCGCGCCAGGAGGGCGGCGACGTCACCAACCTCTACAAGGTCGGCCAGAACACGACCCGCCTGCTCCTCGCGGCCGGTGACCTCGTCATCGGCTGGCTGCTCCTGCGCCAGGCCGCCGTCGCGGTCGACGCGCTCGATAGCGCGCAGGGCAAGGACGTCGACTTCTACACCGGCAAGATCGCGGCCGCCCGCTTCTTCGCCACCCAGGTGCTCCCGCGCCTGGCCTCCGAGCGCGCCATCGCCGAGGCGACGGACAACGCCCTCATGGAGGTGCCCGAGGCGGCCTTCTGAGCCACCTCCCCCCACGACGAAGGGGGTGCCGCCGGGTTGACCCGGGGGCGCCCCCCTTCGTCGTCCCCCCGTCACCGGGCGAAGGAGTCCCCCTCCCCCGCGTCACATCTCGCCCGACGCGTGCGTCATCAGGGCATGAGACGAGACGATGAGTGGATGGACACGACGGCGGCGTTCGAGGCGGAGCGGCCCCGGCTGCAGCGCATCGCGACGAAGGTGCTCGGCGACCCGGGCGAGGCCGAGGACGTCGTCCAGCAGGCGTGGCTGCGACTGCACGGCAGCGCAGCCGAGATCGAGAGCCTGCCCGCGTGGCTGACGACCGTGACGACCCGGCTGTGCCTGGACCGCCTGCGCGCTCGCACCCCGGTGCCGGTTGAGGACCTCGGCGTCACCGACGTCGCGCCCGACCCCGCCGACGACGTCGCGCTCGCCGACACCGTCGGGGTGGCCCTCCAGGCGGTGCTCGACCGGCTCTCCCCCCGCGAGCGGGTCGCCTTCGTCCTGCACGACAGCTTCGCCGTCGACTTCCCCGCGGTCGCCACCATCCTCGGCACGACCCCCGCCGCGGCCCGTCAGCTCGCGTCCCGGGCCCGGGCGAAGGTCAG
The DNA here is from genome assembly GCF_040547045.1 of Janibacter sp. UYMM211. NCBI lineage: Bacteria > Bacillati > Actinomycetota > Actinomycetes > Micrococcales > Intrasporangiaceae > Janibacter > Janibacter sp. UYMM211. The sequence goes on along the minus strand of NZ_JBEPOY010000002.1, from coordinate 2,545 downwards.
CCGGCCCGCACCCGCCGACCGGCTCGACGACTGGCAGGTCGTCGACGCCTTCATGGCGGCGGCGCGCGAGGGTGACTTCGCCGGGCTCCTGCGCCTGCTCGCGCCCGACGCCGTCGTCGAGGGCGACGCGGCCGCGGTGCTCGTCGGCACGCCCGCGCGGATGACGGGGCGCGAGAGCGTCGCAGGCTTCTTCGACGGCAGCGCCCATGCCGCCCTGCCCGCGCTCGTCGAGGGCCGCCCGGGGTACGCGTGGTACCACCGGGGCGCGGCCATGGTCGCCTTCGACTTCACCGTCGTCGACGGCGTGGTGACGCGGGTCGACTTCCGGGCCGACCCCGACGTCCTCGCCGCGGTGGTGCGCCGCGAGGAGGACCGGGAGCGATGACCTGTCACACCTGCGCGATCCCGCTCGTCATCTCGACGACGGACCCCACCCACAGGAGGAGCACGAGATGAAGACCATGACCTGCAGCCAGCTCGGCGGCCCGTGCGACCTCGCCCACCGGGGCGAGAACGCGGACGACGTCATCAACGCCCAGGACCAGCACCTCAAGGAGATGGAGCGGGCGGGCGACGTCGCGCACCAGCCGGCCCGCGACGAGATGAAGGGCCGCTGGCGCCACCCGAAGAAGTCGCTCGGCTGGTACCGGGAGATGAAGCAGACCTTCGCGGACCTGCCGGAGAGCTGAGCGGCACGGCGGGGCGAAGGGGCCGGGAGACGCGAGCGTCCTCGCCCCCTTCGTGCGTGCCGAGGACGGTTCGTCGCAGGGGAACGTCGTCCCTGGGGCGCCTGCTCCACCCATAGCGTCACGCGCACCCACTGGACGAAGGAGTTCTCATGGTGCGCGCACCGCATGACCATCACGACCACGGAGCCGAGTGCCTGTGCGACCGGCTGCCCGTCGAGGCGGTGACGAGCGAGCGTGACGAGGCGATCGACCAGGCCCGCTCCGGGCTGTCGCTCTCTCGACGCAGCATCGTCGCCGGGGTCGGCCTGGCCGCCGCGGGCGCCGCCCTCGCCCCCGCTGCCGCGGCGAGCCCGGCGCACCGCCCGCCCGCTGCCCCGGGCACGCGGGGTCTCGAGCTCGTCCTGCTCGGCACGCGCGCCGGCCCGCCGGTCGACCTGCACCAGGTGGGCGCCGCGACCGCCCTCGTCGTCGACGGCCAGACCTACGTCGTCGACTGCGGCCGCGCCTCGGTGACCCAGTTCGTCAAGGCCGGGCTGCGGCTGGACTCGATCCGGGGCATCTTCCTCACCCACCTGCACGCCGACCACATCGCCGACTACTACAACTTCTTCATGCTCGGCGGGCACATCAAGAACCAGAACGGCGACCACATCGAGCGTCGGGTGCCGGTCCTCGGCCCCGGCCCGGCCGGCGGCCTGCAGCCCAAGTTCGGCGGCGGCACCGCACCCACGGTCAACCCCGCCGACCCGACGCCGGGCACGAAGCAGATGACCGAGTCGCTGCATGCGGCGTACGCGTACAGCATGAACGTCTTCCTGCGGGACATGAACGTCGTCGACATCCGCACGCTCATGGATGTTCGCGAGATCCAGCTGCCCGGCACCGTGACGGCCGACTACCTCAACACCTCGCCCGACATGTCCCCCTTCGAGATCTACCGGGACGACAAGGTGACGGTCACCGCGACGCTCGTGCCGCACGGCCCGGTCTTCCCCGCGTACGCCTTCCGCTTCGACACCGCGTACGGGTCGGTGACCTTCTCCGGCGACACCCGCTACTCGACCAACCTCGTCGAGATGGCCCAGGACACCGACATCCTCGTCCACGAGGCGATCGGCGTGGAGGGTGCCGGCCTGCCGGACGCCACCCTGGACCACATGCTCCAGTCGCACGTCCTCATCGAGAAGGTCGGCGAGGTCGCCCAGCAGGCGCACGCGAAGCACCTCGTCGTCTCGCACCACGCCGACCTCGGGGCACCCAAGGTCGACGTGCGACGGTGGACGCGACTGGCGCAGCGCGGCTACCGCGGCCGCACCACGGTCGGCTGGGACCTCGACCGCTTCACGCTCGGGCGTCGACCCGGGCGTCGCTGAGCGAACCAACGGCCCACCTGGCCGGCGTGCCCCAACCCGGGGCGCGCCGGCCCGTCGATCGTGGCCCTGACCGCCCAACCCATCAGGACGCGAGAAACGCCCCGACGAGAACATCGCTGATCTCGTGGGGCGTTTCTTGTCCACCCGCAATGGGGGTGGTGAATGGTTGTCCGGCTGCGTCCTACTCTCCCACACCGTCACCAGTGCAGTACCATCGGCGCTGAAGGGCTTAGCTTCCGGGTTCGGAATGGAGCCGGGCGTTTCCCCTTCGCTATGACAGCCGAAACTCTATGGAGATGTATCGGTTGTTTGTTTCCCGACCGTATCTCGGGAACTGGACAGTGGACGCGAAGACTTCTTCTTTTACACCCACCCACGAGGGGTGAGAGTGTGTATCAAGTTATCGGCTTATTAGTACCAGTCAGCTCCATGCATTGCTGCACTTCCACATCTGGCCTATCAACCCAGTAGTCTACTGGGAGC